>NZ_PJIJ01000094.1:0-516 GCF_002929255.1 Arthrobacter sp. ZGTC212
CTTCGGGGACCTCACCAACGTGGTGGGTACCTACACTCCGCCGGAGGAAAAGGGCCGCTCGCTGATCCTGAACGGGCATATCGACGTGGTGCCCACCGGCCCTGAGGAGACGTGGGAACGCAGCCCTTGGGATGCCGCGATGAAGGACGGCTGGATGTACGGCCGCGGGGCCGGTGATATGAAGGCCGGACTCGCTGCCAACCTCTTCGCGTTCGACGCGATCCGGGCAGCCGGGCTCACGCCGGCCTCAACCATCCACTTCCAGTCCGTTGTGGAGGAGGAGTGCACGGGTAATGGGTCGCTGGCTGCGCTGCAGCGCGGATATACGGCGGATGCCGTCATCATCCCGGAGCCGGAAGAGAACATGCTGGTGCGGGCGAACGTGGGGGTGATCTGGTTCCGGGTGCGCGTATCCGGCAAACCGACCCACGTGCGGGAAATGGCGTCGGGCTTCAACGCCATAGACGCCGCCTACACCGTCATGGGCGCGCTGCGGGAACTTGAGGCCAAGTGGAA
>NZ_PJIJ01000095.1:0-514 GCF_002929255.1 Arthrobacter sp. ZGTC212
GGTGCGCGCCAGCGACACGGTGGCGCGACTGGGTGGCGACGAGTTCGTGGTGATGCTGGAAAACCTCGGCGATGACCCGCTACGCGCAGCGGGCCAGGCCGAGCACATCGGCATGAAGCTACTGAACTCACTGGACCGGCCGTATCGCCTGGCCGATCTCGCGCTGTACAGCAGCGCCAGTATCGGCGTGGTGCTGTTCGGTGCCGAAGCCAGCAGCAGCGACGAGCTGATGAAGCGCGCCGACATGTCGATGTACGAAGCGAAGATTTCCGGCAAGAACGCCCTGCGCTTCTTCGATCCGCGCATGCAGCTGGCCGTGCAGGAACGGTTGCGTCTGGAGGAAGAGATTCGCCTGGGCTTGAAGAACGGCGAATTCATACTCAATTTCCAGCCGCAGCTGGAGCAGACCGAAGGCATCATTGGCGCCGAGGCGCTGGTGCGCTGGCAGCACCCGCTGCGCGGTCTACTCACTCCAGCGGCATTCATCGCCCAGGCCGAACACGCCGGTCTGATC
>NZ_PJIJ01000096.1:0-511 GCF_002929255.1 Arthrobacter sp. ZGTC212
CCACCGGCCGGCCTTCAAGTGACGCTCTTCCAGGAGCTGGACCCTGCTGCAGACCAGCCGGGCAGGCCAGACTTCGGCAAACCCTGAACCACAGCCCTGCCCAAGCAGCGTTGCGTTTCCGGCCTTGTTGCGTTGTACACCGCCGTCGCGCGCACCAATCGAAACGGCAGGGGTGGCAGGCCAGGGCCGGCTACAGTGCCAGCGGGATGGGCCCTGTTGTGGAGGGGCCGCCGCATTGTTCGCTCCCTCCGACCCGGGTCCAGGTCAGATCCACCTCGCGGGCGGCGAGTACCTCACCGCTTGCCGCCAATGCCCTCACTGTGGCTTTTTTGGGGGCATTCATGGCCGTACTGAACTGCCAGGTGCGGTCATCGATTTTCTTGCCGGAGAACGGGCTGTATTTCGAGTCGCCGACGGGCGTGCCCGGCGTTGCGGGGGCCGCGGACTCGGCTTGGCCAGCGCTGGCGGAGACGCCGGGAGTGACGGTATTTTTGGGCGCCGTGCTCGGTTG
>NZ_PJIJ01000097.1:0-506 GCF_002929255.1 Arthrobacter sp. ZGTC212
AGGCTACCCTGTTATCAACTACGAGTCAGACCTTCAGACCGTCATATCGACAACAGTTAGTTACGCTACCCAAATATTGTACTGGTGTGATTATGGTGAATAAAAGCAATACTGGCTCCGGCCAACAGGATGTAGGGTTATTACCTGACAACTCAGGGGCCCGAACCTGTATAAAAATCCTTGTCTCCGTCTCTTTCACCTCAGTCTCGCGTATATTCTAGCACCGATGATCCCCATACTATGCAAATACCAGAATTGCGACATCAAACGTCGACAGTGGCGCGCCAGGTAGAGGGATTTTGGTGCTTCAGGATTTCGACGAGATGGGTTTAGGAGATGGATTCTTCAACAACAAGCTACTCGACGACTTCGGCTTTCGGGGAGATCCAACCTGTCCAAGCACATCTTCCGACTAGATCGGAACCATCATCGTCATCGACAGCTTGGTCTATCGAGATCATCCAAGCCTCAAGCTCCGTGGAGTACCAAAAGATGTCACATCGCAT
>NZ_PJIJ01000098.1:0-505 GCF_002929255.1 Arthrobacter sp. ZGTC212
GGATGATTGCCGATGGTGAACGGGGAGTAGGCCCAGGCGTGCATGGTCGCTTTGCCGGCAGGCGCGCGGCTGGGGTCGAGGTTGGTCGGCGAGACCAGGGCGAGAAGGGGATCCCTGGGCAGTTCGCCGTAGCGGACATCATCGAAGGAACGGCGGAAACGCGCCTCGCTGACCGGCAGCAATTCCACGAAGGCCGCCTTGTCAACATGATCGCCTGCCTTGAAGCGCAGCTTCTCATGTAGCGAGGCGTGGATGGTGATGCATGCGCAGGGCGACGTGGTGGTGCGTTCCGCGCGCTCGAAAACCTGCGGCGCCACATCGGCATCCTCCAGGTAGCTACGCAACAGGTGCGGATGGATACCGCCGATCACGGCATCGCGCGCCTCGAAGCGGCGGCCGTCGTGGGTGCGCACGGCAACGGCCCGACCGCCCCTGGTTTCGATGGCGGACACATCCACTTCGGCGATGACCTCACCGCCATTGGCTTCGATGCAGCGGATCAGCG
>NZ_PJIJ01000099.1:0-505 GCF_002929255.1 Arthrobacter sp. ZGTC212
GCAACCCATCAGGACGCATGGCATTTCGATACCTGTTCTATGCAGGAACTCGTTGAGGTACCTTAGTCCCAGTTGACTCCCCTTATCGGCAGGAGCGGGCAATGATCGCCCTTCACACCGTGATAGCCATCGTCGTTATCGTCCTGCTCATCATCAAGGTCAAGGTTGACCCGGTGATCTCGCTGATCATCGGTTCGCTCTACCTTGGCCTCGCGACCGGTGTCGGTTTCACGGCGACGATCGTGGCGATCACCACCGGTTTCGGTGCAATCATGGGTGAGGTGGGCCTGCGCACCGGCTTCGGCGTGCTCATCGGGGCGATGCTCCATGCGATGGGCGCCTTCAAGAAGATGGTGTCGATGCTCGTCAACGGTGTCGGTGCGCGGCGTCTTCCGTATGCGCTAACGGCTGCGATGGCGACAATCTTTCCTTCGATCTACGTGGACGTGCAGGTGGTTCTGGCTTCTCCGGTGGCGCGCTCGACCGGGCCCTTCATCGGCCGGAC
>NZ_PJIJ01000100.1:0-504 GCF_002929255.1 Arthrobacter sp. ZGTC212
AAACATATATACATGCAATGCAACATTGCCTATATAGTTAAACCATATGAGCTGCCTATATAATGTATTTTAACTTATAAGCACTCTTCATTGGTCAAAGCTAACATACAAGCTTAATTAGCCACCACAAAAGCATCAGCTATAGCTTGTTGTACACTTGTCCATGCAACTTCAGATTTTTTTTTTTTTGGAAATTATGCAACTTGAACTACTTTTTACGTTTCACAAATGTAAGTCATTCTAGCATTTTCCATATTCATATTAATGTTAATGAATATAAATAGATATATATGTCTAGATTCATTGACATTAATATGAATGTGGGAAATGCTAAAATGACTTACATTGTGAAACGGAGGAAGTAGCAGTTTACGAAATATACTAACAGAAAATGAGAAAGTTGTTACGATAATAGTCCAACCAAATGGGCCTAAAATTGTAGTCACTGAAAATTACTGATTTGAGACCAGGTTATTCTTCTCTTCCTTCTTCTCCACCTTTGAC
>NZ_PJIJ01000101.1:0-503 GCF_002929255.1 Arthrobacter sp. ZGTC212
TAAGAAGAAAACAATGAGATGTCAGCACAAACATGTACATTGGCCCCAGTATCAACCCACCAATTAGTAGACTGATTAACTGAAAAAACAATAGGTAAATTACCATACCCGCTTCCATCTCCAGTGTTACCAATAGTCACATTAGCAGACTTAGAAGTCTGCCCTGCAGGTGCCTTCATCCCCTTGCGCTGTGGACACTTCCTAGCCAGATGACCAAGTTGGCCACACACAAAGCAAGTCCTCTCATCCTGATTAGGATTGTTATTGTTCTTCTTCTGCTTCTTGAAGTTTGTGGTCTATTGAGCTTTGTATTTCCCCTTGCTCTTGTTCTGGGCCTTGTGCACAACATTGGCACTGGACTGCCCACCATCGCCCTTAGACGCAACATTTTTTTCCCGAGCTTTCTCCTCAACATCAAGAGACGCTATCAACCCCTCAACGGAGTATTCCTGTCTCTTGTGATTGAGTGCAGTACCGAAACTTCTCCAAGATGGAGGTAGTTT
>NZ_PJIJ01000103.1:0-501 GCF_002929255.1 Arthrobacter sp. ZGTC212
CCTGGCCGCAGCGGCGATGCCAAGGACAACGCTGATGATGAGCGTGATCAGCAGGGACACAACCACAACAGACAACGTCACCGGAAGCCGGGCTGCCATCGCCTCGGCCACTGGTTGGCTGGAGAAGTACGAGCTGCCGAAGTCACCCCCGAAGACCCCGGTGACCCAGGATACGTATTGCTCAGATACCGGCTTATCCAGGCCGAGTTGAGAGTTGAGTTTGGCTACCTGGGCCGCCGACGCGGAAGGTCCGAGCAGATTTTGGGCGACCGGGATACTCGCGGCGTGGGTGAGGAAAAAGGTAATCGCTGTTACGACGACGACGAGAACCAGCCCTGCCCCAAGGCGGCGGAGGATGTATGTGAACAAGAGTGCTCCAAAGTGGGGCGCGCAGACGCACTGCGCGCCCCTTCGTTGTTTGGTGTTCTTACTTCGCTGGGGTCCAGGGCAGCAGGGTGACTGCAGAAACGACAGAGGGCGTGTAGTTGATCGCCTTCGACG
>NZ_PJIJ01000102.1:0-501 GCF_002929255.1 Arthrobacter sp. ZGTC212
GAGTAAACCTAGTCAGTCCTCATGGCGAAGGAAAGGCCTGAGGCTCCATTTCACGCGGCACTGCATCAAAGCAGAAGAAGCAGTTGATCTTCCCGAGGTTCCATCGACCACTGGCTGTTGGGCTGAATTTTTGCGGGGAGTGCTCTGGCGATTTTTTCGCTGAGACATAAGAAGCGCACCTGTTGCCAGTCGAGCAGGTCACGGGTTGCTTGAAGAAGTTCGCCGAGGCGGCGGGCGGTTTCCGCAGAATAGACCAGAATTGCGTCCGGCATCGGCGTCAGTGTTTCGATAACGTCGAGATCGTCAGGAGTAGCCGGTACCATCCGGTAACACTCGCGCACATCGATCGCTCGACCCGCCTGCTGCAGGTCAGTTTCGAAGTCGGGTGAGCGGGGGGTGCCGGTCAGGTAGAGGATCGGTGTTGTTGCATCGTGCGTCGCGACCAAGAGGCTCGCCAGGGATCGCCCGTCGCCATCGGCAATCGAGACATCCGCAAATCCG
>NZ_PJIJ01000010.1:0-1916 GCF_002929255.1 Arthrobacter sp. ZGTC212
GAGCGATGGCCCTTCCATACAGAACCACCGGATCACTATGTCCGTCTTTCGACCCTGTTCGACTTGTTGGTCTCACAGTCAAGCAAGCTTATGCCATTGCACTCCGCGTACGGTTACCAAGCGTACTGAGCTTACCTTTGAAAGCCTCCGTTACCTTTTTGGAGGCGACCACCCCAGTCAAACTACCCACCAAACAATGTCCTCGGCATAACCGAGTTAGAAACCGAATACAGAAAGGGCGGTATTTCAAGGTTGATTCCATGACTCCTGGCGAAGCCACTTCAACATCTCCCGCCTATCCTACACATCCTGTACCCAATTCCAATGTTAAGCTATAGTGAAGGTGCATGGGGTCTTTCCGTCCCGTTGCGGGTAATCGGCGTCTTCACCGATACCACAATTTCACCGAGCTCATGGCTGAGACAGCGCCCAGATCGTTACACCATTCGTGCAGGTCGGAACTTACCCGACAAGGAATTTCGCTACCTTAGGACCGTTATAGTTACGGCCGCCGTTCACCGGGGCTTCAATTCAAAGCTTCGCTTGTGCTGACTTCTCCTCTTAACCTTCCGGCACTGGGCAGGTGTCACCCCCTATACATCGTCTTGCGACTTAGCAGAGAGCTGTGTTTTTGTTAAACAGTTGCCCCTCCCTCTTCACTGCGGCTCATCAAAGATGAGCACTCCTTCTTCCGAAGTTACGGAGTTATTTTGCAGAGTTCCTTAGCTACAGTTGTCTCGCTTGCCTTAGGATTTTCTCCTTGACCACGTGTGTTCGTTCTAGGTACAGGCAGTTAATTATTAATGTTAGAAGCTTTTCTTGGAAGCGTGGAGTCATATACTTCGTTACTAGGCGAACCGTTCACTCCCCATCACACTTCAACGTTAATACAACACGGATTTGCCAATGTTGCCGTCTTTGTGCTTAGCCCGGGACAACCAGCACCCGGGATATACTATCCTTCTCCGTCACTCCATCACTAATTAACTGGTACAGGAATATCAACCTGTTGTCCATCGACTACGCCTGTCGGCCTCGCCTTAGGTCCTGACTAACCCTGGGTGGACGAACCTTGCCCAGGAAACCTTGGTCAAACGGCATGGAAGATTCTCACTTCCAAACGTTACTCATGCCGGCATAATCACTTCCAAGCGCTCCACCAGTCCTTACGGTCTGACTTCATCACCCTTGGAACGCTCCCCTACCACTGTACTTGCGTACAATCCGTAGCTTCGGTGGTAAACTTAAGCCCCGGTACATTTTCGGCGCAGAATCACTCGACTAGTGAGCTGTTACGCACTCTTTAAATGATGGCTGCTTCTAAGCCAACATCCTAGCTGTCTGTGCAGTTCCACATCCTTACACACTTAGTTTACACTTAGGGACCTTAGCTGACGATCTGGGCTGTTTCCCTCACGAGCATGGACCTTATCACCCATGTTCTGACTGCTATGCACAAGTTATGGCATTCGGAGTTTAATTCTAATCAGTACCGCTAGGTGCAGCCATCATAGATTCAGTGCTCTACCTCCACAACAATTCACATAACGCTATCCTTAAAGATATATCGGGGAGAACTAGCTATCTCCGGGTTCGATTGGAATTTCACCGCTAGCCACAAGTCATCCAAAGTCTTTTCAACGAATACTGGTTCGGTCCTCCATTAGGTTTTACCCTAACTTCAACCTGCTCATGGCTAGATCACCCGGTTTCGTGTCTACTACTGCATACTAAACGCCCTATTAAGGCTCGCTTTCACTACGGCTCCATCTATATCGACTTAACCTCGCATGCAATAGTAACTCGCCGGCTCTTTCTACAAAAAGCACGGTATCACCCATTAACGGACTCTACCTTCTTGTAAGCATATGGTTTCAGGATCTCTTTCACTCCCCTCTCGGGGTGCTTTTCACCTT
>NZ_PJIJ01000104.1:0-500 GCF_002929255.1 Arthrobacter sp. ZGTC212
GGACGTCAGCGTCCTCCACGGCCACCACGTCGTCACCGGCCCGGAACTGCGTGCCACTTTTGGGGCAGCCAAGGCCGACGAAACAGTCCGCGTGCGCCGGCGCGTGCTGCACGGGGTTGTCCTGGTGCTGCTTGTGGGCCTCATCGCAGCGGCCATCATCACGGCGTTGGCGATCATCAACGGGCAGCTGAAAATCCCCGCAGCGGCGCCCGCGGAAGAATCCGTCTCCACCTGCCCGGCCGCAACGTTCGACTACACCCCGAACGACCAGATCAACCTGAACGTGTACAACTCCACCAGCCGGCCCGGGCTGGCACGTTCAGTGGCGGACGAGTTCCTGGCCCGGAAGTTCGTGGTGGGCGCCGTGTCCAACGTTGACGCCGGCTACCGCGGCGCCGCTGCCGTGATTTCGGGAGCGGCCGGGCAGTCTGCAGCGTTCAGCGTCCAGCGGAACCTGCCGGGCTCGGACTACTTCCAGGACAGCAGGACGGACGGGAGCG
>NZ_PJIJ01000011.1:0-1207 GCF_002929255.1 Arthrobacter sp. ZGTC212
GACGTCATCATCGCCAGGGCTGACGTCATCTCTCTTTTTCCTTTTTCTCGATTTTCTAATAGATTAAAACTTCGGAAAATCATAACTAAATAACCGTAGATCCGTTTTAGGTGGTTCAAGTTTCTAAATTTTTCTAAAATCAAGATCTACATGTTAAAAATATCCACATGTACTGTTTATGCTTGTTTTTGTACTGTTTTGTTGATTTTGTTTATTTGCTTTAGTTTCCGACGTTCCGGAGGAGAGCGTTTCCGTTGAGGAAGGTTCCGAAGCGTTTGTGGAAGCCCAAGGCAAGTCACACAGATCCCAAACAACCCTTTGAGCATGTTGATCCTATATTTAAATTCTTTATTTATTTCAACTGTGCATTTATTTTCGAATGTCATTGATTGGAATTAACCTATTGTTTGTTATAGCCCTTTTGTTCTTGATTACTTTATTCCTTGATACCTTGGGTTATTATAACTTGACTAGTTGAGCTTTATATATATTGGTTCAGCTAGATATTAGATATGATTGCTTAGCCATGCTTAGAAACATTAGCACACTATTGGGATAACTTATGACTCACTATTATTTAATGATGGCTTAATGATAGCTCATGATGGTTAATCATGATTGGTTAATTAATTAATTTGCCAACTAAAACCTGATAATGGTGGGTTGTGAGCACATGGTTTTGAGAGTCGTGCTCATGACAATTAAGGACCGGTTCGCGAGCTACTGTTGTGAAACATTAACCGTGCCAACCACAAGCCAGCGTGGGCAACGGCTTTACCTTTTGTATAACATGGTTCATTGCGGAGCACCAGACTGAGAAGTGGCGGAGATAAGCCCACGGGGGTCGCTGGGGAGTCCATGCCTTGTTTATAAGGGGGTGATTATGATCCAGGTACGGTGCACTGTGGTGAATTGTGTTATGCGAGGGGTATTGTCACGACTCCTTTCCGAGGTACCGTGGTGGTATTGAGGCACATGGTGACATGATGTGGGGTTGTGTCTTGTGGGTACAGTGGTACACCTCTGATCAGAGTAAAACTATTCGAATAGCCGTGCCCGCGGTTATTGGGCGGTCAACCAGCTCGCCGTGATTAGTCTCATCTTAATAATTTGACTTAATGAACTGGTGTAGTTCATGTGGTTTTGGTTGGGCCTATTGCAACGTGGTTTTAGCGTTGAACAGTGTTGATGTTAATACTACCTAATT
>NZ_PJIJ01000012.1:0-976 GCF_002929255.1 Arthrobacter sp. ZGTC212
CGCCGCGTGCACCCGGTCCACCGTGGACCGTGAGGCTGCCCCGTGGGCCCCACTCCCGTGGACCCGGTTCGCGCGCCCCTCCCTCGGCTGACGCACTAAATCCGATTTTTTAATTAACATTTAAATGAAGAAATTCGCAAATATCCATTTAAAGAGCATATAAACTTCAAATGGCCATATCTTGGCCATTTGAACTCAGAATTGGACCGTTCAAGTCTCTAATTTTTCCTTAAGAAGTAAAGAACCCATTTTTGTGCTTTGTTTCTGCTTGTTATATGGAGTTTATTAGAGTAAAAGCCTTTTCTTTTCCGTTGGTCGTGTAGACGCTGCAGCTTCGGAAGATCCGCTCTTCGTGGAAGTTGAAGCCGACGTTTGGGAAAGCGAGCAAGGCAAGTCACATCATCCTTGAGCATATTGAATCCCAGTTTATAAAATTATTTTGATTTAAATTATTGCATTAACGCTTTATTTAAGTTCTTGCGTTATTACTGTTTTATTTAGCACTCCCTATTAATCCTTGTTATAGCCTTATCATTGCTATTGTTTATTATCACCTTGTTCACCATAGGAAAATAAAACCCCAACTAGTGGGTAATCTATGCATGGTTCCACTAGTATGAACTTAGGTAGATGCTTCGCTGATTAATTAGGCAACATTAGGTGGTTTTATAACTTTAGACTTTGGGAATTCTCATATCATTCGGACACTATGGAATGGTTGGCTTATGTTGGAATTGGACACACACCTCTCTTCCTCTTTCAAAACCCCTAAAACCTGTTTTCGGTGGGGTTTGGGTGCATGCCAGGTGTGGGAAGTAGCACCCCGGCCACTATAAGGACTAAAGCTCGGGCCTCTGTTGCAAAGCACTACCGTACTTCCACATGTCTAGTGGGTAAGGCTTAGTTTGTGGCTCAGTCTAGTCATAAACAAAAGTACACGGATTGGAGATGGATGAAGTCGGGGGGTCGATGGACA
>NZ_PJIJ01000013.1:0-908 GCF_002929255.1 Arthrobacter sp. ZGTC212
GAGGTGATCCCCGCGAACACCAGCGATCCGAAGAAGAGCACGCCCATGAGCCCGCCGAAGGGTGCCTGGGACACGATGGTGGGGAATGCGACGAAGGCAAGGCCGATGCCCTGGGTCACGACGTCGTTCACGCCTGTGCCTGCTGCCTGCGCCATGAACCCAAGAGCCGCGAAAACACCGATGCCGGCGAGGATTTCGAATCCGGAGTTGGAAAAGGCAACCACCATGCCGGAACCGGTGAGGTCTGTCCTGCGCTTCAGGTAGGAGGAGTAGGTGACCATGATGCCGTAGCCCACGGAAAGTGAGAAGAAGATGTGGCCGTAGGCCGCAGCCCAGACGGACGGATCGGCCAGGGCGGACCAATCGGGGGTGAAGAACGCGTTCAACCCTTCTGCGGCACCCGGGAGGAACAACGATTGGACCACCAGAAGGACAAACATCACCACCAGCAGCGGGAGCAGGATCGAGTTTGCGCGCGAGATGCCCTTACGGATTCCGGCCACCATGATGATGATGACTGCGATCCAGATCAGCAGCAGCGGGAAGAAAACCGACGGCACATAGTTGAAACCGATGCCCGGTGCCTCGGCTACCTTGAGAAAGCTCCCGAAAAAGTAGCCCTCGGCGTCGTCGCCCCATGCTTCCGTGAAGGAAAAAATGGTGTACATCAGGGACCACGCGATGATCACCGCGTAATAGGTCGCGATAACAAAGCAGATCAGAACCTGCCACCACCCAAGCGGCTCGGCAACGCGGTGGAGCCTGCGGTAGGCCAGCGGAGCGGAGCCACGGAACTTATGGCCCACGGCGTAGTCGAGGAACAGCAGCGGGATGCCCGCCGTCAGCAATGCCACGAGGTAGGGGATAAGGAAGGCCCCGCCGCCGTTGTCATAGGCGATGTAGGGAAA
>NZ_PJIJ01000014.1:0-882 GCF_002929255.1 Arthrobacter sp. ZGTC212
ACCCCACGGGGAAGTACTCGGACGTATGTACCCCTTTTCTTTCAACTCTTCCAACTGTTTCTTTACTTCGGCCAGTTCATTTGCTGCCATACGATAGGGTCGCTTGAACAGAGGAGTGGTTCCTGGAGCAAGATCTATTCGGAACTCAATCTCTCGCTTGGGCGGCATACCGGGTAGTTCTTCTGGGAACACATCTTCGAACTCTTTGACAACGGGGATTTCTGACAGTGCTATCTGATGCAGTTCTGAACTTCTGACAGAGGTTGGAGGTGCAAAGAAAACAACCGGTTGTTCTGGCCCTCGGTACAGAGTGACAGTGCGTCTCACGCAATCCACTACTCCTTGGAATTGAGCCAACCAATTCATCCCAAGGATCACATCCAAGTTCTTGGTGTCTAGCAGAATCAGGTCCGAGGGAAAAGGAATCCCCTGGATTTCTATAGGGACGGCAGGACTATAGTACTTTGCTGTCATAACCCCTCCAGGGGTGGTGATGAGCAGAGGATTTCTAAGCCTTTCTACCCCCAATTGATTTTTCCCCACGAATGGCACAGATATAAACGAGTGGGAAGCTCCAGAGTCGAACAAAATAGTAGCTGGGATGGAATGAACGAGGAACGTACCAACGATGACGTCTGGAGTTGTCAGCACGTCCTCGGCCGTCACGTGATTCACACGACCCCGGATGACGTCCTTGCCGCCGTTGTTGGGGCGGGGAGGCGCTTGGCCTTGCTGACGCCTTGGCTTCGGGCATTTATCCGCAAAGTGCCCGGGCTCGAAGCAGTTGAAGCACAGACGCTGCGGACCTGGAGCGTCCCTGCGGCCTTGACCAGGCTGCACAGCTGGCGTAGGAGGACGGGGCGCACGAGTCCCTTGCTGACT
>NZ_PJIJ01000015.1:0-864 GCF_002929255.1 Arthrobacter sp. ZGTC212
GTTTGATCCTGGCTCAGGATAAACGCTGGCGGCATGCCTAATACATGCAAGTCGAACGGGGGTGCTTGCACCCCAGTGGCGAACGGGTGAGTAACACGTATCTAACCTACCTCATAGCGGGGGATAACTTTTGGAAACGAAAGATAATACCGCATGTGAATCTTATTATCGCATGAGAAAAGATTGAAAGGACCGTTTGGTTCACTATGAGATGGGGATGCGGCGTATTAGTTAGTAGGTGAGGTAATGGCTCACCTAGGCGATGATACGTAGCCGAACTGAGAGGTTGATCGGCCACATTGGGACTGAGATACGGCCCAGACTCCTACGGGAGGCAGCAGTAGGGAATTTTTCACAATGGACGAAAGTCTGATGAAGCAATGCCGCGTGAGTAATGACGGCCTTCGGGTTGTAAAGCTCTGTTGTAAGGGAAGAAAAAATAGAGTAGGAAATGCCTCTATATTGACGGTACCTTACCAGAAAGCCACGGCTAACTATGTGCCAGCAGCCGCGGTAATACATAGGTGGCAAGCGTTATCCGGATTTATTGGGCGTATAGGGTGCGTAGGCGGTTTTGCAAGTTTGAGGTTAAAGCCCGGAGCTCAACTCCGGTCCGCCTTGAAAACTGCATTACTAGAATGCAAGAGAGGTAAGTGGAATTCCATGTGTAGCGGTGAAATGCGTAGATATATGGAAGAACACCTGTGGCGAAAGCGGCTTACTGGCTTGTTATTGACGCTGAGGCACGAAAGCGTGGGGAGCAAATAGGATTAGATACCCTAGTAGTCCACGCCGTAAACGATGAGTACTAGGTGTTGGGGTTATCTCAGCGCCGCAGCTAACGCATTAAGTACTCCGCCTGAG
>NZ_PJIJ01000016.1:0-812 GCF_002929255.1 Arthrobacter sp. ZGTC212
CCGTGCTGTCTTTTCGGTGACCGTTCCGCTGATGAGGGTCGGCATCACCTCGACGGTACTGCTGTATCTGATGCTCTCCATGCGTGAATTGAGTGCTTCCCTATTCCTCTTCACCTCAGAGACTCGGATCCTCTCAATTCTCGTCTTCGACAATTTCGATAATGGCCAAACCACAGGGGCCGCTGCCATCAGCATATTTTATGTCCTGGTAATCGCCATTCTCGCCATAGCAGCCCAGCTGGTTGGATCACACGATTCGTCAAAGAAGAAGAAATCCGCTTCGACCAAGAACGCCTTGTAGAAATAGGGGACTAACAGTGAAAACTCACAAGAAATTGAAGCTTGCAGGACTCGCCGCTGTAGTGGCCATCACAGTGTCAGCCTGCGGGTCAACCTCCGGCGCCAAAGGATCGGTTGTCCAGAACGATGCAGACGTTGAGACGACAAAGGGTCTCGTTATCGACGGAGAGCAGATCGCTGCGCAGGACGTCTACGACAAGGCCAAGGGCCAGACTTTGAACCTCTATACGGGATATCCCGAGGCGAATGAAAAGACCTTCATCGAGGCCTTCACGAAGGACACAGGAATCCAAGTCAACATGGTCCGGCTTCAGCCGAACCGACTGTCGGAGCGGGTTCTCTCGGAGCAGGGAGCCGACATGCTGAGCGCCGACGTCGTACGTATTTCCGACTATCGGCTTGCGGATGGTTTCAGCCAAGCTGGTGTCTGGCGTCCCTATACGGTTCCAGGCTCAGAAACGTTCGAGGAGGTCGTCATCAACTCCGGCGATTTCACTCGAACCCACAATGCC
>NZ_PJIJ01000017.1:0-796 GCF_002929255.1 Arthrobacter sp. ZGTC212
GTACCGGCGTGCGTGCCGTGAGCTTATTCAGCCGCTCCGCCAGATAGTCCGGCAGCAGCTCCGGAGCACCCATGGCATGCACCGATATGTTGGCGTCCTCGTCCAGCCGGTCCAATGTGTTGGCAATAATGCCCATAAGGAGGTCGAGTTCTTCACTGGACCTGTTCATGTTGTCCGTGGACAGCATGTACAGCGTGACCACCTTGACTCCGAGTTCCTGGCACCAGCCGAGGAACTCATGGATTTTGTCCGCCCCCGCCTGGTGGCCCTGGCTGGTGGGCGCGTTGAACTGTTTGGCCCAACGCCGGTTGCCGTCCACCATCACGCCGATATGCCGGGGGATGCGGTCGCGCGCAAGATCCTTGAGCAGCCGGCGCTCGTAAAAGCCGTAGAGGAACCCGGGCAACTCCACGCGGTCTCTCACCTGACTTCCTTGCTGTACGTTCGGCTTTGCACATCCTAGGCTACAGTCCGCCGGCGACGCGGGCGGTCTTTCCCTCCCCGGGCGGGGCCCAGGTTCATGGTTACTGAGCGGTAACTTACCGTGCCGTAAGTTATTCTGGAGCCATGAACAGCGACACCCCGGAGGTTCCCCGGACGCCGCAGCCCCAGGACAATCCAGGCGCGGAAGCCGGCGCGGAAACGAACGCCAACACAACCGCCATGGACGAGGCAGCCCAGCGCCTGGCCGGGCTCCTGATGATCAAACCCAAGTGGCGCGGCTGGATCCACACAGTCACGGCGCCGCTGGCACTCGCGGCGGGAATTGTCCTCGTGCTGCTTGCCCCGACGACCG
>NZ_PJIJ01000018.1:0-790 GCF_002929255.1 Arthrobacter sp. ZGTC212
CATGCTTAAACCGGGACAACCGTCGCCCGGCTAACATAGCCTTCTCCGTCCCCCCTTCGCAGTAACACCAAGTACAGGAATATTAACCTGTTTCCCATCGACTACGCCTTTCGGCCTCGCCTTAGGCCCCGACTAACCCTGATCCGATTAGCGTTGATCAGGAAACCTTAGTCTTTCGGTGGGCGGGTTTCTCACCCGCCTTATCGTTACTTATGCCTACATTTGCTTTTCTATCCACTCCACGTCCCATTACCAGAACGCTTCGCCGTAAATAGAATGCTCCCCTACCAGATGTATCTAATGATACAAATCCATAGCTTCGGTAATACACTTGATGCCCGTTTATTATCCACGCCCGATCGCTCGACTAGTGAGCTGTTACGCACTCTTTAAATGAATGGCTGCTTCCAAGCCAACATCCTAGCTGTCTAGGCAATCGGACCTCGTTAGTTCAACTTAGCGTATATTTAGGGACCTTAGCTGATGGTCTGGGTTCTTTCCCTCTCGGCCTTGGACCTTAGCACCCAAAGCCTCACTGCCGGCCATATCTTATAGCATTCGGAGTTCGTCTGGATTTGGTAGGATTTGACTCCCCCGCACCCAATCGGTAGCTCTACCTCTATAAGACTCTATGCCGACGCTGTTCCTAAAAACATTTCGGGGAGTACGAGCTATTTCCCAGTTTGATTAGCCTTTCACCCCTACCCTCAGGTCATCCGGAAACTTTTCAACGTTTATCGGTTCGGTCCTCCATTACATGTTACTGCAACTTCAACCTGCCCAAGGGTAG
>NZ_PJIJ01000001.1:0-941779 GCF_002929255.1 Arthrobacter sp. ZGTC212
CGGAAACAACCAGTTCAACCAATTAAAATAATTGGTATCAATAAACTTGGCACACTATTGAGTTCTCAAACAACAGATGCATCCGAAATACTCGGAAAAACAAAGAATGTTTTTCTTTTCTCTTCGCTGCAGTGTTTCTTTATTCTATTTCATCCGGACCGTATTTGGCAATTCGGGGTAATTCCCGAAGACTGCTTCATTGTGTCCGGCTGACCCCGCGCAAAAGCCCCGGCTTTCCGCTCCCGGGCCGTAAGGCGCAGGAAGGATCACCAGGAAGTTTTTGGTGGGGTTTGGCCGCCATGCTCGGGATGTTTTCCAACTCCCGGCCGCGGCGACTTAGAAGACTTTACACAGGTTTTGACCCACCCGCAAATCGGCCGCAAACCGTCCCCAAGCCGCCTCCGCTCCCGTCCCAAACGGACGCCGGAGCGCGTGGGAAGAGCCCGAAAGATCCCGCTGACTCCGGGGCCCTGCAGGATAGGTAGCGGACACACTATAGATAGGGACAGTGCAGGTTGGGGACACGGCGCGGGTTGGGTACACAGTGCGGGTTGGATACACAGTGCAGCTACGGATAAGTGGACAGGAAGTTGTCCACGCCAGGGGCCCTGGCCCGAGGAGCAATAGGAGGGAACGCCATGCCGTCGTCCCGTAAGCGGGCACTGAGCATTCCGCTCGAACTCCCTGTCCTCACAACTCCCTCCCACACTGCCGGCACCCGGGTGACGCTGCGTGCTTTCACAGCCGCCGACGTCGGACTTGTCCAATCTGCGTCCCGGGATCCCCTGATTCCCCTCATTACCTCCGTTCCCTCTACCTCCGGACCCTCCGAAGCCCTGGCATTCATAGAACGCCAGCATCAGCGGTTGAACAGCGGATCCGGCTGGTCCTTCGCCATTGCCGATGCCTCCTCCGATACTGCCGTGGGCCAGATCGGCTTGTGGCCGGGGCAATCCTCCCGCCGGACCAGCAACCCGGACACCATCGGATATTGGATCGGCCCGAACCACCGGAAACAGGGCTATGCGGGTGCCGCACTGGACCTGCTGACGGAGTGGGCCCTGACGGAGGCGAACATGCGCCAAATCCACCTGTATATAGAGCCATGGAATGAGGGGTCCTGGCGTACGGCGGAACGGGCCGGCTACAGAAGGGATGCACTGCTGCCCTCCTGGCAGAAGGTGGGGACGCAGTGGAAGGACATGTACCGCTACATACGGACGCCGCTCTGACCCTCGGATCCGCCTCCTCTGCGGCTCTCCCATATTCTGCGTGTCTCCTAAATACAGGTCGCGTTCAGGGGCAAACAAGGGCCCCGAAGGGCAGGCAGAACCTCCTGGAGCCGGCCGCCGCATAAGCACTCGAAAAATCGGGTAGACTGGTTCGCGGCCCCTCATGTGGTGTCATCCTGTGAACTCCCCCAGGACCGGAAGGTAGCAAGGGTAAGCGGGCTCTGGCAGGTGCATGGGGGGTCTTTAATTTTTTCAGGACCAGCAGGTTTTCCCCGCCCCAGGTGCCGGGATGCAAACCGTCAGTGCCAACCGATAGGGTTCTATCTGTGAGTACAGCCCTTTACCGCCGCTACCGTCCCGAGAGCTTCGCGGATGTGATCGGGCAGGAGCACGTCACTGAACCGCTGATGGCGGCGCTCTCCAAAAACCGCGTTAATCACGCCTATCTCTTCTCCGGCCCCCGAGGCTGCGGCAAAACCACTTCCGCACGCATCCTTGCGCGCTGCCTGAACTGCGCCGAGGGCCCGACGCCGGTCCCCTGCGGCAAGTGCGACAGCTGCGTTGAGCTGGCCCGCAACGGCTCCGGCAGCCTCGATGTCATCGAGATTGACGCCGCCAGCCACGGCGGTGTCGACGACGCCCGCGACCTGCGCGAACGCGCCACCTTTGCCCCGGTCCGCGACCGCTACAAGATTTTCATCATTGACGAAGCCCACATGGTGACGTCCGCCGGCTTCAACGCCCTGCTGAAGATCGTCGAAGAACCGCCGGAGCACATCAAGTTCATCTTCGCCACCACGGAGCCGGACAAAGTGATCGGCACCATCCGGTCCCGCACCCACCACTATCCGTTCCGCCTGGTTCCGCCTGAACCGCTCCTGGCCTACCTGGACAAGCTCTGCCAGCAGGAAAACGTTCCGGTTGCCCCCGGCGTCCTGTCCCTGGTGATCCGTGCCGGCGGCGGATCCGTCCGCGACTCGCTCTCGGTGCTGGACCAGCTGATGGCCGGCGCCGGAGAATCCGGATTGGACTACGAGCTGGCCGTCAACCTCCTGGGCTACACGCCCATCTCACTGCTCGACGACGTCGTTGACGCCTTTGCAGCCGGCGACGCCGCAACCGTCTTCCGCGCCGTGGACCGCGTCATCCAGACCGGCCAGGACCCCCGCCGGTTTGTCGAGGACCTGCTGGAACGCTTCCGCGACCTGATTATTGTCCACGCCATGCCGGACAGCGCCGCCGCGGTGCTGCGCGGCATGCCCGAGGACCAGATCAGCCGGATGAGCACCCAGGCAACCCAGCTAGGCGGCGCCGAACTCTCCCGCGCCGCGGACATCACCAACACCGCGCTGACTGAAATGACCGGCGCCACTTCCCCGCGGCTGCACCTGGAGCTGCTGTGTGCACGCATCCTGCTGCCGGCCTCGGACCAGACCGAACGCGGCACCGCCGCACGTGTAGACCGCATTGAACGGCGCCTGAGCTACGCCGGGGACAGCACCGAGGCCGTGGGCCGGGCTGCAGCTGCGTCGTCGCCGGTGGAATCCATCCCGGCGGCACGCCCGACGGCGGCACCGGAAACACCCGCCGTGGTTGCGGATGCACCGGCAGCGCCGGCTGAATCCCGACCGGATGCCGTGCCGGCAGCTGCTGCCGCTTCGAGTGCTGCCGAGACTTCGGGTTCAACAGGTGCTGCGGACAGTTCTCCCCTGGACTGGGGCGGAACGTGGGCAACTGCACCGGAACCGCAGGGCGCAACAAACACGTTCCAAGGCTCCGCGGCGGCCGCCCCGTCCGGATTTGCCGGCAACGGTACAACGCCTCCGGCCACGGCCGCCGGTCCGGCCGCTCCTGCACCTGCAGCTGCAGAACGGGATCCCCGGCAGGCACCTTCCGCGGCACAGGCACCCGCAACTCCAGCCCCTGCCGCGCAGCAGACGGGTGGTGCCGGTGATGCTTCGGGCGGCCAGATCGAAATGATCCGCCGCGCGTGGCCTGAAATCATGGATGCCCTCACGGGAATCCGCCGCGCCACATGGCTCAATGTCAGCAAGAACGCCAGCCCCAAGTCCTTCGACGGGCGAATCCTGCAGCTGGCGTTCAGCAATCAGGGCGCCGCCACAAACTTCAACCGCCCGGACCATCTGGAGAACCTCCGGAAGGCGGTCAGCCAGGTCCTTGGAGTGGATTGCCAGGTCAATGTGGTGCATGACAGTTCGGCGGGTGAGTCGGGCCCAAAAGCAGGTAGCCGGTTAACCCCGGCGCCGGCTCCCGCTCAGGTCCAGGCTCCGTCCCAGCAACCCGTCGGCCATTCGGCACAGGCTCCGGCTGTGTCGTCGGCACCGGCGGTTTCCGTAAATTCCCCCGCACGCGCCGCAGCTCCGGCTGCCCAGGCCAGTTCCGATCACCCGGCGCCACCCAGCAGGCCGGTACCGTCCAGCAGCTCGGTACCGCCCAGCAGCTCGGCACCGTCCGTCAGCCCAGAACAGCTCAACGGCTCGGCACGTCCCGACGCCTCAGGACCGTCAGCACAGCCACAGCGCGCCCACGGCTCCTCGGCCGTTGTTTCCGGCCCCGCGGCTGCCGCTGCCCTGAACCGTCGCCGCGGGCAAAGCCCTCAGCAAGGTTCCGTCCCCCAGCAGGGTTCAGGACAGCAGGGTTCAGCACAGCAGTCCTCGTCCTCTTCGCGGTTCCCGGGCCGCGGCGGCCGAAGCACTTCCGTCGAACCCGGCCCGCTGCCGGATGACTGGCAGCAGGAGCCGCCGGAGGATCCGTATGCCGGCGGTCCGGAAAGCAACGCCTGGGAGCAGGCCGAGCCGCCCGTTGACGTGTACTCGTCCGGCAATCTGTCCGACAGCGAATGGGCTGCCACTAACTGGGCCGGCACAGGTTCGTCACCGGCCCGGCAAGCGGGCGGAACACAGGCAGCCCAGGGCGCCCCGTCCACGGCGGCACAAGCAGCACCGGCCCAGGCAGGATCGGCCCAGGCATCGTCGTCGTCCACAAGCGCGCCCGTGCAGCCGCAGGCACAGCGGTCCGCCCCTTCCGCTGCGGTGCCTCCCACCGCCGCGCCCGGGCCGGGCAACGACGGGCGGCCGCTGAGCCGGTATCAAAAACTGCTCAATGAAGCTGCCGCGCGCAGCGGTTCGGCAAACCCCTCCGCCGGGCGCAGCACAGTAAACTTGGTGGAAGACATCCCCAGCGCGGATGACATCCGGCTTGAAGATTCCGGGCTGGTGGGCAGGAAAGCCATCGAGCGAATCTTGGGCGGCCGATTGATCGAAGAACGCAGCGTCGACGGCCGGTAACCCGCCGTTTCCGCGGTCCGACTGACAATGCACTCCCGTCGGCTTTGTCGGCGGGATCGTCCGGTAACGGCAGCACCAACGCAGCCCCAACGGCGGCGCACCAATTCAGCAGAGAAGGTCACGTGTACGAAGGCGCAGTTCAGGAACTGATTGATGAGCTGGGACGGCTTCCGGGGATTGGCCCCAAGTCCGCCCAGCGCATTGCCTTCCACATTCTGGAAGCGGATCCGGAGGACATGCGGAAACTGGCGTCCTCCATCGTCACGGTCAAGGACAAGGTGAAGTTCTGCAGCATCTGCGGCAACGTCACCGAGCAGGAAACGTGTGCCATCTGCCGCGACAGCCGCCGGGACCCGACCATGATCTGCGTGGTTGAAGAGTCCAAGGACGTCATTGCGGTGGAACGCACCCGGTCCTTCCGCGGCCGGTACCACGTGCTGGGCGGCGCCATTAATCCCATTGCCGGAATCGGACCGGACCAGCTTCGCATCCGTGAGCTCCTCAGCCGGCTCTCGGACGAGCAGATCTCCGAAATCATCATCGCCACGGACCCCAACCTCGAAGGCGAAGCGACGGCCACGTACCTGTCCCGCATGCTCAAGACGCTGGGCATCAACGTCACACGGCTGGCGTCCGGCCTGCCGGTGGGCGGGGACCTGGAATACGCCGACGAAATTACGCTGGGCCGGGCCTTCGAGGGCCGGCGCAGCATGTCCTAGCCGGTTCTCCGGGTCCCGTCTGCACCTCGGAAGCATCCGGCATCCCCCCGGACCTGCCCGAACGTGACATTAAGTGCATATGTCCCCTCTATTTCGGCCGGTTCAGGCCGCAACGCTAGACTTTTGATGATTGGCCACAGTATCCGTGGCCCGGCTTCCCTGGACTGCCGGGGATGACATCAGATGCACTGCGCCGAGGACGTCGCCGGGCAGCAAACCGGAAGTGATTCAGAGAGCGTGTACGCATGAGCCTGATAGTTCAGAAATTCGGCGGTTCCTCCGTGTCGGACGCCGAAGGCATCAAGCGCGTTGCCCAGCGGGTTGTGGACACTCACGCCGCCGGCAACGAGGTGGTGGTGGTGGTTTCCGCCATGGGTGACAGCACCGATGAACTGCTGGATTTGGCCGCGCAGATTACCTCCGGTGGAAACGCCCGCGAGATGGACATGCTGCTGAGCGCCGGTGAACGTATTTCCATGGCGCTGCTGGCCATGGCCATCAACGAACGCGGCGGATCCGCCCAGTCCTTCACCGGCAGCCAGGCCGGCATGATCACCGATGCCATCCACGGCAAGGCCCGCATCATTGATGTTTCGCCGCACCGGATCAAGACGGCCATCGAGAAGGGCGACGTCGCCATTGTCGCCGGGTTCCAGGGCATGAGCCGGGACAGCCACGACATCACCACGCTGGGCCGCGGCGGTTCGGACACGACCGCCGTCGCGCTGGCCGCCGCGCTGGGCGCTGACGTCTGCGAAATCTACACCGACGTGGACGGCATTTACACCGCGGATCCCCGCGTGGCACCCACCGCTCAGAAGATTGACACCATCTCCAGCGAGGAAATGCTGGAAATGGCGGCGTCCGGAGCCAAGATCCTGCACCTGCGCTGCGTGGAGTACGCCCGCCGTTTTGGCGTTCCGCTGCATGTGCGCTCCTCCTTCAGCCAGCACGAGGGAACCTGGGTCCTGCCCAGCCCCGATGACAAGATCAAGATTCAAGAGGGAGAACCCTTGGAACAGCCCATCATTTCCGGCGTCGCACATGACCGCTCCGAAGCCAAGCTCACCGTGGTGGGCGTGCCGGACATCCCCGGCAAGGCGGCGGAGATCTTCGGCATCGTGGCCGGTGCCAACACGAACATCGACATGATCGTGCAGAACGTCTCCACCCAGGGCTCGGGAAAGACGGATATCTCCTTCACCCTGCCGATCGTTGACGGCCAGGCGGCCATGGCAGCCCTGAACGCGGCCAAGGCGGAGGTCGGCTTCGACAGCATCGACTACAACGAGCAGATCGGCAAGCTGTCCCTGATCGGCGCCGGCATGCGCTCCAACCCGGGCGTCTCGCACAAGTTCTTCGAGGCACTGCATCTGGCCGGGGTGAACATCGACATGATCTCCACGTCGGAAATCCGCATCTCGGTTGTCACTGACGCCGCGCTATTGAACACGGCTGTCCGCGCCGTCCATGCCGCATTCGGGCTCGACGGCGAAGCGGAGGCCACCGTGTACGGCGGCACCGGCCGCTAGAACGACTGTTTAGGCGTCCGGGGGCAGCGGCGGACGAAGCGAATAGTTCCGGTAGGACAGGGGCAGTCCCGGCGGCTCAGGTTCCGCCGGGTCGGTAACCCGGACGGCGTAGTGCCCGCCGTCTGCATCCGTTTCCACCCGGATGGACCGTAGCTGGTCGTCGATCTCATTTTCCAGATCGTCGTGCAGATGCCGTACGGGTTCGGTTACCCGATCGCGTTCAGCATCTCCGTAGAAGACGGAGACCAGGCGGGCCACCCGACCGGCCATCCCGGCGCCGTGGGCGAAGGGTGCAGGCCGGGGAGGGATTTCAGCGCTCATGGAAAGTTCCTTGTGCGGTTGAGGCCGGAAGTCCGTCCAGACGCAGGTGGCCTGGGTTCCGGGTTAATCAACCGTACGCGCTCACCGTGGTGGTACGGGTCGAATACGCAAACGTCGGTATCGGGTTTTCTCGGAGTTGCTACTCAGGCTTGCGGGAAACGATGTAACTGCTGCCGTCGGCGCGCGTAACCGTTTCCCAAAGAGCCTTTTCCTGGGCCTGCTGTTCCTTGAGCAGCTGCTGGTTTTCATCCGTCATGGGATGGTCCAGGGCACTGGTCTGGGCAGGACCGAAAATCAACCGGACCTTGCCGGTTGTCCGCATGAATTTTGAGGTAAAGCTCTCTTTGTCAGCCATGTCCTGCACCTTTCGCAACTTCCTTGCCTGCAGCCCATAGTACGCTAATCATTAGTGCACTAATGATTTCAAGAAGGGATGAGGACATGAGCCGGGTTGATGAGGACCTCCTGCTGGAACATCAGCTGTGCTTTGCCCTGTCCGTGGCCTCCCGAAGCGTTGTCGGCGCCTACAAACCCGTGCTGGAAAAACTCGGTCTCACCCATCCGCAGTATCTGGTCATGCTTGCCCTCTGGGAGCAGAGCCCGCGAAGCGTCCGCAGCCTCGGTGCGGCCCTGGCCATGGAGCCGGCCACCCTGTCGCCGATGCTCAAGCGGCTGGAGGCGGCCGGGCTCCTCACGCGCAACCGTGCACCGGAAGATGACCGGTCCCTGGCCGTGGAGCTGACGGAAGCCGGACGTTCCCTTCGGGGGATGGCTGCTGAGGTCCCGGGCACCATGCTGGAACGGTTGAATCTGACCCGGGAACAGGTGCAGGAACTGAATGAAGCCATGCGGCGTCTGATTGAGTCCGCACAGTTGGCAGTGGCAGCGGATCAGAACTGATTCGGTCCCCGGGGGCCGCAGCAACGGCACCGGGCCCCACAACGGGGAGCGGGAGCGGGATAATGATTGCGTGACTTCTTCCGCTTTCTCCGCCGTCCTCCGAGAGGATCAGTGGCTGCCGCTGGTTCAGCAGCACCGGGAGCGCGTGCAGCCTTTCGTGGAGGGATTCCTGTCCCGCCGGTCGGCGGGGCAAAAACACCCCGTGGAAGATTTCCTCTTTACCTACTACTCCCAGAAGCCCGGACAGCTGCTGCGCTGGCATCCGGGGGCCGGCGTCGTCCTGGCTGGGACGGCGGCCGGCGAGCGCAAAGACTGGAAGTTTTACCGCCCCCTCAGCGAGCCGGAACTTGCAGCGGCGGGACTCGGCGCCGGCACGACGGCGGTGACCGTGGACCTGCCCGCCTTTGCGGCGGCGCGGGGAGACGCCACTGCCTTCACGGCCAGGCTGCTTGCCCGCACTGCCGCACGGAAGGCAACACTGGGCTGCTTCGGCATGCATGAGTGGGCGATGGCCTACAAGTCGGACACCAACGGCATCAGACATGAATACCTGCAGCTCCGCCTGGGTGCGCAGGGAACTGACGAGCTCGTGGAGCGCAGCAAGATCCGGTGCACCCACTTCGACGCATTCCGTTTCTACGCACCGCAGGCGGTGCCCCTGAATGAACTCCGGCCCACCCGCGAAAACCAGGTTGACCTGGAGCAGCCCGGCTGCCTGCACGCCAACATGGACCTCTACAAGTGGGCCTACAAGCTGGTGCCGCTGCTGCCGAGCGAACTGGTCATGGACTGCTTTGAACTGTCCTGGCGCATTCGAACCATGGACATGCAGGCCTCCCCCTACGATTTGCGGGATTGGGGCTACTCTCCAATCCGTGTGGAAACCCCGGGCGGCCGGAGTGAATATGCTGCCGCCCAGCGACAGTTCAGTGAAGAATCACAACTGCTGCGGGCCCGCATCCTTGGCCTGCTGGAACCCCTTCAGGAGCAGCTATGGAGCCACAACCCACCGGCAGGATCACCCGCACCGGACCGGAATCCTACGACCTGACTTTTTCCCGGTTGTTTTCGGAACCGCCGGACGCCGTCTGGTCCAGCTTCACGGATTCCGCCCAAACAGCCTCCTGGTTTGGACGCTGGCAGGGCACCCCCGCCCGGGGATCATGGCTGGATCTTCAGATGCTCTATGAGGATGGACTGCCGTGGAGCCGGCTGCAGGTTTCCGAATGCACCGCCCCTGAACTGCTTCGCCTGCTGGTGGAGGACGAGTACGGCAGCTGGGACCTGGAGATCCGTTTCCAGGGCCGCTCCGGCGGAACCCGGTTGGATTTCATTCATCATCTGGACGATCCGCTGGCTGCGGAAGGCGTGGGGCCCGGCTGGGAATACTATCTGGACCGGCTGGCGGCTGTCCGCGGAGGAGCCACGGTTCCGGAGTTCGGCGACTATTACCCCGGCCAGGGGCCGTATTTCCTGGCTCAGGCGCGTGCTGCAGCGGATGCGGACGAAACCGGTGGAATTGGCTAGGCTGGGGCCACCCTACCCGGAGGTCTCGCCCATGTTCCGTCCCCTTCGAGGACTGCTGGTCCTTGGTGTTGCCGCCCTTGCCCTGTCGGCGTGCGGCGACTCCGCCGGCGCACCGTCAGCCGACTCCTCGTCTGCCGCTCCCTCTGCTTCCTCTTCTGCATCCCCCTCAGCATCCCCGTCAACCGGCGGAACTCCGGCACCGGATGCATCATCAGCCGGGACCTCGCTGACCGTGGAGTACCGGCAAGACGGAGAGACCACCAGCGCAACCTGGACATTGCAGTGCGACGGCGCCACCCCCGTGGGCAGCTCCGACGCACCTGATCCGGCAGCGGCCTGCGCAGGACTGGCGGACCAGGGAAGCGCGCTGTTTGCCGCCCCGGACGCGAATCTGATGTGCACCCAGATCATCAAGGGGCAGCAGCGCGCCCATGTCACCGGCACTGTGAACGGCGAAGCCGTGGACCGCACCTTCTCGCTGCGGGACGGCTGTGAAATCGGCCGGTGGGAGAACCTTACCGCCCTGCTCGGCCCGGCGGAGGGAAACCTGTAGCGGCCGGTCCGAGCGTTCGGTTAGCCAGCTACTGTCTTGTTCCGCTCCTGCTTGCGGCGGACGTAGACCTGCTTGCGCACCCGCGCCACCACACCGCCGTCGGCATCCACCACGTCCACGGAGAACCACTCCAGGACCTTGTCCCCGCCGGCAGCCAGCTTCCTCAGGCGCTCCACGTCGGCCGGAGCCAGGACAAAGCGGGCCGTGACCTCGCCGCGCCCGGGCTTGATGAAATCGATTTCCGCCGCCCGGTCCCACACCACGTGGTCCGCGCCCAGATGACGCAGCAGAAGCATCATCCAAAAGGGATCCGTCATGGCAAAAAGCGACCCGCCAAAATGCACCCCCGCTACATTGCGGTTCCACCAGTGCAACCGCAGCCGCACCTCTGCGGACAGCGAATCAGCGCCCAGATGCGTGATGTGAATGCCGGAAAAAACAAAGGGCGGCCAAAGATTGATGAACCGGCGCATCACGGCCGGCTTCACGGTCAGAGCTTTCACGCACCCACTCTAGCGGCCGTGACGCAGCTCATCTTCCATCCGCCTGCCTTCGAAGACTTGTTCCCTACCCCTTCACTACGTAAAATCATTAAGCATGCTTAGTATCCGATCCGGCCGGAGGTCTTCCGCCCGGACCATATCTGGAGGCACAAATGTCAACGCAGGCACGACCCGAAGGCGAAGCAGACCCTGCGCCTGAACCCTACGTTCCCTGGTGTACCCGGTGCGGAACGGATGACTACCTCATTATTGAATCCGTGGAACCGGCCGTTGGCGATGACGCAGCGGAGTTCCTGGAAATCAGCTACACCTGCTCGGAATGCGACAGCTTTTATGGCCATCCGGTGCGGCACTCGTCCGTGCGTGCACGGCAACTGAAATCGGACAGCACCACCGCACAGTATCTGCACTGCGGAGAGCCGATGCAGCCCAAGGACAGCGCCATAGCGTCCATTTTTGAACCCGTCTTCACCGACCCGGACGGCACTCCCGTTCCCGAGGTCCAGCTGGACACCACAGTGCTGCGGTGCCGCTGCGGGTTCCAGATCAGCGTGCCGGCCTGACCGGGCCAGGCGGGATCTGCACGCAACGTAACAAGCTGCGTGCAGATCCCGCCGCCAGTGCGTAGTGTGTCTGCCACACCCCTAGGAGACTCATGCGCATCCACAAGACCCTCGCAGCACTCGCACTGGCCACCGGGACCCTGACGCTTGCTGCCTGCGGGTCAAGCGGGACTGATGACGCCGCCACCGCTCCCACCGGACTTGAGGCCATTCAGGAAGCCGGCACCATAGTGGTGGGCACGGAAGGCACCTACCGTCCGTTCAGCTTCCACACTGACGGTTCGGGTGACCTGACCGGATATGACATCGAAATCACCGAGGCCGTAGCGGACAAACTCGGCCTTGACGTGAAGTTCGAAGAAACGCAGTGGGACGCCATCTTTGCCGGGCTGGAGGCCAACCGTTTTGCCATGATCGCCAATCAGGTGTCCATCAACCCCCAGCGCGAAGAATCATACGAGTTCTCCGAGCCCTACACCGTGAGCCCGGGGGTCATTGTGGTACCCGCCGGTGAATCGTCCATCAGCTCCTTTGCGGATCTGAAGGACAAGACCACCGCGCAGTCCCTCACCAGCAACTGGTACACACTGGCGCAGGAAAACGGGGCAAAAGTCGAAGCCGTGGAGGGCTGGGCCCAGGCAGTGGCCCTGCTGGAGCAGGGACGCGTTGACGCGACGGTCAATGACAAGCTCACGTACCTGGACTACATGCAGCAGACCCCTGACGCCCCGCTGGAGGTCGCCGCCGAAACCGATGATCCCGCGCTTTCGGCCTTCGCCTTCGCGAAGGGCAACACTGAACTGCGCGACGCCGTGAACGAAGCGCTGTCCGAACTGCGTGCTGACGGAACGCTCGCCGAGATCTCGGAGAAGTACTTCGGCGAGAACGTCTCCGAGTAGGTCCGTCCGTGGATGAGTCGACCTGGGACCTTGTCCTGCGCTCCTTCCTGCCCCTTGTGGAAGGAGCGGTGAAGGGCACCATCCCGCTGGCCTTGGTCTCGTTTGTCCTGGGTCTGGCCATTGCGCTCGGCATCGCCCTGATGCGCCTGTCGAAGGTGCGGATCCTCTCCGGCATTGCCCGCGCCTACGTGTCGGTTGTCCGGGGCACGCCGCTGCTGGTCCAGCTCTTTGTCATCTTTTACGGGCTGCCTTCCATCGGAGTGCTGGTTCCCCCGTGGCCCAGCGCCGTCATCGCGTTCTCCCTCAACGTGGGCGGTTATGCGGCCGAAGTCATCAGGGCCGCCATCCTCTCCGTCCCGCGCGGCCAGTGGGAAGCGGCGTACACCATCCGGATGTCCCCCGCGCAGACCCTCATCCGCGTGATCCTCCCCCAGGCGGCACGGGTATCGGTGCCGCCGCTCTCGAACACCTTCATCAGCCTGGTCAAGGACACTTCCCTCGCCTCGCTGATCCTCGTCACCGAGCTCTTCCGGCAGGCACAGGAGATAGCGGCCTTCAGCCGGGAGTTTATGGCCCTCTACATTGAGGCCGCCTTCATCTATTGGATGATCTGCCTCGTCCTGTCCACGGGACAATCAGCCCTTGAAAGGAGGCTGGACCGCCATGTCGCCAAATGAGAACCCGGCCGGGTCCGACGTCCTTACCGTCCGCGGCCTCCACAAACGCTTCGGCCCGGTGGAAGTGCTCAAGGGAATTGACCTGGACATCCGCCGCGGCCAAGTGGTTGCACTGATTGGTCCCAGCGGATCAGGCAAAACCACCGTCCTGCGCTGCCTCAACGGCCTGGAGGTACCTGGCTCGGGGACGGTGCAGTTTGCCGAAGGGGCCGCGGTGGACTTCGGCAGCAAACCTCCGCGCCGCACGGTGTCGGGATTGCGGGAACACAGCGCCATGGTTTTCCAGCACTACAACCTGTTTCCCCACCGCACGGTGCTGGAAAACGTGATGGAGGGGCCGGTTCGGGTGCAGCGGCGCCCCCGGGAGGAAGCCTCCGCAGACGCGCTGGCCCTGCTGGAACGCGTTGGGCTTGCCGACAAGAGCGACTCTTATCCTTATCAGCTCTCCGGCGGCCAGCAGCAGCGGGTGGGCATAGCCCGGGCACTCGCCCTCAAGCCGCGCCTGCTGCTTTTCGACGAGCCCACCTCCGCACTGGATCCGGAACTCGTGGGTGAGGTCCTGGAGGCCATCCGTGAACTCGCAGCCGAGGGCTGGACAATGCTGCTTGTCACGCACGAGCTTCGCTTCGCACGGGATGTGGCAGACCGCGTCATCTTCATGGACGGGGGCGTTGTCGTGGAGGAGGGGCCGCCCTCGGAGGTTCTTGCGGCCCCGAAGCAGGAGCGCACCCGCCAGTTCGTGCAGCGGCTGCTGGACCACTAGCGGCCCCGCCGAAAGGGCCGTTCCGGACCCCTGAAAGACACGAAAGGACGGGCACGGAAAACGCCGCTAGACTGGACAGTGCAAGCTCGCGGAGCGCTGAATCAGCGTGAGACGGCAGGGTCCGCGGCCACCCATTTTCTCTCACAGGAGTTGCCCGGATGCCCCGGATCGTTGTTGACGTTATGCCCAAACCCGAAATCCTCGATCCGCAGGGCAAGGCCATCGCCGGCGCCCTCCCGCGCCTGGGCCTGACCGGATTTACCGGCGTCCGCCAGGGCAAGCGCTTCGAACTGACCGTGGACGGCGACGTGACTGAAGAAGTCCTCGAGCAGGCACGCACGGCAGCCGCCACGCTGCTGTCCAACCCCGTTATTGAAGACGTCACCCGCGTTGAAGTAATCCCGGAGGCCTGATTTTGAGCACTCCCCTGATCGGCGACTTCTCCGTCGCCCCCGAAAACGATGCCCTGCGGGCCGTGCGGATTGGCATTGTCACCTTCCCCGGCACCCTGGACGACCGCGACGCCGCCCGTGCGGTAACGCTCGCCGGCGGCACCGCCGTCGGCCTCTGGCACAACGAAGCGAACCTGCAAAGCGTGGACGCCGTCATCATCCCCGGCGGTTTCTCCTACGGGGACTACCTCCGCGCCGGGGCCATCGCCCGCTTTGCGCCGCTGATGGACAAGGTGGTGGATGCCTCCAAGGGCGGCATGCCCGTGCTGGGCATCTGCAACGGCTTCCAGATCCTCACCGAGGCACATCTGCTGCCCGGCTCCATGATCAAGAACAACCACCTCAAGTTCTCCTGCGCGGACCAGCTCCTGCGCGTGGAAAACAACACCACGGCCTGGACCGGTTCCTACGAGAAAAACTCCGGCATGGTCATTCCACTGAAAAACCAGGACGGCCAGTACGTCGCGGATGAAAAGACGCTGGACGAGCTCGAGGGTGAAGGCCGCGTGGTGTTCCGCTACGACGGCGCCAACCCCAACGGCTCGCGCCGGAACATTGCCGGCATCACCAACGCCGCCGGCAACGTCGTGGGACTCATGCCGCACCCCGAACATGCGGTAGAGGCCGGCTTCGGCCCGGATTCCTCCGCCTACGGCGAGGTCGGGCTGGGCTACGGCACCGACGGCCTGGGCATTTTCACCTCAGTTCTCACCTCGCTTGTTGCCGGAGGCAAATAAATGACAGTTTCCGCAGACTCCCCCGCCGGAGCGAAGAAATTCCGCATCGACACCGTCGAGCACGCCGCCGCGACCCCGGACACCGATCTCCCCTGGGCTGAACTCGGCCTGAAGGAAGACGAATACAACCGCGTTGTGGAAATCCTGGGCCGCCGCCCCACCGCGGCGGAACTGGCCATGTACTCGGTCATGTGGTCCGAGCACTGCTCCTACAAGTCCTCCAAGGTGCACCTGAAACAGTTCGGTGAGAAGGTCACCGAGAAGATGAAGGAGCACCTGCTGGTGGGCATCGGCGAGAACGCCGGCGTCGTGGACATCGGCGAGGGCTGGGCCGTGACCTTCAAGGTGGAATCCCACAACCACCCCTCCTTCGTGGAGCCCTACCAGGGCGCCGCGACCGGCGTCGGCGGCATTGTCCGCGACATCATTTCCATGGGCGCCCGCCCGGTGGCCGTGATGGATCCGCTGCGTTTCGGCGCCATCGACCACCCGGACACCGCCCGGCTGGTGCACGGCATCGTCTCCGGCATCGGCGGCTACGGCAACTCCCTGGGCCTGCCCAACATCGGCGGCGAAGTGGTCTTTGACTCCGTCTACCAGGGCAACCCGCTGGTCAACGCGCTGGCCGTGGGCGTCATGCGCCACGAGGACATCCGCCTGGCCAACGCCTCCGGCGTGGGCAACAAGGTGGTCCTGTTCGGTGCGCGCACCGGCGGCGACGGCATCGGCGGCGCGTCCGTGCTGGCCTCCGAATCCTTCGACGCCACCAAACCGTCCAAGCGCCCCGCCGTGCAGGTGGGCGACCCGTTCGCGGAAAAGGTCCTCATCGAGTGCTGCCTGGAACTGTTCAAGGCTTCCGTGGTGGAGGGCATCCAGGACCTGGGCGCGGCCGGCATTTCCTGCGCGACGTCGGAACTGGCGTCCAACGGCGACGGCGGCATGCACGTGGAGCTGACCAACGTGCTGCTGCGCGATCCCACCCTGACCCCGGGCGAAATCCTGATGTCAGAGTCGCAGGAACGCATGATGGCCGTGGTCACGCCGGAGAACGTTGAGGCGTTCGAGGCCATCATGGACAAGTGGAACGTGGAGTACTCCTGGCTCGGCGAGGTCACCGGCACCGGCCGGCTGATCATCGACTGGGACGGCGAAACGATCGTCGACGTCGATCCCAAGACCGTGGCGCACGAGGGCCCGGTCTACCACCGCCCCTTCCACCGCCCCGAATGGCAGGACAAGGTGCAGGCCGACGCTTTTGCCGGCACCCGCCCGTTCGGCGCCGAGGCCATCAAGGCGTCCATCCTGGAGCTGATGGCTTCCCCCAACATGTGCGACAAGTCCTGGGTCACCAACCAGTTTGACCGCTACGTCCAGGGCAACACCGCACTGGCAATGCCCGACGACGCCGGTGTCATCCGCGTGGATGAGACAACCGGTTTGGGCGTGGCCATCTCCACCGACGCCAACGGCCGTTACACCTACCTCAACCCTTACGAGGGTGCGCGTCTGGCCCTGGCCGAGTCCTACCGCAACGTGGCCACCTCCGGGGCCACCCCGCTGGCGGTGACCGACTGCCTGAACTTCGGCTCCCCCGAGGATCCCGAGGTCATGTGGCAGTTCGCCGAGGCCGTCCGCGGCCTGGCCGACGGCTGCCAGGAACTGGGCATCCCGGTCACCGGCGGCAACGTCTCCCTGTACAACCAGACCGGCGGCGTTGCCATCCACCCCACCCCCGTGGTGGGTGTGCTGGGCGTGTTCGACGACGTCGCCCGCCGCACGCCGTCGGGCTGGCGCGAAGACGGTCAGGCCATCTACCTGATGGGCGTCACGAAGGACGAGCTGGACGGCTCAGAATTCGCCAACCTGCACGGCCACCTGGGCGGACAGCCGCCCGCGGTGGACCTGAAGACGGAAAAGCTGCTCGGCGAACTGCTGGTCAACGCCTCCCGCGACGGCATGATCGACGCCGCGCATGACCTCTCCGAAGGCGGTCTCGCAGCGGCCCTGTCCGAGATGGCGCTGCGCTTCGGCGTGGGTGCCCGCATTGGGCTGGACGAGGTCTGCGAGCGTGACGGCGTGGACCTGTTCACGATGCTGTTCTCCGAGTCCCAGTCCCGTGCCCTGGTGTCCGTGGCCCGCAGTGAAGAGGTCCGTTTCAAGGACATGTGCTCGGCCCGCGGCTATGCGCACATGCGTATTGGCGTGGTGGACACCGAGATTGAGGCGCTGGACTTCCAGGGCCGCTTCTCGCTGCCCCTGTCCGAGTTGAAGGAAGCCCACGAGGGCACCCTGCCGAAGCATTTCGGCTAAGCTCCGCTCCGTCCGCTGAGGGCGGCAGGTGCTCGTCCCGTCCGGGGCCGCGCCTGCCGCCCTCAGCCGCGATGTGGTGAAGATTACTTTCCCTGAGTGAGGGCACGGGCGGTCTGACGTGCACAATTATGCTGTGACCCTTACCCCGGAACGTTCGGCACCCTCCACGAGTGTGCTCACCGAACGGCTGCGCCTGGAGACCATGTCTCCCGCAGAGATGGATGCCCTTATTAGCCAGTCCCGGCTGCCCGGCTGGGCTGAGGACTTTCCCCAGCCCACGGACCTCGACGCCGCCCGGCAGTTTTTTGAACAGGGCCTTCACACCGCTGCCCCTGCCCTGGCGACGCGGGTTATCCGCGAGCAGAAGACGGGCGAGGTGGTGGGAACCATTGGTTTCCTGATGCTGCCTGAGGCGGGCGACGCGGAGGTGAGCTACAGCGTGGTTCCTTCCCGCCGCAATCAGGGCTACGCCACTGAGTCACTGCTTGCGCTCTCCCGGGTGGCTCTGGACGAGCCCACCGTCTCCCGGGTCATTGCCCACACGGAGGAAGAGAACACCGCCTCGCAGGAACTCCTGCTCACCGCCGGTTTTATGCCGGTGGAAATCCCGGGCCTGGGACTGACGTTTGTCCTGCTCCGTGATCAGTTGCCGGACGCGAGTTTGTAGGCTGCGGCCAGGTACCGCCGGGTGATGAAGGCCTGCACTGCGCGGTTGGCGAAGTCTCCGGCAGCTATCACCTTGTTGGCAGGGCGGCTGTAGGCAGCGATGCGGAAGATGAGCTTTCCGTCGCCGTCCAGTTCGGCGTAGAAACCCTCTTCGCCCCGTTCCGGATGCCCGCGAAGGGTTCCGTAGCCGAAGCCGGCCCGCTGCCCCGGAACCGGGGTGCCGTCATCGTCCACTGCGGGCTCATCAGCCCACAAAACCCGGCAGGGAGCGTAGTAGCGCAGCGGTCCCGCGCCGATCCCGGAGGCCATTTCCACTCCCGGCGCCGCACGCGGCGTGCCCGGCGCCACCCGCAGCCCGCTTCTCCGGTGCAAATCCCAGTTCAGAATTCCGCTGGCCAGCCGCAGGTACCCGGCCGCCGGATCCGGAATGTCAAAACTCTCCCGGCGCAGCACCAGCCGGTAGCCTTCAGGCCACCGGTCGGTCAGCGGCTGCGGATAGGGCCGGCGGGTGTAGCCGCTTTCCGCATAGCCCAGATCCCGGCTCATCCACCCGCCAGCCCTTTCCAGGCCAGCGACTCGCGGTCCCGTGCCGGAAGGGAGGCCACCACCAGATCATAGGAATCCTCCACCAAATCGCGCACCAGCCCGTCTTCCAGTCCGTCATCCAGCACCACGGAATTCCAGTGGGTCTTGTTCATGTGCCAGGCACCGTTGATTTGCGGATGCGCGGCCCGCAGCTGCCGGGCCAACTCCGGCTCGCACTTCAGGCTGATCGTCAGCGGAAGACCGGCCAGCGCACACAGGGCAAACATTTTCGCCTTGCCGCCGGTTGCCTGGACCTTGAACACGGACGATTCCGGACCAAAGGGGAAGTCCTCGTAAGCGCCCGGGAAGCCCAGGCACAACCGCCTTACCTCTGCCGCGTCCATCATCCGAGCGTAGTCCGTCGCCCCAGGCCGCGCCATAGGTGACAAAATGGAGCCAGACCAGCATCAACCCGCCACACACCGCACGTGTGCTCACCTAACGGAGGACAGTTTTGGCTCGCACAGGACATGGGGACCGGCTCGCTTCGGCCGCGGAAAAAGCGGCGGATTCACAGGGGTTTGAGCGGGCCGCACGCATGGGATACGTCGCCAGCGGAGTGCTGCACCTGCTCATCGGCGTGATCGCCCTGCAGATTGCGTCCGGCAGCGGCGGCAGCGCGGATTCCTCCGGCGCCGTCTCTGCCCTGGCCGCCCAGCCGGGCGGACTGGTCCTGCTCTGGATCTGTTTCCTGGGCTGCCTCGCCCTCGCGCTGTTTCAGGCATCGCGCGTCTGGCTGGACGGCCGCGGGCTGCAGGGCAAAGACGCCTGGAAAGTGCGAGGCTCCGCGGCCACCCAGGCCATCACCTACGGTGCCATCGGCGTATCCTTCGGCACCGTAGCCCTGGGCGGCGGCACGGACAGCGGCGAGAGTTCCGCAGGCTGGAGCGCCAAGCTGATGGCGCAGCCGGCGGGCGCCGTCCTGCTGGGCCTGGTGGGACTTGGCATCGTCGGTGTTGGCGGCTATTTCATTTTCAAGGGCGCCACCGGACGTTTCCGCAAGGATTTGACGGCGATTCCGGCGGGCATCTGGGACCGCGCCGTCACCATTACCGGCACGCTGGGCTTTGTCGCCAAGGGAGTCTCCCTGGCTATTCTGGGCCTCCTGGTGATGGTGGCCGCTTTCACGGCCGACCCGGAGAAGTCCACCGGGCTCGACGGTGCACTCCGCGCCCTGCGCGAGCAGCCCTTCGGCGTGCTGGCGCTGGGAGCCGTGGGCGCGGGAATGATCTGTTACGGGTTGTACACCGGGATCCTGCGCGCCCGGTTCGCCAAGCTGTAACGGATCAGAGACCGAACCGGGGAGCTTCGATGACGGGACAGGTATCCATGACCACGTCCAGCCCGGCGTCGGCCGCCCGCTGCGCCGCTGCCTCGTCGATCACGCCCAGCTGGAGCCACACCGCCTTGGCGCCTGCCTCGATGGCCTGGTCCACTATGTTCCCGACACGGGAGGAATTCACGAAGCAGTCAACGACGTCGATCTGTCCGGGGATTTCGCTGAGCTGCCGGTAGCCCTTGTTGCCGTGGACATCGTCTCCCTTCAGGCTCACCGGGATGATTTCCATTCCGAGGTGGTCCTGGATGTAACGGGAGACGCCGACGGCGGTGCGGCGCGGATTGTTGGACAGGCCCACCACCGCCCAGCGGGCGCCCTTGTTGGTCAGAAGTGCTTCGACAACTGCGGGGTTATTGACGTGTGTCATCTGCCGTCCTTCGGTGGGCTCTGGATCGGGCACCAGCTTACGCCCGGCTGCGTGCCTCAGCTCAGGAAAGATTCGATGGCATCGGCCAGGGCGGTCTCCGGCACACTGGCCGTGTTGCCTTCCAGCAGCTGGAACTCCCCTTCCTCCAGGGCATCGGCGGCCCGCCGGGCCAGATCCTGCGTTTCGTTGCCGCTGGCGCTCCCTGCCAGCACCAGCACTGGCACCTGCACACCGCCGAGTCCCTCAAGTTCCGTCTGCAGCACCAGCATCTCGTCTTCGCCCTCCTCCAGGGCCAGGGTGGGCTCCAGCGCGACAACCCGCGTGATGACGGCGGACTCCTCGGCGGCGCGCAGCGCCAGGAAGGCACCCGACGCGAACCCGTAGAGGTCTGCCCTTCCGCCGGCCACCTGCACCACTGCCAGCAGGTCATCAACGTCGGACTCGGCCGTGTACTCCTCCCCCACGTCGCTTTCACCCAGTCCGCGCCGGTCATACGTGTAGACGGTGTGGTTTCCGGAGAGCAGCTGCGCCAGGGCCCGGGTACTGGAACTGTTGCGGTCAGCTGTCAGCGGATCCACGATCACCAGGGGCGGACCGTCGCCCTGCCGGGACCAGGCGATGCGGGTGCCGTCGGCGGAAAGGGCCATGCCGGTGGCGCTGGGTGAGGGTTCCATAGCCGACTCCTGCTCGCTAAAGGGGTTCACTGCGCGGACCCTTCAAACGTAAGGAGGCAGTCCGTCCCCGGTCAATGGCCCCGCCCGGAACCCGCCCCGCAAACCTCCGGCCGGACGGCGGAACCCCTCAGCGTGCCGGAATCCCTGCCGGCTGCAGACGGAAGGACGCGCCGCGGTGGTTTTCGGGCAGCTTGTCACCGGCACCGAAGAGCTTGTGGCGCAGCGTCCCCGGGGTATATTCCGTCCGGTAGGCACCGCGCTTCTGCAGCTCCGGCACCACAAATTCCACCACGTCCTCGAAGGTACCCGGGGTAATGGCGTAGGCCAGGTTGAAGCCGTCCACATCGGTCTCTTCCACCCACCGGATCAGCTCCTCGGCGACGTCGGACCCCGAGCCCACCAGCCGCGGACCCAGCCCGCCGATCCCCGCGGATTCGGCGATGTCGCGCACCGTCCAGGGTTCGCCGTCGTCCTTCGCTTTTTGGAAGTTGTCCGCGGCAGACTGGATCGCATTGGACTGCACATTGCCCAGCGGCTCGTCCAGGTTGTAGGTGGACAGGTCCACGCCGAGCCAGCCGGACATCAGGGCCAGGGCACCCTCGTCGCTGGCGTACCGCTGGTAGTCCAAATGCTTGGCTTCGGCTTCCTCGGATGTTGCCGCGGTGATGATGGTCAGCAGCGTGTAGATCCGGATGGAGTGGCGGTCCCGGCCGGCGGCTTCGGCGGCATCACGAATCCGGGTGACCGTGGCCCTGAGCTTTTCCTTCGTGGGGGCGCCCACGAAGACGGCCTCGGCATTGCCGGCGGCAAAGGCAATTCCCCGCGGCGAGGCGCCGGCCTGAAAGATCACCGGGGTGCGCTGCGGAGACGGCTCACTGATATGGATGCCGGGAACCTTGAAGTACTTGCCCTCATGGTTGATGTCATGCACCTTCGCCGGGTCGGTGAAGATGCCGCTGTCCTTGTCCCGGACGACGGCGTCATCCTCCCAGGAGCCTTCCAGCAGCTTGTAGATCACCTCGAGGTATTCATCCGCGTGGTTGTAGCGCTCGTCGTGCTCAAGCTGGTCTTCGGCACCCATGTTGCGGGCCGCCGAGGGCAGGTAGCCGGTAACCACGTTCCAGCCAACCCGGCCGTTGGTGAGGTGGTCCAGGGTGGAGAGGCGCCGCGCGAAGGAGTAGGGGTGTTCATAGGCTGTTCCCGCGGTGATGCCGAAACCGAGGTGCTCGGTGACCAGTGCCATGGCGGAGACCAGCAGCAGCGGGTCATTCACCGGCACCTGGGTGCCCTGCCGCAGTGTGGCCTCGTTGGAGTTTCCATACACGTCATAGGTACCCAGGACGTCTGCGATAAAGATGCCGTCAAACAATCCGCGCTCGCAGGTTTGGGCCAGGTTGGCCCAGTAGCGGAGATCCGTGTAATTCGCGGACTGGTCCTGCGGATGGCGCCACAGTCCCGGAGACTGATGGCCCACGCAGTTCATGTCAAAGGCGTTGAACCGGATCTGCCGCCGGCTGTTCTGAGGTGTTGAGGAAGATGATTCGGACACGGGGAAATCCTTCGGGATGGGACGCACCCGCTGGGGCGCCGTACTTGCCGTTCGCGGACGCGACACGGCCGGATCCTCATCTGGGGCACCCCGCTACGGAAAGAGGGTTGCCGCCCAACCAGCCAGAGCTTTGCGTTGGGACTCATGATCCTTCGCCACCAGTATTTGCACAGAGGGGCAGGCATGGAAAGAACATGACCCCGTGTGAACGGATTTATGACCCCGCATGACCACTGGTTGGCAGCATTCCCCATCCTGTCCCAGACTCCACAGATGGATGGCCTGGCCTGCGTCCCCGCCGGCACAGGCGGCGTCGAAATATTACGCGGGGGACTTGCCGGTTTCCGCAATCGCGCGTTTAGTTGCTCTTGACCATCCCGAGCGGCTGAGAGACCTGGATCAGTGAAGCCGCAGCAACCCTGGTTGCCGTACCTCCTCCTTGAGGGACGGCAATAGCGAGGACAACACCGCAGGAGGCCTACCGGCCCAAGGCGTTATCCGTAGGGTGCTACTGCCAGGACCGATGGAGAGTTAACATGACCGCTCTGGCTTCACAGTCCCCTGCCGCCGCGCCGCCCCAAACGCGCGCCGCCGGCTCCGCCCTTCCCGTTGCCTTTTCCTCCCTCGGCCGCGCATTCGGCTCCGGCGGTGAAACCCACCAGGTGCTGCGGGACATCACCTTTGACGTACATGCCGGCGAAGTCCTGGCCATCCTGGGCTCCAGCGGCTGCGGAAAGTCCACGCTCCTGCGGGCCGCAGCCGGCCTGGACGCTCCAACCAGCGGGGAAGTCCGGATCAACGGAACGCCCGTGCGCGGCATTGATGACCGGTGCGCCGTCGCCTTCCAGGAACCGCGGCTGCTGCCCTGGCAAACCCTGCAGGCCAACATCGCCATGGGCCTGCCCAAGGGCATCAGCGCCAAGAACGGCAAGGCCAAGGTGGCCGAACTGCTGGAGCTGGTGGAACTGGCCGCCTTCGCCAAACACCGTCCCCGGGCAGTTTCCGGCGGCATGGCGCAGCGCGCTTCTCTTGCCCGGGCCCTGGCCCGCACGCCCGGCGTGCTCCTGCTGGATGAACCGTTCGGTGCACTGGATGCCCTGACCCGGCTGAAGATGCAGGACCTGCTGCTCGCGGTTCACCGGGCCACCCCCACCACGGTGCTGCTGGTAACCCACGACGTGGACGAAGCCCTCCAGCTGGCAGACCGCATCATCGTCCTGGGCAGGGAGCCCGGTGCTGCCGGAGCCACCATTACGGACACCATCACCGTGCCCGGCCCGCGCCCGCGGAACCGCGCCTCGGCCGAGCTGGCCCGAATGCGCGGCGAGCTCCTGGCCCGCCTCGGCGTCGACCGCCACTAAAACTTCTCCCGGCGTCACCCCTCTAAGGGCCGCTACCCCCGCCGTTCTGCGCCCATTTTGCGCATGAACCGCGATGCCTCGCAGCCAACTCATCAGAAAGAATTTCCATGAACAGCCGTTCCCATAGTTCCCCCTCAGCTTCCCGCACCGCGCTCAAGGCCCTGGCCGCAGCCGCCGCCGCAGCTTCCCTGCTGCTGACCGGTTGCGTGGCAGGCGAGGATTCCGATGCCGCCGCCGACGCCGGCGCGGCCGACGGCGGAACCCTCACCCTCGACTTCGCCACCTACAACCCGCTCAGCCTGATCATCAAGGACCAGGGCTGGCTGGAATCCGCCCTCGCCGACGACGGCGTCACGGTGGAGTGGGTGCAGTCGGCCGGCTCCAACAAGGCCAACGAAAACCTGCGCTCCGGGGCGATCGACGTCGGTTCCACCGCAGGCTCCGCAGCACTGCTGCACCGCGCCAACGGATCCCCGATCAAGGCCATCGACATTTTCTCCCAGCCGGAATGGGCGGCCCTGGCGGTGGGCGCCGACTCGGACATCACCTCCGTGGCGGACCTCAAGGGCAAGTCCGTGGCGGCAACCAAGGGCACCGACCCCTACTTCTTCCTGGTACAAGCCCTGGACGAAGCCGGACTGAGCCTGGACGACGTCACCGTGGAACAGCTGCAGCACGCGGACGGCCGGAGCGCCCTGGAAAACGGATCAGTGGATGCCTGGGCAGGGCTGGACCCGATCATGGCGGGTGCCGAACAAAACGGTGCCCGGTTGATCCACCGCAACCTGGACTTCAACACCTACGGCATCCTTGCCGCGAACGAATCCTTCCTGAAAGAGGATCCGGAACTCGCCCAGGCGGTGGTCAACGCCTATGAGAAGGCCCGCGCGTGGGCTGCTGAAAACCCGGAGGAAACGGCGCAGATCCTGGCCGATGTTGCCGGTCTGGACCTGGCGGTGGCCCAGACCGTGGTGCTGGAACGCAGCAACCTGGACGTTGACCCCGCACCGGGTGAGGCCCAGCGCAGCGTGCTTGAGAAAATCGGCCCCACACTGGTGGAAACCGGGGACGTCGCCGGCCAGGACGCCGTGGACAAGGCACTGGACGGCCTGTTCGATGACTCCTTCGTGAAGTCCGCTGATCCCGAGTCCATTTCGGATGCACAGTGAGTTCGGCCCTTAAGACCCCGGCATCCGCGAGCGCCGGTGCCGGGAATACAGCGCCGGCCGGCACCATCCTGACAAGCCGCTGGACCCGCGCGGGCCTGGGCCTGGTGGTTCCCGTCCTGGTACTGGCCGCCTGGCAGATCACCACGGCGGCCGGGATCTTCAGTCCGGTCCAGCTGCCCTCGCCGTCGGCCGTCTACACTGCCGCAGCTGACCTGATCGGCCGCGGCCAGCTGGGCAACCACGTGGCCATCTCCACCCAGCGGGTGCTCATCGGTTTCGCCGCCGGCGGGCTGCTGGGCCTGGCCCTGGGCGCCGTGCTGGGGCTGTCCCGCCTGGCCGACATCCTGCTGGGTCCGATGATCGGCGCGCTGCGTGCCGTGCCGTCGCTTGCCTGGGTGCCCCTGCTGATCCTGTGGCTGAAGATCGGCGAGGACTCCAAAATCACGCTGATCGCGATCGGTGCCTTCTTCCCGGTGTTCACCACCGTGTCACTGGCCCTGCGCCACGTGGACCGGAACCTGGTGGAGGCCGCCCGCGCCTTCGGACTCAACGGGCTGAAACTCCTGACCACGGTGCAGCTGCCCGCCGTCGTTCCGGCGGTGTTCTCCGGGCTGCGGCTGGCGCTGGCACAGTCCTGGCTGTTCCTCGTGGCCGCGGAGCTCATCGCCTCTTCCATGGGGCTGGGCTTCCTGCTGACCGATTCGCAAAACAACGGGCGCACCGACCGGCTGCTGCTGGCCATCATCCTGCTGGCGGTGATCGGCAAGGTTACCGACGCCCTGCTCGGACTGGCCGAAAAGAAGGCGGTGGCCAAATGGGCCTGAGCACAACACTGCAGGAAACGCTCGAAGAAACCCTGCAGGCCCGGCAGGGCACGGCTGCGGACCCAACCACCGAAACCGAGCGGATCGCCTTCTGGGAGGCGGCAGCCCGCCGGCTGCAGTGGGAGCAGCCCTGGCACACGGCGCACACGTTTACCCCGCCGCAGCGGCTAAGCGGACCGGAGACCCCGGAGCCCGAGCCCGAGGCCGAGTACAGCGTCCCTGCCATCGAATGGTTTGCCGGCGGAACCCTGAACGTGGCGGTGAACTGCGTGGACCGCCATGTTGCCGCCGGCCGCGGGGACAAGGTGGCCCTGCACTTTGAGGGTGAACCCGGAGACCGGCGCACCGTCACCTACGCGGATCTGCAGCGCGACGTCTGCCGCGCCGCCAACGCACTGCTGCAACTGGGCATCGGCAAAGGTGACCGCGTGGTCATCTATCTGCCGGTCATCGTGGAAACCATCGTCATCACCCTGGCTTGCGCCCGGATCGGCGCCGTCCATTCCCTGGTGTTCGGCGGCTTTTCCGCCGAGGCCCTGAAGTTCCGGGTCGAGGACACCGGCGCCAAGCTGCTGGTCACCACCGACGGCCAGTTCCGCCGCGGCGCCGCCGTGCCGGTGAAGGACAATGCCGATGCAGCCGTGTCCGGGGCCAACGCCGTCGAACACGTTCTGGTGGTCCGCCGCACGGGCTGCGACATCGCCTGGACCGAAGGCCGCGACCTCTGGTGGCACGAGACCGTGGACACCGCCTCCGACATCCACGAACCCGAGGCGTTCGACGCCGAAACACCGTTGTTCATCATGTACACGTCCGGAACCACCGGACGCCCCAAAGGCCTCGTGCACACCATGGGCGGTTACCTGACCCAGGCGTCCTGGAGCTACGAGTTCCTTTTCGCCAACCCGGACGAACGTGCACGGGAAGCGGACGTCCACTGGTGCACCGCGGATCTGGCCTGGGTCACCGCGCACACCTACGAGATCTACGGGCCGCTCTCCAACGGCGTCACCCAGGTGATCTTCGAGGGCACCCCGAACACCCCGCATCCGGGACGGCATTTCGAGATCATCGAGCGCTACAAGGTGACCAGTTATTACACCGCTCCCACCCTGGTCCGGTCGCTGATGGGCTGGTTCCCCGACGGTGTCCCGGACACCTGGGACTTATCCTCCATCCGCCTGCTCGGCACCGTGGGCGAGGCCGTGAATCCCGAGGCGTGGCGGTGGATGCGCGGGCAGCTCGGCCGCGGCGAAGTTCCCGTGATCGACACCTGGTGGCAGTCCGAAACCGGCGCCACCATCCTCTCCCCGCGTCCCACCGACACCGGTTTCAAGCCCGGCTGCGCCTCCCGTGCCCTGCCCGGGGTATCCACCCGGATTGTGGATGAGGCCGGAAACCCGGTTCCCCCGCACACCCAGGGGTTCATCGTGGTGGACAAGACCGGCCCGGCCATGGCCCGCACCGTCTGGGGCGATCCGCAGCGTTATCTGGCGTCCTACTGGCGGCAGTACGCACGGCAGGGCTGGTTCCTCGCCGGTGACGGCGCCAAATACGACGACGACGGCGACACCTGGATCCTGGGCCGCACCGACGACGTCCTCAACGTCTCCGGACACCGGCTGTCCACAATCGAGATCGAGTCCGCGCTGGTGTCCCATCCCTGGGTCACCGAAGCCGGGGTCTGCCCCGTTGCCGATCCGAAGACCGGGCATGCCATTGCCGCGTTCGTCGTGCTGTCCTCCGCTGCACCCGCCGCGGGCACCGAAGCGGGCACTGAACCGGATTCAGATTTCACCCAGCGGGTCACGGCCGAGCTCCGGGCACACGTTGCCCGGCAAATCGGGCCGATCGCCAAGCCGGCCGCCGTCGTCGTGGTTCCTGATGTTCCCAAGACGCGGTCCGGGAAGATCATGCGCCGCCTGCTGACGCAGCTGTTCGAGGGCACCCCGCTGGGCGACACCACCAGCCTGCAGAATGAACCGTGCATCGCGGACATCGCGGATGTGTGTGAAGCGCGCCGCCGCGGGGCTTCTCAGTGAACGCGGGCCAGGGTCACCCGGTCCAGCACCACCACGCCGCCCATCAGGCGGTGGATGCGCACGAATTCCGTGGGCGAAACCTCCAGCATGGTGGTGTCCGCCTTGGCCGGCAGCAGGTCAGCGTGCATGCCCTCCAGCAGTTCCAGGAACAGCCGGTTAGCCTCCACCGGCGGCATCGGATCGGTGGCGGTGACCTTGTGTGTAGCGGCGGCAACTTTGTAGCCGGTCTCGATGACAACCACGTATTGGTCCATTGGGATCTTGCCCTTCGTCGTGCCGTCCGGCTCCCCCGCCGCTGTCCGTCTCGGATCTGCGGTTCTGCCCAGCCTTGCAGTCCTGTTCCCCATTGTTCGTCCGCCGCCCTCTACTTGCAACGATCCACCCGCCGCTTTGCGGCGGCACACCAGGAAGGAGCACTCATTTCATGAGTGATCGCCAGTTTGGCTTCCGTACCCGTGCCCTGCACGCCGGCGGCACCCCCGACGCCACGCACGGTGCCCGTGCCGTGCCCATCTACCAGAGCACGTCCTTTGTCTTCAAGGACACCGACGATGCCGCGAACCTGTTCTCGCTGCAGAAGTACGGCAACATCTACTCACGGATCGGCAACCCCACGGTCGCGGCCTTCGAGGAGCGCATCGCATCCCTGGAGGGCGGCATCGGAGCGGTAGCGACGGCGTCGGGAATGTCCGCGGAATTCGTCACCTTCGCCGCCTTGTGCGGAGCCGGTGACCACATTGTGGCCGCCGCCCAGCTGTACGGCGGCACCGTCACCCAGCTGGACGTGACCCTGCGCCGGTTCGGGATCGACACCACCTTCGTGGCCGGCACGGACCCGGCCGACTATGCCGCGGCCATTCGGGAGAACACCAAGGCCGTCTACGCCGAGGTGGTTGCCAATCCCAGCGGCGAGGTCACCGACATTGCCGGGCTGGCTCAGGTGGCGCACGACGCCGGTGTGCCGCTGATCCTGGACGCCACCTTGAGCACGCCGTATCTGGTGCGGCCGTTTGAGCACGGCGCGGACATTGTGATCCACTCCGCCACCAAGTTCCTGGGCGGGCACGGCACCACCCTGGGCGGCGTCGTCGTCGAATCCGGAAAGTTCAACTGGGGCAACGGGAAGTTCCCGGCAATGACCGAACCGGTGGCCAGCTACGGCAACATTTCGTGGTGGGGAAACTTCGGCGAGTACGGGTTCCTGACGAAGCTGCGCTCGGAGCAGCTGCGGGACATCGGCCCCTCGCTCAGCGCCCAGTCGGCGTTCCAGCTTCTGCAGGGCGTGGAAACCCTGCCGCAGCGACTGGACGAGCATCTGCGCAACGCCTCCGCCGTAGCGCAGTGGCTGGAAGCGGATCCGCGCGTGTCCTGGGTGAGCTATGCAGGGCTGCCCTCCCATCCGCACTATGACCGTGCCCGGAAGTACCTGCCCAAGGGACCGGGATCGGTCTTCAGCTTCGGTGTCCGCGGGGGCCGGGAGGCGGGCAAAGCGTTCATCGAGGCCCTGCAGCTGGCGTCGCATCTGGCGAACGTGGGTGACTCGCGCACCCTGGTGATCCACCCGGGCTCCACCACGCACGGTCAGCTCTCCCCCGAACAGCTTGCCGCCGCCGGAGTCGCGGAAGATCTGGTGCGGATTTCGGTTGGCCTGGAGGACCTTGAGGACATCCTCTGGGATCTGGACCAGGCTCTGGCCGTTGCAGCGTCTGCACCGCAGGCCGGATCCGAACCAGGCGTTCCCGCCGCCGCATTGTCCGGCACCGCCCCGCAGGCCGCCCGCACCTTTGATCTTGAGGAGTCCGCCCATGTCCGCTGAAGCCGCCGCACCGCGCACCTGGGAGGGCCCGAGCGCTCCGGAACGGCTGGCGCTGCTGCGCCGGGCCAAGTCCATCGCGATTGTGGGCGCCTCGGACAAACCCTCACGGGCGTCCTATTTTGTGGCAACCTACCTGTTGTCCTCCTCGCCGTACACGGTCTATTTCGTGAACCCGGTCGCCAAGGAGATTCTGGGGCAGCCGGTCTACGCGTCGCTGGCTGACCTGCCGGAGGTGCCCGACATTGTGGATGTGTTCCGCCGCCATGATGACCTGCCCTCCGTGCTGCAGGAGAGCATCGCCGTCGGTGCGAAAACGCTCTGGCTGCAGCTGGGCTCCTGGCACGAGGAGGTGGCCCGAGACGCGGAAGCTGCCGGGCTGGATGTAGTGATGGACCGCTGTGTGAAGATTGAACACGCCCGCTTCCACGGCGGTTTGAACCTGGCGGGCTTCAATACCGGGGTCATTTCCTCCAAGCGGCAGCTGACCGCTTAGGGCTTGCCGGCTCCGCCGGGCCTCCCGGGGGAACCCTGGCCGGGGTTACCGGGATGCTTGTCACCGGATTGCTTGTTTTCGGCCTGCTTCCCGCCGGCGCCGCCGGGCTCTCCGACACGGCTGCGTCCGTTCTCCCCCGGCCCGCGATCCTGGCCTCCGCCTTCCCGGGGGCCGGGGCCGCCGGTTTCCCTCGGGGCTCCAGGAGCATTGTTTTCCCTGTCGTTACTGCGGCCTCCGTCCGGACGCTCGCCGCCGTTCCGGCCGGGACCGCTGCGCTCAGGGCCGTTCCGGCCGTCGGGGCGGACGCCCGTGTCCGCCCCGGAGTCCCGGTCTGGCGTGCCGGAATCACACCCGGTCACGTCGTCGTCCTCACACTCGGGATCCACTACCTCGGGAAGCCCGGGGGCGGGATGAACTGGTGCAGCGGCAGCAGGGGGCGCGGAGACACCGCCGTCCGCACCGGATCCCGGGCCGGAGACGCCACTCGGATCCCCAGGAGAGGAGGCGTCCGCAGCCACCGGTGCGGGCAGGTCCGCGTTATCGGTGTCCTCCGGGATGACCTCGGCGGGAGCTGGAGTTTCAGCCTCTGCATCCTGGGCGGTGATTTCCTGTCCCGAAACCGTTTCGCGGTCGGCTGTTATCGGTGAGCTGGCGGTCAGGCGCAGGCCGGTGCCGGTATTGGCAGCCACACCGGTTGCGCCGGCTGCCATAGCAGCGGCCAGCGTGAAACTCAGAATGAGGCCCCGGTTGCGGCGCTGCGGCCGCTTAGGCGCAGGTTCCGGCCTTTCCGCTAGCAGCTGGCCCAGCTCGCCGGTTGGAACCGGTGCGGACGCGGCGGAGTAGAACCGAAGCCTCCGCAGCCCCTCCAACAGCTCAGGGCTCTCCTCGACCCCCGATTCAGTCAGGAGCCGCCGGATCATGATGTCGTCCTGCTCAGGCGATTTGTTCATGATCGGGCACCTCCTCGTGTTCCATCCGGTCCTTCAGGGTCTTTAGGGCCCTACCCTGCAATTGTTTGACGGCACCGGCGCTGATGCCCATGATCTTGGCTGTTTCCTCGATGGAAAGGTCCGCCACGACGCGCAGCAGCAGCACTTCCTGGTGACGGCGCGTCAAGCCCTGAAGCAGTGCGCTCACCCCGGAGGCTGACCCCAGCACGGTTTCCTCAGCTGATGAGCTGAACCTGTCATCAGCTTGGGGGTCAAACTGTGCCAGCACGGGTTGGCGTTCCCGGCGCCGCACGTCATCGACCATGCGGGCGTGGGCCACGGAAAAGGCAAAAGTCCGTAACCCGCTGACCCCGCCGGTGAGGTTCCCCAGCTTGCCGAACAGGGTCAGGAAGACTTCCTGGGTGAGACCCTCGGGATCGTCGCAGCCCTTGCCGGCGAGATACGCCAATATGGAGGGAGCCAGGAACTCATAAATATCGCGCAGTGCCCGGGGCTGTCCCTCACGAGCAGCGGAAAGGATTTCCTCAGTCGGGGTTATGGCCAAGGGGCGGTCTTTCCCTCGCGAAAGATGAGCATCCCACATGATATCCCGCGGACATAAAGAAACATCCGCACCGGGGCTCGTTGGGGGGATAAGCCTCGGTGCGGACGTTCCAAGAGAGTAATCGTTACCGGTTCCAAAAAGGTTACGCCCCGCTCGATAATTTTTTTATTCTTTCGGTTGAGCGGAGCGTCCGGCCAGAATACGAGCCCGGATTGGCTCCTATCCGGCTGAATTTATCTGGTCGTTCGCCGCAAACCGCCGGTTCTTCAGCACAGGCAGGAACTCGCGCACATCGTCTATCCGTTTCCGGGTAACTTCCGCGGTGACCACGGCCTCGGGTTCGTCGTCGAGGAATGCCTGCGGCACTCCCATGGGGTCGAGGATGGCCGAGTGCCCCACAGTGTGCCGGCTGGAGGTCCCCGCAGCAGCCACCCAGACCGTGTTTTCAATGGCACGGGCCTTAAGCAGGGTTTCCCAGTGTTCAATCTTGTGCTCGCCCTTGAACCACGCGGCGGGAACGGCCAGCAAATCGGCACCCTTGTCGGTCAGTGCACGGGCCAGTTCGGGGAAGCGGATGTCGTAACAGGTCATCAGACCCACGTTGATGCCGTTGAGTTCCACCACTTTCACGCCGCCGTCGCCGGGTTTAATCCGGGAGGACTCGGAGTAGCTGAACGCGTCGTAGAGGTGCAGTTTGCGGTAGGTGTCAGCAATCCGGCCCGTCTCATCGATGAGCACCAGGGTGTTATAGGGACGTTCCTCCCCGCTGGACTCATAGCCGCCCGCAACAACGGCCATGCCCAGTTCCGCTGCCAGCAGCGACAATTGCTGGACAAAGGTGGTCCAGCCGGCATCCACCGCAGCCGCCAGGGAACCCTCCACCTTGCCCACACTGAACATGGACTCCTCAGGAAACACGATCAGCTCTGAGCCGTCCGCCCTGGCCTTGGCCGCCAGCGAGCGCATCACCTCGAGGTTCGCTCCGACGTCGCCCGTGGGACTGAACTGACCTACGCTCACCAACATTGTGCGGCACCGCCTTATCTGGGCTGAAGTTTCTCCCCCAGCCTAAACCAGGACCGCTGGGCCCGGCACGGAAACAGCGGGCGCAAAAGGCAGGCTCCGGCCGGGGTGGTGCGCCGGCGGGTGCCGCTGACCCGCCTAGACTTGGGCCGCATGAACGAACTCACGCTGCCGACGGACCTCACCACCGCCCGCGGAACCCTCAACCCGGAGGCGGTGGGCTACTCCCGCTCACCGCTGCACCGCACTCCGCTCGCCGGCAACACGGCGTCCCGGATGCGCACCAAGCGCTGGGAATACTGGGGTGTGCTCACGCCGGAGCTGGCGGTCGGCATGACCATCGTGAACCTTGGCTACGCCGCGACGCTGCAAATTTACGTCCTGAACCGTGCAACCGGCGAGGAAATCAGCATTGAACCGTTGAAGATCCTGCCCGGCGCCGCGGACATCGTGCTCCCGGATACCCTGCCTCCGCTCACGGCACTGGGCACCGCGGGGGACGTGACGCTGCGTTTCCACGACGACGGCGGCGGCACCCGCCTGCGCGCCCGCTCCCCGCGGGTGTCGGTGGACTTGTACGCCCCGGCGTCGGGCGATGTGCTGGGAGTGGTGGTGCCGTGGTCGGACCGGCGGTTCCAGTACACCCTTAAGGACGTGGCGCGAAGCGTGTCCGGAGCAGTGACCGTGGACGGCAAAGTCTTCACAGTGGGGGCAGATGCCTTTGCCGTGCTGGACCGCGGAAGGGGCCGCTGGCCGTACCGAACCACTTGGACCTGGGGTGCCGGATCAGGAACCGTGAACGGTACCCGGCTTGGCCTGCAGATCGGCGGACAGTGGACCGCCGGAACTCCGGCCACGGAAAACGCCCTCATTGTTGACGGCCGGCTGCACCATTACGACGGCGAACTGGAGTTCGCGTACGATCTCTCGGATCCCGCCTCCACCTGGACCGTGCACGGTCCGTGGATCGACGCCGTGCTCACGCCCTTCCACCGCAGGGAGTCCGCCACCAAGCTGGGTGTCATTTCCTCGGAGATCTGGCAGGCCTTTGGCACCTGGGCCGGAACGGCGCGCACCCCGGACGGCACCAGCTACTCCCTGGACGGGCTGGGCGGCTGGATCGAGGAGGCCCGGCACCGCTGGTAGGCCTGCTTACTCAGGCATCGCGTTGGAGACCAGGATTCCGGCGCCGACGATGAAGAGGATCAGCGGAACAAGCGTAATGCGCAGGGTGTAGGCCACTGCATCCCATGCTCCGTGCCTGCGGGCGGAAGACTCCCGTCCCGCGGGCTTTTGCAGCACCCTGCCCACCACGAAGGGATTGTCCGCACCGAGGGCAAGCTGCAGGCGGGCAAGGTACGCCGCGCGTGCCATCCAGAGCAGCGCTGCCAGGCAAGCTCCCGCCCCCGCGGCGGCAGGTGTATCCGATTCGGAAAGCCCGGCCACCGACATCCCGGCGATGCCGAGAATCAACCCGGCCCAGGCAATCCGCCGGGTCGACAGGTATATCTTCACGCGGTTGTTCCAGTAGGCACGCCTGGCGTCCGCATCGGCATCGGGCCAGGCGGAGAAGCGCTCGGGGTACTGCCCCTGGCTCAGCAGGTGCAGGCTGGCAATGACCGGAACCGCCGTCAGGGCCAGCGCAACGGCACCGAGCTGGCTGCCCCCGGACAGGGCAACCCAGAGCGCACTCACGCTCACCCATGCTTCTGCCGCTGCCGCACACTTCACAGCCCTGAGCGCCCGGGGTGATGAGCGGAGTTCTCCCCGCAAATATCCCCGCGGCAGCCGTCCTTCGAGCCGGCGGAAGGACAGGAAGAAGAACGCGGAAACCGCCGCGGTCAGCCCCAGGGCCACCAACGCTGCAGCCGCCGGATGCGGCAGGACCAGTCCGGAAGTGACACCGAAAACCAAGCCCTGCAGCCACGGCAGGTAGAAGAGCCGCCGCAGTCCCCGGAAGGCCAGGGCACGCAGGTCTTCCGCGCTTTCATCATCAAACGGGTTGGATGCCAGCTGAGAGGACAACAGCGGTGCACGGTCGCCCACCACCCGCTCACCGCCGTCGACAATCCCGGCGGCCTGGAGCAGCACCGCACTGTTGGGGTGGGCGGCGAGGCCGGTCCGCAGCAGATCAAGTGCCTGGTCTTTGCGGCCCAGCAGGTCTACAGCCCGGCTTCCCAGCGCAAACGCGTCCTCGAGTTCCGCTGACAAATTGATGGCATTCAGGGCGGCCTGCAATGCAGTCCACAGATCCGTCCCGCTCGAGCGGCGGTAAAAATGGGCGGAGGCAACGGCAAGGTGCGCGGAAGGTTCCTGCGGATGTTCCGCGGCAGCTTGGAGCGCAGCTTCCACGGACTCGTCACCGCGCCTGAGCCATCCCAAAACATAGCTGAGCAGCACCAGCGCCGGAAGCATAGTCGGGGCCAGATTCAAGGCCTCCCGGACGGCACGTTCGGATTCCTCCAGCTCCCCGGTGCTGGCCAGCCCGCTTCCCAGGTAGAACCAGAGCCGCTCGTCGTCCAAGTGGTGGCCAATCTGGTCCCGGAGCAGCGCCACAGCTTCCTCGTACCTGCCCGCCTGTGCATAGGCGGTGTAGCGGACGGCTATCAGATCCGGGTCGAGGACGTCGCTCACAGGATGCTGCGGGAGCGCAGGTATTCGGCCAGGTCGTTGTAGCGGCCGTGGTCGTTGCTGAATTTCACCACGTTCCGGGAGGACTCCAGCCAGGCGAGGGTGGAGGGCCCGATTTCCTCCAGCGCCGCATCAATGTGCGTCATGCTGATGGGGCAGATCCGGTTGGCCTGGATGGATTCCGTCATGGCCTTTTCAGCCGCGGTCACGCAGATGTGGGCCAGGTCCGCGCCGGAAAACATCTCCGTCCGGGACGCGATGCTGGTCAGGTCAATTCCGGCCAGCGGACGGTCCTTGAGGTGGTACTCCAGAATGGTGCGGCGTGCCTCAAAGTCCGGCGGCGTCACCAGCAGCGTACGGTCCAGCCGTCCGGGCCGGAGCAGGGCTTCGTCCAGATCCCAGGGGTGGTTGGTGGCGGCCAGCAGGTACAGGCCGTCATTGTTGCCCGCCATGGAGTCCATCTCGATGAGCAGCTGGTTCACCATTTGCCGGATCATGGCGTGGTGGCCCAGTCCGCTGCGCTTCATTCCAATGGCGTCCACTTCATCCAAAAACAGGACGGTTGGCGAGTGGGCCCGGGCGGAGTCGAAGACGGCCTTCATGTTCTTCTCGGTCACCCCGTGGTACGGATCGAGGATGTCCGTCATGGTCACGGACATAAAGACGGCGCCCAGTTCTCCCGCCACTGCGCGGGCCAGGAACGTTTTTCCGCAGCCGGGCGGCCCGTACAGCAGCAGACCGCCGCGCAGCGACTTCCCGAAGGCCTTGGCAAGCTCTGCATTCTTCATGGGCTGCATGAAGGACTCGTCCAGCCGCTTCTTGACGGCCTCCAGACCGCCCACGTCCTTGAGGGTGACCGGCGGGGTTGCGGGTTCCAGCGGAGCCACACCCTCGCGGCTCTCTCCTGCTGCCAGCTGCGGTTCCGCCACGAAGGGCGGCGGAATGTCGGAGCCAACTTCGGTTTCTGCGCGGGTCCAGTCGAAAGCCGCGGCAGCAGGTTCTTCCGGGTCGGAGACCGGGTCCGGTTCCGTGGCGGGGTCAGCACTCGGGGCCCCGGAGGCCGCGGTGGCGGATGCTGAGGTCAGCGCTGCCACGGTGCGGCTAAGCAGCTCCAGTGCCGCCTCATGGGTCGGCTCCTGCTGCAGCACGGCGTTTACCTCGCCGATGGTTTCGGTATGCCGGCCTGCTGCCAGCAGCATTTCCGCTACGTGAAGGCGAAGGCCTGTGTCCTCCGGGCTGGCTTCAACGGCCCGCCTCAGGCTGGCCAATACGTCGTCGTTCATTTCCCCGTAGTCCTTCCCCCGATATGCGTGACACCAATTACTCTGCCACGGCGGCGGTCCAATGGCGGGGAACCACGGGCCGCCTACGACGACGGCGCCGTCCCGGTGGACGACGCCGTGCGGACCAGCTGGTTGACCGCAGCTCAGACGGGAGCCGCGTTAACGGGAGCCGGGGACGATGCGGGCCCCCGCATCGTCCCCGGCTAACGGGCACCCTATTCGGAAATCAGGTCCCGCACCACAATGGTCTGGTCCCGGTCCGGGCCCACGCCGATGGCGGAGAACCGGGTGCCGGACATCTTCTCCAGTGCCAGCACGTAGTTGCGGGCGTTCTCCGGCAGGTCCTCAAGGGTCTTGGCGCCGGTGATGTCCTCGGTCCAGCCGTCAAAGTACTCGAAGATCGGCTTGGCGTGGTGGAAATCGGTCTGCGTCATCGGCATTTCGTCGAAGCGCACGCCGTCGACGTCGTAAGCCACGCACACCGGAATCTTCTCAATGCCGGTGAGCACGTCCAGCTTGGTCACGAAGTAGTCCGTGAAGCCGTTGACGCGCGAGGCGTGGCGGGCCAGCACGGCGTCGTACCAGCCGCAGCGGCGCGGCCGGCCGGTGTTCACGCCAAACTCGCCGCCGGTCTTCTGCAGGTACAGACCCATGTCGTCGAAAAGCTCGGTGGGGAACGGACCGGCCCCCACGCGGGTGGTGTAGGCCTTGATGATGCCCACCGAGCGGGTGATGCGGGTGGGGCCGATGCCCGAACCCACTGACGCGCCGCCGGCGGTCGGGTTGGAAGAGGTCACAAACGGATAGGTGCCGTGGTCCACGTCCAGGAACGTTGCCTGGCCGCCTTCCATCAGGATGACCTTGCCCTCGTCCAGCGCCCGGTTCAGCTCAAACGTTGAGTCAATGACCATGGGGCGCAGCCGGTCCGCGTAGGACAGGAAGTATTCGACGACCTCTTCAACGTCCACGTCGCGGCGGTTGTAGACCTTGACCAGCAGCTGGTTCTTCTGGCGCAGGGAGCCTTCAACCTTCTGGCGCAGGATGGACTCGTCGAAGATGTCCTGGACGCGGATGCCCAGGCGTGCCACCTTGTCCATGTAAGCCGGGCCGATGCCGCGGCCGGTGGTGCCGATGGCGCGCTTGCCCAGGAACCGTTCGGTGACCTTGTCCATGACCTGGTGGAACGGGGCCACGAGGTGGGCGTTGGCGGAGATGCGCAGCTTGGAGGTGTCCGCCCCGCGTGCTTCCAGCCCGTCAATTTCGGTGAAGAGCGCCTCGAGGTTCACCACGCAGCCGTTGCCGATCACCGGAATGGCGTTGGGGCTCAGGATGCCGGCCGGCAGAAGCTTGAGTTCGTATTTTTCACCGCCGACGACGACGGTGTGGCCGGCGTTGTTTCCGCCGTTGGGCTTGACGACGTAGTCGACACGGCCCCCGAGCAGGTCAGTGGCCTTACCTTTACCTTCGTCGCCCCACTGGGCGCCGACGATGACAATTGCGGGCATGGGATCCTCCCCCATTAGTTACGAAAGGGAGAAAACGCCGACGGCGCGATCCGCTTCCGTGCATGAGAACGCCCCTAAACTCCCAAGCCGGACCGGAAATGGCTGTGCGCCGGGTCTGGCCGGAGTCGCGGGGCTCTTACCTACCAAGTTTAGCCGATTGTAGGTCTTCTGCTCTTTTGAAGGCGCCACAAGAGGTATTCTGCCGGGCGATACCCGCGTAGCGTGGCCGGATGGACCGTTTTCGGGGCTTCATTGCCGGCATTGGAACAGCCTCCGGCACCCGGATGGTGGTGGGCCACTGGCTGGAGTCGCCATTCGGCGCGTTCACGGATGTCATGGCGGAGAACGCCGCCGGGTCACGCCTGCTGCTGGCCCCCAGTTCCGAGGTTGCGGACTACGTGTCCGGTACCTATTCCTTTGATGCGGTGGACGTGTTCGACGTCGATGCCCGGCTCACGGCGGACAGCCTCCTGGTCAGCGCGGGACCGCTGCGACTCAGGGCCGAGCTGGGGCCGCGCACCGCCCTCGGGCAGCTGCTGGAGCGGGTTCCGCCCGCTGTCGCGGTGCATCCGCGCTGGCTGGCCGCCGTCAGCCCCCTGGCCGGGCTGCTGGTGCCCGGCGTCCGGACGTCGGGGTCTGCGGGCGGCGGTCGACGCGAGTACTACGGGGTCCGGTCCATCCGGTCCGTCACGGGGGCACTGGCCAGTTGGGACGGCCGGGATTTGGGCGGTTTGTCACCTGTAGATCCGCCGGTTCGGTTCGGTTTCAGCTCAGTGCCGCCGAAACCGCAAATAGTTGCTGTGACGACCAGCATTGTTTCCTGACGCGCTTTTGACCCGATTTAATCTGCGTGCTGCGCAGGCATAAACGCCGGCTACCCGGGTGACAAAACTACCGTGTCCATACTCTCTTTCCTGTCACCGTCACTCGGATGACGACCCCACATGGAAAGCAGAGCCCAATGAAGAAACGCACAGCAGGACTCGCACTCGCAGCCGTAACCGGACTCTCGGCACTATCCGCGACGCCGGCTTTCGCCGTGACCTCCGGTCCCTATGTAAATTGCACTGCCGCGGAACTGGACGGCGTCTACAACATTCAGCGTGGTGACTACAGGTACGTAGAGGAACAGGACAGAGACGGTAACGGCGTCGCCTGCCAAGACGACAGCAAACAGCTGACCCCTGTTGTCGCTCTCCCGGGCGATCCGATGCCGCCCACGCCAGCACCCACCGGGATGCCCATGCCCGAGGGCGGAGTGGATGCCGGTGTGGCGGCGGAGAAGGGGACGGACTTCGGTTCAGTCGCCCTGGCCGGAGGATTCATGCTGGCAGCCGCCGGGGCCGGAACGTTCGTCATCCGGCGCCGCAGCGGGAACCATGCCTAGTTCCGTGCGATCAGGATCAGCCGGACTAAGGTTCCATCACTCATGAGCCGACTGACACCTGAGACCGGCGGCGGCAGGAGTCTTCGGGCAACTGCCGCCGCCGGCCTGCTCATTACAGCCAGCTTGCTGATCCCGGGATGCGGAACCAGCCCTGGCGCTGAAGCGTTGCCGCCGGAACCCTCGAAGTCGTCCTGGCAGCTGCCGCCGTCGCCCGCTCAGACCACCGGCAGCACCGTCACCTCCGAGCCAACAGAAACACCCAGCCCTGAGCCGGCCCGCGAGATCACGGCACCACCCAGAACCCTGACGCTTCCGTCCGTTGCCGCAGGTTCGGACCTGATGCAGGTGGGGCTGAGGGAAGACGGCACATTGGAAGTGCCCCCCGGCAACCCCGGAGCACCCGCTGCCTGGTACAGAGATTCACCAAAACCCGGAGACCCCGGACCGGCAGTGATTCTGGGGCACGTCAACGCCGATGACGGCGGACCGGGGGTCTTCGCGAACCTGCGCGAACTGCAGCCAAATGATGAGATTCAGGTGCAGCGTGAGGACGGTTCCACCGCGGTCTTCACAGTGATGTACGGCGAACAGTATCCCAAGGACACCTTCCCCACCGAGAAGGTCTACGGAAACACCGACGGGCCGGAACTCCGCCTGATCACCTGCGACGGTTACGATCCCCAGACCGGAACCTTCGGTGACAACTACGTTGTCTATGCGCGGATTGCCTCCTAGAGCTTCTTCCCCCCGAAGCACCCATCCCGAACATCCACAGCTCCGAAGCACGGCATAACCCGGAGAAACCGAAACCCCGGGGAGGAGCCGACTGCGGCCGGCAGGTGAAAGGGCTGATCATGGAACAACTTCCTCTGCATCCGGAACAGGAACGCGCCGCCGAATCCGTCTGGGACTACCCCCGCCCGCCGCGGCTGGAGCCGACGTCGGAGCATGTGCAGGTGTTTCTCGGCGGAAAGCTGATAGCGGACACCACGTCAGCCGTCCGGGTCCTGGAGACCAGCCACCCGCCGGTCTACTACATTCCGCTGGAGGACTTCGCGCCGGAGGCGCTGGTTCCTGTCCCCGAGTCCACCTGGTGTGAGTACAAGGGAAAGGCGGCGTACTTCGACGTCGTCGGGGGAAACGGGCGGGCCGCCCGTGCGGCGTGGACCTATCCCGATCCCGTGACCGGCTATGCACCGCTGGCGAGCCGGGCGGCGGTGTATCCCGGAAGGATGGACCGCTGCACTGTGGATGGAGAAGAGGTCCGTGCGCAGGACGGCGACTTCTACGGCGGCTGGATTACCGGGCGCATCACGGGACCTTTCAAGGGGGCGCCGGGCTCCGGCGGCTGGTAACAGCGATAACCCGCGCGGCCCGGACAGGCCAAAGGCCGGGCACCCAACCGAAGTCGGGCACCCGGCCTCTGGCACGGATCAGCGGGGAATCAGGACTCGCGCCCTTCAATGGCGATCTTCGCCTGCGGATCCGACTCGTTCAGGAACTTGGTGATCCGGTCTACTTCCTCGGCCTCGCCAATGGCCGCTGCCGCCCGGCCCAGGGCGTACAGCGAACGCAGGAACCCCTGGTTCGGCACGTGCTCCCACGGGATGGGGCCGGCACCGCGCCAGCCGGAACGCCTCAGGGCATCCAGGCCGCGGTGGTAGCCAACCCGCGCATAGGCGTAGGACTCAATGGTCCGTCCCTCATCGAAGGCCTCGTCGGCCAGAATGGCCCAAACCTGGGACGAGGTGGGGTGCTTCGCGGCCAGGTCCACGGCTTCGTCTCCGGCCTCAAGGCGCGCGACGACGTCGGACTCCTCGGGCAGGTACGTGGGCTCGGGGCCGAGCAGGTTCTTGCGGAATTCATCTGACATTAGAGGGACTTGCCTGCCGATCCTAGGTTCTGTGCTGCTTCAACTACGCGCGCGGACATCCCGGCTTCCGCCGAGGCGCCCCATACGCGCGGGTCATACTGCTTCTTGTTCCCAACTTCTCCGTCAACCTTCAGCACGCCGTCATAATTCCGGAACATGTGGTCCACCACGGGGCGGGTGTAGGCGTACTGGGTGTCGGTATCGATGTTCATCTTCACGACGCCGTAGGACACCGCGTCGGCGATTTCCTGTGCGGAGGAGCCGGAGCCGCCGTGGAAGACCAGGTCAAAGGGACGTTCCCGGCCAATCGATTCACCCACCGCGTCCTGGATGTCCTTGAGGATTTCGGGGCGCAGCTTTACGCCGCCGGGCTTGTAGACGCCGTGCACGTTGCCGAAGGTGAGAGCGGTGAGGTAGCGGCCCTTGTCGCCGGCGCCGAGTGCCTCAATGGTCTTCATGCCGTCCGCAACCGTGGTGTAGAGCTTCTCGTTGATGGCGTTCTCCACGCCGTCTTCCTCGCCGCCCACGGTGCCGATCTCCACCTCGAGGATCATCTTGGCAGCGTGGGTGCGGGCCAGCAGTTCCTGGGCGATCCGCAGGTTGTCTTCCAGGGTTTCCGCGGAGCCGTCCCACATGTGGGAGTTGAAGATGGGGTCTTCGCCGCGCTTGACGGCAGCTTCGGAGGCCGCCAGGAGGGGCAGCACAAAGTCGTCCAGCTTGTCCTTGGGGCAGTGGTCCGTGTGCAGGGCAATGTTGACGTTGTAGCTCTTCGCCACTTCGCGGGCATAGGCTGCGAAGGCCAGTGAGCCGGTGACCATGTTCTTGATCTTGGCACCGGACCAGTACGCCGCACCGCCGGTGGACACCTGGACAATGCCGTCCGATCCGGCCTCGGCGAACCCTGCAAGGGCGGCGTTCAGCGTCTGGGACGAGGTGACGTTCACTGCCGGATATGCGAATCCCCCGGCCTTTGCGCGGTCGATCATCTCGGCATAAATCTCAGGGGTTGCAATAGGCATGCTGACTCCTCGTGAAAGGTCGATCTACGGCAGGGCCAGGGCCCTCATTGGCTTCCTACATCCTAGCCATAAGTATCCTTCCGGCAGTGCGCCGTGTCACGGCATAACGGACTGCGGACGGGCGCCGGGGCCTACAAGGGACCGAGCGGAGCCGGTCCCTGCTCAGTTCACCGTCTGGCCGAAGACATGCCGCCGGATCCAGCCGTGCATGGCGATGGCCGCAGCGGAGCCTGCGTTGATGGACCGCGTGGATCCGAACTGGGCAATGGACAGGGTGGCGTCGGCGGCGGCGTGCACCTCGGCGCTGAGCCCGGGTCCTTCCTGGCCGAACACCAGGACACAGTTTTGCGGCAGTTCGTAGGTTTCCAGCGGCACCGAATCCGGAAAGTTATCGATTCCGATGATGCGCAGGCCCTCGCTGTGCGCCCACTGCACAAAGTCCTCCACCGTGGGGTGGTGGCGCACATGCTGGTAGCGGTCGGTGACCATGGCGCCCCGGCGGTTCCAGCGGCGCCGGCCGATGATGTGCACTTCCTTGGCCATGAACGCATTGGCTGTGCGTACCACCGTGCCGATGTTGAAGTCATGCTGCCAGTTCTCAATCGCCACATGGAACGGATGCCGCTTGGTGTCCAGGTCCGCCACGATGGCGTCATGTTTCCAGTAGCGGTACTCATCCACGACGTTCCGGACATCACCGTTGGCCAGGAGCTCCGGGTCCCAGTGATCCCCTTCCGGCAGGGGGCCTTCCCACGGTCCTACGCCCACCTGGTGCGTGGGGGCGGTGTCGGGTGTTTCAACGGGCAGGTCCGGCAATTGTTCAGCGCTGTCTTTCACCCAACAAGCCTAAGGTGAAAGACTGGGACGGACGATCACGGGTCACCGGCAGCACGGCGTGCACAGCCGGACCCGCACGGCAAGAAAAGGGACAGCGTGGGCGAAAACGAGAACATTGAGTGCTGGCTTACGGACATGGATGGTGTCCTGGTTCACGAGAATAATCCCATTCCGGGCGCAGCCGAGCTCATTGACCGCTGGGTGGCGACGTCCAAGCGGTTCCTCGTCCTGACCAACAACTCGATCTACACTCCACGGGATCTCGCTGCACGGCTGCACGCGTCGGGACTGGAGGTTCCCGAAGAAAACCTGTGGACTTCCGCCCTGGCCACGGCCGAATTCCTGAAGGACCAGGTCAAGAACGCCGGGGTGCCGGGCCGCTGCTTTGTGGTGGGTGAGGCAGGGCTGACGACGGCGCTGCACGAGGCCGGAATGATCCTTACGGACACCAATCCGGATTACGTGGTGCTGGGCGAAACCCGCACCTACTCCTTCGGCACCATCACCAAGGCCATCCGGCTGATCATGGGCGGCGCACGCTTCATTGCCACCAACCCGGACGTCACCGGGCCTTCACCGGAGGGGCCCCTGCCGGCCACCGGCGCGATCGCGGCCCTGATCACGGCGGCCACCAACATGAAGCCCTATATTGTCGGCAAGCCCAACCCCATGATGTTCCGTTCCGCGATGCGCAAGATCGACGCGCATTCGGAATCGACAGCCATGATCGGGGACCGGATGGACACCGACATCATTGCGGGCATCGAAGCAGGCCTGACCACGGTCCTGGTGCTCAGCGGCATCACGCAGCGCGAGGACATCAACAGCTATCCGTTCCGGCCCACCCAGATCGTCAACTCAGTCTCGGACCTGATCAGCACCGTCTGACCCGCCGGCGGGCAGGCCGGCATGCAACCTCAAAACACCGATTTCAGGCCGCCTCCCTGTTCCGGCGGCGAGTACTGCCGGAGCACCTCGCGCACCACCCGCTGATAAACCACGGGATTCCACTGCGGGCTGGCATGCGCCGGGCTGGCTCCTTCGGTCACCAGATCATTGGACACCAGGTTGCGCGGGAACACCGCCGCCCATTCATACTTGGCGCCGAAGTAGTTGACCGTCCTGTCATCCGGATTGCCGATGAACGCCAGCGAGGTTCCGCCGAGGGCGCCTGCGTAGCGCCGGGCGTCGTAGTGGAAGATGTAGGACGCCTCGGACTGGATCAGCGTGGTGGACGGCGCCAGCGGCGAGAGCTGCTCCAGGGTCTGATCCACCACGGTCCGCCACGTCCGCTCGTCCTTGTGCAGGACCCGCTCGCCCAGTTCGTAGCCGCCGCGGACCACGCTGGGAATCCGGTAGCCGGCGTCGTACAGGGCCACCACTCCTTCGAACATGGCACGGTCCAGGACGTCCTGCGGTCCGGCCGGGCTGGAGTCCAGGATGACAAGCTCGACGGCGACTCCGCGCTCGAGCAGCCGGGCCGCCACCTGGACGGCGAGCATGCCGCCGAAGCTGTGGCCGTAAAAGTAGATGCGCCGCAGCTGATGGTTGCGGATGTAGCGGTAGACGGCGGCCACAATGTCATCGACGTCCAGCCCCCGGTTGGAGTAGCCGACGCCGGCCAGCTGCCCGCGGGAGGCCAGCACGGGGCGCAGGGAGTTCAGGATCCAGACCGTTTCTTCCCAGCTGGTCTTGTACCCGGGAAACAGGAACCAGGAGGCCGTGGGAAACCGCCGCTCCGCGGTCTCGTCCCGGACCCGGAGGATTTCCAGATCCTCCCGGTAGCGCTGGATCCGCTGGGTGATCAACAGATCCGCGGCCAGGGTCAGCCCCAGTGCGCTTCCGGCCAAAAAACGGCGCCGGGAGAACCGCTTGAGGTCTTCGGCGGACCGCAGGAACTCTGCCGGATCCCCGCTCACGGCTGCCCGGTCCCTGTGCCCGGCACTGCGAATCCCGCCGTGGTGGCCGCGGCCTTACTCCAGGCCCAGTTCATCCTTGCCGAAGGCATACAGGTAGGGCACGCCGGCTTCGGCTTCAATGCGCTCCTTCGATCCGGTGTCCCGGTCCACGATGACGGCAACGGCAACCACGTTTCCGCCGGCACGGCGGACGCCCTCCACCGCGGTGAGCGCCGAGCCGCCGGTGGTGGAGGTGTCTTCCAGGACCACCACGTTGCGTCCGGCAACGTCGGGGCCCTCAACCTGGCGGCCCATGCCGTAGGACTTCTGCGCCTTTCGCACCACGAAGGCGTCGATGGGACGGCCGGCGCGGGCGCCAGCATTCATCACCGCCGTGGCCACCGGATCAGCACCCATGGTCAGTCCGCCGACGCTCTCAAAGGAAATGCCGGCCGCGTCGATCAGGTCCAACATCACCTCGCCCACCAGCTGGGAGGCCTCATGGTGCAGGGTGACGCGGCGCAAATCAATGTAGTAATCAGCCTCGGCGCCTGAGGATAGCGTGACCTTTCCGCGGACCACCGCCAGCTCACCGATCAGATCCAGGAGGCGGGCACGGGCAGCAGGCGAAACGGGCGCAGTCATGGCCTCCATCCTAGCCGAGCACCCCTTTCCCGGACGCAGATGTGACGGGAGATATAGGCTGGAACACATGCGCCAACTACAAGCTGAAATCATCGCGGAAATGGGCGTGCAGCCCACCATTGAACCCGCTGCTGAAATCCGCCGTCGGGTGGATTTCCTCAAGGCCTACATGGCCGCCTCGCACACCGGCGGTTTTGTCCTGGGAATCAGCGGCGGCATCGACTCCACCCTCGCCGGCCGGCTGGCCCAGCTGGCCGTGGACGAACTCAACGCCGGGGGCACCGAGGCACAGTTCATCGCCCTGCGCCTGCCTTACCAGGTCCAGCATGACGAAGCTGACGCCCAGGCCGCCCTGGAATTCATCCAGCCCACCCTCTCCTGGGTCTACAACGTGGCGCCCGCCGTGGACGGCTATGAAGACGAATACGTCAAAATGACCGGCGAGCGGATCAGTGACTTCAACAAGGGCAACATCAAGGCCCGCGCCCGGATGACGGCGCAGTATGCGGTGGCCGGCCAGCACAACCTGCTGGTCATCGGCACGGACCACGGTGCCGAATCCGTCACCGGTTTCTTCACCAAGTACGGTGACGGCGGCGCCGATGTCCTGCCGCTGTTCGGCCTGAACAAGCGCCAGAACCGGCAACTGCTGGCCGAGCTCGGGGCTCCGGACGCCCTGATCCACAAGGCTCCCACCGCGGACCTGCTGGATGACGCCCCCGGCCAGACCGATGAGACCGAACTGGGTATTTCCTACGACACCATCGATGACTATCTGGAAGGCCGCGATGTTCCGGAGGAGGCTGCGGAGAAGATTGAACGCCGCTTCCTGATGACCCGGCACAAGCGCACCGTGCCCGTCAGCATTCTGGACACGTGGTGGAAGCCCTGAGGCATGCCCTGAACCGGCGCCGCATTCGGTAACGTAGCAAGGGTGAAGATTGCTACCTGGAACGTGAACTCCATCCGTGCCCGTGCAGACCGCGTTGAAGCGTGGCTGCAGCGCTCCGACGTCGACGTCCTGGCGATTCAGGAAACCAAGGCCAAGGACGAGAATTTCCCCTGGGAGATTTTTGAGAACAACGATTACGAAGTGGCGCATTTCGGTGTGAACCAGTGGAACGGCGTGGCCATCGCCTCCCGGGTGGGGCTCGACGACGTCGAGCGCACCTTCCCGGGACAGCCGGCCTTCGGCAAAACCGAAGCCACCACCGCCACCGAGGCGCGCGCCATCGGAGCAACCTGCAACGGCGTGCGGGTGTGGAGCCTGTATGTTCCCAACGGCCGGGCCGTGGGAGACCCCCACATGCCGTACAAGCTGCAGTGGCTGGACATCCTGAAGGACCAGGCCGCAGGCTGGGTGAAGGACAACCCGGACCTGCCCCTGGCGCTCATGGGCGACTGGAACATCGCCCCGCAGGATGACGATGTGTGGGACATCGACTGGTTCCGCGCCCAGAACGCCACCCACGTCACGGAGCCCGAGCGGGCAGCATTTCAGGCTTTCCTGGACGCCGGATTCACCGACGTCGTCCGGCCCTACACTCCGGGACCCGGTGTGTACACGTACTGGGATTACACCCAGCTGCGGTTCCCCAAGAAGGAAGGCATGCGCATCGACTTCGTCCTTGCCTCCCCCGCACTTGCCGCCCGGGTCACCGGCGCGTCCATTGACCGCGAGGAACGCAAGGGCAAGGGCGCATCGGACCACGCCCCCGTCATCGTGGAGCTGGACTGACCATGAGTCCGCGGCCCGGAGATCCCATGCACCACACGTTCCCCTACGTGTCGCATCTGCGTGTCTATGAGCCGCTGGACGTGTTTGACGATGACCAGCAGCTGGCCATCCTCGAGCAGCGGGCACGGGGACGCCACGAGACCGAGGTCTTGGAACGCAGCGACGCCGTGCGGCGTTTGGTCCGTGCCGTGTCGGATCCTTTTCCTCACAGTTCCACTGATCTGGTGCGGGTGCTGCATTATCCGGACCATCAGGGCTCAACGCGCCGGCTGTACTGCCCCAACCAGCTGGCGGTCCGGGCTTCACTGGCCGCCGAGTCGCTGGGCGAGAGCATGCGCGGACCCCTGGTCGATGTCCTGGTACCGGAGGTGGCCCGCGAAGCGCACGCCGCCCGAATTGATCCCGACTCCTTTGCGGACTCTCTGGCCCGCCTGCACACCCGATCCGCCACATGGGGTGTTCCGTTCGGCTGGTTTGTGCTGCTCCACGAGGATGACCACAGCGAGGTGGTAGAGGACGACGGCAAGGTGCAGACCGTCCGGCTCGCAGCACCCGTAACCCAGTGCCTGGAGCGGGCACGCGCCGCCACTGCGTCCCTGGCGCTCGCCGCACCCGAACTGGATCTGCTCGATGAGCTGGACGAGCTGACGAACTGGCTGGAAATCTTCTCCGAGGACGCCGTGCTTGAACTGGACTACGGCTCGGTGGCGGACCTGGTGTTCCCCGACGATTCGCCCTCGGACGTCCGCCTGGGCATCGAATCCCTCGCAGACGGTGACATGACAGGAGCCGCCGCCTCTTACCGGAGGCTGGCCAACCGCTGGATTCCGATCCGCCAGCTGGCCCGCGCCAGCTAAGAGCGCCGGGTTACCTAGCGGACGCGGTCCTCGCGGTTGAAGCGCAGCTTGCGGCCCGCATCGATACTGATCAGTACCGCCGGCTCCCGGCCCAGTGCGGCGTCCAGCGCCTCAACTAGGCGCGTGGCGTCGGCGGCGATCAGGTGGGGTGCCGCACCTTGCCGGGGATTGATGCGAATCCGCAGGGCCGAGCTGCCCCGCACGTCATAGGTGCTGACGGCGGCAGCCGCCACATCGGGATCTTCCTGCAGCGCCGAGCGCAGGGCCTGCTCCGCCATCGCGCCGCTGATCGCCACCCGGCCCGGTGCGCCGTCGTCGTCGTATTCTGACACCAGGGTTCCGGTTCGGCCGCGGCCCTGCGCTGCGGCCCAGAGGACCAGAAGCACAATTGCCACCAGCATGACTACCGCCAGCAGCACCCAGATCCAGCTCTGTGACTGCCCCGGGAGGGCGGTGTCCGCCCCGAAAGCCTGGATCCGCTCCAGCATGTTAGGCGCGAAGCGCTGCCAGCTGCCGGCGGCACCGCTGTCGAGGGTGAGCCAGAGCAGGCCGCCGCCGATCCCGATGAGGATCAGGCCGATCAGCCCCAGCAGGATGCGGTTCAGTGCCCGGGGTGTGCGGTTCACTGGCCGATCACCCCCACGGAAGACACCTGCACGCGAACCTCGGGGCGGGGCACCAGGCCGGTCAGCTCCAACTCTTCGGTCACGGCCGCGCGCACCGCCTCTTCATCGACGGGGATACCCGACGTCGGCCGGATGCGGACGTCAATACGGGTGCGGCCCACCGTCACCAGCACCTGCTCGGCAGTGACGCCGGCAGTGAGGCGGGTCCGGCGCGCCAGCGAAGAGGCCAGCACTTCAGCGTCCACCACGACGGCGGCGCGCGGGTTGGGCAATGAGTAGCGCGGACGCCTGCCCGGCAGGACCGCCTGCAGGAAGAACACCAGGCCCGCCAGCAGGATCAGCAGTCCGCTGAGTCCCAGAATGGCGGAGTCTGCGTTTTCGGGAAGCCGGGAAAGCCAGGCGCCCAGGGCGGCAGGGTCTGTGAGCCAGGCATCCTGGCCGAGGGCCTGGAGCGTTGCTTCCAGCAGGACGTATAGGCAGAAGATGATGGCCAGGATGACCAGCACTATGGAAGCGGCTGCCCGGCTGGCGTGGGTTTCACGGCGTACGATCTGCCGCGTGCGAACGTCGTTGCTGCTCACCGGACCCTGCTTCCTTCCTCGAGGTGGACCCCGGTAATGCGTATGTCCACGCGGGAAACGAGCGAGCCGGTCAGTTCGGTAACCCTGTCCCTGAGCAGGGGTTTGGCCTCATGGGCGCGGTCCCAGACGGATCCGCCGGCCCGGCTTACAAGATTCGGATCAGCCGCGATGCGGTTCAGGGGCGGAAGAGCAACCGGCAGGGCAAGAGACATGGCGAGCATGCCCTGGTCATCGGACCAGGTGACCCTGATCTGCGCCGGCGGAACCCGAAAGAACTCGGCTGCCGCGGCTTTGGCCGTGGAGGTCAGCGCCTGGGTGCTGATCCGGTTGTGTCCGGCGAGACCTGCTTGGCGTTCAGCGGCCGGAACTGCGGGCAGGACTGCGGAGCTCACGAGGAAGAACGGCGTCCGGTCAGCGCGTCACGGACAGTGCGGAAATCCACTTTGCCCTCGGCGGCGCGCCCGCACAAAGCCCCTGCTGCAATGAACAGTGCCATCAGCAGGAAGCCCCAAAAATCGAAAATCAGTGCGGTGAAGGCGAGAACGGCTCCGATCGCCATGCCTGTAACGGTTGGTTTCATTGTTCCTGCCTCATGACGGTGATCCCGAACTCTTCTTCGACCCTATAACGGATACTGCCGCAGCCCTTCCGCTAAGCGGACTCGGACCCTGAGCCCGGCTTGTCGGACCGGCCTTCGGCCGCACCCGGAATCTGGACATCATTCACGTCAACGTTCACTTCCACCACCCGCAGTCCCACCAGCGATTCCACCGCAGAATAAACGGCGGTACGGACATTGTCGGCAATCCGGGTCAGCGGGGTTCCGTAAACAGCCACGAGGGTCACGTCAACCGCAACTTCAGTCTCACCCACATCAACGTGGACCCCTTGAGTGGCGCTGGACGCACCCACTGCATCGCGGACGGCGCCCAGCGCACGCCCGGAACCGGTGCCCAGTGCGTAAACTCCTGCCACGGACCGGGCGGCAATGGCAGCAACTTTGGCCACTGCCTGCTCGCTGATGGCCGTCTTGCCGCCGACCGCGGTTGGCGGAACCGCATCGGGAACCGATGCGGCGGCCGGATTTACCGTGCGGTCCGGAGCAGGTGCGTGCACGGGGGCCCGATGGGCGGCGGCATCCGCGGATCCCTGCCCGGCCAGGCCGGCCTGGGCCGCGGACATGTTCTGGTTCTGGGCATCATCCATGCTGCAAAGCGTATCCTGCAGGTCCGCACTTTGGGCAGGCAGGGCCACGGGCGGCCGTCATCGCCGCCCCACCCTGCGCCCGGTCAGGAGCCCCGGCTCAATGCCGATGAAAACATCCCGCTGACCGCCGCCCCAGGGCTCATCCATGCGGCGGCCCCAGAGTTCGGTCAGCAGGTCTGCGTCCGTGACCGGCTCGGCACGGCCGCTGAGCAGAACCGACCAGCCTTCCATGCGCCCGGAATCATGGTGGTCAATCTGGAACGATGCGTTTTGGTGCTCCGGTCCACCTCCCAGCACGCCGTCCCGCGCTGTTCGGAAATACACGCCTTGGTCGTGGACCACGTAGTTGACCGGGAACACCAGCACCCGGCCGTTGTCCTGGTAGGCAACCCGCCCGGTTCCCGTGTCCGCCAACAGCGTCCAGCACTGCGCTTCCGTCAGGTCCTCACTCTGGTGGGTTGCAGCAGTTTCCCACACAAAAGCCCGTGTATCTTCCGTCGCCATCATTGCCTCCGAAGTAGATTCGGGACCATTCAAGCGGGAACCCGCAGATTTTGGGAAGAGAAGCTCCGGATTTTTCCGGTTATAGGGTGTGGGTTCTGTTGCGACGCCGGGGGTGCCACAGCCGAAATCAAAGACGCCGCCGGCAGCGGCGGACAGTTAAAAGAAAAACCCCGGACTCGTAAGTCCGGGGTTTTAGCTGGTGGCTCCGACCGGCGTCGATCCGGTGACCTTTCGATTTTCAGTCGAACGCTCTACCAACTGAGCTACAGAGCCGGGCATCATCGCAACCGATGATCACCGAGATCTTCCAAATCGCTTCAGAAAATCTGAGCGACCCTGACGGGACTCGAACCCGCGACCTCCGCCGTGACAGGGCGGCGCGCTAACCAACTGCGCTACAGGGCCTTGCTTTTCACGAGTGTAAACTCTACCAGCATTTTGCCGGTCCGATTACCACTCCTGAGTACCCCCAACGGGATTCGAACCCGTGCCGCCGCCGTGAAAGGGCGGTGTCCTAGGCCGCTAGACGATGGGGGCCTTTAGAACACACAGGGAACGCTTGGAAGCGGAAGTTTCCGTTCGTTTGCGCCCCTGTGGACTCATAAAACTATAGGGCCTGATTGGGCAAACAGCAAAACGGCCGCCGTAACCGGGCCGGAGACCGCCCCGCTAGAGTGGCTTAGGTGCCCATAGAGATGCTTCCCGAAGACTTCGAGACCGCAGTGGATGACGCCATCGATACCATCCCCGCGGACCTGGCCGCCGCCATGAACAACGTCGCGATCTTCATCGAGGACGAGTACATCCCGGGCCCCGGAGAGGACCCCGCAACCGAGCTGCTGGGCCTGTACGAAGGCACCCCCCTGACGGAACGGGATTCGTGGTGGGATGCCGGTTCCCTTCCGGACCGCATCGTCATTTTTCGCGGTCCACTGATGCGGATGTGCACCTCCAGGGATGAGTTGGTCGATGAAATCCGCATCACGGTTATCCACGAGGTCGCCCATCATTTCGGGATCGACGACGAGCGCCTGCACGAACTTGGCTGGGGGTAGTTAGCCTTAAGCCATGGGAGATCATCACGGCCACAGTCACGGACTGCCCGCAGGAACCGCCACCGGACGGCACCGCCGCAAACTGCTGATCGTTTTCCTGATCACCATCAGCGTTGTCTTCCTCCAAGTAGTGGGTGCCCTGCTCTCCGGCTCACTGGCTTTGCTTGCCGACGCCGGCCACATGCTCTCAGACGCCGCCGGCGTTTCAATCGCGCTGCTGGCAGCCTGGATTGCCACCCGGCCCGCCACCAAGCGCCGCACCTACGGTTACCAGCGCGCGGAAGTCCTGGCCGCCCTGGCCAACGCCGTGCTGCTGATCGTCATTGCCACCGTCATTTTCGTGGAGGCGATCCGCCGCTTCGGATCGGAACCCGAAGTGCACACCGGCCTCATGCTCGGTGCCGCGATTGTGGGCGGGCTGGCCAACCTCGCGTCCCTGCTGGTCCTGCAAAGCGGCCGCAAGGAGAGCCTGAACGTGCGCGGCGCCTATCTGGAGGTTCTGGGCGACCTGCTGGGGTCGGCCGCCGTGGTGGTATCCGCCGTCGTCATCATGCTCACGGGTTACCAGCAGGCGGACACCTGGGCGTCCATCCTGATTGCCCTGATGATCCTGCCGCGGGCGTGGTCGCTGCTGAAGGAAGTCATCGATGTCCTGCTCGAAGCCACTCCGCAGGGCGTGGACACCGAAATGATCCGGGACCACATTGTGCGGGTGGACGGCATCTCGGATGCGCATGACATCCACATCTGGACCATCACCTCGGGTGTTCCGGTGTTCTCTGCACACGTGGTGGTCGACGACGACCATCTCACCTCCGAGCGGATGGACCAGCTGCTGGACCGGCTGACCACGTGCCTCAGCGAGCACTTTGACACCGAGCACTGCACGTTCCAGCTGGAGCCGGCCACGCACGCCGTACACGAGGGACAGCAGCACGCCTGACCCCGGGCATCCCGGTCCGGGCTATTCCTCCGGAAGGGAACCGAAGTTCGCCCGGTCCGCCAGCCGCGGATCCTCGTGATCGGGAACCACCATTACCGGACCCTTGGCATGATGCAGCACGCTTTGGCTGGTGGAGCCCATCAGCATGCCGGCGAACCCTCCGCGTCCGCGCGTGCCCATGACGAGCAGTTCCACGTCCGCCGTCCGGTCGATCATGATCTCGGCGGGAGGACCGTCGAGCAGCTGCACGGACATCGGCAGGTCCGGGAAGTGGCTTTGCAGCCAGGCCTGGCCTGCCCGCAGCTGCTCGGAGATTTCCTCGTGCAGGGCTTCAAGGTCCAGCGGGGCGGGAACCCAGGCAAGGGAGCCGCTGAAGGGCGGCAGTGCGCAGAGGATCTGCAGCGGCAGTCCTCGGCTCATGGCCTGCTCAGCGGCCACTAGGGACGCCGCACGCCCCTGTTCGGAGCCGTCCACGCCCACCACCACCACGTCCTCAACGGTCTGCGTAGTGGGTGATCCGGACGGCGGCCGGACCCCGGCTTCGGGGAGCCGTCCCGCCGTGCGCAGGGGAACCACCACCGTGGGGCATTTGGCATGCGCCGGCAGGGCGCTGGAGACCGACCCCAGCAGGCGCCCCACGAAGCCGCCGCGGCCCCTGGACCCCACCACCATCAGCTCCGCTTCCTCGGACAGCTCCAGCAGGACGGCGGACGCATCTCCGGTTTCGACCCGCGGAAAAACCTCAATGTTGTACCGGCTGATGCGCTCCAGGGCCTTGTCCAGGACAGACTGTGCACCCTCACGGATGATGGCGTCATCCATGGTCGAGTAGCCGGCGTCCATGGACGAGGCCGCAAAGATGGGCACGGTGTATGCGGTGACGACATGCAGCGGGCTTCTGCGCCGCTGAGCCTCCTTCGCTGCCCACACGAGGGCACACAGGCTTTGGTCGGAGCCGTCCACACCCACCACGATGCCCGTCGATGCCTCCAGCCCACTGTCTTCGCTCCACATTGAACTACCCACAGTTCCGCACCCCTCTCGCTCCGCCCACGGCCGCCGGCGTCCCGGAGGAACGCCGCCAAACACCGCTTTAGTGGGTAGCCTACAGTGCCTCGCCCCGGAGAGAGACGGCTTCCGGAACACACCGAAAGAGGCACTACACGGCACCGCGAAAGGCGGATATGCTTCGGGGCATCACAACCGGAAAACCTGCCCGCATCCGTCCGGGGCGGGCATCTGCGGAACCGGAAGAGGCGCCGGACCCGCAGCCTTGATCTACGTCAGGGGGTTGCCTCGGTGGTTAGAACAGTGACCCGCACAATTAACGGCACGGCAGAAGCAGTACCCCCGGAGGCGGGAATCCACACGGAAGTGACCAGCGCCGTCGTCATTGGCAGCGGGCTGACCGGTCTGGCAGTAGTGAGTGAATTGAACCGCCGGGGCGTGGAGTCCGTTGTCCTGGACGGCCTTGCGCATGACAGCCAACCGGCCCATGTGCCGGTTACGGATTCCGCGGGCCTGCCGGGACGGGCCGAGCTGCTCCGCCTGCTGCACGGTTACGCGACGGGCCACTCCTTGGATATCCGCCGCGGCACTGCCGTCCAGGCAGTGGGCCTGCTGCGGGGTTCCAAGATTCCCGCACCGGTGACTCGGACAGCCGTCAAGTGGGCGGTCCGCACCCCCGAGGGCCTGCTGCTGGCCGATGCCGTGGTGCTGGCCGGATGCGGGCGCCCGGCAGTGCTAAAGCTGCTCCGCTCACTCGGATTCACTGCCGGAGCGGAACGGCGCAAGTCCCTGCGCAGTGCGGGCCTCTACGTTGTGGGTGCGGGGGAAGCAGTTACTTCATCCACCCGCGAACTGGTCCGTCAGGCCAAGCGCGCGGGACAGGAAGTGGCTCAGCGCGGCGCGGCTTTCGACTCTGGTTCCGGGGTTTGGACCGGCAGCGCTTAGTTCCGGCGCGGACGGACGCGATGAATCTCACGTTACGGGCTCTCCACCCTTATATGTCCTCCCGGTAATGCGACCAAAGGCGCGCGATAAGATCGAATGGCGGGATTCCCCTCACACGCCAAGACCCATTCAGAGGAAGCGTCATGCTCAAACAAGGTTCAAAGCTGGACCGGTATTTCGAGATCTCCAAACGGGGTTCGTCCGTCTCCCGCGAAGTCCGGGGTGGTTTGGCCACATTTTTCGCCATGAGCTACATCGTGGTGCTTAACCCGCTGATCCTCGGCGGCCAGGACGGCGTAGGCAACACACTGTCCGGGCCTGCTGTCGCTGCTGCCACCGCCCTCGTGGCCGGCGTGCTGACCATCATCATGGGCGCCTGGGCCAAGCATCCGTTTGCGCTCGCTACCGGGCTGGGCGTCAACGCCTTCGTCGCCGCAACGGTGGCAACCAATCCGGGCCTGACCTGGCCCGACGTCATGGGCCTGGTCCTGCTTTCCGGCGTGACCATGTTCATCCTGGTCCTGACCGGTTTCCGGACCGCGGTCTTCAGGGCCGTTCCGGCCAGCCTGAAAACGGCGATCGTCGTCGGCATCGGCATGTTCATTGCACTGTTGGGCTTTGTGAACGCGGGCTTTGTCCGCCGCATCCCCGACGCGGCCGGCACCACCGTTCCGCTGGAATTGGGCACCGGGGGCCAGCTGCTGGGCTGGCCGAGCCTGGTCTTCGTCTTTGGCCTGCTCGTGACGATCGTCCTGATGTCCCGCAACGTCAGGGGCGCCATCCTCATTGGCATCGTGTCCTCCACCGTCCTCGCCGTGATCATCGAGATGGTCGCTGCCCCCGGCTCCCAGGGCGCCGGCATCGAAACCGGCTGGTCGCTGGTCACCCCGAGCATGCCGCAGTGGGCGGCCCCGGATCTTTCCCTGCTGGGCGAAGTCAGCGTCTTTGGTTCCTTCCAGACGCTTGGTGTCGTCGCTGCGTCCCTGCTGACCTTCGTGATCCTGCTGAGCATCTTCTTTGACGCGATGGGCACCATGGTGGGCCTGGCGTCCGCCGCCGGATCCGTCGACAAAGACGGTCACATCCCGAACGTGGACCGCGTCCTCCTGGTCGATGCAGCCGGTGCAGTTGCAGGCGGTGCCGCGGGTGTTTCCTCCAATCAGATCTTCGTGGAATCCGGCTCAGGCATCGCCGAAGGCGCCCGCACCGGGCTGGCCTCCGTGGTGACCGGCCTGCTCTTCATTGTCGCCATGTTCCTGACGCCGCTGATTTATCTGGTGCCGTTTGAGGCTGTCGCCCCCGCACTGGTGGTGGTGGGTTTTCTCATGGTTTCCCAGGTTGGCAAGATCGACTGGAGCGACATTGGGTTGGCCATTCCCTCGTTCCTGACGATTGTCCTGATGCCGTTCACGTACTCCATCGCCACCGGCCTGGGTGCCGGGTTCGTGACTTTCGCCGTGATCCGCCTCTTCCAGGGCCGCGGCAAGGAAGTCCACCCGCTGATGTATGTGGTGGCCGCAGCCTTCGTGGTGTTCTTCTCCGTGGGGGCAATTTCCTCAGCCCTCGGGATCTAAGTCCCCGTTCCCGAAGCAGTCGGGTTTCGAAGGGCATGAAGAAAAGGCCGCCCGTGGTGCACTGTGCATCACGGACGGCCTTTTTGATGCCAGAAATTTGTCAGGACGCCTCTTCGTCCGTCAGCGGACGCGTGCCCGCGGCAAAGGCGCGCACCTGGGCGTCATCCCACAGATGGGCAGGAACGCCGCCGCCCAGCAGGGTCCGCGGCAGGGACGGGTGCCCGGCAAACGGTGCGTCACTGCCGGCAATGATCATATTGCCGTAGCGCCGGCCCTTGAGCATCGCGGGATCCGCGACGACGGCGGTGTGCGCAAACACCCGGCTCACCGCGGCGGCTTCGCGGCGTGCTCCGCGCAGATCCGGGGTGTCGCCGCAGTTGATGATGTAGAGCCCGCCGGGTGCCAGTACCCGCGCCGCCTGGGCGGTGAATTCGAGGGTGGTGAGACGCTCCGGAGTTTTGGCACCGGCGAAGACATCACGGATCACCAGGTCGCGGCTGTCGTCGTGCAGGGTTTCAGTGACCTCGCGGGCTTCCCCCACGCGCAGCCGCATCAGGGGTGCACGCGGCAGGTCAAACCAGGCACGAACCAGTTCGGCGAGGCGGCCGTCCAGTTCCACCACCACCTGGCGGGCATTGGGAAAACCGGCGGCAAAGTAGCGGGCCATGGAGCAGGCGGCGCCACCAAGGTGCAGGGCGCGCAGCTTCGCGTCGGCTTCCCAGTGTGTGTCCACAAGCGCAGCGATCCAGCGCATGTATTCAAAGTCCAGCAGGCGCGGATCGGCGACGTCGATGTGGGAGCTGTGCACTCCGTTGACCTTCAGGATCCAGCCGTGGGGGTTGAACTGGTCCGGGATCAGTTCACAGGTTCCGGTGTCCACCGGATAGGTTCCGGCCACAGGCCCACCCGAGGGCGCATCTCCTGTATCCGCAGAGTGAGCCGGATTCTTTCCGGGCCGCTGCCGGCCCATCAGGCAGCCATCCGGAGAACCGGAATGGTCCGGAGGCAGCCGGTCGGCGTCGTCGCGCAGGGAGTAAGGGTCATGCTTCCAGTTTAAGCGCCTGCAGCGGTGCCGCCCGCGGCAGGAACGAGACTTCAGGAACGGGTGCTGCCGCTCCCGGAATCCACTTCCCGGGAGCGTTCCAGCGCCGCTTCAAGCCGCTCAACCTTGCCTTCTATTTCACCGGTGTGGCCGGGCCGGATGTCGGCTTTGAGCACCAGGGACACGCGGCTGCCGTAACGGCCCACCGCTTCCGTGGCACGGCGGATCACCTCCATCACCTCGTCCCACTCCCCCTCAAGGGTGGTGAACATGGAATCGGTGCGGTTGGGCAGGCCGGACTCGCGCACAATCCGGACTGCCGCGGCGACGGCGTCGTGCACTGACGCGTCAGCCGCCGCGGGACCCGCGGGAGTGTCCGGACCAACGCCGGACGGGGCTACTGAAAAGGCAACTAGCATGAGGCCCAGTCTGCCACCGGCGCCTCCGAAAGCAACCCCGCCGGCCCGCCCACGGGTCCAACCCGCAGGCGAGCCGGACGCGTTCAGGCCTCCGTTGCGGAAGAGTCCTGTTCGCGGGCCAGCCGGTCCGCGCGTTCATCCCGTTCCGCCTGCCGGACCTCGGCAAACTTCTCATTCATGCGCGAATTCCGCTGGCCGTAGGCGAAGTACACCAGGAATCCGATGAGGAGCCAGCCGGCGAAGTAGATCCACGTTTCCACGGCCAGGTTGGCCATCAGGTACAGGCACAGCAGGGCTGAAAGCACGGGCAGCACGGGCCCAAAAGGCACCCGGAAGGAAGGCTTGAGGTCCGGGCGCTTGCGGCGCAGTACGAGGACACCCAGGCTGACCACCACAAACGCGGACAGCGTGCCGATGTTGATCATCTCTTCCAGCACATCAACCTGCGTGAAGCCGGCTACCAGTGCCACCAGGGTGCCGCACAGGATCTGCAGGCGGGCCGGGGTGGCGTGCTTGTCGCTGGTGCGGGAGAGGGAGCGGGGCAGCAGGCCGTCGCGGCTCATGGCCAGCACCACGCGGGCCAGGCCCATGAGGAGCACCATGATCACGGTGGTGAGGCCAATCAGTGAGCCAATGGCTATGACCTGCGCCGCCCAGGTGTTGCCCACCAGGCTGAAGGCAGTGGCGAGGTTGGGCGCTTCGGCGGCAGCGAGATCGGTGTAGGAAACCATGCCGGTCAGGGCCAGGGATACGCCGATGTAGAGCAGGGTGACCACTGCCAGTCCGGCGAAGATGCCCCGGGGAAGGGTTTTGCCCGGGTCCTTCACTTCTTCGGCGGACGTCGCCACGACGTCGAATCCGATAAAGGCGAAGAAAACAATGGCGGCACCGGCAAACACGCCGAGTGCACCGTACTGGGCCGGCGCCGCACCGGTCAGGAAGGAGAACAGCGACTGCTGCATAACGCTTTCGGCGCCCGTGCCTCCGGTGGGTACGGAATCCGGAATGAAGGGCGTGTAGTTCTCGGCCTTGACGTAGAAGAAGCCGGCGACGATGACAAACAGCACCACGCCGATCTTGATCAGCGTGAAGACGTTGCTGACCTGGGCGGACAGCTTGGTGCCCATCACCAGCAGTACGGTGAAGACCGCGACGATCAGGAGCGGGCCCCAGGTCAGGTCCACCGGACCGAGGTCGATGGTGGCCGGAACGTCCCAGCCGATCAGCCGGAACACCTCACTGAGGTAGATGCCCCAGTACTTGGCGATCACGGCCGCGGCAGTGAACAGTTCCAGGATCAGGTTCCAGCCGATAATCCAGGCCACAAGTTCGCCCATGGTGGCGTAGGTGAAGACGTAGGCGGAGCCGGCCACCGGAATGGCGGTGGCGAACTCGGCGTAACACATGATGGCCAGCGCACAGGTGAGCGCAGCCAGGACAAAGGACAGGGTCACCGCCGGACCGGAGAAATCGGCAGCCGCCTTGGCGCCCACCGAGAAAATCCCGGCACCCACGGCCACGGCCACCCCCATAATCATGAGATCCCAGGTGGTCAGGGAGCGTTTTAGCCGCCGTCCGGGTTCGTCGGCATCCGCTAGGGAATCCTCAATGGGTTTGGTTCGGAAGAGACTCACGGTGGTCCTTGTACTCGAGGTATTCGGTAAAACTGACCGATCAATCGTAGGCCGCAGACCGGCGCTCTCCAGTTTAATCCCACATGCTGAGACGTTACAGTCCAGCCAGGACGGGGGAAACGGTACGCGGCGGGCTCCGGCGGCCTGCCTGCTAGCCACTGCCCGGTGCTTTTGGGAAGATGGAACAGTGTCGCCGGTCACACCTTGTGCGCTTCCGGTGTCAACGCAGCGGCACGGCCCTGAAGCCCACAGATCGGACAACAACCATGGCCCGCGGAATCTATGTCAGTGCCATGACCCCGGGGTCCGGCAAGTCCCTTGTCACCCTCGGCCTTGCCGACATGCTGCTGCGCCATGCCGACCGCGTAGGGTTCTTCCGGCCAATCGTGGAAGGCTCCGAACCGGCACAGGATCCCATGGTGCGGCTGATGCAGCGCAACTTTAACCTGACCGCCGAGACAAGCCGGGGCGGGCTCACCCGCCGCGAGGTCCGCTCCCTGCTTGTGGCCGGCGAACGCGGTGAAGTGGATTCCCGGTGCCTGACGATCTACAACGAAGTTGCAGCCCACTGCGACGTGGTGATCATCGAGGGCACCGACCTTTCCGGGCACGACGTCGCCCTTGAGTTTGTCCTGAACGCCCGCCTCGCGAACAACCTGGGCGCTGTGGTGCTGGCGGTCGTCAACGCGCGGGAGATGACGGTGCCGGAAACGGCCGATGCGGTGGACGTAGCCAGGCGGGAGCTGCACGACGCACACTGCGACCTCCTCGCCATGATGGTCAACCGGGCGGAGCCGGACGCCGTGGATGAAGTCAGGGCCGCCGTACGCCCGGGAGCCTCCGGCCGGCCGGTGTACGTGATGCCCGAACTGAACGAGATTTCCCAACCCTCCATGTCCGAGGTCGCCAGGGCTCTGCACGCGCGCCAGGTGGCCGGCAGCGCATCCTTGGAACGCGACGTCGTCGGCATCAAGGTCGCTGCCATGACGGTGGGGAACTTTATTTCCCAGCTGGACCACGGCAATCTGGTCATTGCCCCCAGCGACCGGGCGGACGTCATGGTGGCTGCGCTGGCCTCCGCCGTTTCGCCCGAGTTTCCGGTTCCCAGCGGCATGGTGCTGACCGGCGGCCTGCCCATTGATGCGGGCATCCTCGCCCTGCTGTCGCAGGCACCGTTTCCCGTGTTCGCCGTCGACGACGACACGTACACGGCCGCGCGGAAAGTCAGCCGGGTGCGCGGCGAGATTGCCTCGGGCCAGCGCCGGAAGGTGGCGGCCGCCCTCGGCGTCTGGACCCGGCACGTGGACGAGCATGAGCTCCTGGAGCGACTGGAGCTGCCCCGCCCGGAGAAAACCACGCCGCTGCGGTTCCTGAACCAGCTGATCGTGCGTGCCCGGGCGCAGCGCAAGCACATTGTCCTGCCGGAGGGCCTGGACGCACGGGTACTCCGCGCCGCCGAAATCCTGCAGCGCCGGGACGTGTGCGCCCTAACCATCCTGGGGCCCGAAGGCCAGGTGAGGGAACTGGCTGCCAGCGAAGGCGTTGACCTCAGCGGCACCACCATCATCAACCCGGCAACCAGTGGACTGCGGGACGACTTTGCCCGCGAATACGCGGCCCTGCGGGCCAAGAAGGGCGTGACCCTGGAGGACGCCCGCGAACGCATGCTCCACGGGGCATACTTTGGCACCATGATGGTCCAGCTGGGACGGGTGGACGGGATGGTCTCCGGAGCGGCCCACACCACTGCCAACACCATCCGGCCGGCACTGGAATTCATCCGCACCAAGGAAGGGGTGGAGATCGTCTCCTCGGTCTTCCTCATGCTGCTGGAGGACCGGGTGCTGGTGTATGGGGACTGCGCTGTCAACCCGGAGCCGGATGCCAAGCAGCTGGCGGACATTGCCCTGGCCTCCGCGGACACTGCCGCCCGGTTCGGCGTGACGCCCCGGGTGGCCATGCTGTCCTATTCCACCGGAGCTTCGGGACACGGTGAATCGGTTGAAATGGTCCGCGAGGCCACCGAACTGGTCCGCAGCCGCCGGCCGGACCTGCCGGTGGAAGGACCCATCCAGTACGACGCCGCAGTGGACGCCTCCACTGCCGCCTCGAAACTGCCCGGTTCCAGCGTGGCCGGGCAGGCCACCGTCTTCATTTTTCCCGACCTCAACACCGGCAACAACACCTACAAGGCGGTGCAGCAGTCGGCCGGAGCGGTGGCCGTCGGGCCAATCCTGCAGGGACTGCGGAAACCGGTCAATGACCTTTCCCGCGGCTGCACCGTTGAAGACATTGTCAACACCGTGGCCATCACCGCGGTCCAGGCCCAGGAGGGCTGATGCTGGTACTTGTCATCAATTCCGGATCCTCGTCGCTGAAATACCAGGTGCGGGACACCGCAACCGGTGAGCTCCTGGTCAAGGGCATCATCGACCGGATCGGCGAAGAGGCGGTGCCGGACCACGGCGCTGCGCTGGAGGAGCTGGCCCGCCGCCTGCCCGAAGCTCTCGGCGGCCGGGACATTGACGCCGTCGGACACCGGGTGGTGCACGGCGGCGAGCGCTTCAGCGAGCCGGTCCTGATTGACAATGAAATTGTCCGTTCCATTGAGCGCCTTAGCCCGCTGGCACCCCTGCACAATCCGGCCAGCGCGCGCGGCATCCGCGCCGTGCATGACAAATGGCCGGACACTCCCCAGGTGGCAGTTTTCGACACCGCGTTCCACCGCACCCTGCCCGAGCACGCCTGGCGCTACGCCCTCCCCAACAGCCTCTACCGCAAGTACGGCATCCGCAGGTACGGCTTCCACGGGACCAGCTACGGTTTTGTGGCTCCGGCTGCGGCACGTTTTTTGGGGATCAACCCTGAGGAGTTCGACGCCGTTATCGCCCACCTCGGCAACGGGGCCTCGGTGGCGGCCATCAAGGACGGCCGGAGCATCGACACCTCCATGGGGTTCACCCCGCTGGAGGGACTGGTGATGGGCACCCGCAGCGGTGATGTTGACCCGTCCATCCTGGTGTTCCTGCTCCGGGAAGGGTATGACGCGAAGACCCTTGATGATCTCTTGAACCGGGAGTCGGGTCTTTTGGCCCTGGGCGGAGCCTCGGATATGCGGACTCTGGAGGAGGCGGCGGCAGCCGGGAACACAACCGCCGCCACGGCCCTGGACATTGCCGCGTACCGGCTCGCCAAGTACATCGGCGCCTACCATGTGGCTGTGGGAGGCGCGCAGGCGGTGGTGTTCACTGCGGGCATCGGAGAGAACTCCTGGGACTTCCGCGAGCTGACCGTGGACAAGCTCGGCGCCCTGGGGATCGAGCTGGACCAGGAAGCAAACCGGCGGCGGGAATCGGGGGCCCGGCTGATCAGCAGTGCCGCGTCTGCCATTCCTGTCCTGGTGGTGCCCACCGATGAAGAGGAAGCAATCGCCGAAGCTACAGCTGAAACCGTGGCCCGGAACAGCGCCTCGCCCGCGGGTGCGGCGCCCAGTTAGCAGGTGCCGGGCCAGTAACCACTCCCAGGGGCAGACAGACCGTCTCACGTGGGATAACGTCGGTTACCCGGTTAAGCAGACGCCGCCTAATACAAGTGTGCGGAGGATTCGATGCTCAGTGAATCACGGGACCAGTCCTCAAACGGCCACGGGCTTCGGGTCCTGGTGCGAATCGATACACAGCTGCGCCTAGCCTGCTTAGAGGTCCGGGGCTGCCTTACCGCTTCCACTTACGCAACACTGGTGAACATTCTTACCCATACCGGATCCCTGGGCGCCGCGGTCCGGGTGAACCTCGCCAGGGCCGAACACGTGGAAAGGGACGCTTTGACGCAGTTGCGCGCGGGCGCTGATGCCGCCGTGGATGCCGGCATCCGGTCCGGTCCTGCCGACGGGGGGCGGCCAGGAGCGGGTTATGCGGCTGTCCAGCCGGTGGAAATCATTGTTCCGTCCGCCCTTCCAGTGTGCCGATTGGGTCCGGAATCGCCGGCATCGCATTCATTGCCCTCAGGTCGTGTACTAACCAACGAGGAAGCCCTGGAAATGGCCTTTCTCCGCCGGGACCCCCGAGTCCTCGCGACACCGGCATCCCCTCGCAAGGTCCCGCCCCGGAGCACCCCCTAGGTCTGCTGGGGCTAAGGCCCGCCGCTGATTCGAGATGCGACTGCCGATATCCGCTGCGCATAGGTGCCCCCACTTCGAGCATTGGATGCGGCGCGCCGTGGACAGTATTTTGTCAGCACCCTTACTATTTGCCACAATGGGTTCCACGCACTTTCAAAGCATCCAACGCAATCAGCAGGAGGTTTGCACATGAAGGCAGTAACTTGGCAGGGAAAGCGGAACGTCAGTGTCATCGAGGTACCGGATCCGGTGATCCAGGAACCCACCGATGCCATCATCCGCATCACGTCCACGGCCCTGTGCGGATCTGACCTGCATCTGTATGAGGTCCTGGGCCCATACATGAACCAGGGCGACATTATCGGCCACGAACCGATGGGCATCGTCGAAGAGGTCGGCTCCGGCGTCACCAACCTCAAGCGCGGTGACCGCGTGGTGATTCCCTTCCAGATTGCCTGCGGCTCCTGTTTCATGTGCCGCCGCGGCCTGCAGACCCAGTGTGAAGTCACCCAGGTCCGGGAGAAGGGATCCGGCGCTCCGCTCTTCGGCTACTCCGAGCTCTACGGCTCCGTACCCGGGGCTCAGGCCGAATACCTGCGCGTGCCGCACGCGGACTACGGCCCCATCAAGGTCGGTTCCGAACTGCCGGACGAGCGCTACCTGTTCCTGTCCGACATCCTTCCCACCGCCTGGCAGGGCGTCCAGTACGCCAATGTGCCCGACGGCGGAACGCTGGCCGTGTACGGCCTCGGCCCGGTGGGACAGTTCGCAGCCCGGATCGGCACCCACCTCGGCTACCGCGTCATCGCGGTGGAGCCGGTGGCTGAACGGCGGGCGCTGGCCGCCAAGCACGGCGCAGAGGTGCTGGACCTGACCAAGGACGTTGCCGATGAACTGCGCGAGATGACGGACGGCCGCGGACCGGACTCCGTGGTCGATGCCGTGGGCATGGAAGCCCATGGTTCGCCGGTGGGCGCCATCGCCCAAACCGCCGTCGGCTTCCTGCCCGACAAGCTGGCACAGAAGGCCATGGAAACAGCCGGAACCGACCGGCTCTCCGCCCTGCACGGCTCCATTGACGCTGTGCGCCGCGGCGGCACGGTGTCCCTGAGCGGCGTGTACGGCGGCATGGCCAGCCCGATGCCGCTGATGGAGATGTTCGACAAGCAGATCAACATGCGCATGGGCCAGGCCAACGTCAAGCGCTGGGTGGATGACCTGATTCCGCTGGTCGAAGATCCCTCCGATCCGCTGGGCGTCATGGACCTGACCACCCACCGTGCCGGACTGGAGGAAGCACCGGACCTGTACAAGAAGTTCCAGAAGAAGGATGACGGCTGCATCAAGGTCGTCTTCACGCCCGGCGCCAACTAAACCGGCAGCAACTAAGCCTTTCGAGGGGGAAGCCGCACCAGCTCCACGGTGACGGCTTCCCCCTCTACTGTGAGGCGCATGTAGGTGCAGAAGGGCTGGCGCCTGCGGTCCGTGGGCGACCCGGGATTCAGCAGCCGCATTCCGGCCGGGGTCACGGTGTCCCACGGAATGTGGCTGTGCCCAAAGATCAGTAGATCCGTGTCCGGAAACTGCTCATCCAGGCCTTTTTCCCGCCCTGCGGCAGGACCTGTTTCGTGGATGACGGCCAGCCGCACCTGCTCAACCGTGGCCGTGGCAACCAAAGGCAGCCGGGACGGCAGCGCACCGCCGTCGTTATTGCCGTAGCAGGCAATCAGTTTTCGCGAGCGCTGCAGCATTTCATCCAGTGCGTCATCGCTGACCCAGTCACCGGCGTGGACCACGGCATCAGCTGCCTCAATCTCCGCCCACAGCTGCGCGGGCAGCTCCCGCGCCCGCTTGGGCAGATGGGTGTCCGACAGCACCAGCAAATTCGTTGCCATGTCCCGCTTCCTAGCCGCGCAGGCTCCAGGCCCAGCGGATCAGGGGCAGCTGCAGGGGCAGCCGGGCCAGGTGGATGGCCTTCTCCCGGTCCGATCCGCGGGGACCGAAGGCACGCTGCAGCGCACTGAGGTGTCCGGCGATGAAGGCGATGTACATCAGCGTGGTTCCCGTGGCGGCCGCCCGGCGGGTGGCCGGCAGCAGCAGACCCGCCGCGGCGGCAAACTCCAGCACCCCGCTCAGGTGGGTCCACTGCCGGCGGGTCAGCACACCGAACTGCCCGTCCGTGTCCGTGCTGATGCTGCGGGGAACCACCGCGTTGTAGAACTTCGGGTTGCGGAAATGATTGACGGCGCTGACGGACAGCAGCGCCGCCATGGCGGCTGCTGAGGAACTTTGGCGGTTCATGTGCTTCTTTCGGTGGGGTGGAAGATGACGGAAGGTCCGGCAGGAGCATCCGTCAGCGGCGCCGCGGTGTTCAGCGCGTCCGCGGCTCGGACCAGGGCAAGGTGGGAAAAAGCCTGCGGAAAGTTTCCGGCCATCGTATTGTGCACCGGATCATATTCCTCGCTGAGCAGGCCCAGCTCGTTGGAGTATGCCACCAATTGGTCCATGAGGGCGCGCGCCTCCCCGGTCCGCCCGGTGGCGGCATACTGTTCAACGAGCCAGAAACTGCAGGCCAGAAAGGGGTTCTCACCGGGCTCCAGGCCGTCAATCCCGCTGTGCGTGGCGTAGCGCAGCAGCAGGCCGGAGTCGGTGCGCAGGTCCTGCTCAAGCCGGGCCACCGTGCCCAGCATGCGTTCGTCGTCGTAGGCCAGGAAGCCCACTTGAGGAAGCTGAAGGAGAGCCGCATCCACTTCCCTGCTGCCGTAATACTGCGTGAAGGTATTCAATTCTTCGTTGAAGCCTCGGTTCAGGATCTCCTCGCGCAGTCCGTCCCGCAGGGCGTCCCACAGCTCCACCGGACCGTCCAGGCCATGGGACCGGACGGCGGCGGCCGCCCGGTCAAACGCCGCCCACATCATGACCCGAGAATGGGTGAAGTGCTGGGGCTCTCCCCGCATTTCCCAGATTCCGTGGTCCTTATCCTCGAGGTGGCGTTCCAGGAAGGTCATCAGGGCCCGCTGCAGGGGCCAGGAGAAACTGTCCTCCGCCACGCCCGCATCCCGAAGCTTGGCCAGGGCAACCATCACTTCACCGACGACGTCGGCCTGGTACTGGGAAACCGCCCCGTTCCCCACGCGCACCGGAACGGATCCTCCATACCCGGTGAACTGGGGCAGGATGCGTTCGGGAAGTTCACGGGCACCGTCCACCGCGTACATGATCTGCAGGTCCTCCGGGTCACCGGCCACGGCACGCAGCAGCCAGTTGCGCCAACGCAGTGCCTCATCCGCGTAGCCGTGACCCAGCATGGCTTCGAGGGTCAGCGCCGCATCCCGGAGCCAGCAGTAGCGGTAATCCCAGTTGCGTTCCCCGCCCGCAACCTCCGGAAGCGAGGTGGTGGGAGCCGCCACAATGCCGCCGGTGGACTCATGCGTCAGCGCGCGCAGTACCAGCAGCGAGCGCTGGACGGGTCCAACATACTGCTGCGCGGGATCGCAGTGGTCCGCCCATCTTTCCCAATAGTCGGTGGTGGACGCCAGCGCGGTGTCGATGTCCGTCAGCGGAGGCACTTCATGGTGGGAGAGATGCCAGGTCAGTTCCATGTCCACGCGCTCGCCGGCACCCACAGTGAAGCGCCCTACGTGCTGGTGGTCCACCGCCCGGGGCAGGTTGTCCCCGCGCAGCACCAGTGCATTCGGTCCGGCTATCGCCAGCAGCCGCTCGCCGTGGGGATCGGGGTCACGGCGCATCCACGGCAGGACGGTTCCGTAGTTGAAGCGCACTTCCAGCTCCTGGCGCATATCCACGGTTCCGCTGATTCCCTCCACCCGGCGCACAATCGAAGCCCGGCCGTCACCCACCGGCATGAACTCAGTGACCAGCGCAGCGCCGGTGTCAGTTGCCCAGTGTGTCTGCAGGATAAAGGTGGGTCCAAGATAGCTTCGGCTCACGACGGCGGCATCCCCCTCCGGAGCCAGCAGCCACCGGCCATGGTTCTCGGTTCCCAGCAATGCGCCAAAGACCGACGGCGAGTCGAACCGCGGCAGGCACAGCCAGTCGATGCTTCCCCGCCGGGAAATCAGGGCACCGGTGTGCAGGTCTGAAACCAGCGCATAATCCTCAATCGGGGAAGCCATGAGCCCCACTCAACCACACGGCCGGCGCCGCTCCCAGCATGTCCCCCGGGGACGGCGTTTGCCGACACGGTACCTTGCACAGCAGACTGATTACATTGGCTGGACGGTTCCTGCCGCGGCGTCCGACCGGCCCGCGGCACACGAACCGGCACAAGCACGAGGAGCGGTTTTGCTTTTGTCTTCGATTTCATCTTCGGTTCCCCGGCCGGGGAACCTTCGTAACGACGGAAACGGAGCGTCGGCATGAGCCTCCCGGTACTGGACGATGCCCAGCGGGCGGCAGGGCTGCGCCGAATGAAAATGGTGGCGACCGGACTGCTGGTGGTGCTCGCCGTCATCTTCGTCATCTCCTTTGCCCTGCAGGAGCGCTATCCCTGGCTGCAGTACGTTCGGGCTGCCGCCGAGGGCGGCATGGTGGGCGCCTTGGCGGACTGGTTTGCAGTCACCGCGCTTTTCAAGCACCCCATGGGAGTGAAGATTCCGCACACGGCGATCATTCCGCGCAAGAAGGATCAGATCGGCGCGTCCCTCGGCCAGTTCGTGGAGAGCAACTTCCTCTCCGAAGAGGTCATCACCCAAAAGCTGGGCTCCATGCAGCTGGCGCAGAAGGCCGGCGCCTGGCTGGAACGCCCGGAAAGCGCCACCCGCGTAGCCACCGAGGGGTCCGCCGCCATCCGCGGAATCCTGCGGGTCCTGGACGACGACGCCGTCAAAACAGTTCTGGAGTCCATGTTCCGCCGGCACGTGGTGGATCCGCCGTGGGGCCCGCCCATGGGCCGGGTGGCGGAACGGGTCTTCGAAGAGGGGCACCATCACCAGCTCGTGAATCTGGTGGTAGACAGCATCAATGACTGGGTGGAAGCGAACCCGGATGTCATCTCCGAACTGGTGGCCCAGCGGTCCCCGTCCTGGGTGCCTTCGTTTGTGGATGACTTGGTGGGCGACCGTGTGCAGGTGGAAGTGGGGCGCTTCCTGCGGGCCGTGCAGGAAGATCAGAACCATGAGATGCGCCGTGCCCTGGACAACTACCTCAAGGGAGTGGCCCGGGACCTGCAGGAGGATCCCGCCGTCATGGCCAAAGCCGACGCGATCAAAGAACAGGTACTGGATGATCCCCGGGTCCAGCAGCTCATCACACAGACGTGGGCCACTATCAAGAATGCCCTGACCACCGCCGTGGATGACCCGGACAGCGAGCTGACGCAGAACTTCAAGGCTGCAGTGCAGGACTTCGGTCACCGGCTCGCCACCGATCCCGAGCTCGCCGCAAAGGTGAATACCTGGATCGCCGATGCCGCCGGATACCTGGTGAAGACCTACAGCAGCGACATAGCCGGCGTGATCACTGAAACGGTGGAGCACTGGGACGCGCAGGAGACGTCCGAGAAGATCGAGCTTCAGGTGGGCAAGGACCTGCAGTTTATTCGAATCAACGGCACCGTGGTGGGGTCCCTGGCGGGGCTGGCCATCTTCACCGTGGCGCACGCGGTCTTCGGCTAGGGCGGGCAGCGGGCGCACACGCCCGCCCGGCCTGTTTCGCTAGGGCGTGTCCGGCGTCTGCCGCAGATCCTCGGCCAGTTCGCCGCTGATTGTTTCCGGTACCGGGCCAAACGCACGCCGGGCGGCCTTGATGACACCCTTGCCCATGGCGTGGTTGCCCGCTCCGCCCACCACCGCCCCGATCCCCAGGGGCAGCGCGCGGCCAAGCAGAGCCGTTCCCTGCCGGGCAATGACGCGTTTCATGAACTGCTTTCGAATGGATGATCCAACGGATCCCATCACGCCGGACGGCATTTTGCCCAGCGAGCTGGCCCAGGGTTTGCCTCCACGCCCGGCAACGGACTGCATCATGGCGGTTCCCTCTTCGCCAAGCATGATGGCCATGACCATGGTCCGTGAACGCTCCGGATCTGAGAGGTGCACCCCGTGCAGTTCGGCGACTGACTGCGCGTAGAGCGCCGTTGCCTCAAGGAAACCCACCGTTGCCGCCGCTGAGAGCCCCAAAGCTGCGACAGTGCCGATGGCGGGCACGACGGCGGTCGCGCCCACCGCGGCTCCGCCTCCGGTCACGGTGTTCAGGTAATGCTTCTCCACGATCGACACCAGTTCCGCCGGTGTCGCCTGAGGATGCTTGCGCTGCAGCCGTCTGATATTTGCGAGCACCAGGGGGCGCTGGACCTCCACGGCCCGCTCCATTGCCCGGAGCACCGAAGCTTTGGGTGTCCCGTCCTTTTCAAAGACGGTCCCCCCGGCAGCCTTCATGGCACGGTTGGATAAAAATCCCACGGCAACGCTCCTTTTCGACACATGTTCCGGTGCAGGGCACCAGCCCGTTTAAGCCTACGTGAGGCAGGTACGTAAAAAGCGGGGCCGGCGGAATAATCCGCCGGTCCCGCTTTCTATCTGCAGTCTGCTGCAGAACTCTGCGCCGGAGCGCAGACTCACGAACTAGGCGCGGCTGCTCTTGCGAGTAACGAAGCCGTAGATCGCGAGAACGATGATGGAGCCGATGATGGCAACAAGCCACGTCTGGATGGAGAAGAATTCTTCCAACTCGACACCGAAGATGGCGCCGCCAATCCAGCCACCGAGCAGGGCGCCGATGACGCCGAGGACCAGAGTAGCGATCCAGCCGCCGCCCTGGCGACCCGGAAGGATTGCCTTAGCGATAGCACCTGCGATAAGACCAAGAATAAGGAAAGCAATGAAACCCATGATGATTACTCCTTGCTGTGTGAACGAGTGATGATTTCGTTGTTTTGCCGAGCGACCTGTGGGCCGCGCTTTCCTCCACTGTACTTCATAAGCATGCTTAGGTAGTAGTTGAAAGCGATTTTGGTTCCTTGCCGATAGATGTTAGCTCCGTTTGTCTTCCCCGTCAGGGCGGGGCTGGGCCACTACATAACGCCTCAGGAAGAGACTCACGTCACGAAGCTCGTCGGCACCAATGTTGTGCCCCATCCCGGGGTATGTGCGGGCGGTCAGCGCGGTATTTTTTTCCAGCCAATCCTGCGTCCCAAGAACCGCGTCTTCATTGATCACCCAGTCATCCCGGTCCCGCCCCCAGAAGTAGGGGACGGGCTCCGGAAGCGGTTCTGCCATGGCCAGCAGTTCGTTCTCAGCCACGAACCCGGACAGTCCCACAACGGACTCAAACCTTCCGGGCCGCAGACGGAGCAGGGTGGTGGCCATCGCCATGCCCTGGGAAAACCCCAGCAGCGAAACCCCGGTGAAGGATTCCCCTGCCATGGTCCGGTCCAGCCAGGTGAAAACCGCTGCTGCGGCCTCCAGCACCTCGGCGGTGTCGGACTGCAGATACGGATCCAGGAGGAACCAGCCGTGCGAGTCCCCCACTGGAAAGGTGCCTCGCAGCGCAGCAGCCGTAATCCCCGCGGGAATTGACGGAAACAACCTTGCCAAGCTGTGTTCATCCGTTCCGTAGCCATGCAGCATCACGAGGAGGTGGGTGCCGGGGCGGGCGTCGGCAGGGGCGGACCATAGGACGTTGCGCATGCACCCACCCTATTCCGGACAGACCCGTTTGGGCTTTGGAACAGCGCGGCAAACGCCTCCCATTGCAATCGCTGGTCAACCTAAATAGCGTTGGTTCAGCACACCGGACGTGGCGTACGCCACGTCATGAGGTGGCGCAGATTGCGGGTGTCCATGCCGAAACCATCAATGATCGTCACCCTCACCGTCAATCCCAGTTTGGACCGGACCATCGAGTTGCCGGGACCGCTGGTCCGCGGGGCTGTCCAGCGCGCTGCCGCCATCAGCGGGGATCCCGGAGGCAAAGGAGTCAACGTATCCCGCGCCCTCACCGCATCCGGGCTGCAGTCAATCGCCGTCCTGCCCGGCGGCGACAATGACCCTGTGCTTTCCGCCCTGCGCAGCGCCGGCGTCAGCTACGCAAACCTGCCCATCCGATCCGCGCTCCGCAGCAACATCACCCTGACGGAACCGGATGGAACCACCACCAAGATCAACGTCCCGGGCCCTGCACTGGACCCTTCGGACCAGGAAGCCCTCATCAGCCTGCTGGTGCACACCTGTGCTGCCGGCGGGAACGGCGTTGCTGCGTCGTGGCTGGTGCTTGCCGGGTCGTTGCCTCCCGGGGCGTCCCCGGACCTGTATGCACTGGTGGCACATGCCGTCCGCAGGCAGTTTGGCGACGCCGCTCCGCGCATCGCCGTTGATTCCTCAGGCCCTCCGCTCCTTGGTGCGCTGATGCACGGCGCCACACCGGACCTGCTTAAGCCCAACGCAGAGGAGCTGGCCGAAGTGACCGGCGTTGGAAGCGAAGACGAACTCGAAGCAGATCCGCTTTTGGCCGTGCAGGCGGCACGGACCCTTATCGCCCGGGGCGTCGGAGCCGTCCTGGCAACTCTGGGCGCCAAAGGCGCCCTGCTCATCACGGCTGAGGGGGCCTGGCAGGCCACCCGCCCGCCGGTCGCGGCCCGGTCCACCGTAGGCGCCGGCGACTCCTCCCTGGCCGGGTACTTGCTCGCCGACGTCGCCGGCGCCCCGCCGGGCGACTGTCTGCGCCAGGCCGTGGCACACGGCGCCGCAGCCGCATCCCTTCCGGGCACCACTGTCCCCACGCTTGCGCAGACTGATCCCGCCGCGGTGACCGTGACGGAGATACCCCTCCCCGCTAACACCCCCGGCTCCGCAACCGCTCAGGCGGCATCTAAGGAGGAAAACTAATGTCGGATCTCATCACACCGGAGTTGGTCACCCTTGACCAGAATCTGGGAACCGAACGGTCCGAGGTGATCCGCCACCTGGTCCAACAGGTGGTCTCAGCGGGACGCGCCACCGGCTTTGACGGGCTGTACTCAGATGCCATGGCCCGGGAATCCAAGACAGCAACGGGGGTTCCCGGCGGAATAGCCATTCCCCACTGCCGCTCCTCGGCAGTCACCAAGGCCACGCTGGCCATGGCCCGGATCCAGCCACCGGTGGACTGGGGAGCCAAGGATGGCCCGGCGGACATCGTATTTTTCATTGCCGCACCGGAAGGCGCGGACCAGGAACACCTGCAGCTGCTCTCCAAGCTGGCACGTTCGCTGATTAAGAAAAACTTCACCAGTGCGCTGCGGACAGCGGCCTCCCCCCAGGAAATAGTTGAGCTGGTGGACGGAGCACTGGGGCTGGGACCGGTCCCGGAGTCACAATCCGGAGGAACGGCTTCGGGTGCCGCGAATCAGGCTCCGGTCACCGGGGCCACGGCGGCAGGCGCCGGCAACGCAGGTGCTGAAACCGCGTCCGGGAGTCCGGAGGGCGCCCATGCGGCAGGAGCTCCGGCATCGGAGCCCACCGCGGACAACGGCGATACAGGCGCAGCCGGCGACGGCGGAGGAACCCACCATCTGGTCGCTGTCACCGCCTGCCCCACAGGCATTGCCCACACCTATATGGCGGCGGATTCTTTGGCTGCGGTGGCCGCCGAACGGGGGATTGACCTGCAGGTGGAAACACAGGGATCCGCGGGGTCAACCCCCTTGGACCCTTCGGTCATCCGCAACGCGGAGGCTGTCATCTTCGCCACCGACGTCGATGTCCGGGACAAGGGCCGGTTTGCCGGCCTTCCCGTGGTGGCCGGTCCGGTCAAGCGGGGCATCGACGAACCCGGCGTCATGATCGATGAAGCGCTTGCCGCCGCCAAGGATCCCAATGCCCGGCGTGTTGCGGGCGGCGGAGGAGGCGGCGAGGAGCGCGATCCGCAAAGCAGCGGCGGCGGTGAGGGATTCGGCGGACAGCTGAAGCGGGCTCTGCTCACCGGCGTCAGCTACATGATTCCGTTTGTTGCCGGCGGCGGCCTGCTCATTGCCCTGGGCTTCCTCCTCGGAGGTTATGAGCTGTCGCTGTCCAACGACGACGGCGACCTGACCGGTGACATCATCCTGGACGGCGGCACCCTCTTCAATCCGGGCGATCAGGGCCTGCTGACCTATCTTGGAGCAGTCTTCTGGAAGATCGGCAACCTGTCCCTGGGATTCCTGGTGCCTGCCCTGGCCGGGTACATTGCCTACGCCCTGGCTGACCGGCCGGGCATCGCTCCGGGGTTCACTGCCGGTGCAGTGGCCCTGTTCATGGACGCCGGCTTCCTTGGCGGACTCGTCGGCGGCCTGCTGGCCGGCTACGTTGCGCGGTGGGTCGGCAGCTGGTCGGTACCCTCGTGGCTGCGGGGTCTGATGCCCGTGGTGATCATTCCGCTCATCAGCTCACTGATAGCCTCCGGGCTGATGATCCTTGTCCTGGGCGGTCCCATAGCCGCCCTGACCCAGGCCCTGAATGACTGGCTGTACGGCCTCGGCGGAGTGACCGCCATTGTGCTGGGCATCATTCTGGGACTCATGATGGGCTCGGACCTCGGCGGCCCCATCAACAAGGTGGCGTACGCGTTTGCAGTGGCGGGACTCGGCGAAGGAAGCTTCGAGAACCAGGCACCCTGGCAAATCATGGCCGCGGTCATGGCCGCCGGCATGGTTCCTCCGCTGGGCATGGCCCTGGCAACCGTGGTGGACAAACAGCAGTTCACGATGGCTCTGCGGGAGAACGGCAAGGCCGCCTGGCTGCTCGGTGCCGCCTTCATCTCCGAAGGCGCCATTCCCTTTGCCGCGGCAGACCCCTTCCGTGTCATTCCGTCCTGCATGGTTGGCGGAGCCGTTGCCGGCGCCATCTGCATGGGCACCGGCGTGACGTCCCAGGCACCGCACGGCGGAATCTTCGTGTTCTTCGCCATCGGCAACATCCTGATGTTCATTGTGGCTATCCTCGCGGGAATGGTGGCCTCAGGATTGATCTATGTGGCGCTCAAACGCTGGACGGCCCCCAAACGCGTGGAGGAACCCGTCATTGCCTAGCAGCCCACTACCCACACACAGAGAGGCACACTGATGCGGACCATCAAGGGAATCGGAGTCAGCGCCGGGCGGGTGCTTGGCCCATCGCTGCGGATGCCGCCTCCGGTGCCCGAGCCCGAAGCTGATGCCAGATTCGGGGCAGACAGCACGGTGGACGGAGAGAAGGCCCGGCTGAAGGACGCAGCCGAAGAAGTCCGGGCAGACCTCCGCCACCGGGCTGAAACGGCCAGCGGAGATGCCAAGGCCGTACTGGACGCAACAGCCATGATGGCCACAGACCCCATGCTGCTCAAGGCTGCCGGCAAACACATTAATGCCGGCATGGCCGCCGACCGGGCCATTTGGGAGGCGGGGCTGGAGGTTGCCGCCATGCTGCAAAGCCTGGGCGGCTACATGGCTGAGCGCACACAGGACGTCCTGGACGTCCGGGCGCGCATCGTGGCTGAACTGGACGGGCTCCCGGCGCCGGGGATTCCCGCGTCCGACACCCCGTTCATCCTGGTCGCCGAGGAACTGGCCCCCGCTGACACGGCCACCCTGGACCCGGCGAAGGTTATTGGCCTTGTCACCTCCGGCGGCGGACCACAATCACACACCGCCATCCTGGCACGTGCCCTGGGGCTGCCGGCTGTGGTGGGAGCCCCAGACGCCGATTCACTCAGCGACGGCACCGAGCTCTACGTCGACGGGGCCACCGGAACCGTGGTGGCGGAACCGGGCGCTTCGGAACGGGAAGCCGCTTCCAAGTACGCCTCACGGGTGTCCCTGCCCGCCTTCAGCGGTACGGGAACGACGTCGGACGGTCACCGTGTTCCCCTCCTCGCCAACGTGGGTTCCGGCAAGGACGCGAAGGCTGCGGCGGCGGCCGGTGCGGAAGGCATCGGTTTGCTGCGCACCGAATTCTGCTTCCTTGGCCGCGATTCGGAGCCTACCCAAGAGGAACAGGTCACGGCTTACGGTGCCGTTTTTGAGGCTTTCCCCGGACGGAAAGTGGTGGTCCGCACCTTGGATGCCGGTGCGGACAAGCCCTTGCCGTTCCTGACTGATGCCACCGAACCCAATCCTGCCCTGGGCGTTCGGGGATTCCGTACCGACAGGTCCTCCCCCGGCGTCCTCGGCCGCCAGCTGGAAGCGATTGCCATTGCCGCCGGCGCACACGAAGCCGATGTGTGGGTCATGGCTCCGATGATTTCCACCGCCGAGGAGGCTGCGGATTTTGCGGTTCAGTGCACCGGTGCAGGACTCGCGATGCCCGGAGTGATGATCGAAGTCCCGGCAGCCGCACTCATGGCTGAGGCCGTCCTTTCCCGGGTCCGTTTCGCTTCGCTGGGCACTAACGACCTCACGCAGTACACCATGGCAGCGGACCGGCAGCTCGGCACCCTGGCCACCCTGAATGATCCCTGGCAACCGGCGGTGCTGCAGCTGATCGGGCGAACGGTTGAAGGAGCGCGCGCCGCGGAAGCAGCCGCTGAGCCGGGCCAAACCACTTCCGCAACCAAGAATGTGGGCGTCTGCGGTGAAGCGGCGGCAGACCCTGCCCTCGCCGTCGTGCTGACAGGGCTGGGAGTCAACACGCTGTCCATGACCCCGCGGGCACTCGCCTCCGTGGGAGCAGTCCTGGCCACCGTGTCCCTCGCTGAGGCGCAGGATCTGGCGTCAGTCGCCCTGAGTGCGCACACTGCAGCAGAGGCACGTTCCGCGGTCCGCAGCCGTCTTCCCGTCCTCGAGGAGCTGGGACTGTAGCCTCACCCTGAGTCATCCACCACGCGTACTGAGAGTAGAAACGGAAGGAAACACACACCATGCCAGAACGTAAAGCCACAATCGCCAGCAGAGTTGGCCTGCACGCCCGTCCCGCCTCCATCTTCGCCGAGGCAGCTGCGGCCCAGCCCGTCGACGTAACCATTGCAATGGAGGGGGAACCCGCCGAGGAGGCAATGGACGCCGCCAGCATGCTGTCGCTCATGAGTTTGGGTGCTTCCAACGGCGACGTCGTGGTGCTGCGGGCCGAGGGTGATGGGGCCGACGAGGCCCTCGATGCCCTGGTAAAAATCCTGGAAACGGATCTCGACGCCTAATAGGGAAATCCGGATACAGCGAAGCCAGCGGAGTTATCCGCTGGCTTCGGTCGTAACGTCACGCTGACCCCCCACAGGCAGCGGATGTTACATAATCATTATTCTGGCACATGATCATGAAATTGTGAACGAGCGATACCGATTCTTTACCTACTGCCGTAGGCTTCCGCGAGCAGATTTGATTTCGGCCTCTTTTTCTCAGTCCTGCGTGCGTTCCACATCATGGCCAGCGCAATTGAAATGACCAGGACTGCCGAATACGGCAGTATGCGGTCCCAGGCACCCCGCGGCAGATTCCATGCTGCCAGGCTCAGTAAGGCATGAAGCACAACGGAGGACATCCCCAGCGACATGAGGCCGGCACTGATACGGATGTCCCGGCGGCGCCGTGAGTCCAACGCACACAGAAACAAGGCCGGGGCCAGGCAGGCAGCAACATACATCTGATAAAGCCTGGCGGTGTCTCCGTAGGCGGCCACTGTGCCTTGATCCGCATAGGCGCGCAGTGCCGTGGAGGACTCGGGGACGTCGCTCAGGGCAAAGAGCACGGTCACCGCCGCCACAACCATTCCCAGGACAATAAATCCCACGGGTCCGGAAATTAAACGCTGCGCGCGGGGTGCCGTAAAGGCTGATGTAACCTTTACGCCGAGGATGAGGAAGGTAGCGAACACTGAGAACCGCAGCAAAAGGTTGGCGATGTTCCTTCCGCCCAACAGCGAATCAACCTGCAGGTAAAAGAATGGGATGCTTAGCGCCACTGCCAGCGTAATCGTGGCCATCGCCCAGAACATCCCGCGGTTCTCACCCCGGATTGCTGACGGAAGACGCTGAAGGGCCAGGAAAGCAGTGGTCCCAAGGACCACCCATTGCAATGTCATCCCAATTCCTCCAAAAATGAAGAGTTGTTTTTCTCGTCGGTTTCAAGTTTTCTCAGCACCTTGCCCAAGGTGTCCAGCCGGTTCCTCGCAAGGAACACCAGGTCAGTGTCGGAAAGCTGTGAGAGCGCACGTTCGCGGCCGCCTATGGGCCACCCGCACTCATCCGGAGTCAGAAGTCCGGTGGCCACCAGCCCGCCGGTCAGGGACACTCCTGCAATCCTGGCGGCCTGAACGGCTAGCTCCGGGGCGAGCCGGCCGGCCGTGAGCTGCGCTGAGAGGTTTTGGGGTGCCACGCCGCTTACGGCACTCAGACGCTGGCGCAGGTCCCCCGGATCAACCGCCTCAAACCAGGCGCGCACGGAGTTCCGGTGCGGAAAGGGCCCCAGGCCCGGCAGATCTGCGGGCGACGGATTGGGGTGCAGGCTCCGCGCCACCAGCAGCTGCAGGACGCAGACATACGTCACCTGGCTGATGAGCTCGCTGGCTGTGGGCGGTCGGGAGCCCGCCAAGAGATCCCGGTACTCCTCGAAGAAGGACAGAGCTTCAACCGGGTTCTGATCACAGGCCCGGGCTACACGGACAACCGTGGCCTCAGACACCTTCCCGCGGACCAGCTGCTGCGCCAGGGTTGAGCGTTTTATGCCGGCCATACGGCAAAGATCAGCCGTGGACTCCCACGGGGCAGTCATGGATCGCCAGTTCTGGAAAGCTTTGGCAGACACAGCCACAGGCGGTTCCCCCCAATTGGTTTCTCCGGACTGATGCCACTATACTATTTTCACTGGCTCCCCCTTCTGCGTTCCCCCCATATGCAGAGCGGGGAGCCAGCTTCAATTAAGGGTGATTCAAGCCAACCCTCATCATTGGATCAGCCGCTTATTTGGGCGGCCACGCGATTAGCGCGCCTGCTGCGGCCATGAAACGTGATGGCTCAGCTCACGATGCTTGCCGAGATATGACGCCGCGTAGGAGCAATACGGCTTTATTCGCCGCCCCGACGCAATAATGTCTTCCGCCGCGAACTTCACCAGCATGGATGAATAACCCCGGTGCCGGAATTCCTCCCGGACCACCGTGTGAGTCAGGGCCACTGCGTCCGGGGCGTCCTCGTACTCCGCCGTGCCTGCCAGTTCACCGCCCACGCGAAGCTCGTACCGGTCATGGTCGTCGTTTCGGGAGACCACAATGTCATCCCTTATATGCCCGCTCATGCCCCTGAGCCTGACATCGAAGCTGCGTTTCGTCCAGACCCCGGAAGGCTAGGCCGCGTGGCCGCCTCCGGCTGAGCTCTCTGCGCTGACCCACGCATTTTCCAGACCGGCAACGGCCGTTCCGTAGTCCCTGATGTTCTCATCATCCACCGCACCGGAACCTTCCACCGGCGGCCGGAGCGCAGCAGCGCTCTTCATGGCACGCATCAGGTTTTTGGTCTCGGGCCTGGCCGCGTCTGTGAGTCCCGGTTTTTCCAGAGCCTTCCAGCCGTCCAGCTCATAAGAACTCCAGCTCTTCAGCACGGCATCGTGGCGGCGCTCCAGAGCTGCAATCTGCTGCCGGCGGGCGTCCTGTTGCCGGGCCGCTTTACGCTGCCGGTGGCGCACCTGCACCCAACGGACAGCACCGGCTGCCCCGCCCACGGCAGCCAAACCCACCCACGGTCCACTGCCGGGGCTGCCGGCAACCGCCCAGGCCACGGCCAGCAGGGCTGTCAGAGACCCCGTCAGACCCACCCAGAACAGTTTCTCGCCGTCCCCGCGTGCAAGCGCCGCATCAATCCGGGCTGCGGTCAGAATCATGGCCGCAATCATCAGCAGCAGTGCCGGAACGAGCATTGAACCTCCTGCGTCAATCAGCGGCATGGGTTTCCTCTTTTCCGCAGCCATCGTAGTCTTCCGCACAGGCGGGCGATCATTTTCATGCGCAGCCCACCGTACGCTTCCATCTCACGCCGGATGAGCGGAAAGGTCAATGTCCGCGCAGCCGGCCGCGGGCGGGACGAGTTCCGGCCCAAACGGTTTAGCAAGTATGCTGATGTCTTTGATTTGCTGTCCCGCCCACGGCGTCTTCCTGGGACCCTTGACCCGGAGTACAAAGGATAAGAATGAGAATCCCCGCACCCCGCGGACCAGTCAGTGCCGCCCTTCTTGACCTGCTCACGGCCCCGGAGGCCCCGTCCGCCGGCGCGCTTACGGATCTGGCCGAAGCCGTCCGCCGTGCCTGCCATGGCACTGCCGACATCCTCCGCGACGACGACCTCCAGCTGGCTTTGTTTTGCCTGTACGAGCTGCACTACAGCGGGCTGGACACGGTGCCGGACACGCTGGAGTGGCATCCCGGCCTCGTGGGCCTTCGCCTGGACCTCGAGAAGACTTTCGAGGCGGCCCTTCGCCGCACGGTTCCTGTTCCTGCGCTCCCCGACCCCACCTCGGAAGCAGTTGCTGCGGAGCTGTTCCGGATGGCCGCCGACGACGACGGACCCAGCGTTTCCCGCTTCGTCGCCGCCAAGGCAACCCGTGAGCAGCTGGAGGAGTTCCTGATCCTCCGTTCCGTCTACCAGCTGAAGGAAGCCGACCCCCACAGCTGGGCCATTCCCCGCCTGCCGGTGGGCCGCGCCAAGGCGGCCCTGATCGAAATCCAGGCGGACGAATACGGCGGCGGACGTCCCGAACGCATGCATTCCCATCTCTTTGCGGTCACCATGAAGGGCCTGGATCTGGAGACCGAGTACGGCTGGTACCTCGACGCCGTCCCCGCCCTGACCCTTGCTTCATCCAACGCCATGTCCCTGTTCGGCCTGAACCGCCGCCTGCGCGGGGCTATCGCGGGCCACCTGGCCGCCTTTGAAATGACCTCCTCCATCCCGAACTCCTTCTATGCACGGGGCTTCCGCCGGCTCGGGTTCGATGACACCGTCACCTACTACTTCGATGAGCATGTGGAGGCCGACGCCGTTCACGAACAGATTGCTGCACGGGACCTGGCCGGAGGACTGGTGGAGGCTGAACCTTCCCTGCTGACTGATGTGATGTTCGGCGCCGCAACGGTTCTGGCCCTGGATGCCATGATGGGTGAGGATCAGCTCACGGCCTGGAAGGAAGGCCGAACCGCCCTGCGCGTGCAGCCCTCCGGGGCAACAGCAGCAGCCCTGGACGGCTTTGCCCCGGCGTCCGGAGTGACCCAGTGAGCGAAACCCCCGCTGGACACGGGTGTGCCGGGTGTCCCGGCAACGATGAACATCCACAGTCCGAAGCTGCGGAATCCGGGAAACGGCCCGCAGCGGCCTCCGTGGTCACCTATCCCAACGGGCCGCTGCTGGTGCGCGGGGACTTTGAAATCATCACTCCCGACGGCGAACTTGTTCCGCGTGACCGGGAAACCGTGGCACTGTGCAGGTGCGGCGGATCCGCCATCAAGCCCTATTGCGACGGAACGCACAAGCTGATGAAGTTTGACACCGCCCGCCGCCGGCCCGTACCTGCCCCCGTGGCCGAACGCAGCCGGCCTGCCGGGGAAGAGGGCAACGAAGAAGGTGCCGGGGAAGGCGACGGCAGCCAGTCCTCCTGAGCCGGCGGCTGACCGCCCCGGCCCGGGAGTGCTCCCGGCAAAGAAAAAGCACCCCGGTCCGAAAACCGGGGTGCTGCCGAAGTCCCGGCCCGCCGCTGACGGCTTGCCGGCCCATCTTCTGGTGGGCCCTGTGGGGCTCGAACCCACGACCCACGGATTAAAAGTCCGATGCTCTACCAACTGAGCTAAAGGCCCCCAGTCGTATCGGGACGACTGTTACCGCCGGGGTTTCCCCTGGCAATCCAGCCGTCGACGAATCGACTTCTCCACTTTATCGCACAGGGGACGTATCTCACGAAACATCGTGGCGCACACTTTTCGTTTCGCCCCGGGAGCAGCCGCGCCGGCCCCGCTCCTGTCCGTGGAGGCACTCCTCGACGCCCGTTCCCGGGGCGGAGTATTCTCAAATTATGAGTGAGTCCAATGAAATGCCCCCACGGCATCACAAACCCAAGCTGTACGCTCCGCTGGACTTCGCCAACATCCCCGGAGGCGCGGATCCGGCCCGAGTATCCGAAGCGGCCCACCTGGCAGCCCAGGCACTGGTCCACCACGGCAGGGAGAGCTCCGATCCGGAGATTACCCGCCGCCTGGTGAAACTGGCGGACCGGCAGGGCCTGGAATCCATCGCGGAGATGTGGGCGGAAAGCCCCGCCCGCTCGCTGCCGGGTGCCCTGTGGCGCCTCTATGCCCTCCGCGCAGCCACTCAGCAGAATCCGGAGCGGGTCGCCGCCTACTACGCCGCAGGCAAAGACGTCGCCCAGGTGTCCAAGGTGGTGGCCGGAGTAGCGGAACCCCTGGGCGCTGATGAGGTCAAAGCCATGGCTGACACCATCCTCTCCGGGGCTTTCGAAGGAGAGTTTGACGTAGCCCTGGAGCGCTTCGCTGCATTCTGCCGCGTGGTGGCCCTGGGCCAGACCCATCATGCAGATTCAGCGGAGGCAGGCAGCACGGACAAGGCGACGCAGCTCACCCGCAATGCCCGCCAGTTGATGCGCACCGCCGAAGACCTGGAGTATTCAGCGGCTGCCTGGCGTCGGGGAGAGCTGGATTAGGGGCCGTCCGAAGCCCATGTTGACAACATCGGCGAAGCGTAGAAAACTGAAATTGGTGTCGGACCGCGGAACCCCCGGGCTTCAACTTAGAGCCGCTTCGAGCGGCCTTCCGCCGAGAGGCGCTCCCGGTCCGGCACCGCTTTTGGATCTTCCTTCACAGCCGATAATCTTGGGCTCGTGACCTACTTCGCGCAGGACCCCCACTCCGGCCGGCAACCCCGGGTTGCCCTGTGAGGCTGCGGCTCTTTCCCCAGGAAAACGCGGGGCTCGAGCTCCTTTCCCAGATGGGCGGCGTCCTCATCCGCGGCGCAGGGACCCTCTCAGAGGTCCTCGGCGCAGAACCGGCTGACTATGAACGCCTCGCCGAGCACATGCATCAGCTGGAGGCTGAATCCACTGACCTGCATTTCGCGCTTATGACGCAGATGAGGTCAAGCTTCATCAACCCACTCCCCCGCGAGGACCTCTACGACCTTTCCCTCACGCTGATGTCAGCAATGGAAAACCTCGACGCCGCAGCGGAAATCATCTCGCTGTACCGGCTGACAGGCATTTCAAAACGTGCGGCCGAACAGCTTGAAGTCATTGGCCGGCAGGCCGAGCTGACGGCAAGTGCCATGCGCCGCCTGGCTTCACTGGAAGACCTCGACGACTACTGGATTGAGATGCTGCGCCTGTCCAAGCGCACCGAGCGCACCCACCGCATCTGGGTGTCCGAACTCCTGCGCGACCACAAGCCGCTCACGTATGCCCGGCACAGGGACCTCGCCGACCAGTTGGCCGGAACCACCGCTTCACTGCGGCAGTGCGCCACCGCCGTGGGCGGCATCCTGGTGCGGGAATCCTAGGTGGAGCCGGTTCTGCTGGCCGCCGTGGTTCTCTTTGCAGGCGCCTACGCCTTCATCAACGGGTTCCATGACGTTTCAAACTCCGTAGCCACCTCGGTGCGCACCCGCGCACTGACTCCCACCGTCGCCGTCGTGCTTGCCTCCGTTTTCAACCTGACCGGCGCGCTGCTGAGCACAGCGCTGGCCCTGGTTCTGGCGGATCGGTTCATCCAGCTGCCGGCGGGAACCCCCGGCCTGGGCATCCTCATCGCGGGTTTGCTGGCGGCGTGCGGCTGGGGGCTGTGGACCTGGTGGCGGCGCATGCCCTCGTCCTCAACGCACGCCCTGGTGGGCGGCATAGTCGGCTCGGGAGCCGCGTCCACCCTGGTGGGAGGCCCCAACATCGCCGAGTCCTATCAGGTGCTCCTGCAGCAGATTGTCCTGCCGCTGCTGCTCTCCCCCGTTATTGCCTTTGTGCTGGCCTACCTGCTGGTTTTTCCGACCACATGGCTCATGCGCTACAGCTCGCCGCGGCGCGGAGACGCGGGGAACCGGATTGCCCAGTCAGTGTTCACCTCGGCGTTTTCCCTGGGGCACGGCATGCAGGACGGGCAGCGGACAATGGCTGTGATTGTCCTGGCGCTGGTGGCCGCCGGATTCTCCGGCACCACCGGCATTCCACTCTGGGTACAGATCTTTTCCGGCGTGGCACTGGCCGCGGGCAGCCTGTTCGGCGGCTGGCGGATCAGCCGCACACTCGGCAGCCGTCTGGTGCGCATTGACCCGCTGCGCGGCATGAGTGCGACGGCGGTCAGCTCGTCCATGCTTTTCCTGGGCGCCGTATGGCTTCAGATCCCGCTCTCCAGCACGCAGACCATGACTTCGGCGATCGTGGGCGCCGGCGCCAACCAGCGGTTCTCCACTGTCCGCTTCATTCCGCTGCGGGAAATCCTGGTGACGTGGCTGGTCACAGCACCGGTCACCGCACTGCTGGGCGGGATTCTCTTCCTGGCCATCAGCCCGCTGCTCTGACCTGCCGGGCGGGAAAGCGCCGGGGAGCCGGGAACGGTCTCTATCCGAAGCGTCCGGAAACGTAGTCCTCCGTGGCCTTCTGGGACGGGTTGTTGAAGATGACCGTGGTGTCGTCATACTCGATGAGCTTGCCCGGCTTGCCCGTGCCGGCAATGTTAAAGAACGCAGTCTTGTCCGAGACCCGGGCTGCCTGCTGCATATTGTGGGTCACGATCACCACGGTGTAGTCACTCTTGAGTTCCTCGATGAGGTCCTCAATGGCGAGAGTGGAGATCGGGTCCAAGGCCGAGCACGGCTCGTCCATGAGGATGACCTCGGGTGAGACGGCGATGGCGCGGGCGATGCACAGGCGCTGCTGCTGGCCGCCGGAGAGGCCGGAGCCGGGCTTGTCCAGGCGGTCCCGGACCTCCTTCCACAGGTTGGCCCCGGTGAGCGACTTCTCCACGAGGTTGTCCGCATCGGATTTGGAGATGCGCTTGTTGTTCAGCTTCACGCCGGCCAGGACGTTGTCCCGGATGGACATGGTGGGGAACGGGTTGGGGCGCTGGAACACCATGCCGATGTGGCTGCGCACGGTCACGGGGTCCACGCCGGGACCGTAGAGGTTCTCCCCGTCCAGCAGGACTTCGCCCTCCACGCGGGCACCGGGAAGGACTTCATGCATGCGGTTCAGGGTCCGCAGGAAGGTGGACTTTCCACAGCCCGAGGGTCCGATGAACGCCGTGACGGAGCGGGCCTCAATGTTGATATTGACGTTTTCTACGGCCAGGAAGTCGCCGTAGTAGACGTTGAGGTCCTTGACGTCGATTCGCTTGGACATGTGATTCCTTTTGTTCGAGGTTCTTCGGGGGCGGGGCAGCGGTGCCTCCGCAGGGGGGGGTGGTTCCGGTCAGCGTCCGGTCTTGGGCGCAAACATCCGGGCGATCAGACGGGAACCCAGATTCAACAGCATCACCATGATGATCAGCAGCAGCGCCGCCGCCCAGGCACGCTGTGTGCTGGGATCCGTGTTGGTGGGCGAAGTGGGACTCATTAGCTGCCGGTAAATGTAGGTGGGCAGGGTGCTCATCCAGCCCGCAAACACGTTCATGTTGATGGTGTTCACAAACCCTGCGGTGACCAGCAGCGGGGCTGTCTCGCCGATGACGCGGGCAATGGCCAGGGTGACGCCCGAGGCGATGCCGGAAATCGCCGTCGGCACCACCACCTTGAGGATGGTGCGCCACTTGCGCACGCCCAGGGCGTACGAGGCCTCCCGCAGCTCATTCGGCACGATCTTGAGCATTTCCTCGGTGGATCGCACCACCACGGGGATCATCAGGACGGAGAGGGCGACGGCGGCCACAAAGCCGGTGCGCACGCCCGGTCCGAACACCAGGGCGAAGAAGGCGGCGGCGAACAGGCCGGCAACAATGGACGGGATTCCGGTCATGACGTCCACAAAGAAGGTGATGGCACGGGACAGCGGGCCGCCGTTGCTGTATTCCACGAGGTAAACGGCGGTCAGCAGGCCGATCGGCACGGAGATGATGGTGGCCCAGAGGGTGATCAGCAGCGTGCCCACAATGCCGTGGTACGCCCCGCCCAGCACCGGGCCGCCCGTTTCGGCACTGTTGTTGTCCACGGCTCCGGTCATGCCGCCCATGGAGGTGAACAGGAAGTCCGGGCTCAGCCCGGCCAGGCCCTTGGACAGCACAGTGAAGATCACGGAGACCAGGGGAACCAGCGCCAGCAGGAAGGAGCCGCAGATCAGGTAGGTGGCAAAGCGGTCCACCGCGCGCCGGCGCCCCTCGACGATCCAGGTCATGACGGTGGCGCCGAGCACGAAGATCACCGCGGTGAAGATGGTGAAGCTTGCGATGCCGAAGCCGATCAGGGCCGACAGGGCCGCGCCCAGGATGACTGCCGCGCCCAGCGCCACCCATACTGCGTACGGCGGGAGCTGGTTCTTGGTCAGTGTCGCCGGACGGCGGCTGAGTGTTTGTGTCTGCATCAGTTGGCTCCGGAGAATTCTTTATGGCGGCTGATGATCCAGCGCGCAATCACGTTCACGGCCAGGGTGATCAGGAACAGCACCAGGCCGGCGGCGATCAGCTCGGACAGGCGCAGCCCGTACGCCTCGGGGAAGTTCAGGGCAATTTCCGCGGCGATCGTCTGGTTGCCCGGACGGATCAGGCTGGCAATCAGGCCGCCGGAGGAGAGAACCAGGGCCACGGCCATGGTTTCGCCCAGGGCGCGTCCCAGACCCAGCATGACGGCGCTGATGACACCAGGCCGGGCGAAGGGGAACACCGCCATGCGGATCATTTCCCAGCGGGTGGCACCCATGGCCAGGGCCGCTTCCTCATGCAGTTTCGGGGTTTGCAGGAAGATTTCACGGGTCAGCGAGGTGATGATCGGCAGCACCATGACGGACAGCACAATCCCCGCCGTCAGCATGGTCTTGCCGGTCTGGCTGGCCGGACCGGAGAAGATCGGGATCCAGCCGGCGTTGTCGGCCAGCCAGGTGTAGGGACCCACCAGGGCCGGTGCCAGCACCATCATCCCCCAGGCTCCGTACACAACTGACGGGATGGCTGCCAGCAGGTCAATAAGGTAGCCCAGGCCCTGTGCCATGCGGCGCGGCGCGTAGTGCGAGATGAACAGCGCGACGCCGATGCCCACCGGCGTCGCGATCAGCAGGGCGATGGCTGCAGCGATGACGGTGCCGATGACCAGCGGCCAGATGTAGGTGAAGAAACCCTCCCCGCCGCTGATGTCCGCGGAATCGGCGGTAAACGTGGGCAGCGCCTGCCAGAGCAGGAACACAGCCACGGAAAACAGGACAAGAAGGATGAGGCAACCGGCCAGGAGCGTGATTCCGGAGAACACCTTGTCTCCGGCACGGCCGGCACCACCGGTGCCTTCTATGGACTTGCTGGACACTGCACAACCCTTCGGTTCTTCACTGGCAACTTCTTAAACTCTACTGACCCTGCGCTGATCCCTTTGACGCGGGGCCTCAGTCTGACTCCGCAATCCCCCCATTTACTGTCCCACGGCCCGGCGGAGGGTGCGAATAGGAAGCGTTCCCCCGGGTGGCGGCGGAAGCTCCGCCGCCACCGGAGGGCACGGGCTACTTCGCGACGCTGATGCCTGCCAGTGCGGCTTCGGCCTTCTCGCGAAGCGGCTGTGAGAGCTCCGCGTTGCCTGCTGCGTCCGCTGCAGCTGCCTGGCCCTCCTCACTGACCACGTAGGAGCCGAAGGCCTTCACCAAATCTACGGTTTCAGAATCCGGGTAGGTGGTGCAGTAGATGTGGTAGGAGACCAGGACCACGGGGTAGGCTCCGGATTCGGTGGTGTCGCGGACCAAATCCATGGCCATGTCGCCGTCGGGGCGGCCCTCGCCGGTCACCGGAGTGGAGGCTTCCACCGCCTTCGCCGCGGCCTCGGAACTGTAGGGGACGTACTCTGCGCCAACCTTTACCGCTACCGTGCCCATGCCCTCGACGGCTGAGGCGTCCGCGTACGTGATGGCTCCGTCAGTGGCGCCGGCAGCAGACACGACGCCGCTGGTGCCCTGGGCATTCTCCTGGCCGTCCAGATCGGCCGGCCATTCACCGCTTGCCTCGGTGCTCCACACGGCCGGCGCTGCAGCCGCGAGGTACTCGGTGAAGTTTTCGGTGGTTCCCGACTCGTCAGAGCGGTGAATAACCGTGATGGGCGTATCGGGCAACTGCGCACCCTCATTCTGGCCCGCGATCGCCGGGTCATTCCAGGTGCTGATTTCACCGCGGAAGATGCCCGCAATCGTCTCGGCATCCAGGTTGAGTTCATCCACGCCGTCCAGGTTGAAGGCGATGGCGATGGGGGAGATGTAGGCGGGAATGTGCAGAGCACCGTCCGGCCCGCATGCCTCGATGGAGGCTTCCACTTCCTCGTCCTTCAAATGGGCATCCGAACCGGCAAACTGCACACCGCCGGCCAGCAGCGCCTTGCGGCCGGCTCCCGATCCGTCCGGAGAGTACTGCACTGCGGTGTCCGGGTTCACTGCGGTGAACCCCGCGATCCAGGCCTGCATGGCAGAGTCCTGGGAGGAGGCGCCGGACCCGGAAAGCGTCCCGGCCAGGGTGCTTTCCGATGAGGACGACGGCGTGCTGCCGCCGGCCGGGGTGATGGCGCTGTCGCTGCCGCACGCCGACAAGGCGAGCGCGGCGGCTGACAGCAGTGCTGCGGAACGAACTATGCGAATTACCGACACGTCTGGCCCCTTTCAAGGGCTCGTTTTCCGTAGAGCAGGTGTCCCGGCACGTTCCGGCACACCGGGACGTTCTGCCGCCCCTCCATCGATGGTGGACGGAGAAGGTTAACGAAAGGTGAACGGGGCCAAGCGGCGGAGGAAACTCTGGCCGGCACACCCGCGGCCACAAGGTGCCGGTGTTGTCCCCGCCGGATTTGCCCCTTCACCGAAGTACGTCACAGTGCTCTTCGGATGGAGGGCGCACCGCTCGGCCCCTAGACTGTTGGCATGCCCCCACGTGACCGCCTTGCCCAAAGCCGGGGGTTCCTGCGCAACCGGGCAAAGGTTGGGCTGCGCCGAAGCCGCGATTCGATCATCCCCGCACTGCAGATGACCATCTGCGCCGTCGGGGCGTACGGCTTTGCCGAGTATGTGCTCGGCCATGAGGGACCGCTCTTCGCGGCCACTGCCGCGCTCATATCGCTGGGCTTTTCCCGGGAACCGCGTACCCGCCGGGTACTGGAGGTTGGCATTGGCTGCACCCTGGGAATCACCATCGGTGAACTTCTGCTGCACACACTGGGCACCGGACTGTGGCAGGCCGCCGTCGTACTCTTTCTCTCCGTCATGCTTGCCCGTTTCCTGGACCGGGGCGTCATTTTCACCACTCAGCTGGGCCTTCAGTCTCTGCTGGTGGTACTCCTTCCCGCTCCCGACGGCGGCGTGTTTACGCGCAGCGCAGATGCCCTCGTGGGCGGATTGTTTGCACTGCTGGTCACTATGCTGGCTCCCCGCGATCCCCGGCGGGAGCCAAAGTCCAATGTCCGCGATCTGCTGCACGAGCTCTCCGCGGTGCTGCGGCAGTGCGCCGAAGCGGTGGCAAAGAGTGATTCCACCGTTGCCTGGCATGCCCTGGTGCGTGCCCGCAACACGCAGCCCCAGCTGGATCTGCTCACGCGCAGCGTGCGTGATGCCCGGGAGATTGCCAGAATATCCCCGGCCTACCGGCGGCATCTGGCCGAGCTCGGTGACCTGCGCGGATCCATCGGCTACCTGGACCTCGCAGTGCGCAACAGCCGGGTCTTCGCCCGCCGCACCACGTCGGTCATCAACCACGCCTCCCTCGATGACGAGGCTATTGAGCGCGTCACCGAAGTTGTCAATGACACGGCCGACGCCGTCGATATCCTCGCCCGCGCGCTGGCCGGCGGTGAGTCGGCGGGTGCGAGGGAGCGGCATCTTCGCCAGGCACGCAACGAACTCTCCGCTGTGGGTGCGCAGCTGAACCCCGGATCGCTGGGCATCACCAACATCCAGGGCGACGCGCTGATCATGCTATTCCGGCCGCTTGTGGTGGATCTGCTCGAGTCCACGGGACTCAGCCACGAGGAAGCAGTGAGCTGCCTGTCCGAGGTGTGATCCGGTGTGGTCCCCAGGCCGCGGGGGCACGGCGCGGAAGTGTCAGTGCGGCGGGATAGCCTGTTTTTATGGCCACGAAGACAACCCGCGCAAAAACCGCCAACTACCGATGCGCCGAGTGCGGCTGGACCACCGCCAAGTGGGTGGGCCGCTGCGGTGAATGCCAGGCCTGGGGCACTGTGGAGGAAGCCGGGGAAGTCATTGCCCGCACCACTGCGGCAGCCACCGTTGCACGCCCGGCGCAGCGCATTGCGGACGTGGACTCCACCACCGCCGCTTATCAGGCCACGGGAGTGGATGAGCTGGACCGCGTTCTGGGCGGCGGACTGGTCCCGGGTGCCGTTATCCTGCTTGCCGGTGAACCGGGTGTCGGAAAGTCCACGCTGCTGCTGGATGTGGCAGCCAAAGTGGGAAACCTCGGACGGGAGGTCCTGTACGTCACCGGTGAAGAATCCACGGCGCAGGTGAAACTGCGCGCCGAGCGCATCGGCGCGGTTTCGGATTTCCTGTATTTGAGTGCGGAAACCGATTTGGGGCAGGCTCTGGGCCAGGTGGAGCAGGTCAAGCCCGCGCTGCTGATCGTTGACTCCGTGCAGACCCTGAGCAGCGCCGCTGTGGACGGCAGCGCCGGCGGAGTCAGCCAGGTCCGCGAAGTGGCTGCCTCCCTGATTGCGGCGGCCAAGGAACGGAACATGACCACCCTGCTCGTGGGGCACGTGACCAAGGACGGCTCCATCGCCGGGCCCCGGCTGCTGGAACACCTCGTGGATGTGGTCTGCCAGTTCGACGGCGACCGCCACTCCCGTCTGCGCCTGCTGCGGGCCGTGAAAAACCGCTACGGTCCCACCGATGAAGTGGGCTGCTTCGACCTGACGGAGGAAGGCATTGTGGGCCTCGCCGACCCCTCCGGGCTGTTTGTGTCCCGGACCAAGGAACCCGTGTCCGGCACCTGCATTACCGTCACGCTGGAAGGAAAGCGGCCCCTGGTGGCCGAGGTCCAGGCATTGTTGGCCGAAACCAGCAACGCGCAGGCCCGGCGTGCCACCAGCGGACTGGATTCCTCCCGGGTCGCCATGCTCCTGGCAGTGCTGCAGCAGCGGGCGTCCATGAATCTGGCCAAGGATGACAGTTACGTGGCCACCGTGGGCGGGGTCAAGCTCAGCGAGCCGGCCACCGATCTGGCAGTGGCCCTTGCCGTTGCGTCCGCCAAGATGAACAAACCCCTTCCCGCCCAGCTGATTGCCTTTGGGGAGGTTGGCCTGGCCGGAGAAGTGCGGCCCATCCCCGGCATAGCCCGGCGGATCCAGGAAGCAGAACGCCTCGGTTTCACGCACGCGGTGGTTCCGGCTTCACCCAACGGTCCCGGCGCGGTTCCGGCCGGTTTCCACGTCCGGGAGGTTTCCACCCTGACGGAGGCACTCAAGCTCCTGTTCTAGGACGGCGCGCACCTGCGGCGGACGGCACAAAGGTGGTCATTGTCCCGTGCGGGACCACTACTATAGGGAAAGTGTCTGTGCATTGTCCGCCCAGAACGCCCGTGGGCCCGACGGCCGGAAGGAAGTGACCGTGGCACGAAGTCCCGAAGATTCATTGAAGGCCACCCTGGCCCGGGTTGCGCCGGGAACCGAACTCCGCGATGGCCTGGAGCGCATTCTCCGCGGCCGCACCGGCGCGCTGATCGTCATGGGATTTGACCGCACCGTTGACTCCATCTGCTCCGGCGGATTCGACATCGGCATCGATTTTTCGCCCACCCGCCTGCGGGAACTGGCCAAAATGGACGGCGCCATTGTCTGCGACAAGGACGCCAAGACCATTCTGCGCGCAGCAGTGCAGCTGGTGCCGGACCACACGATCGAGACGCACGAATCCGGAACCCGGCACCGCACAGCGGAGCGGGTAGCCATCGAAACCGGTTTCCCCGTCATCTCGGTCAGCCAGTCCATGCAGATCATCCAGCTCTACGTCGGCGGACTGCGCCACGTGCTGGAGGGTTCCGAGCCGGTGCTGGCCCGCGCCAACCAGGCCCTGGCCACTCTGGAACGCTACCGGGCGCGCCTGGACCAGGTCACCAACTCCCTCTCCGCCCTGGAAATCGAAGCCATGGTCACGGTCCGGGATGTTGCCGTCACCCTGCAGCGCCAGGAAATGGTGCGCCGCATTTCCGAGGAAATCTCCCAGTATGTCCTCGAACTCGGGGTGGACGGCCGCCTGCTGTCGCTGCAGCTCGAGGAACTCACCGCCGGCTTGGGGCCGGGCAGTGAGATGATCGTCCGCGACTACGCAGACCTGCAGGACGGCAGCCAGCGGCCCGAAGACCAGGTGGCCACGCTGCAGAACCTCAGTTCCTCCGACATGGTGGACCTGAGCAAGATTGCCGCCGTTGTGGGCTTTCAACCCGGCCAGGATTCGCTCGAGGCCGTGGTGCAGCCCCGCGGCTACCGGCTGCTCAGCAACATCAAGTCCGTGCCGCCGGCGGTCTCCAACCGGCTGGTGGACCACTTCGGCGGTCTGCAGAACCTGATGGCCGCCAACATTGATGACCTGATGACGGTGGACGGCATCGGCGAGCAACGCGCCCGCACCGTGCGCGAGGGGCTCTCCCGCATTGCCGAGACCAGTCTGCTCGACCGTTTCATGTAGCGGGCGGACCGGCTTTATGATCCAGCAGTCCGGTCACTCGAGTTCGAAGGTGGTCCGTTCGCTGCTGATGTTCCCCAGACGCGCGGTGAACGAGTAGGTTCCCGGGTTGGGATTGCTGGCAACTTCCGAGCATCCGGGGGCCGAGCGCTGGCGGTCCCAGCTGAACTTTGCCGTTTCCACGGTGTTGGGCTTAATGGTCTTGAACAGATCCTCACCGGCCTGCTGGCAGTCGGCGGAGGAAAAGATCCGGTCTGAGCCGCTGGTGATGATGAACTCCATTTGGCTGGTGCCCACGTTGACGTCGCATGCCTCCGCCCCGGTGTTGGTGACCGTCATGGTCAGCATGGGTGCAACGCCGGCGGTGTAGCTCAGAGCGTCGGTGGTGGCGCTGACTCCCACGGAGGCCGGCGGACACAGTGCCGGTGCGGCGGTTGCGCTCGCTGTGGCTGCCGGGCTCGCGGCCGGAGCTGTCGGAGCAGCAGTGCCGGCGGGCGCGGCTCCGGGCTGCTGGCTGTCCGGCCCGGGCAAAGTGGCTTCCTCAGTTGTCTCAGTCGCGGAAGCGCTGTCGTCCCCCCGCAGCATGTTGACCGCTGCGCTGATGCCTGCGACAAGGCCCATCAGGACCAGGAGCACCAGGATTCCTGCGACGATCCTGCGCCGCCGGTAGACAGCCGCACTGGGCCGCTCTAGAGCCCTGTTTGATGTTTCGTTCCCAACCATGACTTAAGGCTAGGTACCCGGCCCCGGATTACCTGCCGCACCACGCCGGTTAGTAGAGTATTGCTGGTCATAACCAAGGGAGAATGCATGGAACCGGGCCTGCAGCAGGCACCGCAGCTGCATACGGAAATCATCAGCTGGTTCACGGCCAATGCACGCGATCTGCCGTGGCGGCGTCCCGGGTGCAGCCCGTGGGGTGTGTTCGTCAGTGAGATCATGCTGCAGCAGACCCCCGTGGTCCGGGTATTGCCGGTGTGGGAGCAGTGGATGAAGCGCTGGCCGGAGCCGTCCGCCCTGGCCGCCGAGCCGAGCGGGGAAGCGGTTCGCGCCTGGGGCCGGCTGGGGTACCCCCGGCGTGCGCTTCGGCTGCATGCCGCTGCCGCCGCCATGACGGACCGCTTCAACGGTTCCGTTCCCGCAACCCGGGAAGAACTCCTGACTCTGCCCGGCGTGGGCACCTACACCGCTGCGGCGGTTGCCTCTTTTGCCTTCGGCCGCAGGGAAACAGTGGTGGACACCAATATCCGCCGGGTCCATGCCCGGGCACTTTCGGGCAAGGCGCTGCCTGCGCCGGCGCTGAATGCCGCTGAAATGCGCCTGGCCGTGGCACTGCTGCCCGACGACGACGCCGCCTCCGTCGCCTGGAATGCGTCCGTCATGGAGCTGGGCGCTCTTGTGTGCACTGCCCGGTCCCCCAAATGCGCGGTGTGTCCGGTGCGGCAGCGCTGCGCCTGGGTGGCGGCCGGAGAACCAGCACCCGATTATGTGCCCAAGGGACAGGCCTGGGCCGGCACCGACCGGCAGGTCCGCGGCGCCCTCATGGCCGTGCTGCGGCAGGCCCGGGAGCCGGTCCCGCGGAATCTGCTCCTTGGCCCGGCGGACCTGATGACGGCCGCGGCCGCAACTGGCAACACGGCAACAAGCTCAGCGGAAGCGGACGCCGGGACGGACGCAGCCGCGCTGGCCAAGCTGCACGCCCTGCAGGCGCCCGCCGAACAGCTGGAGCGCGCCCTGGCCGGTCTGCTGGCGGACAAGCTGGCCCAAGAAAACGACGCCGGCCTGCAGCTTCCCGTCTGAACACAGCAGCACCGCCGGCCCCCCAGGCTAAATCTCGCCGAAACCGTTGCGAACTTCCAGGGCCATCATCTCCACGGCCCGGGCCGCATCGGGACCGCGTGCCGTCACGGTCAGGGTTTGCCCCTGTCCCAGCCCGAGCGTCATCAGCATCATCATGGACTTGGCGTCCACTCCGTTGATGCGGACCTCCGCATCCAGGTCCGACATGGCCTGGGCCACGGCTGCGGCAGGGCGGGCATGCAGTCCCGCCGGGTTAATGAGCTCCCACGAACCGGTGTGAACCCCGGCATCATCGGGATCGAAATCATCGTCACCGGCATCGCCCGGCTCCCCCGCGCCGGCCGCCGGTTCCGCGCCGGGCCGCTCCCCCGTCCCTGTCCGGGCGGCGGCTGTCGGTTCCGTACCGGGCTGGGCTCCGGATTCCTGGGTGCCGGTGTCCGGGGTGCCCGCCGGCCCCGGTATTCTCCCTGCCGACTCGGCTTCCTGCAGCACTGCCTGCAGGGTTCTTCCGGTTTGGGCGGCAACTGCCGCCGCCACGGTTCCTTCAACCAGCGGCGCGTCGGCCAGGCGGACACGTGCCCGCTGCTCATCTTCAAGGAATTCCACTGCCGTTTCCGCGGTCATGACCGCTGATCCCAAGTCGGCAAGCAGCAGTGCCCCGTCGCCGGTGTCCGCCGCCGCAATGGCAGCGGAGATTTTCTCCAAGCTGGTGCCGATCCCGCCGTCGTCCGTACCTCCGGCCGTTTCGATGGTGACGTCCCGTGCCATCTGCGCCGCCAGCTCCCGGAGACCCTCAGCGAGTTTGGCACTGTGCGAAACGATCACCAATCCAACGCTCATGAGCCCTCTTCCGCCGCTTGTGCCGCCGCCTGCAGGATCAGGACAGTGGAAGCAGCCCCGGGATCAAGATGTCCGGCACTGCGCTCTCCGAGGTAGCTGGCGCGGCCTTTGCGGGCTATCAGCGGTTCGGTGCCGGCAAGGCCGGCCCGGGCTCCGTTTGATGCGGCGGCAAGCACCTCAGCGGATGAGGCCGAGGCGCCGGCTGCTGTCTGGGCTGCCTCAACTGCCGGCGTCCAGGCATCCACCATGGTTTTGTCTCCGACTTCGGCTTTTCCGCGGGCAACAATTCCGTCCCGTGCGGCTGTGAGGACAGTGACCAACGTTCCTGGATCCAGGTCCGGTGCCGGTCCCGCCGCCGTGGCAGCCCGCAGGAAGGCCGTGCCGTACAGCGGCCCGGCTGCCCCGCCAACTTTGGACATCAGGGTCATAGCGGCAAGCTTCATCACGTCACCCGGAGTGGCCGGGGTTCCGTCCGCATCCAGCTTCTCCACCACCGCCGAAAATCCGCGGTCCATGTTCTCGCCATGGTCCGCGTCACCGATGTCCCGGTCCAGGTCGATCAGGTGCTGCCGGTTCTCGGCCATGGCTGCGGCTGCTGCACGCATCCACCGGTCTGCCCACGCTGCGTCCAGTGACATGGTTACATCCCCCATCGCAGGGCCGGCGTGTTGACCGGCGAGTCCCAAAGTTCCGTCAGTTCATTGTCCAGCCGCAGCACCGTCACCGATGCCCCCTGCATGTCCAGGGCCGTGATGTAGTTTCCCACCAGGGAACGTTCAACCCGGATACCGCGCTCGGCCAACACTTCCGCTGCCCGGCGGTAGACGATGTACAGCTCGCTCAGCGGGGTTCCACCCATGCCGTTGACGAACAGGAGCACAGGGTCCCCGGAGGAGGCTCCCAGGTCCTGCAGTACGGGTTCCAGCAGCTGGTCCGTGATGCTGTTGGCGTCCGCCATGGGCATCCGGCGCCGGCCCGGCTCGCCGTGGATTCCTACTCCCAGCTCAATTTCATTGTCGGCCAGGGTGAAGCTTGGTTCCCCGGCATGGGGAACGGTGCAGGGGGCGAGGGCCACTCCCATGGACCGGACATTGGCATTGACGCGTTCCGCCACCGCGGCCACCTGCTCCAGCGTGTCTCCCCGTTCCGCTGCCCCGCCGGCGATCCGCTCCACCAGCACCGTTCCGGCCACTCCCCGGCGGCCCGCCGTGTACAGCGAATCTTCCACTGCGACGTCGTCGTTCACCACCACTGTGGCGACGGTGATGCCCTCCGCCTGCGCCAGTTCAGCAGCGGTCTCAAAGTTCAGGATGTCCCCGGTGTAGTTCTTGACGATCAGCAGGACCCCGGCGCCGGTGTCGGTTTCAGTGATTGCCGGAAGGATCTGATCCGGAGTGGGGGAAGTGAACACGGCACCGGGGACTGCCGCGTCCAGCATCCCGGTGCCTACGTAACCGCTGTGCAGCGGTTCGTGTCCGCTGCCGCCGCCGGAAACCAGGGATACCTTGCCCCGCGACGGCTCCCGGCGGAGCACGAGGTCAGGATCGCTGTGGACACGAACCAGGTTATGGTGGGCCAGCCCAAATCCTGCGAGGGACTCCGAGACAACCCTGCGCGGGTCATTGATCAGCTTCTTCATCTTTGAGCAGCTCCTTCAGCGCAACGGCCCGTACAGGCGATGCGGCTGCACCGGTGTGTTCGGGATCAGGACATCTGTGAGACTGCTTTCGACCCTACCCCCGGGACTGACCGTTGGACAGGCGAACGGAGGGATCGCATTAAACAGCGGCGGGAGGGGCATCATGCCCCTCCCGCCGCCTCCCGGACGTGTTATATCCGAGGAAGGTCTACTTGCCCTTGAAGGCATCCTTGATGTTTTCGCCGGCCTGCTTGGCACTGCCCTTGGCCTGGTCGCCGTGTCCTTCAGCTTCCATGCTCTCGTTGCCGGTGGCCTTACCGAGGCCTTCCTTGACCTTGCCGCCAAGCTTCTCGGCTGAATTCTGCACCTTGTCATCTGCGCCCATAATTGGATCCCGCTTTCTGATCGTGGTCCGCCGGCAACTGCCGGTTCGCCGGACCGTGAATGATGCTAAGTACCCTGAGCTTATCCACCGGCAGGAGCAAAAGGCCAGCTGATGAGGGTCTGTTCCCCTGATCGCGAACACCCGCCCCGTCAGCGGCGCTACAGCGTGCGGATCATCCGGGTGTTTCCCAGGGTGTTGGGCTTGACCCGCGCGAGGTCCAGGAACTCGGCCACTCCCTCGTCATGGGAGCGCAGCAGTTCGGAGTAGACCTCCGGATCCACGGCCGACTGATTGGCCATCACCTCGAATCCGTGGCGTCGGAAGAAGTCCACCTCAAAGGTCAGGCAGAAGACACGTTGCACACCAATCTCCACGGCATCGGCCAGCAGTGCCTCCAGCAGGACGTGGCCAACGCCGTGCCCGCGCCAGCGGCGGTCCGCGGCCAGGGTCCGCACCTCGGCGAGATCTTCCCACATGACATGCAGCGCACCGCAGCCAATCACCTCGCCGTCGGGCCCTTCCGCAATCCGGAACTCCTGGAGCCCCTCGTAGTAGGCAACCGCTTCCTTCGCCACCAGGATCCGCTCGTCGGCCAGGGGCGCCACGAGGGAACGAATGCGGTGAACATCGGAGGTGCGTGCTCGGCGGACAGTGATGGTGGTGGAAGTCACCGGTCCAGTCTAGGACTGCACGGACTGCCCGCCGCAAAACGGCTGTCAAGGCACGCAATGGAAGGGATCCGGAAACGCGAAAGGACCCGGCGGGCTGCATGCCCGCCGGGTCCTTTCATCTGTTCAAACTGCGCATGTGTTCACACTGCGCCGCAGGCTAGTCGCCGACGCCCGCCTCAATTGCGGACGGTGCCTCTTCGAGGGCCTTGGGTACGCCGTGTCCCTCGAAGGTGAAGGTGGCGTCGTCTCCTTCGCCCTCCACGTCCACGGACACCAGTTCTCCGGGCTTCAGATCCCCGAACAGGATCTTCTCGGAGAGCTGGTCCTCGATCTCGCGCTGGATGGTCCGGCGCAGCGGCCGGGCACCCATGGCGGGATCGTAGCCCCGTGTGGCCAGCAGAACCTTGGCCGCCGGGGTCAGCTCAATGGTCATGCCCTTGTCCGCCAGGCGCTTGCCCAGGCGTTCCAGGAACAGGTCCACGATCTGCACGATCTCGTCCTGCGTGAGCTGCGGGAAGACCACCGTGTCATCAACACGGTTCAGGAACTCGGGGCGGAAGTGCTGACGCAGTTCCTCCGTGACCCGCGCCCGCATCCGGTCGTAACCGGTCTTGGTGTCGGTGCCGGACTGGAAACCGGTGGAGACACTCTTGGAGATGTCCCGGGTTCCCAGGTTGGTGGTCATGATGATGATGGTGTTCTTGAAGTCCACCACGCGGCCCTGGCTGTCCGTCAGGCGGCCGTCTTCGAGGATCTGCAGCAGCGAGTTGAAGAGGTCCGCGTGGGCCTTTTCCACCTCGTCGAACAGGACCACGGAGAACGGACGGCGGCGGACCTTTTCGGTCAGCTGCCCGCCTTCTTCGTATCCGACATATCCCGGAGGGGCACCGAAGAGCCGGGAAACAGTGTGCTTCTCGGAGTATTCGGACATGTCCAGCGTGATGAGTGCTTCTTCATCACCGAAGAGGAATTCAGCCAGTGCCTTGGCAAGCTCCGTCTTACCCACACCGGTGGGACCGGCGAAGATGAAGGAACCGCCCGGACGCTTGGGATCCTTAAGTCCGGCCCGCGTACGGCGCATGGCCTGCGAGATGGACTTGATGGCCTGATCCTGACCGATGACGCGCTTGTGCAGCTCGTCTTCCATCTTGAGCAGGCGTGTGGATTCTTCTTCGTTGAGCTTGACCACGGGAATGCCGGTGGAATTGGCCAGCACCTCGGCGATGAGCTCCTCGTCCACCTCGGCAATGTCATCCAGGCCGCCGGACTTCCACTGGCGCTCCTTTTCAGCCCGCTGGTCATGGAGCTTCTGCTCCTTGTCCCGCAGGTTGGCAGCGCCTTCGAAGTCCTGGGAATCGATGGCTGATTCTTTCTCCAGCTTCAGCGCAGAGATGCGCTCATCGATCTCCTTGAGCTCCGGCGGAGCCGTCATACGGCGGATCCGCAGGCGGGCGCCGGCCTCATCGATCAGGTCAATGGCCTTGTCCGGCAGGAAACGGTCGCTGATGTAGCGCTCCGCCAGGGTTGCCGCCGATGTCAGCGCGGCGTCCGTGATGGACACGCGGTGGTGCGCTTCGTAGCGGTCCCGCAGTCCCTTCAGGATTTCGATGGAGTGCGCAACGGAAGGTTCGTTGACCTGGATCGGCTGGAAACGCCGCTCAAGTGCCGCATCCTTCTCGATGTGCTTGCGGTACTCGTCCAAAGTGGTGGCACCAATGGTCTGCAGTTCCCCGCGGGCCAGCATCGGCTTCAGGATGGAAGCTGCGTCGATGGCGCCTTCGGCGGCACCGGCGCCCACGAGGGTGTGGATCTCATCGATGAAAAGGATGATGTCGCCGCGGGTGCGGATTTCCTTGAGGACCTTCTTCAGGCGTTCCTCAAAGTCACCGCGGTAGCGGGAGCCGGCAACGAGGGAACCCAGGTCAAGCGTGTACAGCTGCTTGTCCTTGATGGTTTCCGGAACATCGCCGCGGACAATGGCCTGGGCCAGCCCTTCAACGACTGCCGTCTTGCCGACGCCGGGCTCACCAATCAGAACAGGGTTGTTCTTGGTGCGGCGGGACAGGACCTGCATGACCCGTTCCATCTCATGCTCGCGCCCGATCACCGGGTCGAGCTTGGACTCGCGCGCAGCCTGGGTGAGGTTGCGGCCGAACTGGTCCAGGACAACCGAACCGGCCGGCTGGCCTTCCTGCTGCTGGCCGCCGGAGCTGACAGGTTCCTTGCCCTGGTAACCCGAGAGCAGCTGGATTACCTGCTGGCGCACCCGGTTCAGGTCAGCGCCAAGCTTGACCAGCACCTGTGCGGCAACGCCTTCGCCTTCACGGATCAGCCCGAGCAGGATGTGCTCGGTGCCGATGTAGTTGTGGCCAAGCTGCAGGGCCTCCCGGAGGGAGAGTTCGAGAACCTTCTTGGCACGCGGGGTGAAGGGGATGTGGCCGGACGGGGCCTGCTGGCCCTGACCGATAATCTCCTGCACCTGCTCACGCACGGCACCGAGCGAAATACTCAGGGATTCAAGGGCCTTAGCTGCGACACCTTCACCCTCATGAATGAGCCCGAGCAGGATGTGCTCGGTGCCGATGTAGTTGTGGTTGAGCATGCGAGCCTCTTCTTGGGCAAGCACGACAACGCGACGGGCACGGTCGGTAAATCTTTCAAACATGAGGCACACTCCTAGCTAACGCGTAATTCGATGCTACGTGTCCTGCGCGTGCTTAAGGAGCGTGTTCGCCGTAGGCGTGACCACGGCCCCGAATAAGGTTCCCGGGAGGCCCCCTGCCGGGCCTTAGCCCTGCGCGGCCCGGTACGCTTCGATGATTTCGCTGTTTACGCGTCCACGCTCCGAAACGGTGTATCCGTTATTGCGGGCCCATTCACGGATCTGCGCCGCTTCGTTGCTGCGTGCAGAACCTGCAGCACGGGGACGCCCGGTCCGGCCGCCCACCTTGCGGCCTGCATCCAGGTAGGGCTTCAGGGCCGCACGAAGATTCTTTGCATTGTCCTTGGACAGGTCAATCTCGTACTGGGATCCGTCCAAGCCGAACCGTACGGTCTCATCCGCACTTCCGGCGTCGAGGTCATCAACCAGAATGATTTTTACTTTTTGCGCCACAACAGGCTCCTAAGCAGTGTTAAACCCGAAAAAACGATAATGAGACCACTTAGAGTATGACGCAATTTTGAATGCCCCGTCAAAGCCGTGGGGCGAAATTAATTACTTTCTTTTTCCGGGGTTCCACTACTTGTATCCCGATCGGCCGCAAGGTCGGCTTCACGTTCGGCTTCGGCCAGCGCCTTTCGTTCCGAACGGTCCACGTTGAGCAGGGCCTTCATCACAAAATAAAAGAGAGCTCCAACACATATCGACGGCAGGAGAACTTCGACGTATTCCATGGTTCTAACCCATTTCCGGCTTTAGGAGGGGGAACAAAATTGTTTCCCGGATACCTGTGTTCGTGAAAAGCATCACCAAACGGTCAATTCCCAGCCCGATACCGCCCATAGGCGGGGCACCGTATTCAAGGGCGCGGAGGAAGTCCTCGTCAAGGGCCATGGCCTCATCGTCACCGCCGGCGGCCTTGAGCGACTGCGCGGTGAGGCGCTCACGCTGAATCACGGGGTCAATGAGCTCGGAGAAGGCTGTACCGCGCTCCATGCCGCCGATGATGAGGTCCCAGGCTTCAATGAGGCGCGGGTCGTTCCGGTTGGGGCGGGCCAGCGGCTGGGCCGACGGCGGATAGTCATAGACAAAAGTCGGCTGAATCAGGGTCGGTTCGACAATCTCCCCGAAGAGCTCCACCACCAATTTCTCGGCATCCCATTTCGGATCCACCTTGACGGCATGCTTTTCGGCGATGCCCCGAAGGGTTTCCACACTGGTGTCCGGAGTGATCTCCTCGCCAACGGCTTCGGAAAGACCGGGGTAAACGGACAGCCATTTCCATTCGCCGTCCAAATCAATGGTTCCGGCCTCAGTTTCGATCTGGCGGCTGCCGACCAGGTCAGCGCAGTGCAGGATAATTTCCTTGATGCGGTCCGCCATCACGTACTGGTCGGCGTACGCCTCATAGCATTCCAGCGTGGTGAATTCAGGACTGTGGGTGGAGTCGACACCCTCATTGCGGAAAATGCGGCCCAGCTCAAAGACCCGCTCAATGCCGCCGACAACCGCCCGCTTGAGGTAAAGCTCAGTGGCAATCCGCAGCGTCATCTTCTGGTCGAAGGCATTCAGATGGGTCTCGAACGGACGCGCCGCGGCACCGCCGTGAATCAGCTGGAGCATGGGAGTTTCCACTTCCACGTATCCGTGGCTGTGCAGAGTATCGCGGACGCCGCGAATGATGGCTGCCCGCTTGTACACCATGTCCCGGGCTTCCTCGCGGACCATCAGGTCCACGTAACGCTGCCGGACCCGGGTCTCTTCGTTCAGTCCGGCATGCAGTACCGGCAAGGGGCGCAGGGCCTTCGAAGCCATGGACCAGGATTGCGCCATGACTGAGAGCTCGCCGCGCCGCGAGGAGATGACTTCCCCGCGGATGAAGACGTGGTCACCGAGATCAACGAGCGCCTTCCAGTCGGCCAGGGCCTCTTCTCCGACCACGGCCAGGCTCAGCATGGCCTGCACGCGGGTGCCGTTTCCCTCCTGGAGGGTGGCGAAGCACAGCTTGCCGGTGTTGCGGATGAAGACGACGCGGCCGGTGACGCCGACAACTTCGCCGCTGGTCTCATCGGCCTGCAGGTGTCCGAACTTTTCCCGAATCTCTTTCAGCGAGTGCGTGCGTTCCACACCCACCGGGTAGGCCTCGGAACCGCCGGCGATCAGACGCGCCCGCTTCTCAGCGCGGATGCGCATCTGCTCGGAGGTGTCGGCTGCTTCGGGAACGGGGCTGGATCCGGGAACGGAGTTAGATGTGGTCACACCCTTAAGTTTACAGAGCCGCGCGGCGCGGGCTTACGGCCCGCACCCAGCTTGTTCGCGGCGGGCGCACAGTCTGATGGTTTAATGCACAGTCTGATGGTTTAAGCGGTCTCCGGGTTTTCCAGCGGCAGGTTGTCGATCAGGCGCACGGACCCCACCTGCGCCGCCAGCAGCGCCAATGCGGGCTTCTCCAGCGGACCGTCGGTGGGCCTGAGCGGTTGCAGCGTCTGCGGGTCCACAATGTCGAAGTAGTCCAGTTCCACCAGCGGTTGTGCTTTCACGAGGGCGACGGCGGCGGCCAGGTCCGGCGGTTCACCGGCGGATACCCGGTCCCGCAGGGAAAACAGGGCACGCGGAAGCGCCGCTGCGGCGCGGCGGTGGACAGGATCCAGGAACCCGTTTCGGCTGGACTCGGCCAGTCCGTCCGGGGCCCGAACCACAGGCACGGCCCTGACCTCCGCGTCGAAGTTGAGGTCGGCGACCATCCGCCGGATCAGCACCAGCTGCTGGGCATCCTTTTGTCCGAAATACGCCCGGTAGCGGACCGGAGTGCCGGATGCCGCGGCGGGGGACGCGTAGTGCAAGAGCTTGGCCACCACGGTCAGCACGCCGTCGAAATGTCCGGGGCGCGAGGCTCCCTCATAACGGGCCCCCAGCTCTCCGGAGCTCACCCGCACCAGCGGCGCTCCTTCCGGGTACACCTCGTCCTCGTCGGGAGCGAACACGAGGTCCACGCCGGCGGCGCCCAGTAGTTCCACATCCGCTTCGAGGGTGCGCGGATACCGGCGCAGGTCCTCGGGATCGTTGAACTGCAGCGGATTGATGAACACGGTGGCAACGACGACGTCGTTCTCGGCCCGCGCGGCATCCATCATGGAGCGGTGGCCCTGGTGCAGGGCGCCCATGGTGGGTACCAGGCCAAGGCTCAGCGGTTCCTCCCCCGCGCCGGCCCCGGCGACACTTTTTGCAGCGAGCGCTTCAGCGACGGCAGCCTTCAGTTCCGCAGCCGTGCGCACCAGCTGAGGAGAATTCACTGTCCCTCGTCCAGGCTCAAAGCGTCAATAACGGCTTTGCCGCGCTCTTCGCTCAGCAGGCCCCGGTCAATGGCCCGCAGAGCAGTGGCCAGGGACAGGGCACGATAGGTATCCCTCAGGTTGGCGCTGTCCTGGGCGGCCATTTCCTGCAGGTGCGCGCTCACGGTTCCGGCGTCCCCGCGGGCTACAGGTCCGGTGAGGGAATGCTCTCCGGAGGCAAGGGCGTTTTCCAGCGAAGCCCGCATGAGCGGGCCCAGCAGCCGGTCCGGGTTCTCCACCCCTATGTCCTTGAGCAGCTGTGTGGACTGGGCGGTGATGGTGACCAGGTGGTTGGAGGCGTGCGCCAGTGCCAGGTGGTAGTTGACACGGTCCGCTTCATCGATGACCACGGGTTCGGCACCCATCTCCACCACCAGGGCCTGGGCGATGGGCAGCACCGCGGTGGGGGCGGTCACGCCAAAGGAGCAATCAGCCAGCCGGGTCAGGTCAAGGCTCATACCGGTAAAGGTCATGGCCGGATGCAGGGCCAGCGGGATGGCGCCGGCCCGGCGGGCGGGCTCGAGGATTTCCGTGCCGAAGCGACCCGAGGTGTGGGCAACAAGCTGCCCGGCCTGCCAGGCATTGGTTACCGCCAGTCCGGAGACCAGCGGACCCAGGGCGTCATCCGGAACAGCCAGGAGCACCAGTTCGGAACGTTCCACAATGTCCGGAATCTCCATGACGGGGACGCCGGGCAGCAGGTTGGCCGCACGCTCACGGCTTTCCTCACTCACTGCAGAAACGCCGACGACGGCGTGCTCGGCCGCGCGCAGGGCAGCACCCAGGACGGCTCCGACCCGTCCGGCGCCGATCACGCCGATGCCGAGCCGGCCGCGCCGCCGCTTGTCAGCGGTGCTCATCTCAGAGCTGTTCATGGGGGTACTCCTTGGAAACTGTTTCAGCGGGAAGGGGTGACGGGTCCTCAGGTGCCGGGGCGGCCGCAGCGTTGTTCCAGCGGCCGGTGCGGTCCCGGCGCCGGGCCTCGCGTGCCCTGACGGCCTGTTCCAGGAACAGCGTGCGGGCATCGTCGACGTCGATTTTCCGCACGTGCGGCCGGACGGGACCGGGAGTGGAATGCAGGATCAGGTCACTGGTGCCGAAGCGCCGGCGCAGCGGACCCTGCTCCAGGGCGATGGATTGGGTGCGCTCATGCGGCACCACCGAAAGGACCCGCCAGAGCGCTCCGCTGCGGATCAGCAGTGCAGTGTCCGTCAGGGCATAACCGTTGCGGCGCCAGCTCAGCGGCGCGATCCAGCGGGCCCGGCGCGGCGTCGTCGTGAATCCGTCAGCACCGTCCCGGCCCGTGATCCCGGCCGTAAAGACGTCCACCGGGCGGTCGGTGCCCGGTTCGGGCAGGACAAGGGCGAGGACAGCAAACACTTCGGCCAGCGTCCCTGCCGGCAGCAGCTTGGTGCGGGCCTGGGTATCGGAGGTGGTGCCGGCGCCGTAGCCTGCCACATTGACGGACACCCGATACCACCCGGTGAGCCGCCACAACGGTGACTGCGTGACGGACACCGCCTGGATCCGGCCCGGAGGCACGGTCTGGGTGCGGGTGTCCAGCAGGCCGTAGCGCAGCCGGATGCCGTCCCGGGAGACCGAAGCCCGGAAATTGAAGGACGTGGAGAATTCGGTCCAGTACCCTCCAACGGTGCCAAAGAGGATGGGCAGCATGATGGCCAGGCTGATCGCCTCTCCGGTGGCGACCATAATAACCAGGACCACAGCAATGCCGATGAGCAGGAACAGGGTGGTACCGGAGAGCAGAGTGGCGGCAATGACCCGTCCCGGCCGCAGCTCCAGGACGGGCTGCTCCGGGGCCTCGCGGGGGCCGGAAACAAAGGTGCCGGCGGCGGGATCGGTTCCCGGTGCACCCGGGCTGCCTTCGGCGCCGTCGCCGGGGGAACCGGATTCCATCCCGCCGGTTTCGGCGGCAAGCCCGGTGCCGGCGCCGGCACCGGAGGCACGGTTCAGGAGCAGTGCCCGCAGGCGCTGCGCATCATTCAATTTCAGGTACGCCAGCTGAACCGCTGATTCTCCGGCGTCGGCAACTTCAAAGCGCAGTTCGGCCAGCCCGAACAGGCGTGCCAGGAGCGGCTGGACAATATCGATGGCCTGCACCCGGTCCAGGCGTGCCTGGCGCTGCTTGCGGAACACCACTCCGGAGTGAACACGGACGTGGTCATCCGTGACCTGGTAGCGGGTAAACCACCAGGACAGGAAAAAGATGCCGGCCAGGATCAGCAGGACCACGGCGAGGATGCCTGCACCAATGAGCAGGGCGGTCCCGTCAAGCGGGTTTCCCGGTCCTGAGCTGTTGTTACCGCGGAAGCCCGCTGTTTCCTCGAACCAGTTCCGGCCGATAACAAAAGCGATTGCGGCCAGCGCAATCCACCCGCGGACCAGAGGTGACACCGGATGGACGCGGGCCCACTCCCCGTTCTGCGGGACGCTCACAGTCCGGCCAACTGCGTTTCGCCGCGTTCGGACAGGTGCTCCCGCAGACGTGCACCCTCGGAGGCAGGCAGACCGGGCAGCACGGCATTGGTGCCGGGGGCGGCAGTGTGCAGTTTGACGGAGCACAAACCGAAAGCGCGCTCGAGCGGGCCCACGGTCACGTCCACATACTGCATCCGGCCGTACGGAACCACGAGGGTGCGCTGGAAAAAGATGCCGCGCCGCAGCAGGAAGTCCTCGTTGCGTTCTGCGTAACAGACAGCGCGGACCTGCCGCGGCAGCAGAACTCCGCGCCAGAGATAAGCTGCTGCGACCACCGCGGGAAGCCCCCAGGCCAGCCAGTCCGGAACCCAGGTCCAGGCGCCGACGCTTCGCAGGATGAGGGGAAGGCAGGCTGCGGCCACTGTGAGCACGGCTTCCACCGCCCAGCCGATGAGGCGGACCGTAAGGTACCTGGGCGAGATGTGCTCCCAGGACAGACCGCCCGGATCGATGGCTTCGCTAGGCATATTCTCCGTCTTCCCGTTCATCTGCGTCATCCGGGCGGGCGGCGGTGCCGCGCCCGTTGGAGTCATCCGGCGGAAGCCGGCAGAAGCGTTCCACCAGGAGCCCGACGGAGATCATGAGGACCCCTCCGGCGATCATAGCCAAAGACCCCCAGGTGGCGGCATGCCCCGGACGCAGCGACCACAGCGGCAGCTGCTGGATGAAGACCCCTGCATGCCAGCCCAGCAGCAGCGAACCCGCATAGGCCGTGGCCTGGGCCAGGACCAGCGTCCGGGCCGCCGCGATCGGGTCCAGCTCGCGGTCGCGGCTGCCCTGCTGCCAGCGCCGCACCCGCAGCCCGAGGAAGAGCGTGGCTCCCGATATCAGCAGGACGGTCAGCAGCCCGATGATGCTCAGGACTGCCGGGGGCAGGGAGTTGCGGGTTGCCCAGTCGTTGACCAGCCAGCCGGCGGCACCGGACGCAAGGACAATGACAGCCAGCCAGCGGTATCGGATGCTTCCCACGGTGAGGATCAGTCCCCTTCGAAGATTTCCAGGCCGGGCAGGTCTTCGGCTTTGGCAGCCAGTTCGGCAACGGGGGTACCCGAAAGCACGGCTTCCGGATCCATCCAGGCCCAGGGCTGCAGCACAAACGCCCTGGTGGAAGCGCGGGGATGGGGCAGGGTCAGGGTTTCGTCATCGAGCACCGTGTCGCCGTAAGTGATGATGTCGACGTCGAGCGTCCGCGGACCCCAGCGCACCTCGCGGACCCGGTGGTGTGCGTTTTCCACCGCCTGGCAGTGCGCCAGCAGGTCATGCGGGGCCAGATCCGTCTCCACGGATATGACGAGGTTGAGGTAGTCCGGCTGGTCCGGTCCGCCCACGGGACGGGTGCGGACCACCGGAGAAACTGCCTGCAGGCGGACGCCGGGATGGTCGGCCAGCTGGGCGACGGCGTCGGAGAGCGTGTCGCGGCTCTCGCCGAGGTTGCTGCCCAGGGCCAGGACTGCCGTTACGGCACCGGCGTTCATGACCGGCTCCGGCGGATGGTCACTGATACGTCGCCGAAGGGAACCGTAATGGGTGCCTGCGGTTTGTGCACGGTTACTTCCACGGCATCCACGCCGGCGTATCCGGCCAGAACGGCCGCGGCAATGCGCTCGGCCAGTGCTTCGATCAGGTTCAGGGGCTCGCCGCTGATGATGGCCGCCACCTGCTCGGCAAGGACGCCGTAGTGTGCGGTCTTGGTCAGGTCATCGCTGATTCCGGCCGGCTGCAGGTCCGCGTGCAGCACGAGGTCAACCACAAACGGCTGTCCGTTGCGGCGTTCCTCTTCGAAGACACCGTGGAAACCCTGCGCGGTGATGCCGGTCAGGGTGATGGTGTCGCGGACGCCGCGCACAGCTGTGCGTGCGTCGGAGGCGTTGGTTGTGTTCATGGGGTCAGCCTTTCCAGGCGGCAGTGGTCTTGACGGCGTCCACGCTGGGGCCGACGTTGTGCACGCGCACGCACCAGGCATTGGAGAAGGCGGCCAGCGCCGTTACGGCCGCCGTGGCGCTGTCACGTTCAACCGGCGGAGCCGGCTCGCCGGCACGTGTCAGCAGTGAACCCAGGAAACGCTTCCTGGATGCACCGATCAGCACCCTGTGGCCCATGGCGTTCAGGCGGTCGGTGGCCCGCAGGAGTTCCCAGTTGGAGGAACCGTCTTTGGAGAATCCCAACCCGGGATCGATGATGATCTGCTCGGGGGCAACCCCGGCTGCGTAGAACATTTCCCGGATCTGTTCGAGTTCGGAAATGACCTCGTCAACCACGGAGTCGTAGGCGGCACGCGGATCGGCGCTGCGGACAGCGCCGCGGCTGTGCATCAGGACGTAGTGGACGCCGGTGCGGGCCACCAGTGCCGGCATGGCAGGATCGACTTCCGTGCCGGATACATCGTTGATGAGGCAGGCGCCTGCGGCAATGGCTTTTTCCGCCGTGGATGCGTTCATGGTGTCCACGCTGACCAGGACTCCGGCCCGGGCCAGGGCAGCCACCACGGGGAGGATGCGCTGCTGTTCCTCTTCCGGGCTTATGCGGACGGAATCGGGGCGGGTGGACTCGCCGCCCACGTCAATGATGTCGGCGCCGTCGTAGTGCATTTTCAGTCCGGCATCGACGGCTGCACCGGTGTCGGCGAAGCGGCCGCCGTCGCTGAAGGAATCCGGGGTAACGTTCAGGATTCCCATCACCAGTGTGCGGCCGGAGGGAAGGTCCTCGAACCGCCGCGGCGCCCTGGCCGGGCGCAGGAGCCTCAGCGGAGAAGTGGCCGGACCGGTTCCCGGAGCAGCTGCGAGTGAATCCATGGGGCAGACGTCCTAACGTCCGAGAATGAGGCTCATGGCCTCGGCACGTGTAGCCGTTTCACGCAGCTGGCCGCGCACTGCGGAGGTAATGGTCTTGGCTCCGGGCTTGCGGACCCCGCGCATGGACATGCACAGGTGTTCGCATTCGATGACGACTATGGCGCCGCGCGGGTTCAGGTTGTCCATCAGGGCCTCCACGATCTGCGTGGTGAGCCGTTCCTGAACCTGGGGGCGGCGGGCGTAGACCTCCACCAGCCGGGCCAGCTTGCTGAGTCCGGTAACCAAACCATCCTGTGACGGAATGTAGCCAATGTGGGCGGTGCCGTGGAACGGCACCAGATGGTGTTCGCAGGTGGAGAAGAACGGAATGTCCTTCACCAGCACCATCTCCTCGTGCTCGATCGCAAAGGTGGTGGCCAGCAGATCAGCGGGGTCCTGGTGCAGCCCGGCGAAGATCTCTGCGTAGGATTTCGCCACGCGCTTTGGCGTGTCCTGCAATCCCTCGCGGTCAGGATCCTCACCGATCGCCAGGAGGATCTCGCGGATCGCCTTTTCGATTCGGGGCTGGTCCACGGGGGCCGGGGGAACGGAGAGATTCTCCATTGTCAGTTCATCGTCGAAATCCGTCACTGCTTGATCCTACCGTGACTGTTCGGAACGACGGCGGCCCGGCACTTCCGTGCCGGGCCGCCGTTCGCTGCTATCGGTTGGTCTGTTCCGGGGTGTCGGTCCCGTCGGTGCGGCCGGCTGTTCCGCCGGCACCGCCCTGTCCGGGATGCCCGGATCCGCTTCCCTCAGGCTGAGGGAGCCCGTTGCCGGACACGTCAAAGTCCTGGGGCAGGTCAGCGTCCGCAATCTGGTCCTGCGGGGACACGGTGTCCGGATCCGGCTGCCCGTTGGCTGCTGCCTCCCGGCGTTCTTTGGCGGACACCACCGGCGGCAGGCTGTGGACCTGGCGGGTCGGCTTGGACAGCCACACTTCGCGGACGTCGCGCTTGCGCACGTCGGAGAAGACCTCGGCAATTTCGGCCTGGTTCAGTGTCTCGCGCTCCAGCAGTTCCAGGGCCAGCCGGTCCAGGACGTCCCGGTTCTCGGTCAGGATCTGGTAGGCCTCGTCATGGGCGTTGTCTAGCAGGCGCCGGACTTCCTCATCCACCACGTAGGCCACCTGGTCGGAGTAGTTGCGTTCCTGGCCCATGTCCCGGCCCAGGAACGGCTCGCCGCCGCCGGAGCCCAGCTTCACGGAACCGATCCGCTCGCTCATGCCGTACTGGGTGACCATCTTCCGGGCCGTTGCAGTGGCCTTTTCAATGTCATTGGAAGCACCGGTGGAGGGGTCGTGGAACACGATCTCCTCAGCAACGCGGCCGCCCATGGCGTAGGCCAGCTGGTCAAGCAGCTCATTGCGGGTCACCGAGTACTTGTCATCCTGCGGCAGCACCATGGTGTATCCGAGGGCACGGCCGCGCGGCAGGATGGTCACCTTGGTGACCGGGTCCGTGTTCCGCAGAGCGGCTGCCACCAGGGCGTGTCCGCCCTCGTGGTACGCGGTGATCTTGCGCTCTAGTTCCTTCATCACGCGGCTGCGCTTCTGCGGACCGGCAATGACACGGTCAATGGCTTCATCCAGCGCCCGGTCATCGATCAGCTGGGCGTTGGAGCGCGCGGTCAGCAGCGCCGCTTCGTTGAGCACGTTGGCGAGGTCTGCACCGGTGAAGCCCGGAGTCTTGCGGGCCACGGTTTCCAGGTCTACCCCCTCGGCCATCGGCTTGCCCTTGGCGTGGACCTGCAGGATTTGCAGGCGGCCCTGCATGTCGGGAGCTTCGACGCCGATCTGGCGGTCGAAGCGGCCCGGGCGCAGCAGCGCGGGGTCCAGCACGTCGGGCCGGTTGGTCGCGGCAATCAGGATGACGTTGGTGTTGCCGTCAAAGCCGTCCATCTCGACGAGGAGCTGGTTCAGGGTCTGCTCGCGCTCGTCGTTGCCGCCGCCCACGCCGGCACCGCGGTGGCGGCCGACGGCGTCGATCTCGTCCACGAAGATGATGGCCGGAGCGTTGGTCTTGGCCTGCTCGAAGAGGTCGCGGACGCGGGAGGCACCCACACCGACGAACATTTCCACGAAGTCGGAACCGGAAATGGAGTAGAACGGCACTCCGGCCTCGCCTGCCACCGCGCGGGCCAGCAGGGTCTTACCGGTACCGGGAGGGCCGTACAGCAGGACACCCTTGGGGATCTTGGCACCCACGGCCTGGAACTTGGCCGGGTCCTGCAGGAACTCCTTGATTTCGTGCAGTTCCTCCACTGCCTCGTCAGCTCCGGCGACGTCGGCGAAGGTAACCTGCGGCATGTCCTTGTTGGTCAGCTTGGCCTTGGACTTGCCGAATTTCATGACCTGCGAACCGCCGCCCTGCATGCGGGAGAGCAGGAACCAGAAAATGACGCCGAGAATGATGAAGGGCAGGAACAATCCAAGGAAACTGGTGAACCAGTTGGTCTGCACCGGCTGGTCGGTGAAGCCGGAGGCACCGGAATCGTTCACGGCCTCGACAATGTCCTCGCCGCGGGCGGTGCCGAAGTAGAACTGGACGTTCTTGGCCGGATCGGGGTCATCGCCCCGGAGCGTCAGATCGACGCGCTGTTCACCGTCATAAATCTTGGCCTGCTCAACCTTCTGGTCCTTGAGCAGCTGCAGGCCCACGCTTGTGTCCACCTGGGTTGCCCCGCTGGGGGAAAGGGTGGGAAGAATGAGCACCAGAAGGGCCAGTGCCAGGATTATCCAAATGCCCGGCCCCTTGAAGAAGTTCTTAGATTTCATTCGTCGTCAGGGCGTACGCCCCGTCCCTCCTGATCAACAACGCTGATAATGCGCGGAAATATACTCGAACAAGCTATACACCGTTACCTGATGGAACACGTCCGGAATACCGGGAAAGTTCCCTCAGGGCGTAGCCGGCCGGCGTGATGCTGATCGCGGATGCGGCACCGGAGGCAAGTGGCCCGAAGGCCGCCGTCCGGTGCCGCAGAACTGCGTTGGAGCTTACTCGTAGACGTGCGGAGCCAGGGTGCCGATGAAGTCGAGGTTGCGGTACTTTTCGGCGAAGTCCAGGCCGTAACCGACCACAAACTCGTTGGGGATGTCGTAACCGACGTATTTGACGTCGATTTCGACCTTCGCGGCGGTGGGCTTGCGCAGCAGCGTGCAGATCTCGACGCTGGCCGGTCCGCGGGACTGCAGGTTGGTGCGCAGCCACGAGAGGGTCAGGCCGGAGTCGATGATGTCTTCAACGATCAGCACATGCTTGCCCAGAAGGTCCGTTTCGAGGTCCTTGAGGATGCGGACCACGCCGGAGGACTGCGTGCCGGAACCGTAGGAGGAAACTGCCATCCAGTCCATGGTGACGTGGCTGTGCAGGGCACGGGACAGGTCTGCCATGATCATGACGGCACCCTTGAGCACGCCCACCAGCAGGACATCGCGTCCGGCGTAGTCACGGTCAATCTCTGCCGCGAGTTCGTTAACCCGTGTTTGGATCTGCTCTTTGGTGTAGAGAACGTGCTTGAGGTCTGACTGGACGTCGTGTGAATCCACGAATGGCTCCCGGGTAAGAGATGTTGCAGCTGGATTTTAGGTGCTGCTCTTTTTCCTAAAGACAAGATTGCCATAGCCGGAGGGGCCTTGGGGAACCGGATTGGTGCGCACCTGCCGGTACACGCTGACTTTGCCGACCAGTTCCACGGGTCCGGCGGAGCCTGTGCGGCGCAGTAGTGCTTCCACCGATCGCAGCCGTTCCCAGCTGGGCTGGGCGCCTCCGAGCTCGACGGCGGCGAGGGCCAGAACGCGCTGCCGCACCGCGGGAGCCAGCTCCCGCAGCTGTGCCTCGGGCAACAGGATCGTGTCCGGATCCGCGTCTCCGGCCCCGGATGCGGAGTCCGGCTGTGCGCGCAGCCGGGCGAAAGTGTCGGCACTCACGGCGTCGAGGTAGTCGGCATCCCCGGCGAGGATACGTGAGGAACGGAACAAAGCTTCGGCGATTCCCGGGCCAAGTTTTTCCTCCAGGAAGGGCAGCACCTCGGCCCGGACCCGCGACCGCGCGAACGCCGGATCGGCGTTGCTGGGGTCCAGCCACGGGTCCAGCCCCTGGCTGTCGCAGATTTCCTCGGTTTCGCTTCGCCGCAGCCCCAGCAGCGGGCGCAGGTACTTTCCGCGGATCGGGCGCATCCCGGCCAGGGACCGGGTGCCGGATCCCCGTGCCAGGCCCAGGAGCACCTGTTCGGCCTGGTCGTCGAGGGTGTGGCCCAGCAGCACGGCGTCGGCGCCCGTCTCTTCCACGGCTGCGTCCAGCGCCGCATAGCGGACAGTCCGTGCGGCTGCCTCGGGCCCCATTCCGGAAACCGGGACCGAAACAGTGCGGACCTGGACAGGCTCCAAGCCCATTTCCCTAAGTTTCGCCGCGGCTGCGGCTGCGACCGCGGCCGATCCGGGCTGCAGGGCATGATCCACGACGACGGCGCCCACCCGGTAATCGCCGCGGCGGGCGAAGAAGGAGGCCGCTTCGGCCAGTGCCAGCGAGTCGGGTCCGCCGCTGCAGGCCACCAGCAGCAGGGGCGGCTGTTCCTGCGCGGTGCCGCGCGGTTCAAGGCCCGCGTCCCGAAGGGCGTCGCGAAGCATGTTGCGGGCTTTGCCCAGGGTTGGGTTTAGGCGTTTGCGCGGCCTGCGTTCCGGCGTGGAAAAGGATGTGGAGGCGGGGGGATCAAAATCAGTGGACATCTGCACGTTCTGTTAGAGCCCCATCCGGGTCATCCAGAGGGACGGGTTGTGGATTTCAGCTTCGGTGGGCAGGTTCTGGGGTCCTTCCCAGACCCGGTTGAATCCTTCCATTCCCACCCGGTCAACAACGGAACGGACAAACTTGGATCCGTCCTTGTACTGGCGCATCTTGGCGTCCAGGCCCATGATCTGGCGGAAAAAGCGGTCCAGCCAGCCGTGGCTCTTTCCCCGGGCGTTGAACCGCTGGCGGATGGTCTTCACGCTGGGAACAATCCTCGCGTCCACGGCGTCCATGACCACGTTGGCGTGTCCCTCCAGCAGCGACATCACGGCGGTCAGATGGGACATCCGTTCCTTGTCCGCCGGATCTTGAAGGAGGGACATGATGTCCATCGGGCGCCTGGGGACGTCGTCGTCGTTTCCGCCGGTGAGCGCCGCACGGCCTTCGGGGGAAGCAAGCGTCTTGGCGGCGTGGCCCAGCCGCTCGGACAGGGTTTGGGCCTTGTCCATCAGGCCGTTGGTCAGCAGACCGATCTGTTCCACCATGTGTCCGCGGAGCCAGGGCGCGGCCGCGAACTGCACCCGGTGGGTCTGTTCATGCAGGCAGACCCAGAGCCGGAAGTCCGCCGGGTCCACGTTCAGCTCGCGTTCCAGGGTAATGATGTTGGGCGCAACGAGCAGCAGCCGGCCACCGGCGGGGCCGCCGGGGGTCTGCGCCGCGAAGGGATCGTATTGTCCCAGGACCTTGGAGGAGAGGAAGGCCAGAACGGCACCCAGCTGTGCACCGGTAAGCGTGCCGCTGAGCGCGGTATTCGCACCCTTGAGCTGCTCCGGATGCGTGCGGGCCAAATTCTCCAGCGCAGGATTCATGAGCGCGGCGAAACTGCGGGAATTGGCTTTGGCCCAAGACGCGCGGTCAACCACGAGGACCTCGGAATCACGCAGATCACGCGCGGCTTCCAGCCCGGTGATCCGATGCACATGGGTGACCGCCTCATCTGCCCGCGCCCGCAGGTCCGCTACGGCACCGCGGATTTCCTTGGCGGTCATCTTTGGTCCGGCGGACACCAGGGTGGCAGCCGTTCCTGCGGCCAGGTCCCAGTTCACCAAGTCGGCGGCGGCCGGGACGGGGTGCTGCTGATAGCTCTCCATCCGTCCATCAGAACACACAGGTCCTCCAATGGCAGGAGGGTTCGCTGTCCGCCGAACCCGGCTCAGCGGCACCCGCAGCCGGCCAGGACGGCAGCAGCCGCGTCCACGGCCTCCCGGGCCTGCGCAGTGTTGCCCTCCAGCCCGTTGGCTACGAACGCAAAAGACAGGAGCCGGCCGTCTGCGTCAGTCACAAATCCGGTGAGTGATGTCGCCGCAAACAAGGTGCCGGTTTTGGCGCGGACCAGTCCTGCCGCCGGGGTTTCCTCAGGCAGCCCGTCTCCGCCAACAGGCTCCGTAGAGGCATCCTCGGTGAACCGGGACGCCAGGGTTCCGCTCAATCCGGCCACCGGGAGGGCATAGGGCAGGTCCCGGACGCTGTTGTCCGACGACGTCAGGGCGGCCTGAACGGTCGAGGCCAGTTGCAGTGCGGAGATCTCCGTTCCGCTGCCCAGCCCGGAGACATCGGCCAGCACCATTCCGGAGGTATTGACCCCCAGCCCGGAAACTGCCGCTTTCACGGCCGCTGCCGCGCCGTCGAAGGAGCCTTCACCGCCGGTTTTCAACGCCGTCATGCGGCCCAGTGTTTCAGCCAGGTAGTTATCCGAAATCAGCAGCATCTGCGTCACCTGTTCTGAAACCGGAGCCGATGTTACGGCCGCCAACCGGTCAGCGTCGTCGCCGGCTGTTCCGCGTGTGACCTGGGGGTCCACTTTAAAGCCGTAGCCGGCGGCAGCGGTTCCCAGAGCGGCAGCGAAAGCGTCACCGGCGGCGAGCGCGGCGTCGTCGACCCGGGCCCCGTACTGCTGTCCCTCAACCGCCCACGCCGAGTTAACGGCCAGCGGATACAGGGCCGCAGCCTCCCCTGCCTCCACGTCCTCCTTGTTCCAGGCCGCCGAGAGAGTGTCCCCGGTGAACAGCGAGTCATCCACCTGGATGCTGATCGTCCCGGATACTTCGCGCCCGGAAAGGGCCGCTGCTGTTTCCTCGGCCAGCGTCTGCAGGCCCGCATGACCGACGACGGCGGTCTCATCCGACTCTCCGGTCCCCAGCAGCACATCACCGCCGCCGGCCAGCACCACCGTCTCGGGTGTGCCGCCTTCATACACGGAGGTTTCAAACCGGGTGTCGGATCCGAGCACGGAAAGGGCAGCAGCGGCGGTCAGGACCTTGAGGCTGGAGGCGGGGGTTGCCGCGGCATCGCCGTCCAGGTCATAGAGGATGTCACCCGTCCGGGCATCCAATACGGCACCGTGGAACTCTCCGCTGCCGGGAACCACCAGTTCTGCGTCAAGGAGATCGCCCAGCGCTTGCCGGTCCGGCAGGGGTGCGCCAAGGTTTGCGGGCACTGGAAATTCAGCACGCCCGGAGGATAAAGCCCCCGGCGCCTGCTGATGAGCGGGCACCACCAGCTGCCGCTGCGGCTGTTCCCGGGCCAGCGCTGCCAGCACGGGCGGGCCGGCATAAAGACACAGCGGAACCACCAGGACAGCCATAACCAGAGTCAGCAGGAGGCCGGAAAAAACCCTTCCCATCACCTCACCGCTGCTTTCCGTTTATAGGTCCCGCACTGCGGCGGGCAGTGATAACGGACCAAGACATATATCTTTAAGACTAGACCGGCGCCGCCGCCCGCATTGACGCGGACAAACCTGCGGTTGTTGGCGCATTTATCAGCCTAGGTTCACGGCAGCACTTTTACCTGACCGCCGCGGCCTGTTCCGTTTGTGGTGCCATGCCGGCGCCACGCCAGAGGAGTATCCATGAAGCTCGACGTCACCATCGAGATCCCCAAGGGATCCCGGGTCAAGTACGAAATCGACCACGAAACCCACCGCCTGCGCCTGGACCGCATCCTGTTCACGTCCATGGCCTACCCCACCCACTACGGCTACTTCGAGAACACCCTCGGCGAAGACGGCGATCCGCTGGACGCCCTGGTGATGCTCCAGGACTTCGACCTGATGCCCGGCGTGCTGGTGGAATCCCGCCCCATCGGCGTTTTCAACATGGTGGACGACGGCGGCGGAGACGCCAAGGTCCTGTGCGTGCCGGTTGATCCCCGCTTTGACCACATCAAGGACATCTCGGACGTTTCCGATTTCCTGCTCGACGAGATCAAGCACTTCTTCACCAAGTACAAGGACCTGGAGCCGGGCAAGTGGGTTGAAGCCGCTGACTGGGCCGGCCGTGAGGAAGCCGAGGCCGAGGTGGAAGCTTCCCTGGCCCGTTTCGCCGCTCTCGGCGAAGGCAGCGAAGAAGACGAGCCCCAGGGCCGCGACGTCGACGCCGACCCCCAGAACAACTAGCGCGTTCCCGGGCCCGGTTCCGGGTTCGGATCGTTCCGGCGCCCGACGGCGGCTGTCCCCTTGCGGGGACGGCCGCCGTCGTCGTTTGGACTCCTACTCGTTCACCGGCCCGCCCCGGGCCCGCCGCCGCGCCCAGGTGCGCATATCTCCGCCATAGGTGCGGGCAGGCAGGACCGCAACGGCAACGGCAACCGCGAGCAACACCCAGCTGCCGGTTACCCACGCAGCCCAAAGGCCCAGCAGAATGACCCCGAGCGCAAAGAACAGCGGAATCAGGGAGACGGGTTTTGGGTTGGGCGGCTGCGGCGGCTGCCCGCTGGAATTCTTCATCTGCCGACTCTAGCGATGCATCCGAGGCGCGCCGCAACCGATCCCGGTTGTCTTTGGGGTCCTCTGGCATGCTGAACCCATGCATTATGTGCTGACGATCAACCAGCGGGACTCGCGCGAATCGGGGGACCTGGTTCCAGAGCTCATCCGTTCGCTGCGCCATCTGCCCGCCGCCGTTCCGTTTCAGCGCTCGGTGGGCGACGAAGCGCAGGGCGTGCTGGCGGACGCCGCCGCGGCCGTCGATGCCGCGCTGACTGCCATCCGGCAGCGGCGCTGGAACGTGGGCATCGGTGTCGGCGAACTGCATCCGCCGCTTCAGCAGAACATCCTGGACAATGACGGGTTTGGGCTCGTCTATGCCCGCCGTGCCGTGGTCCGGGCGCAGAAGACCGGCGAACGCATACCGCTGGCCGTGGACGGACCGGACGCTGACATCGCCGCAGAAGCCCAGGCAGTACTTCGGCTGCTCGGCCAGATCGTGGCCAGCCGCACCGACGCCGAGTGGAAAGTGCTGGACCTGATGACTCCCGGCGCCCGCGGGCAGCAAAAGTATGTGGCGGAAATCCTTGGCATCACCACGCAGGCCGTCAGCAAGGCCGTGGTGCGCTCCCACTGGCAGGAGGAGTGGGCCACCCGGCCCGCGGCGGCACGGCTGCTCGCACTGAGCACCGGACCGGTTTCACTTCCGTCCTCCGCCAGGGTCTTCGAACCAGCGGCGCAGGGAGCCTGAAACAGGCTGCCTGCGCGACGGTTAGTTGTTTGCGGGACAGTTAGTTGTTTGCGAGGCCGCGCAGGATGGTGGCGGCGCCGTCTTCATACACGGTTCCGGTGACCTCGGTTGCCACTTCCAGCACTTCGGCGGGAGCTTGGCCCATGGCCACGCCGCGGGCGGCCCAGCCCAGCATTTCGATGTCATTGCGTCCATCACCCATGGCCAGGGTGTACTTCCGGTCAATGTCCAGCCTGCTGCGGACATTTTCCAGTGCGCTGGCCTTGGTGACGCCTTCGGCGGCGATGTCCAGCCAGGCGGTCCAGCCCACTGAGTACGTCACGCCGTGCAGGCCGATGGCCCGGACTGCCTCACCGAATTCCTCAGCCGTGGAATCTACGCTGAAGACCACCACGCGGACTGCTTCGGCACTGCGCAGCCGCTCAAAGTCCACCGCCTGTGCCTCCACCCCAAAGCTGGCATCCTGGAAGCGCTCGGTGGAGAGGAAGTTCCCGTGCGAATCCTCGAGGGCAAACTTGGCAGTGGGCAGCTTGATGCGCAAGGCGTCCAGGGCGGTCCGGGGATCGAACACCACCCGGTCAATCACTTCGTAGCCGTCCGGAAGGGAGGTATCCACCCGCAGGGTGACGCCGCCGTTGGAGGCCACGCAATACCCCTCGGTGATGCCAAGGCGTTCCAGGATGGGAAGGGCCGCCCCGTAGGACCGTCCGGTGGCGATAACCAGGTGATGGCCGGCGGCAATTGCAGCCTCGGCGGCTTCACGGACGCCCGCGGACATATGCCCGTCATGGTCCACCAGGGTGCCGTCCACGTCCAGGGCCACCAAATGGGGGAAGTGGTCAGGGTTCTGCCGGTCTTCGATGCCGGTGCTTGTCATAGTTGTCATCGCCTCATTTAAACAGATGGCCGCAGATCCCGAAAGGACGCGGCTCACATAAGTGCGCAGGTGGGGTGCGGAAAACAGTTCCCGTTCCGGGTGTCCGGAACAGGAACTGCCGCAGGGATGAACCCGGAACCGCGGATCGCGTTACAGGACCGGCAGGACCTCAAGTCCGCCCAGGTACGGGCGAAGGGCAGCCGGAACAGTTACGGATCCGTCCGGATTCTGGTGGTGCTCAAGGATGGCCACGATCCACCGGGTGGTGGCCAGGGTTCCGTTGAGCGTGGCGACGGCACGGGTGCCCTTGCCGTCGCCGTCCTGGCGTTCGCGGATGTTCAGGCGGCGGGCCTGGAACGTGGTGCAGTTGGAGGTGGACGTCAGCTCGCGGTAGGCGTTCTGGGTGGGAACCCAGGCCTCGCAGTCGAATTTCCGGGCGGCGGACATGCCCAGATCCCCTGCGGCGGTGTCGATCACCCGGTAGGGCAGCTCCACCTTGGCGAGCATTTCCTCTTCCCAGGCCAGCAGCCGCTGATGTTCCGCGGCGGCGTCTTCAGGCTTGGTGTAGATGAACATTTCCACCTTGTTGAACTGATGGACGCGGATGATGCCGCGGGTGTCCTTGCCGTGCGAGCCTGCCTCGCGGCGGTAGCAGGAGGACCAGCCGGCGTACCGGACGGGACCGCCGTTGAGGTCCAGGATTTCATCGGCGTGGTAGCCGGCCAGCGGCACCTCGGAAGTACCCACCAGGTACAGGTCATCTTCGGCGAGGCGGTAAATCTCGGCGTCGTGCGCCACATCGAAGCCGGTGCCCTGCATGGTCTCCGGGCGCACCAGCGTGGGGGTGATCATGGGGACAAAACCGGCCTGGACGGCCTGGTCCATGGCCATGTTCAGCAGGGCCAGTTCCAGGCGGGCACCAACGCCGCGCAGGAAGTAGAACCGGGAGCCGGACACCTTGGCGCCGCGTTCCATGTCGATGGCACCGAGCAGTTCACCGATTTCCAGGTGGTCGCGGGGGGTGAAGCCTTCGGCCTCGAAGTCGCGGGGCGTGCCGACCGTTTTGAGGACCTCAAAGTCATCCTCGCCGCCGGCGGGTACGCCGTCCTGGATCAGATTGGGGATGCGCCGCAGCAGGGCATCAGATTCAGCCTGGGCGGCGTCCGCCTCGGCACCGGCGGCCTTAACGGCACCGGCCAGTTCCTTGACCTCTGCCAGGAGGGCCTGCTTTTCCTCGCCCTTGGCCTTGGCAACGCGCTTGCCGAAAGCATTCTGCTCGGCGCGCAGGCTTTCGAAGCGGGTGCGCGAATCACGGCGCGCGGCATCGGCAGCGATGATCGCGTCCACCAGGGACTCGTCCGCCTGGCGGGCGCGCTGGGAGGCTCGGAATTTTTCGGGGTTTTCGCGGAGCTCATTAACATCGATCACGCTTCAAGAGTACCGAAAACCCGGGCGGGCACCGGCACGGGCTTCGACTAACCTCCGCCCGGGACCGGGTTAGGCTGGGAATCACTATGTCCGCACCTTTGATCGTCCTTCTTGTACTGCTGGCCGCTGCCCTGGCGGCCCTCGCAGCACGGCAGGTGGCACGACGCCGACGCCGGCAGGCTGCGAAGCGTACCGTCGTCAAGACCCTGGCGCCGGGTGACCAGCGGATTGCGCTGGTGCTTAACCCCGTTAAGGCGCAGGCTCCGGCCGCACGGACACTGTTGGCCGAGGCCTGCGAACTGGCCGGCTGGGATCCCCCTTTGATCCTGGAAACCACCCGGCAGTCTCCGGGGTACGAGCAGGCACGCCGCGCGGTGGAGCTGGGGGCCGACGTCGTCCTGGCCGGAGGCGGGGACGGAACGGTGCGGGAGGTGGCCCGGGCATTGGCCAACTCTCCCGCGGCGCTGGGGCTGCTGCCGCTGGGAACGGGCAACCTGCTGGCGCGGAACCTGGGGATTCCGGTGGCAGATCTGGCGGCGTCGATCCGCACGGCGCTGCACGGCAACCAGAGGCGCATTGACATGGGCACCATTGACTTTGATGACGCAGTCACCGGTGAACGCCGCAGCAGTGCGTTCCTCGTCATGGGGGGAATAGGCCTGGACGCCGAAGTCATTGCAGCCACTCGGGATGACCTGAAAAAGCACGTGGGCTGGCTGGCCTACAGCGAGGCGGGCGTCAGGCTGCTGCCGGGCCGCCGCACCAAAATGAGCATTTCCGTGGACGGCGAACCGCCTCAGGTGCACAAGGTCAGGAGCATCCTGTTCGCGAATCTGGGCAGGCTTCCCGCCGGTATTGATTTCATCCCCGAAGCAAAAATGGATGACGGCCTGCTGGACGTGGTCATCATGAGTCCGCGCAGCCTGGCCGGCTGGCTGTGGGTGGCGGGCAAGGTGGTGACCAAGTATCCGCGGAACATACCGGTCATCGATTACCGCCGGGCCCGGACCGTGGAAATCAAGGTTGCCCAGCCCACTGAAACCCAGCTGGACGGAGACCTCACAGGCGCTGCAACCAGTGTCCGCGTGGAGGTTGATCCCCTGGCGCTGCTGGTCCGGGCACCGTCACCGGACCAGCAGCTCCCCCGCCCGCAGAGCCCGTACACCATGGCACGGCCCTCGTTCCGGGCGGGAACGCGGAACTAGTCCTGGGTGCCCTCGGCGTCGGTGTAGCCGCCTTCGTCCTTGGACTTCCGGCCGCCGTCGGCTTCATCGCGGTCCGTGTATTCGCCCTCGTCGTCCTTGTTGAGCGACTTCGGTGAAGCCTGCTCCCGGATCAAGGCTTCTTCCTCGGCAAACCGGATGTCGTTGCCCTGGTCGCCGGCGTCTCCGCGATAGTTGTCGTCGCCGGTGGACTGGCCGCTGGGCTTGGGGTCGGTCAGCTGTTCTTCCTCATTGGGGTACTCAGACATTCGCTTACCTTCCTGATCGTGAAACAGGACCGGATTCAATCCTGCACCTTCGGCACGGAATGTATCCGCACTCATAACATCAGCATACTTACGAACACCGGAACGGGAAAAGCGGGCCCCGGAGCCGGCCGGGGACCTAGTCGGTAAGCATCAGGCGCACCGCCGTCTCCGAGGCGGAGAATCCGGCCACGGCAATGACTTCCCCGTCGAAAAACCGGTCCACCACCCGCGGGTCAATGTAGGACTTGCGGGCTATCGCCGGCGTGTTGCCCAAATGTTCCGCCACTTTCACGGCCGTGGCAGTGACGGCTTTCTGCTTGTCTCTTTTGGTGGAGACCAGGGGAAAGGCCCGGGCCAGATGCATCGCGGCCACCACGGTGGCCTGCCAGGTGCGGAAATCCTTGGCCGTAAAGTCTCCGCCGGTCACCTCCTTGAGGAAGTCGTTCAGCGACGATGCGGCGATGCTGTGCCAGGTGCCGTCGGCCCCCTCGTAGGCCAGGGCGGTGTCCGGATCGGGACGGGCAAGCATGGGTTTCAGGGCAGCCACGAGGTCCGGGTCCTCGATCAGGGTGTGCCATTCCTGCCCGCTCTTTCCCGGGAAGTCGAACCGCACCTCATCCCCCTGCACCGAAACGTGTTCAACGCGCAGAGTGGTGGTGCCGTAGGACCCGTTGACCTCCGCGTAGCGTTCCCCGCCAATCCGCAGGGCTCCGGCGTCCACAATGCGAAGGGCCGCCGCGTAGGCGCGCTGCGGTCCGGCCCCGTCCGTGCGCAGGTGCTTGGTAATCAGCCTGCGGGCGGCCGGCAGGGACTGGGCGAAGGCCAGGGACCGGTCGAACTTCTCCCGGTCCTTCAGCTCCCGCCAGTAGGGATGGTAGATGTACTGCCGCCGCCCGGCCGCATCGGTGCCGGTAGCCTGGATGTGCCCGTTGGCGTACGGGCTGATCCAGACATTGCCCCAGGCCGGCGGTATGGCCAGCGAGCGGATGCGCTCCAGGGTTTCCCGTTCCGTCAGCGGGTCCCCGCGCAGCCCGGTGTAACTGAAACCGCGCCCGCGCTTTCGCCGGGAGTACCCCGGATGCTCACAGTTGCTTCGCCGCAGCCGCACAGTGCCCTTCCCTATTGCCCGCCTTCGCAGTGCCGGTCGGCACAGTAATTCCCTGCGGAGAGGTTAGCCCCTGAGGAGCCCCTCAAGCCAGACGTCCGCGCGCCGGAACGCTTCATCGGTGTTGTGGCGCGAAACCTCAGGCTCGCGGTGGTCCGCCCGGGGATAGGAACCCAGGAATCTCAGGTTCGGACTGATCCGGTGCAGCCCTCGAAGGGCGTCGGCCATGCGTGCGTCGGAGATGTGCCCGTCCGCGTCAATGCTGAAGAAGTAATCGCCGAGGAACAATCCGGTGGGACGGGACTCAATCCGGCTCAGGTTCACTCCGCGGGCGGAGAACTGGTCCAGGATTTCCATCAGGGCCCCGGGATGGTCCTCGGGCAGCGGCACCACCAGGGTGGTCTTGTCCGCACCGGTGGGCTCGGGCAGGGAGGTGGGCAGGCTCAGCAGGACAAAGCGGGTGACGGCATCAGTGATGTCTCCAATGTCCTCGGCCACCACGGACAAACCCAGCCGCTGCGCCACCAGCGGCGAGCAGATGGCGGCGTCGTACCCCGGTTCCGCCTCCTGCAGGCCCACCGCGGCCGCAGCCGTGGAGGAGGCAGGCAAATATTCCGCCTGCGGAATATTTGCATCGGCCCAGTTCCTGCACTGTGCCCAGGCGTGTGAGTGGGTGGAGACGGTGCCGATGTCGGCCAGCGCGAGGCCGGGCCTGGCGGCCAGGACAAAGGTGATCGGCACCAGGATTTCGCGCAGGATGCGCAGCGGTTCCCCTGCGGAAATGGCGTCCAGTGTGGCACTGACACCGCCTTCCACCGAGTTTTCAATGGGCACGACGGCGGCATCGGCCCGCCCGCTGCGCACCATCTCCAACGCGGCACTGACGCTGGTGGAGGGAATCCGCTCCGCCGACTCCGCTCCCGGCACCTGCAGCAGGGCGGCTTCGGTGAAGGTGCCTTCGGGGCCAAGATAGGTGTAGATCACCGAGTCCGTGACACCGGAGCCGGCGCCGAGCGAAGCACTCATACGACGGTGGGATCCTGACCGTTGTCCGAGACCATCGGCTTTCCGGCTTCCAGCCAGGCGCCCATGCCGCCGGTAACGTTCACGGCCGAGTAGCCGTGCGACTCCAGCCAGGCGGTTGCCCGTGCGCTGCGTCCGCCGCTGCGGCAGATGACGGCAAGATCCGTGTCCGGATCAAGATCATCGAGACGGTCCGGCAGCGAATCCAACGGAATATGAAGGGCGCCGTCGATGTGGCCGGCTTCCCATTCGTAGTCTTCGCGCACGTCCAGGATCTTGGCGCCGCTGCTGATGGCGTCAACCGATACGTTTTCCATTTTCCGGTTCCTGTCCTCGGGTCAGGGGAGCTGCGGCGGTGTGCCGTCAGCAGTCCCCGGGGTCTTCTTCCTCCCAGCCTATAGTGGGAGCCCTGCCCGGAAAATAATATTCCCGCCCCCGGAGGTCACATGCCTGATCAACCTCATTCCGTTTCATCCGGAGAACTCCGGGATTTTACGGCGCTGGAGCTGCGCAATGCCCTTGCCGCCGGTGAAATCAGCGCCCGTGAGGTGACAGAGCATTTCCTGGCCCGGATCGAGGAGCTGAACCCGGCTCTGGGCGCCTTTCTCCTGACCACTCCGGAAGCGGCACTGAAGGACGCCGCCGCTGCCGATGAACGGTTTGCCCGCGGCGAGCCGCTGGGACTGCTCCACGGGATGCCGCTTGCGCACAAGGACCTTGCCGACGTCGCCGGGGTTCCCACCACGCTTGGAACGGCAGCACTGCCTGCCTATGTTCCGGAAACGGACGGCCCGCTTCCCGCCGTGCTGCGCCGGGCCGGCGCCATCAGCCTGGGCAAGACGCAGGTCCCCGAATTTGGCCTGAGCAGTTACAGCGAGAACCTGATCGGTCCTCCGGCCCGCAACCCCCTCGACCCCGCACTCAGCCCCGGCGGCTCCAGTGGAGGCAGCGCCGCGGCAGTCGCCGCCGGCATGCTGCCCTTCGCACCCGGGACCGACGGCGGCGGATCAGTTCGTATTCCGGCGGCCGCCACCGGACTGGTTGGCCTCAAACCCAACCGCGGACGCGTCCCGGCCGGATCCGGGCAGTCCGATTTGGGCCAGTTTGTGGTGGCCGGACCACTGGCCCGCACTGCCGCTGATGCCGCGCTGCTCCTGGACGCCATGGTTGCCGAGCCAAACTTTCATGCAACCTCCGCAGCGCCGGCCGGGGAAAGCTTCCTTGCCGCTGCCCAACGTGCGGAGGGCAGGTTCCGGATTGGGGTGAGCACCCTCTCCCCCTTTTCTTCCCGCTTGGAAATCACCCTGGACCCTGAGGCAGTGCAGGCACTGGAAGCCGGCATCAAAGCGCTGGCCGGCGCCGGACATGATGTCGCGGAGGCGCAACTGAGCTACGACGAGCGCTACCCGGACGCCTTCCAAACCGTGTGGACCGCCGGACTGTCCACCCTCGAACTGCCGGACGGCGGCGAGGAGCGGCTCCTGCCGATCACGGCCGCCGTGCGCCGCAGGGCACAGCAGCGGTCCGCGGCGGATCTGGTTACGGCAATCGATGTCCTGCGCCGCTTCGAGCAGGACACCATCCGCGCCTACAGCGCCTACGACATGATTCTGACTCCGGCGCTGGGTCAGACTCCGCGCCCGGTGGGCTGGTACTGGGACAGTTCACTTGAGGGCGACGCGCAGGGACTCAGGGACTATGACCTGCAGTGCCAATACTCGCCCTTCACGTCCATGGTGAACGTATGCGGGCTGCCGGCCATCACCTTTCCCACCCACCGGACCGAGGACGGGCTGCCTATGGGAATCCAGCTGATCGGACGCCCGGGCTGCGAGGCAGAGCTCCTGTCCGTCGCCGCCCAGCTGGAAAAGTGACGGAGAATCTTATCGCAGCATTTGAGAATGTCCGTCGCCCCGCCTCGTAACAGTGCAGGTCAGGCGCGCAATCCTGGTGAGACTTGTCACGTTTCGTAAGCATAGTGGCCCCTAGATACGGGAGAATTCACCCTTTACCCCTTCAAGGCGCACATATTCCGGTGCGAACATGCAATGGTGAGTTCTAATCCCAGCACCTCAGCCGCCACGCCGGCCCGCAAGTCCTTCTTTGGCCATCCCCGCATGTTGGCGAACCTCTTCAGCGTCGAGCTGTGGGAACGGTTCTCCTTCTACGGCATGCAGGGCATCCTGCTGTACTACATGTACTACTCGGTCACCGACGGAGGCCTCGGCATCGACATTGCCGTTGCCACGTCGCTGGTTGGCGCGTACGGCGGTGGCGTGTACCTGTCCACCATCGTTGGTGCGTGGCTTGCAGACCGGGTCCTCGGATCCGAACGCGTGCTCTTCTACTCCGCCGCGATCGTGGTTCTTGGCCACATCTCCCTGGCTGTCCTTCCGGGCGCCGTGGGCCTGGCCGCCGGCCTGATCCTGATTGCCCTCGGCTCCGGCGGTGTCAAAGCCAATGCGACCTCCCTCGTCGGAACGCTGTACTCGCAGAAGGATGAACGGCGCGACGCCGGTTTCTCCATCTTCTACATGGGCATCAACCTCGGCGCGCTGGTGGGACCACTGCTCACCGGTCTTCTCCAGGTCCGCCTCGGCTTCCATTACGGCTTTGGCCTGGCCGCCATCGGCATGGCCATCGGCCTGATCCAGTACGGAATGACCCGCAAGTACCTGCCCGAGGCAGCCCACCAGGTAACCAACCCGCTGCCGCGCAGCAAGTACGGCGTCATGGGCGGCGTTACAGCCGGTGCCGTGGTGATCATTTCCCTCGCGGTGATCTTTGGCCTGCTGAAGGCGGAGAATCTTGCAGTGGTGATGGCCGCCGTGGCCATCATTGCCTCCATCGCCTACTTTGTGATCATCCTGCGCAGCCCGAAGGTCGGCGCCCTCGAACGCCGCCGCGTGTACTCCTTCATGCCCCTGTTCATTGCCAGCGCCGCCTTCTGGGCCCTGTTCCAGCAGCAGTTCACGGTTGTTGCCCTGTACGCTGACACCTCCCTGGACCGCCGCATCTTCGGCTGGGAGATGCCGCCGAGCTGGGTGCAGTCCATCAACCCCATCTTCATCATCATCTTCGCTGCCGTTTTCGCAGGTGTGTGGACCAAGCTGGGCAACCGCCAGCCGTCCTCCCCGCTGAAGTTCGCCCTCGGCCTGGCCGTCATGGGCCTGGCCTTCCTGGCCTTCATTCCGTTCTCCGGCGGCGGCCCCAACAGCACCCCGCTGCTGGCCATCGTCGGGATCCTGCTGCTGTTCACGTTTGCCGAGCTGTTCATCTCACCGATCGGCCTGTCCGTGGCGACCAAGCTGGCTCCGGAAATCTTCCGGACCCAGATGGTGGCGCTGTTCTTCCTCTCGGTCTCGCTGGGCACCACCCTTGCGGGCTGGCTGGCACAGTTCTACGACCCGGAAACCGAGGTCAGCTACTTCATGTTCAGCGGCATCACGGCCATCGTCATTGGCGTGGCCCTGGCCGCCGGCACCCCGGCCATCAAGAAGCTGATGGGCGGCGTGCGCTAAGCACTCCCCCGGCCCGGTGCCAGCACCGGGAGGACGACGACGGCGGCCTTCCGCCGTCGTCGTCCTGCGTTTAACGGGGCCGCCGCGTTCAATCCCGGCGGCGGGCAGACCGCGGTTCCGGCGGTCCTTCTGCCGCCGGCGGCAATTGTTTGGCATGCTTAGGGGTATGTCTAATCGCGCCGGCACAGTTGCCCAACCCTCCGACCTCGTTGACCTGACGGCCCTTCTGGATGCCTATCAGGACCTCTCTCCGGATATGAATGACCCCTCCCAGCGTGTGGTCTTCGGGACGTCGGGGCACCGCGGTTCGTCGCTGAACGGCGCCTTCAACGAGCCGCACATTGCCGCCATCACCCAGGCAATCGTTGAGTACCGCAGCGGCCAGGGCATCACCGGCCCGCTGTTCATGGGCAAGGACACCCACGCCCTGTCCGAACCCGCCCAGAACACCGCACTGGAGGTGCTCGCCGGGAACAACGTGAACGTGCTCATTGATGCCCGCAACGGCTTCACCCCCACCCCGGCACTGAGCCACGCCATCCTGAAGTACAACAACGGCCGCACCGATCAGGCCGACGGCATCATCATCACCCCCTCGCACAACCCGCCGGCCGACGGCGGTTTCAAGTACAACCCGCCCACCGGCGGCCCGGCCGGCTCCGAAGCCACCAACTGGATTGCCAACCGCGCCAATGAGCTGCTGGAGGACGGGCTGCGGGGCGTGAAGCGGATTCCGCTTGGCGAGGCCCGGCTGGCCGACGGCGTGGGAACCTATGACTTCCTGCAGAACTATGTGGACGATCTGCCCTCGGTCCTGAACCTGGACGCCATCCGCGAATCGGGGCTGCATATCGGCGCCGACCCGCTGGGCGGGGCATCCGTGGACTACTGGGGTGCCATCGCGGAACGGCATAACCTGAATCTGACCGTGGTCAACCCGAACGTGGATCCGCAGTGGGCCTTCATGACCCTGGACTGGGACGAGAAGATCCGCATGGACTGCTCCTCCCCCTACGCCATGGCTTCGCTGATCGCGCGCGCCAACGAGTATGACATTGCCACCGGGAACGACGCCGACGCCGACCGCCACGGCATTGTCACCCCCGACGGCGGGCTGATGAACCCGAACCATTACCTCGCCGTCGCCATCGATTACCTGTACCGGAACCGTGAGGGCTGGCCGAAGGACGCCATGGTGGGCAAGACCCTGGTGTCTTCCTCCATGATTGACCGGGTGACCGGCGACCTGGGCCGCACCCTGATGGAGGTCCCGGTGGGCTTCAAGTGGTTTGTTCCGGGGCTGCTTTCCGGCGACGCGGCCTTCGGCGGCGAGGAATCCGCCGGTGCCTCCTTCCTGCGCCTGGACGGCAAGGCCTGGACCACTGACAAGGACGGGATCCTGCTGGCCCTGCTGGCATCGGAGATCACCGCCGTGACGGGCAAGACGCCGTCCCAGCGGTACCGGGAACTCACCTCCCGCTTCGGTGATCCGGAATACGCACGCGTGGACGCGCCCGCCAGCCGGGAGCAGAAGGCAGCGCTGGCCAAGCTCTCGCCGTCGGACGTCACCGCCACCACCCTCGCCGGCGAGGACATCACCGCACGCCTGACCGAAGCGCCCGGCAACGGCGCACCCATCGGCGGGCTGAAGGTCACCACGGAGAACGCCTGGTTTGCTGCCCGGCCTTCCGGCACGGAGGACGTGTACAAGATTTACGCGGAGTCCTTCAAGGGCGAGGAACACCTGCGCCAGGTGCAGGCCGAAGCCAAGGCCATTGTGGACGGGGTTATTTCCTAGCTTCGGCCAACAACAGCCGTCGTAAACGGAAGGGGGCGCACCTGCCGGTGCGTCCCCTTCCGTTTTTCCCCAGGGCCGTCAGAGCAGGCGGCGCAGCAACCTCCGTTTGAGCCCGTTGTACGGCGGATAGGCCACCTTCAGGGTGTCCAGCGCCGTGCCCTTGGTAAACACCGGGCGCAGCTGGCTGAACGTGTCAAACGTGTATTTGCCGTGATAGGCACCGGTGCCGCTGGCTCCGGCACCGCCGAAGGGCAGTCCGGGAACGGCCAGCTGCACGGTGCTTACGTTGTGGTTCACGCTTCCGGCCCGCACCCGGGCCTCAAAGGTTTTCCGCGCTGCCGCGGACTGCGTGTAGAGGTAGGACGCCAGCGGCACGGGACGGTCATTGATGAAGGAGATGGCTTCGTCCAGGTCCTTCACCGTCAGCAGCGGCAGGATCGGTCCGAAGATCTCCTCCTGCATCACGGGTGAATCCGGTGACACGTCGGTCAGGATGGTCGGTTCCAGGTACAGCGAGTTCCGGTCCCCGCCGCCGCCGGACAATATGGTGCCGCTGTCCAGCAGGCCGTGCAGCCGGTCCCAGTGCTGCTCGTTGATGATCCGGCCCAGGTCCGGGCTTTTGGCCGGATCCTTACCGAACAGCTCGGCCACGGCGCGCACCAGATGCTTGCGCAGCTTCGGTGCCGCCTCTTCGGTGACCAGTACATAATCCGGCGCCACGCAGGTTTGGCCGGCATTCAGCATTTTGCCGTACACCAGACGGCGGGCGATGGCGGCGAAATTGCCGTCCAGGACCACTGCCGGCGACTTCCCGCCCAGCTCCAGCGTGACCGGCGTCAGGTACTGGGCGGCGGCCTGCAGGACCACCCGGCCCACCCGCTCCCCGCCGGTAAAGAAGATGGAATCGAACCGCTCGGCCAGCAGCGCCGTGCTCGCTTCCTGCCCGCCCTCCACCACAACGACGGCGGCCGGGTCCAGATACAGGGGCAGCAGTTCGGCCATGGCCCGGGAGGTGGCCGGCGCCAGCTCGGAAGACTTCAGCACCGCGGCGTTGCCCGCGGCGAGCGCTCCGATGAGCGGAGCCAGCAGCAGCTGCACCGGGTAGTTCCACGGCGCAATAATCAGCACCACGCCCAGCGGCTGGGGTTCGGTCTTCGCGGAGGCGGGTTTCAGGCCCAGCGGCACGGGAACCTTGGTGCTGCGGGTCCACTGCGCTAAATGCCTGAGGGCATATTCAGTCTCCGAGACGGTGATGGAGATTTCGGTCAGGTAGCCTTCCAGCGGGTTTTTGCCCAGATCCTGCGCCAGCGCCGCACTGAGCTCGGCTTCCCGCTCGGTCAGCAGCCGAATCAGGCCCTGCAGCTGCTTTCGGCGCCAGTCCAGCGGGCGGGTGATCCCGGAATCGTAGGCGCGGCGCACCCCTGCCACCACGGAGGGAATGGACGCACCGAAAGTGCCTCCCGTGATCTCGTGTTGGGCTGTTGCACTCATCGCTTGCCCTCCGCTGCCGCAGGGGCGGCAGGACGTCCGGTGAAATGGTCCATCGACTGGTACACCTTGAACACCCGTCCTGCCACCACATCCCATACCGGCTGCGGCAGCAGACCTCTCAGGGCGCTGCCCAGCGGCACGGTCCAGGGCAGCTGGATGCGGGCCTTGCCCTCCATCAGGGCCGTCCAGGCACGGTCCACCACATACTCCGGTTCCATCAGCGGCGTCAGCAGCGGGCCGCGTGCGCCGGCAAACATTCCGGTTTTGATGTAGCTCGGAATCAGGGTGGTGACCTGAACGTGCCCATTGCCTGATTCATTCAGTTCCAGCCGCAGCGAATCGCTCCAGCCGATGACAGCCCATTTGGAGGCGGTGTAGACACTCATTTTCGGCACGGACAAGGTGCCCGACGCCGAAGCGACGTTCAGGATCCGCGCCGGGGTGCGGCGGGCAATCATCTGCGGCAGGAACGCCCGGGTGATGTGCATGGGAGCCAGCGTGTTCACCTGCATGACGGCATCAATATCGGCCTCATGGTCATGCTCCCAGAAGTACTTTCCGCGGACGATGCCGGCATTGTTGATGAGGATGTCGGGAACTCCGGCTTCGGCCAGGACGCTCTCAGCGGCGGCAGTAACTTCGGCCACGGAACTGACATCCAGGGCATAGGGGTGGACGGTGCTGCCGCCCAGGGCCCGCAAGTCCGCCGCGGTGGCCTCCAGTGCCTCGGCGTTGCGGTCCCACAGCACTACGTGAGCAGCGCCGTCGTGCACTGCCCGCTCCGCATAGAGCCTGCCCATGCCCATCGCCGCACCGGTTACAAGGACCGTGCGGCCCGCTGCTGATATGCCCATGCTGTTCCGTCCGTTCGCAGGCGGAAACCGCGGTCTCCGCCAGGTTGTCCTCCGGTAAAATAAGGGGGTTTGCAACATAACACTCCAGCTGTCATAGCCCGGTACTATTCTGCACGAACCAATCGCGGGTCTTCGAAAGGCACTTCAATGAGCAAATTCGGTACGGCCTGGACGATTCACGGAGACGGCAAAACCATCAAACCCGGAGAGTACGTTGCTCCGGATGAACGGTTGAGCTGGCCGCGGACCATCGGAATCGGATCCCAGCATGTGGTGGCCATGTTCGGGGCAACCTTCCTGGTGCCCCTGCTCACCGGCTTTCCGCCGGCCACCACCCTGCTGTTCTCGGGGATCGGCACCATTCTCTTTTTGATCATCACCGCAGGGCGGGTGCCCAGCTATTTGGGTTCCAGCTTCGCGTTCATAGCCCCGATCACGGCGGCCACCAGCCAGCACGGGCCCGGCGGGGCGCTGGGCGGAATCATCATGGCCGGCGCCGTCCTGTTCCTGGTGGGGCTGGCTGTCCAGCGGGCCGGCACCAAATGGATCCAGATCCTGATGCCGCCCGTGGTCACCGGCACCATCGTGGCGCTCATTGGCCTGAACCTCGCCGGTTCCGCGCGGGACAATTTCGAGAAGGGCCCGCTGACCGCCACCATCACAGTGGCGGCCATTTTGCTGGCGACCGTCCTGTTCCGGGGTTTCCTGGGCCGTCTCTCCATCCTGTTCGGCGTCGTCGCCGGTTACATTGCCGCCATCATCCAGGGGGAAGTGGATTTCCAGGCCATCAATGATGCCGCCTGGTTCGGGCTGCCCGAGTTCCATTCCCCCACCTTCCATTTCTCGCTCATCGGCCTGTTTGTGCCCGTGGTGCTGGTGCTGGTCGCGGAGAACATCGGCCATGTGAAGTCAGTGGCGGCCATGACAGGACGGGACCTGGATCCCTATGCCGGCCGGGCGCTGATGGCCGACGGCCTCGCGACGGTCCTGGCCGGCTCCGGCGGCGGCTCGGCGACCACCACGTACGCGGAGAACATCGGCGTCATGGCGGCATCCCGGGTCTACTCCACCGCTGCCTACTGGGTCGCGGGCATCGTTGCCATCCTGCTGAGCCTGTTTCCGAAGTTCGGCGCCATGATCGCCACCGTCCCGGGAGGGGTCCTCGGCGGCGCCGGCGTCATCCTCTACGGCATGATCGGCATTCTGGGCGTGCGGATCTGGGTGGACAACCGGGTGAACTTCTCCAACCCGATCAATCTGTCCACTGCCGGTTTGGGGCTGATCGTTGCCATTGCCAACTTCACCTGGGTTGTTGCCGGGGTGGAGTTCGGCGGTATTGCCCTTGGCACCGGCGCCACCCTGATCGCCTTCCACGGCATGCAGTCGATTGCCCGCTGGCGCGGCACCGATCCCGATGAACCCGGCGAGGATCTGGGGTCCAAACCAAGCCGCCTGGGCTAGGCGGGACTTAGCTTAAGCCCCTTCCAGCGCCTGAACGGTGGCCCGCGTCAACCAGCGCTGAGCGTGGGCCATCGCGTCGGCCGGATCCTGCACCAGGTCCAGCAGGCTGACGGCCGCCACCACGCCGTATTCGGCCAAGATGTGCGGCGGCAGGGTGATGCGGCCAGCCAGGGCCACTACCGGGATGCCGGCATCCCGTGCGCGCTCGGCCACTGACAGCGGCGCCTTGCCGTAACGGGACTGCTCGTCCAGGGATCCCTCGCCCGTCAGCACCAGATCGGCCTTCGCGAGCGCGGCATCCAGGCCCGTGAGCAGGGCAATGACGTCGAAGCCGCTTTCCAGCGTGGCATTGGTGAACGCCAGGAACGCCGATGGGAAGCCGCCGGCCGCGCCCGCGCCGGCAATATCGACGTCGACGCCGGTGGTTTCCAGCAGCAGTGCGCCCCACCGGACCAGTGCCTCGTCCAAGAGAAGCCGCGCGGTGGCATCCGCTCCCTTCTGCCCGGCAAACACGTGTGCCGCGCCCTCGCTGCCGGTGAGCGGATTGGTGACGTCGGCGGCGATGCGGATCCGCACTCCGGCCAGCCGGGGATCCAGGCCGGAGGCGTCGATGGCGGCGGCGAGGGACAGGCCTGCTCCGCCGGGCGGCACCGGGTTACCGGCAGCATCAAGGATGCGCAGCCCGAGAGCGGTAAGGGCTCCGGAACCGCCGTCGGTCATGGCCGATCCGCCGATGCCGAGGACAATCTCCGACGCTCCGGCGTCCAGCGCTTCGCGGATGAGTTCCCCGCTGCCGTAACTCGACGCGGCCAGGGACGACTGCACGGAGGGTTCCACCAGCATCAGGCCCGAGGCCCGTGCGGTTTCAATCACGGCCGTGCTGCCGGTCAGCGCCCACAGGGCGGTGACGTTTCCCCCCAGCGGCCCGCGGACAGTGGCCATGCGTTCCTGCGCACCCGCGGCCAGCGCCGCTTCCAGGGTGCCCTCGCCGCCGTCGGCCACCGGAACGAGCATCACGTCCGCCTCCGGATACACAGCGAGCACCCCTTCGGCCATGGCGGCGGCCGCCTCCACTGCGGAAAGGGAACCTTTGAACTTGTCCGGGGCTATGAGAACGCGCATGCCCCTATCCTGCCATCCCCTCCGGATCCTGCTGCGGCCAGACTCCACGCTTCGTCAGGATCTCGGCGAGCAGATCGGCGCGGTCCGACACCAGGCCGTCCACGCCTTCATCCAGCAGCCGCTCCATGTCGGCGGCCTCATTCACGGTCCACACATGCACCTGCAGGCCGGCGCGGTGACAGCGGCGCAGGAACGCCGGCGTCACCACCTTGACCGGACCCTGGCGTTCCGGCACCTGCAGGCACTGGTAGCGGCCCGCCCGGGCCAGCGGTCCCGCCAGGCCAAGGGGTGCCAGAAGCACCGTCAACGCAGTGAAAACGCTGCCCGCTGAACTCGCTGCCCGGCGGCCCGAGCGGCGCAGGATCCGCAGCGCCGACAGCCGCCGCCGGTCAGAGAAGGAGGTGACGAGCACGCGCTCATGGGCTCCGTGCTTGTCCAGCAGGCGGGCCAGTTCAGCCGATCCCGCGGCGTCCTTGATGTCCACGTTCAGGCGAACCCCCGGCAGTTCCGTCAGCAGCTGTTCGAAGGTGGGAATGGATGCGCGTCCGCCGATTCGGGCTGCCTGGATTTGCCGGTAGCTGAGGTTTCCCACCGGACCTCCGGCACCGGCAACCCGGTCCAGCGTGGCGTCGTGAAAGGCCAGGAGGACACCGTCGCGCGTGGTGCGCACATCCGTTTCCAGGTAACCGAACCCCAGGGCGGCGGCGGCACGGAACGCCGGCATGGAGTTTTCCAGGCCTTCCCGGGAAAAGCCGCGGTGGGCGAAGCCCAGCGGGCCGGAGGCGTTGAAGTAGGGGTAGCTCACCCGCGTACTTTATCCGGGAAATCCTCCGCAGCCCGGAAAGGCATGCCATTTGGGGCTGCGTCCGCCCTAGACTGTCACCACCCGATGGGCCGCTGTAGCGCGGTTCCCGGAACATCCGTGCGGTGCGGAGGTACCTGGCTTGGCAACTACATCATCCGCTGGCCCTGCTGCAGGATTCGGCCGGTCCGGCGTCAGCAGGACGCTGCTCTGGCAGGCGGAGTGGTTTCGCGGCGGCGTACGGCGGGCACCGGTAACGCTTGCCTTTCTCGCCTTTTACTGGATTGCGGGTGCAGCAACGGGAAGCCTGCGCTCCGGCCCGGGGGGCGCGCTGGCAGACTGGGTGGTTTTGTCAGCGGATTCCCTGCCGGGCCATTGGCCCGCTCTGCTGCTTTCCGGCTTCTGGGCGTCCGGGCTGCCGGGTTACTTCGCGGCAACCGTGCTGATCCTGGGCGCCGGACTCCCCTCCGAGCGGCTGATGGGATCGGTGCGGTTCGCCCTGGCAGCAGTGATATCCCAGGTCCTCGGCGCGCTGCTTGCCATTGGTTTCGCCCACACCGCAAACGCCATACCCGGGGAGTGGTCACGGGCGCTGGAATCAGAATCCTTCGTGGGGCCGGTGGCCCTGGCCTGCGGCACCCTCACGGCACTGAGCGCACGACTTTCCACCCTGTGGCGGCGCCGGCTGCGCGTGGGTCTCCTTACCCTGTTGGCGCTCCTGGCCCTGTACGGCGGGTCGTTTCACAGCGTCACCGTTCTGGCAGCGGCAACCGTGGGCGCCGTCGGCGGTCCCCTGCTCTTTGGCCGGCTGCCGCGCTGGCCCGGGCGGCTGGCCTCCACCCGCAGGGAAGCACGCGTCCTGGTGGGTCTGGTGGTCTTTGCCTCGGCTGTGGGCCCGGTGATTTCGGCCCTCAGCTCACAGGCTGTGGGTCCGCTGGCAGTCCTGCGCTATCTGTTCACCAATGTGGAGATTACGGACCCGCAAACCCTCGCCCAGCTCTGCGGTGATCCGGGGCAGGCCGTGGACTGCAGTTCCGCCAAGCTGCAGCTGCGCGCCGGGCCCGCGGGTTTCTTCCTGGCCGTTCTGCCGCAGATACTCCTGGCCGTGTTCTCCGACGGACTGCGCCGGGGGCGCCGGTTCGCGTGGGCGGGCGCGCTGATCCTGCAGGGCGTGATGACGGTTCTGGCAGGCCTGCGCGTGATCCGCTTCCTTGGAGGCGACACTGCGGGAAACCGTTATGAACTGGGAACGGCACAGAATGCCCTGGCGCTGGGACTGCCATTGCTTGTTCCGCTGGCGGTGCTGGTGCTGCTGGCCGCGACGCACCGCCTCTTCACCGTTTCGGCGCCGGCGGGAACCTACCGCAGGTTCGCGGTCCGGGTTGCCGGGGCGGCGGTTGTCCTCAGCATTGTCTACGTTGCCGGCGGCCTCCTGGACCGGGACGGTTTCATGCCCCGTGCTTCGGCATCACTTCTGATAGCGGACCTGCCCAAGCGCTTCCTTCCGGTCCTGGAACTGACTTCCGCAGTGCCGGGGGTGCTGCCCGTGACGCTGTTCACCGACCTTCTATATGAGGGGGTGGGAGTTCTTTTCTGGGTTTTTGTCTGCGTGATGCTGCTGGGGTCCTGGCTGAAGCCCGCGCACGCACCCGAGGCCGGAGACGAAGGCCGGGCGCGTGAACTGCTGATGAAGCACGGCGGGAGCACCATGTCCTGGATGACGCTTTGGCCCGGGAACACGTACTGGTTTGCGCCGTCTGGAGATTCCTACGTGGCGTTCCGCCCGGGGATGGGCGTTGCCCTCACCGTGGGTGAGCCGGTGGGACCGCCCGAGGACCTGCGGGAGACCGTCGAGGGGTTTGCCGCTTACTGCACGGCAAACGGGTTGGCGGCGTGCCTATATTCGGTGACATCGGAAACGGAGAAGATCACCGCGGGGCTGGGTTTTTCCCGCCTGCAGGTGGCCGAGGAAACAGTACTCCCGCTGGGAAAACTGGAATTCAAGGGGAAGAAGTTCCAGGACGTCCGCACCGCCATGAACCATGCCCGCAAAGCCGGGATCGAAGCACGGTGGATCAACTACTCCACCGCCCCGCTGGCGGTCATCGATCAGCTTCATGCCATCTCCGAGGAATGGGTGGCGGATAAGAAAATGCCGGAAATGGGCTTCACCCTGGGCGGCCTTGACGAGGTGGATGACCCGGAGGTGCGCTGCCTGCTGGCGGTGGACCGGGACGGCACAGTGCACGGTGTCACCTCGTGGCTGCCGATCTACCGGGACGGCGCTGTTGTGGGCTGGACGCTGGACTTCATGCGCAGGCGCAGCTCCGGGTTCCGTCCGGCCATGGACTTCCTCATAGCCTCGGCCGCGGTTTTGCTGCAGGACGAGGGATACGAAACCCTCAGTCTCAGCGGTGCGCCGCTGGCCCGCTCCCGCCGAGCCGGCGAGAGTGAGGCGCCGATCCTGGACCACGTCCTGGATTTACTCGGGGCCACCCTGGAGCCGGTGTACGGTTTCCGTTCCCTGCTGGCCTTTAAGGCAAAGTTCCAGCCGCAGTACGTGCCTCTCTACATGACCTACCTTGACCCGGCGTCCCTGCCCGCCATCGGGAACGCAGTGGCCCGGGCCTACCTGCCGGAGGTCTCGCTGAGCCAGAGCTTCACCCTGATGCGCCGGATTGTGGACGGCGTTCGGTGAACTCTGTCTCTTTGCTGACCGGCGTTCTCCCTGCGGTGCTGCTCGTCCTGGGAGGATTGTCGCTGGTGGGGCTGGCGGCCGGCAGACCCCGCCATCTGCTCGTGGTGGTTCCGCTGGCGGCCATGGCTGCAGCCGTTATCACCTTCATCCTCTTCCTGATGGCCGAATCAGTCTTCCACTGGTGGAACGCGGCCTTTCCCCGAATGCTCTACGTATATGCCGGACTCGGAATACTGGCTGTCATCCTTGCCGTGCTGCGGATTCGACGGGTGGACGCGGCGTGGGACCGGTTCCTGGCAGTGACTGCGGCGTCGCTGGCGCTGACAGCCGTAGCGGTCACCGTCAATGCCGCCTACGCCCAGTATCCAACACTGGAATCCCTGATCAGTCCGCCCCGTCCGGTGGATGAAGCGCTTCCCACCCGGGACCCTGCGTCGGCCGCCGGGCTGCCCGCCACCACCGACGCGAACTGGACCGCTCCGCCGGACATGCCGGCGGAGGGCAGGATTTACGCGGCGGACATTCCCGGTACCACCTCCGGTTATGCCTCCAACTCCGCACTGATCTATCTCCCTCCCGCCTATCTGGCCCAGCAGCCGGCGGTCAACCTGCCCGTCCTCGTCCTCATCCACGGCCAGCCCGGCTCCCCCAATGACTGGCTCGTGGGCGGACAGCTGCTGGATATGATGGACACCTTTGCCGCAAAGCACCAGGGGCTGGCTCCCGTGGTGGTCATGCCCGACGCGTCCAACGCGGACAACACCAACTGGCCCCTCTGCCTTGATTCGGACATCAGCTCCTCGGCGACCTATCTGGCCGTGGATGTCCCTGCCTGGGTACGGCAGAATCTGGCAGCAGGACTCAGCGGAGGCAGCCAGTGGGCGGTGGCAGGGTATTCCTACGGCGGCACCTGCGCCATGCAGCTGGCCGCCAACTATCCTGACGCCTATCCCACGTTCATCGACATCGCCGGAGAGGCAGAGCCCAGCGTTGTGCAGGGCCGGGATTTCCTGATCAGCACCTATTTCGGCGGGAACGAGTCCCGGTTCACGGCCCAGAACGCCCTGGACCGGCTGGCGGCGCAACCGTTTCCGGATTCCGCCGGCATCGTGGCTGTGGGCGCCGATGACTCCGTGTACACGCCCGAGGGCCGTCGGGTCTATGAGGCGGCAAAAGCCGCGGGCATGGATGTGGCCCTCCAGGTGCTGCCCGGCGGACACTCCTGGCAGGTCTGGAAGGCCGGGCTGGCGAACAACTTGGATTGGCTCTGCCGCCGGTTGGGCATACTGGTTTCATGACGGATGACTCAGCTGGACGCCCTCCCCCGGACCCTCTTGACCGCCGCCGGCAGCAGCCCGGATCCGGACCCGCTGCCGGGTTGGCTTCGTTTCTGCACCGCCTCGCGCAGTGGACATCCCCGCGCGCGGCCCTGCTGATCACCCTGGCACTGGGGCTGATTCCGGCCGTGCTGCTGACGCTGGGTTCTGCTGAAGTCTATGAATCGGTGGTGGAGTCCGACGGCGTGGCTCTGTTGGACCAGCCGGCACTGGATGCGGCGCTGGCGGTGCGGTCCCCCTGGATGAACTCGGCCGTGACCGGGTTCACCAACCTGGCCGGCACCGTGGGCATGCCCATCCTGGCAGGGGCAGCCATGCTGATACTGGCCTGGCGCTGGCGGTCCTGGACTCCGGTGCTGCTCATGGTGTCCGCAGCCGCAGGGTCGCTGCTGATGACGGTGGCAGGGAAGGACCTCATCGGCCGGATCCGGCCTCCGCTGGCGGACGCCGTTCCGCCCTACGAACACTCGGCGTCGTTCCCCAGCGGGCATTCGCTGAATTCGGTGGTGATCGCCGGCATGGTGGCCTACCTGATCCTCCTGCGGCTTGAGTCGCACTGGGCCAAGCTGCTCACGGTGGCGGCCGCCGCTGTTTTTGCTTTGGCCGTGGGCCTGAGCCGTGTATATCTGGGTCACCACTGGTTTACCGATGTCCTGGTGGCCTGGACACTGGGACTGGCCTGGCTGGCGGTGGTGATCACTGTCCACCGGGTGCTGCACTCGCGCCGGGCGGCAGCTCTGGGCGTTGACGCCGGCCCCTAAAGGTCGCCGCACAGCGGCGGCTGCCGCCCCAGCCCCGCGTCACAGCCGGCGCAGGAGCGATTCCAGGACCTGGGCCACGCCGTCGTCTGCGAACGCCGGCGCCACTTTGTCGGCTGCCGCCAGAGCCTCGGCGTGGCCGGACGCCATGGCGTAGCCGCACCCGGCCCACTGCAGCATCTGCACGTCATTGGGCATGTCCCCGAAGGCCACCACATCCGCCGGCGCAATGTCACGGGATGCGGCGTAGTCGGCCAGCGTCACCGACTTGTTCAGGCCGTGCAGCGACATCTCCAGCAGCGGGACGGTGGGTGCGGAGTGCGTCGCGGACACCAGATGCGACACCGCGGGGCGGACCCGCTGCAGAAACTCATCCGGCGACGCGCCGTCCACGCGCGCCAGGAACTTCACCACCGTGTCCGCCTCGGTGAGACTAGATTCCAGCGGAGCCGGTGCTTTTGCTCCCGACAGTTCCTCGGATCCGGATTCGAGGAACCCGGGAGCCAGGTGGAAGCCGTCCACAGTTTCAGCGGCAAACCGGACCGCCGGATAGAGGTTCCGGATGATGGCGGCAGCTGAGAAGAGATCCGGCAGGGCCAAGGCCCGTGCCTTGAGCACGCGGGCCGTCCCCAGATCGTAGGTGACGGCGCCGTTGGAACAGATGACGGTGCCGGCGTGCCCCAAGGCATCCGTGAGGGGGGTCAGCCAGCGGGGCGGACGGCCCGTGACAAAAACGATCTCGACGCCGGCGTCCGCGCAGTCCCGGAACGCGCGTACGGTCCTGTCGCTGATCCTGTTGTCCGGACCCACAATGGTCCCGTCCAGGTCGCTTGCTACCAGACGCACCGCGCACCCCGTTCACTCGCTGGATTTCTGCGCAGCTGCGCAGAAATCCAGCCTATCCGGCCCGGGCGGCCGGATGCGGCCACAGGCACCCGGGTCAGTCGGCGGAAACTTCCGCCAGGCCCACCAGGCGGCCGCGGGCCAAGGTGTGACTGAACAGGTTGAATCCCAGGAAGGCCGGGGTTGCATCGGCCGGAACATCCAGGGTTTCGACGTCCACCGCGTGAACCACCACAAAATAGCGGTGCGGTCCGTGGCCGGGGGGCGGTGCCGCTCCCACAAAACCGGCAAACCCGGCGTCGTTCCGCAACTGCACGGTGCCCTGCGGCATGTTGTCCGTATTGGCGGCATCGCCGGGCAGTGATGTGGTGGACACCGGAATGTTGAAGGCCGCCCAGTGCCAGAAGCCGCTGGCGGTGGGTGCATCGGGATCGTACATCGTGACGGCGAAACTCTTGGTGCCTTCCGGAGCTCCGGACCAGGTCAGCTGCGGGGAGGCGTCCTTCCCTCCGGGGATCCCCATTTTCCCGCTGTACTGCGCGGGGGCAAACGGCTCCATATTGGCGACGTCCTCGCTGGTGACGGCAAAGGCCGGCACGGAGGGAAGCGCCTCATACGGGTCATAGCTTTGCATCGTGTTCTCCTTGGCGTGAGTCGTCAGGGGTTGGGAAGGTCTTCGCGGAACGGCGGGTTGGCGCCCGCCCGTGACACGGTGACGGCTGCGGCGCGGACGGCGAAGCCCAGCACGGTATTCAGGTCCCCGGCGCTGATGCGGGCCAGCTCGGGACGGCGGGCACCGCCGTCGAGCTCCCGGTCCATGAGCGACACCAGCAGGGCGGACATGAAGGAGTCCCCGGCACCCACGGTGTCCACTACGGTGACCGGCGGAACGGAGGCCTCGGCTTCCCCGGCGGCGGTTACGGCCCAGGCGCCCTTGGATCCGCCGGTGACGGCGACGAGCGCGGGCCCCATGGCCAGCCATCGCCGGGCGGCGTCCCGGGGGTCTTCGTCCGGATACAGCCAGGCAAGGTCCTCGTCCGAGGCCTTCACGACGTCGGCCAGGGCGACGAATCTCTCCGCCTGTTCCCGGGCGTAGGCCACATCCGTGATGATCGAGGGCCGGCAGTTGGGATCATAGGTGATGGTTGCCGAGGGGCGGGCGCGTTCCACTGCCCGCAGCACCGCGTCTGCGCCGGGCTGCAGCATGGCCGCAATGGAGCCGGTGTGCAGCATGGTGGTGCCGTCCAGCAGCCGGGGCAGCGCCTCGGCCAGGGACGGGAGCTGCCACTTGAGGTCAAACGTGTAGCGGGCCCCGCCGGCCGGATCCAGCAGAGCGGTGGCGACGCTGGTGGGCAGGTCATCCGGCGGCAAAGGAGTCAGGACGGAGTTGCCCCGGAGATGTTCTTGGATCAGCTGCCCGTAGGCATCGGTACCGTAGCGGCCGACAAACTGCACCGGCCGGCCGAGCCTGGCAACGCCCACGGCCACGTTGAGCGGACTCCCGCCGGGATGGAACCGTTTGGGAGCTGTGTCGCTGAGAACCTCGTCCACGAGGGCTTCGCCGATGACTGTAAGCACGCTTCACAACCTAACAGAGCACCCGCCAGGTTTCCTTAAGTTAGCCGCGCTTCGGACACTGCGGCCACGGCTTCGACGACGGCATCCCAGGCATCAGTGCCGGGCGTGATCAGGTCAAAATGGTCTCCCGGGACCATCCGCAGTTGGGCAGGCGAGCCGGACTGCACGGCCGCCTGCACAAATCCGGCGGACTGGCTCAGCGGCACATGCCGGTCAGCGTCGCCGTGCAGGGCAATCACGGGAACGGACAGCGGGAGCCGCTGCAGTGGATCCGAACTGCGGTAGCGGTGCGGATCTGCCTCCGGCGAGGACCCCAGGAAATTGAGCACCGCGCCGTCGCTGAGGTTCAGCTCCATCGCCTCGGCCAGGTTCAGGACCCCGGCCTGGCTGACGACGGCGGTGACGGGAACCGCGGCTCCGGTGCGGCCGGCGGCCCACACCGCCAGGTGTCCGCCGGCGGAATGTCCCAGCACAGTAACCCGTGACAGGTCCAGGCCGTAGTCCACGGCCACCGGCGCGAGCGCATCGATGCCGGCACTGATGTCCTCGAAGGTTTCGGGCCAGCCGCCGCCGTTTCCGGCCCGCCGGTACTCCAGGTTCCAGCAGGCATAACCCCGGGCGGCGAGATCCCGCGCGGCCGGCCGGCCCAGTTCAGCCGTGTACCGGGAGCGCCAGTATCCTCCGTGGATAATGACCACCACAGCGGGGGCGTTTCCGAAGGGTGCGGCGGCGCCGCCGTCGGGCAGCGAGAGTTCGGCGTACTGGTCCGGATGTTCACCGTAGGCAAGGCGCCGCGGGTCTGACGGCATCATAACCACCCCTTCATCTGGCCTAATCTGGTAGTTGAGCCTAGCGTCCGGCACGCCGGACGGCCGGCAACACAACCAAGGTGAAGGAACGGGGTTTTTTCTATGGGCGCGTGGGACAGCCTCGATGACCGGCTGCGTCCGGTGGTCCAGGCGAGCACCGATGAATACGCACGGGTCCGTCCGGCTTTGGAAAAGCTCACCCGTGAAATGGAGGAGAGCCTGCGGGCCATCTTCACGGACAGTCCCGTCCGTCCGCTGTTCGTGGCCTCACGGACCAAAACGGTGGAGTCCTTCCGGGACAAGGCTGCCCGGACCCTGCCGTCCGAGGATCCGGCCGAGCTGCCGACACTGTTGTTCCCCGATCCGCTGCGCAACCTGATCGATTTGGTGGGACTGCGGGTGATTGTCACCCTGCCGCACGAGGTCGATGAGGCCGCCAACCTGATCAAGCGCCAGCGTGCCGAGTTCGACTGCCGCGGGGACCGGGAAAAGGACATTGGATCCATCGAATCCGGCACCTACGGCTATTCCAGCCGGCACCTGGTCCTGCGGACCATCCAAAATGACACCGTCCGGGAGTTCCACAAGCTCCTGGACCCGGACCAGCGGCCCAACGGCAGCTACCAGTTTGAAGTGCAGATCCGCACCGTGCTGGCTCACGCCTGGTCCGAAATTGAGCATGACATCCGGTTCAAAGCCGGTGATCCGCGGGCCTGGAGCCCGTACTTCGACCGCCAGTTCACTGCCACGGCGGCCATGCTGGAAACCGTGGAAACCGCATTTGCCGAACTGCATGAGCGCTATGAGACAGTCACCGGTTTCTGGGACGAGGACGGACAGGGAAGCGCGCCGCTGACTCCCAACCGGATCCGCGACGTCTGGATGACGCTGCTGCCGCATGTGAACCGCAAGGCCGGCGATGACTGGGGCTGGGCCGCCGAACTGCTGGCCGCCCACGGCATGAAGACCACCATGGACCTGGCCGGACTGCTGCAGGCGGACATCATCACCAAGGTCCGCAAGGCCCTGGACCACCGGTACTCCCCCGGACCGGACCGGCTGCTCGATGACCTGCTGCTCTGGCGCTTCGGCAAGAAGCACATTGACCTGACCGCGGAGCCCGAGGACGCGGCGGTTAAGCCGCGGCGCGAGTCGCTGGGCCGACGATACCGGCAGATGCAGCTTTTCCGGGCCCGGGAAGAGAACGCCTGAGGCCGGTTCCGCGGCCGTTTTGGGATTCGGCTACCGGTTTGGGATTTTGCTGCCGGCGCGGACCGGCGGCAAAAGTCCAAACCGGCGGGGAAATCCCAAAACGGAGGGTTTCCTGATGCGGGGCCGGGGGCAGCGCTCCTTCTTGCCGCTTGCCCCTGTGCCGCCTACGGTGAGCGGATGGGATTCCAACTCAGCGGCGGGGATGCCCGGCGGATGCGGGTGCGGTCCCAGCTGCTGACCGGCTCGGACCTTTTGCCTGCCGGCGTCGTACAGCGGGCGGTCGCGCTGCAGGGCCAGGATCTGCCCGCCGTCCTGCGCGCCGTCGCTCTGCGCTCAGAGCCGGGAACCACTGTGGCCGATGTGCGGGCCGCGTTCAACGACGGCGCACTGGTCCGCAGCTGGCCAATGCGGGGCACACTGTTCGCCACGACGCCGGAGCATCTGGGCACGCTGCTGTTCTTCACCGCGGAGCGGATTCACCGGGCTACCGTGCGGCGCCGGGAGGAACTCGGGCTGGATGAGCGCACGGTTGGCCGCGCCCGGGACGTGCTGCTTGAAGCCCTCCAAATCCGTCCGCTGCGCCGGGCAGAAGTCCTGTCCCTGTGGGACGCGGCCGGCATCCCCACGGCCGGCGGCCCCGGGTATCACCTGCTGATGCATCTGGCCGTGGCCGGCCACGTGCACTGGGGACAGTTCCATCCGGACCGCCCCGAACAACTCCTCACCCTTTCCCCGGACCACTCGCCGGCGGATCCGGAGGCAGCGCTGGCCACAGTGGTCCGCGGGTTTGTCCTCGCCCGGGGACCGGTGACCGAGGCGGACCTGGCCTGGTGGGCCAAGCTTCCCCGGGCTGTCCTGCGGCGTGCAGCCGCCGCAGTGGAGGACCTCACCACAGTGGAAGTGGACGGCACGCCTGCGTGGATCATCGGGGATCCGGACCTCCCAACGGTCACGGGAGCTGTGCTGCTGCCCGGGTTTGATGAGTGGATCCTGGGCTACACGGACCGTTCCCTGACAACCAGCCCGGCAGTGTTCGAAGCGCTGGTACCGGGCCGCAACGGAATTTTCCGCCCGGCGGTGGTGGTGGATGGGGTCACCGTTGGCACCTGGCGGTTGCCTCGCTCCACGGCCAGGTCCGGGACGGAACCGGTGGTGGACCTGGTGGAGCGGATTCCGGCGGCGGCGCGGCGGGCAATTGACCAGGCGGTCGCCGCCTGGCCGCACGGTTAATCCTGCACACTGCCCGGTCGGTCAACGCCGATCGGCGCAGTTAGGCGGAGTCCCGCTGAACCAGGCTGACGGGCGGCAGTTCTTCAGCGGCCGTTTCTCCCAGCGCCATCTGTGCAAACCGCTTTCCCAACCGTGCGGCATCAAGCCGGACGGTCGTCAGCGGCGGCACGGCGAGGGACGCCAGCGGAATGTCCTCGGCACCAATGACCGCCAGGTCCCGCGGCGCCGTCCACCCGTGGACCGCTAATCCGGACAGCAGCGCAAACGCGTGATCGTCGTCGAACGCGCACACTGCGCTTACCGCCTCCGGGCCTTCGAGCCAGCGGGCTACGGCGGCAGCGGCATCGGCTGCATCCAGGTGAAGGTGCGCGACGGCGGGACGCGGCAGGCCAAGGACATCACAGGCATGCTCGATGGCGGCCAGGCGCACCTGCACGCGCCAGCCGTAGCCGGCACCCTCCGGTACGGCCACGCCGATCCGGCGGTGCCCGGCGTCGGCCAGGTACTGGACCTGCAGTGCGCCGATGCCCAGGTCCGGCCCGAGCGGATCATGCAGTGTCGAGTGCAGCGAGGCCACCCTGATCCCGGTGGCCTGCAGGGCAGCCAGCTCCGCGTCCTCCAGCGGGGTGATGAGGATCAGTGCCGCAGGAACCAGGGAATGCACCAGGGACACCGCACCTCCGCTCCGGGGCAGCCGGTGGGCCACCAGCCGCAGCCCGTGCTGCTCCAGGTACTCCGAGGCCGCGTCGATCACCATGGCCTGGGCCCGGCCCAGCGGTTCGGGCGGCAGCAGCATCAGGACCAAGGTGCTGCGGCCGCTGCGCAGCGTGCGGGCAGCGGCGGACGGGATGTACCCCAGATTCCGGGCGGCCGCCAGTACCTTGTCCCGGGTGGCGGCGGAGATGCTTTGCCCGCTGCGGCCGTTGAGCACGTAGCTGACCGTGGCCCGGGAAACGCCTGCTTCCCGGGCCACGTCAGAGGAGTTAGCCCTGCGCTCCACGAGCCGTCCTTTCCGCCGAAAATGTCTGCCTTATATCCGCCGGGTTTCTCCGGTACTCTGACATTACAGGCAACTTACACGTGTAAGCAGCACGGGATACCCCCGCGTTGACCGCCTGCAACCGCGGCCGTTACAGTCCGGCCGCCTCGGCAACGAAAGGACCGGTCCATGGCTAACTCGCCCATCACCGCCCAGAACACCGTCCAGCAGTGGCTCGACCACCCGGCAGGCGGACCCGCCATCCGCGGCATGCTCGCGCAGGCCGGCAGCGATGAGTCAACGCTGGGCCCGGCACTGACCCTGAAGCTGCAGCAGCTTGTCGACCTGAGCGGGGGCAAGTTCCCGCAGGCAGCCGTGGATGAACTCGTCAAGGCAGCCAACGGCGGCGTCATGCCCGAAACCGCCGAGACCGTCCTGCCGACCGTCGAAGGACGTTTCGAGGGCCGCACCGTCATCGTCACCGGCGCCGGTTCCGGCATTGGCCGCGCCACCGCCGGACGGATTGTCCGTGAAGGCGGCCGCGTCATCGCCGTCGACATTGCCGAGGTGAAGATCAAGGAGCTCGCCGCCGAGCTGGGCGACGCCATTGTTCCGGTTGCCGGAGACCTGACCGACCCCGCCGCCATCGACAGCATCATGGCCGCTGCCGGCACCAAGATTGACGGCCTGGCCAACGTGGCCGGCATCAATGACGATTTCTCGCCGCTGCACGAGGTCTCCGATGCCATGTGGCAGAAGATCTTCGCCGTCAACGTGGAGGGCCTGATGCGCCTGACCCGCGCCGTGCTGCCGACCATGCTCGAAGCGCACAAGGGCTCGATCGTGAACATCACCTCCGAGGCCGGCCTGCGCGGCTCGGCATCGGGTGTGGCCTACACGGCCTCCAAGCACGCGGTTGTGGGCATTACCCGCAGCACCGCGTTCATGTACGCCAAGGAAGGCATCCGCGTAAACGCAGTGGCTCCGGGCGGCGTGGCCACCGGCATCCCGATGGGCGGCAAGACCAGCGAGTACGGCGAAGCCCGCCTCGGCCCCGCCCGCATCAACATTCCGGGCCTGGCATCGGCTGAGGAGCTGGCAGCGTCCATCACGTTCCTGCTCAGCGATGACGGCGTGAATATCAACGGCGCCATCCTGCCCTCCGACGGCGGCTGGTCCGCGGTTTAACCCCAGCCGGTAATCCCGCACCTGCCGTCGAGAACGAAGGAGAAACCATGAAGTCTGTCCACGTCACCGGTCCGAACACCAACGAGTGGGTGGAGGTCGAGCGGCCCGTCACCGGTCCCCGCGATGTCCTGTTGAAGATGAAGGCCTGCGGGATCTGCGGCTCCGACGCGATGTACAGCCACGTCGGCGGCATTCCGCCCCGGCAGGGAGCCACCCCGCTGGGGCATGAGCCGGCCGCCGAAGTAGCGGAGGTCGGCGCCGACGTGACCGGGTTCGCCGTCGGCGACCACGTGGTCATCGACACCATGGCGTTTACCGACGGGCTGCTGGGCAGCGGCGGTGCGCAGGGCGGGTTGTCGGAATATGTCCTGGTGAAGGATGCCGAGCCGGGACGCCAGCTGCGGGTCATTCCCAGCGACATTCCGTGGGAAGTGGCTGCCCTGAACGAGCCGATGGCAGTGGCCTATCACGCGGTAAACCGCACCGATCCGAAGCCCGGCGACAAGGTTGTGGTATTCGGCGCCGGCCCCATCGGGCTCGGCGCCGTCCTCGGCTACCGCCGCCGGGGCGCCTCGCACATTGTGGTCGTGGACATCATTCCTTCCCGTCTGGAGAAGGCACTGGAGATCGGCGCGGACGCCGTCATCAACTCCGCCGAAGAGGACGTGGCGGCCCGCCTGGTTGAACTGCACGGTGACGGGGCCACCATGCTGGTCCGCGGCACCCGATCCGGAACCGACATCTTCCTCGACGCCGCCGGGGCACCCGTGATCCCCCAGACGGTCGGCAATGTGGCGAAGTCCGGTGCGGTCCTGGGCGTCGTGGCGGTGCACAAGAAGCCCGTGGAGCTGGATTTTGGTTCCATCCTCACCACCGAGCTCACCATCGTCTTCGCGATGGGCTACCCCACGGAGATCTTCGAGGTTACCGACGACATCATCGAGAACTGGGAGAAGTACAAGCTGATCATCAGCGACGTTCTTCCCTTCGACCGTTCCCTTGAAGCCCTGGAACTGGCGAAGACCCCGGGGGCGGCAGACAAGGTGGTGGTGAGGTTCGACTGAGTCCGGGCGCCGTCAGAAACGGTAAACGGCCAGCTCGTCCGCCGGCTCGAAGCCCTGCCGGGCATAGAAGGACTTCGACGCCGGTGACGGCGAGGTGACGATCCGCGCCGCCCCGATCCGGCGCGAATAGTCGACGGCCGCAGCCACCAGCGCCCCGCCCACCCCGGCGTTCCGGTGCGCCGGCAGCACGAAGACGTTGGCAAGGTAGACCCACCCGGACAGCGGCTTTCCCGGCTTCGGCATCCGCTCGAACACCATCAGGTTCAGCATCCCGATCAGGGAGCCGGCCGGACTTTCGGCGACGAAGAATGTTCGCGGGTTCGTGGCCAGCCAGTCCCCGAAGGCACTGGCAAAGTCCGGGTCCACGGGGACATCCAGTCCGGCTTCGGCGGTCCACACCGTCCGCAGCCGCGCCAGTTCGGGGATGTCCTGCGGTGTTCCTTCGCGGATCATGCGCCCCACCCTACAACGACGGCGGCCGCACCTTCACGGGGAAGGTGCGGCCGCCGTCGTCATGCGGTGTTGTACCTTAGGCTCCGGAAACTCCGGCGGCCAGCATGTTCAGGGAGTCTTCAAGCTCGTCCTTGGACACCATCGGGAAGGACACCTTCTTCAGCGTCTCCTTGTCGGTGACGTGGGACCAGTCATAGGTCAGCGTGACCTCGGTGGAGTCCGAACCGTGCGGCTCGAGTTCCCAGACCCACTGCCAGCCCATGGGCTCGGTGCCGGCCACAGCCGTCTGCCAGGCCAGGAGCTTGTTGTGGTCATAACCGGTGACGTGGTTGTCCGTCTGGTAATCACCCATTTTGGAGTTGTTCATGTTCATGGTGAAAACCTGCCCGGACTTGGTGATGCGGTCGGTTTTCTCGTCCGAAACCACCATGCCGGAACCGTCCAGCTCGTGGTGGCGCGCCGGGTTGGACAGGAGGTTGAAGATGTCGTTGGCTGGGGCATCAATAACTCGCGAAACGGTGATGCTCTTGTGATCAGTGGTCAATGAACTCTCCTTCAATAGATGGATCGTACGTACCCGCAGGCTCAGTCCGCGGTTTGTTCCGAGGCTTCCTGCAGTTCCCAGCCCGTAATGTACGGCGGATCCTGCCCCTCGTCCCGGGTATATTGCCGGCAGCGGATCCGTTCGTCCTGGAGCCACTGCCGGAAACCGGCCTGCGTTGATCCCAGCGACGCTACCCGGTCCAGCACGTCGATGGCTAACTGGAACCGGTCAATCTGGTTGAGCATGGCCATGTCGAAGGGCGTGGTGGTGGTGCCCTCCTCCTTGTAGCCGCGTACATGCAGATTGCCGTGATTGGTGCGCCGGTACGTGAGCCGGTGGATCAGCCACGGATAGCCGTGGTAGGCGAAAATGATGGGCCGGTCCTTGGTGAACAGGGTGTCAAAATCCCTGTCAGAGAGCCCGTGCGGGTGCTCTCCGGGGTCCTGCAGCCGCATCAGGTCCACCACGTTTACCACCCTGATTTTCAGGTCCGGCAGCTGCTTCTTCAGCAGGCCGGCCGCGGCCACGGTTTCCAGGGTGGGTACGTCGCCGGCGCAGGCCAGCACGACGTCGGGATCGGTTTTGGTGCCGGGTCCTGCGGTTTCGCTGCCGGCGAAGTCCCAGATGCCCACACCGCGCTCCACGTGCAGCTGGGCGTCCACCGGATTCAGCCAGGCGGGCGTGGGCTGCTTGCCGGACACCACCACATTCACCCGGTCCCGGGTGCCAAGGATGTGCTCGGTCACGGCGAGCATGGTGTTCACGTCCGGCGGCAGGTACACCCGGATGACTTCGGCCTTCTTGTTCACCACATGGTCGATGAAGCCGGGATCCTGATGCGAGAAGCCGTTGTGGTCCTGCTGCCAGACGTGGCTGGAGAGCAGGTAGTTCAACGAGGCAATGGGCTGGCGCCAGGACAGGTTGCGGCTGACTTTCAACCATTTGGCGTGCTGGTTGAACATGGAATCGACAATGTGGACAAAGGCTTCGTAGCAGTTGAACACCCCGTGCCGGCCGGTGAGCAGGTATCCCTCCAGCCAGCCTTCGCACAGGTGTTCGGAGAGAACTTCGGCCACCCGGCCGCTGCGTGCCAGGTGCTCGTCAATCTCGTCGATGCGCTGCTGCCACGCCTTGTCCGTGACCTCATAGACGGCCTGCAGCCGGTTGGACGCGGTCTCATCCGGGCCGAAAATCCGGAAGTTGGACGGGTTCAGCGAGATCACGTCGCGCAGGTATTCGCCGGCGGTAATCATCGGCGAGATCCGCTTGGTTCCGGGGTTTTCCACGTCCACGGCATGGTCCGCGTACGCCGGCAGCTTGAGGTCCTGCAGCAGTCTCCCGCCGTTGGCGTACGGGGTGGCACTCATCCGCGCGTTGCCTTCCGGGGCCAGGGCGGCGATTTCGGGCCGCAGCCGGCCGGCGTCGTCGAACAGTTCTTCCGGCTGGTAGGAACGCATCCATTCCTCAAGCTGCGCGAGGTGCTCCGGGTTGTCGTGGATGCCGGACAGCGGCACCTGGTGCGCCCGCCAGGTGCCCTCCACCTGCAGACCGTCCACCACGGCGGGTCCCGTCCAGCCCTTGGGCGAGCGGAAGATGATCATGGGCCAGCGCGGGGCGTGTTCGTTCCGCACATCTCGGGAGTCATCGGCATCCGGGGCGTCGGCAGGCACTGCCACCCGCTCGCCGCTGCGGTAGGGTGCCTGGATTTCGTCGATTTCGGCCAGGCAGGCTTCCAGTGCTGCGGCAAAATCGACGTGCGCCTGCGCCGTGGCCGAGGGATCCTCCACGGTGACCAGGTAGGGGTGGTAGCCGTAGCCTTCCATCAGCTTCACCAGCTGCTCCTCGGGCATGCGCGAGAGGATGGTGGGGTTCGCAATTTTGTAGCCGTTCAGGTGCAGGATCGGCAACACCGCACCGTCCACGGCCGGATCCAGGAAGCTGTTGGAATGCCAGCTGGCGGCCAGCGGCCCGGTTTCGGCCTCGCCGTCGCCGATCACCGTGGCGGCGATCAGGTTCGGGTTGTCGAACACCGCGCCGTAGGCGTGTGCCAGCGAATAGCCCAGCTCGCCTCCCTCGTGGATGGACCCGGGGGTTTCAGGAGCCGCATGGCTGGGAACACCGCCGGGGTAGGAGAACTGTCGAAAGAGCGTCTGCAGCCCGGCCTCGTCCTGGCCCACGTGGCTGTAGATCTCCGAGTAGGTGCCCTCGAGCCAGGCGTTGGCGACGTTGGCAGGCCCGCCGTGCCCGGGTCCGGTGATGAAGAGGACCTCACGGTGCTGGTCGCGGATCACCCGGTTAAGGTGCGCGTAAAAGAAGTTCAGCCCGGGAGTGGTGCCCCAGTGTCCCAGCAGCCGGGCCTTGACGTCCTCCTTTTCCAGCGGGCGGCGCAGCAGCGGATTGTTCCGCAGATAGATCTGCCCGGCGGAGAGGTAGTTAGCGGCGCGCCACCAGGTGTCCACATCCTTAAGGGTGTCGCTGAGCGGCTGGTCCGGTGCAACGGGTGCGGCAGTCATGCAGGCCTCCTGGGGTTGGGAACGGCTGAATGTCGGGGCAGACTCATCAGGGGATTTCGACGACGACGTCGGAGGGTTTCTTGTCCGGGCGCAGTCCGCGCCAGGCGGGGTGGCGGAGCTTGCCGGTGGCGGTGCGTTCGGAATAGGTCACTTCACCCACCAGGACGGGACGGACCCATTGGGCGTCGGAGGCGTCCGCGTGGGGAACTCCCTCCAAGGGGGGTGTCTTGCGGGCCAGTTTTTTCAGTTTCCCGCCCACCAGGGCCAGATCTTTCTCGCTCAGGCCCGATCCAACCCGGCCAATGTAGGTCAGCTCATGACCGTCCGGAACGGCCACCAGCAGCGAACCGATCTTGGATGCCCGGTTGCCCTTGCCCGGGCGCCAGCCCACAATCACCACTTCCTGGGTGAAGGAATTCTTGAGTTTGATCCAGCTTTTGGACCGCCGGCCGGGGGAATAGGTACTGGTTCGCCGCTTGGCCATGACTCCTTCAAGGCCGAGCTCCCTGCTCGCCTCCACGGCCTCATCCATGGACATCTCCAGCGCCGGCGGCACCTGAACGTGGCCGTCCTCCCCCGCCGGTTCCACTGCGGATTCCAGGATCTCCCGCCGCTGCGAGTACGGCAGCTCCATCAGCGAGTTTCCGTCCAGCCACAACAGGTCAAAGATCATCAGGTGAACCGGGGTGCGGGCGGCGGCGGCCTCTATGTCGCGGCGCTTGGTCAGGTGCATGCGCGGCTGGAGCAGCCCGAAGTCCGGCCGGCCCGCCTTGTTGATGGCCACGATTTCCCCGTCCAGGACCGCGCGTTCCCCGTTCAGATGCCGGCCCAGTTCCTGCAGTTCGGGATAGGCGGCGGTCATGTCATTGCCGTTGCGGCTGATCAGCCGGGTTCCCTCCGGCGTCACATCCACCACCGCTCGGACGCCGTCCCACTTCATTTCAAAGGCCCATTCGTCGTCTTCATTGACGTCCGCCCGGGTGCCGAGCGTAGCCAGCATGGGTTCCACGGCGGGCATGCCGTGTTCCCCGGCGTCCGCCGCAACGGCCTTGGCTGTCCCGGCGGTGTCCGGAAGGGTTTTGGCCCCGGGAGGCGGCGCTGCGGCGGCGGCTGCCACGGTTTCGACGGGCGAATCTTCCGCCTCGTCGGCATCCCTGGCCTTCAGCTCACCCTTGTCCGATTTGTTGGCTTTGTCCGCCTTATCGGAAGTATCGGGAATGTCGGGAGTGTCCGGAGTGTCCGCCGGATCCCGCGGCTCAGGCTGGTGCTTCATGAGGTGGATCAGCCAGTCGTTGGCCCCGCCCTTGCCTCCGGTGTGGATCAGGGCGAAGCGGCGGTCCGCGCTGCCTTCGGAGGCAAGGCCGCCGTCGGGCTGGCCGTGCAGCACGGCAATGACCTCCTTGCCGTCACGCCATTTTTCCGGTTCATAGGTTCCGTGGTCCCAGATCCGCACCTCGCCGGCGCCGTACTCGCCCTTGGGGATGGTCCCCGCGAAGCTGCCGTAGTCCAGCGGATGATCCTCCGTCTGGACTGCCAGATGGTTCTGGTCCGGGGAATCCGGCGGACCCTTGGGCAGCGCCCAGGAGACCAGGACGCCGTCATGTTCCAGCCGGAAGTCCCAGTGCAGCCGCCGGGCGTGGTGCTCCTGGATGACAAAGCTGTTGCCTTCGGAGGGCTCCGCGGGTTCGGCCGGAACGGGTTCCGGGGTTTTGGCGGCGTCGCGCATGCTGCGGTACTTACTGAGCCGGTCCGCAGGTCCCGCGCCGGTTCCTTCCGAGACGGCGTCCTCCAGTGCCTCGGCGTCCAGTTCCCCGGAGCCGGAGTCCATGCCGGTTAGCGGATCCCCGTCCTCGGCCAGCCGCTGCATCACCTGTTCGTAGTCCAGCTGGGCGAGGTCCGGATCCTCGAGCTCTTCCCAGGTGCGCGGCGCCGCCACCGTGGGCGTGAACCGGCCGCGCAGCGAATAGGGGCAGATGGTGGTTTTGTTGCCGTTGTTCTGGCTCCAGTCCAGCAGAACCTTGCCGGTCCGCAGGGACTTTTTCATGTCGGACACGATCAGGTCCGGATGGTCCGCTTCCAATGCCCGCGCGAGTTCGTGTGCGACGGCGCTCACCTCGTCCGAGGTCTGCTTCCCGTCCAGTGCGGCATACAGATGGATGCCCTTGGAACCACTGGTGACCGGGCGGGCGTCCAGTCCCATGTCGGAGAGGATGTCCCGGGCCAGGCGGGCCACCTCGGCACACTGCGCCAGGTCCACGCCCTCCCCCGGATCCAGATCCAGCACCAGGCGGTCCGGATTATTGATCTTGCCGCGCGGGCCAAACCGCCACTGCGGCACATGGATTTCCAGGGCCGCGCTTTGGGCCAGCCAGGTCAATGTCGCCAGGTCGTTGACCAGCGGATAAATGTTGGTGCCGCTTTTGTGTTCAATCGGAAACCTCTTCACCCACGTGGGAGCTGAGGTCTCAATGTTTTTCTGAAAGAAGACCTGCCCCGGATCTCCGGGCACTCCCACTCCGTGGACCCAGCGCTTGCGGGTGGCCGGACGGTCCCGGGAATGCGGCAGCAGCGCCTCGGCGACGGCGGCGTAATAGGACAGCACGTCGGCCTTGGTGGTTCCGGTTTCCGGATACAACACCTTGTCCAAATTGGTCAGCCGGAGGCGGTGGCCGTCCACGTTCACAGTTTCCTGCTGCTTCAGACCCGCTCCGCTGCTCGCCATGGTCCCTAGTCTTACCGGGATGGGCCCGCAATTTCCAGTATTTGTGAGCCTGCTGAGCAGATTACGCCAACGGCGTTCCGGAGCCACTGCTCAGCGTCGGAAGAACTGTGTACGTTGGGAAAATGACTGAGTCACAGCGGGTTTTGGTAACAGGCGCCACGGGCTACATTGGCGGGCGGCTGGTGCCGCTGCTCCTGCAGGACGGCCACAAGGTGCGGGTCCTGGTGCGTTCCCCGGACAAACTGCACGACGTTCCGTGGCACGATGACGTCGAGATCATCCAGGGTGACCTCGCGGACAAGGATTCCGTCGCCGAGGCCATGCAGGGCATCGATACCGTCTACTTCCTGGTGCATTCCATGGCCTCGGGCAAGGGCTTCGCCAGCCAGGAGGAACGGATCGCGCACATTGTTGCGGACGCCGCGGCCGAGGCGGGGGTGCAGCGGATCGTGTATCTGGGCGGACTGCATCCGGAAGGTGAGCTGTCCCCGCACATGCGCTCCCGCACCGAGGTGGGACGGATCCTCCTTGAGGGCAAGGTTCCCGCGGTTGTCTACCAGGCCGGCGTGGTGATCGGTTCCGGTTCGGCGTCGTTTGAAATGATCCGGCACCTGACCGAAACCCTGCCGGTCATGCCGGCGCCCAGCTGGGTGCGGCGGAAAATCGAACCCATCGCCATCCGCGACGTCCTGCACTATCTGGTCCGCGCCGTCGACCTCCCCGCCGATGTGAACCGCACCTTCGATATCGGCTCCCGCGAGGTCCTGACCTATGCGGAGATCATGAACGGCTACGCGGAAGAGGCCGGCCTGCCTCGGCGGCGGATCTATGCCCTGCCGCTGCCCGCGCCGCGGCTCGCCGGCATGTGGGTGGCCCTGGTGACCCCGATTCCGCGGTCCATGTCGCTGCCGCTGGTGGAATCCCTGCAGCACGACGCCGTGTCCAAGGAACACGACATTGACCAGTTTGTGGCGGAGCCCAACGGCGGCCGCACCGGGTACCAGGAAGCGGTTAAGCGGGCGCTGGGCAAGGAAAAGCGCGGCGAGGTGGAAACCACATGGGCCAGCGCGTCGCCGTCGGCCGATGATGCGTCCTCACCGCTGCCGACTGACCCGAACTGGGCCGGGCAGACGGTCTATGTGGACTCCCGGCAGCGCCGTTCCTCGGTGGCTCCCGAGCATGTGTGGAAGGTGATTGAGGGAATCGGCGGCAAGAACGGCTGGTATTCGCTGCCGATGGCCTGGGCTATCCGCGGCGTGCTGGACAAGACCGTGGGCGGCGCCGGTCTGACCCGCGGCCGCCGCAATCCCACCACCCTGTTCACCGGGGACGTGGTGGACTGGTGGCGGGTGGAACTGCTGGAGCGCGGCAGCCTGCTGCGGCTGCGCGCCGAGATGCGGGTGCCGGGCAAGGCCTGGCTGGAACTGCGGGTGGATCCCGACGGCGGCGGCAGCCTGTACCGGCAGCGCGCCATTTACTTTCCCAAGGGACTGGCCGGGAAACTCTACTGGTGGCTCATTGCCCCGTTCCACGGCCTGATCTTCCCGTCCATGGCCAAGAACATCATCAAGAACGCGTCCAAGCTCGCCCAGGAAAGCTGAGTCAGCCCTCCACGCGCAGCCCGATGTTGGCGGCCAGCAGCGGGGCCAGCATCATCAGCTGCCCGTCATCGATCGTGGCGCCGTGCAGTCCGGCCAGGTGCGTGATGGACCGCAGCTGTGTGCTGCGCAGGTCCACGTCCTGCAGCACCGCTCCAGTGAGGCTCAGGGCGCCGATCCGGCAGTCGCGGAAGGCCATCCGGGTGGCGTGGACGCCGTCCAGGTCCAGTTCCTCGATGGTGCAGCCGGTGAACAGGACGTCGGTGAGCCTGGAGTTGCGCAGGTTCACATAATCCAGTTTGCCGCCGTCCACGTGCACGGAGTTCCAGCCGTTGTCATACAGTTCCGCCGATCCAAGCCGGCTGCCCTCCAGGACCACGTCGCGGAAGGTGGCCCGCGGAGCACGGAACACCGGTGCATACAGGCCGGAGGACCGGCATTCCAGGAACCGGGCGCCGCGCAGCGCGGTGTCCGTCATGGACACCGCACTGAATTCGCACTCCAAAAAGGTGCTGCCCTGCAGATCCGTGCCGTCGAAGGACTCCCCGTCAAAACGCAGGCCTTCAAAGGTGCCGGCGTCTTCCGGCGCCGGTGCTTCTTCAAGACCCTGCAGCGAAACGGGGTCCACAGCAGGTTGCTTCGTTTTTCCGGATCCGGATTTGCGGACGGGCGAGCGCCGGCCTGCCGGAGCCACGCCTACTTGCGCCGGCCGAAGATGAAGTAGGACAGCGGGCCGATGAAGTTCACGGCGCAGGCTGCGGACCACAGCGCCCGGGAACCGCGGACTTCGGAAGCGGGCCGGCGCCAGATGTCCGCCAGTGCCAGGCCGGCGAGAGCAAACTGCACGGTGGCGGAAACGCCCACCAGCTTCTTCTGCCGGCTGGTGAGGTCCTTGAGGGATTTCTTCGTGGCCATGGTGTTCCCGTTTCAGTTGATGATGGGTATTCCTCCCATCTTTCCAGCAAACCCGGCTGCAGCCACGGGCCGCCCTGGGCCCGCGTGTCCTGTCGACCGGGAAGCCGTGCTCACAACGCGGAGTGGGACCCCAGGCGGTGGTAGGTGCGGTTGTGATAGACCAGCGGGGCGTCAGGTTCGCCGGAGGCAAGAATGTTCAGGACCTCCGCAGTCACCAGCACAGAGGATCCGACGGCGGTGCGGCTCAGGACGCGGGCACGCAGGGCATGTGGTGCATCCATGAGAAGCGGCTCGCCGGTGGGCAGATTCTCCCAGGCCAGCTCCGGGGTGAACCTGTCCGTTCCGGGCCGGGAAAACAGAGAGGCCAGTGGAGCGTTGCGTGCCCCCAGAAGATGCACCACCACGGTGTCAGCGGCGGCAATGACACCGGCTGATCCCTGAGCTGACGCCAGTGAGAAGACCAGAATGGGCGGGTCTGCGGAGACGGAGGACACGGACGAAGCAGTCAATCCGACCGGCCCGGCGTCGCCATACGCGGTAATAACGGCAACTCCGGCCGGATGGGCGCGGAAGGCGTCCTTGAAATGGTCTGTCAGCATGAGTCAACGCTAGAACCTCAACTATGGTTGAGGTCAAATCGGCGGCCGGTACGCGCCGTCGGGCCGCCCGCTAAAACTCGAAGGCGCGGGCGCCGGTTCCCCGGTCGGCTGACGCATCGTCTGGATTGACGAAGCGGCACTCGGCCAGCGAGAGGCAGCCACACCCGATGCATCCGCCGAGCCGGTCCCGCAGCGCCTCGAGGGAATGGATCCGCGCGTCCAGGTCCTGGCGCCAGGCAGAGGACAGCCGCTGCCAGTCACTCTGGTCCGGCACGGCGTCCTTGGGCAGTTCATCCAGTGCCCGTGCAATGGCGGACAGCGGAATGCCTGCACGCTGCGCCGCGCGGATGACTGCCACCCGGCGCAGGACCGAGCGGTCGAATCGGCGCTGGTTCCCCGCGGTTCGGCGGCTGCTGATCAGCCCCTGCCGCTCATAGAAGTGCAGGGCTGAAACACTCACCCCGCTGCGTTCAGCCATCTGGCCCACCGTCAGTTCGGACCGCCCTGCTGCTTCCCCGCCGGTTGATGCTTCCCTGCCCACAGCCGCTCCCTCCGTTGCGGGTTCCATTATCCGCCCTGGTCTGGCGGTCCGCACCCGGAGGTGTGAGAGTGGCGCTCTGACCATGTGCCAACGCCAACCACAAAGAGGCCAACTTGTTCCCCGCAGCTCCTGATGCCGCAGGCACCCTGGTTTTCCTGCAGGGCACCGGCAATCCTGATCCTGTCCCCGCCGAAACCATTCGCTGGATGCTTGCCCGGGATCCGGCGCTGGAAGGCTATGCGGTCCTGGATGTTGCGTGGGCAGCCGGTGCCGCCCCGGACATCAGCGTGGTTTCCGCGCTCCCGCCGCGTTACCAGCCGGCAACGGCCGCGACCCCGACGGAACTCACCTCAGCGGAACGCGGGTTGGCCTTGGCCGGGTTGGATCTTCTCAATGCTCCGCCGCTCCACCGCCTCCCGGACACCGCCGCAGCCGAACTCCAAACCGGAACAGAGGAGAACAACGTTGCCGCAGTCAACGCCGCGGAAGAAAACCTGCTGGGCAGCAGCCTGGAGCGGCTAACCCTGAACCTGATCACCGACGTCGCAATCCGCCGCCGCGTGCCGCTGACAGATGCAGCATCGGATTTTTCCCGCAGCATCATCTACTACCTGCGCCGGGGCGCCGAGGCCCGCACCGCCGTCACGCATGCCCTCCGGATGGCGAACCAGGACGCCCCCGTGGTCCTCTTCGGCCACAGCCTCGGCGGGGTGGCCGCCGTGGACCTGGTCTCCGATCCCGGGTGGAAAGCTGAAGGCATTCGGCTGGACCTGCTCGTCACCGCCGGTTCCCAAAGTCCCTGGCTCTATCTGCTGGGCGGACTCGCACATTTGGCCCCGGGCGGACCGGGTACGCTGCCGGCACCCTGGCTCAACTTTTGGGATGAACGTGATCTGCTGTCCTTCTGCAGCGAACGGGTCTTTGCCGGACGCGGTGACCGGATCATCGATCAGGAAGTCCAGTCCGGAGAGCCGTTTCCCGGTTCGCACAGTGCCTATTTTGCCAATCCCGACGTATACCGGGCCATCGGAACCGAATTAAAGCTGGGCTGAGCGCTCCGCGGCACTCTGGTCGAGGCCCCCGGGTTGGTGTTCACTGGGAGACATGAGAGCCATTTGGAAGGGTGCCATAGCCTTTGGGCTGGTCAATGTGCCGGTGAAGGTTTATGCCGCCACCGAGAACCACGACGTCAGCCTGCACCAGGTCCATGAGAAGGACGGCGGACGCATCCGCTACCAGCGCCGCTGCGAAATCTGCGGCGAGGTAGTGGAATACAAGGACATTGCCAAGGCGTACGACGACGGCGAGCAAACGGTGGTTCTCAGCGATGAGGAACTGGCTTCCCTGCCGGTGGAGAAGAGCCGGGAGATCGACGTCGTCGAATTTGTGCCCAGCGAGCAGGTGGACCCCATCCTCTTCGACAAGACGTACTATTTGGAGCCCGATTCGAAATCAACCAAGTCGTACGTGCTGCTGCGCCGGACCCTGGAGGACACTGACCGCACGGCCATCGTGCAGTTTTCGCTCCGGCAAAAGAGCAGGCTCGGCGCGCTGCGGGTCCGCGGCGACGTGCTGACCCTGCAAACCCTGCTCTGGGAGGACGAAGTCCGGGAAGCTGCCTTTCCGTCCCTGGATGAGAAGGTCCGGATCAGTGCCAAGGAACTGGAGATGTCTTCAACCCTGGTGGAGTCCTTCAGCTCGGACTTCAACCCGGCCGAGTTCACTGACGACTATCAGGAGCAGCTGAAAACGCTGATCGAAGCAAAGCTGGAAAAGGGCGAAGCCTTGGATACCGAAGAGACTTTCGGGACCGAAACCGAAGAGGACGGCGGAAAAGTTCTGGACCTTATGGAAGCCCTGCGGCGCAGCGTGGAAAAAAACCGCGACAAGAAATCATCCGGGTCAGGGTCCAAGCCCTCAGGTTCCGGAACGCGTTCCTCTACCCGCACCCAAAAAGATGACGCCAAGCCTGCGGAAAAGAAACCCGCACGCAAGGCTCCGGCCAAAACCAGGAAGGGTGCCTAAACCATGGCGCTGACAAACTTTTTCCGGGACCGCAACGGACGCATCCGAATTGTCGAGGTCCCCAATCTTCCCGTCCTCGCGTGGGCAGGTCTCGGCGCGGCATCCATGATGGCCCTGACACCGAAGTATCAGCAAGTTCTGGGGTCCCTCAGCAAAGTTTCCCTGATCCTCTGGGCATCGCTGGAGGCAGCACGGGGGAACAGTCCGTTCCGCCGCACACTGGGCATGGCCGCCCTGGCCCGCGAGGTCCTGCCCCGCCGCTAACGGGTGGCTCGGCTGTGGGTTCTTGCCGGGGCTATTGCCGGTAACCTTCCACTTCCCCCACCGGCCGCACCGTCGCGTCGTCCGGGTTTTCCCCGGCGTCCAGACGGGCGCGGCGCTGCCGCAGCAGGTCCCAGCACTGGTCCAGCTGCTCTTCAAGCCGGCGCAGCTGCTCCAGCCGATCTTCGGGGTGATCGTCGGCCTGGGAATCCCGCAGCCCCTGTTCCTTCTCCACGAGTGCTGAAATGCGGTGCTGAATTTCGGTAACGTCCATGTCCCTACGCTAACCATCCGGCCGACCGGTGACCATAACGTTGGGGAGGATAGACATCACGGGCGCACTGCAGATGCCCGGCGAGGGGAGCGTCAGCGCGGGAGCAGCTGCCTCAGGAACCGGGAAAACCCGTCGGGGGCACGGCCGTCCCTGCGACCGGAGGTAACAACCCGGGTTTGGTCGGTGGCAATCCACGGTGTGCCCGTGTCCTTGATCCGGGCCACCAGATCCACATCCTCATGGGCGGCCAGCGCGGCAAACCCGCCCGCACGGAGATACGCCGTCAGGGAGAACCCCAGATTCGCGCCGTGGATGTAGGGGTGCCCCTCGGCCAGAACATGCTGTCCCTGCCACTCCGCCAGCTCCGCAGCACTGAGATCCGCCGCAGCGGGAACCACGGTGCCCAGGACCAGGCCGTAGCCAACGGCGGCAAGCCGATACTGTCGGATGAGCCAGTCCGGCCGAACCACCGTGTCGGCGTCGGTGGAGGAAATCCAGAGTCCGGACCGCTGCGGAAGGGCGGCAATGCCGGCTGCCCGGGCAGCGCCGACCAGGCCGAAGGAACCGGCCACCATCCTCAGGTCCAGCTCCGAAGCCCACCGGAACTGCAGCCCGGCCACCACATCCGCAGATCCGTCCGTGCAGGAATCGAGCACCACCGTGACTGAAGCCCCGATGCCGCACTGTTCCGCCGCCGCGCGCATGGCAGCACCCACCGATGCCAGGGACTCGGGCAGGAGCTGCTCTTCGTTGCGGGCCGGAATCACAACGGCCAAATGTTCGGGTGCGGGCATCCGCTAAGGCGCCTCAGTGCGGGCCAGCACGTCAATTCGGAAGTCCTGCTCTCGGTGTTCCGCGATGATCTGCAGGCCGCTCCGTGCCCGGAAAGCTTCGTGGACCTGGTCGCCGGTCAGCTCCCAGCCCTCGTTTGGATGGCGCCAGTGACACAGCAGGACCACGCCGTCGTCCGTCAGGGATTCACTGGTGCGCTCGATGAGTTCCTCGAGCGCACTGTGCTGGAGGAAATACCCGATCTCCGAAACAACCACCAGGTCATAGCGGCCCGGGGGCCAGTCTTCCGGCACGGTCCCCTGTTCCAGGCGCACGTGGCCGGCCGATGCCAGCCGCTGCCGGGCCAGTTCGAGTGCACGGTCGCTGATGTCCGTCGCCAGCACGGCATCAGCGCGGCCCGCCAGGTCCCGGGTGAAAACCCCGATGGAACAGCCGGGTTCAAAAACCGCTGAGAAATGCGGGCGCGGAAGCATGGCCAGACACAGCGCGCGTTTGCGGTGCTCGTAGAAACTGTCCTCAAAGTGCCAGGGATCAGAGCTGCTCTGATACAGATCCTCAAAGACTTCGCGGGGCGGACGCGGGGTGGACAGCGCAAACGACTCAAAGCTGCGTTCAAAGTGGGCCAGCACGGAAGGGCTGAGCAGCGCTTCGTCTCCCGGTGCCGGCGAGAGGGGCCGCACCTGGGTGACATGCGCGTCCATCGCCCGTTTCTTGGCGGCGGCAGCGTCACCGAGAGGCAGCAGCACCAGGTTTTCCGGGACATCTCCCGGCTGGCCCCAATGCCACAGCCATATCGGATATTCCAGCAGCGGAAGGCCCATGGTTCGGGCAAGGGCGGCCGCCGCCTGCCCGGCGGTGTCATGGTCGGTGTGTCCGTCGCTGCGCCAGGGCGCGGCCAGAACCGTGCTTTCCTTAGCGGCGGAGCCCACGATGGCAGCCAGCGCGGCGTCGAGTTCGCTCCGGTGCCGGGCCAGTCCGCCGTCGGGCAGGTCCAGGAAGTGCACGGTGGCCTCGGGTGCCAGAAGTGCGACGGCGTCGCGCAGTTCAACCCGCCGGACGCGTGCCAGCTGCTCGGCAGAGAAAGTGGGAGAGTCCGGATGGGAAGCCTCGCCGGCCGTTGCCACCACCACGTCGACGGCGATACCGCGGGCAGCCGTCAGCGCGATGAGTCCGCCGGTTCCGAGGGTTTCATCATCCGGATGGGCGGCCAGGACCACGAGCCGGCCGGTTCCGTGCGGCCAGAGCCGGGCCGGGTCAAGGTGGCTGCGGCCTTCAACCGCTGAAAGCCACCGGGCTTCGGGGACGGAGTCGTCCAGGTGGCTGAAGCTCACCACGGGATCTCCCCGCCCTGCAGCAACGACCGGCCCAGGGCGGCGTAGTCGCGCTCCGCGTGGTGCTGGCGAAGGTAAATCCGAAGGTCTGCGGTGCGCCGGGCGTGATCTTCTTCCAGCGCCAGCGGCCCAGGACCCAGTCCGTGGTCCGCCAGCATGAGGACCTCTTCCGCGGCATCGGCCACGATGCCCCGGACCCGCTGCGCCAGCATGGCGCCGTCGCGACCGGCAGCGTCACCGGCGTCGACCCGGGCGGCGGCGTCGTCCAGTACGGCTCGGGCTGCCTGCAGCCGGGCGTCAGCCTTGCCGAGCAGCGAATGGGCAATCTGGTCCGGTTCGCGTTCCGCGGCAGCCCGGAACATGCGCCGGGCCACTGCTGCTGCTCCCCCGTACCAGCAGGCCGCCACTCCCATTCCGCCCCAGGCAAAGCCGGGCCGCTCGAGGTACCAGTTGTCTGCACCCACGGGGCGGGCGGATGCACGCTGGAAATCCACCGGTCCGCTGTCGACATCGGCCAGTCCCCGGCTCACCCATGTTTCCGGCACGGGTGTAACTGCCGGTTGACGCAGGTCCACGGCGAAAGCGCGACGGCGGCCGTTGCCGGTGTGGGCGGTAACCACAGCGTGGTCGAGGCGGGCTGCGAGGGAACACCAGGGCTTGCGCCCGGACAGCTCCCATCCATCCGGGCCAGGGGTAGCCGTGACGGCCATGCCGGGCCCTTCGGCGGCAAATACTCCCCAGGTTCCGGGCTCAGCGCTGATTCCGGCCTGGTCCAGGATGGCCAGGGCATCCAGGTGCGGCTCTATTGACCGGGCAGCCGTGAGGTCGGCTGCAGCAACGGTGGCGAGGATGGACCACAGTGTTTTGGTCCGCCCCTGACCAGGGAACGGGGCAGCTACTGCAATGTCGCGGGCCAGACGCAGCCCGGCGTCGGCGCTGCCGTGGACTGCCGACGCTTTTCGGGCGAGGTCCGGAAGGTCCGGCACCTCCTGTGATCCGAAAGCCTGCTCGGCTGCGGGGTTGGCTGTGATGTCCACCGTTTCCTTACTCCCAGGAACGGTTTCCAGCCTGTCCATGGTGCGTTGTAGAGGTTTGTCCCCAGTCTGCCAGTTTCAGGAACGGGATTCCTCTTCTTCGCCCCGGGTGAACGTTCCCGAACGGCTAGGCCGGAGAGGTACGCCCAGGAACGGAACGTGAGCCGAACAGCAGGCCCAGTCCCACCATGGCGACCCCCAGGATCAGGTGGAGCCAGTTGTCCGCAGAGTTCACGGGAACAAAATTCCCTTCGGAGTGGTGCGGCACGATGAGTCCGTAAAGGAACAGCAGAAGATAGACGATGCCGCCGCCAATGAGGTAGATCCGGGCCAGTTTGTTGGTTCGGGCCATGATCAGTCCGAGAAACCCGAACAGCAGGTGGACGATGTTGTGCAGTATGGACACTTGGAAAACACCCAGAAGCAGTGCTTCGGATTCAAACCCTGAAAGATAAAGGACGTCGTAGTTGGAGGTGATTCCGGGAACGAAGCCCAGAACACCGATCAGGATGAAGATAATGCCGAAATACCAGGAGGCTCGCTGTGCATTGGTGCGGCGGAGTGACCTGCCGCGGATGGGATAGGACATTGGAAACTCCTTTTATGCCTTGGCGACATGTGTTGCCGGCCGCGGCCGGCTAGTGCTCAACGCGTATCCCCCGGAGCGAATAATTCCTCAACTGTTGCACAATCACCAGATCATGGGAAGCATGCTTAGCATCCTGAACTGACCGGCACCGAAAGGGCTCACCCATCATGGTTTTCGCTCCTCGCACCGCAATCGTCACCGGCTCCGACTCCGGAATCGGCAGGGCCACCGCGGTGGCCCTCGCAGCAGCAGGAATGGATGTGGGCATCACCTGGCACACCGATGAGCAGGGGGCCAGGGAGACATCGGAGGAAGTGCGCGCCCTCGGCCGAAAGTCGGTCACAGCACGGCTGGACACCACGGACCTTCCGGGTTGCGGGCAGGTCATTGACCACCTTGCGGCGGAGCTGGGATCACTGGACGTGTTCGTCAACAACGCCGGCACCGGGGACGGCAAACCTTTCCTCGAGCTGGACTTTCCCACCTGGATGGACACCCTGAACACCAACCTCAACGGAGCCTTTGTCTGCCTGCAGCACGCCGCCAAAAAAATGGTGGCATCAGGCCGGGAAGGGCGCCTGATCGCCGTGACCAGCGTTCATGAAACCCAGCCGCGGGTGGGCTCGGCAGCCTACACGGCATCCAAGCACGGGCTGGGCGGCCTCATGAAGGTCATGGCCCTTGAACTTGGCCGGTACGGGATCACCGTAAACTCGGTGGCTCCCGGCGAAATCGCCACCCCCATGACGGACCAGCATGACGAGGACCCGCACCGGGTGGAGCGTCCCGGCATACCACTGGGCAGGCCCGGCGACGCCCGCGAGATCGCCGCCGTTGTCGCCTTTCTTGCCTCCCCGGCCGCCAGCTACGTCACCGGTGCCTCCTGGCCCGTTGACGGCGGGATGCTGCAGATGGGGCCGCAGGGCGGCTCGCACATTGTCTCCGCCGACTGGATGGAGGCCTGACCATGGAAAGTCTCTGGCTGTCCACTGCCCCGCCCGTCCCCTCCGACCCGTTTATTCCCTCTGCGGAATATGATGTCGTGGTGGCCGGAGCCGGCCTGACCGGACTTGCGGCTGCGTTGCTGCTGGCCCGCCGCGGCCAGAAGGTTGCGGTGCTGGAGGCCCGGCAGGTTGGAGCGGTGACCTCGGGGAACACCACGGCAAAGGTCTCCCTGCTCCAAGGTGTTCAGCTGTCCACCATCGCCTCCCACCAAGGAGCCGACGCCGTCCGCGACTATGTGAACGCCAACCGGGCAGGCCAGGACTGGCTGCTCCGTTTCTGCCGCGATCATGGGGTGGACCACGACATCCGCACCGCCTACACCTATGCCCTCAGCGAGAAGGGCCGGCAGAGCTTGGAGGCTGAGTTTTCAGCCGCCACAGCGGCCGGCTTGTCACCGCAGATGACACTGGAAACCGAACTGCCGTTTGAAGTCTCCGGAGCCCTGGAACTGCCCGGACAGGCACAGATCCATCCCTTGCAGGCGCTGGCAGCACTGGCTGCGGAACTGCGGGCGGCGGGAGGGACCCTGGTCCAGGGGATCCGGGTCACCGGAGCAGGCAAGGCGGCGGACAATCGGGTCCGCGTCCTGACTCCCTCCGGTTCCGTGTCAGCACGCCATCTGGTGCTGGCCACCGGAATACCAATCCTGGACCGCGGCGGTTATTTCGCGAGACTCCTGCCGCTGCGTTCCTACGCAATGGCCCATCCGATCCGCGGAGCGGTGCCGCAGGGAATGTACTTGTCCGTTGACTCCCCCTCACGGTCCCTGCGTACGGCCCGTGTCGGCGGAACGGATTACCTCATTTCCGGCGGGAACGGCCACGCCGTCGGACGCCATCCGCATCCGCAGTCGCTGGTGGAGGACCTGTCACGGTGGACCACACATCATTTTGCGGTGGAGGATCCCACTTATGCGTGGTCCGCCCAAGACTATGAGCCCGCCTCCGGAGTGCCCTATGTGGGGCAGGTTCCTTTGGGTGACGGCAGCATTTTCGCGGCGACCGGTTTCAACAAATGGGGCATGACCAACGCAGTGGCCGCCGCCCTTGCACTGAGCCAGGCCATTGCCCCTGCGGCGGAGGGCGACGGGGCTCTTAACTGGTACCAGCCGAAACTTTCCTCCCGCGATGTTCTTACCGCCGTGCGGGACAACGCCGAAGTGGGGCTTGAAATGCTGGCCGGCTGGGCGTCATCGCTGGCCGGGGCGGACGAATCCGCCCCGCCCGAGGGCCAGGGAAAGGTTGTGCGCAAGAATCTGCGGCCTGTGGGTATCTGCACCGTGGACGGCGAAATATCCAGGGTCTCTGCGGTTTGCCCGCATCTGGGCGGCGTGCTTGCCTGGAACGACGCCGAGGCATCCTGGGACTGCCCGCTGCACGGTTCACGGTTTGCAGCGGACGGCAAGCTGCTGGAAGGCCCAGCGGTCCGGGGGCTGGACCGCGGCTGATCCGCCAACCCCCGGACGGTGAAACTAGAGCCCTGCCCGCGGACCGCCTGATTCCGGATCGTCCATGGCGGGATCCGCCTCAGGCGCCGCTGCCAGGGGAGAGGTCGAGGTGACAGGTGCATCGGGCGCCGTGGGAGGGGCGTCGACGTTGCCCCGCCAGGAACCTGTGGCAGCACCCTGAGACTCAATAAATTCCTTGAAAGCCTTCAGATCTGACTTGACCTGCCGGTCATCTGCTCCGACCACGGAGCCCACTTTCTCAATGAAGGTTTCCGGATCCCAGTCCAGCTGAACGGTCACCCGGGTTTCCTCGTCTCCAAGCCGGTGAAAGGTCACCACCCCGGCGTGTGTGGTTCCGTCCGTGCTCTTCCAAGCGACCCGCTCGTCCGGATGCTGTTCGGTGATTTTCGTGTCGAAAACCCGCTCCACTCCGCCGATCTTCGTTACCCAATGGTTGTTGGTTTCCGAAGTCTGGGTAATGGATTCCACTCCGCTCATAAACTGGGGAAATGATTCAAACTGGGTCCACTGGTTGTACGCCGTGGACACGGGAACTGCAACGTCAATGGACTCTTCTACGGTGGTCATGGAGGTCCCTACGGTAGGCGGATCGTGCCGGTTGGAAGCGAAAATTCCGCTTCGGGCCCTTCACGCTACCGAACGGACACACCGACTTCAAGGAGAAGGTAAGCTTACTTAGGTTGGCGGCTGCGGCCGGGGCTCCACACCGGAAACCCGGGAGAACACAGCCGTCCTTCGTCAACAGATTTCGTCAACATTGGAGGAAACGTGAAGGCATCCAAAGAACTGACCACCAATCTGCAGGCCGTCCTCGTAGACCTCATTGAGCTGCACCTGCAGGGCAAGCAGGCACACTGGAACGTTGTGGGCAAGAACTTCCGCGACCTTCACCTGCAGCTCGATGAAATCATCGAAGACGCCCGGCTCTTCGCAGATGAACTGGCCGAGCGCATGCGCGCGCTGGGAGCCATCCCCGACGGCCGGAGTGTTGCAGTGGCCGAAGGCACCTCGCTTGCCCCGTTCCCCGCAGGTCTCGTGGACACCAAGGACACCGTCACCCTGACGGTCGCCATGCTGAACGCGGCCGTGGGCACCATGCGTGAGGTGCACGACCAGGTGGACGAGGAAGACCCCACCACCGCTGACATCCTGCACGGCTTCATCGGCAAGCTCGAGCAGTACGCCTGGATGGTTAATGCGGAAAACGTCCTGCCCACTGCCAAAGTGGTTACCCCCGAAGACGCAAATACCCAGCCGACCGTCTAGCACCGGCACCCCGGCGGCCGGCTCTTCCCTCCGGGAGGATCCGGCCGCTGCTGTTTGCCGCGCCGTTCCCCGCACGAACGCCGAGCCCGGGCAGGCTTAGGCCACTGCCGTCCGGACCTCCTCCAGCAGCTCCGCCATCTGCTTCATCGCCTCATCCGCGTCGCCGACGGCCACTGCCCCGGCCACAAGCTCGTGGCCCCGCAGAGCCACCTCGCGCGGATGATTGGGCATGCGGCCCTGGTGTGTGCGCCCGGTGAGGACTTCCGCGACCACCTCGTCAAGGGAAGCGAACATTTCGTTTCCGCTGGAGCGCAGCAACAGGGTGTGGAAGGCAATGTCGGCGGCGAGAAACTCTTCCAGCTCGCCCGCTTCCCCCAGCACCCGCATGCGTGCCGCCAGTTCCACCAGCGCGGACCGCTCCGTTTCCCCGGCATGCCGGGCAGCGCCGGCGGCCGCCATGGGCTCCACCGCCACCCGCAGTTCCGTCAGTGTCCGGAACTGGCCGTCCCTGCCCGGGCCGCTCAAACGCCAGCGGATAATGCGCGAATCAAAAACATTCCAGTGGGACGGGTCTTGGACCACGATGCCAATGCGGCGTTTGGAATACACCAGATTCATGGACTCGAGGATCCGCATACAGTCCCGCACCACGGTCCGCGAGACACCAAATTCCTCCTGCAGCCCCTCCAGGGTCAGCCGGTCTCCGGGTTGAAGCGTTCCGGCCACGACATCCGCTCCGATGGCATCGATTATGGCCCCGTTCAGGACCGCTGCCGCCGCCCGCGGAGGCTCCCTGATGTCCACGCTGTTCCCCTGACTTTCAAACGTGCAATGTTGATTCGGTTTTCCGAACCGGGTTCCGCAATGCCAATAAGGCGTGTCCTTCAACGGCAGTGACCCGAAATCTGCGCTGAACAAGCCTAACGTGAGCATTGGTGTTATCAATCACTTATATGGTGATACCTTTGTCCTGCAGATCACTTCGGAGGGGGCCAGCCCGCTTCCGGCGACAACGGCGTCCAAGGAGAAATATGAGCCCCGCCCCGCAGCACCTGGTCATTATGGGTGTGTCCGGTTCAGGCAAGACCACCATCTCCACTCTCCTTTCGGAGCATTTGGGCTGGATTGCGGCTGAAGCGGACGAATTCCATTCCGAAGCCAACATTGCCAAGATGGCGTCCGGCACCCCCCTGACCGACGAGGACCGCTGGCCCTGGCTGGATTCCATCCGGAACTGGATGGACACCCAGGCAGAAAACGGACGGTCCACCATCGTCACCTGTTCCGCGCTGAAGCGTGCGTACCGGGACGTCCTGGCCTCCGCTTCCGGACAGCTGCACTTTGTCCACCTCAACGGCGACGCCGAGGTACTGCGTGAGCGAATGAAGACCCGCAGCGGCCATTTCATGCCCGCGTCGCTGCTGCCTTCCCAGATCAACACCCTGGAACCGCTGTCCGAGGACGAACCCGGGATTGTCATCGACATCCTCCACTCACCTGCAGAGATCGCAGCAGACATCCTCGACAGGCTTGACCTGCCCGCGAACTGACCTCGCCTCCCCCTCCCCGCTCCGGCACATTTGCGCCGCAGCCACTTCCAACAGTCACTCATTTAGTAACGGAGCTAAACCCATGACAATTGAAGGCTGGTCCCAAACCCTCGGTGCGGGCCCCCTCCTCCTGATCGCCGGCGGAGCCATTGCGCTGCTGCTGTTCCTGATTCTGAAGCTGCGCCTGCACGCCTTCGTGTCCCTGATCCTGGTCAGCCTGCTGACTGCTTTTGCCACCGGAATCCCCACCGGCAGCGTTGTCACCGTCCTGACCGGCAGCTTCGGATCAACACTGGCAACAGTCGCCCTGCTCGTGGGCCTGGGCGCCATGCTGGGCCGGCTGGTGGAAACCAGCGGCGGCGCCAAGGTGCTGGCCGACACCATGATCCGGATCTTCGGCGAGAAGCGCGCTCCCTTTGCTCTGGGCGTCGCCTCACTGATTTTCGGCTTCCCGATCTTCTTTGACGCCGGCCTTGTGGTCATGCTCCCCGTGATCTTCTCGGTGGCACGGCGGCTCGGCGGCGGCGTACTCCGCTACGGCCTGCCCGCAGCCGGCGCCTTCTCTGTCATGCACGTCTTTGTACCCCCGCACCCCGGCCCCGTCACCGCCTCCGGGTTCTTTGAAGCCAACATCGGCGCCGTCCTGATCCTCGGCCTCATTATTGCCCTGCCCACCTGGTACCTCACCTCCTACCTGTTCGGCCTCTGGGCCGGCAAAAAGTTCGTCCTGCCGGTGCCTGCCGTGCTCGGTGAGATCGACGACGACGAGATCAAGAACCCGCCGAAGTTCGGCACCGTGGTGGCCGTGCTGCTGCTGCCCCTGATCCTTATCTTCCTGAACACCGGACTGAACACCCTGGCCTCGGCCGGAGTAGTCTCCGCCGAAGCCGCCGAGCAGTCCTGGTTCGCGTTCCTGCGCACCCTGGGCGAAACGCCGGTGGCACTGCTCATCTCCCTCCTCGTGGCCTGCGTGGTCCTGGGCACCCGGCGCGGCGAATCCAAGACCGCCATCGAAAAGGTACTCGAATCAGCTCTGGGCCCGGTCTGCTCGGTCATCCTGATCACCGGCGCCGGCGGCATGTTCGGCGGCGTCCTGCGCACCTCCGGCATCGGTGCCGCACTGGGCGATGTCCTCAGCGACCTCGGTGTCCCGCTGATCCTGGCCGGCTTCCTTATCGCCGCAATCCTCCGCATCGCCCAGGGCTCGGCCACGGTCGCCCTGACCACTGCAGCCGCCCTGATTGCTCCCGGCGTGCTGGAATCCGGCTACAACACCGTCCAGACCGCGGCCATGGTCGTGGCCGTTGCCGCCGGCTCCGTGGTGGTCAGCCACGTCAACGACTCCGGTTTCTGGCTGGTGGGGCGCTTCATGGGCATGGATGTGAAAACCACGTTGAAGACGTGGACCGTGCTGGAAACGCTGATCGGCATCATGGGCTTCGCCCTGGCAGCGCTGGCCTTCGGACTAGCTTCGCTGGCCTAACCGGCGAAACGACGACGACGGCGGGGCACCTTCGCGGGTGCCCCGCCGTCGTCGTTCCCCGAGGGCTCTTGATGCCCCTGTGCCTGGAGTGTCAGTGGTGCATGAAAACATGAGAAGTTACGAAAGTTTTCGGTGCTTCACACCGCCCTAGGGAAGGACCCCACGCACCATGATGGGTGGTCATCACGCAGCATCCGGCGCCGCAGCCTGGATTGCCGTCGCTTCAACCGCACCGCACGCCCTCGGCTGGTATCCGGTTACGCCGCTGGGCGTGGTCACGGGCGCACTGCTTACCGCCGGTGCCGCCCTGCTTCCGGATTTGGATCACCACAGCGGAACCATTGCCCATTCCCTGCCGCCGGTCACGAAGATCCTGGCCCGGATCACTGAACAGATCAGCGGCGGGCACCGGCGCGGCACGCACTCCCTGCTGGGCCTTGCCGTGTTCGTGGCCCTGTCCACCGCGCTGGGCAAGGTCACCGCCGACGTGCCGTTGTTCGGATCGGTGGCGGTGGGTGCGGGCCTGCTGTCGGTGCTGCTCATGGGCTTTGCCCTGAAAGCGCTAAAAATTGCGGGCGGTCCTGCCCGCAGCTGGCTGCTGGCACTGTCCTTGTCCGCCTTCATCGCCGTCTACGCGCCGGAAAACAATGACTGGCTGCCCGTCGCCGTCGGACTGGGTGTCGCCGTGCACATCCTCGGGGACCTGCTGACCCATCAGGGTGTCATGATTCTGTGGCCGCTGCGGATCAAGCGCCCACGCTCTCTGGCCGGCATCCCCGTGCTCAACAAGCTCTGGCGGAGCAGCGGCTGCATGTCACTGCCCCTGATCGGCGCCGCCGGGTCCTGGCGGGAATGGGCCCTGATGGTTCCGGTGACCGTGTACGCCATGTACGGAGTGGTCCACGCCGCCTTCTTTGCCCTGGCCCAGTGGGCATCTGCGTAAAACACCGGACCGGGCCAACAGCCTTCCGTTAGAATAGTTCGCCCCTGTGAACGATAATGGAGGTTGTGGAACTAGCCCTGTTAGCTGTCATCGGCGTGGCTCTCATAGTCACTGTCGCCGCCTTCTCCAAGCGCCTGGGCATTGCCGCGCCCTTGATCCTGGTGGTGGTCGGGCTGGGATTGTCCTATCTCCCGGGGCTGCCCACGTTTACGGTGCCGCATGACGTCATCCTGATGGGTGTGCTGCCCCCGCTGCTCTACGCGGCAGCGGTCAACGTTCCGGTGGTGGATTTCCGGCGCAACTTCGGTGCCATTTCCAGCCTGTCGGTGTTTTTGGTCCTGTTCTCCGCCTTCGCGACAGGGTTGCTGCTGTACATTCTGCTGCCGAATCTAAACTTTGCCGCCGCCGTCGCGCTGGGTGCCGTGGTCAGTCCGCCGGACGCCGTAGCCGCCACTTCAATCGGCAAGAAACTCGGCCTGCCGCCGCGGCTGGTAACGGTTTTGGAAGGCGAGGGACTCGTCAATGACGCCACCGCGCTGGTTCTGCTGCGCTCCGCTATCGCGGCCAGCGCCGGTGGCTTGGCCAGCGTCTGGGACGGTGTCGCGGACTTTGGCTTTGCCGTGGTGGCCGCCGTCGTCGTGGGCCTGCTGGTGGGATTCGTTACGGTGTTCATCCGTTCCAAGCTCCATGATCCCGTGCTGGACACCGCTATTTCCTTTGTGGTTCCTTTCCTTGCCTTCATTCCCGCGGAGGAGCTCGGCGCTTCCGGCGTTCTGGCCGTGGTGGTGGCCGGGCTGTACACGGGCCACCGCGCGGGAGCAGCTTTCAGCGCACAGGCCCGGATCAATGACAGCGTCAATTGGCACACGGTCCAGTTCCTGCTGGAAAACGGCGTTTTCCTGCTGATGGGACTCGAGATCCGCTTTCTGGTTGAAAACGTCGATCCCGCGCTGCTGACCGTCCGGGAAGCGGTAATGATCGGCTTGGCTGTCACCGCGCTGCTGATCGTGATTCGCTTCGCGTGGATGGGCCCCCTCATCCTGTTCCTGCGCGCCAAGGTCGGATACCAGGAGCGCCGCACCAGCCGCTTCCGGACGGCACTGGACAGAATGTCGGCAAGAGGACTGGCCGACGCCCGCACCCAGCGCCGCCATACCCGCGGCGAAGAACTGTACCGAAGGCGTCAAGCGGACATCGCCCAACTCCGCAGCGAAGGACTGGACTGGCGCGGCGGCGTCGTCATCGGCTGGTCCGGAATGCGCGGCGTAGTAACTCTGGCCGCCGCGCAGTCCCTGCCGGAAGCCACTCCCTATCGGGAACAGCTAGTCCTCATCGCCTTCACCGTGGCCGTGGTGACCCTGCTGCTGCAGGGCGGGACCCTGCCCTGGGTTATCCAAATGCTGGGTGTCCGCGGACGCAACGCCGCGGAGGACCAGCGGGATCTGGCCACCTTACTGGACCAGATCAGCGACGCGGGCCTTAAGGTTCTGGAAGACCCGGCCAAATGCCTGGACCAGGATACAGACGTGGACCCGGACGTGGTGGAACGGGTGCGCCAGAGCACCTTCCTGCGCAGCGAACTCGCGTGGGAACGCGTCAAGGCGCTGGGCATCGGCACTTCACCCACCCCCCAGCTGCAGTACCGTGAACTTCGCCGTGCCGTTGTAGACGCGGAGCGGAACGCGCTGCTGCAGGCCCGCCGGGAGGGACACTTCCCCTCGCGTACCCTCGCAGATGCCCAGCGGCTGCTGGATCTGGAGGAATCCCGGCTCAGGCCGCGGCTGGGTGAGCACTAACGGCCTGAGCGCCGGGGTGCGGTCCGGGCTAATCCTGGTGGAGTTGAATATAGTTTCCGCAGCCGTCGTCGAACACGGCCTGGGTTCCCATGGCATCCGTGGACGGAGGCCCGGTGAACCGGACTCCCAATGCACTGAGGCGCTCCATTTCGGCCTGGACATCATCAACGCCCAGCACCACCGCGGGCAGTCCCATGTCGTAGACGCCGGTGCGGTAGGCCTCAGCGACGGGATGGTCACTGGGCTCCAGAAGCAGACCGGGCCCGTCAGTAATATTAGGCGCCTGGACGATGAAGAGGTTGTACTCCGGCAGCACCATCAGCGGCTCAAAGCCCAGGGTGCCGGTGTAGAAGTCAAAAGCGGCGGCCGGATCAATCACGTGGATACTGCTCATCTTTACGCGCATGGGCGAAAGAATACTCCCGGCGTTGCCGCCGGAGCGGCAGAAACCAAAAACAGGTACCGGTTTCCCCTAACGGCTCCGGCGCGTCCGGCCGCCCTTGGTGCCGCTGCCCTTCTTCGCCGTGCCGCCCCTGGCCGCGGCTCCGCCCTTGGCGCCGGTGCGTCCGGCAGACTTCGACGCCGGTTTCCCGCCGGATCCCGGCTTCTCCCCGCTCCGGCTCTGCCGTTCCTTGGTGCGCTGCCGGGCGGTGGTTTTTTGCTCTTCCTGGACTGAGGGCTGGCGTGAGCTGTTCGCCGTGCGCCCGCGAACAATCCCCACAAACTCCTCAATACCGGGATCTTGGGCATCTTCAAGCCACGCAACGGCAATCTTCGTGGCCGGGACGCCGCTGAGCGGCCGCGCAACAACGTCGCGGCGCGAATACAGCTTCGCAACGGACATCGGCAGGATCAAAAGGCCGGCACCCGAGGCCACTACTTCCATTCCGACGTCGGTGCTCCCCATATCCCGCAGGTCCAGCAGGTTCTCACCGGCCAGATCTGCCAGATCCAGCTCATCAAAGGCAGCAACGGCCGAATCCTTCGCCGCAGCCACCACCGGCCGCTCCTCGTAAAGGGCAATCACGCTCAGGTCCGCGGGCCGGACAAACCCCTGCTCCGGTACCCGCACAAACACCACATCCGCTTCACCGGCGCGCAGTGCGTCAAAGACCGTGTCCTCACCGCATTGATAGGAGACCAGTTCACGGTCGTGGCGCTCGGTCCACCGCCCAATCCATTTTCCGGGCGTCACACCGGGCACGTAGGCCACAGTCAGCGGACGAGCCGGGCGGGTTTGGCGGGGGTAAGCATCTTCAGGCACCTTTTCAGGTTAGCCCAGCCTGGTCCTCCTTCTTTCCCGCAGGCTGCACTCCCCCGTGAACTTCCCGTGCACCCGGGACCGGGCCTGCGGCGGATATCCTTGAAAGATGACTTCCGAGAAATCCCAATCCATGAAACCTGCCACGGCAGCCAAGAAACTGGGCATCTATCTGCCCGCAGCGCCGCAGGAGTTCCAGGACGGGCCCATCTCCCGCGCCCAGTTCGACGAGCTCCAGGCCAATCCGCCGCAGTGGCTCGTTGATCTTCGCCGCAACGGTCCCCATCCCCGTCCCGTGGTGGCCCAGAAACTCAACATCTCCATCAGCGGCCTCACCCGGTCGGGCATCACCGATGCGCTGACCACTGCTGAGATCACCGCACTGCTGGCCGCACCGCCGGCATGGCTGGTCCAGGAAAGGGCGAGCTTCGCGGCTGTCCGCGACGAAGCCAAGCGCGTTAAGGAAGCAGAAGCCAAGAAGGCCAGGAAGGCAGAGCAGGCCGCACAGCAGGCCAACAAACAGGGCTAACTGCCAGCATCCTGGTCCGTGTGCTGCTCCCCCGGCCCGGGGAACAGCACACGGACCAGGACATAAAAAAATCACCCCGGTTTCTTCAACCGGGGTGATTCTGTTTGTGCGCGAGGGGGGATTTGAACCCCCACGCCCTTTCGGACACTGGCACCTGAAGCCAGCGCGTCTGCCGTTCCGCCACTCGCGCAAAAATGGTTTCCCTCGGTAAGTGTGCATTCAGTCTCACGACCTTCTGCGTCTCAATTCCTCGGGAACAGCAGAATCAAGCATACCCACAATTTCCCCAAACACCTAAACGGCCGTCCGGGGACGCCAAGTTCCGCGCCGTGACGCGGATTTTGCGACCCCAGCAGCCGTGGATCCGGACGGGCAGGAGCCCTCCGCCCCAGAGATCCCGGCCGTTTCGCCGCAGGGGAACCGTCGTGAAGCCGTTACGTTGTTTGTTGGGAGAGATGAGTAGTATCGAAGAGGAGCTTTGTATCCTTGGCCTGCCTTGGAGACGCTCCGGATTCAACCGGACAGTCCGGACAGAGGATAGGGAAGGAGGCGAACATGGGCTTACTCGATAACGTTGAACGCGGCATCGAAAAAGTTGTACGAGGTGCCTTCTCCACAGGGTCTTCCGGCCGGGTGGAACCCCTTGAGCTGGCCATCGCCCTGCGGCGCGAACTTGATGAGCGTTCCTTCACCGTGGGGCAGGGACGAACACTGGCACCTAATGTCTTCACTGCCCGCCTGTCCGATGCAGACTTCCAGCGTGCCCAGGAGTGGGGGGCCCCGCTGGCCGAGGAGCTGTGCGATGTGGTCATTAAGCACGCCAGGAGCCAGTCGTACACCCTCCAGGGTCCGGTGCGGGTGTCCTTCACCCGCGATTCATCGCTGAAAGCCGGAGTGCTGGAGGTTGACTCCGCCACAGAAAAGGCGGGCAGCCCTGCACCGCGCCAGCCGGCCCCGCCCGCCCCGCGCCAGACACCCGCCCGCATGCAGCCGGTCCTGGACATCGACGGGCAGCGGTATTCACTCAATGCTCCGTCCGTGGTGCTCGGACGTTCCTCCGAAGCCGATATCCTCGTTGATGACACCGGCGTATCCCGCCGGCATCTTGAAATCCGCACCGAAAACGGTGTTAGCCGCGCCATCGACCTTGGCTCCACAAACGGAAGCTTCGTCAACGGCCAAAAAGTACAAGGGGAAGCAGATCTCACGGATGGTTCAACGATCGCGATGGGCCGCACCCGCATCACCTTCCGCCTCCTTCCTGTTCGGACCGGAGGACGTTAGTGGACGGTAGTTTGGTTTTGACCCTGCTCCGGTACGGGTTCCTGCTCCTGCTGTGGCTCATGGTGATCAGTGTTGTCGGTGCCATCCGGCGTGATTTGGTGGTGGGAAGCCGCAACCGCACCGGCACACCCACTGCCCGGCAGATCCGCAAGAATCCCGAATTGGAGAAGCAGGTCCCCGCCCCGGCAAAACTCCCCGCACGTCAGGTTTTCGTGACGGAAGGTCCCCTGCGCGGCACCACCCTGGAGCTGGCCTCAAGCCCCATTCTTCTGGGCCGCGCGCAGGAAGCAACGCTCGTGCTCGAAGACGACTATGCCTCAGGCCGGCACGCCCGCCTGTTCCCCCAGGGCAGCCGCTGGTTTATTGAAGACCTTGGCTCCACCAACGGCACCTTCCTGGGCGGCAGCCAGCTCACGCGCGCCCTGCCGGTGGAACCCGGGGTTCCTATCCGCATCGGTAAGACGGTCCTTGAGTTGAGGCCCTAACCGTGGCTCTGGTCCTCAAATACGCAGCACGGTCCGATGTGGGCATGGTTCGCCTGAAGAATGACGATTCCGCCTATGTCGGCCGCTATCTTGCCGTTGTTGCCGACGGCATGGGCGGCCATGCCGGCGGCAACGTCGCTTCCGCTTCCACCGTCCTGGATCTGGTGCACCTGGACCGCGGAGCGCACGACGACGAACCCCTCACCGTGCTCGCAGACGAGATTCAGGCGGCGAATTCGCTGCTCTCGGAACTGGTGACCACCAGCCCGCAGCTGTCCGGCATGGGAACAACGGTGACCGCACTCCTGCTCAACGGGAACAGGTTTGCCTTCGCCCACATCGGCGATTCACGCGCCTACCGCCTCAAAGACGGTGTTTTTGAGCAGATCAGCATTGACCATACTTTTGTCCAGCGGCTGATCGACGAGGGCCGGCTCCGACCCGAAGAAGCCGAAGTCCACCCCCACAAGAATGTCCTGATGCGCGTTCTGGGCGACGTGGATGCCAGTCCCGAACTTGATCTGGCCACCTTTGAAGTGGAGCCGGGCGAAAAATGGCTCCTGTGCTCCGACGGGCTGACCGCAGTCCTGAGGGACTCCGACATAGAGAACGTCCTGCGGGGCACCAGCGACCTCCAGCGCTGCGTCGACACCCTGGTTGAGCTCACCCTCTCCGGAGGCTCACCTGACAACGTGACGGTTGCCGTCCTGGAAATCGAAGAAGTTCCGGATGATTCCCCGGCGGCGGCGGATGTGCCCGTCTCCGCACCAGGCGCCGCAGGCACTGAATCGCCCGCTGTTCCCTTGACGGAACGGGATCCGGGAGACTCGGAGGCAGACGACGACGAACCCGCCCGGGCGGAGCTGATCCGCCAGGACCTTTCCTCACGTCCCCACATTCTGGTGGGTGCGGCATCCCTTGCCACCGAGACCGGCCAGATCCCGATTGTCACCAAGCGCTCTGCCGAGCGCCGTGCAGCCCGTCTGCTGACCCACAAGGCGCCCCCCGGGTCAGAGCCGGCCGCCCCTGAGCAACCCGAAGCGGCGCCGAAGCGCCGCTGGATTGTCCCGGCGTTCCTTGCCCTGCTGGCGGTTCTGCTCGCGGCCGTTCTCTGGGTTGGCTACACCTGGACCCAAACCCGCTACTACGTGGGTTCCAGTGACAGTAACGTCGCTATTTACAACGGCGTCTCCCAGTCCCTTGGCCCCATCAAGCTTTCCTCCGTCACAGAGCAGACCGATATCCCCCTGGACAGCCTGCCGGAATACCAGCGCAACCGGGTTGAGGGCACCATTCCCGCCAAGGACCTGCTGCATGCCGAGCAAATTGTTGAAGACCTCCGGGGCACCGCGCGCATCAACAGCTGCGGCCCCTCCGCTCCGGCTACACCGGTGAAGGCCACCGCCAGTCCCGTTCCCAGCCCCACGGCGTCCGCCGGATCCACCGCGGCCGCCCAGTCCGCTGCCGATCCCGACAACTGCGGAGGGCGGAAGTAATGTCTGATGTACTGACAGTGCCCAAACCCCGGCGCAACATCGAGGCCCTACTGCTGCTCCTTGCCCTCCTTGTGGGCGTTGGCGCCAACATGGTGGTTGGCCTGGACCAGGACCGTGCCTTCGACTCGGATTTCTGGACCCAGGGAGCCACCCTCGTGGGACTGGTTCTTGCCTTCCACATAGTCCTGCGGATCCGTGCTAAATATGCCGACCCGGTAATACTTCCGATCGTCACGGCGCTCAACGGAATCGGCCTCGCCATGATCCACCGCCTGGACATCGCGAACAACGAGACCGCCGCTGACCGGCAGCTGCTCTGGAGCGCCGTCGCCGTAGCCGCGGCAATCGCCGTGTTCTTTGTGATCAAGGACCACCGGATCCTTCGCCGGTACACCTATATTTCCCTGATCGTCAGCGCCATCCTCCTGCTCCTGCCTCTGACACCCATCGGACTGGAACTCAACGGCGCCCGCATTTGGATCCAGGTTGGCTCCGGAACATTCCAGCCCGGAGAAATCGCCAAAATCACCCTCGCTATATTCTTTGCCGGGTATCTATCCACCAACCGCGACCTCATCCTGCTGGCCGGCCGAAAGGTAGGCCCGCTGCAGCTGCCCCGGTTCAAGGACCTTGGCCCCATGATCGCGGCCTGGCTCGTCAGCATCGGAGTGCTGGTCCTGCAGCGCGATCTGGGGTCCTCCATCCTGTTCTTCGGCCTTTTCATGGCCATGATCTACGTGGCCACGAGCCGCGTCAGCTGGGTCCTCATCGGTGTTGCCCTGCTCACCGCCGGCGGCCTTGTTGCCATGCAGCTCTTCAGCCACGTCGCACTGCGGATCGACGGCTGGATCAACGCCTTCGACCCGGAGGTTATCGACCGTCCGGGCGGCAGCTGGCAGGTGGTCCAGGGCCTGTTTGGACTGGCCAGCGGCGGACTCGCCGGAACCGGACTGGGACAGGGCCGGCCGGATCTGGTCATCTACGCCAATTCAGACATGATCATCGCCGCCCTGGGCGAAGAACTCGGCCTCATCGGCATCTTCGCCATCGTGCTGCTGTACGTGCTCCTGGTCTCCCGCGGATTCCGTGCAGCCCTGGGCACCCGTGACGGGTTCGGCAAACTGCTGGCCTGCGGATTGTCCTTCACCATCGCGCTGCAGTGCTTCGTGGTGATCGGCGGCGTGACCCGCCTGATCCCGCTGACCGGGCTGACCACGCCGTTCATGTCCGCCGGCGGCTCCTCGCTGCTGGCCAACTGGATCATTGTTGCCCTGCTGCTGCTGATCTCCGAAGCCGCCCGGCGCCCGGCCGCGATGGGCCCGATGCGCGGTCCCATGGTTCCAGCCATGCAGGATGCCGGTGCAGAGCCGGCCCCGAGCAAACGCTCACTGAGGAAAAAGGAGGCAAGCGGCTCATGAATCAAGCCATCCGTAACAGCTGGATCGTGGCCCTGTCCATGTTTGTCCTCATTCTCGGTTCACTAACCTACGTCCAGTTCTTTGCAGCCGAAGAGCTCAACGCGAACCCGAACAACAACCGTACGATCTATAAGAACTTCGGCCAGAACCGCGGCTCAATTCTGGTGGACGGGGCGCCGATCGCGGAATCGGTGCCTTCGGGCGACCAGTTCAACTTCCAGCGCGTGTACTACGAGCCGGAACTGTATTCGCAGCTCACCGGGTACTTCTCCCTGGTCAGCGGCGTCACGCAGCTGGAGCGGGTTATGGACAAGGAACTGACCGGAACCAGTGACCAGCAGTTCTACGACCGCCTGGTGCAGCTCGTTTCCGGAAACCAGCCCCAGGGTGCCTCTGTTGAGCTGACAATCGATCCCGAACTGCAGCGCCTGGCCTATGACCTCATTCCTGAAGGGCAGAAGGGCTCCATCGTCATGATGGAGCCGAAGACCGGGAATATCCTGGCCATGGTTTCCAAGCCCAGCTATGACACCAACCTCCTGGCCGGCCACGACACCAAGGTCGTGGAGCAGAACATGCAGGAGCTGCTCACGGTGGAAGGCTTGTCCCCCTACACCAATGCCGCCACCGAATCGCTGCTGGCACCCGGCTCGGTTTTCAAGCTCGTAGATGCCGCCGCAGCGCTGGAGTCGGGTGACTTCAACGCTGATTCACAGATCGACAATCCCTCGGCCCTTCCCCTTCCAGGCACGAACATTTCCCTGCCGAACTATACGAACGGAAACTGCGGCACCCGCTCCGAGGCCACCATCGGGTTTGCCCTGGAACAGTCCTGCAACACCGTTTTTGCCCAGATTGCCTGGGACCTCGGTGAAGAGGCGATCGTGACCCAGGCGGAGAAGTTCGGCTGGAACACCGCCCTGCACCTCCCCGAGCGCGGTATCGACCGGGTGGTAGCCAGCGGCTTCCCCACGGAACTGGACCAGGCGCAGTTGGCCCAGGCATCGATCGGGCAGTACAGCGTCACGGCCACGCCGCTTCAAATCGCCATGATGTCCGCGGCCATAGCCAACAACGGCGTGCAGATGACCCCCAATCTCATCCGCAACGTCCGGGCCGCCGATCTGTCCATCATCGACGAGCCGGAACCCGAGGTCCTGAACACTTCAGTGAGCCCGGAAACCGCCCGTCAGCTCACCGATTGGATGGTTGGCGTCGTGGACAACGGCACCGCGTCCGCAGCGCAGATTCCCGGCGTGAAGGTGGCCGGCAAAACCGGCACGGCGGAAGTGGAGGGCCGTGGCGATAATGCCTGGTTCACCGGCTTCGCACCCGCTGACAACCCCGAAGTGGTCATTTCCGTCGTCATGGAAGACGTGGAACTGACCACCGGAGCCCAATTGACCACTCCAAGCGCGCAGAAACTCCTAGAGGCGGTGTTGAATAAGTGAGGCCTACATCGGGAATCACCTTAGGCGGCAGATTCCAGCTCACCGACCGTATTGCCATTGGCGGTATGGGTGAAGTCTGGAAGGCACGGGACCTGGTCCTGGGCCGCATTGTTGCCATTAAGATCCTCAAGGAGGAGTACACCGGCGACCCCGGGTTCCTCAACCGGTTCCGGGCCGAGGCGCGCCACACTGCCCTCCTGAACCACGAGGGCATCGCCAATGTCTTTGACTACGGCGAAGAGGAAGGTTCGGCGTACCTGGTCATGGAGCTGGTGCCCGGCCTGCCGCTTTCCTCCATCATCGAACGCGACAAGAGCCTCCCGCCGGACCGCGCCCTCTCCATTATTGGGCAGACCGCCACCGCGCTGGCTGCAGCCCACAAGCAGGGACTGGTCCACCGCGACGTCAAGCCCGGCAACCTGCTGATCCTGCCCGACGGCCGGGTCAAGATCACCGACTTCGGCATTGCCCGCCTCGCCGACCAGGTGCCGCTGACCGCTACCGGCCAGGTGATGGGCACGGCCCAGTACCTGGCACCCGAACAGGCCACCGGGCAGCAGGCCACCGGTTCCAGTGACATCTACGCGCTTGGTGTCATCGGCTACGAGCTGCTGGCCGGAACCCGCCCCTTCTCCGGCGAATCCCAGATCGCCATTGCCCTGGCCCAGGTCAATGACACGCCGCCTCCGCTGCCCGAGAGCATTCCGCTTCCGGTGCGTGCGCTGATCATGTCCATGCTGGCCAAGGATCCGGCGGACCGGCCGTCCGACGCCGAAGCCCTGGCCCGCGCCGTCGCCGCCATCCGCCGCGGAGACATCACTGCTGCCGAAGCTGCCGTGCCCGGCATGCTGCTCTTCGGCGGCGGCGGAGCAACTGCCGTTGACGACGCCGTCACCGCCCCGGTCCCGACAGCCGGCACTTCCGCTACCCGCGTAGTGAACACCACGCCTTCCACGTCAGCTCTTCCCACCGTTGCAGGGGCAGCAGTGGGGGCAGACGACGCCACCGGCGAAGTAGCGGCGTCACGCGACTGGACAGATGAAGAAGTCGACGACGTCGACGACGCTGGCGATGACGGTGGAACCGGTGACGAAGCGCCGGCAAAGCGCCGCAGCCCGTGGACCATTCCGCTCATCGCCCTGCTGGTGCTGCTGGTGGGCGCGGCGGTTGCCGCCGTTGTACTGACGGGAAACAATGATGACGATCCCGCCCCGGCTCCGGCCACCAGTTCAGCGGCTCCCAGCCCCAGCACCACCACCCGGTCCGCTTCGGCCACCCCCACGGAGGAGGACGACGAGGGTATCCCCGTGAACGCAGCCAGCTACATCGGCCGCAGCTATGACGAAGTCCAGGCAGAACTGACCAACCTGGGACTGGCCGTCAGCCGGCTTGACGAGCCGTCTTCGGACTACCCCGAAGGCATTGTTACCGGCGTCAATCCCGTCGGTCCGCTGCCCGCCGGCACCCTGGTAACGGTTACGGTGTCAACCGGACCGGAGGAAGAGGAGGAGTCCACCCCCACGCAGTCGATGACAACCGTGCCCGGCGGTCTGACCGGCCAGACGGCCAACGCTGTCGAACAGCTGATCACCGCTGCCGGCCTGGTACCGGTCAACGGCGGCACCCAGCCGTCCAGCCAGCCGCAGGGAACCGTGCTGGCCGTAAACCCGTCCGAGGGTGCACCCCTGCCGCAGGGTTCCACGGTCACCTACTTCACCTCCGAGGGTCCCGCAGCGGAGACGACTGCTCCGACAAGCGTGCCTGAGCCCACGGCCACCACCGCAGACACTGCCCCGGCGCAGCCCAACACAGCAACTTCGGCCGGGTAAGCGGACATGAGCGCTGAATTCCTTAAAGGACACCCCACACTGAACACAGAACGGGTACTCAACGACCGTTACGAGATCGGCGAGCTCATTGGGCGCGGCGGCATGGCTGACGTGTACCTGGGCCGTGACATCAGGCTGGGCCGTTCCGTTGCCATTAAGGTTCTGCGCCCTGATCTCGCCCGCGATCCGCTTTTCCAGTCCAGGTTCAGGCGTGAGGCCCAGGCCGTCGCAGGACTGAACCACCCCGCCGTCGTCAGCGTCTACGACACCGGTGACCAGGAATCCCCCGGAGCCTCTCCCGAGGATGTGCGCCTGCCCTTCATCGTGATGGAGTATGTCCCGGGCCGCACACTCCGGGAGCTGGTCAAGAGCGGCGAAATCACCACCGAAAAGGCGGTCGATTACGCCCTCGGAGTCCTTTCCGCACTGGAATACAGCCACCGGTCAGGAATCGTGCACCGGGACATCAAACCCGCCAACGTCATGGTGACCTCCGACGGCGGCGTCAAGGTCATGGATTTCGGGATCGCCCGGGCCATGGCTGACTCCGCTGCCACCATGACGCAGACCCAGGCGGTTATCGGCACCGCGCAGTACCTGTCGCCGGAACAGGCCCGCGGAGAAACCGTGGATGCCCGCAGCGACCTGTACTCGGCTGCCTGCCTGCTCTTTGAAATGCTCGCGGGACGTCCGCCTTTCATCGGCGACAGTCCGGTGTCCGTGGCGTACCAGCATGTCCGGGAGGTCCCCCCGGCAGCCAGCAGCTTCAACCCGGAGATACCGGCGGCACTTGATGCCGTACTCAAACGCGGCCTGGCCAAGGACCGTGCTGACCGTTACCAGGACGCCCACGAGTTCCGCGAGGCGCTCCTACGCGCCCGGAGCGGGGCTCCTGCCGCCGATGATCCGTCCCCTGCCACCCATCCGACCGAGGCACTGACAGTGTCCCCCGCCAAACGTCGCGCCGTGGATGTCAGCCCGATTGAGGACGAACCCAGGACCCGGGCCATGGCCCGGGTCCAGTCCGGCGGACCGCTCACCACTGCTCCGGACGAGGCAGGCAACCACGACGGCGATGTGCCGGCGGCACTGGCCATCGGCAACACCGGAGACCGGGATCCGGACCAGAAGGCCCGGCGCCGGGCATGGATCACCACGCTGATCATTGTTCTGATTCTTCTGCTCGGAGCCGGTTCGGTGATGGCCTACAACATGCTCAATCCCAAGGAAACCGCACCGGTAACCAAGCTGATGCCCAACGTTCAGTCCAAGACGCAGACAGATGCCCTGAACATCATCATGGACGCCGGCTTTGGGCCGCCCACCATCGAGCCGCAGTACAGCGACACAGTGAAGGCCGGCCTGGCCATCGGAACCGAGCCCGAGGGCGGTACCGCTGTTCCGGTGGACCGCAAGGTCACCCTGTTCATCTCGCAGGGGCCGTCAACGGTCGTGATTCCGGACCTGGCCGGGAAGACCGAGCCGGAAGCCCGGGATACCCTCCGATCCCTTGGTCTGCAGGGCGGAACCACAAACGAAGCCAACAGTGCCACGGTGGCCGCCGGCAGGGTCCTGTCCACCACTCCCGCCACCGGGGCATCCGTCCCGCCGGGAACCACGGTGGATCTCGTGCTGTCCACCGGTAATGTGACGGTCCCGGATCTGGTGGGGTCCCCGCTGGAGAACGCGCAGATCATCTTGGCGGATCCGACCCTGCAGCTGACCTTCACCGTCAACGAGGTCGAGAGCGCTTTGGTGGAGCCGGGCATCGTGATGGAGCAGAGTATTCCCGCCGGCATGGACGTCGAGCAGGGCGCCACGATCTCCCTGACAGTGGCAAAGGCGCCCGCGGAACCCACCAAGGAGCCTTCGCCGAGCACCACCGCTTCCCCGGATCCTTCGCCGTCCGAACCGGCGAAAAAGAAGAAGGACGACTAACCGGAGGCTCAGCGCGGGGAGTTTTCCCGTGTCGTGGACATCAAAGGGCTGAGGGTAGCGGCATGCTCTGCAGCTCCGGCCAAACCCAGGCTTTCCAGCCAGTTGCCCAGCATCTGGTATCCGCCCTCGGTCAGGACGGATTCGGGGTGGAATTGAACGCCTGACAGGGGAGCCGAGCTATGTTTCAGGCCCATAATAATGCCGCTGTCCGTCCGTGCCGTGACCTCGAGGTCCCCGGGAATGGTGTCGGCGACAGCGGCCAGTGAGTGGTAGCGCGTTGCTGTCACAGGACTGGGCAAACCGCGGAACACATCTGTGCCCTCGTGCCGGACCGAAGACGTCTTGCCGTGCATCAGTTCCGGGGCATGGGTAACGGTGCCCCCGTATGCCTCGGCCAGAGCCTGGTGTCCCAAACAGATGCCCAGCATGGGTTTACTGTTCTCTCCGCACCAGCGGATCAAATCGACGCACACCCCTGCTTCGGCAGGTGCCCCGGGGCCCGGTGATACCAGAACACCGTCGCGGGCGGAGGCCAGTTCGATCGCTTCCGGCAGACTCACGTCGTCGTTGCGCACCACTGTGGTTTCGGCTCCAAGCTGCTGCAGATATCCCACCAGCGTGTAGACAAAGCTGTCGTAGTTGTCGACGACCAGAATGCGGATGGTGCTCATGGGGCTAGGAACCTTCAATCGTGGAATCAGTGAGGGGACTGAGGAAGCTGAATTCGGAGAACCACGGGAAAACCCACGTCATCAGCAGGAGCACCGCACCGGCGATCAGCACGAGGGCGATGAGGATACGGGTCCAGAGGGGACCCGGCAGGCTCCGAAAGATCCAACCGTACATTTAGCCTGCTCCTTGGGCATTATGGGCAACCTGGGGTGCTATCTCTGCCGGGGGACCGGCAGACAGCGGCTGCCACGAGTCCATGACCGCGTACGCAATGATGCGTTCCTCGGCGCCGAACCGGGGATTGCAGCTGGTCATGGTGAGGAACCGTTCGGTGGGCACCGCAGCCGGCTGCGTCGGCACCGGCGCGATCACGTCCACCCGGTCCGGCAGGACAATTTGGTTGTTGCGGTAGACGTAGCTGTAATAGCCGTCCTTGGTCTGAACATAAATTTTATCGCCCGGGACCAGGGTGTGGATGGCGTCAAGTACCTGCCCGTGGGTTTGGCGGTGTCCTGCCACTGCAAAGTTTCCTACTTCTCCGGGCATCGCAGTTGAGGGGTAATGACCCAGCCCCAGCGAATCCAGCACCGCGGTTCCCACTCCGCTTGTCACCGGGCGTGAGTAAGTCTCTCCGAACCGCGGAATGTAAACCACGGCAAAGGTGCGGCCCTCCTCTTCGATGGCAGGAAGGACTGCAGGGTCTCCGTAATCAGGATTGTCCGCTGCCGGCTCCGGCACCGGCTCCACCGGGCCGTCGAACTCCGCGAACAGGTTGCCCACAGCCTGGTCCTGCTTGCGGTTGGCGTCGATGTTGGTCCACCAGAGCTCCCACACCACGTACAGGACCAGGAGCAGCCCCAGAGTAATAAGCAGCTCGCCAAGAATTTGGATAATCCATTGGCCGTGGCTGCGCCCCTGCCGGCGGTTGCGGGCGCCGTGCGACCCCACGGGAGCGTGAGCTTCCCTGCGAGACATGGCCACGGTTCCCCTTTCCAGAAGTAGATGCGGGCCGGCGCAGACGGCGCGCACACGCCGCGCCATTCGCTACGATGATTACAAGGGAAACAGCCAGGTGCGGTGGCGCCCCCAGTCAGGATACAGCCGGGCAGCAGCCCGGTGCGGCAGCACTGCACCCACGGCCCCGCCATGACCGTACCGACCGGCGTCCAAGAGCCGGTTCCGCTAGGAGGATCCGTGCCCGAGTCCAAGTCCCGCAAGAAACCCGCAGCTGCACCGCCCGCCGCCAAGGCCTCGTCAGCTCCGAAGCCGAATCCGGTCTGGTACAAGCCCGTCATGTTTGGCCTGATGATTATTGGCCTGCTGTGGATTATCGTCTTCTACATTTCCCAGGGTGCCTATCCGGTTCCGGCGCTCGGCGGCGGCAATATCCTGGTGGGATTCGGCATTGCCATTGTTGGCTTCCTGATGACCACGCGCTGGCGCTGACCGGCTGCACCAGTACCCTGTCCGCCTCCGCTGCCTTCCGCAGCGGAGGCGTTTTCTTTCTCTGCCTGTGCAGAAACCTTGTACACACTCTGTGCACAGAGTTATCCACAGGTGTGTGTAACTTTTCCCGTACAAGTGGGGAAATCCGCGCAGTCTCGGGGCTGAGAGTTATCCACAACTGTGGAATTACATGTGTGTAACTTCTTTTTGCCTCTGGATAACCTGTTCATAGCCATCCATCGACCCTGTGGATAACTCTGGGTCATCCGTGGAGATCACCACGGACCCGGCCCGCCTGATCCGGTGCGGAGGCGCCGCAGCTCACCTGAAATCAATGCCGCGGGGGCTTAATCGCCGCAGGTTTGCCGTACCGCAGCCCCGGGAATGAGCGGCCGCAGCCGATGGACTCCGCCGAGTTATTAACACTGTGGGTATCCCTGTGGATAACACCAGGCCGGCTGTGGATCACCGAACCGCCGCTGGAAGCGTCAGATAAGACCCTTGGCTGCCGCCAGCACCGCGGAAATAATACATAGGAACACCACGATAGAGGCCAGGCCGCCAAACTGCACGAGGTTCCGGTTCTTCCCCTTGGGCGCGTAGACCAGGAACGCCGCGCAGGCGATACCTGTCAGCAATCCGCCCAGGTGCGCCTGCCACGCAATATTGGGCACAAAGAATCCCAGCGCAAAGTTGACCGCCAGCAGAATCAGCACGCTTCGCACGCTGGCCCGGCGCTGCAGCAGCACCACCAGCAGGGCGCCAAAGAGGCCAAAGATGGCCCCCGATGCACCAACAACCGGCTGGTTGATGGGGCTGAGCAGCAGCACGCCCACCGATCCGCCCAGTGCGGACACCAGATACAGCAGAGCGAAACGCAACCTGCCCAGCGCCGGCTCCAGTCCCTGGCCCAGGAACCAGAGGGCGTAGAGATTGAAGGCTATGTGCAGTATTCCGGAAGGGGAGTGCAGGAACGCTGAGGATAGCATCCGCCAGGGCTCGATTCCGGTGTACAGCGGTGCGTACCAGAGCTCGTAGGTGAACGGCGGGTAGAAGAACTGGATGGCGAAGAAGATGCCGCAGATGACCATCAGGGTGATGGTGACCACCGGCTTTCCAGTGGAGACCTTTCCGCCGTAGGGGGTGCGGTAGGCAGGTGACTGGCGCCGGCTTTCCGAAAAGCAGTCCGCACACTGGATGCCCACCGGCGCCGTGTGCTGGCACTCAGGACAGGCCGGACGGCCGCAGCGCTGGCAGCGGATGTAGCTGATCCGATCCGGATGACGCGGACAGACCGGCACCTGTGAGGCAGGTGTTTCAGCAGGCACTCCATACGACATTTGCGTTTACTCCCAGAGAGAAATGAGGCCAGATGAACGAAAGGCCCCGGCCGAAATTTCCGACCGGGGCATCCGTGAACTGGTTAGAGCTGTTCGACGGTGATGCTGTTGATGACAACGTCTTCGGCCGGCTTGTCGCGCATATCGGTGGCGACGGCGTTGAGCTGGTCGACCAGGGCGCGTGATTCGTCGTCGGCTACCTCGCCGAAGATGGTGTGCTTGCCCTGGAGCCAGGTGGTCGGGACCGAAGTGATGAAGAACTGTGAACCGTTGGTTCCGCGGCCCATCTGGATTCCGGCGTTTGCCATGGCCAGCTTGTACGGGGTGGAGAAGTCCAGATCCGGGTTGATCTCGTCATCGAACTGGTAGCCCGGTCCGCCGGTGCCGCGGCCCAGAGGATCGCCGCCCTGGATCATGAAGTCCTTGATGATGCGGTGGAAGATGGTGCCGTCATACAGCGGGCGGCTGGTCTTCTCACCCGTCGCCGGGTCGGTCCACTCGATTTCACCGGTGGCCAGGCCAACAAAGTTTTTGACGGTCTTGGGCGCATGGTTGCCGAAGAGGTTCACCTTGATGTCGCCCATGGACGTGTGGATGGTCGCAATTGCGGTAGGAATAGCAGTCATATGCAACATTCTTCCACGGCAGGGCAGCAGACGGGCAGAATTTCGCCGGTTCAGCGCACAGTGAAAAGTCCGCCCCGCCCAGCCCGTCAATAGCACACAGTTGCCAAGTCAACGTAGGGTAAGGAATGAACCGACACTATCCCGGGAGGTAGTTTTGAAGAAGAAGGACCGCATGGCCCGTGACTTTGAATCCAATGTCACTGCAGGCGTAGAAACAGCACGTGACTGGGCAACGCCCAAGGTTGAGGCCGCTCGTGACTGGGCAATGCCCCGCATCGAAAAGGGTATCGAGACCGCTTCGCCCAAAATCCAGGAAGGCATCAAGCGCGCCGGCGACGGCGTTGCTGCCGGGGTAGCAACGGTCACGCCGCGCATCCAGGATGGTCTGCAGAAGGTGGGTCCGAAGATCAGCCACGCAGTGGACGAGGCAACCCCCCGTATCCAGCACACCCTCGACCGTGCAACTCCGGTCATCACCGGAGCCCGTGACAAGGTTGTGGATGATTACATCCCCACCCTGTCCAACCGCATCGGCGATGCATCGGCAACGGTCACGCGTTCCCTCGGTACCGCGTCCGTGCCCGTGCAGACAGCCGTGGCGAAGGTTACCGGCAACAAGAAGGCCTTGAAGAAGGCCCAGAAGGCTGCCGCCCGCGCTGCGAAGGAAGCCCGCAAGAACCAGAAGGGCGGCGGCAAGGGCTGGCTGATCTTCGGCATCATTGCAGCGGCAGTTGCAGCCGGAGTTGCAGCATGGCGTGCGTCGCGTCCGGTGGAGGACCCCTGGAAGACCCCGGCCCCCGCCAAGCCGGAGACCATTAAGGTTCCCGAGCCCAAGCCTGCTTCCACCGAACCCGCAGCCCCCAAGGCCGCCGCAGCTGCCACCGCGCCTGCTCCGGTTGCTGCCAAGCCCGAGGACTCCGCGTCCAAGGCTGCTGCCAACGGCAAGGAATCCGTGCAGGAAACCAAGGAAACCGTGGCCAGCATCAAGGAAGCAGCCGAACGCGCAGCTGCCCGCAGCGGCGAGAAGGCCGCCGAAGCAGGCAAGCACAGCAAGGAAGCAGCAGCCAAGGCATCCGACGCTGTGAAGACCTCCGGCGCACACGCTGACAAGCCGGCCGAAAAGACTGCCGAGTAAGCAGGCCTGGCACCGCAGTACGCTTAACCTTCAAGAGGGCTCCCGCTCAGCGGGGGCCCTCTTTTGCGTGCAGCCCCATTAGCGGGAGATCCTCCCTGCTAGTTCTCGACATCTCCGCCCAGTGCGGGGGGTGCCGGCGGCAGAGCGCCCGTGCGGGCAGCTTTGCGCCCCTGGCCCGTGACCACCACGGCGAGGCCCGCGAGGATGAGCGCCAGGCCCCCGTAGGTCCCGGCCGGCAGTTGTTCTCCCAGGAACACAGCGGCAAGAATGGCTGCTCCGGGGATTTCCAGCAGAATGATCATGGAAACGACCAGCGGCGAGATGACGGCCAGCAGATGGTTGAAGACGCTGTGCCCCAGGATCTGGGCCACCAGGGTCACGGCCAGGATCCCGAGCCAGGCCTCGGGCGTGAAAGTCACCACGGGCTGCCCGAAGACGGCGCACAGGAGGAGCAGGATCAGCGAGCACAGGCCGTAGCAGAGGGAGGTGTAGGTTCCGGTGCTCATGGTGGCCCGGGCTTTGCCTCCGGCGATGGTGTACAGGCCTGCCAGGGCTCCGCCGGCGACGGCCAGCAGATCCCCTAGGGCTGCTTCACGGGAAAGCGTGAGGTCAAAGCCGGTAATGACAACGACGCCGGCCAGCGCCGCTCCCAGCCCGGCGAGCACGCGTGGTGCAACGTGGATGCCCCGGCACAGGTTGAAGAGGGCTATCCAGCCCGCTTGAAGGCAGACCAGCGCTGTTGCTGCTGCAACGGAGGTCAGTTTGAGGGAGGTGATGAAGCAGGCGAAGTGCAGAGCGAGTGCGAGCGAGGCGATGAAGGTCCACTTGGCCTCGGTCCGGGAGAGCCGGGTAAATCCGCCGGGATTGCGCAGTGCCGTGGGAACTCCCATGATCACCGCGCCCAGGGCGTTGCGCCAGAAGGCAATGGCCAGAGCCGGCGCAGCCGTTGCCGCCATGATGGGGCCGGAGGCTGATACACCCAGGACGCCGATCACGGCGAGTAAAACGATCACCAGAGCAACAATAGATGACCGCAGGCACTGCGTGATGAAGCCGGGTGTTAAAGCAGAAAGTCCCGGCCAGCCGGCCGGGACTTTCTTTCGGTGGAGGCACGGGGACTCGAACCCCGAACCCCCTGCTTGCAAAGCAGGTGCGCTACCAATTGCGCCATGCCCCCGAATGTGAACTCATCCAGTGTATCCCACCCTGACGTGCGGTGGAACCGAAATCATTCTTTTGTGGAAATTTAGTCAACCTTGTCGGTTGATGCCTTCCATACGGATTTCTCCGCAGCAGATTCCTGCCATTTTTTTGCGGCAAAGATTCCTGCGACCGCCGCTGCAGCTAGTGCCAGCAACTTCTTCACAGTGCCTCCTTGCCTTGTGGTTCACCACCAAGAGGTGATGTTCCGTGGGCGCACCAGGACTTGAACCTGGGACCTCTTCGTTATCAGCGAAGCGCTCTAACCGCCTGAGCTATGCGCCCCGATACCTTCTCGGGCCGAGATAAAACTTTACCCCACCTCTGCCCGGAACCCAAATCCGGTTCGGTTTTCCTGCGGTCCCGGAGTTTTTTCTCTCCGGCACCGCAGGAAAACAGAAAATACAACGGGCTTTTTAGTCGTCTGTCAGGGTGACGCCGATGCCGCCCACAAGGGTGGAGGCAATGTTGTACAGCACTGAAGCAAGCATGGACAGCGCGGTCAGCAGCAGGACGTTGACGACGGCGATGATGGTGGCGAAGGAGACCACCTGTCCCAGCGAGGCAAACTCCCGCAGGTCGAATCCGCCGGATTCGCTCCCGGCGATCTCGCCGAGCAGCGAGTTGACCCGGTCAAAGATGCCGGTCAGGTCCAGCACGGTCCAGATCACAATCGCGGCCACCACGGTTACGACGCCGAGGGCCACCGACAGCAGGAAAGCCATCTTCAGGACCGACCACGGGTCGATCTTGCTCACGAGCAGACGGGCTTTGCGGGCCTTGGCCTTGGGGGCCGGCTTTACCAGCGGCTGCCGGTTCGCCGGAGCGCTCTGACCACCTCCGGGACGCTGGGCGGGGCGCGCGGGTGTCTTTACCCGGGGTCCTGTGCCCGAAGCCGACCTGGGATTTGAGTTGGTCGAGCTCACTCGTTACCTCCATCTTCTGCTGACTGTGCATCCTGCTCAGCCGTTTTGTCTGTAGCCAACGGTACTTCATCCACACCGGTGCCTACAGACTCTGCAACCGTCCCCGTGGCTCCGTCAGCGGCATCGGGAGCGCCCTCACCGGCGTCGTCGTCCGTCTCTTCAATTCCCAGATCACGCTCGGAGTTCCGGGCCACCGCGATGATGCGGTCATTCTTGTCCGGCTTGGCGAAAATGACGCCCATGGTGTCGCGGCCCTTCGCCGGAACCCCGGCAACGGAGGAGCGGACAACCTTGCCACCCTGCATGACCACCAGGACTTCATCTTCTTCCTGCACGATCATGGCGCCCACCAGATGCCCGCGGTCCTCGGCGTACTTGGCAACCTTGATGCCCAGACCGCCGCGGCCCTGAACCCGGTATTCATCCACAGCGGTCCGCTTGGCGTATCCGCCTTCGGTCACAATGAACACATAAGAGTCCTCGGTGACAACGTCAGCTGCCAGCAGTTCGTCATCCTCGCGGAACTTCATGCCGGTGACGCCCGAGGTGGCCCGGCCCATGGGGCGAAGGGCATCGTCAGTGGCGGTGAAGCGCAGTGACTGGCCCTTGCGGGACACCAGCATCAGGTCATCGGTTTCGGAGACCAGCTGGGCGGAAACGAGTTCGTCGCCGTCGCGCAGGTTGATGGCAATGACGCCGGCGGAACGGTTGGTGTCGTAGTCCTCCAGCCGGGTTTTCTTCACCAGTCCGCGCTTGGTCGCGAGGACCAGGTATGGGGCGGCGTCGTAGCCGGGCAGGTCAAGGACCTGGGCAATGTGCTCATCCGGCTGGAAGGCCAGCAGGTTGGCCACGTGCTGGCCCTTGGCGTCACGGCCGGCTTCCGCCAGTTCGTAGGCCTTGGCCCGGTACACGCGGCCCAGGTTGGTGAAGAACAGCAGCCAGTGGTGCGTGGTGGTGACGAAGAAGTGCTCGACGACGTCGTCGCCGCGCAGCTGTGCGCCCTTGATGCCCTTGCCGCCGCGGGCCTGCTGGCGGTAGTTGTCGCTGCGGGTCCGCTTGACGTATCCGCCGCGGGTGATGGTGACCACCATTTCCTCTTCGGGAATGAGGTCTTCCATGCTCATGTCGCCGTCATAGCCCATCACGATGTGGGTGCGGCGGTCATCGCCGTACTTCTCCGCGATTTCGTGCAGTTCTTCGCTGACGATCTGCCGCTGGCGCGCGTCCGATGCCAGGATGGCGTTGTACTCGGCGATTTCGGTCTGCAGCTTGGCGTGCTGGTCCTGGATCTTCTGGCGTTCCAGGGCGGCCAGGCGGCGCAGCTGCATGTCCAGGATGGCCTGGGCCTGCAGTTCGTCGATGTCCAGCAGGCCCATGAGGCCGTTGCGGGCCTCTTCGACCGTGGTGGAGCGGCGGATCAGGGCAATGACATCGTCCAGGGCATCCAGGGCCTTGAGCAGGCCGATGAGGATGTGTGCCACTTCTTCGGCCTTGCGCAGCCGGTAGCGGGTGCGGCGGACAATAACTTCCAACTGGTGGGTAACCCAATGGCGGATGAACGCGTCAAGGCTCAGGGTGCGGGGCACTCCGTCCACGATCGCCAGCATGTTCGCGCCGAAGTTTTCCTGCAGCTGTGTGTGCTTGTACAGGTTGTTCAGGACCACCTTGGCCACGGCGTCGCGCTTGAGCACGATCACCAGGCGCTGGCCGGTGCGGCCGGAGGTTTCATCGCGCATGTCGGCGATGCCGGAGACCTTACCGTCCTTGACCAGTTCGGCGATCTTGATGGCGAGGTTGTCCGGGTTGGCCTGGTAGGGGAGTTCGGTCACCACCAGGCAGGTGCGGCCCTGGAGTTCCTCGACGTTGACGACGGCGCGCATGGTGATGGAGCCGCGGCCGGTCCGGTAGGCGTCTTCGATTCCCTTGTGGCCCAGGATCTGAGCGCCGGTGGGGAAGTCCGGGCCCTTGATCCGCCGGATCAGTTCCTCGAGCAGGACGTCATTGGGGGCGTCCGGGTTTTCCAGGTACCACTGGACGCCGTCGGCTACTTCGCGCAGGTTGTGCGGGGGAATGTTGGTGGCCATACCCACCGCGATGCCGGAGGAACCGTTGACCAGAAGGTTCGGGAACCGTGCCGGCAGGATGGTGGGTTCCTGGTTGCGGCCATCGTAGTTGTCCATGAAATCGACGGTTTCCTCGTCGATGTCACGGACCATTTCCATGGCGAGGGGTGCCATCTTGGTTTCGGTGTACCGCGGGGCGGCTGCGCCGTCGTTGCCGGGGGAGCCGAAGTTGCCCTGTCCCAGAGCCAGCGGGTAGCGCATGGTCCAGTCCTGGATCAGGCGGACCAGGGCATCGTAGATGGCCGAGTCGCCATGCGGGTGGTACTGGCCCATGACTTCACCCACCACGCGGGCGCACTTGTTGAACGAGCGCTCGGGGCGGTAGCCGCCGTCGAACATCGCGTACAGCACTCGGCGGTGCACGGGCTTCAGGCCGTCGCGCACATCCGGCAGGGCACGCCCGACGATGACCGCCATGGCGTAGTCCAGGTAGGACCGCTGCATTTCAGTCTGCAGATCGATCTGTTCAACCCGGTCTGAGAGGGTCTCTTCACTCATTGGTTGTTCCGTTCTTCAAAAACTCTGTAAATCCGCGGGCGCAGGGGAATCTCGTTCCTAGATGTCCAGGAAGCGCACATCCTTGGCGTTCTGCTGGATGAAGTTGCGGCGGGATTCAACGTCCTCGCCCATCAGGACGGAGAAGATCTGGTCCACGGCAGCGGCATCATCCATGGTGACCTGCAGCAGCGTGCGGTGGTCGGGATCCATGGTGGTGTCCCAGAGCTCGGTGTAGTCCATCTCACCCAGGCCCTTGTAGCGCTGGATACCGTTGTCCTTGGGCAGGCGCTGGTTGTTGGCCAGGCCGCGGGCCACCACTTCGTCGCGTTCACGGTCGCTGTAAACGTAGTCGTGGGCATGGTTGGACCACTTGATGCGGTACAGCGGCGGCTGCGCCAGGTACACGAAACCGCTCTCGATGAGCGGGCGCATGTAGCGGAAGAGCAGCGTCAGCAGCAGCGTGGTGATGTGCTGGCCGTCAACGTCGGCATCGGCCATCAGCACGATCTTGTGGTAGCGGGCCTTCTCGACGTCGAAATCCTCGCCGATGCCCGCGCCGAAGGCGGTAATCATGGACTGGACTTCGGCGTTTCCCAGCGCGCGGTCCAGACGGGCGCGTTCCACGTTGAGGATCTTGCCGCGCAGCGGGAGGATGGCCTGGGTTTCGGGGTTGCGGCCGCGGACGGCGGAACCGCCTGCGGAGTCACCCTCCACAATGTAGATTTCCGACTTGGACGGGTCCTTGGAGGAGCAGTCCTTGAGTTTGCCGGGCATTCCGCCCGATTCCAGCAGGCCCTTGCGGCGGGTGGACTCGCGGGCCTTGCGGGCTGCCAGGCGCGCCTGGGAGGCCTGGATGGACTTGCGGATCACGTCACGGGCGGGGCCGGGGTTGCGCTCCAGCCAGTCCCCGAGCTGGTCGGTGACCACGCGCTGCACGAAACCCTTGACCTCGGAGTTTCCCAGCTTCGTCTTGGTCTGGCCTTCGAACTGCGGCTCGGCCAGCTTCACGGAAATGACCGCGGTCAGGCCTTCGCGGATGTCATCACCGGTGAGGTTGTCATCCTTTTCCTTGATGATGTTCTTCTCACGGGCATACCGGTTGATCAGGGACGTCATGGCGGCACGGAAACCCTCTTCGTGGGTGCCGCCTTCATGCGTGTTGATCGTGTTGGCGTAGGTATGGACGCTCTCCGAGTAGGCGGTGGTCCACTGCAGGGCCATTTCCACGGCCATTTTCTTGTCACTGTCTTCGGTTTCAAAGGCAATGACGTCGTCGTGGACGGCTTCGTACTTCTTGGACGTGTTCAGGTACTTGACGTAATCAAGGAGCCCGTCCTTGTACATGTAATCGACCACGCGGTGCTTGGGACCGGTCTCGGTTCCGTCCTCAGACGGTGCTTCGGCGATTTCCTCGGCGTCTTCTTCGACGGTCCGCTCATCGGTGAGGACAATCCGCAGTCCCTTGTTCAGGAACGCCATCTGCTGGAACCGCGCCCGCAGGGTCTCGAAGTCGAACTCCGTGGTTTCAAAGATGGAGGGGTCGGGATAGAACGTCTGGATGGTGCCGGTCTCGTCGGTGGCCTCGCCCTTGCGAAGGCCTCCCACCGGATGACCGCCGTCGGCGAAGCTCTGGTGCCAGACAAATCCCTGGCGCCGAATCTCGGTTTCCACTCGGGCCGAGAGGGCGTTGACCACGGAAATGCCCACACCGTGCAGACCGCCGGAGACCGCGTACCCGCCGCCGCCAAACTTTCCGCCGGCGTGCAGGATGGTCATGACCACCTGGACGGTGGGCATGTTTTCGGTGGGGTGCATGTCCACGGGGATACCGCGGCCGTTGTCGCTGACCCGTACACCGCCGTCGGCCTGGAGCGTCACGTCAATGCGGTCGCAGTACCCGGCCAGGGCTTCGTCAACGGAGTTGTCCACCACTTCGTACACCAGGTGGTGCAGCCCGCGGGGCCCGGTGGAACCGATATACATGCCCGGACGTTTCCGGACGGCTTCCAGCCCTTCCAGCACGGTGATTTCGTTGGCGCCATACTCGTGCGGAGCAGGTGCGTCAGCCTCGCTGTGGTGCTCTGGCGTTACGTCAGCGTTGTCCATCTCATTGTCGTTAGCCACAGGTGCTGTCGACTCCTCAGTGTGTTGGTCAAATTAGAACGCCTCCCCCAGGGCAGGCGTCTCAACTACCAATTCTACCGTGTCGCGGGGGTCAATACCGGCCAAAACACCCCCTAAGCGGCCACCAAAGCATGTTTTGAGACGATTCCAGCCCCTTCTCCAAGTCCGGATATGACTGCAGGGGTTCCCGAGCCGCTGAACGGCGTCAGGCAACTCCCGGGGATCCGGTTGAGAGACGCGCCGGTTACCCGTAAGTGTCGCGCGGGCCGCGGCCCTTGACGCTGCGCAGGCCCTTGCGCCAGTTCGGCGCGGCCGGGCCGATGACTTCAATTTTGGTCACTACGCCGGGACCCAGCTCGGCGTCGAACCGGCTGATCAGCGAGCTGCGCAGCAGCCGCAGCTGGGTGGCCCAGGCGGTGGAATCACAGCGGACCTGCACTGTTGTGTCCGAAAAGGACTCGGGTGTGCAGTGCGCACTGACCTCGGGGCCCACGAGTTCCTCCCAGCGGGAAATCACCGATCCCACCGCTACGGGCGAATTCCAGCCGCGTTCGCTGACAAAGCGGTTGAAGACCTTGCCCACCCCCTGGGGGTCCCTGCCGGTGTATTCGCCGGGCACAAACGGCAGGGCGAACCGCTTCTGCCCGGCCTTGCGCCGGCTCGGAGAAATTCGCTGGTTGCCGCGGGACTGGGCGGCCTGGCGCATCCGGTTCAGTTGGGCCTGCGCAGCATCCTGGCGGACCTCCGGCTCCCCGGTTTCCCGGTTTTCATCGGCATCAGAGGGCGGGAACACTAATGCCTCCGGGAACTACGGTGATCTGTTCCCCGGCAAGAGCTTCGGGAATGTCTCCGGCCACCGCAGCGGTAACAAGCACCTGTTCCGCGCCGGCGACGATCCCGGCCAGGCGGCCGCGGCGCTGGACATCCAGTTCCGCAAACACATCGTCGAGGATCAGGATGGGGCCTGCTCCCGGAGTCTCATCATCGCTGAGGAGCAAATAGTAAGTTCCCAGGCGCAGGGCCAGGGCAAACGACCAGGTCTCGCCGTGGGAGGCATAGCCCTTGGCCGGTGCCTGCCCGAGGATCAGCTCCAAATCGTCGCGGTGGGGTCCCACCAGGGAGATGCCGCGTTCCAGTTCCCGGCGCCGGTTGGCGGCAAACGCCGCCAGGAACCGCTCGGCCAGCTCCTGTTCACTGAGCCCGTAGAGTTCCTCCGGGTCTGAATCACCGACGACGGCGCCGTCGTCGTTCACTGCTCCCTGCAGCGTGGAGCGGTACACGGCCCGAGCCGCCTTGCTGCCGTCGGTCAGATCACGGTAGGCGCTCTGCAGGTGAGGCTGCAGGCGCTGCAGAGCGGAGAGCCGGGCCGCCAGCAGGCTGGCACCGGCCACCGCCATGTGCTGGTCCCATACCTCCAGGGTTGCCTCGTGGGACGAGGTGAACCGTCCGGCGGCGCGGGCGGATTTCAGCAGTGCGTTGCGCTGTTTCAAAACGCGCTCATAGTCGCTTCGGGTGGCTGCATGGCGGGGGACCAGGGACACGATCAACTCATCGATGAACCGGCGCCGGCTGGACGGATCTCCCTTGACCAGTGCCAGATCCTCAGGGGCGAACAGTACCGTGCGGCACATGCCCAGGATGTCGCGGGCACGCACGGGGTTGGCGCGGTTGATCCGGGCCCGGTTGGACCGTCCCGGATTGAGTTCCAGTTCAACGCTGGTGCGCTGGCTGCCCCGCACGAGCCGGGCGCGGACGAGGGCCTGGCCGGCGTCAAAAGACACCAGCGGGGCATCACTGCTCACCCGGTGGGAGGAGAGCGACGCCAGATAACCGATCGCTTCGACGATGTTTGTTTTCCCGGTGCCGTTGGGTCCGACAAAAACTGTGACTCCGGGTTTAAGTTCCAGATCAAGCTGCGCATAACTGCGAAAACCAGTCAGGGAGAGGTAATCAATGTACAAACCCGTCCACCTTTTCCTGCCTTCCACCTGCAACTAGTCCTGTACTTCCCACCCTACTGCCGCAGATTACTCCGGGCTTCCAGTCTCATCGACTGCTGCCCGCGGCACGTCGGGATCCTGCCGCCGGGAGGCCACGTCCGGAGGCGTTTCGGGCGGCACGACGTCATCCGTTGACCTGACGCTGTGACCGCCAAACTGGTTTCGCAGCGCAGCCACCATTTTCATGGCCGGTGAATCTTCCTGCCGGGACACAAACCTGGCATACAGGGCGGCCGTGATGACCGGCGCGGGGATGCCGTTGGCCACAGCCTCCTGGACCGTCCACCTGCCTTCGCCGGAATCCTCCGCATAGCCGGCAACGCGGCTTAGTCCCGGATCCTCATCCAGGGCGTTGACCATCAGATCCAGCAGCCACGACCGGATGACGGTGCCGTCCTGCCAGGCCCGCATCACTCCGGGAACATCCGTAATGATGTCTTTGCCTGCCAGCAGTTCGTAGCCCTCGGCATAGGCCTGCATCAGGCCATACTCGATGCCGTTGTGGATCATCTTGGCGTAATGGCCCGCGCCAACGGCGCCGGCATGCACAAAGCTGCGCTCACGCTCGCCCTCCGGCCGCAGAGCGTCCAGAACCGGCATCGCCAGGGCAATGTCCGCCGCTTCGCCGCCGGCCATCAGGCCGTAGCCGTTCTCCCTGCCCCAGACTCCTCCCGAGACGCCGCAGTCCATAAAGCGGATTCCCGTTGCGGCGAGTTTCTCCGCGTTGCGGATATCGGCGTCGTACCGGGAATTGCCCCCGTCTATTACCAGATCACCGGGTGAGAGCACTTCCGCCAGCTCACGAATAACGGCTTCCGTGACCTCCCCTGCCGGCACCATCAGCCACACCACCCGCGGTGAAGGAAGTTCCGAGGCCAGTTCGGTTACTGACATCACGTCGCTGACCACGGGATTCCGGTCAAAGCCGGTAACGTCAATGCCGTTGCGGCGCAGCCGTTCGCGCATGTTGAAACCCATTTTGCCGAGTCCGATGAGGCCTATGTGCATGGCAGGTTCCTCTTCTTTGCGGTCGCGGACGGCTTCCGCGGCGCTGGCCTATTGGTTGGGCAGCCGCACCGGCATCAACAGGTACCGGTAGTCCTCCCGGTCGTCCCCCGTGAGTTCTTCCTGGGCCGAAATAACGGCTGGCTTCGGCGGCGTCGTAAAGGAGAAACGCACGTACTTACTCGGGAAGGCGCCCAGGCCCTCGCTGAGATAGTGCGGATTGAAAGCCACCGTGATGTCGTCGCCGATCAGGGACGCCTCCAGTGCCTCCGAGGCCTGGGCATCCTCGCCGGTGCCTGCATCCAGGGTGACCTGGCCGTCGGTGAAGGCAAGCCGGACCGGAGTATTTCGCTCCGCTACCAGGGACACACGGCGCACGGCTTCGACCAGGGCGCTGGTTTCCACTGTGGCGTGAATGGGTGTGTTGTCCGGGAACAGGGACCGGATCTTGGGGTAGTCGCCGTCGACGAGGAGCGACGTGGTGCGGCGGCCGCCGCTTTCGAAGCCGATCAGTTCGCTGTCATCGGAGAAGGCAATGTTCAGGTCACCGGCGCCGCCGAGGGTTTTTGCCACCTCGTTCAGGGTCTTGGCTTTGACCAGTGCGCTGGTGGAGATGCCGGGAGTGGACGGCTTCCATGACAGTTCCCGCAGGGCCAGACGGTAACGGTCCGTGGCCAGGAAGGTGATGAGATCGTCTTCAATTTCCATCCGCACGCCGGTGAGGATGGGAAGTGTGTCATCCCGGCTGGCAGCAATGATGACCTGGGAGACAGCCTGCGCAAACGCATCACCGTCCACAACACCGCTGACCTCAGGAAGGGCAGGAAGTTCGGGATATTCGGCCACGGGCATAGTGGCGAGGTTGAAGCGGCTGTTGCGGCAGGTCAGGGTCACCTTCGACCCGTCAGTTTCCACCTCGACCGGTGCCGACGGGAGGCTGCGGCAGATTTCGGCGAGCAGCCGGCCCGAGACCAGGATGGTCCCCTCTTCGGCGATATCGGCCGCGATCTGCAGCCTGGCCGAAATCTCGTAGTCGAAGCTTGCGATGCTCAGTGATCCGCTCTCCGCTTTGATCAGCAGGCCCGACAGAACCGGAACCGGGGGACGCGGCGAGAGGGAACGCGCTGTCCATGTAACCGCTTCGGCCAGGACATCCCGCTCAACTCTGAACTTCACTGCAGGGTGCCGCCTTTCACAACGTACTTCTCAGTACAACTGAATCTTCATGACAAGTGAGGGAGCATCGCCGCGCGCTGCGGCGCCGCAGCTGCACCGCGTTCGAGACACCATCTCAGGATGGGCTGCGAATGACAACAATACTCTGTGCCAGCTTAGCGCCAGACCCGCCGCATATGCACGGCGCTGGAGGCATCTTCGGATGCCGTCCTCTGGGATCTGAAGAGACATCCGATGTTCGTTCCGGCAAGGAAGGGCAAGTGGTCAGGAAAGGTCAGATGTTATTTGGTGGAACCGAATTTCTTAAGGTTCGTAGTGTTAATAACTCCTGTGGATACTGTGGATAACCTAGTCGATCGCGGCGTCATGGCTTTTGTTGCCTGTGGATAACCTGTGGGCACCGCATGCCGCGTCTAGGCCGGGCTGTGGGGAACTTTTTTGTAATTCCGCGTATCCACAGGGAAGTGCAGCTGGTTGGGAGTTATCCACCGGGTTATCCACACCCTTGTCCACAAATGTTAATTTCGAGCCCCTGCGGGGCTCTGCATCCGCGGAATCCCGGGGATTATGCCTCCCGCTGCTGCTGCTTGATGCGGTTTGTCAGTTCAGTGACCTGGTTGTAGATGGCGCGGCGCTCAGCCATGAGCTCCCTGATTTTGCGGTCCGCGTGAATCACCGTGGTGTGGTCCCGCCCGCCGAGTTCCTGTCCGATCTTGGGCAGCGACATGTCCGTAAGTTCACGGCAGAGGTACATGGCGATCTGGCGGGCCGTGACCAGGGTCCTGGTGCGGGACTTGGAACACAGTTCTTCCAGCGAGATCTGGAAATAGGCTGCTGTCTGCCCGAGGATTGATGCCGCGGTTATTTCCTGGGCGCCGTCGTCGGTAATCAGGTCTTTGAGCACAATCTCAGCCAGTCCCACGTCCACCTGCTGCCGATTGAGGCTGGCGAAGGCGGTTACTCGGATCAGGGCGCCCTCCAGCTCGCGAATGTTGGTGGAAATTTTGGAGGCGATGTACTCAAGGACATCGTCAGGAGCACTCAGGCTGTCGCCGATGGCCTTCTTGCGCAGGATCGCAATACGGGTTTCCAGCTCCGGCGGCTGCACATCGGTGAGCAGGCCCCACTCGAAGCGGGACCGCATCCGTTCCTCAAAGCCCGAAAGCTGCTTGGGCGGTAGATCGGAAGTGATGACGACCTGTTTGTTGTGGTTGTGCAAGGCATTGAACGTATGGAAGAACTCTTCCTGCGTAGCATCCTTGTTGGCCAGGAACTGGATGTCGTCAATGAGCAGGATGTCCACATTGCGGTAGAGCTGCTTGAAGCTGGCTCCCTCGTCATACCGGATGGAGTTGATGAAGTCGTTGGTGAACTCCTCGGAATTTACGTACCGCACGCGGATGCCCGTGTAAAGGTGCCGGGCATAGTGTCCAATGGCGTGCAGCAGGTGGGTCTTTCCCAGCCCCGAATCCCCGTAGATGAACAAGGGGTTGTAGGCCTTGGCGGGGGCTTCGGCCACAGCCACCGCGGCGGCGTGCGCAAACCGGTTGGAGGAACCGATCACGAACGTCTCGAAGACGTACTTGGGATTGAGCCGGCCGAATTCCTGGGAAGTGCTCGGCGGTGTGGGAGAGGGAGCGCTTTCACCGCTCGGGACCGGATTCGGTGCGGGCTGTTCGGGTTCCGGTTCGGGATCGGCCTTCACCGCCGGCAGCATGTCCGCGTCAATGACGAAAGCACATTGGATATCGGCCTGGAAGACTCCCCGCAGGACCTCATCCAGAATGTGCTTGAGCTGGGTCTGCAGAACCTCGCGGGTCAGTTCGTTGGGCACCGCCACCAGCAGAGTGGTTCCGATCAGACCCTGTGCCTGGGCCAGAACCACGAATCCGCGCTGCCGGGGAGAGACTCGGTCGTCCGTTTCCAGCGTTCGAATAACCTTGCGCCAGGAACTGCCGACGTCGTTGATTTCGTCCGTGCCCACAAAAACCTCTCGTGATCGCCCTCAGCGGTCTCAGAAAACATGGAAGCCCGGGCGGGTTTCCGGCGATTCATCCACAGACTTATACACAGTTGGTGGATAAACCGCCCGACGCCTAGCCTAAGGGATGATTTCCCCCTGTGGTAGCTGGAATCCGCCTGTGGACAGGCTCTGGGACAGGGCTCACACCACCCTGTGGGCAGGTATGCTGGAAGGAGTTGTCCACAGGTGTGGATGAAACTCTATGAACAGGCAAGTGGTCAGGGCCGCCCAATCCCGGTTTGACTGGGGGCGGTCCTGCCCCTAACGTGGAGTAGTCCTTTGTGTCTGCTATCTGCACTCATTCATGCCCATCAGGGTTCTGGGAATCAGGGTCCAGGTCCGGGTTGAGAGCAGTCAGTCACATGAAAAAAGCGCCGCTTGTTCTTCCCCCTTGTCGTAGCAAGCCAGCGCAACTCAGATTGTCTTGGAGTAACTACCGTGAGCAAGCGGACTTTTCAGCCGAATAACCGCCGTCGTGCCAAGAAGCACGGCTTCCGCCTTCGCATGCGTACCCGTGCCGGCCGTGGAATCCTTTCCGCACGCCGCGCCAAGGGCCGCACCGAACTGTCGGCATAAACAGCTTTAAGTTTGTCGATGCTGCGTACCTGCAGCTCCGCAATCGATTCCAGGCGGCCTAAATGCTGGCCGTAGGAAACCGGGTGCGGACGTCGACGGATTTTTCTCATACTGTACGTTCCGGTGCCCGAAGTGGGCGCCGGAACGTAGTGTTATATGCGGTGAGAACCGGGCCACGCCCGACCCGCGTAGGCTTCATCGTCGCCAAAAGCGTCGGGAACGCAGTGACACGCAACCTCGTTAAGAGAAGACTGAGGGAAGCAGCTGCGGAGAGTCTGCGTGAGTACCCCACCGGATACGACGTGGTGGTCCGTGCGTTGCCGCCGGCGGCAACGGCGTCGTGGCAGGAACTCCGTACGGACTATATGGGAGCGCTTCGCACCTGTGCAGGCAAACTCGACCGTGTTCCATCGTTTGACCAGAAGAGGTGATCTGCTGATGAGCCGCTCCGGTACCAATCCGGGAAAGGCTGTTCAGAGGGTTGCCTCTTTTGTGTGGAATCTGCCGCGCTACATGCTGATCGGCCTCCTGGTTGCCTATCGAAAAACCATTTCGCCCCTTTACGGGCCGGTCTGCAGGTTCTTTCCGTCCTGCTCCGCCTATGCTCTTGAAGCCGTGACTGTTCATGGTGCAGTGCGCGGTACTTGGCTGGCTGCCCGGCGGCTGGTTCGCTGCCACCCCTGGAACGACGGCGGGGTGGACCACGTCCCGCACGGAGACAGGAATTGGGATCCGAACAGGGTTCCGAGAATTATTGTGCTGAATCACCCCGTGATTCCAGCCGACGAAGACAGCCGCGAAGCGGCCTGAGGAGTATAAATGGGTTTCTTCGAGACGATACTGTTCCCCTTTAAGTGGGTAGTGTCCTGGATCATGTGGATCTTCCACGAGGGTTTTGTTTTCCTCGGGATGGATGCCGCATCCGGCTGGACATGGACGCTGTCCATCATTGGCCTGGTGATCGTGATTCGGGCCGCCTTGATCCCGGTCTTCGTGAAGCAGATCAAGGCACAGCGCGGCATGCAGTCGCTGCAGCCGGACTTGAAGAAACTCCAGCAGAAGTACAAGGGTAAAACCGACCAGCTCTCCCGTCAGGCTATGACGCAGGAGCAGATGGCGCTGTACAAGAAGCACGGCACCAACCCGTTTGCTGCCTGCCTGCCCATGCTGATCCAGATGCCGTTCTTCTTCGCCCTGTTCCAGGTGCTGAACGGCGTTTCCAAGGCCAGCGACACCGGCGCCCACATTGGTGCCCTGTCCTCTGAAGCCATCCAGCAGTTCGATGAAGCCACCATCCTCGGTGCTCCGCTGTCCTCCTCGCTGCTGCACGGCGGCGGCGGAGACGGCCAGCTCGCCGTCGTCATCCTTTCCATCGTCATGATCCTGGCCATGACCGCTTCGCAGTTCATCACCCAGAAGCAGATCATGTCCAAGAACATGTCTGAAGAGGCTCTGGCCAGCCCCTTCATGAAGCAGCAGAAGATGATGCTCTACATCCTGCCGCTCGTGTTTGGTATCGGTGGCATCAACTTCCCCATCGGCGTGCTTATCTACTGGACCACCACCAACCTGTGGACCATGGGACAGCAGTTCTTCGTCATCCGCCGGATGCCCACCCCGGGCTCCCCTGCGGCCAAGGCAATGGCCGAACGCCGTGCGAAGAAGGGACTTCCCATGGTCCCGCTGCTCGGCGAGAAGAAGTCCGACACCGTTGAGCCGGCTCCGGTGGCCGTAAAGACCCAGCGTGTCCAGCCCCAGCGGAAGAACAGGAAAAAGCGATGACCACTGAGCCCGCCGCGGAGACACCGGAAACTGGTTTAGAGACAGCAGGGACTGAACCTGCAGCTGATCCGCAGGCGGGCGCTGCCCGCCCCGGCCGCCTCGAAGAAGAGGGAGACGTTGCTGCGGACTACCTCGAGGAATTGCTGGACATCGCCGATATCGACGGAGACATCGACATCGAGGTCCGCAGCGGCAGGACTTACATCTCGGTTGTGGCGGAGGAAGGCGACGCCAGCGGTCTGCAGCATCTTGTCGGCAAGGACGGCGAAGTTCTGGAAGCACTGCAGGAACTGACACGGCTTTCCGTACTGACAGCCACTGACAATCGTTCCCGTCTCGTTCTGGACATCACCGGGTACCGCCAGGAGCGCAGCGCCGAACTGCAGGTCATTGCGGAGAAGGCCGTTGCCCAGGTCCGGGAAAGCGGCAAGGAAATCGCACTTAGCCCCATGAGTGCCTACGAGCGAAAGATCGTGCACGACGCCGTGGCGGATCTCGGGCTCGTCAGCGAATCCGAGGGCGAAGGGGCCGCGCGCCACATTGTGGTGTCGCAGGCTGAAGCCTAGGCCGGGCCACTTACTACTGGAAACTGCACTGCAGACAAAGGACACACACTTCGTGGTTGAAACATCGCCCGCTGAACGCGTAGCGGCGGAAAGAATCTTCGGCTCCCGGCTGGATCTGGCGGAACGCTATGTCGGACACCTGGCTACGTCGGGGATGGAACGGGGCCTCCTGGGGCCGCGAGAGGTGCCACGGCTGTGGAGCAGGCACGTGCTGAACTGCGCCGTCGTCGCGGACCTCATCGATGAAAACCTGCGGGTGGCAGATGTTGGCAGCGGCGCAGGCCTTCCGGGCCTGTGCCTGGCGATAGCACGTCCTGATCTTCACCTCACCCTCATCGAGCCCCTCGAGCGCCGGGTTAACTGGCTGAATGAGGTGGTGGAGGACCTCGGCCTGGACAACGTGACAGTCCTTCGGGGACGGGCTGAACAGGTCGTCAAGGATGTTGATGCAGACGTAGTGACCGCCCGTGCGGTGTCGGCACTGTCCACTCTGGCCGGCCTAACCATTCCCCTCCTGAAGGGAAAGGGAGAGGTCCTGGCCATCAAGGGACGCAGCGCCGAGGAAGAGATTGCCAAGGCTGCCAAAGCAATCCGCAAGCTCGGGGGCCGCGAAACGTCCATTGTGACGGCTGGCGAGGACCTTCTGGAAGAACACACAACGGTTGTTCGCATCCTCGTGGGGTAGTGGCCCGCAGCACTATCTTGTGCACACACCGGCCTCGATCCGGGATATTTGCCGGGCAGCGGATAGGCTGGATGGACTAATGCCTATGTTTGGAAAGTGAGCATGTCCAGGTGAGTGCGCGCCGCGATTCCGGAGCAAAACGAATTCCCCCTTTTGCTGCTTTGGGTTCTGCCCTCTCCGCACAGTTCTCCCGGATTCAACCCCAAATGTTTGCAACTACTCAAGATCCCGCACAGATTCCATCAAGTGCTCCCGAGGTTCAAGAACCGGTAACGGAGGCACCTGTGATTCAGACCGCGCTGGTGCCGTCGACGGAACCTGATTGGCCCGCAGCGGGCAATTCTGCGCCCGCCGCCGGGAGCGAGCTTGTTTCACGTGAAACGACACACAGTGCTGTTCCCCTGCAGACCGCGGTCGAACCGTCCGCGGGCCCCGAGGCTATCGAAGGTGGTGTATCTGACGCGGCGGTCATACCGTCGACGTCGGTGGACGTTATGGATTTGATGGACGAAAGCACCCCGCTTGCCCGGGAACTGGCACACGAAAACCGCCGCCGCGAAAAGCTCCGCGGCCGCGTTCTTCCCCGCCCCGCGGAAACGCGCATCATGACGGTTAGCAATCAAAAGGGCGGTGTAGGCAAAACCACCACCACCGTGAACCTGGCTGCCGCACTTGCCACCGCGGGTCTGAACGTCCTGGTGATTGACATAGATCCGCAGGGAAATGCTTCTACCGCCCTTGGCATCGATCACCGCGCCGAAGTGGAGAGTATCTATGACGTACTCATCGATGATCTCCCGCTGGGAAATGTTGTGGCCCAGTGCCCCGATATCTCCAACCTGATCTGTGCGCCGGCAACAATTCACCTTGCTGGCGCTGAGATTGAGCTGGTTTCGCTGGTAGCCCGTGAGCAGCGGCTCCGGAGAGCCATCGACGTTTATGCCGCGGAGCGTGAACGGAACGGCCAGGAGCGACTGGACTACATTTTTATTGACTGCCCGCCGAGTTTGGGACTGCTGACCGTGAACGCGTTTGTCGCGGCGCGGGAGGTCCTTATTCCTATCCAGTGCGAGTACTACGCACTCGAAGGCCTGAGTCAGCTCCTGAAGAACATTGAGATGATTCAGAAGCACTTGAACGCTGACTTGGTTGTCTCCACGATTCTGCTGACCATGTACGACGGACGCACCAACCTGGCGGCGCAGGTGGCAGCCGAAGTGCGGGAACATTTCCCAGACCAGGTTTTGGGTGCAGTGGTGCCGCGGTCGGTCCGTATTTCTGAAGCACCGAGTTACCAGCAGACGGTCATGACATATGATCCGTCCTCCAGCGGCGCCTTGTCTTACCTTGAGGCCGCAGCGGAGATCGCCCAGCGCGGGTAGACACCCCGGGTCCTTGCGCCGTTACGGACGCGATGAACCGTAGAATACAGTCACAATCAATCCATGCCGCTTGTGTGCATAAGGGAAGGACATACCCATGACCGAAAAGCGTCGTGGTTTGGGAAGAGGCCTGGGGGCACTAATCCCCAGCAGTGCAGCACCCGAGGAACCTGCATCCACGTCTTCGGTGCCCACACGCGCCGGGCGTCCCGTCGATGTGTTCTTCCCGTCCGCCGCAGACAACGTAACGCCCTCTCGGCCGGCCGCCCAGGGCGTCCGGAGAGGCAGCGGCATCAACAAGGATGCCCTCCGGGGCCCCGCTTCCAAGGGCTCAACTGCGTCGTCGCCGCGTCAGCAGAACCGCACACAGCCGTCGGGCCATGAGGACGGCTTGGGAGTTGCCGGCGAAGAAACCTCGCACAAGGGATCCATGTCCGGTGCTGCCAAGCGCACTGCCAAGGCCGTGAAGGCTCCTGAGGGCGGTTCCGTGGGCAGCGGCGACATCCAGGGTGTCGAGCCTGCTCAGGACGCCGTACGGGCCTCTGAGGGTAGCAGCGTTTCACGTGAAACACTCGTGGAGGTGCCCGGAGCGACCTTTGCCGAGATTCCGGTGGACTCCATCCACCCGAACAGAAAACAGCCTCGGTCGGTCTTCGATGAAGAGGACATGGCCGAGCTGGTTCACTCGATCCGCGAGATCGGTGTTCTTCAGCCGATCGTGGTCCGGCCCTCCGCAGAAAATGATCCCGAGCACCCTTATGAACTGGTCATGGGTGAACGCAGATGGCGGGCCAGTCGTGAGGCTGGACTGGAAGCTGTTCCGGCAATTATCCGCTCCACCCAGGACGTGGATCTGCTCCGGGATGCCCTGCTGGAGAACCTTCACCGCAGCCAGCTCAATCCGTTGGAAGAAGCGGCAGCGTACCAGCAGCTTCTGGACGACTTTGAGTGCTCCCACGAGGAGTTGGCGGACCGCATTGGGCGGTCGCGACCGCAGGTTACCAACACATTGCGGTTGATGAAACTTCCTCCTCTCGTACAGCGCCGGCTTGCAGCCGGGATACTGTCCGCCGGGCATTCACGAGCACTGCTGGGACTGGCCGATGCGGCGGAGATGGAGAAGCTGGCGCAGCGTATTGTCGCTGAGGGTCTTTCAGTCCGTGCAACTGAGGAGATTGTTGCTCTAAGTGACGGGCTTCGGCGTCCCGCCAAGGCAGCGAAACCGAAAAGCGGCGCGCGTCATGAACGCCTTGACTACCTTGCCACCTCCCTTTCAGACCGGCTGGATACCAATGTGAAAATCACTCTGGGTGCGCGCAAGGGCAAAGTCAGCATTGAGTTCGCCAGCGTTGATGATCTGAACCGGATTATGGGAGTGCTGGCCCCGCCGGCGAACTAGGGCCATTGTGGTGTTTCACGTGAAACACCCGCCTGGTCAGCTGTCCTGTACCGCCTTCGCGGCGTCAGTACTGCACGTCTGATATCGAGGTAATGGCGACACGGCATCCGAGGACCGCACCCTGATCGCGGAACGAAATCGTTTGCCGCACGAACGGTCAGCAGTTGGTGCGCCGGGGAGGTCTTGTTCCGCGCAGCGAGTCGTGGCTCAAAGAGCCGCAGGATCGGTTGGAGATGACCGGAAGGCTGGTTGCCTGCCAGTCTTGAACACCGGGATGATTCAGTTTCTGGGTGCGCTATACAGCCGACTGTTCTCCGGTTCGCACGTTGCATGCCTGCCCCAGCCCTCTCGCCCTAATGAGTTGGGGATGTGTCGGCGCCTGTGTTTCACGTGGAACATGGTCTTTTGGGCGGCTGCGTCGCCGCCATTCATCCGCTTTGCCCAGTGGGTCAGGGTCTCAGGGTAGTGCTGCTCCTGGATAGGCAATTAACCTCTCCGCTTCGCGGCTACCTCTGATTTAGGCCATGTGTCGAGGGAGAACAGACCCGGGAACAACAGAAGTACGTTAGATGTGCTGTCGTCTATGAGCGCTTGATCGCGGCTCCCGACATAATCCGTAGTCGCCCACAGCCAGGTCCGTAGCCGTCCGTTCTTCCGTTTCACGTGAAACGTTACGACCACGTGAGTACTGGCTGCTGGGTGACGCATGACCGACATCCGGGTCGGTTCCTGGGTGCAGAATTATATCCGTTTCACTGTGGCTCATGAGCCGGAGGTGTCTTGTCTGTCTCTGGGGTATCAACAAGCAGACCTTGCTTACCCCGTCGGCTTCCTATGTTCCGCCCTGGTGGATGTCCGAGACTGAGCGAATACGGACCACCCGATTTACTGCAAAAAGACCGCACCTTTTGTACTGGCCGCCATGAGATCCTTTTGTTTCACGTGAAACGTCATTGACTGTCCGTGCCACGGCACCCGTCCCGATCCGCGGTCGGCACACGCCGCAGTTTCTTCGCTGGCCTGGAAGCAGCACACCCTGGTAGACGGCGACCCCCGAAGAATGTGCGCCAGTGGCGTCCTACACTGTCAGCGCGCATCATCCCGGAGCGGTAGACCACGGGGTGTGGAGATACGGTTCCGCTTGGCGGGCGCCTCTGGTCTCGGCTGTGTCGGAAGGCCCCAAACTCCGCTGGATCCCCGCGTGCGGTCTGGGCATGGGATCGTGTCGGCTCGACTGTATGCCTCTGTCTTTCACGGTACTCATCGCCCCCCGTCCGCCGGCCTGTCGGTGTACGTGTAGCTGGTATGCCGCGGACGCGTGCCCGATTGAAGGCCGGGGTCTGGCAGGCTATCTGACTCGTCGCTGGCCCCGGTCCCCGGTCCCCGGTCCTGACATCGCCGCTCAACACCTGCCAGGGGACGAATCCCTTAGGTCTCTATGTCTGTTTCACGTGAAACAAGTGTCGAGCTTCTCTCCAGGTAGCCGCACGCGAGGAGTCCGTTATGAATTCCGGAGATGCCATTGTTGTCCGCGGCCACCGTCCTACCCAGGTGTTGCATGCCGCTTCCAACCGGTTTAGATGAACTTCGACGTGCACTCGCCGTCCACCGCCGTAGCTATGGCGATTCGACGACCCCCACCACAGTTCCTTGTTTCACGTGAAACGCCGTCACCCAGCGGGAGCCCGGCCGTGAATCGTCGAGTTTACGGAGGACTGCGGTCTTCACGATATTGAAGGCGGTGGCCGGGTGGCGGGTGCCGGTGGTGCCAGCACTTTCACCTCAGTCGAGCGGCGACTTGGCTAGCCTGAGTGCTGAGGCATCGTGGATGGATGACCATCGTGAATGGATGCGTCGGGCGTATCTCGTGGGGGTGTCCGTAGGTAGCTTCGATGCAGTGCATGAGTAACTACCTGAGTAGTACCGCTGTTTGTGTGCAAGCCAACGAACCGAGTGAGTTAGTCCGAGAGGGATGTCCAGTTCACTCCCGGTTCCGTCGAGTAATGCTGTTTAGTGCGCTCCCGGCATGAGAGCAAAACCCAACCCACTGGTTTCCGGCATCCGCTGCAGGGAGGGACTTCGCCCGGCCGGAGATTGCGGACGACGTCAGGTGCGGCGAACCGAGGCAGCCTGTTCTTGACGTAATCCGGCATCAACCGTGTATCAGCATCGAGAAGGAGCATGCCTTCATAATTGGACGCCAGAGCGTAGTACTCAATTCCGGCGGCAAGCGCACTGGCCTTTCCCCGGTTCGGATGCGGTTCCAGACAGTTCACCCCTTCGGCTTCGGCGATTACCGAAGTTGCGCCGGTGGAACCATCCGAAACAACGTGAAGGTTGGAGGTAAGGACGAGCACTTTGGCTCAGGCGATGGTTTCCGCGATCACGAGTTCTTCATGGTGTGCTGCTATCTGACGGCAACCTGATTCGGGAAGACAGTGTGAGTCTGTGGGCGGCCAACTTGGTTCGGGGATGCTTGGGTTATGTAATTCCCCGATTCGGCGAAGCAGGCCGAGCGTGCTCGATAGGGGAGTGGCGATCCCCAGCATCAGCAGTGCAATGACCAATATTGCCCATGGTTCCACGTTCCTACCCCCGAAGACTTTTTAGATGAACTTCGAACTGCGGACGGCGTGGCTGCTGGTTCACTCATGCTGCACCTGGCTGGCGGTGACGACTTCCCGCCAGGGGTCGGCCGGAACGTGCGTCTGGTCCAGCAATTACCGACTCACACGGTCGGGGGCGTTCAGAGATTCAAAACCTAGGCAGCCATTGAGGGCGGGCGAGACGTCCATGCCGGCACCGTTGTGAAGGGTGTTGGCGGGACAGATGTCGTCATTCCCGAAAACGTAAGCGACGTCGTCATAGAGTGCTGCTCCCGCGTCATGGATCTGGCTGTAGCATTCCGGCTCGTCCGCCCAGGGGACGACGGAACCCCGCATGGCGAAGGCCCGGGGAACGTTGACGTCGTCGAACGGGAGATCAAGGCAGAACGGATTTTCGCGGCGGGGAGCATATACCCATGCAACCAACCCTCGTCTTCTGCCCGCTGCTCGGCTTCGCAGCTATTGTCGATCACCGCTCCGTCACACCCTCCGTAGATGCATCCGCAGGACTCCCGGACGCTCAATGACGGACCATGCGTCAGGCCGGCTGCGCCTTCGGGAACCGGAGGGCGTTGTCCATGCCGTGGGAGTGAAGTCTCCGGAGGGTTCCAGGAAGGGACCGGCCGTCCATTCTGCCATTCACCCAAATTGGCCCGATAGTAAAGACTGAGCTGGGGTGGCACATCGGCAGTGCAGGAGAGTCTCAACAAGTAACGGCGACCAGGTTGGACGGCAGGGGAAAACGTACCCAGATCCTGCGTCTGTGTCAGTTTGGCATCACCGCTTTCATAGCCTCGCACGGTCACACCAGCGCACCCGTGCCTCCCCGCGGGGCCCGGCGCCCTGGTCAACTCCGCGGTGTTGCTGCCGCAGTGGCCCGGGACCAGCAAAGGCCCGCCAATCACCTCCTGCACTGAGAGGACCACAGTCGGACTGATGGTTTCCCGTATTGCCAGCCAGGTGACAAACTCATAAAGCAGGGGCTCCTCTGTATCAATGGGCCGGCTACGCCTTTGGCCTGCCGGAGGGCCATGAATCCGGTTTCGTCCAGCAAACCTGACTTCATGTAGAAGGTTCCCTTCATGTCCACGGTGTTGAGGATTTCAGCCGCACGTGCCGCACCGCTGACCCCGTCGTCGAACGTCAGGCTCACTACCGTTTGCCCGGGGGGCGAAGGGGAGCGACTCGGAGGGTATGTAAGCCGGAAGGGGCTGTGCTGACGCGACGGCACGTGTGTTGTCTGGGGAACCCCAGCCGGCCACTGTCAGCCATTGGCCTCGAAGATCAGGAAGGCCATAGGAAGAGACAACACCAGGAGAGCGGCAAAGGTTTGCAGAGACCGTTTATGTTTGCGGTGCGACGGCAGTCGGCGAGCAGACTTGGTGCCCATATTCAAAGACCCTCGAACTGAACCAGCCCACCTGTGGCAGGTTCAGCCTCCTTCCTAAACGTTGGCACGCGACGGCGAGGAGACCATCCTGGCCACCGTCCGGGGTTCCGGCAGCAACATTGGCGGTTGAAAAGCCACGCAATAGCCGCATGCACCGGCAGCTAGGGTGGCGTCCAGCACCACTTCGGTTCCTGGATATTGGCGCAGGCTTGTGAGCGGGTCTTCGACAATGAGCATGACGCCGACGGCGGCGCCAGATGGAACAACCGGTCCGCACCGGCGATCACGCTGTCAGCGGCGGTCCGGTCCAAAATGGTTCTCTCGAGAAAGTGGAAGCCGGGGTAGTCCAGCACTCCGCGGAGGTTTTCCAGGGAACCGGTGGACAGATCATCCAGGACCGTCACGTCGTCGCCAGCAGCAGGAGGTATTCAGAAAGATGGCTGCCGATAAAGCCGGCGCCGCCCGTTACTGCTGTTTTATGGTGGTGTATTCCCTGCAAAGAAGTGGTGCGGCTGAGAATCACAGCGCAATGATGATGGGGCCTGCGGGAAGTCTGTAGGCGGCGCCCAGGACGGCGGGTACCGAGGTCAGCCATGACGCGTCAAAGTCGGTGTGCGGCGAGCACCGAATTGAACCGCATGAACCCGAACGGTTTGGTGTCTGCGGAGTCGATGACATCCATCACCGGGATATCCAGAGCCCACAGATATCGGCGAACTTGTTGGCCAGGGCGATAGCCACGGCACGGAAGGTGTTCTCCAGCAGCTTTGTCTTTCCGCGGCCTCGGCCGCTGGCACCAGATGCACGGCGGGCACGTATTTGTTCAGCCCGGGGGACATCCTCCTGGCTGAAATCATCCACGTCCGGATTGATGCGTTCCGGCCTGAACGCCACATGCAGGTGCCTTCCTGTATCCAACCCGCGGGTTGCCAAGGGGCCCACAAAGAGCCCGGGTGCTGCCCACGTAGGTTGATGACGTCAGGACGAGCAACTGGCGCGGAACGGCGTGTTCCACCACCGTGCGGCAGGCGCTGGACAGGATGGAAAGGTCCGGCACCAGACATGTGTCGACCGGCGTGGGGACGGCCACGACAACAGCGGCGGCGCTGGAGAGCCGCGGCGGATCGCACGTCAGATCAAACGCCGGGTCCTCCAACGCACGGTCCGAACGGTCGCGGTCGCCTTCGAGCAGGTCGGCGCGCTGGCCCAGAATGGCCTGCAGCCGGCGGGAGTTGACGTCAATCCCCAGCACCCGGTAGCCGGCCTCCGGAAAGCCAGGGAAGTCGGCAGCCCGACGTAGACGTAGCCCATGCCCACCACCGCAACGTGCAATTCGAACGAACAGCGGCTTTTCGCGAGGATACTTTTCACCACGGCTAACGCCTCGGGAATGAGGCTGCGGACGCGTTGGATGGTTGGCAGCGCAACGGCATGGGTGTCGACTATGGGGTCTACAGCCGGCACCTCCTAGCCGGGCACTTGCCAGTAGCCGCCTAAACAACGACGGCGGCGTCCCCCGCGAAGGGGACGCCGCCGTCGTATTGTGCGGTGGATGCCTGTTAGAGTCCGGCTACGCGCCGTTCCTCCGGAACTTCCGCCGGATTGAAACGGAACACATCGTCCAGAGCCAAGGTGCCCGTGGGCTGGTCCTCTTCTTCGAGCAGGTAGAGGCGCTGAATGCCGATAACGATGGAATCGGCCACCGTTTGCCGGAAAACCGGATCTGCCAGCCGTTCCGCGTCGCCGCGGTTGCTGAGGTAACCAAGGTCCAGGCCGACGGAGGGGATTCCGGAGAGCTTGAGGGTGTCCCACGTGCGGCCGTGGACGCCCAGGCTGTCCATACCGGTCCGGGCGGCCAGTTCCTTCATCAGCAGGATGGCGGCGCGGTGACCGATGGGCGATCGTGCTTCACCGGTTCCGGGCAAGCCCCAGTAAAAGGCGGCGATTCCGGAAGCCGCCTGCTGGTCCAGCCAGTCACAGTGGAGATCCAGGCTGAGGCTGGGGACCCTCTCGCCACCGCCGTCCACACCGGCGAAGGCGGAGGCACGGGAAACAACTCCGGCACCGAACTCGCGCAGAATACGCTCCACACGCTGCCCGATGTCGGCGGCAACCATGGCTTCGGTCAGTGGCCGGGATGTCAGCCGGTCGACGGCGTGGGGCGAGGCCAGCTCGGAGCTTCCGGTGCTGAGGGCGATCAAACGGCCGCGCAGCGCAGCGGTGGAACGGTCCAGCCGCTCATAGTCACGCAGGGCAAATGCCTGGCTGGGCGTGATGGCGCGGTTAACCCGGGCCATGGCCCGAATAGTGTCCTGGTCGCAGACGCCGGTGCCGGGAATGCCGAGGTTGTTCTGCAGTTCGGCAACGGCATAACGGGTACGGACGTTGAATTCGCCGTCGATGTGGCCGTAGTAGAACCCCAGGTGCGAGAGGTGCCGCTGGAGTTCTGCAACGTCATCGCCCCGTATTGGCTGCTGGCCTTCGACCAGGGCCAAGACGCGGTCCCCGAAGCGGAATTGCGCTTCAGCCAGGGCACGCAGGGTGTCGGGTCCGGCCACGCCGTCCACGATGAGCCCGCGGCTTTGCTGGAAGGAACGGACGGCGGCGTCCACGTGATCGTCAAAGAGATCGGGGTTGTTGACGGAGTCCGGAGCCAAATAGGACATGGAGATGCCGGCGCTCAGCAGCGCTTCGCGAAGCGCCCTGACACGCCGGCCGGCGTCCATTCTCCGCAGGGTTTCTCCTGCCGGGTGCATGGTCGGTGACTTACTTCAGGAAGGCCGCAAATTCCTGTTCCAGGACCTGCTTGGGCTTGGCGCCGATGGACGTGGCAGCCACTTCACCGCCCTGGAATACGTAGACAGCGGGAATGGACGTGATGCCGTACTTGGCGGCAATGGCGGGGTTGTCATCCACGTTCACCTTCACGACGTCCACCTTGTCCGCGTACTGCGCGGCAATGTCGTCGAGGATGGGGGAGAGCATGCGGCACGGGCCGCACCACTCTGCCCAGAAGTCAACAATGACGGGCTTGTCGGCGGTGAGGACGTCGGCGCCGAAGGAAGCGTCGGTGACATCTTTAGCGTTGCTCATGTGGTGCTCCTTACAGATTTCTGCGAACTTAGAGGGCGGCGTGTTCGGATACGGCTTCAGCCGGCGGGGTAGGCACTTCGGCGGCGGTGGCCACCGAATCGCCCAGGTCAGCCAGGTAGTGCTCAACGTCGATGGCAGCCACGCAGCCCGAACCCGAAGCGGTGATCGCCTGGCGGTAGGTGGGGTCAATGACGTCGCCGGCGGCGAACACGCCGGGCAGGGAGGTCTTGGAGGTGCGGCCGGCGACGGCGATGGTGCCTTCGCTGGTCAGCTCCAGCTGGTCCTTGACCAGGTCGGTCCGCGGGTCGTTGCCGATGGCGACGAAGACGCCGGTGACGGCCAGGTCGGACTCGGATCCGTCCACCGTGCTGCGCAGGCGCAGACCGGTGACCTTGTCTTCACCGTGGATGCCAGCCACTTCCGAATCCCAGACAAAGCGGATCTTCTCGTGGGACAGGGCGCGGTCCTGCATGATCTTGGACGCACGCAGAGTGGAGCGGCGGTGGACCACGGTCACGCTGGAGGCAAACTTCGTCAGGAACAGGGCCTCTTCCAGAGCGGAATCGCCGCCGCCGATGACGGCGATGTCCTGGCCCTTGAAGAAGAAACCGTCGCAGGTGGCACACCAGCTGACGCCGCGGCCGGACAGGCGCTTCTCGTCCTCGAGGCCCAGCTCGCGGTAGGCGGAGCCGGTGGAGATGATGACGGCCCGCGCCAGGAAGGTTTCGCCGGTGCCGATGGTGACCTTCTTGATGTCGCCGTCGAGCTCCAGGGAGGTGACGTCCTCAAAAAGGATTTCCGTACCGAAGCGCGCTGCCTGCTTCTCGAACTGGGCCATCAGGTCCGGACCCATGACGCCTTCGGGGAAGCCGGGGAAATTCTCCACGTCCGTGGTGTTCATCAGCTCACCGCCGGCGGTAACCGAGCTGGCAATCAGCAGCGGCTTGAGGTTGGCGCGCGCCGTGTAAACGGCGGCGGTGTAACCGGACGGACCGGAACCGACAATGATGACGTCGCGTACGCCGTCGGCGGCTGCGGGGGTTTCGATGCTCACGGTTAGGTGTTCCTCTTCCTGTTGAAAACTTCAGCGATCCTGCAGTAGTCCTGACGAATCATGTTCTGTGTGCTTACTCCGGGATCACTGGGCACAACCGTTCCAGGCTCCAGCTTATTCCGGGCAGCGCGTCCCGCACATGTCAGGAGAGCGGGCCGGGTGCCTCCCGGCCCGATCCGTGACGATGCCGGGGTTAGGAGACGCCGATTTCGGCGATCCGCAGGCCCCACGGAAAGGCGGTCTGCACCCCGGTCAGGCGCGGCAGCTGCGTGAAGTTCACAATCACGTACTGTGCGGTGGCTGTTTCACCGTTCGTCTTGGGTACCGGAATGCTGGTGGTCGGGCCGGTGAACCCGGTCTCGGCTACGGTGACGGCACCGTCCAGAGTCGGAGAATCGTTGAGCAGCACGGAGAAGCTGCCGCCGGTGCCGTTGAGCTGGGTGATGTCGATCTTATTGATCGCGGATTCCTCCTCCAGCTCGACGACGAGGGCCAGGTTGGGAGCGTATCCGCCGAAGGTGTCATTAGCGTATTCGTAGCTGGACCAGTAGCTTGCCGGATTGCCGTCAAGGATCTGGGGAAGTTCGCCGTCATGTTCAGCATCCAGTGCGGGGTTGGCGGGGACAAGCCGGCTGACCCCTGCAGGTACCGGAGCCGGGGCTGCGGGTTCCTCAGCAGGGGCTTCGGCGGCCGGTGCCTGCTCCGGCGCGGCTGCCGTAGGCGTTGTGTCGGTGCCGGCCAGGGGATCGGGGTCCTTGAGACTGCCGAGGGTGCTGACGGACAGGACGACGGCGACGATCAGGACCAGCGTCAGGAGGGTCCCCACGAGGACACGCCCCATGGTGCGGTTGGTGCGCGGCGGGGCGTCATCCTCGTCTTCGTCGTAGCTGCCGTCGTCCGGGTAATTCTCACTGTAATCATTGCCGGATCCTGCGGCGGTCGCAGCTACGGCGGACCTGGGGAAGTTGGAGGGCCGGCGGCCGGAATCCTGCACCGGATGATTTGTCTCCGACATGCGGCCCGCGGCGGTGTCATCGTCGTCGGACGCGGTTTCCTCGGAGTAGTCGGTGTCCGTCCAGCGTGAAACTTTGGGTGTCTGGCCGGTGGCCGGCGCCGTGCCGCGTTCCTGGACGCGGGGACCCTTGGGGCGTGCGGAAGGCGGCGGCGGCAGCGTGGCTGCACCGGTGGCTGCTTCTGCGGGAGCGTCTTCGGCTTCGCCGAACTCCAGGTCGCGTGCGGCGGCGGCTTCTTCGGCGCCGGAGACCATGGCACCGGTTCCTGCCGCGGCAGCCCCTCGCCCAAACTTGGGAAGCCTGGGCAGCGGCCGGCCGGACATCAGTGGTTTGCGCGGTGCACGTTCGGCAGGTTCCTCGACGTACCTGTCCTCTTCCTCGTTCTCCGGTTCCCGCGAACGGGGCATGCCGAAAATTTCGGAGCCGAGGGTGTCGGTAAAGAAGGGTTCAACATACGGTGCGTCCCGCTCAATGACCAGGTCCAGCAAATCCGCTGCATTTGCATTGTTGGTCACCAGATAGGTGCGGCCGTCGCTCACGCCGAGATCCAGGACCTGCACATTGCTGGCCCGTTCACCCGTGGCAATTTCACGGGCACTGGCACTGACCTGGGAGGTGTTTTCGGGTGCAGCCAGGAGGATGCTTACCGCACGGTTCAGCACCTGGTCCACGCCGTCGAGGACCAGATCATCTTCTGCAGAGGCCAGGACCCAGGCGGTCACTTTGTAGCGGCCTCCCAGCGTTGAGCCAACGTCTACCGGCTGTGGCACGTGTTCCTCCCATGGAAACGGCAAATTACTGCGTTCATTTTTGCTGCGGACTGACCTGCTGATTATTCGTGACGAGACTGCATCGCATGCTTTGTACCCATGCTACCCGCGGGCAATGGGAAATCCTTCAGAAGGCAACGCCGGTTCCCGGGCGCGGCATGCCTGCCTAGCGGCGCACCTTTGCCAGGATCGGTGCGAGGAAAGCATCGAGCTCCTTCACCTTCAAGGCACGCAGCATGAAGAAATAGGACCCGGCCATCAGCGATCCGCAGACCAGCAAAGCCACCAGCGAACCGGTGAGGGACGACCAGGCGAAACCGTCAGCAGAATAGCCGCCCAGCAGCCCCAGCGCCGCTGATCCGAGGACGGCGCTGCCCAGGGCCGCGACCGTCAGCCGGACGTGGACATCGAAGATTTCGCCGGCTCCGTAGTACCCCAGCTTCCGGGTCAGGAAGATATGGCTGATGATCACGCCGGCAACATTGCCGAGCGAATATGCAACGGCAAGACCGAAGACAATCCGGTTGGGCGGAAGAGCGGCGGCACCCAGTGCCAGCGCGATGCCGAAAACGGACAGGATGATCTGCATGATCATCGGTGTCTTGCCGTCCTCATCGGCGTAAAAGGCACGGTTCATGAGGAAAGTCGCGCTGAGGAAAGGTGCACTGATCGCCAGCAGCATCAGCACCTGGCCCTGGACCACGGCGGAGGCAATGGATCCGCCGCTGAACCACATGCTCAGGGGACCGGCCAGCACCACCAGCACGGCGGAACAGAAGACGGTTGCCACACCGATGGCGCGGAGGCCGGAGGAAACGGTGTCCCGTACCGCCTTCAGGTTTCCCTCGGTGAAGGCGTGGGACATCTGGTTGAACAGCACCGTGGCCAGCGAGAGCGTGATGACGGAGTGCGGGATCATGTAGAACATGGAAGCCGTCTCAAGGTTCAGGTGCCCGGCAATGACCTCGGGCGGGTTCATCGCCGCATAGGCCGGGCGTGCGGCCGTGGCGATGGTGGCAATGTTGGTGTAAACGAGATAGGCGCCGTTGCCCACCAGCATGGTGATGATCGTCCACTTGGCCACTTTTCCGGTCTGCCGCAGGCCGATGCCGCGCATCCGCAGGTTGGGGCGCAGGCCCAGGCCGAGTTTGCGCAGCGGAATTAAGAGGACGAGGGCCTGGACAACGATGCCGAGGGTGGTGCTGCCGGCCAGCAGCACGGTGGCGGACGTGGTCCAGTTCTCCGGCGAGAAGGCGCTGGTTTCTTCCCGTCCGATCAGCGCAATGAACAGCACGATTCCGGCGATGGCCACCACATTGTTGACGACCGGAGCCCACATATAAGCCCCGAAGCGGCCGTTGGCATTGAGCGTCTGTCCGATGACCGCATACGCGCCGTAGAAGAAGATCTGCGGAAAGAGCCAGTAGGCGAAGGTTGTGGCCAGCGGAAGCTGCGTTTCGTCCAGCTGTGTCACCAATGGCAGGATCCACGGGGCGGCAAGGGTTGCAACCAGCGCCAGGACGCCCAGCCCGAGCAGGCTCAGGGTCATGATCGACGAGACGTATTCCCGGCCCCGGTCCGGCCGCTTGCTGGCCTTGATGATTTGTGGAACCAGCACGGCGTTGAAAACGCCGCCGGCCAGCAGCAGGTAGATAAAGTTGGGCAGCACGTTGGCAGAGCTGAAGATGTCCGTTACCAGGCCCGTGTTGCCAATGGCCACGGCCAAAAGAGCGGTTCGGACGAGGCCGAGGACACGGGAGACGAGGGTTCCGGCTGCCATGACGGCGCTGGAACGCGCCGTGCTGGGAGCAATATTGTTTTCGGCCATGGTGTCCCTATGCTCTCACTTCAGTGCGGCAGCCGATAAAACGCAGCACTGCACCAGCACTGGAACACGGCATGCCGGACCGGTGCCGTCAGAGGTACCGGGGCAGGATTTCCCGCGCCAGGTCAGCGATGCGCCGTTCATTGGGAAAGGAAAGCCGCTTGCCCAGTTCCGCCAGCGGAACCCAGGCGACATCCACGGCTTCGTGGTCCGGATCATTTTCGATGGTCAGGTGACCGCCCGTGGCAGCCAGCAGGAAGTGGTGCACGGTTTTATGCACGCGGTGACCACTCACCGTAAACCAGTAGTCGATGCTTCCCAGGGCTGTCAGGATCCGCCCGTCGATGCCGGTTTCCTCGGCGATTTCCCGGATGGCTGCTTCCCGGCTGTCTTCATCATTTTCCGGATGGCCTTTGGGAAGGCACCATTCCAGCCGCCCGCCGCGGTTCAGACGGGCAATAATGGCCACGGGCAGGTCCGCTGAAGCGGCATCCACCACGATTCCCCCCGCGGAGACCTCTTCCACTGTTGGAAGGGATGCATGCACCGGATGCGCGGCGGCATTGCCCATTGACGCCGTCAACGGGGTTCGCTTGGGTGCGCTCGGTACGGGATGGGCCATAGGACCACTCTAACGATCTTTGTCCGGGGATGATGACTGGGCAGCGGTACCCCGGCGAGGAAGCGGGAATGCCCGGCGTGTCCGGGTTCCGGAAGGAGCCGGATGTGCACCCCCGGGCCTTTTATCTGGCACGCTTAAAGCACTATGGCGCACCTTTCTGACAGCTCGGCCCTGAAAACTCCCCTTCCCTCCGTTGTCGGCGACCTCGGGCAGTTGTTCCACGACGCCGGTTACGAGCTTTCCCTCGTGGGCGGTCCGGTGCGGGACCTCTTTTTGGGGCGCGTATCCCCGGACCTGGATTTCACCACCAACGCCCGCCCCGATGACATCATCAGCGTGATTCGCCGCTGGTGTGACACCTACTGGGAGATCGGGCGTGCGTTCGGAACGATCGGTATGCGCAAGGCCGGCTTCCAGATTGAAATCACCACGTACCGGGCCGACGCCTACGATCCGGATTCACGCAAACCGGCCGTGGCGTTCGGAGACAAGCTCGAAGACGATCTCTTCCGCCGCGACTTCACCATGAACGCGATGGCTCTGCGGCTGCCTTCCATGGAACTGGTCGATCCGTTCGGCGGAGCGAAGGACCTGCACGCGGGCCTCGTACGCACTCCCGGCGCCCCCTCGACGTCGTTCTCCGACGACCCGCTGCGGATGATGCGCGCCGCACGCTTTGCCTCCCAGCTGGAAGTAAACGTGGCGCCCGAGGTCTTCGAGGCAATGAAGGACATGGCCGGGCGGATCACCATTATTTCCGCCGAACGCGTCCGCGACGAACTGGTCAAACTCATTAACGGCAAGGCGCCGTGGGCCGGCATTGACCTGCTGGTGGAAAGCGGACTGGCCGAGCATGTCCTGCCGGAGGTGTCCGCGCTGAAGCTGGAGATCGACGAGCACCACCGCCATAAGGACGTTTACCAGCACTCGCTGACGGTGCTCCGGCAGGCCTGCGGCCAGGAGACGGACGCCGACGGCGCAGTGCCGGGTCCGGATTTTGTCCTTCGTTTCGCTGCGCTGATGCACGACGTCGGCAAACCCGCCACCCGCCGTTTCGAACCGAACGGCTCCGTCAGTTTCCTGCACCACGACGCCGTCGGGTCCAAGCTCACCGCCAAGCGGATGAAAGCGCTGCGCTTCGATAATGACACCATCAAAGCGGTCTCGCGGCTGGTGGAGCTGCACATGAGGTTCTACGGGTACGGCGATGCGGGCTGGACCGATTCCGCCGTCCGCCGCTACGTCAACGACGCCGGCCCCCTGCTGCAGCGGCTGCACCGGTTGACCCGCTCCGACGTCACCACCCGCAACCGGCGCAAGGCCGAACGCCTGGCCTTCGCCTACGATGACCTCGAAGCCCGCATCACTGCGCTCGCCGAGCAGGAGGAACTCGCCGCCATCCGGCCCGATCTGGACGGCCAGCAGATCATGGCCCTGCTGGGCATCCGGCCGGGCCCCGTGGTGGGCCGCGCCTACCGGTTCCTGCTGGAAGAACGGATGGAAAAGGGGCCGTCCAGTGAGGCTGAAGCGGCGGATCTGCTGCGCAGCTGGTGGGCTTCCCAGCCCGAGAATCCCGACAATTCCGCGGCCGCCGCCGCCGGAGACGCCGATACTGCCGCGGCGCCCGCAGAGCCTTCCGCTGACAGCTCCGGCAATGCCGCTGCCCGCGGCGGTGCCAAAATGGAGTCGGACGGAAATCCGTCCTGACAAGCGGAAGGAAGTAAATGAGTAACGCTGAGGACTTCGGTCCCGCGGTTCCGGATACGACGCCGGCAGGTACCCGGCTGCCGCGCCTGTGGCTGCTGCGCCACGGTGAAACGGAGTGGTCCCGGGAGGGCAACTACACCGGTCTGACGGACATCCCCCTGACGGAGGCGGGCGAGGCCCAGGCCAGGGCCGCCAGGGAAAAGATCGGGGCCGTGGACTTTGATCTTGTCCTGTCCTCTCCGCTGGCCCGGGCGCGGCGCACCGCCGAACTGGTGGGCTACCCCAATCCTCAGATCCTTCCGCACGCCCATGAATGGGACTACGGAGACAACGAGGGCCGAAAGAGCACCCAGGTCCGTGCCGAGAACCCCGGGTACCTCATCTGGAATGACGGCGTACCCAACGGTGAAACCCTGGACCAGGTGGCGGAGCGGGCCGACCGCATCATCTCGCTCGTCCAGGCCGGCTGCGGAACACCGATGGACCGCACGCCGGACGCCACCCCGGTGGAGAAGGTCCTCCTCGTGGCGCACGGACATTTCCTGCGAATCCTCGCCGCCCGCTGGCTCGGTCTTCGGGCGGACCAGGGACGGCATTTTGTCCTCGGAACCGCTGCGGTTTGCACACTGGGCTGGGACAAGCACACTCCCGCGATAGTGCGCTGGGACTATTAGTCGCAAAAAGAATGTAAAAAAGTTTCCGTAAATGTCTTGGCAGGGAACGGAAACCTGTTGTATGTTTTTCCTGCGGCCACCTTTCTTACAGGTGGATACCGCACCAGCCAGTGAATACGTGTTATTCCGGTCCGCAGCTCTGTGACCGGTCCATCCGCAAGTCCATGCACTCATGAAAGGGAGGTGGGGTAATGAACATCCACAAATTCCTCACTGCCACGACGGTTGCCTGCCCGCAGGCCCGCACGTCCATCCCTTCGACTGCAGGGCCGCTGATGCGGCCCCTTGGACGGCGGGTGGCCGGCACCGGCACGGCGGGTTTTGGAGTGTCCTGGCGACGGCCCCCGTTCGACGGTGGCCGCGGGTAATCCCTGGCCGATCATCCTGCGGGTAACCGCAGGCTGACTGCCCCGCCGCTGGCTGCCGAGTCTTTGGTAGCCGCAGTTCGGCGGCTCCAAGCGTGTGCACGCCACCGCCCTGGCTTTGCGCCGGACGGTGTGCGGCGCTGATCCTTCCATCGACAACTCACTGAACTTCCCGGCGTCCGCTGCGCGGTGCTCGTGGTGCGGCCCTGCCGTGAAGCTTCACGTGATGCGCTCGCTGTGAGGAACCGCAGGTGCCCGGCCGGCCGGGGAGGCAGCGTTCCCGTGTATGGACTCCCATTTCCCGCACGTTCTTTTTCAGGGTAATTCTCTTCATTTCCCTGCGGCCTCATTGGGTCATTCCTTCTTCCATTGTTTCCTTTTGCGCACCCAAAAACATGCGCCATTTTCCGGAGTTTACTGTGCCTAAATCCAGCCTGCCCTTTTCAGTTCCGATAAAACCCTTCGCGTCGCCTGAAGCATGCGAAGCAGCTCAAGCACTCGATGCCGCCGACGCACCTAACCCCACCGAGGTGCGCGAATCATCCGGTCCGGCCCGCGTCCCAACACCGCTGCGAAAGGAGGTGTCCGCCATGTTTTTCCGACTGTTAGCGTCCTTCGCCCGTTCCGATGCCGTGCATCAGGCACGCCTGGACCAGTGCTGGAACGGTCCGCACCGGTATCTGATGGCCCACAACACCTGGTCGGCGAAGTAGCCACCCGAACCGACGGGAACAAAACCGGGGGAGTCCGCGCTGCACTGCAGTGCGGACTCCCGTTTTATGTGGTGGGCGCAGCCTGCCTGGAAACCATGCTCTGCGCCGTGTCGTTATAAAGTCAGTAGGGGACAAGGACAGCGGCCGGCCAGGAAGGGAGAGCTGTTGCTTCAGGTAAAGCGTGTCGCCATGCTCTCCCTGCATACGTCACCGTTGGAGCAGCCAGGCTCCGGTGATGCCGGCGGCATGAATGTTTATGTGCGCTCCGTGGCCGTGGAGTTGGCTGCCACAGGCGTTGAGGTGGAGATTTTCACCCGGGCAACCGACCGGCACCAGCGTCCGTCCGTGGAACTTGTTCCCGGTGTGACGGTGCGCCACGTTGAAGCGGGACCGCGCCGAAAGATTGCCAAAGAAGCTCTCCCCGGGCTGGAAGCTGCCCTGGCAGCATCCGTGACGGGCAGCCATCCATTCCCTTCCCACCGGCACTTTGACGTCATCCATTCGCACTACTGGATCTCCGGCACAGCCGGCCTGGCTGCGGCCCGTGCCTGGGACCTTCCCCTGGTGCACACCATGCACACCATGGCCCGGGTGAAGAACCTGCGTCTGCAGGCCGGAGAGAAGCCGGAGCCCCGGGTGCGGATTGACGGGGAACAGGACATCGTGGGCGGTGCCACCCGCCTGATAGCCAATACAAGCACTGAAGCCGCCGAGCTGGAATCGCTGTACGGAGCCAACCCCCGCGCCGTGGACGTCGTCGCGCCGGGAGTGGACCTGCAGGTTTTCTCGAGCCGGAACTCCGGCGCGGCCCGCGCCCGGCTGGGCGTGCCCCGCGGCGTGTTCCACGTCGTCTTTGCCGGCCGTATCCAGCGGATGAAAGGCCCCCAGGTGCTGATCCGGGCCGCCGCGGAACTGCACGCCCGCCGTCCGGACATCCCGCTGCACGTCACCGTGCTCGGCGCCGGCAGCGGCGCCGATGTTTTGGACCTGGCGCCGCTGGCGGATTCGCTGGGGCTGCACGGACAGGTGACCCTTCATCCGCCAGTGGAGGCCGCCGTGCTGGCCGACTGGTTTAGGGCCGCCGACGTGGTTGCCGTGCCCTCCTTCAGCGAATCCTTCGGCCTCGTGGCCCTTGAAGCCCAGGCCTGCGGCACTCCAGTGCTGGCTGCCAACGTGGGTGGGCTGCCAAAGGCTGTGGAACACGGCCGCACCGGGCTTCTGGTGGACGGCCATGAGAGCGGGCGCTGGTCCGCCGAGCTGGAACGGCTGTACGACGAGGAGGGTATGCGGCGGGCGCTGGGCTACGGCGCCGCAGTGCACGCTGCCGCGTTTGGCTGGAAGCGCACAGCCACACTCACGGCGCAGAGCTACCTGCAGGCCGCCGAACAGTTCTCGGCGCACTCCGTGCGCTGATAGCTTGGTGATACGCCACCACCGTCGATGAAGACCACCGGCGGGAACCGGAAGGACCGCAATGATGCGCGCAGCCGCTGACATGTCCAGCGATTTGGAAATCTCCCGCCGGGCCGTGATGAAGCCCATTACGGACATCGCCCGTGCAGCCGGCATCCCCGAAGATGCCCTGGAACTGTACGGACGGTACAAAGCCAAGATTGACCCGGCACTGGTGCCCGCACGCAGCACCCGCGGGAAGGTGGTTCTGGTCACCGCCATGAGCCCCACCCCGGCCGGAGAAGGCAAGTCCACGGTCACCGTTGGACTGGGCGATGCACTGGCCAAAGCCGGAGCAAACACCGTCATAGCCCTGCGCGAACCTTCACTGGGGCCGGTACTGGGCATGAAGGGCGGAGCCACGGGCGGCGGCTGGTCGCAGGTGGTGCCCATGGAGGACATCAACCTGCACTTCACCGGCGACTTCCACGCCATCACCACCGCCAACAACGCGTTGACGGCGTTGCTGGACAACCACATCTACCAGGGCAACGAGCTGGGGATCGATCCGCGCCGGATCACCTTTCGCCGCGTCATGGACATGAATGACCGCTCGCTGCGGGACATTGTGATCGGCCTGGGCGGCCCGGTGCAGGGTGTGCCGCGCCAGGATGGTTTCGACATCACCGTGGCTTCGGAAATCATGGCCGTCTTCTGCCTGGCCCGCGACCTCGCCGACCTCAAGGAGCGGCTGGCCCGCATCACAGTGGGATACACCTACGACCGGCGGCCGGTCACGGTGCGGGATCTGGGCGTGGAGGGCGCACTGACACTGCTGCTCAAAGACGCCGTGAAACCGAACCTGGTCCAAACCCTCGCCGGGACGCCGGCGCTGGTCCACGGCGGCCCGTTCGCCAACATCGCACACGGCTGCAACTCCGTGATTGCCACCGAACTGGCCCGCACCGTCGGTGACATCGTGGTCACCGAGGCGGGCTTCGGCGCCGACCTTGGCGCCGAAAAGTACATGGACATCACCTCGCGGGCCGCGGACGTGGCCCCGGACGCCGTCGTCCTGGTGGCAACGATCCGTGCCCTGAAGATGCACGGCGGCGTGCCGAAGGACCGGCTGAGTGAGCCGGACTTCGCCGCCCTGGAGGCGGGAACGGCCAACCTGCGCCGGCACATCCGCAACATCGCCAGGTTCGGCCTGAGCCCCGTCGTGGCGGTGAACACCTTCACCACGGACACGCAGGAAGAGGTGGACTGGCTGCTGCAGTGGTGTGCAGGCGAAGGCGTCGCCGCGGCCGCAGCCGATGTCTGGGCCAACGGCGGAGGGGAAAGCGGGGGTGATGCGCTGGCCGCCAAGGTCCTGGAAGCCCTGGAGGAACCGGCGGATTTCCACCATCTGTACCCGTTGGACATGCCGGTTGAGGAGAAAATCCGGACGGTGGTCCAGGACATTTACGGAGCCGACGACGTGGAGTTTTCCCTGCCGGCCCTGCGCCGGCTGGAGGAAATCAAGGCCGGGGGATGGGATTCGCTGCCGGTGTGCATGGCCAAGACCCAGTACTCCTTCTCGGACAACGCGGACCTGCTCGGAGCACCGACCGGTTTCACCGTGCACGTGCGGGACCTGATCCTGAAGACCGGAGCCGGATTCGTCGTCGCACTCACCGGTGCCGTAATGACCATGCCCGGACTGCCGAAGGCTCCGGCAGCAATGCGCATGGACGTTGCCGCGGACGGCACGCCCTCCGGCCTGTCATAGCCGGCGGGCGTGCCGAAGCGGGGAAGGCGCGGGGCTTAGCGCTCCACCTCGCCGCGGATGAACTGCTCCACCTTTTCCTTGGCAATGTCATCGTTGTACTGCTCCGGCGGGGACTTCATGAAGTAGCTTGACGCCGAGAGGATGGGTCCGCCCACACCCCGGTCCAGGGCAATCTTGGCGGCCCGGATGGCATCGATGATGACACCGGCGGAGTTGGGGGAGTCCCAGACCTCCAGCTTGTATTCCAGGGACACCGGAGCGTCGCCGAAGTTGCGGCCCTCAAGGCGCACAAAGGCCCACTTGCGGTCATCGAGCCAGGCAACGTAGTCCGAGGGGCCGATGTGGACGTCGTCGGCCTTCAAATCGGCTGAGGTATTGGAGGTGACGGCCTGCGTCTTGGAAATCTTCTTGGACTCCAGGCGCTCACGCTCAAGCATGTTCTTGAAGTCCATGTTGCCGCCGACGTTCAGCTGGTAGGTGCGGTCCAGCACCACACCGCGGTCCTCGAACAGCTTGGCCATCACGCGGTGCGTAATGGTGGCGCCGATCTGGCTCTTGATGTCGTCACCGATGATCGGCACGCCGGCAGCAGTGAATTTATCCGCCCACTCCTTGGTGCCGGCAATGAAAACGGGCAGGGCATTCACGAAGGCAACACCGGCGTCGATGGCGCACTGGGCGTAGAACTTGGCAGCCTGCTCGGAACCGACGGGCAGATAGCAGACCATCACGTCAACGGCGTTGTCCTTCAGTGCGGCAACAATATCCACCGGCTCGGCATCGGACTCCACGATGGTCTCGCGGTAGTACTTGCCCAGGCCGTCGAGGGTGTGGCCGCGCTGCACGGTGACGCCGGTTTCCGGAACATCAGCGATCTTGATGGTGTTGTTCTCGCTGGCGCCGATGGCGTCGGCCAGGTCCAGGCCAACCTTCTTGCTGTCGACGTCAAAGGCGGCGACAAACTGCACGTCATTGACGTGGTAGCTTCCGAACTCCACATGCATCAAACCAGGGACCGTCAGGTCCGGATCTGCATCGCGGTAATACTGCACGCCCTGCACCAGCGATGCCGCACAGTTTCCCACACCAACGATTGCGACCCGAATGGGGTTCTTAGCCACGGTTCTCCTTTGAAGACGAGTTATCAACCGCCGCACCTGCGGCGGCAAGACCGGGCCCAGTCTACGGCCTCTACCCAAGCAATTAGTGTTTGGCATCACAGCTTCGCGCAGCAGCGGAGACTGCGGTGCCGTCCGGCACCCGGAGAAGCCGGGGCGGAGCGGCATACTGGTAACCATGGAGCCCAAGCCCCGACGCCAGCCGCTGCGGATAGTGGTGCCCAGCCGCAATGACCCGCTGCTGCGCGAACTCACCGAGGGCATTGGCGGTCCGTTGGGCCGCCACACCGCCCCGGGCATCGTGACGCCCGGGTTCTTTACAGTGGAGCGGGTCCTGATCCTGCTCACCACGGCAGCAGCTCTGCTGGCGGTGCTGGTGAAAATGCCGTGCCGCACCGGCGGATGGACCGCACCGACCCACTTCTATCAGGCCTGTTACTCGGACTGGCCGGTCCTGTTCGACTCCCGCGGTCTGGCGCAGGGCGTTTTTCCCTTCCTGACCCCGGACGCCGCCTTCGAATATCCCGTGCTGCTGGGGCTGCTGGCGGGCGCCGTTGCCCTGCTGGTGCCCGACGGCGGATCGCAGGAACGCGCGCTGGCCTACTTTGACATCAATGCGGTCCTGGCGGTCCTGGCCTGGATCGGCACGGTCATCGCGACTATGCGGATGGCCAACCGCAGGCCCTGGGACGCTGCCATGGTGGCGCTGGCCCCCGCCATGATCCTGTCGGTGTTCATTAACTGGGACATTTGGGCCGTGCTGCTGGCGGCGCTGGGCATGCTGGCTTTTGCGCGCAGCCGCCCGGTCCTAGCCGGAGTGCTGCTGGGCCTGGGGGCGGCGCTGAAGCTCTATCCGGTGCTGATCCTCGGCGCAGTGCTGGTTCTGGCACTGCGGACCGGGCGGCTGCGCCCGGCCTTCCAGGCAACGGGCGCAGCTGCGGCCGCATGGCTGGTGGTGAACGTTCCGTTCATGGTTGCCGACTTCACCGGCTGGAAGTTCTTCCTGACCTTCACCGGGGAGCGGCCTGCGGGGTATTCCTCCGTATGGTTTGCGTGGAACGTGCTGGCGGAGCGGTGGGGGCAGCCGCAGGCGGATTCAGGGTTCATCAATTTTTGGGCCTATTTCCTGTTCGCAGCGGCCTGCGCGGGCATTGCACTGCTGGGACTTGCCGCTCCGAGGCGGCCCCGGCTGGCGCAGCTGGCGTTCCTGATTGTTGCCGCCTTCATCCTGACCAACAAGGTGTATTCGCCCCAGTTTGTCCTGTGGCTGATTCCGCTGGTGGCGCTTGCCCGTCCCAGGTGGAGAGACTTTTTGATCTGGCAGTTCTTCGAAGTGCTCCACTGGTGGGCCATCTGGATGTATCTGGGCGCGCAAACCTCCGGCGGCTCCGCCCAGAACAATATCGACGCCGCCTACTACGTGTGGGCCGTGGCCGGGCACGTGCTGGCCACGGCCTGGCTGATGTCCCAGGTGGTCAGGGACATCCTGGTGCCCGCCCGCGATCCGGTGCGTCGGCTGAACATCGATGATCCGCAGGGCGGGCCCTTCGACCACGCACCCGACCGGTTCCGGCTGCGCCGCAGGATCAGCGGCACGGCAGCTGGGGAAGCCGGCCCCCGGACATCCACTCCGAAGGAAGCAGGAACACCATGACCGATGTCGCGGTGGTCGGTTCCGGGCCCAACGGTCTGGCGGCTGCGGTCATTATGGCCCGTGCGGGGCTGTCGGTGCAGGTTTTCGAAGCGGGGCCAACGGCCGGCGGCGGCAGCCGCACCAAGGAACTGCTGGAGCCCGGCCACCGGTACGACGTGTGCTCGGCCGTGCATCCCATGGCCCTGGCGTCCCCCTTCTTCCGCCGGTTTGAACTGGCGGACCGCATCAAGCTCACGGTGCCGGAGATCTCCTATGCGCATCCTTTGGACGGGGGCGACGCCGGACTGGCCTACAAGGACCTGGAACGCACCGTCGAGGGGCTGGGGGCGGACGGGCCTGCCTTCCGTAAGCTGATGTCGCCGCTGGTCCGGCGCAGCGAAGCCATCACCGAGCTGTTGATGTCCCCGCTGATCCGGGGCTACCGGCAGCCCGGTGCGGCACTGGCGTTCGGCCGCGCCGCCCTGGACCAGGGCACCCCGTTGTGGAACACGCGGTTCACCGCCGACAAGGCGCCGGCCCTGCTCACCGGAGTCGCCGCCCACCCGGTGGGACGCATGCCCTCACTGCCGTCGGCCGGCGGCGGCCTGCTCCTGGCCCTGCTCGCCCACACCGTGGGCTGGCCGGTGCCCGACGGCGGATCCCAGGCAATTGCCGATGCCATGGTGAAGGATCTGCAGGCACACGGAGGAGAGCTGGTCACGGACCACCGGGTGTCCTCACTCGATGAGGTCCGCGGTGCCAGGACCGTCCTGCTCGATGTTTCCCCCAGGACCCTGCTGGAGCTCGCCGGGCCGGAGCTGCCGGGACGGTATGCGGGAGCGCTGGGCCGGTTCCGGTACGGCAACGCGGCCTGCAAGGTGGACTTCATCCTCTCCGGCCCGGTGCCGTGGGCCAACCGGGAAGTGGGACGGGCCGGAACGGTGCACCTGGGCGGGCGCCGCGCCGAACTTGCCGCCGCCGAGGCGCAGGTCGCGGCGGGAGAACATCCGCACAAGCCCTACGTCCTGCTGTCCCAGCCCAGCACCTTTGATTCCTCCCGGGCACCGGCGGGCCGCCATATCCTGTGGACCTACTGCCACGTTCCGGCCGGTTCCACGGTGGACATGACCGAAGCCGTCACCGCGCAGATTGAACGGTTCGCACCCGGCTTCCGCGACGTCGTCGTGCGCTCGCAGGTGACGACGGCGGCGGACCTGGAGCGCTACAACGAGAACTATGTGGGCGGTGACTTTGGCGGCGGTGCAGTGAACCTGTGGCAGATGGCGGCGCGCCCCGTACCGGCAGTGAATCCATGGCAAACGCCGCTTCCGGGGATCTATCTCTGCTCGGCGTCCACGCCGCCGGGACCCGGGGTCCACGGTATGGGAGGCTTTCATGCCGCCGGGCTGGCACTGCGCCGGCGGCATGCCCTGCCGATGCCGGACCTAGGGGTAAACAGCTGACGCCGCTGCAAGCTTGTATGTTTAAATCCAGCGGAACCCCGCTCACGCTCTGCAGAGGGAATGGACCATGCACAACCAGGACAACGGGGAGCCGGCGAATCCGGACACCCTCGTCCCGCCTCCCGTAACCGGGCGCCTGAGCCCGCGCTGGTGGCTGGCAGTGCAGTCGGCACTGATTGCCTACGGCCTGACCCTGGGCGCCGCCCTGGTGACCATGGCGCTGCTGGTCCTGGGATTCTTCCTGGGCGGGGCAGGTGCCCTGAACGCCATGAACGATTCGGCCGGCAGCATGGGGGCCAGGCTTGACGGCCCCTCGGCCCTGGCGATCTATCCCTTTTTCCTGGCCGCGATGGCGCTGGGCGGAACAACGGTCCTGACAGTGTCCTCCACCGTAACTGACTTCGGCGCGCCGCTGGTCAGCGTGTGGGTGGGGGTTCTTCCCCTGGCGCTGACAGCTGTGGCAACGGCAGCACTCTGGCGTCTTGGCCGCCGCGCGGAACGTAAGGCGGCACTGGAATCAGACGGGGCCCGCTGGCTTTACGCAGGACTCACGGGACTGGCGCTGGCTGCCTTCTCCGTGCTGCTGAGCCTCCTGGTTTCACTGCGCGGAACCACTGACACGGGTGACGCGTTCCTGACCGCTGCCTCACCGAGCCTGGTGGCCGGCGCCGTGCTGCTGGGGACGGCGGCCAGCTGGGCGGGACGGAAACGCGAGGCCGGTACGGAGCTTCGCTGGTTCAGGCGGGCTGAAGCAGCGCTGCCGGGGCTCCGGCCGGCGCTGCGCCTGGCCGGCTGCCACTATCTGGCCTACACCTGCGTGATCGGCCTGGCGCTGCTCGTCACGGCCCTGGTGCACGGCGGGGCTGCGGTGGCCTTCGCCGCACCGCTCTGGCTGCCGACAGCGTCGGCCTGGGCCTTCACCACCGGCCATCTGTCCGCTGTGGCGAACCTGGGGTTGCCGCTGTCGGGACTCTTTCCGCTGACCGTGGGCGACCTGCCCGTCTGGGCCAGTGCCGCCGTCGGAGTCCTGGTGCTGCTGCTGGCCACGGCGGCGGCAGTCCTCTGGTCCCTCAGCCGGGGCCGTAACCGGGGGGAGCCGGCAGGGCGGGAATCATGGCTGACCCTGCCGGCGGTTTTCGGTCTGGGCGGCGCGGTGCTGTCCGTCATCAGCCTCGTGGCGGCGGGACAGGGCACCGCCGGGGGCAGCGGCTTCGGCCCGGGAGCGGGAACCGTTGGCCCCGCCTGGTGGACGTTCCTGGTCATGGCCGCCTGGGGTTTGGTGATCGAAGCGGGCTCGCGGACACTGGCCCCCCAGCTGGGGCACCTGGTGCCGCGGCGGATGGCCGCATTCTTCAGCGGGACCCCCGGGAACTGACACCGTCCGCCCGTGACCTGGCCTGCATCCCTTGCGCTCAGGACCCCGGCATGGGCAACTGGAACCAGGAGGTTTACCGATGACCGTGCACCTGAACAACCACCACCGGGACACCCTGGACGAGATCCTGCGGCATCCCACCAGTTCCAACATTGAGTGGAAGCGAGTCCGCTCCCTGCTGGAGGCCGTGGCCGACACCACGCGGGAACACAACGGCAAGTATGAGGTTACCCTCGCCGGTGAAACCGACTATCTGGAGCCTCCGCGGGGCAAGGACATTGACGAGCAGACCGTTGTGGACCTGCGCAAAATGCTGACCCGGGCCGGATACACGCTGGACACCAAGTAGGATCCGCCGGCCCGTGGCCGGTGGCTACTCGACGGTCAGTTCACCCATCCGGGACCAGTCTTCGCCCTCGATGACCGTGTTGATGATCTTCGGAGTCTCGACCAGCGCCTGGACCATATCCTTCATGGCCTGCTGGAAGTGGTCGCTGCCCACGTGAGCCTCGGCGGCGTCGTCCTTGAAGGCTTCCACGAGGACAAACTCGTTGGGGTTTTCCAGGCTGCGTGACCAGTCGAACCACAGGTTGCCGGGCTCGGCACGGGTGGCGGCGGTGAAATCTTTGGTCAGTTCCGGCCAGCGCTCCACCCATTCCGGCTTGACGTTGAACTTGACGGTAATGAAGATCATCTTCGCTCCTTAGCGGGGTATTTCCGGCGTGTCCCGGGCGGAGACACGCGGCCTTCATCCTAGGCACGTCAGGGCCGCGGCTGTCCATCCCGGCGGGATGGGAGGATGGAAGTGTGGCACACCTCGACGTATCCAACATTGACTATTTCCTCTCCGACGGCAGGCAGCTGCTCAACGGCGTCAGCTTCAAGGTGGGGGACGGGCACAAGACGGCCCTGATCGGCCCCAACGGCACCGGCAAGACCACCCTGCTGCGCATCATCGCCGAGGACATCAAGGCCGACGAGGGCACCGTGTCCAAATCCGGATCCATGGGCATCATGCGCCAGTTCGTGGGCCAGGTCCGCGATGACAGCACGGTCCGGGACCTTTTGGTCTCTGCCGCCCCGCCGGCGCTCGCCGCGGCCGCCAAAGCCGTGGATGATGCGGAGCTGGCGATGATGGAGCACGACGACGAGCCCACCCAGATGCGCTACGCCACCGCTATTGCCGACTGGGGAGACGCTGGCGGCTACGAGCAGGAAACCGTCTGGGACGAGGTCACCATGGCGGCCCTGGGCATGCCCTTTGACCGCGCCCAGTACCGCAAGGCCTCCACCCTGTCCGGCGGCGAACAGAAACGCCTGGTCCTGGAGGCACTGTTCTCCGGCCCGGATGAGCTGCTGCTGCTGGATGAGCCGGACAACTATCTGGATGTTCCCGGCAAGCGCTGGCTGGAAGCCAAACTCGCTGAGTCCAAGAAATCCGTCCTGTTTGTCAGCCACGACCGGGAGCTGCTCGACAACGCCGCCACCCGCATCGTCACCCTGGAACCGGGCATCAACGGCGCGTCGGCCTGGATCCACGGCGGCGGCTTCAGCAGCTATGTCACGGCGCGCGAGGACCGCAACGCCAGGTTCGAGGAACTGCGCCGGCGCTGGGATGAGGAGCACCTCAAGCTCAAAGAGCTCGTGAACATGTACAAGAACAAGGCGGCGTTCCGCTCCGACATGGCCAACCGGTACCAGGCCGCCCAGACCCGGCTGGCCAAGTTCCTCGAAGCGGGTCCGCCCGAGGCCCTGCCGATTGAACAGAACGTCAAGATGCGCCTGCGGGGAGGACGCACCGCCAAACGGGCCGTCGTCGCGCAGAAACTGGAGCTGACCGGGCTGATGAAGCCGTTCAGCACGGAAATCTGGTTTGGCGACCGGGTGGGCGTGCTCGGCTCCAACGGGTCCGGAAAGTCCCACTTCCTGCGCCTGCTGGCCCTGGGCGGCACCGACCCGGACAAGGAACACGAGCCGGTGTCCGAGGTGGAAATCTCTCCCGTTCCGCACGAGGGTTCCGTCAAGCTCGGTGCCCGCATCCGGCCGGGGTTCTTCGCCCAGACCATGATGCGCCCGGACCTGCTCGGAAAAACCCTGCTGGACATCCTGCACCGCGGTGATGAACACCGCTCCGGCCTCGGCCGCGAAGCCGCCGCCGGAGCCCTGGACCGCTACGGCCTGGCGGCGTCTTCCGAGCAGAAATACGACTCGCTCTCCGGCGGGCAGCAGGCGCGGCTGCAGATCCTGCTGCTGGAACTCTCCGGTGCCACGCTGCTGCTGCTGGATGAGCCCACCGACAACCTGGACCTGCACTCCGCCGAAGCCCTGGAAAAGGCCATCGAGGCGTTCGAAGGAACCGTTCTGGCCGTCACCCACGACCGCTGGTTCGCCCGCAGCTTCGACCGGTTCCTGGTGTTCGGTTCCGACGGGAAGGTCTATGAATCCGAGACTCCGGTCTGGGATGAGAAACGCGTGGTCCGCGCGCGGTAGGGGACAATATTGCCGTGACCGAAAAGAACCCGACTGACACTGCCCAAAGAGAGACTGCCCTCAACAAGGCACTCATTGCCGTTTTCGTGGTTTTCGGCCTCAACGGCCTTGTCTTTGCCAGCTGGGCGGCCCGCATTCCCGCCGCGGCCCAGGACCTCGGTATTGGTGCGGCCGGCGTGGGGCTGCTGCTGCTGTTCTCCGCGATCGGCTCGGTAACGGCGCTTCCGCTGGCCGGTTCGGTGGCACAGCGGATCGGCACCGCCGGCACTGTGCGTGCCGGCGGGATCACGACGTCGGCCGCATCCCTGATCATCGCCGCGGGACTGTACCTGGGGTCGATTCCGCTGACGGCCGTGGGTTTGCTGATCTTTGGCGTCGGCATTGCCGGCTGGGACGTTGCGATGAACCTGGAGGGCGCGGACGTGGAGCGCCGGCTTGGCCGGAACATCATGCCTAAATTCCACGGCGCGTTCTCCGGTGGTTCCTTTGTGGGCGCCCTGATCGGCGCCGGCCTGTCCGCTCTGGGTATCTCGCTGTCCCTGCATCTGCTGGCCATCCTGACCGTGGTCTGCATTGCGGTGCTGATCGTGCCGCGCAACTTCCTGCAGCTGTCCCATGCCGTCCACGGCACCGACGGTACCGGCGCGGCTGTGAAACCCTCCCGCTTCGGCGCCTGGAAAGAAGGACGCACGCTGCTGATCGGCGTCGTGGTTCTGGGCGCGGCGCTGACCGAAGGCGCCGCCAATGACTGGGTGGCCAAGGCGACCGTGGACGGGCTGGGAAGCAGTGAGTCCGCCGGCGCCGTAATGTTCGCAACCTTTGTGGCCGCCATGACTCTGACGCGCTGGTTCGGCGCCCGGCTGATCGACCGGATGGGCCGCGTGCCGGCATTGCGGATCTGCATGGGCGCGTCCCTCGTGGGTCTGCTGCTCTTTGTCCTGGCACCCAACCTTCCCCTGGCCGCGCTTGGCGCCGTCCTGTGGGGAATCGGCGCAGCGCTGGGCTTCCCGATGGGCATGTCGGCCGCCGGCGAGGACCCGGCGCACGCTGCTGCCCGGGTGTCCGTTGTCTCCACCATCGGCTACTCGGCCTTCTTCATTGGCCCGCCGGTGCTCGGCTTCCTGGGCGAACACTGGGGAATCCGTAATTCCCTGCTGGTGGTGGGCGCAGCCATGCTGCTTTCCATCATTTTTGCGCCTGCCGCCGCCGAGCAAAAAAAGGTCTCGATCCAGGAGCCCTAATCGGCCGGCCGGGTCTTGCTCCAGCGGACCGGAGCTGTCCGCAATAGGGGTTCCGAACTCTGACCGCACGGTTTACCTTCGGACGATGTCCACTACCCCCAATTCTTCTTCGGGGCTGCCCGGCCCCGTTCAGGGCCTGATCCGGGCACAGGGAGTCACGAAGGTTTATTCCTCCAAATCGGGTCCGGTCCGTGCGCTGGACGGCCTGGATATCTCCGTGCCGGAAGGTACCGTCATGGCCCTGCTGGGCCCCAACGGTGCCGGGAAAACCACGGCCGTCAAAGTCCTCACCACCCTGATCAAACCCGACGCCGGCACACTGAGCATTGACGGTATCGACGTGCTGGCCGACCCCAAGGAAGTGCGCCGCATCATCGGCGTCTCAGGCCAGTACGCCGCCGTCGATGAAAACCTCACCGGCCAGGAAAACCTGCGGATGGTGGGCCGGCTCTACCACCTGTCCGCCAAAGAGGCCCGGACACGGGCCGCGGAATTGATCGACATGTTCGAACTGACGGATGCCGGCAACCGGCCGGTGAAAGGCTATTCCGGCGGCATGCGCCGCCGCCTGGACCTGGCCGGCGCCCTGGTCAACAGCCCCCGGGTCCTGTTCCTGGATGAACCGACCACCGGGCTGGACCCGCGCAGCCGCCTGGCTCTGTGGCAGGTCATCAAGGACCTCGTTGCCGCCGGCACCACGCTGCTGCTGACCACTCAGTATTTGGAGGAGGCGGACCAGCTTGCCGACGCCGTGGCCGTGATCGACCGCGGTGTAGTGATCGCCGAGGGCACCTCGGACCAGCTGAAGTCCCGGATTGGCGGTCACAGTGTTGCGGTGGCCCTGATGGACGGGAACGACGCCGGCGCGGCACGGGAGATACTCGCCCGGCACGGATCCGCTGCACCCCACACCGCTGATGACGGCAGGACCCTGGAGGTGGCGGTTCAAAACGGTCCGGCCTCCCTGCAGCTGGTTCTGGCGGACCTTCAAACCCAGGACATTGGACTGCACGACGCCGGCATCCGGCGGCCCACCCTCGATGACGTGTTCCTGCAGCTGACCGGCCGGCCGGCGGAGGAGGAGGAACAGGAACCGGAGGCCCCTGTCACCGCTGAAGGACACGGCAAGGCAGCCCGGCACAGGGAAGGAGCGCGCCGATGAGTGCCGCCGCAACCAGGCTTCCTGCAGCCGCCGCCCGCGGTAACTCGGCCGCGGCCAACTGGGCCGGTGACGGCTGGACGGTCACCAAACGGAACCTGATCAAGATCAAGCGCTCCCCGGACATGATCATTTTCGCCGTCCTGCAGCCGGTCATGTTCGTGCTGCTGTTCAGCCAGGTTTACGGCGGATCCATCAACGTCGCCGGCACGGACTATACGCAGTACCTGATGGCCGGGATCTTTGCGCAGACCGTGGTCTTCGGCTCCACCTTCTCCGGTGCCGCCATGGCCCAGGACTTGAAGGAGGGAATCATCGACAGATTCCGCACCCTGCCCATGAGCCCCTCCGCAGTACTGATCGGACGGACCAACTCGGACCTGGCGCTCAACGCGATTTCGGTGCTGATCATGATGGGCACGGGGTTGCTGGTGGGCTGGCGGGTCAATACGTCCTTTGCGTCCTTCCTGGCCGCCGTGGGGCTCCTGCTGCTTTTCTCCTACTCCTTCAGCTGGGTCATGGCGCTGCTCGGCATGACCGTGCGCACCCCCGAAACCATCAACAATGCCTCCTTCATGATCCTGTTTCCCATCACCTTCATTTCCAATGCGTTTGTGCAAAGCTCCACGCTGCCCACGCCGCTGCGCATTTTCGCGGACTGGAACCCCGTCTCAGCCCTGGTCCAGGCCGTCCGGGAGCTGTTCGGAAACCTGGGAACCACCCCGGTGCCCGACACCTGGCCCATGCAGCACGCGGTGGCCACGGTGCTGATCGGATCGGCGGTAATGCTGCTCATCTTTGTTCCGCTTGCCGTGAGGAAGTTTGAGTCCGTGAGTTCCCGGTAGGAACCCCAGGCTGCAAGATGGAAACACCAAGTGTGAGGACACACCATGATCGAGGCACGCGAACTCACCAAGCGCTTTGGCGACAAAACCGCCGTCGACGGCATTACCTTTTCGGTTCCGCCGGGCAAGGTCACCGGATTCCTTGGGCCGAACGGTGCCGGAAAATCAACCACCATGAGGATGATCGTCGGATTGGACCATCCCACCGCCGGCACCGTGACCGTCAACGGAAAACCGTACGCCGGGCACCGGTCTCCGCTCCATGAGGTGGGCTCCCTGCTGGAGGCTAAGGCAGCACATCCCAAACGCACCGCCTACAACCATCTGCGGGCCATGGCCGCCACCGAAGGCATTTCCGCGGCCCGCGTCAACGAAGTCATCGAGCTCACGGGCCTCGGATCCGCGGCGCGGAAAAGGGTCGGCGGGTACTCGCTGGGCATGGGACAGCGGCTGGGTCTGGCAGCGGCACTGCTGGGGGACCCGCAAACCCTGATCCTGGATGAGCCGGTCAACGGACTGGACCCGGAAGGCGTGAAATGGGTGCGCTTCCTGGTCCGGGGACTGGCAGCCGAAGGCCGCACCGTCTTCATCTCCTCCCACCTGATGAGCGAGATGGCGGTGACCGCCGACCATTTGATAGTGATTGGCCGCGGCCGGATCCTGGCCGATGCTCCCATCGACGAGGTAATCGCCGGCAGCAAGCAGGAGCGTGTCCTGGTGCGCACGGACGACACAGGTGCCCTGGCCGCCGCCCTCGGCTCGCCGGGAGTGGAAGTGCGCAGACAGGAGGCGGATCAGTTGGAGATCCTTGGTCTGAGCACCCGCAGCATCGCTGAAACGGCGTTTTCCCGGGGGATCCTCATCACCGAGCTCACCCCGCAGCAGGTCTCCCTGGAGGACGCCTACATGGAGCTGACCGGCGGCGAGGTTGAGTACCAGTCACAGCAGAGGACCGCCCCCTATCTGCCGGCCGGAGAAGGACAACAATCATGAGCACAGCAGCAGCGGCCGCACGGGGGCCCCGGAGTTCCGCCGCCGGCCGTGTCACTTTCGCCCGGGTGCTGCATTCCGAGCTGATCAAGACCGCCACGGTCCCCTCCACCGTTATCCTGCTGGCGGTGAGCTTCGCGGTGATGGTTGGGCTGGGCGCCCTGGTCGCCTGGGGAACGGTTCAGCTGGTGAATGACCCGGCGGCCGGCCCTCCCGAAGGATTCGGCACCTCAGCGCAGAGCCTGGCCTATGACATCCCGGCATCGGGGCTGCCCTTCGGCCAGCTGCTGATCGCCGCGCTGGCCGTGGTGCTGATCGGATCCGAATACACCACGGGCATGATCCGCTCCACCATGGTGGCCGTGCCCACCCGTACCCCCGCACTGCTGGCCAAGACCCTCGTGATCGCTGTCATTTCCTTCGTTCTTGGTGTCCTGGCGGCGTTCACCACCTATCTGGTGGCCCAGCCGATACTGTCCGGTTCCGACCTGGATTTTGGGCTGGATGCTGAAGGGGTGCTGCCGTCCATCATCAACACCGGCACGGTGCTGGCCCTGATCGCCGTCATGGGGGTGGCCATCGGTGCCCTGCTCCGCAATACGGCCGGGGGAGTGGTGACCCTCGTCGGAGCACTTTTTGTCCTGCCGATTATCACCGGACTGCTCTCCGGCCTTGCGGACTGGGTGGAAGACGCCGAGCGCTTCCTGCCCAGCAGCGCCTCTGCCGCGCTGGTAGCCACACGGGTTCAGCCGGATGCGTTCAACCAGGCGGAAGGCGGCCTCATTCTTGCCGGCTGGGCCGTGGTGCTGCTCGCCGCCGCCGTCGTCGTTCTCAAGAAACGGGACGTCTAAGCGGGACCAGGGGCGGGGCGCCTGAACGGACTCAGGGTCTTCCCTGAGTCATCCTCCGGGGGGACCCGGAAAAGCACCGAAATCATCCTCTAGGACGGTGCGGGCTGCCGTCCGCTCCTCTAGGGTGGGGGAAGCCCCCCAAGATTTTCTTCCGCCCAATGTATTTCCGCCCAATGTGAGGATCACCATGATTGAGGCACTCGGCCTCTCGAAACGCTACGGTGCCAAAACCGCCGTGGACAACGTTTCATTTACCGTCCAGCCGGGCAAAGTCACCGGCTTTCTCGGCCCGAACGGCGCCGGCAAGTCAACCACCATGCGCATGATCGTGGGACTGGACCGTCCCACCGGCGGTGCCGTCACCGTCAACGGCAAGCCCTACAAGCAGCACAAGGCGCCCCTGCATGAGGTGGGGGCCCTGCTGGATGCGAAGGCCGTCCACACCAAGCGCTCTGCGTACAACCACCTGCGCGCCCTGGCTGCCACCCACGGCATCTCCAACAAGCGGGTCAACGAAGTCATTGAACTGACCGGGCTGGGTCCGGTGGCAAAGAGGCGGGTGGGCGGCTTCTCGCTGGGCATGGGGCAGCGGCTGGGCATCGCCGTCGCACTGCTGGGCGACCCCCAGACCCTGATCTTCGACGAGCCGGTCAACGGACTGGATCCGGAGGGGGTCCTGTGGGTCCGCAACCTGGCCAAGGGGCTGGCTTCTGAGGGACGCACGGTGTTCCTTTCCTCGCACCTGATGAGCGAAATGGCCGTCACCGCGGATCACCTGATCGTGATCGGGCGCGGCCGGATCATTGCCGATGCACCGATTACCGAGATCATTGCCGGGCAGGACAAGATCCGCACGCTGGTGCGCACAGACCAGCCGGAAGAACTGCGCCGTGAACTAGAGAACCGTGAAACCACGTTCACGCAGCTGGAACCGGACCTCCTGGAGATTACCGGCCGGGATCCGCGCAGCATCGCCGAGGCCGCCCTGGCCCGGCAGATCCTGATCTATGAACTGACACCCCGCCAGTCCTCCCTCGAAGAGGCGTACATGGAACTGACCCGGGACCAGGTCGAATACCAGTCACAGGCCATCGAGCAGCCAGAGGCACAGGCCCCCGCAGCCGAAGCCACTTTGATCAGCGGCGGAGGAAAGTAAGCATGAGCATCCAAACAGCACCAACACCTGCTCCGGCTCGAAGCCGGGACGGCTCGGGCCTGAGTTTCGGGCGCATCCTGCGCTCGGAGTGGATCAAGGTCACCACCGTGCCCTCCACCGTGATCCTCCTGGGCATCACGCTCGTCGTCATGGTGGGACTCAGCGCCCTTTATGCCTGGCAGTTAGCAGTGTCCGTTGGGTTCATGGCGGACGCTTCTCCGGAAATGCAGGCCCAGATGGGTGGAGGCATGGACATGCTCCGGGAGCAGGCGCTGATGGCACCGGCCAGCGGCTACATCTTCGGCCAACTGCTGATTGCCTCACTGGCGGTTGTCCTGATCGCCTCTGAGTGGGGCACCGGCATGATCCGGTCCACCATGGTGGCCGTTCCCACCCGCATTCCTGCCCTGCTGGCCAAGAACCTTGTGATTGCCCTCATCGCCTTTGTCCTGGGTGCCGGCGCGGCATTCATCTCCTATTTCCTGGCCCAGCCAATCCTCGCCGCGGAAAATCTGGAGTTCGACCTGGCTGCCGACGGGGTGCTGCGCTCCATCCTGAACACCGGAACCTATCTGGCGTTCATCGCAGTGATCTCCATGGGGATCGGCACGCTCCTGCGCAACACTGCCGGCGGCGTGGTGACGGCCATTGGCTTGTTCTTCGTCTTCCCCGTGATCATCGTGAACCTCATTCAGGGGCTGGCCGACTGGATCCCTGACGCCGCCCGCTTCCTCCCCACCAACGCCGGGGACCGGATGCTCCTGATTCCAGCTGATGAAGCCGGGCAGCTCACCGCCCTCGAAGGCGGCCTGGTTATGGCGGCCTGGGCTGTGGCGCTGTTGATCATCTCCCTGCTCGTGGCCAAACGCCGCGACGTCTAGGGACTGAATTCTTCGGGGACGGAGGATGCGGAAGAACGGCCGCAGCCTCTTTCCCCGGATCCCCGTTGCCGGGCACTCAAACTCCTCCACAGCGGGGAGTTTTTGTGTTTAACAAGTTGGCAGTCCACGGTTTCGGGCAGCCATTACGCGCGCGGAGCAGGCTCTGGTTGAATCGGAGTATGCCTGATGCATTGGATCACATTCATGACCTTGGCGCTTTTGTCAGCGCCTCCCCCTCCAGCTTCCATGCGGCCCGTGAGGGCGCGCGCCGCCTCGCGGCTGCCGGGTTCACCGAACTCGGCGAGGACCGGTCCTGGCCGGCCGGGCCCGGGAAGTACCTCGTGGTGCGGGACGGTGCCCTGATCGCCTGGATCGTTCCGGAAGGAGCCGGACCCGGAACGGGATTCTCGATCCTGGGCACCCACACTGATTCGCCGTCCTTCAAGCTCAAGCCCCGCCCCACCACCGGACGGCTGGGGTGGCTGCAGGCCGGCGTGGAGGTGTACGGGGGACCGCTGCTGAATTCCTGGCTGGACCGCGAACTCCAGCTCGCCGGGCGTCTGGTCACCTTCGACGGCGAGGAGCGGCTGGTGGAAACCGGACCGCTGATGCGTTTTCCACAGCTGGCCATCCATCTGGACCGCGCCGTGAACGAGGGCCTGAAGCTGGATAAGCAGCAGCATATGAACCCGGTCTGGGGCCTGGGGGACCCCTCCGCCGCAGACCTGGTGGGCCTTTTGGCCGCGAAAGCAGGCCTGGCGCCGGAGGAGATCGGCGGCTACGACATCGTGGCCGCCGACACCCAGGAGCCGCGGACCTTTGGCGCCGAGAATGAGTTCTTCGCCTCAGGACGGCTGGATAACCTGTCCTCGGTCCATGCCGGTTTGGCCGCGCTGATTGCCGCCGCGGAGAACAAGACGGACGGCTCCATCGCCGTGCTGGCTGCTTTCGACCACGAGGAGGTGGGCAGCGGGAGCCGGTCCGGCGCTGCAGGCCCCTTCCTGGAAGATGTGCTGAACCGGATTACGGCCGGGCTGGGCGCGTCGGAGGCGGAGCGGCAGCAGGCTTTCGCGGCGTCGTTCTGCATCTCCGCGGATGCCGGCCACGCCGTGCATCCCAACTATGCCGAGCGCCATGATCCGGCCAACCATCCCGTGCTCAACGGCGGTCCGCTGCTCAAAATCAACGCCAACCAGCGCTACACCACAGATGCTCCCGGTGCCGCCCGCTGGGCCCGGCTATGCCGGGACGCCGGAATTCCCTACCAGGAGTTCGTTTCCCATAACTCGATGCCCTGCGGGTCCACCATCGGGCCGCTGACCGCCACCCGTCTGGGGATCCGTACCGTCGACGTCGGTATTCCGCTGCTGTCCATGCATTCGGCCCGGGAGATGGCCGGTGTGCAGGATCCCTTCTACCTTTCACGGGTGAGTGAAGTGTTCTTTATCCGCTGACGCCAACCGGCGCAGATGCCGGTTCCGGGTGCGCGGCGTCAGAAACACCTGCCGCCGTCCGGTAGACTAGCTAAGTCTGTGCTGTCGGCCTTGCCGACGCTTTTCCTGCCCCCTGGTCACCCAGGCCCGGCGGGACGACAACGCAAAAGAACCTCCTGTTACGGAAATGCCGTGACCGTATAGCCCAAAGGAGGTGGGTTCACAAATGCGTGCTTATGAACTGATGGTTATCATCGACCCCGAGGTAGAAGAGCGTACAGTCGAGCCTTCGCTCGACAAGTTCCTCAATGTTGTCCGCAACGATGGTGGAACCATCGACAAGGTCGACATCTGGGGCCGTCGCCGCCTCGCCTACGAAATCCAGAAGAAGACTGAAGGCATCTACGCAGTGGTTAACTTCACCGCGACGCCTGCAGCTGCTGCTGAACTGGATCGCCAGCTGAGCCTGAACGAGACCATCATGCGCACCAAGATCATCCGCCCGGAAGAGCAGAAGATCTCGAAGAAGGATGCCAAGAAGGCCGCTAAGGCTGAAGCTGCAAAGGTTTCCGCAGAGTAATTTCTGCAAACCAAACCGATATCAGGAGGCAACATGGCAGGCGAGACAACTATTACCGTCGTCGGCAACCTAACGAATGATCCGGAACTCCGGTTCACGCCGTCAGGTTCGGCAGTGGCCAACTTCACCATTGCCTCGACTCCGCGGACCTTCGACCGCACGTCAAATGACTGGAAGGACGGCGAAACGCTGTTCCTCCGGGCATCTGTGTGGCGCGAAGCTGCTGAGAACGTGGCCGAATCCCTGACCAAGGGGACGCGTGTTGTTTGCCAGGGCCGCCTGAAGTCGCGTTCGTATGAAACCAAAGAAGGCGAAAAGCGCACCGTAATGGAGCTTGAGGTCGACGAGATCGGCCCCTCGCTTCGGTACGCTTCCGCGAAGGTTACCCGCACCCAGCGCTCCGGCGGCGGTGGCGGCGGCTTTGGCGGCAACAGCGGAAACTCCGGAAACAGCGGCTTCGGCGGCAATTCCAACCCCGCATGGGGCGGCGGCCAGCAGCAGCCACAGGCTGCGCCGGCTGACGATCCCTGGGGTGCTCCTGCAGGCGGCGGAAACGCCGGCGGCTGGGGCAACGGACCGGATTCCAACGATCCTCCCTTCTAATCTCAACCGAGGAGCGGCACGTTTGCCTCGCGGTAAGCGTGCAGCACTTCACCCCTGCGCCTTCGGGCGCAACCTCAGACGGCATTCGCCGTCGAGCCCATCCCGTGGAATGATCCACGGGCTCCACCAGACATAAGGAGCTCCACGATGGCTAAGGCTGAACTTCGCAAGCCCAAACCAAAGTCCAATCCCTTGAAGGCCGCTGACATCACTGTCATCGACTACAAGGACGTAGCATTGCTGCGCAAGTTCATTTCCGACCGCGGAAAGATCCGCGCCCGTCGCGTAACTGGCGTAACCGTGCAGGAACAGCGCAAAATTGCACAGGCAATCAAGAATGCCCGTGAAGTTGCTCTCCTGCCGTACTCCGGCGCTGGCCGCGGCTAAGGAAAGGAACCTAAACACATGGCAAAGCTCATTCTGACCCACGAAGTAACCGGTCTCGGCGCTGCCGGCGACGTCATCGAGGTAAAGGACGGTTACGCACGTAACTTCCTGCTGCCCCGTGGCTTCGCTCTGACCTGGACCAAGGGTGGCGAGAAGCAGGTTGAGTCCATCAAGGCTGCCCGCGCTGCCCGCGAGCACGCTTCCCTGGAAGATGCTCAGAAGCAGGCTGCTGCACTCTCCGCCAAGCCGGTCACCCTGACCGTCAAGGCCGGCGAGTCCGGACGCCTCTTCGGCACGGTCAAGCCCGCCGACGTTGCTGCTGCTGTTGAGGCTGCCGGTCTCGGCACCATCGACAAGCGCAAGGTTGAACTGCCGACTCACATCAAGTCGGTTGGCTCCTTCCAGGCCAACGTTCGTCTGCACGACGACGTTGCTGCTGTCATCGACCTCAACGTCGTAGCCAGCTAGTAATTCGGCCGTCAACACGCCCTGAGGGCGTGTAGCGCGTCAGCGCCCTCCGCGTTAGCGGGGGGCGCTTTTGCATGCCCGGAAGCCTCAGCGGACGTTGTGCACCCCTGGGCGGCCACACCGCGGCGTGTCTGTGGATATCGGCTGTGGAAAATTGCCTGCCCGCCGGGGATAACTTCACCCCATAGGCCTGTTTTTATCATCTGTCAACCTGAAACCAGGTGATGAATGTTGACGAAAAATACCTCCTATACACAGGTGTGGATGAACGTTTCCCCATGTCAGAGCCATGTTTTGAGAGAAATTAATAGTTTATCCACACCCTTATACCCAACCTGTGCACAAGACACGCCCAGTTATGAACACCTTGTCCACAAGGCTTGTGGATAACTCGTTTGGGAGCAGGCGGTTTCAGGACTACGGTTGCGGGTGAATCCCTCCTATTCGACTCCTTGCCCCTTACCGGGACGGTGCCGTTGGACCGGCAGCCGCCGCACACGAAAGTGTCACCGCGGCGGGATAGACCTGAAGCAGCTGCCCACCGGGCAGGGATCGCACCACAGCAGTACCTTGGGAAAGGGTTACACAGTGTCGCTCACGCATACTGACTCACCGGCATCGAGTTCGGGCTCCGACTTTGCGCGGACACCGCCGCAGGACCTGGTTGCCGAGCAGTCGGTCCTGGGCGGCATGATGCTCTCCAAGGACGCCATCGCCGACGTCGTTGAGGTCCTGCGCGGCATTGACTTCTACCGCCCTGCGCACGAGTCCATTTTCGAAGCCATCATTGACCTGTACGGCCGCGGCGAGCCCGCGGACGCCGTCACCGTGTCGGATGAACTCACCAAGCGCGGTGAGATTGGCCGCATCGGCGGGCCCGCGTATCTGCACACCCTGATCCAGTCGGTTCCCACCGCTGCCAACGCCGGTTTCTACGCGGAGATTGTGCGTGAACGTGCGGTCCTCCGCCGGCTTGTGGACGCCGGCACCAAGATCGTCCAACTGGGCTACTCCAGCGACGGCATGGAAGTCGACGACATCGTCAACGCTGCCCAGGCCGAGGTATACGCCGTGGCTGAGCGCCGCACGGCCGAGGACTACGTACCGCTCAAGGACATCATCGAAGGAACGGTGGACGAGATTGAGTCGGCCGGCCACCGCGGCGAAGGCATGACCGGTGTGCCCACCGGCTTCTACGAACTCGACGAGCTGACCCAGGGGCTGCACCCCGGACAAATGATCGTCATTGCCGCCCGTCCGGCTGTCGGTAAGTCCACGTTCGCGCTGGACTTCGCCAGGTCCGCGGCCATCAAGAACAACATGACCACTGTCTTCTTCTCGCTGGAAATGGGCCGCAACGAGATTGCCATGCGCCTGCTTTCGGCCGAGGCAACCATCGGGCTGCAGGACCTGCGCAAGGGAACCATCAAGGACGAGCAGTGGGGCAAGATTGCCACCACCATGGGCCGGATGAATGACGCCCCGCTGTTCATCGATGACAGCCCGAACATGTCCCTGATGGAGATCCGGGCCAAGTGCCGCCGCCTGAAGCAGCGCCATGACCTCAAGCTGGTGGTGTTGGATTACCTGCAGCTGATGTCCTCGGGCAAAAAGGTGGAGTCCCGGCAGCAGGAAGTTTCGGAGTTCTCCCGTGCGCTGAAACTGCTGGCCAAGGAGTTGGAAGTGCCGGTGATTGCGCTCTCCCAGCTGAACCGAGGCTCTGAGCAGCGCACCGACAAGAAACCCATGGTGTCCGACCTCCGTGAATCCGGCTCCATTGAGCAGGACGCCGACATGGTCATCCTGCTGCACCGTGAAGACATCTATGACAAGGAATCCCCGCGCGCCGGCGAGGCAGACGTCATTGTGGCCAAGCACCGCAACGGGCCCACCAAAACCATCGTGGTGGGCTTTCAGGGCCATTACTCCCGCTTCTCCAACATGGCGGTGGAGGGCGGCTCAGGCTTCTAGCCGCCGCCCGACTAGAATTGGTGCTGCCGGTCGGCCCCGTGTCCGCTCACGGTGCCACCCCCGACCAGCCGTATCCAAGGAGTTCCGTGCCCAAGTCCAAGCCCCGCAAGAAGGCAGTCGCCAAGAAGAAGCAGGCCCGCCGCGCCGAGCATGAAACGAACCGGATTTTCGGCAACACCGAATCCTTTACCAGTGACGAGGGTGAGGCTCTGCTGACGTCCCGCGGCTGGATCAGCGAGCGGAACCAGCCCGGCGGCGCGCTCGACGGCGACGCCTGGTACTGGATGCCGTCACAGCTGCCCGCCTATCTGGAGGAGGGCGAGCCCGTGCCGACGTCCGTCTTCCCGCTGGAAACCGGATTCGTGAGCCAGCTGGCGACGCCGGACGGTTCCGTCCCGCCCGAGGCCCAGACCGAATACGGGTCCCTGGAAGAACTCGTTGCCGACCTGGACCGGCTGGAGGCCTACCGCGTTCCGGAGGGAACATGGACTGTCCTTGGCGGCGGCCCCGGCCCGGAGGAAACCCCCGATGACCTTATCGACACCATTGCCGAAGAGTGGGAGCTGATCGCTGAGCTGATCCACTTCCCGTACACGGCCGAATCCGAGCCGCGGTCCTTCGAGAACGTGGTGCAGGCACACGCAGAGAGCCGGCTCACGGACTATGCCTACCAGTCGGTCCTCGCCGGCAGGGGATTGTCCGCCCCCGGCGCTGACAGCTGACGTCCGCAGGAACCGCAGAGGCTGCGGGACGCCCGGTTTCCGGGGGCGTTACAGCCCGGAACCCGGTGTGGGCGTAGCGTTCCGATCCCGGCTGGACGCCAGCTGCCAGGGAACGCTGGCCACCATGATGCCCGGTTCAAAGTGCAGGCGGGCCTTCATGCGCAGCGCGGTCTGGTTGTGTACCAGCTGCTCCCACCAGCGCCCTACGACGTACTCGGGGATGTAGACCACAAAGAGTTCACGGGGAGAATTCCGCCGGGCCTCGCGAAGATACGTGAGTACGGGGGACACAGTCTCGCGGTACGGGGACGACAGCACGGTCAGCGGCACCGGGATCTGCATCCGGTCCCACTGCTCCATCACCCGCTTGGTGTCTTCGGGGTCGATGTCCACAATGATGGCGTTCAGGCTTGAAGGGCGCGACGCGCGAGCGTAGGCCAGCGCCCGCAGGGCGGGTTTGTGGACCTTGGATACCAGGATCACGGCATTGACCCGCGACGGCAGTGCGAGGCCCTGCACGTCGTCATCCACGGCCAGTTCCCGGGCTACCGAGTCATAGTGGGACCGGATGAGGAACATCAGCAGGTACAGCATGCCCATGGCCAGCAGGGCAATCCAGGCGCCGTGGGTGAACTTCGTGACCAGGACAATCACCAGAACCAGCGCGGTCATGCCGAACCCGACGGCGTTAATGATGCGGGAGCGCTTCATGCCGCGCCGCGCGTCCCGGCTTCGTTCCGTACGCAGCCGGGCCGTCCAATGCCGGATCATGCCCAGCTGGCTGGCTGTGAATGAGACGAACACTCCGACAATGTAGAGCTGGATCAGCCGGGTGACATCGGCGTCAAAAAGCAGGATCAGAACCAGTGCACCCAATCCCAGGGCCACGATGCCGTTGCTGAAGGCGAGCCGGTCTCCGCGGGTGCGCATCTGACGCGGCAGGAAGCCGTCCTTGGCAAGGATGGAGGCCAGTACGGGAAATCCGTTGAAGGCGGTGTTTGAGGCAAAGACCAGGATCAGTCCGGTGGCGGCAATCACGATGTAGAAGGCGAGGCTGCCGTCACCGAAGATCGTTTCCGCGAGTTGGCTGATGACCGGATGCTGCACGTATTCAGAACCGACCGCGCTGCCGTCATAGATCAGCTGGGTGGCCGGATCCTGTACGACGCGGACGTTGGTGGCGTTGGCCAGCGCCAGGATTCCCGCCAGCATTGCCGCCGAGATTCCACCCAGGAGCAGCAGGGTACTGGCCGCATTGGTGCTTTTGGGCTTGCGGAAGGTGGGAACTCCGTTGCTGATTGCTTCCACCCCGGTCAGGGCCGCCGCCCCCGAGGAGAAGGCCCGCAGAAGCAGGAACGCGCCGGCCAGTCCCACCAGGCCGCTGTCCAGTCCCGATTCCGGCACCAGGTCAAAGCCTGCCGACGGCGCCTGGCCCAGGCTGCCGGTGGCTGCCTGAAACGCGCCAATAGCGCACATGCCCAGCACCGAGGCCATGAAAACGTAGGTGGGCACCGCGAATACCGCTCCCGCTTCACGGATGCCGCGCAGGTTGACCAGGACCAGGACGGCCACGCCAACGGCGGCAATCGGTGCCTGGAGTCCGTTCAGGGCAGGCACCGCCGTTATCAGATAGTGGGAGGCCGAGGACATCGAGACGGCGACCGTCAGCACGTAATCCACCAGCAGTGCCGAAGCAACTGTCAATCCGGCGGGCTTGCCCAGGTTGGTGCTGGCAATTTCGTAGTCCCCGCCGCCGGAGGGGTAGGCATGGACGTTTTGCCGGTAAGACGCCACTACCGTCAGTAGGACGATGATCACAGCAAGACCGACCCACGGTGAGAGCGTTACCGCAGTGACACCGGCGAGGGCCAGGGTAAGCAGAATTTCGTCCGGAGCGTAAGCTGCGGAAGAGAGGGCATCGGAGGCGTAGACCGGCAGTGCGATGCGCTTGGGAAGCAGGGTGTGCGCCAGCCGTTCATTGCCGTAGGGGCGCCCGACCAGAACGCGTTTGAGCGCATTGAAGAATGTCAGCACGAGGTCAAACCCTAGACCTGCCGCTGGCACGCTGTCTAGAAACGGCAGGTGGAGCGGCCTGAAGCAGGCGATCAGCCGTCGATCGCGGTGCCCCGGGTCAGACAGTTTTGCGTGACCGATATCAATTTGTTATCTAAGGGCAGTTGCCCTAACGTGGTTAACGGTTCAAAAAACGAACCCCGCCGGGCATCCAAGTCCCGGCATCAGGCGGGCGCCGTTCCAGGTGCCGCCGCAGCGCTCGGTGCCTCGAGCCATCTCACGTCGCCACATCGTCAGGCACCGTACCATGACCTCGATTCGTCAGGGGGTTGGCGACGGCGTAAGGAAGCCCTGGGAAGGGTGGAACGCAGGTGGGCCCTAGGAGCAGCCAATACCAATGACCAAGTCTAAGATCAGCCGAACCGTGCGCCGGGGACTCGCAGTAGCAGCCATCTCAGGTGCAGGCGTAGCACTGACCGCAGCACCGTCCCAGGCTGCCGACGCAAGTACATGGGATGCACTGGCACAGTGCGAGAGCGGCGGTAACTGGGGCATCAGCACCGGTAACGGATTCTCCGGGGGCCTCCAGTTCCTTCCGAGCACCTGGGCAGCCTACGGCGGCACGGGTGACCCCGCCTCCGCCAGCCGCGAACAGCAGATCGCCGTGGCAGAGCGCGTTCTCGCCGGCCAGGGCTGGGGTGCATGGCCCGCCTGCTCCGCCAAGCTCGGCCTGTCCGGCGGTGCCACCGGCTCGGTGAGCACCCAGAGTCAGACCACCGTTCCGGAGCAGACCCAGCAGTACACCGCGCCGCAGACCACGCAGGAATACGTAGCCGAAGCTCCGGTCCAGCCGGAAACCCAGGTTGCCCCTGAGGCTGTCGTGCCTGAGACTCCGGTGCTGCCGGAAGCCCAGGTCCAGGAGCTCGCACCGGTGCAGACCCCTGCTCCGGCGGTGAGCGGTGAGACCTACACCATCCAGCCCGGTGACACGCTCTCCGCCATCGCGGAGAAGCTGGGTATTGAAGGTGGATGGCAGGCGCTGTACAACGCCAACGCCGACTCGCTCATCCACCATGACCTGATCCTCACCGGCCAGGTCCTGCAGTTGCCGGCCTAATGAAGGTCTAAGCCGGATTCCCGGCATCGCTAGGGAACCGGAAAATGACAGTGTGAAGGCGCTCCGCCATCGGCGGGGCGCCTTCACACGTTATATAGGGATGATGCATCAGGGATGTCTCCGCCGTTCAGCCACCGGCCACGGACGCCAGGATCAAAACCTCGCAGCCCGGGGGCACCTGGCTGTCCAGGCCGTTGAGGGCACGCAGTTCTTCGCCGTCGAGATACACGTTCACGTAGCGGCGAAGCTTCCCTGCCTCATCCCGGATCCGGCGTTCCAACCGCGGATAGTCGGCGGCCAGCCCGTCCAGCAGGGCGGCTGCAGTCAGTTCCGGGCCCGCGGGGCGGACGAGTTCGCGCTGCCCTCCGGCATCGGCTGAGAGTGCGGCAGGAAGAACCACGCGGACCGGCGGCGCTGTCATCCCAAGGAACCCGCCGGCACAATGCCGGCCCGAACACAGAGCACGTCCGGAAGATTGCCGGCAATGAGAGAGAAGCTGTCCCCTTCGTCGGCGCTGCCGAACACCTGCCCGCCGCGGGTGCCGAAGTACACTCCGGCAGGATCGGCGCTGTCCACAGCGGCGGCATCACGCAGCACCGCGTTGAAATCGGTCTCGGGAAGACCGTCGTCGAGCCGCGTCCAGGAATCCCCGGAGTCCGTGCTGCGGTACACCGCCAGATGTCCCTCAGGGGCAATGCGCTCGCCGTCGGCCTTCAAGGGGATAGTCCAGATGGTGCCGGACCTGGTGGGATGCGCCAACATGACAAAACCGAAATCCGCCGGCAGCCCGTCCGCAATGGATTGCCACGAATCGCCCGAGTTGTCAGTGCGGTACACGCCGTGGTGGTTCTGGGCGTACAGCCGGTCAGGATTACCTGCATCACGAGCCACTTTATGCACGCACTGGCCGTACTCCGGATTAGGATCGGGAAGAAAATAGGCGCTGATGCCGGTGTTGCGCGGTATCCAGGACGCTCCGCCGTCGTCGGTCCGGTAGACGCCCGCGACGCTGATCGCCACGTGGACGGTGTCATCGTCCGGGCTGGGCAGAACGGTGTGCGCGGCTGCTCCGCCGAACCCGGCCCCCCACCCGCTGCGGTGCGGGTGGTCCCAGAAGGGCTGGTTCATCTCGAAGTGCTCTCCGCCATCGGTGGATTTCCACACGGAAATGGGTTCGGCACCTGCCCAGACCACGCCGGGGCGCCCGGCACTGTCCGGCTGCAGCTGCCAGACCCGCGTGAGCCCTTCTCCGGTGTCCGGCGGGAACCGGACCGCGCCGTCCTCCGGCTCACTCCAGGTCTGCCCAAGGTCATCGGAGTGGACCACGCACGGGCCCCAGTGCCAGTCCATGATGCCCGCGAGGATCCGCGGAACCGGACCCCGGGTATCCAGGGCCACGGAAGCAACCTCTTCCATCAAAAAGTGCGGCCCGGTCAGGTTCCAATCACGCCTGTCGGTACTGGTCGCCAGCCACAAACCCTTGCGTGTTCCGATGGCCAGGACGGCAGTGTCCCCTTCATTCATGCAGGTATTGGACCATGGACCCGCGGCACGGACAAGGGCATGCCGAAAGGTTCGCGTGGAAATCCGGGCGGGGGTCCGGTAGGTATGGGATATGGCTTTCCTGTCTCCGTCCCGGCCCGCAGCGCGATGATCTATATCGATCCGCCGCGGTGGCCCGCCCATGGCACGGTGTTTTCACATCTGGTTTCGGACACGTCGCTGTCTGAGCTCCACGCCTTCGCCGCAGCCGCCGGGATCAGCACCCGTGCCTTCGACCTGGACCACTATGACGTACCGCGGCACCGCTACCGGGATCTGGTGGCCAGCGGGGCGGTGGAGGTCGACGGCGGCATGCTGGTGCGCGTGCTCATCCGCAGCGGTCTGCGGATCAAGGCGCGGGAGCGCAATTCCTCACTCGTGCATCCGCTTCTGGCCCGCTGGGACGTGCTGGTTCCGGGTGTGCGCGAGGTTGGCATGGAACTGCTCAACCGCTGGGGCGAACCGCACCGCCGCTACCATGACCGGCGGCACCTGCTCGCGGTGCTGGAAGCAGCGGAACAGCTCTCCGGGGAGCCGCCGCGGACGGTGCTGCTGGCCGCCTGGTTCCACGACGCCGTGTACCGCGGCGCCGCCGACGACGAGGAGAACTCAGCTTCCCTCGCCGGAAGCCTGCTCGCTGAAGCCGGAAGCCCGGCGCGGGAAATCCGTGAGGTCCAGCGCCTGGTCCAGCGCCTGGTCCGGCTGACGGCCGGCCACCGCCCGGAACCCGGGGATGTGTCGGGTGCGCTGCTCTGCGATGCAGATCTGTCGGTCCTGGGCCGAAGCCCGGAGGCTTACCGCCGGTATCTGGCTGATGTTCGGCTGGAGTATCCGCATCTGAATGATGCAGCCTTCGAAGCGGGCCGCCGCCGCGTGGTGGCCGACCTGCTGAAACTCGATCCGATCTTTTCCGCACCCGTTGCCCGCGCCCGCTGGGAAGAGCAGGCGCGCAGCAACCTCATGTCCGAAGGGGAACTGCCGCAGCGGGTCTGACCGCGGTGCAGGCTGGGAGGGGGAGGGCCTACAGTTTGATGGTGCGCAAGGGGACAGAAACAGGAGCGGGAAGCAGCAGGGACCAGCCGTGGGCCGGGCACGCCAAAGGCAGCCGGGGTTACCGGGGTGTGCTGATTGGTCTGGCCGCGGCCGGCATGGCCACCTTCGCGCAGCTGTACTCGGTGCAGGGGATCCTGCCCGGAATGGCCCGGGACCTGGACATCACCGCATCGTCCGCCGCGCTTACGGTCTCGGCTGCAACTTTGGGCCTGGCTGCAGCAGTCATTCCCTGGTCAGCTGCAGCGGACAGGTTTGGCCGGTTGCCCGTGATGCGGCTGGCGATCATCGCGGCGGTGGTGCTGGGTCTGGTGGTGCCGTTCAGCCCCGATCTGCCCGTGCTTTTGGTGCTGCGGTTCGCCGAAGGGGCGGCCATGGGCGGGATTCCCGCTGTTGCCCTGGCTTACCTTAACGAGGAAGTATCACGCGTCCACGCCGCCGTCGCGGCCGGAAGCTACGTTTCCGGCACCACCATCGGCGGGCTGGCCGGGCGCCTGGTTGCCGCTCCGGTGGCCGATGCGGCGGACTGGCGCGTCGGCGTCGGCGTCGTCAGCCTCCTGGCCGCCGCCGCCGGTATCGTGTTCATGCTCACCGCTCCGAAACAGCAGGGATTTGCTCCGCTTCGCCGGTCCGATCCGGGTCCGGGACTGGGCGGGCGCCTGCTGGCCAATCTGCGCAACCCGCGGCAGCTGAGCCTGTATCTGCAGGGGTTCCTCCTGATGGGCGGCTTTGTGGCGGTCTACAACTATCTGGGCTTCCGGCTCGGTGCCGCGCCGTTTTCGCTGCCGCAGAGTGTGGCCAGTTTCCTGTTCCTGGCCTACCTTGCCGGTACCTGGTCCTCGCGGTCCGCCGGAGTTCTCGCCGGCCGGCTTGCCAGCCGCGGCGGCCGCAAAACGGTGCTGCTGGGTTCCATTGCCGTCATGGCCGCCGGGCTGGCCTTCACGCTTACTGCGTGGCTGCCCGCAGTGATTGCCGGGCTGGTGGTGTTCACGGGCGGATTCTTCGCTGCCCACTCCATTGCCTCCGGCTGGGCGCCGTTCCTCGCCACTGCGGGCCGGGCCCAATCCTCGTCGCTGTACAACCTCTTTTACTACGCCGGATCGAGCCTGCTGGGCTGGGTCGGCGGCATCTTCTTTCAGACCTGGGGCTGGGCCGGACTCAGTGGATTTGTGGGCGCCCTGATGGCTCTCGCAGCCGGAACCGCTGCCGTGGTGCTCACGCCGGAGTCAGGCACGGGTTCCACTGCTGATTCAGCCGGCGCGGCCGGGCCACCCGGAGGACCGTAAACTTTGAAGGTGGGCACTCCAGCACAAACCTCCGGCTCCTCCCTGGGCCGGCGCATCCTTGCCTTGGCCGTACCCGCACTCGGTGCGCTGATCGCCGAGCCGCTGTTCCTGATCGCGGATTCCGCCATCGTGGGCCACCTGGGCGTCAATGAGCTGGCCGGCGTGGGCCTGGCATCCACCGTGCTGCAGACCGCCGTCGGCCTCATGGTTTTCCTGGCCTACTCCACCACCGGCACCGTGGCCCGGCACCTGGGCGGCAACCGCCACCGCGAGGCCGTGGCCGCCGGCCGGGACGGCATCGGGCTGGCCCTCATCCTGGGGGTGCTGCTCTCCGCCGCCGGCATCCTGGCTGCGCCCGCCCTCGCCACCGCGTTGGGGGCAACCGGGGAAGTGCACGCCTTCGCCGTGGATTACCTGCAGTATTCGATGCCGGGCCTGACAGCAATGCTCGTCGTCCTGGCCGCCACCGGAGTGCTCCGCGGCCTGCAGGACACCCGCACTCCGCTGGCGGTCGCCGCCGTGGGCTTCGGCGTCAACATCGGGCTGAACTATCTGCTGGTGTACGGCTTCAACCTTTCAGTGGCCGGGTCCGCGCTGGGCACCAGCATCACCCAGTGGGGAATGGCCGGCGTCTATCTGCTTCTGGTGGGACGGATGGTGCGCCGGGCCGGGGTGCCGCTGCGTCCCTCGGCCGCCGGAATCCGGGCTACCGCCCACGTTGGCTCCTGGCTGATGCTGCGCACGCTTAGCCTGCGCCTGGCCGTGCTGGCCGCTGTGCTCGTCGCCACCGCCCAGGGGCCACAGTCCCTCGCCGCCCACCAGCTGGTCATGACCATGTTCACGTTCCTGGCCTTTGCCCTGGATGCCCTGGCGATAGCCGCGCAGGCGCTCATCGGGAAGGAACTTGGCGCCGGCAACCGGGCACTGGCACGGGAGATGACCCGCCGGATGATCCGCTGGGGTGTGGGCTTCGGCGTCATCACCGGAGCGCTGCTGGCGGCCGCCGCTCCCTTTGCCGGATGGATTTTCACGCCCGACGCCGGGGTGCAGTCCGCGCTCACCGCGGGATTGTGGGTGCTGGCCGCGTCCCAACCAATCTGCGGGCTGGTTTTTGTGCTCGACGGCGTACTCATCGGTGCCGGTGACGCCCGGTACCTGGCGGTCACGGGGGTGCTGAATCTTGTGGCCTACCTGCCGCTGCTGTGGTGGGTCCACGCGTCGGGGCTGGAGGGCCCGGGCGGGATTGCCTGGCTGTGGGCGGCCTTTGCCCTCGGCTACATGAGTGCACGTGCCGTGACCCTGACCTGGCGGGTGCGCCAGGATGCGTGGATGGTCACCGGGGCGGCACCGGGCGCCGTAAGCGACTAAGCTTGTGGATGGCCAACCGGCCACACGATTGCGCAGACATGAAAGCGGAGGCTCGGCAGTGGGCGATTCCAACCACGGCACCCCGTGGGTACCAATCCTCCTACGGTCCGCAACGGCGGCTGCCTTTGCCATCCTTACGGTTTTTTGGCAGTCACCCGGCGTGGGCGTACTCTCCGTTGCCGGCGGCCTGTACCTGCTGTTGACGGGGGTGTCCGTCTGGCGGATGGCCGTCCTCGCGGGCACCAGCGGTGAACCGCGGATCCGCAGCCTGCAGCTGCTGGAAGCCGCCGGCTACGCACTGGCAGGCCTGGCCGTCCTGGCACTTCGGTCCGTTGAAGCGTTCCTTGCAGCTGCCGGCCTGGCCCTGGTGGTGGGGGGCGTCGTCGAACTCTACCTCTGGGCCAAGTCCCGCAAAACGTTCCTGCCCGCACGGGACTGGCTGATCACCGGGGCAGTGAGCCTGGGAACGGCCCTGATCCTGGCTGTCGTCCAGCTGATGGGCCTCGGGGCACACGCAATGCTGGGGGTCACCGGCGGTTCGGCGATCATCATTGCCGTGATGCTGGCAACGTCGGGACTCGGTGCCCGGTGGGATGCCCGGTCACATGGCAGCGGCCAGCCGAGCCAGTCGCCCGCCATCCGACAAAAGCCGTAAACTAGACAACTCCGGTTCTACCTACTGTAGAACTGAGAACATTCAACGCAGCAGGAGGAACAATAGTGGCGAACAGCTCATCCGGAAGGCCGCAGAAGCGGAACTCCGTGAAGGCCCCGCTCATTTTCTCTGCCGTGCTGGCTGTGATTGCGGGTGTTGCCACCATGATCTTTGCCACCGGCGGCGCCGAGAAGGAACTGCGGGTGGATCTGGGTCTCACGGCTGCCGGAATCGCGTTCATCGCCTCGCTCCTGATCTGTTCGCTGCTCCTCATGACGGAAAAGCCGAACCCGGACCACCTCAGCGAAGGATCCGGCGTACACCGCAGCTCCGCCAAGATTCCCGGTGGGGCCGGTTCCATCGGCGCCCCCGGCTCAGCCACCGGGCCAAAGGCCGGGGAGGGCACCGCCCGGGAGAGCAGCAAAAGCACGCAGCCGGAAGCCGGCGGCGAATCCCGGCCTGCTGACCCCACCGCCTAGTCAGTCGCCGCCCCTTAGCGGCGCCGCTTACGCTGCTTTCCTCCGGGGTCTTTAACCGGGGGAGCGGGGCTTTCAGATGCCCGCAGGTTCTCGGGACCATCAAGCATCCTGCCGAGTCCGGCGAGCTGGTCCCGGTCCTCGCGATCCGTCACCCCTGACCCGGGCTGTGCGGCGGCGGATACAACAGTGCCGCGCCGGCCCCGTATGACAAGCAGGCCTCCAAGCGCGACGGCGGCAAGGCCGGAGGCCAGGGCCAGCATCAGCATGGCGTAAAACCAATAGAGCGCGAGGTTCGGAGGCGCCGATAGGGGAGGCGTCAAAAGGCCGGTAAGGCAGGCGAGCCAGTACGCTGCGCAGCTGCCGATGATGATCCAGGCGGTCCGGGATGGAAGGGACAAGAACAGGTTCTGCAGCTTCTGATCCATGAACAGGTCCTAGGAAGAGGCCGTGGTGCCGTCTGCTCGACGCCCTCAAGTCTAGGCAGGCCCAACCGGACCGGACCAGCCAGTTGCCCGTTTACGGTCCGTTTGTGGCGAGGGGGGTTGCGGGGCCGCTGGACTCCTCCACAATGACCTTTACCGCCCCGGTAGGCTGCTGGGTAGCTACGGCATCGGTCAGGGGGTGGACCTGGTCTGCCGGAACTCGGACCGTGATGCTTCCGGTCCGTCCGCTGGTGCCGAGCCAGTGCAGCTGGACCTGCGGAGCCGAGTCCGTGCCCAGCCAGGTCTTGAACGCATCCACAGCATCCCTGAGCTGGTCAGCCGTGAACTGGGCCAGGTGGGGAACGGCTCCGGCTTCCGTCACTGCCGCTTCGGCTTCCGGGGTGGTAACGGCCACGTGAAGTTGGTTGTCCTCGATCCAGGCATCGGAATATGCGGAACCAAGATCGGTTTTCAGCTGTGTGTGCAGCTGCAGGAGCTGGGTCATGTTTTCATCCATTGCTGTGTCGGGGCCAGAGGGAGTGGCCGGAACGGCGCCCGTCGTCCCGGCGGCGGTGCTGTCCGGTGCGGCAGCGGTTGCCGGGGTTTTGGAATTCGCTGATGAGTCTGCGCCCGCGGAAGCCGGGGATGCAGAGGGCCCCTGAGACTGTGGATCCTGCCCGCAGCCGCTGAGGAGCAACAGGACAGCGGTGGCCAGCGCCGCAACCGGTGCCGCAGCCGCGCCGCGGGTCTTTTTCGGGATGGACATCTTGCCTCCTGGGTTTCCAAGTACGAAATACCAAAGCGGGCCCCGGCACAAGGCCGGGACCCGCTTTGGTATTTTCACGCTAGCCGCAGATTAGGCGTCCTGCATCCGGCGGCGGTTCATCAGAAGGGCGCTGATGCCACCGATGGTGAGCAGTGCGCCTGCTCCGGCAAAGAGACCCATGCCGGCAGCGCCGGTATCGGGCAGGCCGTCACCGTTGTTGTCCGGTGCGGGTACCGGTGTGGGGTCGCCCGGCTGGGGAGCTACGGGCGGTGCCTGCTCTTCGATGACAACTGCCTTGACCGTGAAGGCCATGTCAGTGGAGGCAGAGGTTGCACCTGAGAGCTGCTGCACGGCGGAAACCGTGTAGTCACCCGCAAGCAGGGCGGGGAAACCGTTGACGCTCCAGCTGCCGTTGTCGGCAACAGTTGCAGTCAGTGTGGTGTCACCGATCGTTACGGAGATGTCCGCCTGGGCGGTACCTGTGCCGGACAAGCCGCTGGGGGTGGAGCCCTCAGCGAACTCCTGGCCGTTTTCGATCGAGGTGATGATCGGCTTGTTCAGGATGACGGAGAAATTAGACGTCGCCGCGGGGGATGCAAGCTTGCCCGCGACTCCGTCCTGCGCCGCGGTGACGGTGTAGTCGCCGTAGGACAGTGCGTCCTCGAGCTTGTACTCCCAGTTGCCGTCGGCGTCGACGGTGGCGGTTCCTTCTTCGTCAACGGCTTCGACGGCGAGTGTTTCCGCGGTGTCTGTTTCCTCGGCGTCTTCGACAGTCTTGTTGCCGGAGACCTTCACAGTGACCTTGGCGGTCGCAGCGCCGGTGCCCGTGATGGTCGTGAGCGAATCGGCGATCTGTGCGTCGGCAGCCGGGTTGGTGATGACCGGAGCAGCCAGCGGGGCTTCCTTAACGGTCAGTTCGTAGGAGACAGCCTTGGACTTGTTGTGGCCGTTGATGGCCTGGACCTTGAACTCGAACTTGCCGCCTTCGGGAACGGTGGCCGGAGCCGGGAAGCTCCAGGTTCCGTTCACGACGTCGAGGTCCGCGGTCTCACCGTTGACGGTGAGCTTGACCGTGCTGCCCGCCGGAGCCGTGCCGCTGATGGCCGCGTCGGTCAGAACGGTGCCCTTGTCCTCATGCGAAGTCAGAGCCGGCGCGTCAACGAACACGGCAACGGAGTAGCCGGGCAGGCGCAACATGCCGTCGGAAAGAGTGGTGGAGAAGAAGTAATTTCCATCCTCGGGGCCGGCACTGACGAGGCCCATGGCATTGGAACCGGAAATCACGGATCCGCCGGAGTCACCCGGTGCCGCGTTCTTCTCATGCATAGTTGATTCAAAACCCCATACGCCGCGGGCTCCATCTGCGGCGCCCACGTAGAACTCGCCGATGGCGGAGACGTCACCGCAGCTCCAGCCGGTGGTGCGGCCGGACTTGCACATCGGAGCGCCGACAACGGGGTCGGTGGTTCCGGTGACCTTGACGGTGTCGGCCGTCAGGTCCTGCGGATTGGTCCACTGGGTGACCTCGGGCAGCAGGTCAAGGTCACTGTTGATGCCGTTGATGACACCAATATCGGTGCCGATGTTCTCCGTGGAGCCGACCTCGGTGGGTGAATTGTTCTCGCCGCCGAACTGAGAGAATCCCCAGGTGCCCAGGTCGGAACCCAGCGAAGGCTGGGTGCCGTTGCCTGCGGGGTCGTCTGCCGGAATTGTAAGGATGGTGTCCGTGGCCTGGCCGTCATCGGCGCAGTGTCCGGCGCTGATCACGGCGGGAGCACCTTCGGCATTGAAGGCGTTGAAGCCAATAGAGCACGATCCGCCGGAGTTGCCGGTGAAGGTGGCGTAGCCGTGACCGTTAACAACGTCCTCCAGGGCATTGGCCGGACCGGACGCGTCGATGACTGTAACGCTGGGATTGTTCTTGGCGAAGGCATCGGCCGGAGTGGTTCCGGCTGCTTCGGCAAGGCGCTCGGCGAGCAGCGAACCATCAACAACAGCGGGCGCAGCTTTCTTCGCCTTGATGACATAGCCCTCAGCCGTCAGCATGATGGACTGCAGGCCTTCCACACCGACGCTGGAGATGTATTCGGTGCGAAGGTTCCTAATGACTTCGCGGGGGTCGCCCGCGAGGCTTACCGGAGCAGCGATTTCTTCCTCTGCCGCCGGTTCTTCGGCAGCTTCGGTCGGCTCGGCACTGGGAGCCCCGGTGGCTGCCTCGGTGGCCTCAGCCTCCGGCTCGGCGGCCTCAACATCGCCTTCTTTGGCTGCGGGGGCCACCAGAGTGGCATCCAGCTCGAGGGCGAGGGCCTCAAGGGCCTCTCCCGAACCGGTGATGACAATCTTGCCGTCTTCGATGACAACGCTTACGAAGCCTTCGGTGGCCTGGAGCCTGGGAAGGGCATCTGCTGCCTTTTGGCCCAGCTCGCCGGCTGCCTCGAATTCCTCGACTGTCATGCCGAGGTCGCGCAGAAGGGCTTCGGCCAGGCCGGGAGCCAGGGTTCCTGCCTCTTCGGCGGGAGCTTCTTCAGCGGGAACGGCCTCTTCGACAACCGTTTCTTCAACGACGGTCTCGTCAACCGGCGCTTCGGCGGTTGCGGTGGCTGGTGTGATGTCCGGCTCTGCGGCCGGAGAGGCGATGGCCGGCGAAGCGATAAACGCTCCGCTCACCGCCAGTGCTGTTGCGGCGCCCAAGGCGCCCACGCGTTTGTAAAACGCGCTCGAGTTGTCCTGCAATTGAAACCCCCATTTTGTACTGGCACAGACCGCATCTCCGTAATTGGCACAGGGGTAACCCTGGCCGGAACATCGCGGAATCGAGACTGTGTTGAATAGCCGTTCGCCGAGACGGCGGACGAAGCTCAACGTGATCATAGCTTCAGGTGACTAAACTAACAAGACCACTTACCAGTTTTGGGGAGAGTGGAGGCAAGAAAGCTGCGGGCGTCAGCGGGCGGCCTTCTGTGTTGCCGCCCGCCGGCTGCGGTAGGAGCGAACATGCTCTCGGTTTCCACAGTTTCCCGTGTCGCAGTAACGCTTGGACCGGTTGCGGGTCAGGTCGAGGATGACCGCCGTGCAATCCGGAGCGGCACAGGTTCCGAGCCGGTCCAGCTCGCCGCCGCGCAGGACGTCCGCCAGCGCCATGGCAGCCTCTGTGGCCAGCCGTTCCTCCAGGGGCGCCGCGGGCGAGGTGCAGTGCAGATGCCATCCCCACTCGTCGTGGCGAACCACCTGCGGCAAAGCGCGGGCGTTGCGCAGCAATTGGTTCACGCCGACTGCCAGGCGCTCTTCGTCCGCGGTCCACAGCTGACGCAGTCCGGTCCGGAGATGCCGGACCGCTCGCAGTTCCGCAGCGGTGTGCGTGCGGGACCCGCTGAAACGCTCCCGGGCCAGGAACACGTCCAAATCGGCAGGGGTGAGCAGGGCATCGGGACCGGTTGCTGCGGTGTTGATAAGCGCTGCCGCCGTGCTGAGCGAGTCCGCAGTGTCATGTCCTAAAGCCATTATGATTCCTGACATGTTGGTAACAGGTCTTCTCAGTGTAATGGTCTAGGGGTCAGAATGAACCTGACAGGTCCCGAGGGACTCTCTTCTGCTCTCTTGGAGGCATCGTGAAACGTTACGCGGGCAAGGAGCCCACGATGGCTGACAGTTCCGGGAGCACCGGAGGGAAGCCGGGCAGCACGGGCATTGCGGTTGCCCTCTTGTCCTCTGCCGTCTTTGGTCTCTCGGGGTCGTTTGCCAAATCTCTGCTGGAAACGGGGTGGACGTCCACTTCGGCCGTTGCTGTCCGCATGGGCGGTGCCGCCCTGGTGCTGTTCATCCCGGCGCTGCTTGTGCTGCACGGCCGCTGGCATCAGGTCCATGAGAACTGGAAAACCATCCTTGCGTTCGGATTCATTGGCGTCGCGGGCTGTCAATTCTTCTACTTCAATGCAGTGGAAAGGTTGTCAGTAGGTGTGGCGCTGCTCCTGGAGTTCCTGGCACCCGTGCTCATGGTGTTGTGGATCTGGGCCGCCACGCGGCGGCGGCCCGGGCTGAAGACCATCGGCGGAGCCCTGGCGGCAATCGCCGGACTTGTGCTCGTACTGGACATCGGCGGGGAGGTGCAATTGGATCCGGTGGGTGTCCTCTGGGGCCTGGCGGCGGCAGTGTGCCTTGCCATCTACTTCTTCCTTACCGCCAGGCAGAACGACTCCCTGCCGCCGCTCGTGCTGGCCACCGGAGGGATGATCGTGGGGGCGGCCACCATGGTGGTGCTGGGCGCCGTGGGCATTCTTCCCACCGGTTTCAGCACCGGCGACGTGGTGCTGGCCGGCCGGGTGGCCCCGTGGTGGGTTCCACTGGCGGGTCTGGTGCTGTTCTCGACGGTGCTGGCCTATGTCACCGGGATTGTGGCAGCACGGACCCTCGGATCCCGCGTGGCCTCCTTTGTGTCGCTGACCGAAGTGCTGTTTGCGGTGCTCTGGGCCTGGCTGTTCCTGTCCGAACTGCCCGGCACCGTGCAGCTGATCGGCGGTGCCCTGATTGTGCTGGGTGTGGTGCTGGTTCGCTCCGACAAAACCGCCGGTATGCCCGGGGAGGCTTTGCCGGAGCCGGACCCGTCGGCCTGAGGCCCGCCGCCCGGTTGCACGCTGCGGCGGGCCCGTCGACTAAACCTGCGGTTCGACCTGCGCCTCGTTCGCACCCGCTGCAGCATCCACCCGGATCTCGCGCTTGAGGATCTTGCCCGTGGGCCCCTTGGGCAGGGCGTCGGTCAGCAGGACCCGCCGGGGATACTTGTAGGCTGCCAGCCGGTCCTTGGCGAAGTCACGGATCTCAGCGAGCAGCGCTGCCCGGGCACCGTCGTCGGCAGGCAGGACGTCCTCCTTCAGGCCCACCACTGCCACAATTTCCTCACCGTGCAGTTCATCGGGGACACCAATGACGGCAGCTTCCGCGACGGCGGGATGCTCGTACAGCACCTCCTCAACCTCGCGGGGATAGACGTTGTAACCTCCGCGCAGAATGACGTCCTTCTTGCGGTCCACAATGTAGATGTTTCCGGCCTCGTCGACCCGGCCCAGGTCTCCGGTGCGGAACCAGCCGTCCGGAATGGCCGCCTGCGTTGCCTCGGGGTTGTTCCAGTACCCCTTCATCACGCCGGTGCCCTGAACGGCAAGCTCGCCCACTTCCCCCACCGGCACATCAGCGCCGTCCTGGTCCACCACGCGCACCAGCATGCCGTCCACCGCCTTGCCGATGGAGCCGGCCATGCGGTCCGGGCCCGGCAGATTGAAGGAGACCACGGGTGAGGTCTCGGAAAGGCCGTAGCCTTCCAGCAGCTGAGTGCCGAAAACCCGTTCGAACTCATGCAGCACCTCCAGCGGCATGGCCGAGCCGCCCGTTATCGCTCCGCGGAGAGTGGAAACATCAGTCGCAGCCAGGTTCGGATGACGCAGCATGCCCACGTACATGGTGGGGACGCCCTCAAAGATGGTGACGCCGTCGCGCTCAATGATCTCCAGTGCCTTTCCGGCATCGAACCGCGGGAGCAGGCTGATCGAGGCACCGGCCATGACCGCGGAATTCAGCGCTGACGTCTGACCGAACACATGGAAGAACGGCAGTCCGCCGAAGATGACGTCCGATTCCAGGGTGTGCAGCAGGTTCCGTGAGATCTCAGCGTTGCTGACCAGATTGTTGTGTGTCAGAGCGGCGCCCTTCGGCCGTCCCGTGGTGCCCGAGGTGTAGAGAATGACGGCGATGTCCTCCCCGTCCACGTCCTGCACCTCAATCACCGGGTCAGCCTCAGCCAGCAGCTGCAGAAAGCCGCCGGCATCCACGGGGATAACCTCGATGCCGCCGGCTTCCTCGGCGCCGCCCACTGCTTCGGCGGCAATACCCTCCCAGGCAAAAACCAGCTTCGCGCCGGAATCCTGCAGGTGATAAGCCACTTCGCGTGCTTTGAGAAGCGGATTCATGGGCACCACCACGGCGCCGTAGCGAAGCACCCCGTAGTATGCGAAAGCCATTTGGGGAATGTTGGGCATGATCAGGGCAACCCGGTCTCCCGGTTCAATCCCGCGGTCCGCGAGGACGCCGGCGACTTTTGCGCTCATGGCATCGAGCAGCGAATACGTGACCGTGGTGTCATCGAGTTTCAGGACCGGGAGGTCCGGAATCCGGGCTGCCGTATCGGTGAGAATTCCGGCGAGGTTTTGCATGAAGATCTCCTTTGACCAGACATGGAACGCAGGTCAGCATCCAACTGGCCAAATGGGTGACCAGCATCACATACTGAGCGGTATGTACGCAGTGTAACCTGCCCGGACATCTTCCGACGGGGTGAAGCGGTGAAATTTTCCGCCGCCGGAACACGCTCCGTTCAGGCTGGTTGTCCCATCTGATCGGTGAGGGCGCAGGGCGTTGTCCCGTGCCCGCCCTTGATGAGTCCCAGTTCACGGAATCCCTGCAGCCAGCCGCCCATCGGCCAGGTGCCCCAGCGGGCGTGGAACAGGTTGGCGTTCCGCACAATGTCCGCCAGATGCTGGACGGGTGGATCCTGAGTGGGATGGAACTGGTGGTAGGCCCGTGCCGCTCCGACCCAGGCCAGACCGGCCCCGGCCCGCCCGGCCAGGCGTGCATAATCGGTGTCCTCGCCGCCGTAGCCGGTGTAGTCCTCACAGAACCCGCCGATCCGGTCCCATGTTGCCGCCGTGACGGCAAAGGACAGGGACCAAAACAGATCCGGGTTGTCCTCAGGGATGATCTCGTCCGGTTGCGGGGCAGGCCGGGCGGGGTGCGGCGAGTCCAAATCCTGGAGCCGGTCCAGGCAGTAGCCCCCAGGTCCGGGCGGCTCCAGATAAGTGACCGGGCCGCAGAGCAGCCGCGCTGCGACGGCGTCATCCTTGGCTGCCGCTGCGTAGCCGGCCACCAGGTCCGTTCCCGGGAGACAGTCGACGTCCAGGAAGAGCAGCAGATCAGCGCCGCGCTGCAGTGCTGCACGCGCCCCGGCGTTCCGGGCCTTGGCCAGCGGCAGCGCCGTGCCCGTCCGGGGGAGTTCGACGACGGTTCCGGGCAGGCGCGGGTCCGGGAAGGAAGCGGCAATTTCGGGGTCATCCATGGCGACGAGCACGTAGTCATCGGGCAGCTGCGAGGAGCGAAGCAGCGCCTGCTGCTGCGCCGCCAGATGGGCGTGCCGGCCGTGCACCAGGGTGATGACAGTGACCTTCACGGCGCCGCTCCCGCCGGGACGGTTCTTGGTGCGGCCACGTCCGCGATGACCTGCGCGGCGCGGGCCGCTCCCTGACCGTCGTTCCAGACAGCCCAGCCGCGGCCGTCCAGTTTTTCGGCAGCTGCCAGTACCTGGGCCCAGTCACCCCGGGCGAAACTGCGCGAGACGATGACGGGGAGTCCGGGCATCCGGGACAGTGCCCGGCCGGTGGTGAACTGTTCCTGATGGGGCCGTTCCAGGGGGACGACCACTGCGGGTACACCGGCTGCCGCAGCATCCGCCACTGCACCCTGCCCGGCGTGGGTGACCACCAGGGAAGCATCCCTGAGATGCGGGAGAGGATCCGCGGTCCGGTTTCCGGGGTTTGTCCCCAGCGCAACCCACTCCACACCGGGTGTCTGGCGCCGGGCGTCCTCGATGTCGGCGTCATTCATCCCGCCGCCGCCGGCGCCGCCCAGCACCAGGACCCGGGTGACAGGCCCGGGCGGGCGTCCGGGCCGGACCGGGATGCCGGAGATCGCGCCGACAGGGACCAGTTTTCCGCTGAGGCAGTCATCCGAGACGGCGAGCATGTCCGGTGCTTCAGGTGGCCAGGCCGAAATCACGGCGTCCGAAATTCCAAAACCAAGCGTGTGGGCAGGGTCCCCGCGCAGCCCGGGCAGCGCCACGGAGACCACGGGAACGCCGTGCAGCCGTGCCAGCAGGGCGGCTTCAACCGAGACGTCGGCAACCAGAACAGCCGGAGCAGCCTCCCGCAGCCAGGCCGAAAGCTGTCCCATGCGTTCGCGCAGCCCGGCGTCGTGCAGCGGCACCCAGTGCAGCCGGCCGTTGGCATCCACGGATGCCGGTTCCGAACCGGTGTCATCCCGGTCCAGCTGGATCCACGGGTTGTCCCAGCCGCCGGGCCGGGGGAGAGAGGACAGAGCCGTCACACTTCCGGCCGGCAGATGCGCTGCGATTGCCTGGGCCCGGCGCAGGTGCCCCATGCCCTGATGATGGATGTAGTAGCCGATCATGCTGTGACCATCTGCCGGCTGGCTTCAAGAAGCAGTGCTTCGTACTCGTCCACCATCCGCTCATGGGAGCAGAACGTCTCAGCCCGGCGCCGCGCGGCGTTCCGGTCCAGAGCGGACGCCTCGCGCAGGGCCACGGCGAGGGCGCCGACGTCGTCCGCCGGTGCAAGGCGACCGCAGTCCGGAGTGAGGATTTCGGGCAGGGCGCCCCGCTCGAAGGCGGCAACCGGGGTGCCTGCCGCAAGGGCTTCGGCCGCCACCAGGCCGTACGGCTCATCCCAGCGCGGGGTAACGAGCGCTGCGCAGGCGCCCTGGACGGCCCGGCGCAGATGGGAATGGTCCAGGTGTCCCAAGTAGCGGATGTCCGTGCCAAGATGCGGGCGGACTTCGGATTCGAAGTAGCTGCTGTCGAAGACCGGGCCGGCCAGGTCCAGGGGGATTCCCGCCGCTTTGGCCGCTTGGATGGCAAGGGCCGTTCCCTTCTCCGGCACAATCCGGCCAAACCAGATGGCGGAGCCGCCGCCGGGGCCCTGCTGCCAGCGCCCGGTGTCGATACCGTTCAGGATGGCCGTGCTGTCCACCAGGTCCGCCCAGGCATTTCGGGTGTGGGAACTAACGGCAATAAACCGTGTGGCGTCGCCGCGCACACGGATTGCCGACTCGATCCATCCCACCGGAGGCGTGTGCAGGGTGGTGATCAGCGGGACGCGGAGCATTCGGGACATGGCAATGGGCAGGTGGTGGATGCTGGTATTCAGGACGGCGTCGTACTTTTCATGCCCGTGTTCGGCCAGGTCGAGCATGAGCGAGAGATACGCATGATGTTCTGCCATCCACTGCTCGGGGAGGGCTCCGACGTCGTTCCGCGCCGTCTGGCTCATTTCGAAGACCGGGATGTCGAGGAAGTTTACCCGGAGCTCCGGGTCGGAACCGGCCGCTGCGAAGAGGGTGATTTCATGCCCGCGGGCCGTCAGGGCGGAGACCAGGGCGTGGGTGTGCGCCTCCAGGCCGCCGGCGAACGGTTCGCTGATGGGGAAGCGGGAAGGGCCGATGATGCAGAGCCTCATTGCAGCACACCGCTGCGCTCGAGGAGCTCCGCGTAGAGTTCCGCGTGACGGGCGGCAATGGCGTTCCGCTGCTCGGCCCGGGCGCGGGGCTCAAGCGGCGCGGGCGGGCCGGCGTGCCGTGCGGCCCGGACGGCTGCTTTCAGGGAGGCGGCGTCCAGTCCGTCCTCATTGTGGGAGTAACCGAACACCGGACCTTGATCTGCATAGAAACCGCAGTCGGGTGCGGCCACCGCGGTGCCGAGGTCCCGGCAGGCTTCCAGCCAGCCCGAATGGGTGCCGAAGCGGTAGGGGAGCACTGACAGATCCAGTCCGGCGAGATAGTCCCAGAGCTGATCATCCGGCAGGAAGTCGTGGATGTGCAGTTCGAGTTCGCCGGAACGGGACTTTCGTTCCAGGAACTGCGCCAGCTCGGCGTCGTACCGTGCGCCGCCGGGCTCCAGGACATCGCAGTGCCCGTTCACCTGAACCACCATGCCGCCGTCTTCCCGGGCGAGTTCCAGCAGCACCCGGATCACCGGCAGGGGGTCCATGCTGGCCCTGAGGCTCTTGACGTGCACTCCCACGCGGTAGGGGCCGCCGCTCCCGGCTTCCTCGGCGCGCCGGGCATACTGCGCCATGGTTTGGGGTTCGACGACGTGCGGGTGGGCAATGACGTCCGGGCGGCGGCCCCAGCGGTGTTCAATTTCCGCCGCGGCACCCTCGGTCAGGGTAATCAGCGCGTCAGCGCCGGGAATCAGGACATCCAGGTGGGCGTCGTGGGCGGCGGGGGACTCGTGGTGCGGATTGCGCAGATCATGCACGGTGTAGACCAGCGGCTTGCCGTTCCGCCGGAGCGCCGCCACCACCTCCTGCAGGTCCCGGGGGTCCAGGGCGTCGAAGCCGAAGTGGATGTGGAACACATCGAAGAGATCCGCGTTGGCGTCAATCCACTGGGCGGAGAGCATCACCGGCGGCCACCATTTGCCCGTGGCCGGGTTGTCCGGTGAGTCCGGGTCCGGATCCGGGAGGCGGACAATCTCGGGGATTTCCGGCGCAGTTCCCGGCAGGGGGTCCAGATGGCGGACGTAGACGTGTCCGGAAGGAATACTCGCCACCCGTATGGAGTTCCGCGGCTGCAATCTGTGACCCCGCTTCTTCAAGGCGCCGTGCCCGGTAAGAACCGGGAGCGGCGCGGGAGATGAAATAGTAAGTACCGTTAGTAATCAATAGCATACGGACGCTGGAAGGTGGCAAAGCTGTATATGGACGCGGTGACAAACCCCCTGGAGGAACTCCCGCAGCTGATCGCTGATGAAGTGGAGCGGGCCGGCCTGACGGTGGCAACCGCCGAGTCGCTGACCTGCGGCAACCTTACCGGCGCCCTGGGCCGCGGAGGGGGCACCGGCGAGTGGCTGAGCGGCGGGATCGTTGCCTACCTGACGGAAATCAAGCAGACCGTGCTGGGTGTCAGTGAAGGCCCCGTTGTGACTGCGCGGTGTGCTGAAGAAATGGCCGCGGGAGCTGCCCGGTTGTTCAACGCCGATTTGACCGTCTCCACCACGGGGGCGGGCGGCCCGGGACCGTTGGAAGGGAAACCGGCCGGAACCGTTTTCATCGGCTGGAGCCTGCACGGGAAAACAGGCCACGCCGAGCACTTGTTTGACGGAGACCCGACGGAAGTGCTGGAAAAGACCGAGGCCGCGGCGCTGCAGCAGCTGTACGACCTGGCCCGGAAGGTTTAAGACTGCGGGGCGGTTACGCGAGTTCCAGCTTCTCGACGACGCCGGCAAGGTGCCTGCGTTCCAGTACCCCCAGCCCGTGCACCGGCAGGGGGAGGCAGTTTCGGTGAGCCAGGCCCAGCTGCTCGGCGACGGCCGCAATGACGCGCAGGCTCCCGTGTTCGGCAAAGAGCTCCCACAGCGGAGCCATCCGTGCAGACTCGGCTGCCGCGTCTTCGTACCGGCCTTCCTGTGCGGCACGCATGATCCGCACCATCTCGCCGGGCAGGGTGCCCGCGGCGGCTGAGTACCACGCGTCGCACCCGGCGGTGAGTCCGCCGGCGGCAGCAGCATCCCCGGAGATGCCGACGGTTACATGGTCCGGAATCACGGCACGGACGGCTCTGACCCTTTCCGGTGCGGCTGCGGCGGATACCGGAGGGATTTTGATCGACGCTATTCCGGGCAGCTCCGCAATTCTGCCGTAAAGTGCGGTGCTGAAAGTGAAATGGGTCGTGCCGGGATTGTCATAAACAATGACCGGCAAATTGGAGGAGTCCGTGACTTCCCGGAAAAGGCCGTAAACGTCGTCGTCCGTCAGGGCCTGGTAACTCACCGGAGCCAGCAGGATCCCTGCGGCGCCTGCTTCTTCCGCAGCCCGGACATGGGCCAGGACCTCGGAAGTGCGCAGCGCCCCGACCCCGACGATCAGCGGCTTCGATCCAGCACTTGCCGCGGCCAGCTGCACCACGCGCCGGCGCTCCCCGGCGCTCAGATAGGGGTAGGAACCGGTGGAGCCCAGCACTGCGATCGAATCGACGTCGGACTCGGCCAGCCGCACCATCAGGCGGACAAAAGCACTTTCATCCACGGCGTCATTGTGCAGCGGTGTCAGGGGAAAAGCGCTCAGGCCGGTAAACAATGCACGCTCCCTCCGATTATGTGCAGCGAACACACTTTCCTCTGCGCATTAGTATGCATTATGTTCCCAGACAAAGACGTTCCGGAGAGGTCAGGTCCTGTCAGCAGAACATCACCGCCCTCCTCGCAGAGCCCGGGCCAGTGTGACATCGGCCGCCCGCGCCGCGGAGCCGGATCGGAGGGTGCCTGCGCGGCGGTAATCTGGAAGCGGATTCGACGCACGGCCCCGCACACCCCGTCCCGGCCACCGGATCCTCCCAGCACATCCGAACGGAACAGCCTTGCCCGCTATGACACCAAGTGCACCTGCCCCGGCCGCCCGGCAGTCTGTCCTGTCCACGCTGCGCTCGCCGCGGCTGCTGAAAACCGAGGTCCTGGCCGGACTCGTGGTGGCCCTGGCGTTGATCCCCGAAGCAATCGCGTTCTCCGTGATCGCCGGCGTGGATCCGCGGATGGGTCTTTTCGCGTCCTTCACCATGGCAGTCACCATCGCTTTCGTGGGCGGCCGCCCGGCCATGATCTCCGCTGCCACCGGCGCCGTCGCCCTGGTCATCGCCCCGGTGGTGGCCAGCCACGGCGTGCAGTATCTGGTGCCAACGGTCATCCTGGCCGGCATCCTGCAGATCCTGCTGGCGCTCGCCGGCGTCGCCAAGCTCATGCGCTTCATCCCTCGCTCCGTGATGGTGGGCTTCGTCAACGCCCTGGCCATCCTGGTCTTCTCCTCCCAGCTGCCCGAGCTGATCGGCGTGCCCTGGCTGGTTTACCCGGTGGTCGCCGTCGGACTGGTGATTGTTTTCGGCCTGCCCCGGCTGACGACGGCGGTGCCCGCACCGCTGGTGGCGATTGTGGTGCTGACCGTTGCCGCCGTTGCCGCGGGCTGGGAGATCCCCACGGTCGGGGACAAGGGTGCGCTGCCCGACAGTCTCCCCGCCCTGCTGTTTCCCGACGTGCCGCTGACCCTCGAGACGCTGCAGATCATCGCTCCGTACGCCCTCGCCATGGCCTTTGTGGGCCTGCTGGAATCCCTCCTGACCGCCAAACTGGTCGATGACATCACCGACACCCGGTCCTCCAAGCCGCGTGAGGCGGCCGGTCAGGGCATCGCCAACATCGTCACCGGCTTCTTCGGCGGCATGGGCGGCTGCGCCGTCGTCGGGCAGACCATGATGAACGTCAAGGCCTCGGGTGCCCGCACCCGGATTTCCACTTTCCTGGCCGGAGTGTTCCTGCTCATCCTGGTGGTGGCACTCGGGGACATCGTGGCGCTGATCCCCATGGCGGCACTCGTGGCCGTGATGATCTTCGTCGCCTGGGCGGCCTTTGACTGGCACAGCATCTGGCCCTCCACCCTGCGCCGCATGCCCAAGTCCGAAACAGCCGTCATGGTCATCACCGTCGTGGCCACGGTGTTCACCCACAATCTGGCCATCGGCGTCGGAGCGGGAACCCTCGCCGCCATGGTGCTGTTCGCGCGCCGGGTGGCGCACTTCGTCACCGTGCAGCGCGCTGCGGCGGACGACGGCGGCACGGTCACCTACACGGTGCGCGGCGAGTTGTTCTTTGCCTCCTCCAATGACCTCTACACCCAGTTTGAATACGCCCTGGATCCGGATGACGTGCTGATTGACCTCAGCGCCTCGCATGTTTGGGATGCCTCGACCGTGGCCGCGCTGGACGCCATCACGGAAAAGTACCGGAGCCGGGGCAAGACCGTCCGCATTACCGGTTTGAATGACTCCTCCGATGCCATCCGTTCCCGGCTCAGCGGCCAGCTGGGCGGCTAAGGCGCTACGCTCGGCTCATGAGTGCCGTGCATGCCGTCATCCCTTCGCCCATCGGGTTACTGACCCTGGTGGCCGACGGCGGTGCCCTTACGGCGGTGTACATGGAGAACCACCGGCGCGGACCTGCGCCGGACACGCTGGGCGCGCAGGTACCCCTGGACGCTGCCGCTGTCCTGGCGCGGACGCGGGACCAGCTGGGCGAGTACTTCGTCGGTGACCGGCGGGAGTTCGATCTGCCGCTCGCCCCGGCGGGAAATCCGTTCCGGCAGCGGGTCTGGGCCCTCCTGCAGGAGATTCCTTTTGGTGCAACGCGGTCCTACGGCGACCTGGCCCGCGAGCTGGGCGATAAAAACCTGGCCCAGGCCGTCGGTTCAGCCAATGCGCGCAATCCGGTTTCCGTCATCATTCCCTGCCACCGGGTCGTCGGCGCGGCCGGTGCGCTGACCGGCTATGCCGGCGGGCTGCAGCGCAAGCACTTTCTGCTGGGGCTGGAGGATCCCCGGCGGGTCCAGGACATGCTGTTCTGAAACCCGCGGGCGCAGGCCGGGGAGCCCGTGCGGTGAGACCATGGGAGCTGAAACCGGAGCCGGCTCACAAAAACTGTTTCGGAAACGTCTACCGGGTGTGGAAGTGAAACCGTTCGAAGCCATTGTCAGGGAGCACGGCCCGGCCGTGCTGCGGGTCTGCCGTGCCGTGCTGGGCCCGCAGGACGCCGAGGACGCCTGGTCGGAAACGTTCCTGGCCGCTCTGCGCGCTTATCCCGGGCTGCCGCCGGGGGCCAACATCCAGGCCTGGCTGGTGACGATCGCCAAGCACAAGGCCATAGACGTCCACCGTGCCGCCGGCCGGCGGCCGGTGCCCGTCGGTGAACTGCCCGAGACCGCGTTCCGCCCGGGGCCCGTTGCCCGTGCCCCTGGAAACGGCAGTGCACCGGAGGGCTCCGAGTGCTTTGACCCGTTGTGGGAGGCACTCAAAACTCTGCCGCAGCGCCAGCGTGAAGCCCTTGCCTACCACCACCTGGCGGGCCTGCCCTATGCCGAGGTGGCAGTGCTGCTGGGTGGAACCGAGGCAGCGTGCCGCCGGTCGGCAGCGGACGGCATGAAGAAACTGCGCAGCCTGAACCTGGAGGAGTCCCGATGATCCCGCTGCAGGACAACCCAATGCAGGAAAGCCCGCTGGAACGCCTGATTCAGGAGCCGGGACCCGGACGGGAGATGGCCGACCGCGACACCCTGGACCGGCTGCAGAAACGTCTGGGGGCTGCCGCCGAGCAAGCCGGGCTGCTGGATGTGGGGTACACAGTTGTTGAGACCCCGGTGGGGAAGCTGCTGCTGGCCGCCACGCATGCAGGCCTGGTACGGGTGGCCTTTGACTGTGAAGACCATGACGCCGTGCTGGCCCTGCTGGCCGAACGCATCAGCCCCCGGATCCTGGCTGCACCGGACCGGCTCCAAGCCGCCGCCGCTCAGATCACCGAGTACTTTGACGGAACCCGCCGCACTTTCGACCTGCCCCTGGACCTGCGGCTAACGGCAGGGTTCCGCCGCTCCGTCGTGGAGCATCTGCGGGACATTGGCTACGGATCCACTGCAACATATTCGGCCGTTGCCGCCCTGGCAGGAAGCCCCGGCGCGGTCCGAGCCGTCGGGACCGCCTGCGCCCTGAACCCGCTGCCCGTGGTGGTGCCCTGCCACCGGGTGGTGCGCTCGGACGGCAGCACGGGCGGCTACCGCGGCGGCCCTGCTGCCAAACGGCTCCTGCTGAACTTGGAGGCAGCCGCATGAACAATGCACTCTTTCCGCCCGAACGTACCGAACCGGGGCCGGGCGCCGTCCACGTACCCGGGTGGCTGGACCTGGCGGCCCAGCGGGAGATTGTCCGGGCCTGCCGGCAGTGGGCGGTGGGACCGGTGCCCATGCGCGCCGCCGTCATGCCGGGCGGGCATCCGATGTCGGTGCAGACGGTATGCCTGGGCTGGCACTGGCAGCCGTACAAGTACACCCGCACTGCGGACGACGCCGGCGGCGGACGGGTGGCCGACGTGCCCGACTGGCTGATCACCCTGGGCCGGCGGGCGTTGGCCGAAGCGTACGCCACCCCCGGCCGGCCCGGTTACGCCCCGGAGCTGTGGAAACCCGAGGATTACACCCCGGACACGGCGCTGATCAATTACTACGCGCACGGCGCCCACATGGGCATGCACCAGGACAAGGACGAGAAGTCCAGCGCCCCTGTGGTTTCCCTGAGCATCGGCGACACCTGTATATTCCGCTTTGGGAATACGTTGACCAGGACCCGGCCGTTCACCGATATTGAGCTGAATTCCGGTGATCTTTTCGTGTTTGGCGGCCCCTCCCGGTTTGCATACCACGGTGTGCCGAAGACCTTTCCGGACACCGCCGACCCCGCTTCCGGACTTGCCCGGGGCCGGATCAACATCACCCTGCGCATGACCGGTTTGTCCTGATGCCGGCGCTGACCCGGAGTGTCCGGCACGTTCTGCCCTGCGCCGAACCGTTCGCCTGGCAGCCGCTCTTCCGCGCGCTTGCGGCCCACGCAGTGCCCGGGGTGGAGCGGGCGGAATACGACGACGACGGGGCCTGGGTGGAGCGCCTGGTGCCCGCGCCGTCCGGGCCGGCTCTGGTCCGCGTCCGGTTCGGCCATCCGGGCGCCGTGGAGGCAGAGCTTTCCCTGGATGGGGCGACTCCGGCGAAGGCCCGGGGGCAGGAAGAAGCCGCGGTGCTCGCATTGGTTCGGCGCTGGCTGGATCTGGAGGCGGATCCGGCCGTCATTGATCCGTTTCTCTCCGGTTTTGACCTTCTGGCTCCGCTGGTGGCGGTGTCCCGGGGTTTGCGGGTGCCGGGATCGGTGGACGGCTTCGAGACCGCAGTCCAGACGGTGCTGGGCCAGCAGGTCTCGCTGGCGGCTGCCCGTACTTTCGGCGCCCGGCTCGCGGCATCCTACGGCGGTGCCGAACGGGACGGGCTGCGTGCCTTCCCCTCGCCTGAAGAGCTGGCTGCCGTGCCGCCGTCGGAACTGCAGCTGGCCGTGGGGCTGACACACGCCCGGGCACGCACCGTCACCGCGCTGGCCGGAGCAGTGGCTTCCGGGCTGGAGATCAGCCCGGAAGCTGACGCCGGATCAACCCGGAGCGCACTGCTGGCGCTGCCGGGAGTTGGGCCCTGGACCGCCGATTATCTTGCGGTGCGTGTCTTCGGTGACCGGGACGCGTATCCGGCCGACGACCTGGTGCTTAAGCGGGCGCTGGGAGTTGCGACGGCGCGTGCGGCGGCGGCGCTCTCCGAACCTTGGCGGCCGTGGCGTGCCTATGCCCTGTTCCACCTGTGGACTGCAGCTGCCTACGGGGCTGCCCGAACGGAATAGCCAAGCGATAAGAGCACCGTCAGGCACCGAGCAGGGTGAACGCGAGGCAGACAAGGGCCGGCCCGCCCTGAATAAGGGCCGGACGGATCATCCGGCGGTTGCTGAACACCAGGACCAAAGCGGCCAGCACCATTGACGCAGCGGCAAAACTCATCAGGGTCAGCCCGGCCACTCGGCTGCCGGCCCCGAGCAGAACTACACCCAGCATCGCTCCCACGGCCAGGAAGAGGTTGTAGAAGCCCTGGTTATAGGCCAGGCCCTGGGTATAGGCAGCTTCCTGCGGAGTGGAGATTCTAAACACCGCCATGGTTGCCGGCGCAGTCCAGCGCAGGGACTCCAGCACAAAGATGTACAGATGAATAGCCGCGGCAATCACGGCAAAGACGGCTGCGGTAATGAGCACTTTGACTCCTCCTGGGCCGATGACAGCTGATTCCGGGTCCGGATTTCCGTCCGGGAACAAAAGAGGCAGCCGTCGCGGTCTTTCCATCGTTTCACCGGCACTGCGGGCGGCCAAGGGCCGGAAGGTCTTTCGGTTGGCGGAGGAGCGGGAATGGCCGCTAGCCTTGAAGAGGCGCCCGGTCTTTCCTCCGGGAGCTCGTGTGGGCACTTAAACCGGCCCACAGTCACAGTCCCCGGAAGGACAGCCTCCGTGCCGAAACCCCGTCCCGCCCGCACTCTTGCCGTGGTTGCCGCCGCCGCGCTGGCGTTGTCCGCCTGCGGATCGGACTATCCACTGGGCGACGCGCAGCGCGAAGCAGCGGAAAACAGCACCTCCACTCTCTCCGGCATTCTTTCCGGCTCCGGGTCCAGCGCCCAGGGACCGGCCATGGACGCCTGGATTGGAGGCTTCGGCCTCCTTCACCCGAAGGTTCAGCTGCAGTATTCCCCGGACGGCTCCGGCGCCGGCCGCAGCGCCCTCCTGGCCGGGGCCGTGGATTTTGCCGGCTCGGATGCCTATCTGCAGGAGGAGGAATTGGAGCAGGCCCGCGAAGTCTGCGGCCCGGGAGGCGCCCTGGATATTCCGGCCTACATTTCACCGATTGCCGTGGCCTTCAATTTGCCGGGCATCGATTCCCTCAACCTGGACGCCGCAACCATCGCGCGGATCTTCCGCGGCGAAATTGTCAGGTGGAATGATCCCGCCATTGCCGGGCAGAATCCCGGGGTTGATCTCCCTGACCTCCCGGTAACTCCGGTCAGCCGGGCCGATGACTCCGGCACCACCGAGAACTTCACCGAGTATTTGCATGACGCCGCTCCTGATGCCTGGCAGGACAGCCCTTCGGGGACATGGCCGGGCGGTTTGGGCGGTGAAAACGCACAGGGGAACGCCGGTGTGGTCAGCACGGTGACCCGCACCGAGGGTGCCGTGACCTACGCGGACGATTCCGTCATCGACGACTCCATGGGCACCGTCAATCTGCTGGTCGGGGAGGAGTACGTTCCGATCAGTGCAGAGGGCGCGTCAATCGCCGTCGAACAGGCCAGCCGCGTTCCGGACCGCGGCCCCCATGACATTGCCCTCCACCTGGACCGCACCACCACGGTCCCCGGCGCCTATCCGCTGGTTCTTGTTTCCTACCAGATCTACTGCAGCGGCTATGAGGATCCGAACACAGTGGAGCTGGTAAAGGCGTTTGGGCTGTACGTGGTCAGCGACGAAGGACAGGCGGCCTCGGAGGACGCTGCCAAGAGTGCTCCCATCCCGGCAACCCTGGCGGAACAGGCCCGCGAGTCCATCGAAAGCATCGGCACCCTGCCCTAGCTGGGCGCATCGGCCGCCTGTCACCTTGGGCGGCCGCCACTTAGGCAACCCCCCTTGCGCGGTCCGGACCGCGGTGGCAACGTTGTTTCACCGCGAGTTTAAGGGGGCAGCAATGCAACCGATCCAGATCGAGCGCTGGTGGCCGTATCTAGACGGTTCGGCCAAAATGTGGCTGCGGGAGAACCTTCGTGACGAAGGCCTCCCACGAAAGGTGCAGGACCGCATCGCGGAAGCGGGCGGCCCGGTGATTGAGCCGATTCTTGGGGAACGGGACTGGGTCTTCATCGAAACCCAGCCGCAGCTGACGGAATAACTTCCCCTGCCGGGTGAGGCAAGATGGAACGGTGACTACGACCGATTCTCCAGCCTCGCCGCCCCAAAAATCTTCTGTCGAAGCGTCATCTGCGGCCGGTGCGGTTTCCGGCAGCGGCAGGTTGAAGCCCCGCGGCACCTTTGCCCGCGGCCTCGCCGCATCATCGGTATGGGTTGCCCGGGGGCTGATCGTGCTGGCCGGGCTGGTGGTGGTGTGGTTCGGTATCCGGTCGCTGTGGTCCATCGCCCTTCCCGGCCTGCTGGCCCTGCTGCTGTCCTCAATCCTGTGGCCGGTGAACCGGGTTCTGCGAAAGGCGCTGCCCAAGGGGATTGCCGCACTGCTCTCCCTCGTGGGCCTGCTGGCTGCCGTCGCCGCCGTGGCCGTTCTGGTGCTTCCCTCAATCTCGTCCGGCTCGAAAGAACTGGTCCGGCGGGCAGGGGAGAATCTTCAGGATCTCAGCGACTTCGTTGCCGGGCTTCCCTTCGCCGTCCAGACGGTTGACTTCAATGAACTGCTCGACGCCGGTCTGGCACAGCTGCAGGAACACAGCAGCGACATCATTTCCGGTATTACCGCCGGGCTGGGAACCGTCACCTCTGTCACCGTGGTGTTCCTGCTGACCCTGGTGTTCACGTTCTTCTGCCTGAAGGACGGGGACAAATTCCTGCCCTGGGCCAGCCGCTGGACCAACAACCAAGCCTTTGTGCACGCGGTCCGGGTGTCCGAAGAGGCATGGAAAACCCTGTCCGCCTACATCTTTGCCCAGGCAACCGTAGCTCTGGCAGATGCCGTCTTAATTGGCCTCGGCCTGTGGTTCCTGGACGTGCCGCTGGCCCTGGCCCTGATGGTGCTGATCTTCTTTGCCAGCTTCATACCCATTGTCGGAGCCGTGGCCACCGGGGTCCTGGCCACCATGGTCACCCTGGTGGCGCACGGATGGGTGACAGCGCTGATTGTCCTTGGTCTGGTGCTGGTGGTGCAGCAGCTGGAGTCCAACATCCTGCAGCCCTTCCTCGTGGGCAAGACCCTGAAGCTGCATCCCGCCGTCGTGCTGGGAGCCGTCACCGTCGGAAGCACGCTCTTTGGTATCGTCGGCGCGTTCCTGGCGGTCCCGGCCACCGCCGTCGGCATCGTGGTGCTGCGGTATCTGCGGGACCAGTCGCTGACCCCGGCCAACGCCGCCGTGTCGGGTGAGGTGCCGGCTGCGGCCGGGGCGGACGAGGTTCACGGACCGCAGCCGCAGCCTCCCGAGCCGGTTGAGGCTCAGATGTCGCCGGACGCTGGCCGGCCCGGCAGTGTGTGAAAGCTAACCGCGGAAGATGTAGTTGGGCTCGTATTTGGTGGAGCCGGAGACGCGGTGCACCCGCTGAGTGCAGAAGGGGTCGTAGACCTCAATCTCCAGCCGGGCAGTCACCGGATGGGGATGGTAAATGCAGGTGCAGGAGAAGTGCATGCCCGGGGCCGCCTTTCAGATTCCCGTTTACCGTGTTGCGTGCCGCGGGAGGGCACGCGCTTCGTCCCTTCATATTTTGTCAAAGTGGACAGACGGGGAAAAACGGGCCGGAAACCGGCGTTGACCGGTTAGTTCACCGGTTAGAGGACGGGTTAAAGAGGCGGGGCGCCTCCGGTGGTCTCACTTCCGGAAGCGCCCCTCGCGTTGCCTTATTAGTATTACCAATTGACCTGTGAAGATCCTGAAAGTGCTGCGGTAATGGCGGGCGCCGCAGGCTTTTCCCTAGGGGGCCATCCGAAGGAAGTCCGCTTCACGTTCCTTGCTCCAGGACCGTGCATATAGTCCCAGCCCGGCCTCGTCCCGGACGGATATGCCCAGCCGGTTGAGCATGAGGCGGCTTTGGTACACGGTCAGCTGCTGGGCGCTTCGGCTGGCCCTGACCTTGTCCGCCCGGTACAGGTAGGTGTCGATGGCCCGGGACCAGCGCTTGCGCCAATTGTCCACGGCCGGCTCCGAAGCTGTTGCGGCCATCAGTCGGTGGGCCGGAAGGATCCGTGGCGCCAGCTGGGACGTCAGGGCGTTGCGCATGTGGGCAGCCTGGGGGCCGGATCCCGCGGTGCAGCTGCGAAGATGGCTGTCCCAGTAGAAGTCCCACGAAATGGCCCGGCGGTCCGCCCAAACCGGGGACCGCGGCCCGCGCATCATGGCGTAGCCGGCATCAAAGAGAAGCAGGGCGGCCAGGGAAGACCGGCTGTTTACCTTCGGAAAGCGGGATGTTGCCCAAGCTGCCAGATCAGAGGACAGCTCGAAGACCTCTTCCGCCAGGGCCAGTCCTTCGGCCCCGCCGTACTTTGCCAGATCGGATTCGGCTCGGGGGGAGACGGGCCCGTAGTCCCACCGGGTGGGTACGGCATCCTCCCGGTATTCGGAAGTCTGCAGCTCCCCGAGGCGGGGGGCGGCCTGGTCAACGAGTGCGCGCATCAGGGATTCCAGCCGGTCCAGGACCCGGGGAGAACCAAGGATCCGGACCTGAATGAAGGGGTGCGCCGGATCCATGCACCGCGTATGGAACCACCGCTGGGCGCCCCAGGACCTGCCCTGAGCTGCCAGCGGGATGACAACGTCAGCAAGGACGGCGTCGCACAAGTCCGTATCTGTAGGCTGGATGGTCAGTGACCACCACTCGGCTCCGTTGGTCAGCGGCTTAACCTGTTGTGCTGCTGCTAACTGGCTCATTGGAGATCCTCCCGTTTGCGTCATGCCGAAGGTGATTTCCGGCCTTTGGAGAAAAGAGATTGAAAACCGCTGCCCGTCCGGCCTGGGGCAAGTCGGGCGGCGGTGCGGACACAGTGGTGGCGCTGTCGAACCACTGTTGGGGTGGGGGTCGCCATCGGGCGGGATCCGGCGCCTGCGCCATGAATCAGAAGATTTCACTTGCCGCGCCGGCCGGAGGGTGGAAACTTAGACGGGTGCTTGGATACGGATACAAAATGTCTGCCGGCTGGATGAAGATGTGATGCCGTCAGGCTCACATCCTTCCAGCAGCCACGCCGTAACCACCAGAGACTTTTTCAAATTATCTTCAAAACCGAGAAACTAGTTGCATCTGCGGAAAAAAGGGGTACAACACCCGCAGGAGACATGCGCGGAGCGCGCTGCCTCATGCCGGCTCGACACCGTCACAGCGGAAGTCGATTTCTCGTGGGCACGGGGAGCGGGTGGAGAACCGGCATGTGTCCGGTCCCTCTGGTGCGGACGGTTGCCGAGCCTTACAATCCAATACGTTGCCGACGACGACATTTTTGCCGGCAAGGCTGATGCAACCGCGGCCCGCAGCTGGTCAGCCAACATTTACGGATCGGCAAAGGCACATGAAAGACCACTGGTGGGCGGCGGAAGTTGCCGGCAGGCTCAGCACCTTTTTGGAGGGTGCCTTCTCCGGAGTGCAGTTCGAGGTCCTCCCTCTCGTGGCCTACGACGTTGCCACCATCGACGTGGCTTGGACCGACGGTCCCGCGCTCCACGAGGTGGATCTGATCGCTATGGAGTACGTACTGCGCCTGCATGTGGACCTCTGCGCCGCAGCCGGCGGGCTCGGCCCCAGGATTGACCGGATTTCCAAGCGGCGAACGATGAGTCCGGGGGTCGAGGGCAGGTTGTTGAAAGTGCTGGCAGCAGACCTGAACACCGACGTGGAGGACCTCGACAGGCAGCGGATGTATCCGCTGCCTTCGGTTCTGGCTCCGTCCGGGTGCTGTGCCAAAGGCTTAGTGGGTGAATTTTTGGACCAGCTCTTCGAATCGACCAGTCTCAGCGGCGTGGGGCAAATGTCCGGGGGAGGCGGCAGTTCGGACTCGCTCCCGTGCCGGTGCGTCTTGTGTGCATGACCGTCGCGGCCGGCACGGTGGGGCCGGTTAAACAGATTCCCTTCCGGTTGCCTTGACGGCGTCCGGAAGGGAATCAGCGAGGTGCAGACGCGGGGCGTCCAGCAGGTTAAGCAACTAGGAGGCGGACCGGAGGGCATCCTTGACCGGCAGATCGGATTCGTCACCAGCGGGGGCTGTGCTGGTCTTGCGGGTCAGTGTTACGTAGGAGATGGCTGCCAGCAGGGCAAAGCTGACCATGGCGATGCCCATCGGCACGGCCGTTTCCTCTCCGCCGAGACCCACCAGGGGTGCCACTGCAGCTGCCAGCACGTACTGCAGGCAGCCCAGGAAGGCTGAGCCCGTTCCGGCATGATGGCCGGCTTCTCCGAGGGCCAGGGCTGTGGCATTGCCAAAAATGAAGCCCAGGGATCCCTGGAACACAGCGAACAGGACCAGCATCGGAACCATGGGTGTCCCGGAAAGCGCGAAAATCAGCAGTCCGGCTGCCGCCAGCACAGCCACTACCAGGCCGATGGAGATCATCGTGCGGTAGGCGACCTTGCCGGCAAGCGCAGCGGCGATGACGCTGACAATCGTGATGCACAGGGCGTTCATGGCGAAGACCAGGGAGAACCGGGTTTCCGACAGGCCCATGATGTTCTGGATGATGAACGGGGAGGCGGAAATGTAGGCAAACAGCCCGGCAAAGGCGAAGCAGAAGGTCAGCAGGTAGCCGGTGTAGTTGCGGTTGCTAAGGACCATGCCGGCAACGTGCAGGGTGGTCTTGATGCCGCCGCGGTTGCGGTCTTCGGCGGCCAGAGTCTCCTTGACTCCAAACAGGCCCCAGACGGAGAGCAGCAGGATCAGGGCGGCCAGGGTCCAGAACACCGCACGCCATCCCGCGGCGGCAATGATCGCACCGCCGGCCAGAGGTGCAATGACGGGGGCGATGACGCAGATGATGGTCAGTACGCCCAGCAGCTTGGCAGCGGCGGCACCGCGGGCGGTGTCGGAGACAATGGCCCTGGCGAGGACGACGCCGGCAGCACCGCCCAGCCCCAGGAGGAACCGTGCGCCGGCCAGGATTTCCGCGTTCGGAGCAACCGCACAGACAACGCTGGCCGCGGCGCAGACAAAGGTGCCCACCAGCAGCGGCTTGCGCCGTCCGATGCCGTCCGACAACGGACCAATAAACAGCTGCCCCAGGCCAAGGCCTACCAGGAAGGTTGTCATGGTCAGCTGGACGCCGGCTGCGGTGGTGTCCAGATCAGCTGCCATGCCCGGGAATGCGGGGAGGTATAGGTCAATGGACAGCGGGCCCAGCGCGGTCAGCAGGGCCAGGAGAAGAATGAGTTGTCCGCTCGTGCGGTGCACGGCGGAGGGAGGAGTGGTGCTGGAATCAGGCATGGTTTCTTTCGAGGGGGCGGGTGGGGGAGCGCTCAACTATACATATGTGCACATATGTATGTCAAGATATGAGCTAGGATTGGCGCATGGTGGACAACACGGATGCTGCGGCGCGACGGCGCGAATTGGCCATGCTCCTGCGGGACCTTTCCTGGACCATCCATCGGCGGGTTCCCGATGTCACGGGGATCGAGCCGCTGACCTCGACGGATCTTGCCGTGCTGAAGCATGTGCTGGAGGCGCCCGGGATGACGGTGACTGAACTGTCGCGGCACATGGCACTGAAGCAGAGCAATACGAGTGCGGCCGTCCGGACACTCGCCGACCGCGGACTGGTGACCAAAGAGAGCAGTGCAAGTGACCGGCGTATCAGCCGGTTGTTTCCGACGGACAAAGCAATGGCCCAGGATGAGGCCATTGGGGATGCATGGGCAGGTCCCATCCGAAAGGCGCTGGCAGGGTTGGATGCTGCGCAGGCCGCCGCGCTGGATGATGCCGTACAGGCGCTTCAGGAGCTGAACTCCCGGCTGCGTTCAGACCAGACCTTCCCGGGTTCTAGCTAAGATCTTCGGATTTCGCCTGCTGCGGCGATCCCGTCCCGCGGAACCGGCGGTAGCTGTACGCAATCAATGCCAGTGCGATGAGCCCTGAAAGAATCAGGCCCGTCCCTGTGCCCCAGCCGCCGGGCAGCCACAGGCTCTGGCTGTAGGGCCACCAGCGCGGCGGCCTGGCCCACACGCCCCAGACAACGCCGGTGGCCATAACCAGGAGTGCGCCGGTGATGCTGGCGCTAATCCTCAGCCAGGTCTGCACACCCTGCTCCGCCGCCTTGAATGCCTTGGCCTTAACCGGACGCAGGAGGCGGTTGGCCCACCGGTACCGCAGCGACAGGACGGCCAGGCCGCCGACCAGGCCCAGGAGTCCGGGTCCGGGCAGTACCAGGGCAACAAGCCCGAAGGCGATCAGCAGCCAGCCTGCAACTTCGATCCCTGTCCGGCGCACCCACGGCGGAAAGCTGTCTGATTTCACCGGTCCGCCGAAAATGGGCAGTGCTGTGCTGCATGCTGTGGTGGGTGCATTGTGTTCAGTCGCCCAGCCCGGCCTTGTCGACGCGGCGGTGGAAGCGCATCCCGGCCAAGCCTCCGAGGACGGCGCCGCCCAGGGCAACAAGGGCAGCAATGACCGCGGAGATGACAGCCGCTGCCGTGTTGTCGCCGGAGAGCTGGGGGTAGGTGTTGAGCTGGGCGTTGATGTCCAGTTCGCTGCTCGCCACAGCGCCGATGAGGGCCAGCACAAGGGCGATCACGATTCCCCAAATCCACACGGCCACGCCCTGCATAACGCCGTTAAACCGGGCCATCCGCCCAGCGACGTAGCCGCCGCAGAAATAGGCCACAAACAGGATGACCATGAGGAGGATGACTCCGGCCACGCCTGCGCCCTGAGGATTCGCTGCGGCCTCCCCGGCGGCATCAACGTTGTTGGCGAGCAGTGCCGCCCCAAAAGCTGTGGCAATTGCACTCAGCAGCACCGTGGTTCCCGCTGCTGCTAGCCAGCCGAAGAAGGCGGAGCCGATCTTGACGCCGCCAAACTGTTCCTTCTCCCGGCCGACAACCCGTTCGCGGCTTTCGGTTCCGCCGTCACGGGCAGCCGGGTTTGCTGCCCCCTGGCCCGTGCCGGCCCGGTTCGGTTTGCGGGCAGGCTGCCCCGCCGCTCCTGCGCTGGTACTCATGGGAGGACTCCTTGCGGTTGCTGGGTATGGGCGCCTCCGAGAACCCCTCTCTCAAGAATAGAAAGAATGAGACCCAAAACACAGGGCGCTTACTAACTCATTCGAACAGCCGATCAGCAGATCCAGGCCCCGCAACCCGGAAATGCCTCATGCACGGGGAATCAGGAGGCAGGCTTCGCCTCGGAGGCGGGGCTTTCCTCATCAATTTCCAGAGCCGGCTGCTCCTCGCGTTCTTCGCGCTCTTCAGCCTCCCGGCTGGGGGACTCCTCGTTGTTGTCCTCCGCCTTTGCCTGCTTCTCCGCCTTCACTTCGTCGAGAAGCTGAGCAGTCACCTCGTCATTAAACTCGTCCCGGGTGCCGGCGAGGTTGTTCTCGGTGGCGTCGGCTCCGAAATTGATGGGCTGGTCCTGGTTGCTCATGGTGTTCTCCTGCCGATGGTTGGATCGTGAAGTCAAAGGATGAGACTTTCAGTACCCTCCACCCTTGCATATCGCTCACCGATACTCCGCCAGTTCCCGCGAGCGAATCACCGGAACAGCGGCGGCGCCGGCAAGTACGATCCACACACCCAGCAGCGGGAGGGTGCCAGCCAGCCCGGCCGCAGCTCCTCCCAGCAGGGCGGCGGCCGGCATCACCCCCAGCGTGATTGTCCGCTGCGCCGCGGCCACGGACGCCAGTTTGCCGGGCGCAACGCTCCGCGGAAGCACCTCGGCTCCTGCCACGCCTGACACTGACACGAGAAAACTCCAGCCCAGTGACTGAACCGCCAGCCAGGCCAGTTCCGGCCCGGGGAGCCAGGGGCAGAGGGCTGCTCCGGAGACGCACAGCGCCGACGCCGCCGCGGCGCCTGTCCGCAGGTTACGCAAACCCCATGCAGCCGTTAGAAACGGTGCCGCTGCGGCGCCGCCGATGGCTCCTGCGGCAGCCAATGCGCCCAACCCCGCGAATAGGGGAGGGGCTATGTCCAGGTCCCGGAGAATAAACACCGGCAACACGGTGTTGCCCAGCATCGCTCCGGCATTGGTAAGGGCCCCCGAAACTGTCAGTGCCCAAAGTGCGGGCGTGGCCCGAAGTGTGCGGAAGCCGCTGCCCAAATCCCGGCGGATTTTTGCTGTCCCTCCCTTGGCAGGAGCCGGTGCAGCGCCGAGCCTGATGCCCAGTTGCAGCATCGCAGACATGCCGTAGGAAGCTGCGGCGGCAGCCAGGGCCGCGCCCATGCCCAGGATGCCCAACAGTGCTGCGGTGCCGGCGGCGGCCGCCGTTGACGCGGTCTGGGTGGCAACAGCCAGTTGCGAGTAGGCATGTTTCAATGTGCCGGCGGGTGTCACCCGCGGAATCACGGTGCTGAGAGCGGTGGTGAAGACAACATCGGCGATCCCCACCGTGACGGCTGCCCCGAGCAGCAGCGGGCCGCTGAGCCAGCCGGTGAAAGTGGAGATGGCCAGCGTTGCCGTGACAAGGATACGCAGGCATGTGGCTGCGGTCATGACGCGCCGGCGGTCCTTCAACCGATCGATTACGGCACCCGCCGGCACGCCTAGAAGCAGAAATGCGGCCAGCCCTGCTGCGTTGAGCACACCCAGAAATTCCGAGCCCAGCCCAAGCGCGGTCACCGCGAGGATTGGCAGCAGGGTTCGGGTGAGGGCGTCCGCGAACCCCTCGACAGTGTTTGACCCGAGCAGGAACCGGAACGAAGCCTTTTGTCTGCCCGGCAGGTCGGTGCTGATTGCTTGTTGTCGTGCCATGGTTCCCCCGAAGCGTTCTGTCAGGCCACTCCTGACGTCCGATATACTGTCAGGTAATTCCTGACAGAACAAGGGGTCATTTTCAGCATCCGGCAAACGAATAGACTGACCTCTATGCCCGACTCCTCCAGAGATGCATTAGTGCCGGCATCCACCGCGGCACCGTTCATGTGTTCTTTCTGTCTGCGTTCCAGGAAGGAAACGGGACTGTTGGCCGGGGCGCCTACAGCCTCCATCTGCCGTGACTGCGCCGCTCGCGCCACCGCTCTGCTCGATGCCGCCCCGGTTTCCGGGGAAACGCTTCCGGATACTCCTTGGGGCGGGCTCTCCGATGACGAACTGATGGCCCGGCTGCCGCAGGTTGCCGAGGCGCGGGAGCAGGTCGAAGCCCATCTCCGGCGCTGGGTCGAAGCCGCCCGGGTGCGCGGAATCAGCTGGGCCAGCATTGGTTCGGCCCTGGGGATGTCCCGGCAATCCGCCTGGGAGAGGTTTCGTCAGCACTAGGGGTGGGGGATTTCTTTGTCGGTGCCCTAGGCTGAATCCACTCAGACGAGCAACGGCAAAACCGGAGTTTCCATGTCGCTTTCAATGAGGTTGGCCGGGCTGGCCCTGCGTGCGGCGCCGCGGGCCTTCCGGACACCGGAGGTGGTCCGGCGCACCGCTGCACGGCGGCGCCGGCCTTCCGTTCCGCTCACTCTTCGCCGTTTATGCCGGGTGCGGGAGGAAGTCGTGGCCGGGTTTCCGGTGATGACGCTGACCCCCAGAAAACCGTCGGGACGGGAGCTGATTTACCTTCACGGCGGTGCTTACGTCTTCCCGCTGCGGGAGGCCCACTGGTGGATCATCACCGCCCTCATCCGCCGTACCGGAGCCACGGTTACGGTGCCGCTGTACGGGCTGGCACCGTGGCACTCGGTGGCAGAGGCCCTGCCGTTCGTCGAGGCCGTGCACCGGGCCGTTGCCCGCCGGGCAGCCGGCGCCCGCGTCTTCCTGGCGGGTGATTCAGCCGGCGGCGGACTGGCTCTGGCGCACGTGATCGACCGGCGCAACCGGAGCGAAAGCCAGCCACAGGCTGTGTTTCTGTTCGCCCCCTGGGTGGACTGCACCATGTCCAACCCGGGCATCCCCGTGCTGGAACGGCGGGATCCCATGCTGGACATCCCCGGGCTGGTGTACTGCGCCCAACTTTGGGCCCGCGGCCTTCCGCTGGACTCCTGGCGGGTCAGCCCGATTAACGACACCCTGGCAGGGCTGGCGCCGGTGTATCTGTTCCAGGGAGGACGGGATCTGCTGTTGCCGGATGCAGAACGCTTCGCGGTCAAAGCGGCCGCGGCGTCATCGCCGGTGGAGCTGCAGGTCGCCCCCGACGGATTCCATGTCTACGTTGCCGCCACCTTCACCCCCGAAGCCCGGGCCGCACTGGATGGTGTTGCCAGGGTGGTCAACGGCGTCGAATAAACGTCGCACCGAGGGTATCGGAGGCAAATTGCACTTGGTGCATCGTTGCACGTAGTGTATGAAGCGTGCAGACTTCCGTGCCCGCAGAAGACCGCCGCCAGGCGCTCAAGGACCGCCACCGGCAGGCGATCATAACGGCTGCGGCGGCGCTGATGCATGAGGGTCAAACCACGGATTTCTCCGTTGACGAACTGGCGCAGCGTGCGGACGTTTCCCGCCGCACCGTGTTCAATCACTTCGCTTCCATCCGTGACATTGTGTCCGAGGTGTGCAGCGGCGTCCTCAGCTCCGCAGTGGAAAGCCTCACCGCGGTATCACCGGTGGATGCTGCCCGCCCAGGCATGTTCGCTGAGATTGCCGAAGCCTTCCGTGCCGCCGACCTTGTAGCGCCCATGGCGTATCTCACCCGCCTGCTTGGCCCGGGCGCAGTTCCGGACTCCACGCCGCGCCAGGCGCAGGCCCATCCCATCGCCCTGCGTGCGTTCACCGAACTGAATGACCGGCTGTCCGTGGCGATGCTTAGCCGGTATCCGGAAGCGGACCGGCTGGGAGTCGACCTGCTCGTTGGTTCACTGACCAGCGGGTTGGGCGTTCTTTATCATCACTGGCACTGTGCCACCGGGGCCGTGGATACCCCCGAAGCGCGCCGGGTCTGGTCGGACCTGCTTGATGCGCTCCTGGAAAAGGTGCGATCGGGCTATGTCTCCGACCCGGCCTCCCCACAAACACTCCACCCGTAGTTCCCACCCATTCCCATATAAGGACAGACCCTCAAATGGCTGAATTCCTCTACCGCCTCGGAGCCGCGGCCGCCCGCCGCGCGAAAACCGTGCTCGCGGCATGGATCGGAGTGCTGGTGCTTGCCGGAGCGGCCTTCGCCCTCTTCGGCGGCACGCTTGCCACCGGCTTCTCGATTCCCAATACCCCCACCACTCAGGTCACTGACCACCTGCGGGAGAAACTTCCGCAGGCTTCCGGCGGTTCCGGCTCCGTGGTGGTCCAGACCGAGGACGGTTCGGCGTTCACCGATGCCCAGCGTGAGGACATCTCCGCGCTGGTAGCCAAGGCCGGTGACGTGGACGGCGTGGAAACCGTCGTCGACCCGTTCGCCACCGAGGCGGAGCGTGCCGCGCAGGCTAAGCAGCTTCAGGACGGGCTGGCCCAGATCGAGGCCGGCCGAGCCCAGATCGACTCCGGCCGGGCCCAGTTGGAGGCCGGACAAACCCAGCTCGACGCCGCGCGGGAGCAGGCCGAAGCGGCCGGTGCCCCGGCGCCGATGATTGCCGAGCTGGATGCTCAGCAGGAGGTCCTGGACGCCAACCGTGCCGAGCTTGACGCGCAGAGCGCCGAGTTGGAAGCCGGCGCCGTGCAGGCCGAACAGGGCGCCGCTCTGTTGGAGATGGCCACTGAAATCCGTACCGTGTCCGAGGACGGAAGCGCGGCAGTGGTCAACGTGGTCTTCAGCGAAACGCAGATGGAGGTCGAACAGGACACCAAGGACGCCCTGGTCGCAGCCTTTGAGGATGAGCCGATCGACGGCGTCAAGGTGGACTTCTCCTCCGAGGTTTCCGCCGGCGTCCCCAGCATCCTGGGTGTCGGCGAGGTGGTGGGCCTCGCGGTTGCCGCCGTCGTGCTGGTGGTAATGCTGGGCACCTTCATCGGTGCCGGCCTGCCGCTGGTGACCGCACTGATCGGTGTGGGCATCGGCGCCGCCGGCGCGCTGGCCTTCTCCGGCGTCGTCGAAATGGCGTCCGTCACCCCCATCCTGGGCGTCATGCTCGGTCTGGCCGTGGGCATCGACTACGCCCTGTTCATCGTCAACCGGCACCGCCGCCAGCTGAAGGCCGGCTACGGCCTGGAGGAATCCATTGCCCTGGCCAACGGCACCTCCGGCAACGCAGTGGTGTTCGCCGGCGCTACGGTCTTCATCGCCCTGCTGGCGCTGAATATCACCGGCATCCCCTTCCTGGGCCTGATGGGAACGGTGGGTGCGGCCTGCGTGGCCATTGCGGTCATGATCGCCACGACACTGACTCCGGCGCTGCTCAAGCTGGCCGGCATGAAGATCCTCAGCCGCAAGGAGCGCGCGGCACTGGACAAGGACCAGGAGGCCTCCGCCTCCGCCGGCAAGCCGGAATCCATCCCGGTGAAGCAGATGTCCACCCTGCGCGCCGTGCTCACCGTGGTGGTGTCCATCGCGGGGCTGCTCGTTATTGCCATCCCGGCGATGGACCTGCGCACCAACCTGCCCGACGGATCTTCCGAGGCCCACGACTCCACCCAGTACCAGGCGTATGAAGCCGTCTCGCAGAAGTTCGGCGAGGGCCAGAACGGCTCGCTGTTGGTGGTCGCGGACCTGCCCGGCAACCCCAGCGAGGAAGAAGCACTGGTGGCACAGGGCGAGATCGCCCGTACGCTGTTCGACCAGCAGGACGTGGCGGCCGTGGCTCCCATCGGCTCCTCCGAGGACCGCACCGTCACCGCCTTCCAGGTCATCCCGGCTGAAGGTCCCACCAGCGAGTCCACCCAGGAACTGGTGCACACGCTGCGTGACCTGTCCCCAATCGACACCGAGAACGGTGAGGTGGAGCTGGGTGTGGCCGGCACCGCCAGCGGCAACATCGACATTTCCGAGAAGCTCTCCGAAGCGCTGCCCATCTACCTGGGCGTAGTGGTGGGCCTGTCCCTGCTGATCCTGATCCTGGTCTTCCGGTCCATTTTTGTTCCGGTGATCGCGACGCTGGGCTTCATCCTGTCCTACTTCGCAGCCATCGGCGGCGTGGTGGCCATCTACCAGTGGGGCTGGCTGGCCGGCATCTTCGGCGTGGAGACCCCCGGCCCGGTACTGAACTTCCTGCCGACCATCCTGGTGGGCATCCTGTTCGGCCTGGCCATGGACTACATGCTCTTCCTGGGCTCGGGCATGCGCGAAGCCTTCGTGCACGGCTCGCCGGCGCGCGTGGCCGTGATGCAGGGCTTCCGCAACGGACGCTCCGTGGTCACCGCGGCCGCGATCATCATGGTGTCGGTGTTCGGCGGCTTCATCTTCTCGCACAGCACCATGATCCGGCCCATCGGCTTCGCGCTGGCCTTCGGTGTCCTTGTGGACGCCTTTGTGGTGCGGATGCTGCTGATCCCGGCCCTGATGCACCTGGCCGGAGACAAGGCCTGGTGGCTGCCGAAGTGGCTGGACAAGATCCTGCCGGATGTTGACGTCGAGGGCGCGTCCCTGGAACGACGCCACCCGCATGAGACGGGGGAAGCAGGGGAAGATACTCCTTCCGCGAAGGCCGACGGCGTGACTGCCCGCAGCTGATCTGCCTCACCCGCTGCAGTGCCAAGGTGCCGCTCTTCTCCGGTCGGAGTTGGGCGGCACCTTCGCTTAACCTCCCCGGCGCGTGCCCGCCCGGGTGGCCGCGGACCCTTCCCGCGGACCGGTTCGCCCTCCTAGCCTTGAAGTGGCCCGTGTTCCGCGGCCCAAACGGCCTCAGGCCAAACCACCAGAGGAGCCTGCTATGCGTACCACCACGCTGGGAATCAACGGACCGGAGGTCGGCGTCATCGGCCTGGGCTGCATGGGCATGACCTACGCCTACGACATGAACGCCAAACGGGACGAGGAAACGTCCATCTCGGTAATCCGCGGCGCCATTGAACTTGGTGCCACCCTGATTGACACGGCGGATGTGTACGGGCCGTACACCAATGAGGAGCTGGTGGGCCGGGCGCTGGGCGACGGTTACCGGGACCGGGCCGTGCTTTCCACCAAGGTTGGTTTGGAAGTCAGCAACGCCGCTCCCGCCGCCGGCACCATGCCCGGGCTGGTGAAAAACGGCAGTCCCGAGCACATCCGCACGTCCATTGATGCCAGTCTGCGCCGGCTGGGCACCGACCACGTTGATCTGTACATCCTGCACCGGGTAGATCCGGAGGTGCCGCTGGAGGATTCCTGGGCCGCCATGGCACAGACGGTCACGGACGGCAAGGCCCGTGCAATCGGGATCTCGGAGGCGAGTGTGGAGGAAATCGAACGGGCGCAGTCGGTGCATCCGGTGACCGCTGTGCAATCCGAACTGTCACTGTGGACGCGGGACCGGCTGTCCGACGTCGTGCCTTACTGCGAGGAGCACGGCCTCGCGTTCCTGCCGTTCTCGCCGCTGGGCCGCGGCTTCCTCACCGGGCGGTTCACCTCCTTTGACCAGCTGCCCGCCGATGACATGCGCCGCAGGCTTCCCCGCTTCCAGCAGGACAACCTCAAAGCGAACCTGGCCATTGTGCAGCGGGTGCACGACGTCGCCGAACGGGTGGGTGCGACGCCGGCCCAGGTGGCGCTGGCCTGGGTGGTGGCCCAGGGACAGCGGATCATTCCCATTCCGGGCACCAAGACCCCCAAGTATCTGCGGGACAACGTGGCCGCCGGGGATTTGATGCTCAGCGGCGAGGACCTGATGATGCTGGACAGCGCGCCGGCGGCATCGGGCGGCCGCTACTAGCTACTCCGCCGCCTGAGCTACTCCGCCGCCTGATTGGCCGAAAGCCGCGGAGCCAGGGCGGCGAGCAGCTCATCGGGGCGGCTGCAGGACACGAGCAGGTTCCCGGTCCGGCACTCGATCCGGACCGAAGGTCCGCCGACGAGGTAGCCGGTGCCCTCCGGCAGGATCCGCAGGCCCATTCCGTGCCGCATGCCGGTCACGGGGCCCCGGGAGACGGCCGTCATCTCCCGGTAGGGAACCTCGGTCGAGAAGATTCCGGCCACACGGATCCGCAGGCCCTCTTCACCGACGTGGAGGCGAACGGTGATCATAATGACGGCGAGAAAGAGGACGGCCACCAGCACACCGGTGATGACGGCGGCCCGTCCGCCCTCGGCGACGGCCAGCACACAGGCGGCCGCGCCCGAAAGCCCCAGGAGTCCCAGGACCAGCCGGTAGCGCAGCGGTATGGCCGTGCGGAACGTTCTTGGTTGAGTTTCTTCCCCCGAAGTCATGGGGCCAGTCTGCCGGATTAGTGCCCGGTTTGTCCTTTCGCTGCCGTGTTGGGATTTCACTGCCGGTGCGCACCGGCAGTGAAATCCCAAAACGGCGGCGGCTGCTCAATGCGGCGGTGAATTGACATGCCGTTCCCGCGCCTACCGAGCCTGAAAGATCCCCGTCTGCAGGTATTGCCCGTAGAGCCGGAGAACTTCGCGGGTGGGGGGATGGAGCGGGTCAGGAACCCCGCTCAGCGGAAAGAAGCCAATTTCGGAAACCTCGGACTTTTCCGGGGTCACTGATCCTTCCCAGCCGGTCAGGCAGAAGCAGAGCGCGAAGGCGTGCACCCGGTCTCCATTGGGATACTCCAGCTGATGCAGGTTCGGGTCGGAAAGACTGGCAAAAGCCACCAGATCGGCGGGATCGGTGCGGATGCCGGTCTCTTCAAAGAGCTCGGCCACGGCAGCTCCGGCAAAGCTCTGGCCCGGTTCGCAGGCACCGGCAGGAAGTTCCCACACACCGTTGTCCACACGCCGCTGAAGCAGAGCTGTGCCGTCGGTGCGCAGCACCAGGACCTGCGCGCCCGGCAGCAGAAGCTGGCGTTTTCCGACTTTCTGCCGCAGTTCCCATACATAGGATCCGATGTGCCCCATTCCTGCTCCTGTCCTGCCGAGAATGAAATCCAGCTTACGGGTGGTGCCCGGCCGGTGCGGTGGCTAGCCTGATGACCATTCCGCCAGCACGTCTGAGGAGAAAATCATGCCGCGTCTGCCTTTGGTCAGTACCGTTGACAAGCTGGAAGGCGCAGCCTGGCTGGATCCCGCCGCCGGCACAGTGTCCCGCATCGTGAAGAGGGTGCTGCCGCAAGGGACCGTCACCGATGCGCTTCACGGCGTTCCGCTGGGGCACCCGGTGCATCCGCTGATGGTGACCGTGCCGCTGGGGGCCTGGGTTTCGGCGGCCGTCCTGGATGTGCTGCCGGGCAACGAACGGGCCGCCAAAACCCTGGTGGCCCTGGGCGTGCTGTCGGCGATGCCCACCGCGCTGACCGGCGTCACCGACTTCTCGCAGCTCGACACGCAGCAGCAACGGACGGGCGTGGTCCACGAGGCCAGCACCGCCGTTGCCACCGTGCTGTACGCAGCATCGTGGCTGGCGAGGAACCGGGGCAACCACGGCAGCGGAAAGCTGCTCGGGTTCGCCGGACTGGCGGTCGCAGGCATCGGAGGCTTCCTGGGCGGACACCTTTCCTACCGGCAGGGAGCGGGCGTGAACCGGAACGAAGACCTTCCTGAGGAGGTTCCGTCCGGATGGCATTCGCTGGGCCCGGTGGAGGGATTCCCTGACGGGCGGCCGCGCCCGGCACAACTGGGCGGCGTTCCGCTGATGGTGCTGCGCCGTGAGGGTACGGACGGCGAAGACGGAACCGGCATCATCTCGGTGCTTGCCGATACCTGCTCCCATTTGGGCGGACCGCTGCACGAAGGACACCTGCAGGAAACCCGCGGCCAGCTGTGCGTGGTGTGTCCCTGGCACGGCAGTGTCTTCTCTGTGGAGAGCGGGGAAGTGGTGCACGGTCCGGCTACTGCGCCGCAGCCGGTGTTCCGGACCCGGGTCCGGGAGGGCCGCCTTGAAGTGAGCCTGACCGGCGCTGAAGATTAGCTCCGGGGTCCCCGGTCCCGTGCACAGCGCTGGTGCCAGCCTGCCCGGAAGGGACAGTCGCCCGTCCGACCCCTGGGCAGCGCTCCGCTCCATTTGGCCGGATCTTCCCTGGGACGCGGCGCAGTTTCGGCGCGGAGCCTTTCATCACGTGGCGGTGCTCGGAGAAGCCGCAGTTGTCCGCGTTGTCTACGGGCCACGCCACGTGCAGAGCACAGAGGGTGAAGCGGGCAACCTGGCCGCATTTACCCATACGGGGCTGCCGTTCCTCATCCCGGCCGTGCTGCGGACACCGTTTCACGGCTCCGGCTGGTCCGCACAGCTCAACAGCTACGTTCCCGGCGACCACCGGCCGCTTGAAGCATGGACCGCGGTGCGCGAGCCCCTTGCGCGGATCTTGGCGGCGCTGGCCGACGTCATTCCGCGGTCCGGAGGCAGCCTCCGCCCGGTCCGGGAATGGTGCGGTGCGGGGGAGTGGCCCGCCATAGTTGCCGGCATCACCGTGGCCCTGCCGGGCCGTGAAGCCAAAGCAGCCGGCCGGGTGGTGGCGGACGTCCTGGCAGCCGAGGAAATGGTGATTCCCGCCGTCGTGCACGGCGACCTGGGCCTGCACAACGTGCTGTGGAACGGCCCCGGGGTTTCAGGGTTGGTGGACTTTGACAACGCCTGCCTCGGGGATCCCGCGATGGACCTGGCGCCGTTGATCGGCGCCTTTGGCGCTGCTGCGGTCACTGACATTGCTGATCCGGACCTGGTGTCCCGGGCGCAGCTGCACCGCGCGTCCCTGTCGCTTCAGGTGGCGGCGGCTGCTGAGCTTGCCGGAGACGGGGAACTGCGCGACTTTGCCCTGGGCAATTTCAGCGACCGCTTCTCCAACGGCACACTTTACGACCCCGGCCCGCGACGCACGGTGTAGGCAATGCACCGTGTAGGTTCAGGGGAAACGGGACTGTGACGTGACGGGGGGACATGATGGGCGAAAGGAACCTGTCCACGCAAAGAACCCGGATTGGGCTGGGCAACCTTGCCTTGATCAAGGGGTGGTTCGTTGCCACCGCGCAGTGGCTGGGGCTGGTAACGGTCGTGTACATCGTGGCGGCCATCCCCGCGGGGCGGGACGAGCCTGCGTGGGACATGGAAGCCTTCATGTTTTGGCTGGCGCTGATGACGTGGGGAGCCGGCGGAGCCCTGTTGCTGGGCGGTCCCCTGGCCGTGGTCCTAGGTCTTCTGCTGCGCCGGGTGCGCGGGCAGTGGATCCACGTGGTCGTGTTCTTCGCGGTGCCGGCGGCCATGCTGTGGGCCTGGACCGGGTTCAGCACCGACCTGCCGGTCATAGGATGGATCCTCAGCATTGGTGCGGCGGCAGCGCTGGGCCGATTCTCCGTCCGCGGCGACGTTGAAGTGGTGTCCGCCGGCCGCAGGGAGCGTCTGGAGGAGAATGACAGTGGCCACGGGTAAGGGGATCCGGACCGTGGCTTATGAACCGAAGCACCGCTCGGGATCAGTCCCTGCCCTCCGCCGCCAGCAGGGCAATGGCGTCCTGCGCCGGTCCGAAGAACGTCATGGGATCAGCTACCTCTGCCGGAGATGAGGAAGCACCCTGCTGCACCACGACAAAGCGCTCGCCGTCGCTGCGTTCCAGGTACCAGGAACCGGCCATCACGCCCGGTGCGCTGCCGCCCTTGAACCCGATATAGGTCCAGTCGCCGCCGATTTCCAGGTTGAGTCCGTTGTTGGCGCCGAGGATGTCCCGCAGCGGCGCACCAGCGTCGGTTGCGGCCCGCTCCTGCAGGGCCAGATGCGCCCGCATCAGATCCTCCGCGGTGGCAAACCAGTCCAGGTCCTGCTGCCATACCGGGGTGGTGACCGCTGCGGACGGAGTGTCCAGCACGCCGCCCGGCAGGGTCTGCAGCAGCTCCCGGCGGGCGTCGTCGTCGGCCTCCGCCCACTGCCCGCGCACGGAATCCTCCACGCCCCAGCCCAGCTGGAACAGTTCCCGTGTGTTCAGGAACGGGGTGTTGCGGTCCGGATCTGAGTGCCCGGCGTCGCTGAGCGCCTGCTCGACGGCGGGGCGGCCGACGGCGTCCATCAGCAGGTCGGTGGCGGTGTTGTCACTGATGGAGATCATCTTCTGCGCCGCGTCCCGGACGGTGACGGCGGTCCCGGCCGGTGCGTCCTGCAGTTCTCCGGAGGGCAGGCTGCGCAGGTCATCGGTGACGGTGAGCTTGGCATCCCAGGACAGCGTGCCGGCAGCCACCGCATCGCTGACCGCCACCAGCACGTAGAGCTTGAAGATGGAGCCGACGGGCTTGGCGGTGTCGGCATCGATATCCAGGATTGAGGTGCCGTCCGCAGAGCCGTCCGCTATGCGGTAAACCGCCATGGCGGAGCCGTCCGGCAGGGCTGCCATATTGGTTTCCACTTCTTCCCAGCTGGCAGCGGGCGTGCGGGCCGGGGTGCCGGGACCGAAGAAAATGCCGTTGATCAGTCCTGCCTCATCGACCGAAAGCTGCAGGTCCATGAGGTCACCGGGGGTGCTTTCCATCGTGAAGACGCCCTGGGCGTCCGTCGCGTTGACAGTGATGGGCGTCCAGGGGCCCTGGGAGCGCACCTGTTCCAGCACCTCCGCCAGTTGCTCTGTAGACAGTTCGGAGAGGATCACGTCCGCGAACTTGTCCGCAAAGCCATCAGTTGCGACCGCCGTTTCACTGTTGATCAGTGTCAGGACCCACTGTGCCTGGAGACCCGCAGGCGTATCGGGAAGCCCTACCGCAGGCTGCAGAGCTGCTTCGGTGGCGCTTTTGGCTTCGGTGGGTTGGGATTCCGGTTCTGCCTGCGCCCCGGTACTGGAACAGGCAGTCGCCGCGAGTGCCAGGGCGGCGGCCAATCCGGCCATGAGCCCGTGCCGGCGAAATCTCCGGGCGGTGGTTGTCCTGCGGCGGAAACGGAAAAGTCCTGTCTGCATGCTGCCCTTTCACTGCTGTACGTGCGGAACGTGTAAGCAGTGGGACAGTGCTCCGTGCAGTTCCCCAGCCGCCGGTCTGGACAGGCTAGCAGGTCAGCGCTGCATCACCCGTCCCGGTGTCCTGCGAGAACCCGAGGGTGAGCAGCGGCGTCACCGCATCCTGTGACAGGGCTTCAAAGACCATCCGCTCGTGCGGAACCATCAAAGTGGGAAGTGCTGCGAGGGGAAACCAGTGCAGATCGGTAGCCCTCTCCGGCTCCTGCAGCTCTGGCTGCCCGGTCCATCCGGTACACAAGAAGAAGAAGTCCACCCGGTCCGGACGGCCGGGGTCTTTGCGGTGCAGGGTTGTCAGCGGTGCCAGCTGATCGGCGCCCACGGTGAGTCCCAGTTCCTCCCGCGTCTCGCGCACAGCGCAGCCGACGGCGGACTCACCCGCCTCCACATGCCCGGCTGCCGCCGTCGCCCAGAAACCGTCCAGATATCCGGTGGTGCCGCGCCGCTGCAGCAGCACTGAAGGTCCATTGCGGAAGATGACGTAGGAGACCGCGATCAGGCCCGGTCTGTCGGTCGGCGAGGCTTCGTGCCTACGCCCTTCTCCGCTCACGGCAGCCTCAACTCGAGCAGCTGAAGCGCCGGAACCGGATCGGTCGCCAGCCGGGCGTGGATCTCCACATCAAACCGTTCCCCGTCATAGTGCAGCTTGTCCCGCTGAATTCCCTCGGCGGCAAACCCAGCGGACCGGGCGACTCGACAGGACGCAGGGTTGTTGGTGCGGTGTCCGAGCTCCAAGCGGTGAAGCTGCAGTTCTTCCGCTGCCCAGTGGGCAAGGGTTGCCGTTGCGCGTGCCGCCAATCCCCGTCCCCGGGCCGGTGCCGCCAACCAGTAATAGGTCCATGCCGTGCCGTGACGAGGATCGATACGGCTGAGGCCCACATTGCCCACCGCCGTACCATCGGCCACGATGGCCAGATTGCAGGCCGTCTGTGAATCCCAGCCCAAATCCTCCCCGATGACCCGTTCCGCGCCGGCGGGTGTTTCCGCGACCGGGTCCAGCTGCCGGTCCAAATCGGAGCTTGCGCGGTAGGCGGCTGCCAGCGCGCCGCCGTCGGATTGCCGCCAGGGCCGCAGCAAAAGTGAGGTCATGCGCCGAGGCTACCAGCCGCCGTCGTTAGGGGTCCGTGCGGAACGGACCGTCTGCCGTCGCCTCGTGAACGGGCATCCACCGTTCCCCCGCTACTGCTCCCGCGCGTATTCTCCAAAGATGAATCCGGTCATGGTGTGTCTGTGGATTTTTGCCGCCGTCTGTGCGGGCACCTGGGTGCTCTCGCTCATCACGCGGGAGTACTCCTGGACCGACCGCATCTGGTCCCTGGTTCCCCTCGCCTATGTCTGGGTGTTTGCCGCGGCGTCCGGCTTTGAGGGCCGCCTGGTCCTGATGGCTGTGCTGGTCACTCTCTGGGGTGCCCGGCTGACCTTCAACTTTGCCCGCAAGGGCGGCTACGCTCCCGGCGGGGAAGACTACCGGTGGGCGATCCTGCGCCGGCGCCTGAAGCCGTGGCAGTTCGCCGTCTTCAACCTCTTGTTCATCAGCATTTACCAGAACATCATCATCTTCCTGATGACTCTGCCGGCCCTGACCGTGTACCAGAACCCTGCCCCGCTCAATGCCGGAGACTGGATCCTCGCAGTGCTGTTCGCGGGCGCCCTGGCCGGAGAAACTGCTGCCGACCAGCAGCAGTGGAACTTCCAGCAGTGGAAGGGTCAGGAGCGAAAGTCCGGGCGCACCCCGAAGCCAGGCTTTTTGCAGTCCGGGCTCTTTCGGTACTCCCGCCACCCCAATTTCTTTTTTGAGCAGGCGCAGTGGTGGCTGTTCTACGGTTTTGCGGTGGCAGCCACAGGGGCGTGGCTGCACTGGACCGTCCTGGGGGCGTTGCTGCTCACCCTGCTCTTTATGGGATCCACCGTGTTCACGGAGAGCATCTCGCGGTCCCGTTACCCGGATTATGTGCAGTACCAGTACCGAACGTCCGCCATCATTCCGCTGCCGCCGCGGCAAGGGCTGCGGCCTGCGGCGGAGGCCGGCTAGAGGCCGGCAGCGGTCTTTCGGGCGAGGTGCGCGCGACACGCCGCGTTGTTCCCTGTGCCACAAACGGGTTCAATTGGGACTAGAATCTTTTCGACAGGTGTTGAATAGCAAAGAACATCGTGTTCACACCTAAGGAGATTTGTAATGGAACGCGTCAGCGGAAAAGTGGCATTGATCAGCGGCGGTGCACGGGGCATGGGCGCTGCCCACGCCAAGCGCCTGGTGGACGAGGGCGCCCGGGTTGTCATCGGCGACATTCTCGACGACGAGGGTCAGAAGACCGCCGAACAGCTTGGCGAGAACGCCCGCTACGTCCACCTGGATGTCACGAAGCCCGAGGACTGGGAAGCTGCCGTCCAGACAGCAGTGACCGAGTTCGGCGGACTGGACGTACTGGTCAACAATGCCGGTATTGCCAACTTCGGCCATATCGAGGACTTCACGCTGGATCAGTGGAACGCCATCATGAACATCAACCTCACCGGTGTGTTCCTGGGCATCAAGGCGGCCATCCCGGCGCTGAAGGAGTCCAAGGGCGGTTCCATCATCAACATCTCCTCCACCGCCGGCCTGCAGGGCTTTGTGGAGCTTCCCGGCTACACGGCCACCAAGTACGCAGTGCGCGGCCTGACGAAGTCGGTGGCCCTGGATCTGGGCAAGTACGGCATCCGCGTCAACTCGGTGCACCCCGGCGTCATCAAGACGCCGATGACCGAGGGCATGGAGAATCCCATGAACCATGTTGCGCTTCACCGCATGGGCGAGGCTGAGGAAGTCTCCAACATGATCCTGTTCCTGGCCAGCGACGATTCCTCCTTCTCCACCGGAGCCGAATTTGTGGTGGACGGCGGCGAAACGGCCGGCCTGGCCAACCACTAACGGCAACTACATAAGCTTGCGGCGTCCCCCAGCGCCGCGGCACGGAAGGGCTTCGCTTCGGCGGGGCCCTTTCGTGTATCTGAGAAGATAAGTTCCATGCCTGAACCGGAAGACCCCAAGCCCCAGCGGCGTTCTTCTCACGATGAACCCCGGACAGCCCGTACCCGGGAAGCTCTGGAAGCCGGTTTGTGGGAATTGCTGCGCGATCACGAACTCGCGGACATCAGCGTGGCGGCACTATGCCGCCGGGCCGGGGTGCACCGCACCACGTTTTACGGCCACCACCGCAATATTTTCGATTTTGCGGCATCGGTTTACGCCGGCGTCGTGGACCGGCTGGGCACCGTGGACGTGGATCAGCGCGGCACGGGGCGGACCGTGGATGAAATCAACGTCCTCTACATTGATTCCGTGCGCCGCATCCTCCAGCACACCAGGGAGGAGGAGCGGGTCTATCGGGCGTTGTTCCATACCGAAACCTTCCTGGGCGTCATGGCCGGCGGGCTGGCCCAACGCTTCCTCCTGTCGCTGCACGTCTGGAAGGCGCATGGCGTGGTGCCGGCAGTCAATCTTGAAGCAACGGCTGCGTATCTGGGCGGCGCCTATGCGGCATGGATTGAGCAGTGGGTAGTCTCCGGGGACAACGACGTCGACGGCTGGCTGGGTTCGCTGGTGTATCTGCTGCCTCCGTGGTGGCCTCGGTCCGGATACCCGGGAGTCCGCCGGAGCGCGCCTGAGCCGGCAGTTGGTTCCACCACGCCGGGTGGACCGGGCCCGGATCAGCGCTGACGCTGCCCCTGCACGGTCGGACCGGCGTTCGCCACGCCGGAGAAACGGCTAAGCCTGTCTTCCAAGGCCACCCGCACTCCGGGCCACTCCGGCGCGAGGATGGAATAAACCGCAGTGTCCCGCCAGCTGCCGTCCGCGCGGAGCCGGTCCCGGCGCAGGATCCCCTCGAACGTCCCGCCAAGCTTTTCGATGGCGGCCCTCGACCGGACATTGCGGGAATCGGCCTGAAGACTGACACGGCCAAACCCCGCGCCGAAGGCATGCTCCAGCAGCAGGAGCTTGGTCTCGGCGTTGACGGCAGTGCCCCAGACGGAAGGGCTGTACGCAGTCCACCCCAGCTGAATCGTCTCCTGGCGCAGGTCCAGGTCCGCGAGGGTGCTGGTGCCCGCCACGGGACCGGGCCTGCCGTCTTGGAGCAGCCGCACCGCGAATGGCAGGGCATCCCACCGGTAGTAGGTCTGCGCCCAGGCGGCGAAGGCGTCCGGCTCCGGGTGCAGCCCCGCGGGGCCGCCGCCGTAGCCCCCGGCGAAGACTTCCGGAACGGCGATGGCACGGTGCAGCTCCGGAAGCAGACCGGTTGTGAGCGGTTCAAGCCGGACAAACCGGCCGGTGAGGACGGAGGAGGCGGGGCGCACGGCAGTCATGCAGTCAGCCTAAGACGCCGGCTCCTCCCGGCACCCTTTATGACGGACGGTCAGAGCAGAAACTTATCCGGCGTCAGCGGCAGGTCCCGGACCCGGATCCCGGAGGCGTTGTACGCGGCGTTGGCGATCGCTGCCGCGCTGCCTACAATTCCAATTTCACCGATGCCGCGGGCGCCCAGCGGGCCGGCATGCTCGTCCACGTCCTCAATCCACAGCGCTTCCATGTCCAGCACATCAGCGTTGGTGGGAATGTGGTATTCGGCCAGGTCATGGTTCACGAAGATCCCGAACCTCGGATCCAGGACACTCTGCTCATGCAGCGCCATGCCCAGCCCCATGGTCATCGCCCCCAGGAACTGGGACCGCGCGGTGCGCGGATTGATGATCCGTCCCGCGGAAAAAACGCCCAGCATGCGGGGTACCCGGATTTCGCCGGTGTCCGAGGAGATCCGGACCTCGGCGAAATGCGCGCCGAAGGAATACAGGGCCAGGTTCTCCGCCTCGGGGTCCTCCGGAGCGTTCGCCTCGGTCTGCGCCCCGGGGGAGGGATGTTCTCCGTGGTCGGCCCGGAACGCACGCGCGGCGGCAATAACTGTTCCGCCCCAGCTGGCCGTTCCGGAAGATCCCCCGGCCACCGAGGCGGCAGGGAAGGCCGTGTCGCCGATGCCCAGCCGGATCCGGTCGATCGGCACGTCCAGCGCGTCGGCGGCGATTTGCGTCAGGGCCGTCCAGGCGCCGGTGCCAATGTCCGCCGCCCCAATCTGCACCGAGTAGATGCCGTCCTGCTCATAGCGGATCCGCGCGGTGTTGGACGGCTGGCGCATGAACGGGTAGACGGCGCTGGCCGTGCCCAGGCCCACCAGCCAGCCGTCCTCCTGCACGGAGCGGGGCCGGGTGACCCGCCGGTCCCAGCCAAAGCGATCGGCGCCGAGGTCAAAGCACGCCAGCAAATGCCGGCTGGACCAGGGATTCCCGGTCTCCGGATCCACCTCCGGCTCATTCCGGCGCCGCAGTTCAATGGGATCCACCCCGGCTGCGGCGGCGAGTTCATCCATCGCGACTTCGGGACCGAACATGCCCGGACACTCGCCCGGTGCGCGCATCCACGAGGGCACCGGGATATCCAGTGGCGCCAGGCGGGTGGTGGTGCTCCGGTTGGGGGCGGCATACATCATCCGGAACGGCGCCGGGGTTTGCTCGGCGAATTCCTTGATCCGGGAGGTGTGTTCCACGATGTCCAGTGACATGGCGGTGAGACGGCCGTCGTCGGCGGCTCCCAGCCGGATGCGCTGGAGGGTGGGGGTGCGGTGGCTGGTCAGCGTGTACATCTGCTGGCGGCTGACCGGAAACTTCACCGGCCGCCCGTCGGTGACCTGCGCCGCCAGGGCGGCCATCACCACATGGACGTGCGGCATGCCCTTGGAACCGAAACCGCCGCCCACATGCGGGGCAATGACATGGACCTGTTCCTCTTCCAGCCCGAGCACCTGCGCCAGCGTGCCCTTCACGGCATGCACGCCCTGGGTGGAGTCCCACAGGGTCAGCACGGCGCCGTCCCACTGCGCCACGGTGGCGTGCGGTTCCAGCGGATTGTTGTGCTCGGCCGGAGTGGAATAGGTCTGGTCGATCTTCAGCGCAGCGGTGTCAAAGGCGGCATCCACGTCCCCCTCGCTGCTGTCCGTAGGCGTGCCGGCATTGAGTTCCTCGGGCGCATACAATTCCGGACCATCTGCGCGCAGCTGGGCGGAGAACGGCTCCTCGGTGTAGGTGACGGTGACGGCAGCCGCGGCTTCCCGGGCAATTTCCGGGGATTCGGCCAGGACCGCGGCAACAATCTGTCCCCGGTACCCGATGGCGTTGTCCTGCAGGACTGCCAGCTCCCGGTCGGACGGGTCTTCCAGGCGGGGCGTTGTCTCGGAGGTAAGGACCGTGAAGACGCCGTCGATGGCTTCGGCGGCGGCGGTTTCCACCCGCTCCACAGCGCCGCGGGCAATGGTCGAAAGCACGGGATACAGATACAGCGGGTTCTGAACCGGCTGCTCATACGCGTACGGGGCGGTGCCTTTGACCTTTAGTTCGCCGTCGAGGCGTTCATACGGCGTGCCGATGGCCCTCCCGGGCAGCAGGTTGCTCATGAATCCAGTTCCTCCCAGCCGGTGTCCCCGGGTCCGTCAGGGCCTTCGGGATGATCAGTTCCTGCAGCGCTTGCGTCGGGGGCAGGGGCCCCGGCCAGATCCCGCAGCACCGCGGCCAAAGTATTGCGGACCATGGGGATCTTGAAGCCGTTCTCGCGCAGCGGTTCAGCCGTCGCCAGCTCGAGGTCCGCGGCAGCGCGGAAATTCTCTTCGGTTGCCTCCGCTCCACGCAGTGCGGCCTCCGCCTGAAGTGCGCGCCAGGGCTTGTGCGCCACGCCGCCCAGGGCAATGCGCACGTCACGGATCACCGGAGGGTTCGCGCCGTCGTCCTCCAGTTCCAGGGCGGCCGCCACGGAGACCAGTGCGAAGGCGTACGACGCGCGGTCCCGCACCTTGCGGTAGGCGGACCGGGCGGGTGCCGGGGGGAGTTCGACGGCGGTGATGAGCTCGCCGTGTTCCAGCACCGTGTCCCGCTGCGGCTCGTTCCCGGGCAGCCGGTGGAAGTCGCTCAGGGGAATGATCCGTTCCCCGGCCGGCCCGAGGACCACCACGGCGGCGTCCAGTGCGGCCAGGGCCACCGCCATATCCGAGGGGTGGGTCGCTACGCAGTCCTCCGATGCGCCCAGGATGGCGTGGTAGCGGGTGTAGCCGTCGACGGCGGAGCACCCGGTTCCGGGTTCGCGCTTGTTGCAGGGGGTGGTGGGGTCCTGGAAGTACACGCAGCGGGTGCGCTGCAGGAGGTTGCCGCCGGTGGTGGCCAGGTTCCGCAGCTGTCCGGAGGCCCCGGACAGCAAAGCCGCCGACAGCGCGGAATAGCGGCGGCGGATGTGGGTGTTGGCCGCGAGGTCTGCGTTACGGACATTGGTGCCGATCCGTACCCGGCCGTCGTCGAGCACGTCCACGGTGTCCAGCGGCAGCCGGCTGACGTCCACCAGCAGGGCGGGTGAGGCAATCCCGAGTTTCATCCGGTCCACGAGGTTGGTGCCGCCGGCCAGGAAGGCGGCGTTGGGATTTGCTGAGACCAGGGCAACGGCGGAGGCGGCATCCTCGGCACGCCGGTAGTCGAAGGGGATCATGACCGGTCCTCCGGATGGGAGGGCATCGAGGCTGCGGTGGGGGAATCCGGGACGGCAGGTTCGGCGGGATCGGGCAGTCCCTTGCGGAGGGAAGCGGCTGCCTCGGCCGCCTGCCGCACTGCGGCCACAATGTTGACGTAGGCGCCGCAGCGGCACAGGTTCCCGCTCATGCGCTCGCGGATCTCATTATCGGTGAGGTCAATGCCGCCCTCGGCTGCCGGATCTGTAGCGGTGGAGGGATGCCCGGCAGCGGCTTCTTCGATAATTCCGGCCGCGGAACAGATCTGCCCCGGAGTGCAGTAACCGCACTGGAAACCGTCCTGTTCCAGGAAAGCCTGCTGCACCGGATGCAGATGACCGTCCGGGACCACATCGGCCAGTCCCTCCGCCGTGATGACCTCCGCGCCGTCGTGCGCCACCGCGAGGGTCAGGCAGGAATTGGCCCGCCGCCCGTCCAGCAGCACGGTGCAGGCCCCGCACTGCCCGTGGTCGCAGCCCTTCTTGGGGGACGTCACTCCGAGCCGGTCCCGCAGCGCGTCCAGTACGGTGGTGCGGGTGTCCACGGTCAGTGTCCGTTCACTGCCGTCCACCTGCAGGGTTATTTCAGCATCCACTTACGTACCGCCCTTGAGTAGAGTCCCATTGGTGCTGAAACCTACCGGAGCCGGTGTGATGCCGACAACCGTCCTGTCCGCTTAAACAAAACGGTCCCCACCGGTTTTCACCGATGGGGACCATCTTCTTGGTTGCGGGGGCAAGATTTGAACTTGCGACCTCTGGGTTATGAGCCCAGCGAGCTACCGAACTGCTCCACCCCGCGTCGTACTTAGAACTCTACCCCCATGTGAGCCGGGAAGAAGAATCCAGTGACCGCCGTCACGCTCGAGGCGGCAATGTTTCCTCGGTAGGGTGGGGCTGTGAGCCTGCCTACCGTAGATACAACTGTCACCTATCCCGCCGGCGCCGTGGAGTCCTCCGGCACCGTGCTGCACGTTTCAGACGCCGACGGCGCCCGCGTGGTCCTGCTGGACACCACCGCCGTGCATCCGGTGGATGCCGGGTGGCCGGACCAGGGAGCGGACCGTGCGGTGCTGACCACTGCCGACGGCACCTCTCATGAAATCCGCGACGCCGTGGTGGCGGCCACCGACGGAACCGATCTGTTCCTGGGGGCGGACATTCCGGTGAAAAAGGGCACCGAAGGCTGGGTCTTCACCGTGGCGCACCTGCTCCCTGCCGGTGCAGCCGTGCGGGAAGGGGACTCCGTGCGGATTGAGGTGGACGCCGCCTACCGAAGCGCCCTGTCTGCGGGACACACGGCCTGCCACCTGGCGTCGCTGGCCCTGAACCGGCAGCTTGCCGGAGCCTGGAAAAAGGACGTGTTGTCTGATGCCGCCGGCAACCCGAACTTCGACGCCCTGGCCATCGAGACCTCCACCATCACCGAGCACGGCTCCACCGATGTGTACCGGCTCGGCAAATCCCTGCGCCGCAAGGGCTTTGTCCCGGACACCCTGCTAACGGACCTGCCCGCTGCGGAAGCCGGTATCAATGCCATCCTGGCGGACTGGACCGCCACCGGGGCAGAGGTTCGGATCGAGTGCGACGGCGTCGGCCTCACCGACATGCGCCGCTGGAGCGTTGACCTGCCCGGGGGCACTGTTTCCATTCCCTGCGGCGGAACGCACGCTGCCTCCCTGAAGGAGACCGGCGGCATCCAGGTCACGCTCACCGCAGAAGAGGGCGACGGTGCGGTAACCGTCACCATGGACACCATCTGCGTGCAGCCGGCCGGCTAAACCGACGCGCCCACATAAGCCGCCAGATGCTGGCCGGTGAGCGTGGTTTTGCCGGCCACGAGGTCCGCCGGGGTGCCCTCGAACACTATCCGGCCGCCGTCGTGCCCGGCACCCGGCCCCAGATCGATAATCCAGTCGGCGTGCGCCATTACAGCCTGGTGGTGCTCAATGACAATCACCGATTTACCGGAATCAACCAGCCTGTCCAGCAGCCCCAGCAGCTGTTCCACATCCGCGAGGTGCAGTCCGGTGGTGGGCTCGTCCAGGACATAGACAGTGCCCTTTTCGGCCATTTGGGCGGCCAGCTTCAGCCGCTGCCGCTCGCCGCCGGAGAGCGTGGTGAGCGGCTGGCCGAGGTGCAGGTAGCCGAGGCCGACGTCGGCGAGCCGAACGAGGACCCGGTGGGCTGCGGGGGTGGGGGCTTCACCGCTGCTGCCAAAGAAGAGCTCGGCGTCGGTGACGGACATGCCGAGCACTTCGGAAATGTTCTTGCCGCCCAAGGTGTATTCCAGGACGGCCGCCTGGAAACGCTTGCCTCCGCATTCTTCACAGGTGGACTCCACCGTGGCCATTACTCCCAGGTCGGTGAAGATCACGCCTGCCCCGTTGCAGATTGGGCAGGCACCTTCTGAATTGGAACTGAACAGTGCGGGCTTGACGTTATTTGCCTTCGCAAAGGCCTTGCGGATCGGCTCCAGCAGTCCGGTGTAGGTGGCCGGGTTGCTGCGCCGCGAACCCTTGATAGCCCCCTGGTCAATGACGACGACGCCGTCCCGGCGGGCCACCGACCCGGAGATCAGGGAGCTTTTCCCCGAGCCGGCAACCCCGGTGAGCACGCAGAACACGCCCAGGGGGATATCGACGTCGACGTTCCGGAGGTTGTTCGTTCCGGCGCCGCGGACCTCCAGTACGCCGTCGGGGGTGCGGACACTGTCTTTCAGGCGTGCCCGGTCGTCCAGGTGATTTCCGGTAACGGTGCCGCTGGTGCGAAGGTCCGCCACCGTGCCTTCAAAACAGACCGTTCCGCCGTCGCTCCCGGCTCCGGGACCCAAATCGATGACATGGTCGGCGATGGCGATGGTTTCGGGTTTGTGCTCGACGACCAGCACGGTGTTGCCCTTGTCCCGCAGTTGCAGGAGCAGCCGGTTCATCCGTTCGATGTCATGCGGATGCAAGCCGATGGTCGGTTCGTCAAAAACGTACGTCACGTCCGTCAGTGAGGATCCGAGGTGGCGGATCATCTTGGTGCGCTGGGACTCCCCGCCCGAAAGCGTTCCCGAGGGCCGGTCCAGGCTGAGGTAGCCGAGACCGATTTCAGCGAAGGAGTCCAGCAGGTGCTGCAGCCCGGCCAGCAGCGGTGCCACTGACGGCTCGTTAAGGGTGCGGACCCATTCCGCGAGATCGGAGATTTGAAGAGCGCACGCGTCGGCGATGTTCTTGCCGTTGATCTTCGAGGAACGGGCCTCGGCGCTGAGCCGGGTGCCGCCGCACTCGGGACAGGTGGTGAACGTGATGGCCCTGTCCACAAACGCGCGGATGTGCGGCTGCATGGCCTCCGGGTCTTTGGATAGCATGGACTTCTGTATTTTGGGAATCAGCCCCTCATAGGTCAGGTTGATGCCGTCCACCTTGATCTTGGTGGGTTCCTTGTACAGCAGGTCGTGCAGTTCCCGCTTCGTGAACCTGGCGATCGGCTTGTCCGGATCGAAGAAGCCGGTGCCGCTGTAAATGCGGCCGTACCAGCCGTCCATGCTGTAGCCGGGGATGGTGAGCGCGCCCTCATTCAGGGATTTGCTGTCATCGTAGAGCGCTGTCAGATCGAAGTCAGTCACGGACCCCATTCCTTCGCAGCGCGGGCACATGCCGCCGAGCCGGTTGAAGGTGGCCTTCTCTGCCTTGGTCCGGCCGCCGCGTTCCACTGTGATGGCTCCGCTGGCCTTCACCGAGGGGACATTGAACGAATACGCGTTGGGGGAGCCGATCTGCGGCTGGCCGAGCCGGCTGAAGATGATCCGCAGCATGGCGTTCGCGTCTGTGGCGGTGCCCACGGTGGACCGCGGGTTGGCTCCCATCCGCTCCTGGTCCACGATGATGGCCGTGGTCAGCCCCTCCAGCAAATCAACATCCGGGCGGGCCAGATTGGGCATGAAGCCCTGCACGAAGGCGCTGTAGGTTTCGTTGATCAACCGCTGCGACTCCGCCGCAATCGTGCCGAAGACCAGCGAGCTCTTGCCGGAGCCGGAGACGCCGGTAAAGGCAGTGAGGCGGCGCTTGGGGATCTCAAGGCTGATCCCCCGGAGGTTGTTTTCCCGTGCTCCGGAGACCCGGATCACGTCCTGGCTGTCGGCTGCATGCGCAGACGGGGAGCCGGTCTGCGCTGCGGTTCCTGGACTGATGGCCATGCCCGTGGGTTCCTTCGGTAAGTGTCAGTACTTCCGCCTGAGGCTACAGGTTCCCCTCCCACGGCTCGCCGTCCCGGCATAAAAAATCCCACAAGTGCCCATCCGGATCCGCGGCCGTTCCCAGATAGACGCCCTTGTCCCGGAGCCGGGCACGGGACACCACCCTGCCGCCGCTCGGCGCGCAGGCGGCGAGAATCTCATCCACCTCGCCGCGGGTGGGAAAGGCCAGGGCCGTGCGGCCTTCCTGGCTGACCGGCCTGGGCAAAAGCACCAGCACAATGGCGGCAGAAATGTTCAGGGCCGAGAGATCAACATTGCTGAGCCGCTCATTGAGGGTAAAGCCCAAGCCCATGTAAAAGCCGGTGGACCGGTCCAGGTCGGATACCGGGAGGTGCGGATAAATGACGGGATACAAGCGAAGCCCTCCCAGGCCCTGCCGGGTCTCTACTCGGGGATGGACGGATCCATCCACATGAACTCCCAGACGTGCCCGTCCGGGTCGGTGGCGGCGCCGGAATACATGCCCGGCATCTGTTCGCGCGCGGGTTGAAACACGACTCCGCCGTTCTTCGCGGCGTTCGCCAGGAAAGTGTCCACTTCTTCGCGGGTGTCGCAGCTCAGGCAGTTCAGCACTTCCTTGCCCGCCGCGCGCAGGTGCGGGGTGTCGCCTTCGGGAAGGAACCCCGAGAAGAACTCTTGGTGAAGCAGCATGACAACAATGGTGTCGGAAATGATCACGGCGGCGCAGTCGTCGTTGCTGAATTGGGGGCTCTGCTTGAATCCCAAACCCAGATAAAACTCAGTGGATCTGCGAAGGTCGGCAACAGGGAGATTGGGAAAAATCATGCGCTCCACGGCCATGTCCTTTCGAAGGTGCAGCCATCCGTCCCCCTCTAAGAACGCTGTCACAGCTGCGCTGCCCCGTCCAGAGCCGGATCACGGTGCAGCCCTTTATCGGCCTGCGATGTTAGCCTTGTGCTGCCGAAGGCGGGCACCGCATGGTGCTATCTACCTGGCAGATCCGGCAGCTGTTGCCGCCATCCGCATTCAAGGAGATATCCATGACCACCAGTGACGCTCAGTACCTTGCCCGTGCCATCAAGCTGGCCACCGCCAACGTTGCCGCCGGCGGCGGTCCGTTCGGTGCCATCGTCGTCACGGCCGACGGTTCGGTTTTTGAGGGCCTCAACCGGGTCACCGCCAACAATGACCCAACGGCGCACGCCGAAGTGACGGCCATCCGGGCCGCCGGTGCCGGTACCGGAAGCCACGACCTCAGCGGCGCTGTGCTGTACACCAGCTGCGAACCCTGCCCCATGTGCCTGGCGTCTTCACTCTGGGCTCGTTTGGACCGTGTGGTTTTTGCGGCGGACCGCCATGATGCGGCCCGCGCAGGCTTCGATGATGCTGTGTTCTACGAGTACTTTGAGAAGCCGGTTGCGGAGCGCTCGCTTCAGGTGACGCAGGCTGCGGCTCAGGACGTGTCGGCAACCGCCCCGTTTGAGGCCTGGACTGTTGCGGAGAACCGCGTCGACTACTGACGTGCGGTTGCGCTCGGCCGGTTGGCCACGCCTCAGCCGAGCCTGCCCCAGGGAGCGGCCGCCGGAGGGATCGGCGGCTGGACGCCCGGGCCGATGGTCTTCGCGAAGCACACCGAGTCCGCCACCTCGGCGTAGGGGCCGAAGTTGGGCACCACGGTGTAGCCGCCGTGCCGGTAAAAGCGCTGGCCGTCGGGCTGGGCAGACCCTGATTCGGCGGCGATGACTGCATATCCGGCGGCCCGCGCCCGGTACTCCAGGGCGGTCAGCACGGCGGTGGCCACCCCGGATCCCCGGGCGTAGGGAAGAACATAGATCCGTTTAATCTCGGCCGTCGAGTCATCCAGCCGCCGCAGCCCGCCGCAGCCAAGCGGCTGGCCGGAGCTCTTCTCATACGCAACGAGGAAAACGGCCACGTCTTCGGCGGTGGGCGGCGCCGGTTCGGGTGCGGATGTTCCCCAACGGCTGTTCAGTTCTGCCTGCTGGGCGGCGCGCAGGTCAGCACCCACGGGGTTGCTCCAGGGCACTTCGCGGATGGTGAGGTGCGGCGGCTGATCGGCAAGCATAGGGCCTCCTGCTGAGGGTGCTCCGGAACGGGATTTTCCTTCAATCTAGGGGCGTGCCGTTTCAGCGGTGTTTCAGCTGCATGGCAAGTTGGCTAAGAGAAGCGGAGAATCCGGATGCATGCAAAAATGGAAGGGATGACTTCCCTCGATACTTCCCCCGCAAACCCGTCCAGACCGGTTGGCACCTCCAAGGCCCAGCTGCAGGCACGGAAGACGCAGGTGCGGCCCGCCACCGAGGGCTGGGAACAGGCCAAGGAACCCGACGGGCGCCCCCTGCTCCAATTCAAGTCCCCGCGGGTGTCGCAGCCGCCGGTCCATCTGGCTGACCTGACCCTGCCCGAGCGCCAGGCCAAGCTTAAAGAGCTGGGCCTCCCGGCGTTCCGCGCCAAGCAGCTCTCAGTGCATTACTTCCAGCACTACACCACGGACCCCGAAGCCATGAGCGACCTCCCCAAGGAGCGCCGCGATGACCTGGTGAAGGAAATGTTCCCGACGCTGCTCACCGAGGTCAAACGCCTGACCACGGACAACGGCGACACCATCAAGTTCCTGTGGCGCCTCTTCGACGGTTCCCTCGTGGAGTCCGTCCTGATGCGTTACCCCGGCCGCATCACGCTGTGCGTGTCCAGCCAGTGCGGCTGCGGCATGAACTGCCCGTTCTGCGCCACCGGCCAGGCCGGCCTGACCCGGAACATGTCCACGGCGGAAATCCTGGACCAGATTGTCCAGGCCAACCGGGTGATCAAGGAAGGCGGCCTCGGCGGCAAGCGCCGCGACGGCGGGCACGACGCCGAGCGCGTCACCAACATTGTCTTCATGGGCATGGGTGAGCCGCTGGCCAACTACAAGCGCGTGATGAATGCCGTGCACCGGATGGCCGCAGAGGTTCCCGAGGGCCTGGGCATGAGCGCCCGGAACATCACCGTTTCCACCGTGGGCCTGGTGCCGGCAATCAACAAGCTGGCCGAGGAGAACATCCCGGTGACGTTCGCTCTGAGCCTGCATGCTCCCGATGACGAACTGCGTGACGAGCTGATTCCGGTGAACAGCCGCTGGAAGGTGGACGAGGCCCTGGACGCCGCGTACAACTACTACCGCGTCACCGGCCGCCGCGTCTCGATCGAATATGCGCTGATCAAGGACATGAACGATCATCCGTGGCGCGCGGACCTGCTGGCCAAGAAGCTGAACTCCCGCGGCCGCGGCTGGGTGCACGTGAATCCGATTCCGCTGAACCCCACGCCGGGTTCCATCTGGACCTCGCCGGAACCGCACGTGACCCGCGAGTTCATTAACCACCTGATCGACGCCGGCATCCCCACCACCCTGCGCGACACCCGCGGCAAGGAGATCGACGGCGCCTGCGGCCAGCTGGCTGCCGCGGACTAGGAACCCGGTACCCCGAAGCGGGTAGGGGCATCAGCCCCCTACCCGTCGCGGGCCGCGTGCCAGCTGTTGTGCAACATCTGGTGCTCAGCTGCCACGAAGGCTCCGCACCTCCGGCACGTTAAGTGTGCTGCGCGTGTTGCTTTCTCATACTGGTCGAGTACCTTTACCGGCTCCACGCCGAGGTATCGCTGAATCTTAGTCATGAACCCCATGACGCCCAGTCTGCCTTTCACGGGCCCGCCGCCCAAATGCGGGGTCTTGAGTCCGCTTTACGCTACGAAGATGCAGAACGGGTGCCCGGCCGGGTCGGCGTAGACGTACAACGGCTCCTCGGGATCATCCGTCCGGTCGAAAAGGAGTTCAGCGCCCAGCGCCATTGCCCTGCAGTGTTGGTCTTCGAGGGTCCCGCGGTCGGGAACGGTGAGGTCCAGATGCATCTGCATGGGCACATCAGGCCTGGGCCAGGTGGTCCGTTCAAGCTGTTCCACGTGCTGAAAAGCGAGTTTTCGGTTGCCGTGCGCGTCGGTCAGTACCAGCCAATCGACGTCGTCGGGTGCGCCTTCCGGCGCGGGTTCATCTCCGTGGCGATACTGCAGCCCGAGCAGCTGGCGGTAGAACTCCGCCAGGGCCCGCACATCAGTAGTGTCCAAAACCGTGTGGAGCAACTGCGGGAAACCGGTCATGGGCCAACCCTAAAGGTCCGGCGTGTTCAAAACGACGACGGCGGGAGGCCGGGTTGGAAAACCCGGACTCCCGCCGTCGTCGTACGTTTTGGACTACTTGGTGACGTGGTCCACCAGGGAATCGGCAATGCCGATGTACTTGCCGGGGGTGAGGTCGAGCAGGCGGGCCTCAGCCTCGGCGGGCAGTCCCAGGCCGGTAACGAATTCACGCATCCGCTCCGCGTCCACGCGGTGGCCGCGGGTCAGTTCCTTGAGGCGTTCGTACGGGTTTTCCATGCCGGGAGCACCGGCGATGGCCTCGGCGCGCATCACCATCTGGATGGCTTCGCCGAGCACCTCCCAGTTGGTGTCCAGATCGGCGGCGAGGACGTCGTCGGCCACATCCAGCCGCTCCAGGCCCTTGGCCACGTTGGAGATGGCCAGCACGGAGTGGCCAAAGGCCACGCCAATGTTGCGCTGGGAAGAGGAATCGGTGAGGTCGCGCTGCCAGCGGGACGTCACCAGCGTGGAGGCCAGGGTGTCCAGCAGGCCGTTGGAAATCTCCAGGTTGGCTTCGGCGTTCTCGAAGCGGATCGGGTTGACCTTGTGCGGCATGGTGGAGGAACCGGTGGCACCGGCCACCGGGATCTGCTTGAAGTAGCCAATGGAGATGTAACTCCACACATCCGTGCAGAAGTTGTGCAGGATCCGGTTGAAGCGGGCGATGTCCGCGTAGAGCTCGGCCTGCCAGTCGTGGGACTCAATCTGCGTGGTGAGGGGATTCCAGGTCAGGCCCAGGCCCTCCACAAAGCTGCGGGCCACCTGCTGCCAGTCGGCGCCGGGCACCGAAGCGTAATGCGCGGCGTAGGTGCCGGTGGCGCCGTTGATCTTGCCCAGGTACTCGGTCTTCTCTATCCGGCGCAGCTGGCGGGTGAGCCGGTGCGCAGTGACAGCCAGTTCCTTGCCCAGCGTGGTGGGCGTAGCCGGCTGTCCGTGGGTGCGAGAGAGCATCGGCACGGAACGGGTCTCTTCGGCCATGACGGTGATCCGGTCCACCAGGTCATGTGCTGCGGGAAGCCAAACGTTTTCCACTGCACCCTTAATACCCAGGGCGTAGGAGAGGTTGTTGACGTCCTCGGAGGTGCAGCCGAAGTGCACCAGGGCCGTCAGGTTTTCAATGCCGACCGCTGCCAGCCGGCGGCCGATGTAGTACTCCACGGCCTTCACGTCATGGACGGTGACCTGCTCAATCTCGGCCAGTTCCGTGATGGAGGCGCCGTCGAAGCCGGTGACGATTTCGCGCAGCTGTGCCTGCTGCTCATCGCTGAGCGGGGAGGTGCCCGGCAGCACTGAGTTGGAGGTGAGGTGGATCAGCCACTCCACTTCCACGTGCGTGCGGTCGCGGTTCAGGGCCGCTTCGGACAGGTAGTCCACCAGCGGTGCCGTGACGCCGCGGTAGCGGCCGTCCAGCGGGCCAAGGGCAATGGCGGGGGTGACGGAGGCAAGGGGGACGCGGGGAGCAGCGGATTCAGCCATGCGGTAATTCTTTCATGTTCCACCGGGGCCTCCCGCTCTGTGACATAGGCGCTCTGTGACATGGGAGGGCCGGGACCCGGTCCTTGTCCTCCACAGGTCCCCGTGCACTGTAACGACGGCGAATGCTCCTCCCCACCCCCAGCCCGGAAGAACCGCTGGGGGGCCGGACATGAAAGAACTGAAACGGCAATCGCTGAACGGGTGTTCAGCCCGCCAGGAAAGGGAGGTGGCTGATGGACAGGTCTGCGGAGTCGATTGTGGTCAACCCGCGCGATGTCTACGCTGCGGGCGAGGCAGCCGCTTGGGTCGCCCGGGCGGTGAAGGACCTGGCGGGTATCGAACAGGATCTGCCGGCGCTCATCCGGATGGACTGGTATTCCCCGGCGGCGGGAGAATTCACGGCCCTCCTCCGGCAGCACATCAAGAACGTGTCGACCACGCTGGAAGATCTGAGAACCTGTGCTGAGGCCGTTGCCCGGCACGTGGAGGAAATCCGCGCCTCTGGTCATGAGGTGTCGTAGATGTCTTATCAATGGTCCACGGAAGACAATGCCGCGGCGGGAATCCATGTCCGGGGCGGTGCACACGGCCTGACGGTGGAGTACGGGGAGCTGGAGTCAGTGGCCGGCGCGTTGGAGGAAACCGTTGGACAGCTCACCTCCCTGCGGTCCGGATGCATGGAAATGTATTTGCTGCTCGTTGGAACGAGCGCGGTGCACATCCACGCCCGTGAGGCAGCCGGCGCCGCGGAGCTCGTCATCAAAGGCCTTTCCCGGAACCAGCAGGAGCTGGAGGAAGCCGCCGTTGATCTTCGCCGGGCTGCCTGGAATTATCTGGACACGGAAGGCCGGTTGGAAGAAGCGATCTCGTGGTTGGCCGTCGGAGTGCCGGCGGGGATCGAAGTGTGGCGGAGAGGCGGTGGCGGCTTCCCCGAGCGCAGCGTGAGCGAACTGATGGTTCCGCCGTTTGACGGCTTTCTCATTGAAAAGTTGCTGGAGCGGCTGGCAGAGGGCAGGTTCGGAGAGCTTAGACCGATCGACGTCACCGCGCTGGAGGACAGCGGGGTGCCGGTTCCGCTTGCCGGATCGGCCCGGGGTTTGCTGGAACGTTCAAAAACCCTGCTGGACGGACCGGAACGGGGCGTGGTGGAAATACTGACCGTGGACGAGGGTGAACGCCGTGTCCGGATTGTCACCCTGCCCGGCACTCAGGACAGCGGCAGCATAGTTGTGGGACCGAACCCCTTCGACAACTACGGAATTGCGGAGGGCCGTGCACGGGACAGCCAATATATTGCCGATGCCGTGGCGGACGCCCTGCGGCAGGCGGGAGCCTCAGCAGAGGACGCGGTCATCCTGGTCGGCTACAGCCAGGGCGGGATCCACGCCGTGAATACCGGAGCACGCCTGGCGGAGTCGGGAGAATTCTCCGTTGAGATGGTGGTGACGGCGGCCGCGCCCGCAGGGGACAGGAGCACGCCGGATGGAGTGAAAGTGCTCCACCTGGAGCACTTTCAGGACTGGGTCCCCGGCGCGGACGGAACCCTGAACCCGGACACCGCCGACCGGGTTACGGTGACGGGACGGACCGCGGTTCCCGCGGATGCCAGCCGTGACGGGCTGGGGCCGGCGCATGACCTGGACCTCTATTTGGAGCTGGCCGACCAGACGGATGCCAGCGCAGACCCGTCCTTGAAGGATTCGCTGGGATACCTCGCGGAGATCATTCCGCCCGCATCAATCGCCACGAGGAGCCTCTTTAGTTTTTCCCGGAAACCGGCGCCCGCACCTTCGAAGAGTGCGGCCGGCCAGGCGAAACGACCGCCGTCGCCCGCGCCAATGCCTTCTCCGCCGGCACCATCCCCGCTACCGGCGGGTCCCGGTCAGTGAACCGGCCACCATGGAGACCAGGCTGATGATGATTGAGGCGAGTATGGCGGTCCAGAAAAAGGAATCCACGCTGAAATCAACCGGGGTGTAACTGCTCAGCCAAGACGTCAGCATGAGCATGGCCGCGTTGACGACAATCGTGAAAAGTCCCAAAGTCAGGATGGTCAGCGGCAGAGTGAGAAGCTTGACGACCGGCCGGATCAGTGCGTTGACAATACCGAACAGCAGGCCGATAAAGAGGAACGCCAGCACCAGATCAATGGTGGGGTTGCCGGTGACGGCGTCGCCCGTTTCGAAGACCGTGATGCCGGGAAACAGCCACGCGGCCACATACAGGGCGAGGGCATTGATGATGACCTGGATCAGGAAGCGCATGGCTCCATGCTGACACAGTCGCATGCTCAAGACGCGGAGGGAGGCATGGACCGGCTTCAGTGTTCCAAATCACCCACTGGTGGAAGGCGACTACGCTTAAGCCCATGACGACCACCGAAAAGGACACCCACGCCGCTGAGGTCCGGGCTCCCGAGATCCGCCCCCGAAACGTGATGGGGAAGCTGCCCCGCTACGCCGCGGGCAAGCCGCCGGCGATTATCGAGGGGCTGCAGAGCTACAAGCTGTCATCCAATGAAAACCCCTTTCCGCCCCTGCCGGCCGTGCTTGAGGCCATCAGCAACAGGCAGGACATCAACCGGTACCCGGACCCGCTGTCCACAGCCCTGCGTACTGAACTCGCGGCGTTCCTGGACGTGCCGGCTGAGGATATCGTCACCGGCGCCGGCAGCTTGGGTGCCCTGAACCAGCTGCTTTCCACGTTTGCCGGACAGAACGAGCACGGCGTTCCGGACGAGGTCATCTACCCGTGGCGCTCCTTCGAGGCCTATCCCATCAGCGTGGGGCTGTCCGGGGCGGACGGCGTCCAGGTGCCGCTGCGGGCGGACGGCACCCATGACCTGGAAGCCATGGCGGCGGCTATTACCGACCGGACGCGCGTGATCCTGCTGTGCACGCCCAACAACCCCACCGGTCCGGCTTTGACCTCCGTCCAGGTTGAGGACTTCCTTGTCCAGGTGCCCGCTGACGTACTGGTGGTGATCGATGAAGCGTATGAAGACTTTGTCCGGGATCCGGAGGCCGTGAACGGGATCGAGATGTACCGGGAACACCCCAATGTTGTGGTGCTGCGGACGTTCTCGAAGGGTGCCGGACTGGCGGGCCTCCGCGTCGGGTACTCCGTGTCGCACCCCCCGGTGACCCAGTACCTGCGGGTGGCGGCTGTGCCGTTTGCCGTCTCCCAGCTGGCGGAAACAGCTGCCGTTGCCTCACTGCAGCACCACGGTGAACTTGTGGAAAGAATACAAGGACTCGTTGAGGAGCGGACCCGTGTTGTGGCGGGTTTGAAGGCGCTCGGTTGGCGGATACCCGAGGCGCAGGGAAACTTTGTATGGCTGGATTTGGGGGAGAATACCCCCGAGTTTGCGGCACTGGCGGAGCAGCAGGCCCTGGCTGCGCGGGCGTTCGGAACGGAGGGTGTGCGGGTCACCATCGGTGAGCAGGAGGCCAACACTCGATTCCTCGCGCTATGTGCGACCTATACAAAGGGACCCGGGGTTTCCTAGCGTGTCCTGACTGCGGACCGGGACGCGGCCCTCGTTAGGCTGGGGAGGTACGTTCCGCATATATGCCGCAGTGGTGATCTATTCCTTCTGAGGCATATGTATCTAGCGCGGGGCAGGTCGCTGACCGCCCCGGCGAGGAGTAAGCATGGATCTGAAGCACCTGGCTGTCCGGCCGGAGGCCAACGCTTCCGGCCTGCCTGAAGACGAGGCAGGCAACGCGGACATCGGCATTTTGGGCAGGGAGGCCGATCCGGCCATGGTCCAGATGCTCAGCCCGGAGGGTGAGCTTCTCCTGCAGGGTCCCTACGGTGCCTATGCTGCAGAGCTGGACGCCGAAGATCTTCGCGGCATGTACCGGGACATGTACACCATCCGCCGCTTCGACCAGGAAGCCACGGCGCTGCAGCGCCAGGGTGAATTGGTGATGTGGGTGCCGATGACCGGGCAGGAAGGCGCGCAGATCGGCTCCGGCAGCGCCCTGCTGCCGCAGGACTACGTCTTCCCCACTTACCGGGAGCACGGCGTCGCACTGACGCGGGGCCTGGAACTGTCTTCGCTGCTGCGCCGGTTCCGCGGTGTATCCCACGGCGGGTGGGACCCCAGCGAAACAAATTTCCACCTCTACACGCTGGTCCTCGCCGCACAGGTGCCGCACGCCGTCGGCTACGCCATGGGCATGGCCCGTGACCGCAAGCTGGATCCGCAGCTGCCCGAGGCCGCCACGGTGGCCTACTTTGGCGACGGTGCCAGCTCCGAGGGTGACGTCCACGAAGCCATGGTCTTCGCGGCCTCCTACGACGCGCCCGTGGTGTTTTTCTGCCAGAACAACCACTGGGCCATCTCGGTGCCGACCGAAGTGCAGTCCCGCATTCCGCTCGCCAACCGGGCCAAGGGCTACGGTTTCCCGGGCATCCGCGTGGACGGCAATGACGCGGTTGCCGTTCGGGCCGTCACGAGCTGGGCGCTGGAACACGCGCGCTCGGGCAAGGGGCCGGTCCTGATTGAGGCCTTCACCTACCGGATGAGTGCCCACACCACCGCCGACGACCCCACAAAGTACCGTCTCAGCGCCGATGAGGAAGCCTGGATCTCGCGTGATCCGCTCACCCGGCTGGAGAAGCACCTCCGTGCCGCCGGGCTGGCGGATGACGAATTCTTCGAGACGCTGGCGGCGGAAGGACAGGCCATGGCGGAGAAGCTCCGTCAGGATGTGCTTGCCATGTCATCACCGGGGTTTACGGAGGCCTTTACCGACGTCTACGCCGAAGCACACCCGCTGATCCAGGAGGAACTGGAGTTCCACCGCCGATACGAGGCCGGCTTTGCCGACTCCCAGGAGCCCACCGCATGAGCACGATGACCATGGCCAAAGCCATTAACGCCGGACTGAGGGCAGGACTGTCACAGAACCCCAAGTCGCTGCTGATGGGCGAAGACATTGGCGATCTGGGCGGCGTTTACCGCGTAACCGAAGGGCTCAAAGCGGACTTTGGCGCGGACCGGGTAATGGACACTCCGCTGGCGGAATCCGGGATCATCGGTACCGCTATCGGTCTCGCGCTGCGCGGCTACACGCCTGTCTGCGAAATTCAGTTTGACGGCTTTGTCTTCCCCGGGTTCAACCAGATCACCACCCAGCTGGCCAAGATGCATTCGCGAAGCGAGGGAGCCCTCAGCGCGCCGGTGGTTATCCGGATCCCCTACGGCGGAGGAATCGGATCCATCGAACACCACTCGGAATCACCGGAAGCACTGTTTGCCCATACGGCAGGGCTGCGGATCCTTACCCCGTCCAACCCCCAGGACGCGTACTGGATGATCCAGCAGGCCATGACCTGCCTTGATCCGGTGATCGTTTTCGAACCCAAGCGCCGCTACTGGCTGAAGGGCGACGTCGACACGGAAAAGCCCTCGGGCGATCCGTTTGCGGCCCACGTTCTGCGCGAAGGCACGGACGCCACCATCGTGGCGTATGGACCGCTGGTGCCGGTGGCCCTCGCCGCCGCGAAGGCCGCTGAGGAAGACGGACGCAGCATCGAAGTGATTGACCTGCGCTCCATCTCGCCGATCGATTTCGACACCGTCACCGAGTCGGTCCGCAAGACCGGCCGCCTCATTGTCACCCACGAAGCCCCCACGTTCGGCGGAATCGGCGGGGAGATCGCGGCACGGGTAACCGAACGCGCGTTCCTGTCCCTGGAGGCACCTGTGATCCGTGTCGGCGGTTTCCACATGCCGTATCCGGTGGCCAAGGTCGAAGAGCACTATCTGCCGGACATCGACAAGCTGATGGATGCCCTGGACCGGTCTTTCGCCTACTAACCTCCGGCCGCCAAGCAGTTTGCCGCACATAAAGATTGAGAAACCATGACTGAAAGAACGTTCCACCTTCCCGACGTGGGCGAGGGTCTGACCGAGGCCGACATTGTCCAGTGGAAGGTTCAAACCGGCGACACCGTGGCCGTCAATGACGTCATCGTTGAGATTGAGACGGCAAAATCACTGGTGGAGCTCCCCTCGCCCTACGCCGGCACCGTGTCTGCGCTGCTGGTGGAGGAGGGGCAGACAGTGGATGTCGGAACGCCCATCATCAGCGTCACGGCCGGTTCACCGGCCCAGGAGAGCGGCCAGCAGCCGGGGGCGCCCATGACTCCCGCGCCCGTTCCGGCGGCAGCCGACGACGACGGGCAGCCCAGCGCTTCCCTCACCGGCACAGGCCCCAAGGCCGACGCCGTGAAGCGGCGGCCGCGGACCGGCCGGACTGCTCCTTCGCCCGTCAGCCAGCCGGCCCCGGCTGCACCGGCTGCACCGGCTCCGTCACCCGCGGCACCCTCACCCGCGGCGCCGTCGCCGGCACCGAACCCCGGGCGCTCACTCGATGCCCGCACGCCGGCCGTCGCTGCTGCAGGCGCCGCGGTGCAGGACACCCTCTCCCGCCTGATCCAGCGGGTGCTGGCCAAGCCCCCGGTGCGCAAGGCGGCGAAGGACCTCGGCATCAACCTGGCGGAAGTGCCGGCAACCGGCGCCGGCGGCGAGGTGACCAAGCAGGATTTGATCAGCTACCAGGCGCAGCGCGAAGCCGAGCAGAAGTCCGCGGATACCTTCTGGGCAGGCGCGCAGAAGCCCCGTGACGAGCGGATTGAACGCATCCCGGTCAAGGGAGTGCGCCGGGCTACGGCCAAGGCCATGGTGGACAGCGCATTTTCCGCACCCCACGTCAGCATTTTCGTGGATGTGGACGCTTCACGGACGATGGAGTTCGTCAAGCGCCTGAAGGCGTCACGGGACTTTGACGGCATCAAGGTCTCACCGCTGCTGATCCTGGCAAAGGCCGTGATCTGGGCTGCCGCCCGCAACCCGTCGGTCAACGCCACCTGGGCCGGGGACGAAATCCTGGTCAAGCACTTCATGAACCTCGGAATTGCTGCCGCCACGCCCCGCGGACTAATGGTCCCGAACATCAAGGACGCCCAGGACCTGTCCCTGAAGGAACTGGCCATTGCCCTCAACTCCCTGGCGACGACGGCGCGGGCAGGGAAAACCCCGCCGGCGGACATGTCGGGCGGAACCCTCACCATCACCAACATCGGTGCCCTGGGCATCGATACCGGCACACCCATCATCAACCCCGGTGAAGTGGCCATCGTGGCCTTCGGGACCATCAAGCAAAAGCCCTGGGTGGTGGACGGCGAAGTCGTTCCGCGCTGGGTGACCACCCTGGGCGGTTCCTTCGACCACCGGGTGGTGGACGGTGACCTTTCCGCGCGTTTCATGGCCGACGTCGCGTCCATCCTGGAGGAGCCTGCACTGCTGCTGGATTAGGCAGCGGAGAGGCCAAACGCACAGCAGGCACTGCGTTCGCGGCTGACGGCGGATACGATCGGGACACTATGACTATTCCTCGGAGCCCCCAGGGGCAAGGCGGCCCGCCGCGCATTGACCTTAAACGCACGCTCATCCTGCTGGCAGTGGCCTTTGTCATCTCCAGCCTGCTGATCATGCTGTTCCCCGGACTGGGCACCTTCTGGCGCCTGCTGATCATCCTGGGCCTGTTTCTCGTCGTCTTTCCGTTCCTGGAACGGCGGCGAAGGAACCGCTAGCCTGCAGCGTGGTCCATGGCGCGGCGCAGGACCGGGGCGAGCCGCCGCACGCCCTCGGCAATGTCCTCTTCTGAAACAGCGCTGAAGGCCAGTCTCAACTTGTTGGAAGGTTCGTCCGACGGCGAGAACGCGGCTCCGGGGATGAACACCACACCTGCATCGATGGCCTCGTACAGCAGGGGATAAGTGTCCACGCCTTCGGGCAGGCTCAGCCACACAAAGAATCCGCCGTCGGGCACCGTCCAGCTCACGCCGTCGGGCAGTTCTTCGGACAGCGCCGCGAGCATGGCGGCGCAGCGCGAGGCATACAGCATCCGGGAGTCGCGGATGTTCTGCATCCAGTCGTAGTCGCGCAGATAGGCGGACACCAGCATTTGCGTGAGCGGCGACGGGCAAAGCACCACGGCCTCGCAGGCCAGATAGAAGCGTCGGTGCAGATGGCGGGGGACCAGCGCCCAGCCCACGCGGACGCCGGGGGCAAAGATCTTTGAGAAGGAACCCAGGTACAGGACGTCATCGGGATTGCCTGCCCGCAGCGGTACGAGCGGGTTCCCGTCAAAGCGGAGCATTCCGTAGGGGTTGTCCTCGAGGATGAGGATGTTCGCCCGCGCGCAGATTTCGACGATGCGGGGCCGTCTGCGGGCGGCCAGGGTCACTCCGCTGGGATTGTTGAAACTGGGAATGGTGTAGAGCATCTTGATGGTCTTGCCCTGCTTCCGCAGCGAAGTGATCGCTTCCTCCAGCGCTTCAGGCACCAGGCCCTCGCTGTCCACCGGAAGGGCGTGCATCTGAACCTCGTACGCTTCGAAGGCGTTCAGTGCCCCAACATAGGTTGGGTCCTCGCACAGCACCACGTCTCCGGGGTTGCAGAATACTTTGGCGGCAACGTCCTGGGCGGACTGGGAGCCCGTGGTGATGACAATGTCCGCAGGATCGGCGTCGGTAATTCCTTCCGCTGCCATGACCTCACAGGCCTGGATGCGGAGCTCCTCCATGCCCTGTCCGGCACCGTACTGCAGCGCTTCGAGTCCGTGTTCGGCGATGATGCGCTGCGCCGACAGGCCCAGTTCGGCCAGGGGAAGCGAACGCAGGTAGGGGCTGCCTCCCGCCAGCGAGATCAGCCCCGGCCGGATGGAGATGTCAAAGACGTCACGCACCGCCGACTGCTTGATATGGAAGGCACGGTCTGAAAAGAGGGCTTCATGGCGGTGCGTGGAAGAAACGGCACGGTCAAGGGCTGCCTGGGTCTCTGCCGTCAGGACTGTGGCGGTCGTCTCCTCGGAAGTCATCCCCACATCCTAGCCCGGCTTGTTGCTCTCTCGGCAACAATAGTTGTCTAGATCCACCCGGCCCGGTGGGCTTTTACTCCGGCCTGGAAGCGGCTTTCTGCGCCCAGGTCCTCCAGCATCTTGGCGATGTGGCGCCGGCAGGTCCGCACGCTGATGCCCATCCGGCGGGCTATGACCTCATCGGGTTGACCGGAGGCGAGGGCACGAAGGATTGAGCGCTGCACACTGCTCAGCTGATTTCCGCGTGGTTCTTCGGCAAGGAACGGCTCGCCCAGCTCCCAGGCGAACTCAAACAGCCGGACAAAGACGGAAACCACGTTGGGATCCCGGATGACCAGCCCCGCCCGGTCCTGGGCATGTGCTGCCCGCGGGATCACTGCAACCTTGCCGTCGAAAATCACTGCCCGGAGCGGCATCTGGGGGAGGGTCCTAAACTCCCCGCCGGCCGCAGTGACAACCTCAACGGCTCTGCGCGTGGGCATATGGTCCCGGATGCTGGAGTGGTAGAGGGTGCGGCGGGACACCCCTTGCTGCAGCATGTCCACATCTTTCTGGATGCTCTCTTCCTGGGTGTCGGCGGTGGCCCCCTGCCCGGGCCGCGCCATCAGGACACACTCGGACGCCGATCTGGCGTATTCGATCAGGATGCGCATCACCTGGTCCGGATCCTCCAGGACCTCCACCGGGGCATCGGTGGATACCCGCCGGCTGGCCTCGGCAAAGACGGGAACCAGTGCGGACAGCTCACGGCGCTTGGCTCCGATCCGCGAACGGAGATCCAGGAGCGCCCTCTCGTCCGGATCAACCAGTTCAGCCAGTGCGACGTCGGGGGAGACGGCCGTGTAGCTGCGCCGGCCGGTGTTGGCCTGGACCAGCAGGCAGCGCTCCACCAGAGAGTTCACGGCCGCCTCGATGGAACGCGTGGTGAAGCCCAGCGCCTCGGAAGCATCGTCTACGGTCCAGCCCGGACTGCTTACGGCGTAACGGTAGACAGCTTGGGACAAGTCATCCACATCCGTTCCTTTCGATTCGGCTGAGGCTACCTTATCCGGCGCTGCGCCAAAGGCATGCTGTCATCCTTTGTCATAGCCGGAGATGGCATCCACCTTCTCCGCTGAAGCACCGGCAGGGTCAAACACGTAACCCAGCCATTCCTTGGCGAGGCGCCGCGCCAGCTCAATGCCGACCACTCGCTGGCCCATGCAGAGCACCTGGGCATTGTTGCTGAGCACGGAGCGCTCCACGGAATAGGAATCATGGGCGGTGACCGCCCGGATGCCGGGGACCTTGTTCGCGGAAATGGCCACCCCCAGGCCCGTGCCGCAGATCAGCAGGGCACGGTCCGCTTCGCCTGCGGCTACTATGCGTGCGGCGTCGACGGCGACGTGGGGGTAGGCAGTATTCTCCGAGTCGGAAACACCCACGTCCACCACGCTTTCAACGCGGTCATCCGCCTCCAGGTCCCGGCGCAGAACCTCCTTGTAATCAAATCCGGCGTCGTCTCCGCCGATCACTATCCGCAGTTTCCGGGCCTCGCTCATGATTTCCTCAGTTCCTTGTTCGGCTGGTGGTTTTGTTGTCGATAGGGTCGGGGATCCGGCACCCTGCAGTGTCCGCGGCAATGTCAAGCAAGTTCAGATAGGCGTCCACCTGCCATGCGGCGCGGCCGATGAACAGTCCGTTTACGTGCGGGATCCCGAGCAGGGCGGCGGCGTTGCACGGTGCCACCGATCCGCCGTAAAGCAGCCCGGCCACCTGGTGTCCCCAGCTGCGTGCGAGGGCTGCGAACGGATCCCGGAGCTCATCCGGTTCGGCAGGCCGCCCGGCGGCACCGATCGCCCAGACAGGCTCGTAGGCAATCAGGACCCGGGCGATCTCCGGCCCGGAAAGGCCGTCCAGTGCCGCGGCGGCCTGCCGGACGATGAACTCGGCGGAGTTTCCCGCAGCCAAGACGTCGGCAGGTTCACCGACGCACAGCAGCGGAGTCAGTCCGTGCCGCAATACCGCTGCCACTTTGAGCCGAACCGTTTCATCGGTCTCCCCAAAGTGCGCGCGGCGCTCCGAGTGGCCAATTTCCACCAGCTGCGCACCGGCGTCGGCCACTTGGGGAACGGAAACCTCTCCGGTCCATGCGCCGTTGTCCTCCCAATGGGCGTTCTGCGCTCCCAGCAGCACCCGGCGGTCATCTTCCAGGATCCCGGCCACCGCGGACAGAGCCGTGACCGGGGGGATGATGAAGGGCTGCACGGCGCCCAGCCGCCGGCCGTCAAGACCGGTGAGCAGGCCGCGGGCGTATCCTTTGGCCTCGGCGAGGGTTTTGTTCATCTTCCAGCTGGTGCCAACCCAAACAGTCACGATTGTTCCTCAGGAGGTGCCGGGTGAGGAGCTGAGGAAGTTCCCCAGCGCATCCATCAGGACCGAGAAGGAATGGGCGCCGGGATCGGGCGTACCCAGACTCTTTTCGCCCAGGATGCGGGACCTCCCCAGGCGGGAGGTGATGTCTGCCGTGGCTTCGGCCGCCTCCTGCGCCGCGGCCGCGGCTTTTTTCACCGAGCCGGCCAGGTCACCGGTGGAAGCGAATTCCGCCGCGATGACGTCGCGGAAAGGAAGCGCGGCGTCCACCATGGTTTTGTCCCCGGGGCGGGCCCCGCCAAGCCGGACAACGGCGTCGATTCCCGCGGCAAGAGCCTGGACAATTTCGGGTGCCGCCACGGCGCGGGTGTCGTCAAAGACGCTGCCGGCCGCGGTGAGGGCCGCCCCCCACAGTGCCCCGGAGGTGCCGCCTGCTTCCTCTGCCCAGGCGTCTCCTGCATGAAGCAGGACCGTCCGCGCTCCGGCGCCTTTGGCTGCAGCCTCGCTGCCGGCCTTCGCTGCACCCCTGGTTCCGTAGGCCATCCCCTGGCCGTGGTCGCCGTCGCCGGCCACCGCGTCCAGCCGGCCAAAATGCTCTTCGTGCTCCGCCGCCGTGTCGCGCAGCATTTCCAGCACCTGCACGATCCCCGCAGCGGATGCCCGGGATTCCTCCGCCGCTTCCGGAATGGGATCCTCGCCCGGAACGTGCACTCCGGTCCGGGGCGGTGCCGACGGCTCTTGGGCCGCGCTTCGCCGGAAAGCGGGGGTGTCCGCCGGTGCCAGCCAATACTGCTCCAGTTCATCGTCCAGGAACACGATGCTCAGCGAGAGCCCGGCCATGTTGAGGCTGGTGACATGTTCGCCAATTTCCGGGGCCACCACCGTAAACCCCTTCTCGGACAGCCGCTCAGCCACCCGGCCGTAGACCACAAAGAGTTCCTCGTACTTGACCGTGCCGAGGCCGTTGAGTACCACTGAGACCCGGCCGCTGTAGGAGCCGTTCCGCTCCGGTTCCTCTTCGAGGACGCCGTTGAGCAGCAGGTCTGCGACTTCCGAAGCAGTTCCCATGGGCACCTCGCGGATGCCCGGTTCGCCGTGAATTCCCAGGCCGATGGCCATCTGTCCGTCCGGCACGTGGAACAGGGCCTCCCCGGCTCCCGGCAGCGTGCAGCCGTCGAACGCCACGCCAAAGGAGCGGGTAGCGTCATTGGCCTTCCAGGCCACCCGCTCGGCCTCATCCAGATCTGCACCGGCCGCAATGGCCGCACCGGCGATCTTGAAGACAATCAGGTCCCCGGCAATTCCGCGGCGGTCCCGGTGGGATTCGGCGGGGCCGGAGGCGATGTCATCCGAGACCTTGATAATTCGGACATCGACGCCCTCGGCGCGCAGCTTTTCGGCCGCCTGGCCAAAGTGCAGGACGTCCCCGGCATAGTTCCCGAAGCCCAGGAGAACGCCTCCGCCGTTTTCCGCCGACCGGGAAACGGAGTACACCTGGGAGGCGGACGGGGAGGAAAAGATGTTGCCGCACGGTGCGCCGTGGGCCAGGCCCGGGCCTACCCAGCCGGCAAAAGCCGGGTAGTGCCCGGAACCGCCGCCGATCACCAGGGCAGGCTGGTTTTCCGGCGTTTCCGTGGAGCGCACCACACCGCCGTGCGCGGGCATCACATGCGCCGGGTGCGCTGCAGCGTATCCGCGCAGGGCGTCGACGGCGAAGTCTGCGGGGTCGTTCAGGAGGTACGTCATGGGTCAGCGGGTTTCCGTGGAAGTGTGGGCGGTGTCCAGGCCTGCCTCCTCGGCGGGACTGGGTCCGAGCTCCTTCAGCAGCCCGGACATGGCAACATACGCCTTGTTCCGGTAGGCCACAAGGTCCTGGGATTTGTCCGCGGGAATCTGCAGGAAGCCGGCTCCCGACTTGGTGCCGAGCTTCCCGGCATCGACAAGGTCCTTCAGGATTCCCGGGGTTGCAAACCGTTCCGGGAAGGAAGTCTGCAGCGATGCGTAGCAGAAGGAGTAAACGTCCAGGCCTGCCATGTCGGCGATCGCAAACGGGCCAAAGAAGGGTAACCGGAAGCCGAAAGTGGTCCGGACCAGGGTGTCCACGTCCTCCGCGGATGCAATGCCCTCCTCAACCACCTGGGCGGCCTCGTGGAACAGCGCGTACTGGAGGCGGTTGAGCACAAAGCCCGTGACATCCTTCACGACGGCGGCATGTTTGCCCGTGAGCGCGACAATTTCCCGGGCTGTTTCAACGGTTGCTGCGGTGGTGCCCGCGTGGGGAATGACTTCCACTCCGGGGATGAAGGGAGCGGGGTTGGAGAAGTGCACCCCCAGGAAGCGGCCCGGGTTCGAGACTGCCTCGGCCAGGGTGGCGATCAGGATGGTGGAGGTGTTGGAGCCGATAACAGCGTCCTGCTGTGCAGCATCACTGATCCGCCGCAAAGTGGCGTGCTTGATCTCAAGGATCTCAGGGACGGCTTCTTCGATGTAGGAGGCATCCGCCACGGCATCTTCAATGCTGGGGGCCGCCCAAAGGTTTTCCCGCAGCCGCCGGACCGCGTCTTCGGGAAACAGGCCGTCCGAAACGAACAACTCCGCTTCGGCGAGCAGGCGTTCGAGATTCTTCTCGGCTACTTCCTGCGACACATCGGCAAGCGCAACTCGTGCGCCTCCCAGGGCGAGGACCTGCGCAATGCCTCCGCCCATGTATCCGGAACCTACTACGGCTACTGTTCGCTGGGTCACTGGCGAGTCCTCCGATGCACTGGTCAATGATTCGTCCGATCGGATTCGACCGGAGCTATTTCATCTTTCCTATAGGATCCATGTGCAGCTCTGTGATGTCAACCACACCGTAGACGGCTCGGTCGGGAGAGGGGTGTCAGTCCGGCTGTCCGGTGCCGGTGCGGGTTGCCTCGTGTTCCCGTGCAGCACGGTCCCGAACGCCGCAGATGTGGCCGGCCATTGCGGCGCGTGCTTCCTCAGCGTCACCCCGGCGCATGGCGGCGACAATCCGGGTATGTTCCTCAATGGCACTGCGTGCATCGCGGACTCCGGTTCCTCCGAACAGGCGGAAGCGGTGGACGTGTCCGCCCAGGGAGTTGTAGGCGCCCAGGAGGAACCGGTTGCGGGTTTGTTCGGCGATGGCCCGGTGGAAACGCTCGTCTGCTTCCCAATAGGACCGGTAATCGGAAAAGTTGGGTCCGTTGGGCGCCTGCCGCAGGTCTTCGATGGAACGCTCGAGCTCCGCCAGAAACGCCTCGTCTGCGTGCCTGCAGGCAACCTCGGCGGCGTGCCCCTCGATCAGCAGCCGGGCATCCATGAGGTCCAGGAGTTCGTCATGGCTCAGGACGGGTGCCACGCGGTAGCCGCGCAGGGCGGCGCGCACCACCATGCCGGTTGCTTCCAGCCTGGCCAGTGCCTCCCGGACGGGGGTCGGTGATACGCCAAGATCCCTGGCGGTGCCGTCAATGCTGAGCGGGTCCCCCGAGGCAAGCTTTCCGTCCATCAGGCGCGCGAGAATCTCCGTGTAAACCTGATCCGCCAAAACGCTGCGCTGCACCCAGGCACCGCTCCCTGCTGCATCCGTACCCATGGTGCTCCTCTTGGTCCCGCCGTTGGTGTGCCTTCAAGATTTTCCCACAAGGCAGTGATCCGCCCCGCCCGGGGGTTTGCAGCGTGGCGGCTGAGGGCTCGCCGTTCCATGCGGGTCGGCGGCCAGCTGGACAGCATCCCAATATCCTATAGGGTATAGCCCAGACGTGCCGAACTATGGCCCACATCACATACCCGTGGAGCAACTCCAGCGAACAAAGGTGTTCCCTCTATGCGCATTCCCGCTGTTCTACCCGCTGAAACACTCGTCCTGGCCGACAGGCCCTCCTGGGCACTGATCTCGATCGCCGTGGCGGCCATCGCAGTCCTGCTGCTGATGATCATCAAACTGCGGATCCATGCCTTCTTCGCCCTGATTATCATCAGCGTCCTAACCGCGCTGGCAGCCGGCATCGGCATCGGGGACGTAATGACCGTCGTCGTTGCCGGATTCAGCACCACCGTTGGAACCGTTGCCCTGCTGGTGGGGTTTGGTGCCGTCCTGGGGCGCCTCGTGGAGGTATCGGGAGGTGCCCAGGTCCTTGCGGATGCGATGCTTCGCCGTTTCGGGGAGAAGCGGGCACCTCTGGCGCTGGCCGTCGCCTCGTTGTTCTATGCCTTCCCCATCTTCCTTGATGCCGGATTCATCGTGATGCTGCCGATCATTTACACGGTGGCGCGCCGCCTTGACGGCTCCTTCATGCTGTATGTGCTTCCCTCTATCGGCTCGTTCCTCATGATGCATGCGCTGACCCCGCCGCATCCGGGTCCCACCGCGGCGGCAACGGTCATGGGTGCGGACATTGGCATGGTGATTGTGGTTGCTCTGCTGGTTGGCCTTCCGGCGTGGTACTTCGCCGGGTACCGGCTGGCGCTGATTATTGCCAGGCGGTACCCGGACATGCCCGTTCCAAATCTGCTGGGGGAGGCGGATTTGGATGAGGACACTCCGCGGCCGGGGTTCTGGACCATCATCTTCGTGCTCCTGCTGCCTCTGGTCCTGATCTTCTTCAACACCCTCTTCAGCACACTCGAGGCAACCGGGGCAGTGGGCGAAGACAACATTCTCTTCCAGCTCTCCCGCCTGATCGGAAACACTCCCGTCGCGCTGCTGATTGCCACCCTGACGGCGATGTACCTGCTCTACATGCGGCCGCGGCGCGGCCGCGGCAAAATCGGCAGTGCCCTGGAGGACCTGGTCGACCATGCGCTGGCCCCGGTTTGTTCCATCATCCTGATCACCGGTGCCGGCGGCGCTTTCGGCCGCGTCCTGACCGAAACCGGCATCGGCGGAACCATAGCTTCCGGACTGGACGCCATTGGCCTTCCCGTCATCCTCGCCGGGTTCCTGGTGGCGATCGCCTTCCGCGTTGCGCAGGGATCCGCCACCGTCGCAGCCACAACGGCCGGTTCCATCATGGCCCCGGCTGTCATGGAGCTCGGTGTCTCCGGAATTGGCCTGGCGGCCGTGGTGGTGGCGATTGCAGCAGGCTCCATCACGTTCTCCCACGTCAATGATTCCGGTTTCTGGCTGATTGGAAAGTTCTGCGGCTTCGACACCCTGACCACTTTGAAGACCTGGACCGTGGTGGGCACGGCGATCGGTTTCCTGTCCTTTGTGCTGGCGTGGGTGGTCTACGCAGTAGCCGCGTGACGCCGGCGCCCCTAACCCTGAGGAGTTTTTATGGCCATTTTTCCGGAACGCCGGACCGCAGTTGTCACGGGCACGGGCAGCGAACGCGGGATCGGCCGCCACGTTGCCCGCCGTCTTGTTAGGGAAGGCTGGGCCGTGGCTGTGCTGGACCTGGACGAGGCAGGAGTGCACTCCTTTGCCGCAGAGCTCGCGGCGGAAGCGGTGCAGCCCGTCCTGGGCATAGCCGTTGATGTGGCGGACCCCGCCTCGGTGGAGGCAGCCTTTGTCCGAATGGATGAGGAGCTGCCTCCGGTGCTTGCACTGGTCAATCTTGCCGGAATCGCCAGCCCGCACACCCTCTTCGAGCTCACGAAAGAACTGTGGACCCGCGTCATGGACGCCAACGCCACGGGAACACTGCTCATGATGCAGGCTGCAGCCCGCCGCATGATCGACGGCGGCTGCGGCGGACGCATTGTGAACACCTCGTCCATAACGGCGTACGACGGCGGCGGGACCTTCTCGAAGACGGGATACGCGGGGGCAAAGGCAGCCGTGCTGGGACTCACCCGCGGTGCAGCCCGGGAGCTCGGGCCGCACGGCATCACCTGCAATGCCGTTGTCCCGGGACCCATCGACACGGACATCATGGGCGGTCCGCTCAGCGAGGACCGCAAGGCCGCTTTGTCCGGAGACATTCCCGTGCAGCGGGTTGGCCGCCCGTCCGAAGTTGCCGCCCTGGTGAATTTCCTGGTGGGCGAAGAGGCGGGGTTCATCAACGGCGCCTCGTACTTCATCGACGGCGGCAAGCACATGGTGTGAACCCGCCCAGTAATCCGCATCATCGACCAACGCAAGGAGAAGAACATGACGTATACACCCGAGACATGGCCCATCGGAGCGGCCCTGCTCAACTTCACGGGAGTAACGCAGGACGGTCTGGACCGTACCGAGGCCGGGCCGCAGGCCTGGAAACAGACCCTGCGGGAAGTCAGGTTGGCTGGGTTCGACCACGTGGACCTGACGGATTCATGGGTCCGGGCGGGGGACCTCGACGCCGGCGGGCGCCGTCAGCTGCTGGAGACGGCACGTTCCTACGGGCTCGCTTTCAGTGACCTCGCCGTCACCCGCAAAAGTGTGATCAACGCAGATGAAGAGCAGGCGCAGCGGAACATGGCCTACACCAAGCGGACCATTGACGCGGCGGCGGACCTTGAAGCTCCCATGGTCTGCCTGGGACTTCATGACCCCCTCACACAGGAGCAGAAGGACGCGACCTGGTTCTGGCTCGCCAAGGGAATCGAGGACGAGGACACGCCCGCCAACCGGGACAAGGCGGCCGGGCGCTTCAGGGAGCTGGGCGAGTATGCCGCGACACGCGGAGTGAGCCTGTCGCTGGAGATGTATGAAGGCACCTTCCTGGGAACGGCGGACAGCTCCGTTCAGCTGGTGAAGGCGGTGGATCTGCCCAACGTGGGGCTTTGCCCCGACATCGGCAACATTGTGCGCCTCCACCGTCCGGTTGAGGACTGGCGCGAAATGCTGGTCAAGATGCTCCCGCACACCAACTACTGGCAGCTGAAGAACTACTTCCGGGATCACGATCCCGCCACCGGTGCCTACGCCTCTGCACCCGCGCCGCTGGCCCTCGGATTCATCAATTACCGGGAGGCCATTGGCATGGCCCTGGAGGCAGGGTTTGACGGTCCGATGTGCGTGGAGCACTACGGCGGTGACGGACTCTCGGTGGCTGCCATGAACCGGAACTACATCCGGGACATCCTGCGGGCCAAGCTGCCGGAAGAATAGCCGCCGCGAAAAGACTGCCATGACCGCTTAATGCCATCGCAGGGAAGCCGGCGCAGAAAGACCGGATATCCGCCATATCCCTTGATGGCATGCGGCCGAAACGTCAAGTGCAGAGGCAAATAAATGACAGGCAAGGGCCAAAGGGGCCATGACAGGAACCGGGCACCGGAAAGGGTAGACGAGGCGTTGCGCAGCGGGGGAAGCTTTCGGAGTCAACCAACCGCACAGGCCGGCACCACGGCCGCAGGTACAGGAGGGGAATAAAGATGACCAAAGTTTGGGACTGGATCTAAGGAATCCCCTCAGGGGGAAAGCAACTTGATTTACAACGAGTAACCAGCAAGACCCCGCTCAGCGGCGGTAACCAAGCACCAACCCCGGAGGGGACTCACGCCATGACACAGCTGACAGCAGTTCGAAACGCCTCACGAACTCGCCCGACGGCACAATGGTGGACAGTCTCCTTTTACACCGGGGGCTTCGATGTAGCGGACGGCATCATTGGAGAACTGGTTACCCCGCTGGCGGCCCAAGCACAGGCCTACGGGGCCAGCAGGTGGTACTACACGAGGTGCCTGGAACCGGCCAACGCGCATGTGCGGGTCCGGTTCCTTGGAGAACCCGAAATTTTTGAGCGGCTGACGCCCCTGTTGGGCGCGCTGCGGGACCAGGCCAGCGGCGTCATTGGCCATCTCGAAATGACCCAGCAGATCAGCGATCCGGCCACGGACCGTCTGGGTCCCGGCGGAGCGGAACACCAGAATCCCAGGCTCGAGGCTGATCTGGCCAAATACGGGGGCCTGGAAGGACTGGCCCTGGCGGAAGAGGTCTTTGAACTCTCCTCGGAGCTGGGCGCCTGGGCCACGGTCAGGTTTCCGAAGGTCCAGAACAGGTGGGCCTTCGGATCGCTCCTGCTGTTCGATTCCGCCCGCGCCATGATGAAGGGCCCCCACTCGGCAAGCTGGCCGGACCGGCGGCGAATCTCCTGGGACTACTACTGGGACAGCCATTTGCGCAGCTGCACGGCCGGCTTTGGGCAGCGGGCCGGAAGTGTCAGGGAGGCGATGACCATTCAGGTTGCCGCGAAGGTGACGCCCACCCACCGTCTGATGGCTGCCACCGCTGCCGAAAACGCAGTGGAGAACTGGCGCCGCCGCTGGTTCAGGAGCGTCGACAATTACCTCTACCGGGCGGACAAAGCCCGGCTCAGCAGGAGCGCCCAGCATTTGACCGTGTATCAGGCGCACATGCTGCTGAACCGACTCGGGCTTTCACTGCGGGAGGAGGCAGCACTGGGCCTGTATGCACGCAGTTGGAGCACGGAACGCGAAGCGGCACTGCTGGACCGGCACTAGGCAACGATGAAGCCCTACCAGAAGGAGACCCCGTGACAAGCCGCAACGAGTTCATAGTAGCGTCGACTTCCCAAGACCTGTCAGAGGCCCTTGGGTGCTCCGAAGACGTTGTTGAAGACCTGCGGGACAAGGGGATTGTTGCCTCCAGCGGAGAGCTTTGGGACGTGGGTCCCGCACGTGACTATCTGCGGGACGCGGCCTGGGCCGGCGGCTTCTGGGATTGAGGAAATAAACTTCCCGGACTGAGACACAAAACCGGACTGAGACACAAAAGACTGAGACACAAAAAGGGACGGACCGAACTGCGGCAGCAGCAGGTCCGTCCCTTTGGCGTTGCGGGGCTGCTAGGCAGCGGTGGAGGCGGAAGCCCCGGCAAGCGACGAAACCACGCTGCGGACCTGTTCCACCACCTCGGCATCATCCTTGGGCTGGATCTCGGCGAAGCGGGTCACGGAGCCGCCAATGGACAGGCGTACGTCCTCCACCAGGTGGGCACCGGCAATTCCCAGGGACTTGCGGGCGTCATCATGGGCCCAGACCCCGCCGAACTGGCCGAAGGCGGAACCGATTACGGCTGCGGGGGTGCCGGCAATGGCGCCAGCGCCGAACGGGCGGGAAAGCCAGTCAATGGCGTTCTTCAGGACAGCGGGCATTGTTCCGTTGTATTCCGGGCACACCAGCAGCAGGGCGTCGGAGGAAGCAGCTGCCTTGCGCAGCGCCGCAGCGGCTTCGGGAATGGAGCCCTCGACGTCGATGTCTTCGTTGTAGAACGGGATGGTTCCGATGCCCTCATGGATGACAATCTCAACACCCTCGGGGGCGTTCAGGACGGCCGTTTCGGCAAGTTGACGGTTGACGGAACCGGCCCGAAGGCTGCCGACCAGGGTAAGTACTTTAGTGCTCAAGGAAACTCCTATCAGGGACCGTGCCGGTTTGAGGCACAGGTATTGCATCTAAGACTATAAGCGGACCACGGTCCGCTTTTATTCCGCGGGGGTTAGACTGGCGCGCATGCAGGCAGGCAGGGAAGAGAGCGCGGGCGGCGGATGTGAGCGTCTGGATGCGGCAAGAAACCGCAGCCTGTTGCTGCACACCGCGCTGGAAATGGTTTCCGAGCGGGGTGCGGAAGCACTCACCATGGACGATCTGGCACGCCGTGCAGGCGTGGGAAAGGGAACCATTTTCCGGCGCTTCGGCAGCCGTGCCGGCGTGATGCGGGCACTGCTTGACCACGCAGAACGAGACTTTCAGGAAGGTTATATGGCCGGTCCCGCACCTCTGGGGCCGGGAGCGCCGCCGCTGGAACGCCTGCGGGCATTCGGGGTTGCACGGATCCAGGCGCTGGATATCACCGGGGAGCTGCGGCGGGCGGCCGACGTCGATGCCTTGATGCACTACCGGCATCCGGCCCGCCAGCTCGAATTGAGCCATCTCAGGATGCTCCTGTCCGCCCTTCCGATGATCCGCGATCCGGAGCTGACCGCCTACCAGCTGGAGTCCTTCCTGGAAGCCGGGCTGCTGCTGCATCTGCATCGCAGTGCGGGGATGCCGCTGGAGCGGATAACCGAAGGCTGGCTGGAATTAGTGGAATCGGTGACAGCAAATAAGTGTCAGCAGGCTTACTAATTTAGTAGGGTGTCTAGAGGCCGCCGTATTTGGGCGGCGTCTGGTTCGAACGATGATGGAGGCTACATGTCTGACAAGAGCACATCCGTACCCGGCGGTTCGATTCCGGGCGTACCGGGGCCGCAGGCTCCGGAACTGGCCGAGCCGACCGAGCCGCGGGAACCGCTGCCCCCGAAGCCTGACCAGGACGGACCAGAAACGGTCTCACCCACCGGCGTTCCCACCGGAGCGCCGAAATCCTCCAACGCGCAGAGCGGCCGGTACCTGACCACCGCACAGGGTGCCCGGCTCGGCGACACGGACCATTCACTCAAGGCAGGTCCCCGCGGACCGATCCTTCTGCAGGACCATCACCTGCGGGAAAAAATCACTCACTTTGACCACGAGCGCATCCCCGAGCGCGTAGTCCATGCCCGCGGCGCAGCTGCCCACGGCGTGTTTGTTGCCAACGGTGCCGCAGAAGGCGTCACCCGGGCAGGTTTCCTCGCCAAGGGCACCGAAACGCCGGTGTTTGTCCGCTTCTCCACGGTCCTGGGCTCCCGCGGTTCCGCGGACACCGTCCGTGACACCCGCGGTTTCAGCACCAAGTTCTACACCGACGAGGGCAACTATGATCTGGTTGCCAACAACATTCCGGTGTTCTTCATCCAGGACGCCATCAAGTTCCCTGATGTCATCCACGCCGGCAAGCCGCACCCGGACCGCGAAATTCCGCAGGCGCAGAGTGCCCATGACACTTTCTGGGACTTTGTCTCCCTGCACACCGAAGCACAGCACCACACCATGTGGAACATGTCGGACCGCGGCATCCCGCGCTCCTACCGCACCATGGAGGGCTTCGGCGTTCACACCTTCCGCCTGGTCAACGCCGCCGGCGAAACCACGCTGGTGAAGTTCCACTGGAAGCCGCGGCAGGGCGTGCACTCGCTGGTCTGGGAAGAAGCACAGATCATCAACGGCATGGACCCCGACTTCCACCGCCGGGACCTCGCAGACTCCATTGAAGCCGGCGCCTTCCCGCAGTGGGACCTGGGCATCCAGGTCTTCCCGGACACCGAAGACGAAATGTTCGAGGGCATCGACCTCCTCGATCCCACCAAGCTGGTTCCCGAGGAACTGGCTCCGGTGCAGATCATCGGCACCATGACCCTGAACGCCAATGTCACGAACTTCTTCGCGGAAACGGAGCAGGTGGCCTTCCACCCCGGACACCTGGTGCCGGGTATCGATGTCACCAATGATCCGCTGCTGCAGGGCCGTTTGTTCTCCTACATTGACACGCAGCTGACGCGTCTGGGCGGTCCGAACTTTGCCCAGATTCCGATCAACCGTCCGCACGCCCCGGTCAACGACATGCTCCGCGACGGGTTCCACCAGGACGCGGACCACTCGGGGGTTGCTCCGTACCAGCCCAATTCCCTCGACGGCGGCTGCCCCTTCATGGCCGGCGCGGACATGGGCGCCTTCATCGATGTCCCCACCGAGGTGCCGGCGTCCCGCAAGGTCCGCGAAAATCCGGCAACCTTCGATGACCACTACAGCCAGACGCGGATGTTCTTCCGTTCGCTGACTCCGGTGGAGCAGGACCATGTGGTGCAGGCCTACACGTTTGAACTCGGCAAGTGCTACGAGGAGAACATCCGGCTGCGTCAGCTACAGTCCCTGGCTAACATTGACGAGCGCCTCGCCACCGAGGTGGCAACCGGTCTGGGCCTTGAAGCGCCGGCACCGAGCGTCGTCGTTGAAGACACCCCGCCGAGCCCGGCGCTGAGCCAGCTGGGCGGCACCTGGCCCGTGGCCGGCCGTCTGGTTGGCGTTGTGGCCGACGACGCAACGGACCTGGGTGCGCTGAACGAAGTGCTCTCCGCTGTCGCCGCCGAGGGCATGGTTCCGCTGGTGATCGCTCCGCACGGCGGCAAGCTGGGCGGCGAAGTTACTATCCAGCGGACCTACCTGACCGCGCGCTCCACCGAGTTTGACGCCATTGTGGTGGCGGCAACGGGCGCTCCGGCTCCCGACGCCGTCGACAGCTTGGATGCCAAGGCAGGCAACCCCGAGGGTCATCCGTCCCTTGACCCGCGCGTCACCATGCTCCTGGCTGAGGCCTTCCGCCATGCCAAGGCCATTGGTGCACTGGGCGACGGCGGCTCGGTCCTCATGGCCGCAGGTGTTCCTGTGGACGCCCCCGGCGTTGTGGTGGGAACCCCAGCCGAGGTAACGGCAGGCGTCAGCGGACTGCTGGCAAGCCACCGCGTCTGGGAGCGCTTCCCGACGATGGTTCCGTAACCGGGACGCTGCGCCGGAAACCGGGCAGCATCTTTCAAAAGGGGAAGCCAGGCGGTAGTCACCGCCTGGCTTCCCCTTTCGTCGTTAACCGGGTTTGTGCTCAGCGGGGCGGCGTCAGGGCCCTGATCAGGGCGTGCAGTTCAGCCCGCAAGCCTTCGACGTCGGTGTCGGCGAGGAGCATGAGCTGGGTTTCGGTGTGGGTGGCCTGTGCGCTGATGCTCTCCCCGGAGGCAGTGATCGTCCACTGGCCTCCGGCGCCTGAGGTGATGTACCCGCAAGGCTGAAGGGCCACCAGACAGTCGCGGACGCAGGCGGCGGGCAGCCCTGAACTCGCGGAGAGCTGATCCTCCGTTGCCGGAGATTCGGCCAACAGCCGCAGGATGAGCGTGCGTTCATGGGTAAGGCGCAGCTCCGCCAGGGATTCTTCGGTGGCACGGTTGGTGAGGAACGCTGCGGCGGAAAGCAGCCGGGGAACATATCCGGGCGCGGACCTGTCGGTCGAAGCGCTCATTTGCCCCATCCGGGAGGGAACCAGCCGGCCGGAACGAAGTGTCCGGCGAAGGATTCGCAGACGGAACATGTGTAGTTGGCCATAGCGGGTGTATCGCCTGCCGCCGGGGTGAAGGATTCAAAAATGAGAAAATCGTCCACACCGCACTGGTGACAGACGGGAATTTGAACTGCAGGATCCATGGGTATCCTCTGCTGGAGGGTGCGCAGAAAGCCATGGCCGCGTCTTGACCGTGAAATTTTTATCGTAATATCAAACGGCACGGCAGACAATTCCGCGCCCGGGCTTGCCGCCCGCCATCGCATACTGCCGCCGTCCTCTCCGATGTGGCATGTGCCAGCAGAGGAATCATGGACGACTCAAGCACCACAAGGGCCCCGTGGGCACAACTGCAGGATCTGCTCGTTCATCACGAGGATGTGCAGGACTTTCTATCTGAACTTGCGGTTCTGACGGCGTCATCGCTTTCCCTGCGGGGAACCACATACTGCGGTATCACCTTCCAGCGCTCGCGCGACCACCAGTTCACCGTGGCCAGCAGCGACAGCGAGGCACTGGCCATGGATGAACTCCAGTACGCATTCGGGGACGGGCCGTGTCTGCACGCGATCCGGATCCAGGCCGAGGTGCACGTGCGCAATGCTGCCACCGACAGCCGCTGGCCGGAGTACATGGACTGCATCCGGAACTACGGCATCCGGTCCATGTATGCGGTTCCGCTCAAGCTGGGCGGGCATGCCAAAGCAGCAATGAACCTGTACGCCAAGAGTCCGGATGTTTTCGACGATGACTTCCGCCGCGTCGCCCAAACTTACGCCGCCGAAGCCTCGCAGGCCCTGCTTCTGGCGGTACGGGTCTCGCAGCATGCGGCCACCGTGGAGGATCTGCAGGGTGTGCTCGCCTCACGGACCACCATAGATCTGGCCGTGGGCATCATCATGGGACAAAACAGCTGCACTCAGCAGGAGGCTTTTGACATCCTGCGGCGGGCCTCCAACAGCCGCAACGTCAAGGTGCGGGTCCTGGCGGGCGAAATAGTTGAGCGGCTGAACGGTGAACCCGCCGCCACCCATTTCACTGAAGGCTAGCGCCCGGTGCGCGGACGGCCGGGAATGTTCCGCCGTCCGCGCTTTTCCGCATCAGGCCGGGACGAGCGCGGACCAGTCCTCCGTCAGCTCCAGGCCGAGCGCCGTGGACACTGAGGCATGGGCCACCTTGCCGCCGGCGATGTTCAGTCCGCGGGCCAGCGCCGGGGAAGCGTCAAACGCGCCGCGGACGCCGCGGTCGGCCAGTGCGACGGCGTAGGGCAGCGTGACGTTGGTCAGCGCATACGTGGAGGTGTTGGGCACCGCGCCGGGCATATTGGCCACGCAGTAGAACAGGGACCCGTGGACCCGGTAGGTCGGATCCTCGTGGGTGGTGGGCCGGGAGTCCTCGAAGCATCCGCCCTGGTCCACGGCGATGTCCACCAGGACGCTGCCGGGCTTCATCCGCGAGACCATGTCATTGGTGACCAGCTTCGGGGCCCGGGCTCCCGGAATGAGCACCGAACCAATGACCAGGTCGGCATCCGCCAGCGCACGCTCAATTTCAAAGGCGTTGGACGCGATGGTGCGGATCCGGCCGGCGTACTGGGCATCGAGCTGGCGCAGCCGGTCAATGTTGATGTCCAGGACGGAGACGTCGGCGTGGGCGCCCGCTGCCGCAGCCACAGCATTGGTGCCTGCCACTCCGGCGCCGAGGACCACCACCTTTGCCGGACGAACGCCCGGCACGCCGCCAAGAAGCAGTCCGGGACCTCCGGCCGGGGACGTCAGGCACTGTGCGCCCACCTGGACGGAGAGGCGGCCGGCCACCTCGGACATGGGTGCCAGCAGCGGCAGCACCCGTCCTTCCTGCACTGTTTCATAGGCAATGGCCGTCATTCCCGATGCCAGCAGTGCCCTCGTCAGTTCGGGTGCGGCCGCCAGATGCAGGTAGGCGAACAGCACCAGATCGGGACGGAAAAACCGGTATTCCGATTCCACCGGTTCCTTGACCTTCAGGATGAGATCGGACTGGTTCCAGACATCATCAGCCGAATCCAGAATTGAGGCACCCGCCCCGGCATATTCGGCATCGCTGATGCTGGAACCTGTGCCCGCGCCGGATTCCAGCAGCACCTGATGCCCGCGGGTCGTGAACTCATGGACGCCGGAGGCCGTAATGGCCACCCGGAATTCGTTGTTCTTGATTTCCTTGGGGATACCGATAATCACAGCTAGCTCCGTTGCATTGCAGGTGAGGCGGGCAACCGCCGGGTTTCTCCCCAGCATAGGGGAGTGGAGCCCTCACTCCTCAACTTGTGCGCCGCTGTCCTGTGTCCGTGCCGGCCTGGCCGCCTGCTGCGCCTGAAGCCAGGCTTCGACGTCGGACAGGCGGATGCGGCGGTGCGTGCCGCGGTATTCAACGGGGATGATTCCGGCATCCGTGAGATTGCGCAGATACGTGTGGGAGATCCCCGCCGCCGCCGCAGCCTGCGATGTCGTCAGGAGGGGAATGTTGGAGCCGCTCCGGGCACCCGGGGTTGTCGGCCCTGACGGTGCAGCGGACGGCTGCGCCGCCGGCCGGGATGCCGCCGGCTCGGCCCCGTCGTCGGAGGCCACCACAACGCCTTCACCCCGGCCCAGCCGTGCGAGCAGGTCCAGCACAGCATCGCGGGCGGCAGCGGGCAGGCGCAGCGCAGTCCCGTCAACAAAAACGGTCACGTCGCCCGCGGAAAGTGCACGGGACAATGCCCGCACCTCTGCGGCCGGGAGCGGAGATGTACGGAGAGGGGTCGGGGTCATGCTGCCATCTTGCCAAAGATCCCCGGCAATAACCTCACCCGCTCCGTGCGCTGGCCAAGCGGCGCTGCCGCCCGGCTGCGTTGACCGCAGACTCGGCGGCGCGGGAGCATGGACGGTAGCCGCGCGGACGCCATCCGGTCTCCGGGCAAGCGGCATGAAGGGAACTTTTGTCTTGCAAGAACAGAACCGGTCGTCCCGGGCAGCCTGGCAGCCTGACATTCTCGGTGAAGACTTTGAGCAGCTGACGCTTGACCTGCCCGACGGCGCTCCGGCGACACTGGTCCGCTACTCGCCCGCGGACACCCCGCCCGGCGGGGAGCGCGCCGGCGCCGGCGATGTCCTTTATGTGCACGGATGGTCGGACTACTTTTTCCAGACCGAACTTGCCCGGTACTGGGCGCAGGCCGGGATGCGCTTCTATGCCCTGGATCTGCACAACTACGGCCGCAGCCTCCGTCCGGGGCAAAGCCCCGGATTCACCACGGACCTTACCGGGTACGACGCCGACATCGCCGCGGCGCTCGCCGCGATGGGGAGGCCCGTCCCGCCGAATGCGGGCCAGGCCGCCGAGTCCGGGACGCCTGCGCGGCCCTTGATCCTGCTGGGGCATTCCACCGGCGGGCTCACCCTGAGTCTCTGGGCTTCCCGGCATCCGGGGGCGGCCTCGGCCCTGGTGCTGAACAGTCCGTGGCTCGAATTCCAGGCTACGGAACTGGGCAGGCGGATCATCTCGCCGCTGATCGGCAGGGAGGCACAACGGCACCCCCTCGCACCGCTGCCTCCGGTGGACGCCGGAAACTACGCCCGCGCCGTCTTTTCCGCCTTCGGCGGAGAGTGGACCTACAACCTTCTGTGGCGTCCGCTGCGGGGGTTTCCGGGCACCGTTGCGTTCCTCAACGCGGTGTTCCGCGCCCAGGCTGTGGTCGCCCAGGGGCTCCGCCTCGACATTCCCGTGCTCGTGCTGCTCTCCGACAAGAGCTATCTGCAACCCCGGTGGTCAGCCGACGCCGAAAAGGCCGACGTCGCACTGGACGTGGACGTGGTGGCCAACCGGGCACTGTCGCTGGGAAACTGCGTGACCGTGGCGCGGGTGCCGGACGCCCTGCACGATGTTTTCCTGTCCGCAAAGCCGGTGCGCCGGCGTGCCTACGCGGTAGTGGACCAGTGGGCGCGGGGCTACCTGCCCGCAGCCCCGGAAGCGTCACCGGAGCTGCGGGCGGGTCCTCAGTCGATCAGCTCATAGGCGGGCAGGGTCAGGAAGTCCACGTAGTCGTCGGCCAGGCTGATATCTGCAATCAGCTGGCTCGCCGGAGCGTAGAAGCGGGTGAACTGATCCTCGGGAACCTCGCTGCGCAGGCGCTCGGTTTCTTCGGCCAGCAGGCGTTCCACCAGTTCCGGGGTCACGGTGGCTCCGGTGTCCTCCAGGACAATGCCGTTATGCACCTGCTGCCACACCTGTGAGCGGGAGATTTCAGCCGTGGCTGCATCCTCCATGAGGTTGTGGATGGCCACGGCACCGTTGCCGGAGAGCCAGACGGCCGTGTAGGCCACGGCCACATACAGGTTGGACCGCAGGCCGGCCTCGGTGATGGCGCCTTCCGCCGTGGAGACGTTCAGCAGATCCTTGGCCGTGACGGAGACGTCGTCGCGCAGCTTGTCCACCTGGTTCGGCTTATCCCCGAGGACGGAGTCGAACACCTCACGGCAGGTCTGAACCATGTCCGGGTGGGCCACCCAGGACCCGTCAAAACCGTCGTTGGCTTCCCGTGTCTTGTCCGCCGTCACCTTTTCGAAGGCCTTGGCCGTGACTTCCGGTTCCCGCCGGTTCGGGATGAAGGCTGCCATGCCGCCCATGGCAAAGGCTCCGCGGCGGTGGCAGGTGCTGACCAGCAGCTCCGTGTAGGCGCGCATGAACGGTGCGGTCATGGCGACGTCGGCGCGGTCCGGCAGCAGGAAATCCTTGCCGGAGTCGCGGAAGACCTTGATCATGCTGAAGAGATAGTCCCAGCGGCCTGCGTTGAGGCCGGAGGCGTGGTCCCGCAGTTCGTAGAGGATTTCGTCCATCTCGAAGGCGGCCGGAATGGTCTCAATGAGAACGGTGGCGCGGATCGAACCCTGAGGGATGCCCACGTATTCCTCGGAGAAGGTGAAGATGTCGTTCCAGAGCCGGGCCTCCAGATGGCTTTCCATCTTCGGCAGGTAATAGTAGGGTCCCTGGCCGTTGTCGAGGAGCTGCCGGGCGTTGTGGAAGAAGTGCAGGCCAAAGTCCACAAGCGCGCCCACGGCGGGTTCGCCGTCGACCGTTACATGCTTTTCCGGAAGGTGCCAGCCGCGGGGCCGTACAACGGGCACGGCGAGCGGCATGTCCGTGCGCAGCGTGTATTCCTTGCCCTCAGGCGAGGTGAAGGAGAGGTCCCCCCTCGCCGCCCGGTAGAGGTTGTATTCGGCGTCCACCACGTTGTGCCAGGTGGGGGTGTGGGCGTCCTCCAAGTCCGCCAGCCACACTTTTGCTCCGGAGTTGAGTGCGTTGATGGCCATCTTGGCCGGCGATGCCGGGCCGGTCATCTCCACGCGGCGGTCGTTCAGGGCAGCGGGGGCCTCAGCCACTTTCCAGTCGCCCTCACGGATGCTGGCGGTTTCGGGCAGGAAATCCAGGCTTTCTCCGGCCGCGATGCGGTTGCGGCGGTCAGCCCGGGCTGCCAGCAGGTTGTCCCGCGTGGGCCGGAACCGGTGGTGCAGCTCCTCGATAAACGCCAGCGCATCCGGCGTCAGGATTTTCTCGGCCCCCGGGGCGGGGGACATGTCGCTCACATCAATGGCCATGGTGTTTCTCCCTACGAGTGGTGAGACGGCTGGGTTGTCAGCCGATGCATCGATGCGTTGGAGCTTACACTCTTTCTTTCCACTGCCTTCCGCATCGTGGATATTTTTGTCTGTTTAGTGAAAACATGACGAAAAGTTTAGGCGTCCAGCGTGCGCATGAAGGTGAGCACTTCCGCCGCCGTGCTCCATCCCTGGCGGGCATACCAGAAGCCGGACTTGGGCAGGGCCGGCATCAGGATCAGCGGCAGGTCCCGCACTGCTGCTTCCTCGGCCAGGGCCGCCAGCACCGCGGTTTCCATGGTGTGGTCGGGGTCCGGCCGGCGGATGTCGATGCCGCCGAACACGGCAAACCCTTCGCCCCGTGCAATCCGCCCGCGGGCCACAGGTTCCCCGAAGGCACTGATTTCCACCACCGAATAGTCCCGGGATTCCGCCAGGGTGAGGTCTGCACCTTCGGGCAGCTGGGGAACCTGGGGAAGGTCTGCGGGATCAGCGGTCATCAGCGCCAGCGTGGACAGCGAAGCGAGTCCCTGCCCGGCGGCAAACTCCCTTGCCGTGTCCGCATCATCGGTCACCAGCGTGAGCCGGGCGCCGGGGGTCGCGGAGACCTCCGCGGCGGCCCGGGGAGTATTCCGCCCGGGCCAGGTAACCACATACTGCGGTGCGCCCCCGCCAAAAGGGGCCATCAGCACCGCGTCCCCGTCCAGGGTGCTTCCCAGCCCGCGCACCGCCGCCCACACCGGTGCCCACTGCGTGAAGTTGCCTTGCCACGGTCCCAAGCGCGGTTCACCGCCCCGGGGCTGCAGGGGGCGGCGGGTCCTCAATGGCGAGGATGGTGACGTTCACCGAACTGACTGCAACTCCGGTCCTGCGCAGGGCGTGGCGGACGCGTTCCTGGAGGTCAGCCGCAACTTCCAGGGCATTGAACCGGGCATCCGTGGCCACCTCCACGTCAACGGTTGCACGGCCGTCGGAGACGGCGGCAAAAACCCCGTCCCGGCTCGTCCGGTAGCCCGTATCCGGAACCCGGCGCAGGGTGTTGCGGGCTGCCGAACGGACCCGCGCCACCAGCTGCCCCAGCGGGGGCCCCAACCGAAGGATTCCGGGTGTCTCCCTTGCGGCCCGTGCGGCCACAGAAGCTATCACCGAACTGCCGATCACCTTGCCGCGCAGCGGCCGGTCAGTCATCGTACAGATCCTCTACCGTCAAATGGACCGCCTGCGGTGCAACGCCCACGGACGTTTCAACGGCGTCGTGAATGGTCAGGCGCAGGAAGTCCATGGCCCGGCAGATGTCGACTCCCGGGGCCACTGCAGTGCGCAGATGGATCAGCAGCCCGGCACCTGTTTCCGGCTCATGGTGAATGCGGCAGCGGCGGGCGCGCACACCTCCTATGGCGCGGGCTGCGTCGCGCACGACGGCGGCGAGGGCCGCTTCGCTGATCTCCACCCTTCCCTCAGCGGTGCCGCCCAGGAACAACCGGGGGCTGCGCCGCATCTGCAGGAAGGCCGCATCCAGGACCCTTTCTTTCAGCGCATACGGCGGCCGGAGACCCGGGTGCCGCAGGTCGTGGTCCCGAAGCACGTTCGTGGCCCTGAACAGCGGCTCCAAATCGGCACGGACGGTTCGGCAGTCCGGGCAGGACCGGGTGTGGCGGTCCGGCGGCTGCAGCATGTCCTGCCAGATTCGGTTGACGGTGCGTCCGCAGTCAACCTGGCCAGCGCGCATCTCTAATGCCATTGGATCATCGCCTCCGCGAGTTTTTCCCGTGCCCGTGCCAACCGGCCGCGCACCGTGCCCGTTCCTATTCCCAGGGTGGCGCCTATTTCCGCGTAGCTCTGGTCGTGCATTTCGCGCAGCAGCCAGCACGCACGCTGGTCGGGCGGAAGTTCCGCGAGTGCCCGGGACAAACACTCGAACTGGGCCGCCAGTTCTGCTGTCCGGTGCGGATCTCCGGACAGCGGACCGATTGCAGGCCAAAGTCCGGTTAGATCGACGCTGTCTTCAGGATGGGCGGTGCGGCGGCGGAGAACGTCGAGGCACCGGTTGGTAGCTGTCCGGTAGACCCAGCTGCCGAAGGCACTTGAGCGGTCCAGTCCGGGAAGGGCACGCCAGCTGGCGGTCAGGGTGTCCTGCACAACGTCTTCTGCGTCACCCCGGTCATTGAGCAGCCGGTATGCCAGACGGAACAGGCGTCCCTGATAAGACTCCACCAGGTGTTCGAAGGCGGACAGATCTCCGTCCTGGGCACGCGCCACCACCGTGGCCTCGTCCAGCCCCTTGCACCCGGGGGCGGGTGCCGTGCTGCGGGACCGCGTAACAGTGCCGGACTCGTCCGGCGATTCAGCCGCAGCCATGGGCGCCCCTGTCCGGTCCGGCAGACGCCGGTCCCTTCCAAATAATCCCAGAGCGTCCGCGCGGGCGGAACAGTGCGCGGGCACAACGGACGCGGGCGCGGGAAGTTTGCCAAACGGCGTGACGATTACCCCCGCAGTGCGTCTTTAAGCTCGCAAGCGTTCCCCGAACGGGACCAGTTTCAAGCAGGAGATGAGCGACATGGCAGATGCCCAGAAACCATCAGGACCATCCTCCGGACCGGTGTCCTCGTCACCGGGCAGCGGACATCCATCGGGCGGGAGCACCAGCACCGGCACCTCGTCGTCGGGCACCGTGACCAGCGTCAGCGACACGGAACCGGCCCGCAAATCCGGACCGCTGCATACGCCGCACGGTGATACGACCATTGAAGAGACGGTGGTCCAGAAGCTCGCGGGCCTGGCGACCCGGGAGGTGCCCGGTGTTTATGCCATGGGCAATACAGCACGCCGCGTGTTCAGCTCCATGACCGAGCGGATTCCCGGATCCCAGACCAACGTCAGCAACGGCGTCAGCGTCGAAAAGGGTGAGCGGCAGGCGGCAATCGACGTAAGCATCGTGGTGGAATACGGCTACTCCATCGTGGAAGTCAGCCAGGGGATCCGGCGCAACGTTATCCGGTCCGTCGAAAACGCCACGGGACTGGAAGTTCTCGAAGTGAACGTCAACGTCACCGACGTGCACCTGCCGGAAGACGATTCCGACGACGAGCAGGATGCGAACAAGAAACCATCGGACCGGTTGGAATGACGCTCCGGCATAAGAAATCCGCCGGACAGGTGCTGCGGTGCCGCCGGCAACCTAGCGAAGGAGGACAACATGTCCGCAACTAAATGGTGCCTGGCAGTGGGCCTCGTCCTGGGAATCGTGCTGGCCTTCGGAGGCTGGTACGCCTTCCTGCTGGCAGTGTTGTTCGGCCTGGTGGGGCTGTTGGTGGGCATGGCCGCCGACGGGAAGCTTGATGTCCAGGCCATGTTCGGCAGAGCGTCGAGCAGATGAGCGCACCCGGAATCCAGGACGCGAGGTCCCCGGCCGCACGCAGGCAGCGGCTCGACGTCGGCGACCGCGGCCGCACCGTGCTGGCCCGCAAGGTCCTCGAGAAGGTGGCCGCCCAAATCGTGGTGGACGAAACGTTTGCCGGCGGCAGTTCAGGCGGTTTTCTGGGCATCGGCGCGCGGGCGGACCTGTCCGCCCGTCCCCAGGCCAAGGTTGAACTGGCCGGCAACGTTGCCTCGCTGAAGGTGGAAGTGGGTCTGCCGTATCCGGTGCCCCTGCGGCAGGCCACTGATCAGCTGCGGGACCGGATTTCCAGTCGGGTCAGTGAGATGACCGGTGTGGAAGTGCGCCAAGTGGATGTCACCGTCTCGTGGCTGCGGCCGGATGAACCCGTTGACGGCCGCCGGAGGCTGCAGTGAGCGGCAACCTGCCGGTGTCTCTGCGGCCCCGGCCCAGCCGCGCGGTACCCGCCATGATTTGCGGCCTGGTGCTGCTGGCTGCGGGAGTGGTGCTGGTCTGGGCTGCCGTTGCCCGGCTCACCATGGGGGTGTGGCCGCCCTTCTTCACAGCGGGTTCGGACTGGCTTGCCACGCTGAACTGGAACAGTCCCGGAAGCTGGACCGCCGGCGTCGTCCTCACCGTCATCGGCCTGGTGCTGCTGCTGGCAGCGCTGGTGCCCGGAAAGTTTCACGCGCTTCCGTTGCGCCTGGATCCGATCCGTGAGGTCAGCGGCGACAGCCGTGCGGTGATGTCGCGCCGGGCTGTTGCCCGGCTTGCTGCGGCCACTTGTGAACATATCGACGGCGTTTCCACGGCCTCGGCAACGGCGTCGGACAAAGAGGTGCATGTGTCCGTGCACACGCCGCTGCACGACACCGCCGATCTGCAGCACTGGGTCACCGACGGCGTACGCTCCCGGCTTCAGGCCTCCGGCCTGGATCCGGTGCCGAACATCACCGTTTCAATCCGACCCGGCACCTGAAGGACCACTGGCAACTGAAGGGGAACACCATGCGCCACCATGCCGGCACCGCCAACCGTGTTTGGCTGACCATCCTTGGGCTGCTGTGCCTGGCGGCAGGCGTCTATCTCCTGCTGCTGGCTTCAGGAGTGATAGGGACAGCCGAAAGCCCCGTCCTGTCCGGACCGCCGGAAGACGTCACGGGGGCCGACTATGCCCCCGGTGGCGTCCTGATCGCCGGACTGATTTTGGGAACCCTCGGGCTGTGGTGGATGCTGGTCCAGATCCCGCGGCGCGTTGGGGCGGACACGTTCAGGCTGCAGGAGAACCCGGCCCGCGGCATCACCGTCTGCAACCCGTCAGTGCTGGCCGCGGCCGTCGAGGATGACACGGAGCGGATTCCCGGTGTGGTCGATTCGACGGCGCTGCTGCGCGGAACTGCCGAGGAACCGGATCTGACGCTGAAGGTCACGGTCAATGCCTGGGCGGATATCCGCGAGGTCATGGACCAGATTGAGGGAGCCGTGGTGCCTCACCTGGCCATGGCGCTGGAGAACCCGCTGCACAGTCTGGGAGTCCAGCTGGAGGCGAGCAACAAACAGGGACTCTCCGGCGGTCCGGTGACCCCGGGCGGAACTGTGGTTTATTAGGTTCCATGTCATCCGCACCGGATCTTCCCCTCTGCGTCACCTGCGGAACCCAATACGGAGCGGAGCGCCGGGACTGCCCCATTTGCGACGACGAACGACAGTACGTGCTGCTGACGGGGCAGGCCTGGACAACGTTCGAACGTCTGCGCGGATCCCCGCACCGGGGAACAATTCATGCGCAGGGCCCGGGTGTCCTGGGAATCGGATGTGAACCGTCCTTCGCGATTGGACAGCGTACTCTGCTGATCAAGGCGTCAAGCGGCAATGTGCTCTGGGACTGCCAGGCGTATTTGGATGACGGGCTTGCCGCCCTGATCCGTGCGGAGGGCGGAATCTCCGCGATCGCCGTCAGCCATCCGCATTTCTACACCACCATGGTGGAGTGGGCGCATGAATTCGATGCTCCGGTGTATCTGCACAATGCGGACAGGCAGTGGGTGGGACGGCCCGACCCCGCGCTGGAGTTTTGGAGCGGGGACAGCCTCGCGCTTGCCGGGGACCTGACCCTTTACCGCGCGGGGATCCACTTTCCCGGCGGCACGGTGCTGCACTGGTCCGGCGATCCGGCCGGCGGCGGAGCGCTCTTCAGCTCAGACATCATCAATGTCATCCCTGACCGTACGCATGTGTCCTTTCTGTACAGCTATCCGAACCAGATTCCCGAACGGCCGGAGGTAGTGGAGGATGCCGCTGCCCGGTTGGAACCGCTGCGCTACGACCGGTTGTACGGGGGCTGGTGGGACCGGATAATTCCGCACGGCGCAGACCGCATTGTGCAGGAATCCGCTCGGCGGTACCTTGCCTTCACCCGCGGATAGGCCAACCGTTTTCGCTGGAAGCCGTTAGAACAGCGGCCAGGGCACGGCAGGCATGCCGCCGCTGGGAGCCGGAAACACTCCCGCTGAACGCAACCGGGCGCAGCGCGCAGCAAACGCCGCAATCTCCTCAGCGGTGAGCAGGTCCGCCAGCTGCCGGCCCAGCTCACCCTGCAGTCCTTCGAGAACCCGGTCGATGCCTCCGAGTTCCTCGGCGCTTAGTGCCTCCCCGATCCATCCCCACAGCACCGTGCGCAGCTTGTGCTCGTGATGGAAGGTCAGCCCGTGGTCCACGCCGTACCGGTGCCCGCCGCCCATGGCGAGGACGTGGTCACCTTTGCGGTCGGCATTGTTGACCAGGACGTCGAACGCGGCCATCCGGCGGAGCGCCGGGGTGTCCTCGTGAATGAGGGCAACAATCTGTCCGCTTTGGTCCTCGCCCTCGAGGACCTCTTTCCAGCCGGTTTCCGGCATGTCATCCACCGGCACCAGATCCACCGCGGTCTGCTCCGGATCGGTGTCCTGCCAGAGCTGCACCATGCCAACGCCCAGCGGGCCGTCCCGCAGCCAGGTGCGCGGCACGATGTTCCAGCCCAGCAGCTCCGACACCAGGTAGGCAGCCACTTCCCGGTGTGCCAGAAACCCGTCAGGAAAATCCCAGAGCGGCTTCTCGCCGGCGATCGGCTTGTAGACCACGGACGCGCCGCCGATGCTGCCCAGGAAGGTGGCGTTGGACGCCGTCGTGATGCGGCCGGTGAGTGTCAGCTCCGCGGTCACCAGATCCGGCGCCGGCATCAGGCCCCGGGGAAGGTGCAGGTGTGCCCGTCGGCGTCGATCGGCTGGCCGCAGATCACGCAGATGGGGCGCCCGGCGCCCACGACCTCCCGCGTGCGCTTGGCAAAAGCGCGGGCGGTGCCCACCGGCATGCTGACCCGCAGCACTTCGGCGGGATCGGCGTCTTCATCCTCCTCAAGGAAGCCGTCATCGTCCTCGTCCACTTCTTCGAGCGGGTAGGCCTCGATGACGAGCTGCGCCGTGGTCGGGTCCCAGCCCAGGCTCATCACGCCGGCGCGGAACTGTTCCTGCACTGTCTCGAGGTCGTCATTGTCGACGAGTTCGAGGGGAGTGCTGGCGGGAACGTGGAAGGGATTGCCGTCGACGGTCATGAGCTGGTCGAGGATCTCGTCGATCTTCTCGGCAAGCTGGGCGGACTGCTGCTTCTCCAGGGCGATGCTGACAAGCTGCTTTCCGGTGCGCACCTGCAGATAGAACGTGCGCTGCCCCGGGACGCCGACAGTGCCGACGACGACGCGGTCAGGCCAGGCGAACTCGTGAACGGTTGTAGGCATAGGACTACTTTAGGCTCCTTCGGCCTGAGGTGCCGCATGTCCCGCGCCTCCGCCGACCGCAGCATCCTCTGACGCCGGAGGAACGGCCAGCCAGGAGAGATCTCCGGCGTCGGTATTGGTGGCAAAAACGGTGGGCCGCCCCTTGCCGTAGTGCACGATCGACACAGAGGCCGGTCCCACGGTAATGCGCTGGAACAGATCCAGATGCATGCCCAGTGCATCGGCGAGGACCGATTTGATGATGTCGCCGTGGCTCACCGCCGCCCATACGGCGCCGGGCCCGTGCTCCGCTTCGAAGGCCGCATCGTGGCGCCGGATGGCGGCCACCGAGCGCGCCTGCATGGCCGCCATGGACTCGCCGCCGGGGAAGGTGACGGCGGAGGGCTGGGACTGCACCGTCTTCCACAGCTCCTCCTTCGCCAGCTCCTCAAGAGTGCGGTTCTGCCAGGAGCCGTAATCGCACTCGGTCAGCTCCTGCTCCACGGGGGCATGCGGGGTGCCGGACTGGCGGTCCAGGATGAACTGTGCGGTCTGCCGGCATCTCTCGAGCGGGCTCGACACCACGCCGACGAGGGGCACGACGGCGAGCCGGTCCCCGGTCACGGCGGCCTGGTCTCGGCCTGCAGAGTCGAGTTCGACGCCGGGGGTCCGGCCGGCCAGCAGCCCGGAGGCGTTCGCTGTGGTGCGGCCGTGCCGCACGAGGATTACTGTTGCCATCCCCATAGCCTAGTCATCCCGTCCGACGGCGGGGCGAACCGCTGGTGATGAGGCAGGATGATGCGGTGACCACCAATGACGAGCAGCTTTTCCTGGCCCATATCCTGAAGAACCCGGTCAACGGGAGAATTCTGCAGCTTGCGCCGCTGCTCGGTGTCTCCGACTGGTGGCTGACGGCCGGTGCGTTGTTCCAAACCGTATGGAATGTGCTGGAGGGCAGGGATCCGCAGGCGGGCATCCGCGACTACGACCTGTTCTACTTCGACGAAGACACGTCCTACGAGGCGGAACATGCGGTCATTGTCCGAGCGCGTGAGGTGTTTCAGGACCTGGGCGTCGAGGTCGAAGTGCGCAACGAAGCCCGGGTGCACCTTTGGTACGAGGACCATTTCGGCGTTCCGGCCGTCCCTTTCACCGGCACCACCGATGCGGTGGATCATTTCGCCGCGAAGACCTGCTGCTTCGCGGTCACGTCCGACCCGGCGGGCAACCTCAGCACCTACGCGCCGCACGGCTACGAAGACTTGTTCGCGCGCCGAATCGTGCCGAACCCGGTCCTTGCCCCTCGGGAAGTTTACGAGGCGAAAACTCAAAGATGGCTTGCTCAGTGGCCTTCGCTGACCGTTTTGCCCTGGCCCGAGGACGAATCCCTCGACAACGCTTTGCCAACCTCTGGACACCTCCCGCCGCCGGCGGCCTCGAATACCCCGACGTGAGATGCTCTAGTCCATGACCACCCCAGCACGCCTCCGTCCCGCCGAGGTGAACGATCTGCCGTTCATCTTCAGCAAGGAGCTCGAGTACATGGAGACCATCGAGCCGGATGGCCTCGAGGGGTGGATGTCCGCCATTGAGTTGAACCTCGCAGACTGGATCGGCTGCCTCCCGCGTACGGTGTTTGTCGTCGACGACGACGGGCTGCCACTTGGATATGCAATGTGGACCCTCCAGGATGACAGCGCCACCCTGGTCTCGATCCATGTCCTCGGCAGCAATCGCCGCCAGGGACTCGGGCGGCTCCTTCTGGAGGCGTTCGAGCAGGGGGTAACCCCAAGCGGAGTTCGCGTTGTGAAACTCGGCGTTCACCGAAGCAACCCGGCCCGCCGGCTCTACGCGGCCGCGGATTATGAAACTACGGGTCAGGACGGCGATTATGTGCTGTTCAGCAAGGTTCTTAAAGAATTCTGACTCCCGCGGACTATGTCCGTGCGCAATGCAGAATCAAGGCAACAATGGTGACTGAATGCCCCGGATGATTGCTGGCGCTGCTGGTTCCGGCCGTTCGGCAATCCGAGTAGTAGTGTTCGTGGCAGGCCCGTTGGTCGGTGCCGGGTTTGTCACATGGGGGAATATCAATGAAGGTCTCATTTATCTCTGCCGTCGTCGTCGGCTTATTGACGCTCACCGGGGGAGCAGTTCCAGCCGTGGCGTCGCCACCTCCGGCTGTTTACGACGGAACGAGAACAGTCGGTGCGGTCCCCGAGCCCGCTCTCCAGGCTGCCGTGCCGCAAGAGACAATAACCAGCCTGCCTGACAGTGACGTGCCAGCCGAAACCTTGAACCACCGCCAGCAGATTACGGACATTTTCAACCGGGTGAACGCGCACCGTGCGGAAAACGGCCTGGGGAAACTCATGTTCTCAGTACCGGCGTCAGAGGAATCGCAGGCGTGGTCGAAGAACTTGGCAGAACAACAGTATTTGAGCCATACCCAATCTCCGGGACTGGATCCTCGGATCAAAGCGGTCTTTTGGGATTACTGGGCGGAGAATGTGGCTTACCGGCAGGATGATAACGCGCATGACATGTTTGATCAGTGGGTCAATTCTCCCAGTCACAACATCAACCTGCTGAGTCCCAAGATAAACACTATTGGAATCGGCCTTTTCACCACCGGCAACAGGGACGCCGCCCAGTATCCTAAAAACTATTACATGTGGGGCACGCAGCAATTCTATAATTTTCCCGAAGAACTTCCTGCCCAGACATATGCGCACCCCGATGACTACTTCGAAGGCCGGGATTCGCTCAACAACCCGGACAAGCTGATAGTCATCCGCAATCCGAACATTGACCACGACCGCGGAACGTACAGTCTCCTTCCGGTCGAAGGGGTGCGTTACTTCGTCAACGGCACCGAAAAGGTGGTAGGTACCTATTCGGGAAACTGGGAAAAGGTGACCATCGAGTACCGGCCGATCCCCGGTTACCGGCTTGCTGCAGGGAAGACAAGCTATATATTTGAAATCGATTTCTCCCTGAATATCCAGGAGACTGAAGCCGCGCACCCGCAGTTCACGGATAGCACCGGAACCTATCGGATTAATGAAAGCTGGGGGGTGGAATACTACGTGAATGGAGTGCTGAAGCCGCCGGGGACATACGATTCCGGATGGGTGAACATCACTGTGGTGGCAAAGGCTAAACTGGGATACCGGCTCAAGGGGACAACCAGCTGGTCGCACCAGTTCAAGAAGCCCGAAGTGACGCCCACGCCCAAACCTACGCCAACGCCGGCGCCTACACCTGCGCCGCCCGCTCCGGTAGTTGCCGTGAGTCCGAAGATCCCGGCGTATGACAAGGCTGCGGGGAAGTATGCCGTTCCTGCAACTGCAGGCGTGGACTACAAGGTAAACGGGACTATTCGTCCCGCGGGCAGTTACGACGGGTCAAGAAGCCGGATTGTCATCACCGCCGTCGCCAAAAAGGGATATCGGGTAGTCGGCGATGCGTCATGGGCTTATACATTCGTCGATGCGCGCAGCGCCCAAGACTTTAGGGATACCAAGGGTACGGCCTTCGCCGGCGACATCCGGTGGATGCGTGCATCCGGCATTTCCACAGGATGGGCCGATAATACTTACCGGCCGTATTCGAATATCACGCGTGACGCGATGGCTGCCTTCATTTACCGCATGGCTGGTTCACCTGCATTTACGCCGCCTGCAAAGACGCCCTTTAGTGATGTAAGCACCAATAATATGTATTACAAGGAAATTACCTGGCTGGCGTCCAGCGGTATAACCACCGGGTGGAGCGATGGAACCTTCCGCCCGGGTGCAAAGGTAAACCGAGACGCAATGGCCGCGTTCATGTACCGCTTTGGGTCCATGTGCAGCATCCCTTCGGTCGACCAGTACAAGGTTCCGGCCGGCAATCGGTTCGTCGATGTACCGTCCGGTGCCGCATTTCATAAAGAGATCTCCTGGATGAGCAGTACGGGCATCACCACCGGCTGGGCGGACAGGACCTTCCGTCCGCTCCAATCAGTAACGCGCGAAGAAATGGCGGCATTTCTCTCCCGGCTGGACACCTTCCTAGCCGACAGCGGCGGGTGCTAAACCAGAGGGCAGACCGGTAAGGGGTAGGCGTATCGGCCTGCAGCAGGAGGGAAGGCCATGGAAATCAACGCCGCATCGACGTCCATGCACGCTAAGCTCCGCCACAGCCCGGCCTTTGTCCGGTTCTGGCTGGGATCCACCGTGTCCGACTTCGGCACCTATGTCACCACGGTGGCGCTGTCCGTCCTCATCCTCGTCACGATGGACGGGACACCCCTGGACCAGGGCATCGCCAACGCGTCACGGTGGGCGCCGTACCTGGTGTTTGGGTTGTTTGCCGGAGTGTGGATTGACCGGTTCCCGCGCCGGACAGCGATGGTTGGTGCGGACCTGGGCCGAGGCCTGATCCTTGCCGTGATCTGCACGGTGGCAGTCATGGGGATGCTTTCCGTTCCGGTGCTGGCGGTCTTGCTGTTTCTTTTCGGCACCCTGGCACTCACCGGCGACGCGGCCTACCAGAGCTACCTTCCGCAGCTGGTGCCCCGGCCGCTGCTGGTTCGGGCCAATGCCCGGCTCCAGCAAAGCGACACCGTGGCCCAAACTGCAGGAGGCGCGGTGGCAGGGGGCCTGGTGGCGCTTCTCTCGGCACCTTTTGCCCTCCTTCTGGACGCGGCTTCCTACCTCTTCTCGGCGGCAGTGCTCCTGACCATGGGCGGCTCAGCTGCGGCGCCCTCCCAGCGGGCCGCTGAAAGCACTGAAGAAGCCGGTCCGAAACGGCACAAGCTCCGGAACAAGATCGGGGAGGGCCTGCGCTGGGTCTACGGGCATCCGCAGCTGGCGCCCCTGGCCTGGAGCACCCATCTGTGGTTTGTGGGCTTCTCCGCCCTCGGCGCAGTACTGCCGGCCCTGGTGCTGCAAAACCTCCACGCCGGTGCTGCGGGACTTGGCGTGGTGCTGGCCTGCGCCGGGGGAGGAGCGGTGCTCGGAACCTTACTGTCCGCCCGCCTGGGGCAGCGGTGGGGCACCGGCCGCACGGTAACCTGTGCCCGGCTGCTTCAGCCGTTCGCCGTTGCTCTGCTGGCAGCCGCTGCCTTTGGCGCTCAGGACAACCCGGGACTTCAGGGCACCGGCAGCTGGCCGGCAGCGGCGGGAGTCATGGTGCTGGTGTGTTCCGGACAGCTGCTGCTGGGCCTGGGGATGGGGATAGAAGGTCCGCTGGAAATGGGGTACCGCCAGGCCGTCACACCGGACCGGCTGCTGGCCCGGATGAGTGCCACCATGCGTTCAGCGAACCGGGGAATGATTGTTCTCGGCGCCCCGGTGGGCGGATATCTCGCTACGACCCGGGGCGTCGGCCCGGCCCTGTGGTTTTCAGCCGGTACCCTGCTGCTGGCCGGTCTCCTGCTCGCGCTGTCACGGTTTCGGAACGCACGGATTGAGGACCAGCAGCAGGGTTTGGTTACTTGACCGCTTCCGGCGGCGCCAGTGCGGCCCGCTCGGCAGCCGCCATGGCCTTGTACTCTGCCACCCGGGCCTGGTGCAGCGGAGTGCGGCGCAGGAACGCATAGACAACGCCCAGCAGGACAAACCAGATGGGCGTCACCAGCAGGGCCTGCAGGGTGTCAGCCTGGGTGGTCAGGGCCCAGAGGATGAAGGCAAAGAACGCCAGCACCACATAGACCATCACCACGCCGCCGGGCATGCGGAACTTCGAGGCCTCATGCAGGTGCGGACGCCGCTTCCGGAACACCAGGTAGCTGAGCAGGATGATCGTCCAGACAAACATGAAGCACAGGGCGGAGATGGTGGTGACCAGGGTGAAAGCTGCGCTGACCGATTCCCCTGCGTACAAAAGAACGACGCCGGCCAGCAGGAAGGTGCAGGAGAAGAACAGTGCGTTCTGGGGCACCTTGCGCCGTGACAGGCGGCCGAACGGCTTGGGGGCGTCGCCGTCGTGCGCCAGGCCGAAAACCATGCGCGAGGTGGAATATATCCCGGAATTCGCCGAGCTGGCGGCGGAAGTCAGGACCACAAAGTTCACCACGGCGGCCGCGGCTCCGAGCCCGGCCAGGGCGAACATGCCCACAAACGGGCTTTCGTCCGCACTGAACTCATCCCAGGGAACCACGGAAATCAGGACCACCAGGGCGCCTACGTAGAAGAGCATGATGCGCAGGGGAATGGAATTGATGGCCCGGGGAAGATTCTTTTCCGGATCCTTGGTTTCGGCTGCTGCCGTACCCACCAGCTCGATGCCCACAAACGCGAAGACGGCAATCTGGAAACCCGCCACGAAGCCCATGGGGCCGGTGGGGAACATCCCGCCGTGCTCCCACAGGTTGTTGAAGCCCGCTACGTCGCCGTCGCCGGACTTGAAACGGGTGAAAATCATGACCAGGCCCACCACAATGAGGGTGACAATCGCCAGGATCTTGATCAGGGCAAACCAGAATTCGGTCTCGCCGAAGGCCTTCACGGTGGGAAGGTTCAATGCCAGCAGCACCAGGATGCAGGCCAGGGCCGGAATCCACAGCGGCGCGTCCGACCACCAGAAGGTGACGTAGTGCGAAATGGCCACTACATCGGCAATCCCGGTGACCACCCAGCAGAACCAGTAGGTCCAGCCGGTGAAGAACCCGGCCCAGGGGCCCAATAGGTCAGCAGAGAAGTCGGTGAAGGACTTGTAGTTGAGGTTGGAAAGCAGCAGTTCGCCCATGGCCCGCATGACGAAGAACAGCATGAAGCCGATGATCATGTAGACAAAGATCACCGACGGGCCGGCCACCGAAATGGTTTTTCCGGAGCCCATGAACAAGCCGGTTCCAATGGCGCCGCCGATGGCCAGAAGCTGGATGTGGCGGCTGGAGAGGGAGCGGGAGAGCTCCGGCTCGGAAGAGCTTTTTACACCGGGAGAAGTCTCCGCGGAGGTGGGGCGGGTCAGGCGGTCAGACATGGGGATCTTTCTTATCTAGGCACCCGCCGGCGCGCGTGACGCCGCCACGCGCACGGAAGGCTCGTACCCAGGCCGTAAGAAAGATGTTGGCGCCACCGCCGACATTCAAGTGTGGAAGTCACGGGCGGGCGATGTCAATTTGGCGGCCCGGTCCGCCTGCCGGGACGCCGTGAGGTCGGCCACGGCGTCAAAGAGGCTGCAGCCGCCGTCATTCTCTTGATGCTGCACCGGAGTGAGGGTAAGGTCACAGGTGGATACACACAAGTGAATATGCCTTTATCAGCCGTGGCGGGAGAGTTCCGCTTATTGCAGCCTCCTCTTTTGGAAGACGCAGCACCGGCGGGCGCCGTAGGAGCAAACCCTCCCCGGGAATCTCTCAGGCCCCTGTACCGCCACAGCGAGGCAACTCTGGAAAGCAGTTTCCGTACAATGCGTGCGGTACTCACCGACGGTGCAAGCGGGGCCACCCCCGCGGAATCTCTCAGGTCCAATACAGAGCGGGGAGGACCCAACGTTTGTTGGCGTACCCCGTCTGCCTTCCAGGAGCCCTGAATGACTGCTGATCTGTCCACCGCCGAAACCCCCGCCACGTCCGCCGCGAACTCCCTTGGTTCCGCCGCAGCCGCGCCGCTCGCCGAGGGTTTTGTTGACCGCCACATTGGTGCCCGCGCCGGCTCCGCCGCAGCGATGCTCAAGGCCGTGGGATATGACTCCCTGGACGCTCTGGCGGACATGGCCGTTCCCGCCGCCATCCGGCAGGGCAGCCCGCTGGTTCTGAATCCCGCCCGCTCCGAAGAGGAAACCCTCGCCCAGCTGCGCGCCATCGCCGGCAAGAACAAGACCGCAGTACAGATGATCGGCCAGGGCTACTACGGCACGCACACACCGCCGGTGATCCTCCGCAACGTCGTCGAGGACCCCGCCTGGTACACCGCCTACACGCCCTACCAGCCGGAGATTTCCCAGGGCCGGCTCGAAGCCCTGCTGAACTTCCAGACCATGGTCCAGGACCTCACCGCCCTGCCCATCGCCAATGCCTCGCTGCTGGATGAAGCCACCGCAGTGGCCGAGGCCGTGCTGCTCATGCGCCGCTCCAACAAGTCCAAGGCCAACGGCGCCATTGTGCTGGACTCTGAAACCCTGCCGCAGACCATCGCCGTGGTGAAGGGCCGGGCCAAGGCCCTGGGCTTCGACGTGATCGTGGCGGATCTGGCCAACGGACTGCCCGACGGCGAAATCACCGGCCTTGTCCTGCAGCAGCCGGGCGTTTCCGGGGTGGTCCGGAACCAGGAAGCCCTGATTGCCGAAGCCAAGGAACGCGGCGCGCTCGTCACGGTAGCCGCGGACCTGCTGGCCCTGACCGTCATCACGCCTCCCGGCGAGCAGGGTGCCGACATTGCTGTTGGCTCCGTGCAGCGCTTCGGCGTTCCGCTGTTCTTCGGCGGCCCGCACGCCGCCTACATGGCCGTCCGCAAGGGCCTGGAGCGGTCCCTGCCCGGCCGCCTGGTGGGTGTCTCCAAGGATTCCGCCGGCACCCCCGCGTACCGCCTGGCCCTGCAGACCCGCGAGCAGCACATCCGCCGCGAGAAGGCCACCTCCAACATCTGCACCGCGCAGGCGCTGCTGGCCATCGTGGCCTCCATGTACGCCGTCTATCACGGACCCGAGGGCCTGAAGCGGATCGCCCGCCGCGCCAACGACTCTGCCCGTACCCTGGCCGCTGCACTGCAGGACGCCGGGATCGAACTGCTGCACGAGAGCTTCTTCGACACCGTCACCGCCCGCGTCCCGGGCCGCGCCGCCGAAATCGTTGCCGCCGCGGAAGCCCGCGGCATCAACCTGCGCAGCATCGACGCGGACACCGTGGGCATCTCCTGCGATGAGACGACGACGCCGGCCGTCCTCGCCGACGTTGCCGCCGCCTTTGGTGCCGCCGCTGACTCAGCGGACAGCCAGCCGGAGGGCTTCGAACTGCCGGAGGATATCCGGCGCACCTCGGAGTTCATGACCCACCCGGTGTTCTCCTCCTACCGCTCCGAAACGCAGATGCTGCGCTACCTGCGCCGCCTCTCGGACCGTGACCTGGCCCTGGACCGGACCATGATTCCGCTGGGCTCCTGCACCATGAAGCTCAACGCCACGGCCGAAATGCAGGCCATGACCTGGCCCGAGTTCGCCTCCATCCACCCGTTTGCCCCGGATTCCCAGACCGAGGGCTGGCGCGAGCTGATCGCTGATCTCGAAGAGAAGCTCGCGGTCATTACCGGCTACGACCGGGTGTCCATCCAGCCCAACGCCGGCTCGCAGGGTGAGCTGGCCGGCCTGCTGGCCATCCGCGGCTACCACCACTCCCGCGGCGAGAACCAGCGCACCGTCTGCCTCATCCCCGCCTCGGCGCACGGCACCAACGCCGCCTCCGCCGTCCTGGCCGGGATGAAGGTGGTGGTGGTTGCCACCGCCGGCGACGGCGCCATTGACCACGCCGACCTGCGCGCCAAGATCGATGCGCACCGCGACAACCTCGCCGCCATCATGATCACCTACCCTTCCACCCACGGTGTGTTCGACGACGACGTCCGCGACGTCTGCGACGCCGTCCACGAAGCCGGCGGCCAGGTCTACATTGACGGCGCCAACCTCAACGCCCTGGTCGGACTGGCGCAGCCCGGTGAATTCGGCGGCGACGTCTCCCACCTGAACCTGCACAAGACCTTCTGCATCCCGCACGGCGGCGGCGGTCCCGGCGTCGGCCCCGTGGCCGTGAAGTCCCACCTCGCACCGTTCCTGCCCGGCGACGCCGCCACCTGGTCCGAGGGCGAGGACATTCCCGTCTCCGCCTCGCGCTTCGGCTCCGCCGGCGTGCTGCCCATCTCCTGGGCCTACGTCAACCTCATGGGCGGGGAAGGCCTGACCGAAGCCACCAAGAGCGCCCTGCTGGCCGCCAACTATGTGGCCGCACGGCTCAACGACTACTTCCCGGTTCTCTACACGGGCAAGGGCGGACTCGTGGCGCACGAATGCATCCTGGACCTGCGCGAACTCACCGCGAAGACCGGAGTCACCGCCGAAGACGTGGCCAAGCGCCTGGTGGACTACGGGTTCCACGCCCCCACGCTGTCCTTCCCGGTGGCAGGCACCCTGATGGTGGAACCCACCGAGTCCGAGGACCTGGGCGAAATTGACCGCTTCATCGACGCCATGATCGCCATCCGCGCCGAAATCGACCAGGTCGCCGCCGGCGACTTCACCCTGGAAGGCAGCCCGCTGCGCAACGCACCGCACACCGCCGTCGTGGTGGCCGGCAATGAGTGGGACCGCGCCTACCCGCGGGAACAGGCCGCCTTCCCGATGCGCAGCCAGCGGATGGACAAGTACTTCCCGCCGGTGGGACGGATCGACGGCGCAGCCGGGGACCGGAACCTCATCTGCTCCTGCCCGCCCATCGAAGATTTCGAAAACTAGAGCGCAAAGGCTAAGAACAATGACTGAGAAATACACCGCGCTCTACGAAGAGCACAAACGCCTCGGCGCCTCCTTCACCGATTTTGGCGGCTGGCAGATGCCGCTGAAGTACAGCTCCGAGCTGGCCGAACACCACGCCGTCCGCAAAGCAGCGGGCCTGTTCGATCTTTCCCACATGGGCGAAATAAAGGTCACCGGCCCGGACGCCGGTGCCTTCCTGGATTACGCACTGGTGGGCAAGCTGTCCGCCGTCAAGGTGGGCAAGGCCAAGTACTCGCTGATCACCAATGCCGACGGCGGGATCATCGATGACCTGATCAGCTACCGGCTCGACGACGAGACCTACCTGGTGGTGCCCAACGCCGGCAACGCACCGGTGGTCGCCGCCGAACTGGCAGCGCGGGCCGAGGGCTTTGACGTCACCGTCAACAACATCTCCGACGACACGTCCCTGGTGGCCGTGCAGGGGCCCAACGCCGAGGCCATCCTGCTGGCCCTGGTTCCCGCCGAGCACCGGGACGCTGTGACGGGGATGAAGTACTACGCCGCAGCCAAGGTGCCGATGGCGCTGGGTGCCTGGAGCGCGGAACTGCTGGTGGCCCGCACCGGGTACACGGGCGAGGACGGCTTTGAGATCTACGTGCCCAACGACGCCGCCCCCATCCTCTGGGCAGCACTGCTCGACGCCGGAGCGGACCGGGGCCTGATCCCCGCCGGTCTGGCCTGCCGTGACTCGCTGCGCCTGGAAGCCGGCATGCCGCTGTACGGCAATGAACTCTCCCTGGAGCTGGATCCCTACGCCGCAGGCCTGGGTCCCGTCGTCGCCCTCTCCAAGGAGGGGGACTTTGTGGGCCGCGCCGCGCTGGAAACCAAGAAGCAGCAGGCTCCGGCCCGCCGCCTCGTGGGCCTGAAAGGATCCGGCCGCCGCGCCGGCCGCTCGCACTACCCGGTCCTCTCCGACGGCGCCGTGATCGGCGAAGTCACCTCCGGTGCGCCCAGCCCCACCCTGGGCTATCCGATTGCCCTGGCCTATGTGGACACCGCCTTCACGGAGCCCGGCACCGAAGTGCAGGTGGACCTCCGCGGCAAGCCCGAGCCCTTCACCGTCGTCGGGCTGCCGTTCTACAAGCGCGGACAGTAACCTCCCCGCCGGCAGCACGGCGGAATGCCGTGCTGCCGCAGTGCCGACCTAGACTTTGAACTAACCCGCAGGACTTCAGATGCACCGAAAGGCAACCCCATGAGCAAAGTGAACGCAGGACTCCGTTATTCGGCAGAGCACGAGTGGGTGGACGGTTCCAGCCCCGTGAAGGTTGGCATTTCCGCCGTCGCCGCCGACGCCCTGGGCGACGTGGTGTACGTTGACCTGCCCGAGGTCGGCACCGTGATCACCGCCGGCGAAACCTGCGGCGAGGTCGAGTCCACCAAGTCCGTGTCCGACCTGTACGCACCGGTGTCCGGCGAAATCGTGGAGATCAACCAGGAAGCCATCGACAACCCGGCCCTGCTGAACGAGGACCCGTACGGCGCCGGCTGGCTCTTCACGGTCAACACCACGTCCGAGGGTGAACTGCTCAGCGCCGAGGAGTACGCGGAAAAGAACGGCGGCGAGCTGTGACCGATTACCTGAACTCCCACCTCGCGCAAATTGATCCGGAGGTGGCGGAGCAGATCGACAACGAGCGCCGCCGCCAGCAGTCCGGCCTGGAAATGATCGCCTCGGAAAACCACACCTCCGTGGCCATCATGGAAGCCCAGGGCTCCGTGCTGACCAACAAGTACGCCGAGGGTTACCCGGGACGCCGCTACTACGGCGGCTGCGAATACGTGGACGTCATTGAGCAGCTGGCCATCGACCGCGCCAAGGACCTCTTCGGTGCCGGTTTTGCCAACGTGCAGCCGCACTCCGGCGCCCAGGCCAACGCCTCGGTGATGCACGCCCTGATCCGTCCGGGCGACACCATCCTGGGCCTGTCCCTGGCGCACGGCGGCCACCTCACGCACGGCATGAAGATCAACTTCTCCGGCCGCCTGTACAACGTGGTGCCGTACAACGTTGCCGAAGACACCCACCAGGTGGACATGGCCGAGGTGGAGCGCCTGGCCCGCGAGCACCAGCCCAAGCTGATCGTGGCCGGCTGGTCCGCGTACGCCCGCCAGCTGGACTTCGCCGAATTCCGCCGCATCGCCGATGAGGTGGGTGCCTATCTGATGGTGGACATGGCCCACTTCGCCGGTCTGGTGGCCGCCGGACTGCATCCCAGCCCGGTGCCCCACGCGCACGTGGTCACCTCCACCACGCACAAGACCCTCGCCGGTCCGCGCGGCGGCATCATCCTCTCCAACGACGCCGACATCGCCAAGAAGATCAACTCGGCAGTGTTCCCCGGACAGCAGGGCGGACCGCTGGAGCACGTGATCGCCGGCAAGGCCACCGCACTGAAGATCGCAGGCACCCCGGAGTTCAAGGAACGCCAGGAGCGCACCCTGACCGGTGCCCGCCTCCTCGCGGAGCGGCTGCTGGCCGACGACGTCGCCGCCAAGGGCATCTCCGTGGTCTCCGGCGGCACCGACGTGCACCTGGTGCTGGTGGACCTGCGCAATGCCGAGCTCAACGGGCAGGAAGCTGAAGACCGGTTGGCGCAGATCGACATCACGGTGAACCGCAATGCTGTTCCGTTCGACCCGCGGCCGCCGATGGTGACCTCGGGCCTGCGGATCGGCACCCCGGCCCTGGCCACCCGCGGATTTGATGAGGACGCGTTCCGTGAAGTCGCCGCCATCATTGCGCTGGCCCTGGTGGCCGGTGCGGACGATGACCTCTCGGAGCTGAAGGCACGCGTCACCGCGCTGGCCGAAGCTCATCCGCTCTACACCGAGGTGGCCGACCTGGCCTCCTCACCCGCGCACGTCTAAGGAATCCTCGTGGCTGTTGGCGTTTTTGACCTGTTCTCCGTGGGCATCGGCCCGTCGAGCTCACATACCGTGGGCCCGATGCGTGCCGCTGCCGTTTTCGCGGCTGAACTGGTGGACGCCGGCATCCTGGACTCTGTGGCCGGTCTCCGCGTTGACCTGTACGGGTCACTCGCGGCGACCGGCCGCGGCCACGGCACCATGACTGCGGTGCTGCTGGGGCTGGAAGGCTTCGCGCCGGAAAAAATCCTGCCCGAAGAGGTTGAGGAACGCCTCGCGGCCATAGAATCGACCCGCAAACTGCAGCTGTGCTCCCAGGTCCCCGGTGCCGATGCCTGCGTGCTGGAATACGGGGAAGCGGACATAGTCCTGCATCCGCTCACCGTCCTGCCCCGCCATACCAACGGCATGAAGTTCGCCGCCAGTGCTGCGGACGGGTCGGTGCTGCACGCGGCAACGTTCTTCTCCGTAGGCGGCGGCTTCATTGTGCGCGAGGGTGAAGAAGACGCTGCCCGCGAGGAGCTGGAGTCCACCAAGGCGCAGCTGCCGTTCCCCTTCCGCACCGCCGTCGGCCTGCTGAAACACTGCGCCAATAACGGGCTGAGCATCTCAGAAGTAATGCTCGCCAACGAAAAAGCTTCCCGGACCGAGGAAGAGATCCGCTCCGGTCTGCTGCACATCCGCGACGTGATGGAGGAATGCAAAAACTCCGCCATCGCCCGCACCGGCCTGCTGCCCGGCGGACTGAAGGTCCGCCGTCGTGCACCGGCCTGGCACACCCGGCTGCGCGCCGAGGATCCGAACCGGGATCCCAAGTTCTGGCAGGAATGGGTGAACCTGGTGGCGCTGGCCGTCAACGAGGAAAACGCCTCCGGCGGACGGGTGGTCACCGCTCCGACCAACGGCGCGGCCGGCATCATCCCCGCCGTCATGTTCTATGCCACCCACTACGGTCCCGGGATGGAAAACGCCACGCAGGAGGAAAAGGACGACGTCGTCGTGCGGTTCCTGCTCGCCGCCGGCGCCGTGGGCGTGCTCTACAAGGAGCAGGCCTCCATTTCCGGCGCCGAGGTGGGCTGCCAGGGCGAGGTGGGATCGGCGTCGTCCATGGCCGCCGCCGGTCTGGCCGAAATCCTGGGCGGCACCCCGGAACAGGTGGAAAACGCCGCCGAGATCGCCATGGAACACAACCTCGGCCTGACCTGCGATCCGATCGGCGGGCTGGTGCAGGTGCCCTGCATCGAACGGAACGCCATCGGCGCCGCGAAGGCCGTAAACGCCGCGAAGATGGCGCTCTGGGGCGACGGCGACCACCGCGTTTCCCTCGATGAAGTCATCGTCACGATGCGGGAAACGGGCCGCGACATGAGTTCCAAATACAAGGAAACCGCCCTTGGCGGACTGGCCGTGAACGTGGTGGAGTGTTGACCCTCAGGACCTTCTGAGGTTTTCCTGTCGGAGAGGACACGCCATGCCCAAGACGGCCAAAAACGGCGCACCCATCAAGGACGAGCTGCCTTCAACTCTGCAGCGCTCCGATTCCAAGGCGCAGGACTCCTTCGCGAAGACGTACGACTCGGCCATGGAGGAATACGGCGACGAGGAGCGCGCTGCGCGCACGGCGTATGCATCGCTCAAGCACACCCACGAAAAGGTGGGGGACCACTGGGAGGAAAAGGAAAAGAACGGTCCCTCCGATGCCAAGGCCGCCGAAGGACGGAATTCCGCCAGGAAAACCGCCGGCGGCGTGGACGCAAATGCCTCCAAAAAGCACCTGTATGACCTGGCCTCCAAGCTCGATATTTCCGGCCGCTCAAAGATGACAAAAGATGAGCTGGTGGACGCACTCCAGAAGGCCAATGCGGCTGCAACCCGGAAAGCACGCGAGGGTTGAACCCTGCCCTGCAGGCTTTTGTGAGGCATTAGCGGGTTAACCTATAGCCCGATTTGTGATTTGTCTAACACTGCGGTTGTAAGCAAAGCTGGGTCCACGCATTTGACAGCTGGCTTACTGAAACCGAGGTTCGAACGATGAACGCACCCCGATCTGTGCAGATGGCACCCGCTTCCGAGGAAGTAGGGTGGCTCGGCTCGGTTGACGCGGGCATCAACTCGTTCTTCGAGCCGATCACTGAGATTTTCTCCGCCATCGTGTTCTTTCCCGTCACCGTTGGCGATTTCAGTTTCCCTGCGGTTGTCGCCTGGCTGATTATTGCCGGCATTGTCATCACCGTTTATTTCGGTTTCATCCAGTTCCGCGGCCTGCGGGTTGGAACCCAGGTCATCCGGGGAAAATTCTCCTCCAAGGATGACCCGGGCGAAGTGCCGCACTTCCAGGCCCTGACCTCTGCGCTCTCCGGCACCGTAGGCCTGGGGAACATCGCCGGCGTCGGAGCCGCCATGGCCCTGGGCGGTCCCGGAGCAACCTTCTGGATGATCATCGCCGGTCTCCTGGGCATGGCCACGAAGTTCGCCGAATGCACCCTCGGAGTGAAATACCGCGAAGTCCATGAAGACGGGTCCATCAGCGGCGGCCCCTTCAAGTACCTTCCGGTGGCGTTCAAACGCTTCGGCCGGTGGCCCGCCAAAATCCTGACCGGGACCTTCGCCGTCGCCATCCTGCTCTTTGGCGTGGCCGGCGGCAACATGTTCCAGGCCAACCAGACCTTCGCGCAGGTCCAGAACGTCACCGGCGGCGATGACGGGATCCTCGGCAGCGCCGGAGCAGCCGTGGTGTTCGGGCTGATCCTGGCCGTAGCGGTGGCCGTGGTCATTCTTGGCGGCATCAAGTCGATCGGCGCCACTACCTCCAAGCTCGTGCCGGCCATGGGCGGCATCTACATCCTGGCCTGCCTCGCGGTCATTGCGGTGAACATCGAGAATGTGCCGGCCGCCTTCGGCGCCATCATTGACGGTGCCTTCAAGCCCGAAGGTTTCGCCGGCGGCATCATCGGGGTCATGATTGTTGGCTTCCAGCGTGCCTCCTTCTCCAACGAGGCCGGCGTGGGATCCGCTGCCATCGCCCATTCGGCGGTCAAGACCCGCCGGCCGGTCAGTGAAGGCTTTGTGGCGCTCTTCGAACCGCTCGTGGACACCGTCCTCATCTGCACCATGACCGCCCTCGCGATCATTATGGCCGGCACCCCCAGCCTGCAGGCCGGCATCGACCAGGTCCAGGGCGGAGAAGGCCCGCCCGACGGCGTGATCCTCACCTCGGATGCCTTTGCCACCGTCCTGCCGTGGTTCCCCGTTGTGCTGTCCATCGCCGTCGCGCTCTTTGCCTACTCCACCCTCATCACCTGGTCCTACTACGGGCTGAAGGCCTGGGAATACCTCTTCGGCCGCGGCCGCCGCCGGGAAATCACGTACAAGGTCATCTTCCTGACCTTCACCGTTGCCGGCTGCGTGCTGTCCTTCAGCCAGGTCATCGAATTCACCGACGCGGCACTGTTTGTCTGCGCCTTCGTGAACCTGCTGGGCGTCTACCTCCTGCTTCCGGTCATCAAGCGGGAAATGAAGCAATACCTGGCGGACCGCAAGAGCGGAAAGCTGGAAATGCTGGGCATCGAGGAGGATGACATCAAAGAAGCCGCTGCCAACGCCTGAGCTGCGCCCGCAGTGAGCGGAGCTGCTGTGTGCATGCTTCTGCCCGTACACCGTTGACCGAATTACACTCCCGGGCCTAGGGTCAACCCATCGTTACCGCGGATGGGGCTGGCTCGGCAACAGTGCGGACGGATGTGAAACAAAGACAAAGGAGTTTTTGTGAGAACACAGCTAGCCGCTTTCCAGCAACCGCTCGATCCCATCGGGGATTCCCTGGTCCTCTCCGCGGTTCTTGCGGCGTTGCCGCTGCTGCTCCTGTTTGTCCTGCTGGGCGTCTTCCGGATGAAGGCCTACCAGGCAGGACTCATCTCGCTGGTGCTGTCCATCCTGCTGGCCGTAATCGGCTGGCAGATGCCGGTGGGACAGGTGGCTGCCGCCACCGGGCTGGGGGCGTTTTACGCGATCTTCCCCATCCTCTGGATCCTCATCAACGCCCTGTGGATCTATAAGCTCACGGTGGCCACGCCCTGGTTTGAGGTCCTGGGCAGGACCATCCGCTCCATCTCGGATGACCTGCGGATCCTGTCCATCCTGATCGCTTTCTGCTTCGGGGCACTGCTGGAATCCCTCGCCGGTTTTGGCGCACCGGTGGCCATCGCAGCAGCCATGCTCATGGCGGCGGGCATGAAACCGCTGAAATCGGCCATTGTGGCGCTGCTGGCCAACACCGCTCCGGTTGCCTTCGGCGCCATGGCCGCCCCGATTATCGCCCTGAACGGTGTGACCGGCATTCCGCTGCAGGAGCTGTCCTCCATGACCGGGCGGCAGACCCCGTTTATCGCCCTGGTGGTGCCGCTGATCCTGGTCTTCCTGGTGGACGGAAAGCGCGGCCTGAAACAAACCTGGCCGGTGGCCCTGGTGAGCGGGTTTGTGTTCGGACTGGCCCAGTTCGTTGCTTCCAACTTCTTCGTGGTGGAACTGACCGACGTCGTGGCGGCCGTTGCCACGGTTATCGCCGTGCTGCTGATGCTCCGCGTCTGGCAGCCGGCGGAAATCATCGGCATGTCCGGCCAGGTGCAGGACGACCGGGAGGTTGCCGCTGATTCGAGGGAAACGGTCGACGCCGCGGGTTCCGGCAGTACAACAGACGTTCTCGACGGATCCGGCACGGCAGAGCCGGTCAAAACCGGCCGCGGGCGGCGCGCGGCAGCCCTGCCGGGAGCAGGCGCAACGGCGGCCGGCTCAGCGGGGACAGACTCCGCGCCCCCGGCGGGTCCCGGGTCCACGAGCAACACCGCCCGTCCCGATGCCCGCAGCGTATGGATGGCAACCGCCCCGTACCTGATCATCATTGTGGTGTTCTCACTGGCCCAGATACCGGCCATCAAAACCTGGCTGACGTCCATCGGCAGCGTCACCTTCCACTGGCCGGGACTGGACGTGGTGGACTCCAACGGCAAGGCCGTTGCCGCCCAGACGCTGCGTTTTGACCACATCCGGGCCACCGGCACCCTGCTGCTGTTCTCCGGGATCCTGACCATGATCCTGTACCGGATCCGGCCCCGCGAAGGCGCGAAGGTGTACGGGGAAACCCTGAAGCAGCTGCGCTGGACCATTGTGACGGTCTGCGCTGTCCTGGCCCTGTCCTTCGTGATGAACTTGTCCGGGCAAACCACCACGCTGGGCGTGGCCCTGGCCTCCGCCGGCGGATTCTTTGCTCTGCTGTCGCCGCTGCTGGGCTGGATCGGTGTGGCGCTGACGGGTTCCGACACCTCCTCGAACTCGCTGTTCGGCCAGCTGCAGGTGGCAGCGGCCAATGAGACGGGCCTATCCGCCACCCTGATGGCGGCGTCCAACTCGTCCGCCGGGGTGCTCGGCAAGATGCTCTCGCTGCAGAACCTGGCCATCGCCTCGGCTGCGGTGGGCCTGGAAGGTGCCGAGAGCACGCTGCTGCGCAAACTCATCGGCTGGAGTCTGGGCCTGCTGGTGCTGATGACACTGCTGATTTGGCTGCAGTCAACGTCCATTCTCGGTTGGATGGTGCCGTAAATGAGCATCTTCTCCGACTCCGACTCGACCGTGGGACTGCCGGATCCCGCTCCCAGCGCCACCCTGCTGGGACTGGCCCCGAACGCGTCCATCGAACCCGGACACCGCGAGCAGGCCAGCACCGACCGCTCCGGTTTCGTGGCCCAAACGCATCCGGACGGTGTGGTGTTCGCCGAGTCCGCCGAGGACGTGGCGGCAACCCTGCGTCTAGCCACCCTGCACCGCGTGCCGGTGGTGCCCCGCGGTGCAGGCACCGGGCTGGCCGGCGGATCGTCCGCCCGCACGGGTGAAGTGGTGCTGGATGTCTCCCGCATGAACCGGATCCTGCGCATCGACCCGGTGGAACAGCTGGCCGTGGTCCAGCCCGGGGTCCTTAACGCTGAAATCAATGCGGCTGCCGGTGAATACGGGTTGTTCTATGCCCCGGATCCGGCGAGCACGGCCATCTGCTCCATTGGCGGCAACATTGCCACCAACGCCGGCGGCATGCGCTGCGCCAAATACGGCGTGACCCGCGAATCAGTGCTGGCGCTGCGCGTCATCCTCGCCGACGGGCGCGAACTGCGCACCGGACGGGAAACCATCAAAGGGGTCACGGGCTACGACCTGAACGCGCTCATCATCGGCTCCGAAGGAACCCTCGGCGTCGTCGTTGAAGCCACGCTGCGGCTGCGGCCCACGCCGGTGGCCACTGCCACCGTTGCTGCCTTCTTCCCCGATGTCGAAAGCGCCGCCCGCGCCGCGTCGGCGGTGGTGGCCGCGCGCATTCAGCCCTCCATGATGGAACTTATGGACGGGCCCACGCTGGAAGCCGTGGATGCAGCCACCGGAACTGATTACCGGTCCCGGGGAGCGGCTTTTCTCCTGGTGCAGACCGACGGCTACGGCGCCTTCCTGGAACAGGACGTGGTGCTGGAAGCCGTGCGCCCCTTCGCGGGCTCCTGCGGAAAGGCGGCCGACGACGACGAGGCAGCGGCCATGGTCAGCGCCCGGCGGGATGCGATCCCGTCGCTGGAACAGATGGGACGGGTGTCCATCGGTGACATCGGCGTGCCGCGGGGAAGGCTGGCCGAAGCCGTTACCGGGCTCGAAGAGATTTCCGCTGCCACCGGGGTCCGGATCTTCACCATCGCCCATGCCTCCGACGGCAACCTGCATCCCATGATCGTGATGGATCCCGAGGATTCGGTCACGGAGGGTCCGGCCAAGGACGCCCTGGGGCAAATGTTCTTCCTCGCGAACCGGCTCGGCGGCACCCTGACCGGTGAACACGGGGTGGGGCTGCTGAAACGCGACTGGGTGGGCGCCGAACTGGGCGACGTGTCAGTGGGAGTGCAGCACTCCATCCGCCGCGCACTGGATCCGCTGGGCATCCTCAATCCCGGGAAGGCCATCTGACCCTGGGCAGCATCGGGGCCGCCGGCCCGTCGCGGTACCGCGACGGGCCGGCTTTGGGCGGACGGCTTTAGGCCAGCGCCTCCCGCAGCGCCAGAAAAACCACGTCGCGGGCCAGCGGAAGAGCGCTGAACCGGACCCCCGTGGCGTCCCGGACGGCGTTGGCCAGGGCCGGAGCCACGGGGTTGAACGGACTTTCGCTCATCGACTTGGCACCCATGGGCCCCAGCGAGTCGTTGGTCTCTGCAAAGTAGATCTCCGTGCGCGGCACATCCGCGAAGGCCGGCACATGGTATTCGCGCAGGATCTTGGTCTGCACCTCGCCGGTGCTGCTGACCCGGACCTTCTCAAACAGTGCCGCACCCAGTGCCTGGGCTATGCCGCCCTCAATCTGGCCCCGGCACTGCAATGGATTCATGACCACTCCGGCGTCCGCGGCATGCACGCTCTGCAGGATCCGGATTTCACCCGTGCCGGTGTGCACGCCCACCCGGAAGCCCTGCACGTTGAACGCCACGGACCGCGGCGTTCCGCCCCAGCGGCCCTGGGCTGACAGGTCAATCCCGGCCTCCTGCGCGCGGACGGCGACGTCGGCCAGCGCTATCCGCTCGCCGTCGCACTCCACCGCGTCCGGCAGCAACCTCACCTGCGCCGAGGTGTTGGCAAACAGGGAAGCGGCAAAGCCCTTGAGCAAAACAGCCAGTTCCTCCGCCGCGGCGAGGGAAGCCTTGCCCGCCACTACGGTGCCGGTGGAGCCGTAGGCGCCGGTGTCATGTTCCACCAGATCGGTGTCCGACTGGCGGATGACAATCCGGTCCGCGGTGGTGTGCAGGGCGGTGGACGCGAGCTGGGTGTGCACGGTGGTGGTGCCGTTGCCGAACTCGGAGGTGCCGACGTCGAGCCCGTACCGTCCGTCTTCCTGCAGCCGGATCCGGGCGTGGCTCATATGCCCGCGGGGTGGAACCGTGTCGATCATCGCAACGGCGGTGCCGGTGCCAACCCGCCACTCCTCGTCCAGATCTTCGCCGGAAGTCTCAGCGGACAGCTTTCCCCGTTCGAGCGCAGCACGGACCAGTTCCACGCATTGGTCCAGCCCATAGCTGCCGTAATGCACGTCTTCCGCCGGAACCGGCGCCGTGGAGAGCATGGCGTCCCCCCGGGCGATGACGTTGCGGCGGCGGAACTGAAGCGGATCCATGCCGATGCCGCGCGCCAGTTCATCCATCGCGGACTCGACGGCGAAAATCATCTGGCTCAGTCCGTAGCCGCGGAAGGCTCCGGACGGAACGGTGTTGGTGTAGACGGCCCGCGCGTCGACCTTCTTGTTGTCGCACCGGTATACGGCCACGGACTCGCCGCAGCCGTGGAACATCACGCCGGGGGCGTGGTTTCCGTAGGCTCCGGTGTTGGTGGTGACGTCCAGCTCCAGTGCGGTCAGCGTGCCGTCCCGGCGTGCTCCGGCCCGCACCCGGACGGAAAACGGATGCCGCACCGTGGTCGCGGTGAACTGCTCCTGCCGGGTCAGCTCCAGCTGCACCGGCCGGTTCAGCCTGATCGCCGCCAGCGCGGCCAGGTCCTCGGTGAGCATCTCCTGCTTGCCGCCGAATCCGCCGCCCACCCGTCCGGTGAGCACCCGCACAGATTCGGGTTTCAGTCCGAACACCCGGCACAGCGCCCGCCGGATGAGGAACGGAACCTGCGTGGAGGTGCGCACCACCAGCCGGCCCGCTTCGTCAAAGGAGGCAATAGAGCCATGCGTTTCCAGTGCCATGTGCTGCAGGCGCTGGCTTTCGTAGGTGTTCTCATGCACGACGTCGGCTGCTGCCAGTCCGGCGGCCGTGTCGCCGAGTTCGGAGTGCAGCTCGGCGACGATGTTGCCGGCGGTGCCCGGATGAACCTCGGGTGCGCCGTCGGCCAGGGCCGCGCCGGTGTCCAGGACCGCCGGGAGCAGCTCGTATTCCACCCTGAGCGCACGCACGCCTTCGGCAGCGGCGCCCACGGACGCGGCAACAACCGCGGCCACCCGCTGGCCGCGGAAACGGACCACGTCATCCAGAATCCGGGTGTCATCCGGGTCATCGGTATGCAGTTCATGCTGGGCCGTGGAGAACAGCTGCTTCGGGGCGTCCTCGTGCGTGAGGACCGCCTCAACGCCGGGCACCGCCAGGGCCGCGCGTGCATCAATGGAGAGAATGCGGGCGTGTGCGTGCGGGGAGCGCAGGATTTTCATATGCAGCAGACCGGGCAGCTCCGCTGCCGGCACGTCCATGGTGTACCGGGCACGGCCGGTGACAATGTCCGGGCCGGCCGGAGCCGGAATGCTGGCGCCCACGGTCCGGGCAACAGGAGAGGTCCCGGCCGGGACATCCACCGTGCGGTGCCCGCAGACTGCGTCCCCGATGGCGCGGTAGCCGGTGCATCGGCAGAGGTTGCCCTTGAGATTCCGGGGCAGGTTCTCTTTCTGCTCCTCGTCGAACGCAGCAGCGGTCATCACCATGCCGGCGGTGCAAAAACCGCATTGGAAGCCCTGTGCGTCCAGGAACTGCTGCTGCATGGGATGCAGTTCCTCCCCATTGGCCAACCCTTCGATGGTGGTGATTTCCCGGCCCTCGGCACGGACCGCCGGATAGAGGCAGCTGTGCACGGGCTTACCGTCAACATGGACGGTGCAGGCACCGCAGTCACCGGCATCGCAGCCCTTTTTGACGCCCAGATTGCCCTGTTCCCGCAGGAAGGTGCGCAGACACTGGCCGGGGAAGGGTGCGGCCTCCACCTCGGTCTTATTGATCCGGTAGGTCACAGCAACTCCTCCTTCGAGCCGGATGCGGCCAGCTCGGCCCGGATTTCTTCGGCCAGCCGGTCCGTCATATAGTGCCGCCATTCGGGCAGGCCGTGGACGTCGTCATGCCAGAGTTCGCCGTCGATCTGCCCGCTGAGTTCCGCCCGGAGTTCGACGGCGGTCGGCAGCGAGGGGAACCGAAGCTGGACCGGACGCTTCGTGGCGGCGGTGATGGTGAGGACAAACCCGCCGTCCCCGTCCAGCCGGCCGATCAACAGCACCCCGGAACGGCCCAGATTGGTCAGCGACTGCCGGCGGAACGCGGTCCCGGCCCGCAGGACGGCTGCCGGCAGGGTCACGCTGCGCAGCAGTTCTCCCGGCTCCAGGGCAGTGCGGCCGTCACCGATCACCAGTTCGGCCACCGGGATTTCGCGGGACGTGCCGCCGGGGGAGTGAATCAGCGCAACGCCGTCCAACGCAGCGGTCAGAGCCGTCATGGGGCCGGCGGGCAGGCCGGTGCAGATGTTTCCGCCCACCGTGGAGACGTTCCAGACTTTGAAGGAAGCCACAAAGGAATCGCAGCACAACTGCACCAGATCCAGCGCCCGCCACTCAGCCCGGACGCCGGCAGGAGCTGTGCCGGGAAAGGCGTGCAGGTCCGCGATGGTGCAGGTTGCCGCAATCTCGAGTCCGTCGTCGGACACGCTCAGCGGTTCCCAACCGGCGGCGGTGATGTCCAACAGCCGCTGCAGGGAGTCGCTGCCGTAGGAGAAGAGCACGGTCCCGCCGGCCAGCCAGGCATCTCCGGGACGCCAGTCGCTGGGGTCACTGGTGCGGACCAGTTCGGAAACGGTGGGCATGTCCATAGATAAATCCCTCAATGGCTGACGTGCTGGCGGGTGAACGGATGGATGGGGCCGCTGAGCGCGCGCAGGGGCTGCCCGCTAACGGCGGCACCGGAACGTGCTGCCACTATTTCGGCGAAGACGGACAACGCGGTTTCCTCGGGTGTCGCGGCCCCGATGTCCAGTCCGATGGGAGAGTGCAGCTTTGCCGTTTCAGTCGTGCTCAGCCCGGCGTCCCGTAACGCGGTCATCCGCTGTTCGTGGCTGCGCCGTGATCCCATGGCGCCGACATAGGCCAAATCCAGGCGCAGCGCCTCGATCAACACCGGGATATCGAACTTGGCGTCATGGCTGAGCACACAGACCACGGAGCGGGCATCCAGGCGTCCCGCCGAGGCTTCCTCTCTCAGGTATTGGTCCGGCCACTGCACCCGCACTTGATGGGCTGCGGGGAAACGTTCCGGAACGGTGAAGGCGGGCCGGGCATCGCAGACGGTCACGTGGTAACCGAGCAGCCGCCCCTGCCGGGCAAGGGCGGCCGAGAAATCATTGGCGCCGATCACCAGCAGCCGGGCAGGCGCAAGCCGGGACTCAAGGAACAACACCGGACCGCCCAGCTCCACGATCCCCGTGCGGCCGGACGCCAGCAGAGGTGCCAGCCGTGCGGCGGCATGCCCCGGGTCCATATCCAGCATCGCAGCCAACGCTGCCCCGTGGTCGGTAAGCAAACCTGCGGTCGAGGCGGCGCGGCGCGGGTCGGGGACCAGCAGCAGCTGTGCCGCATTGTTCTGTGCTGTGCCTCCGGCGTCGATTCGCCGGACGAGGGCGCAGGGAGCATCCGGTTTGGGGATGACGGGAAAGGTGCCGGGTTGGAGGAGCTGGATCAGCACCTCCAGGGTGCCGCCGCAGCTGAGCCCGACGGCGAAGGCATCAGTGTCGCTGTAGCCAAAGGATTCAACCCGGGGTTGGCCGTCAGCGAGGACCTCCTCGGCCACGGCAACCACAGCGGCTTCCACGCATCCGCCTGAGAGGGACCCCGTGATCCCGCCGGCCTGGTGGATGAGCATGGAGGTGCCAACCGGGCGCGGCACGGATCCGGACGCGCGGACGATGGTTGCGGCGGCGCAGGGAAAGCCGTCCGCCGTGGCCGCAGCCAGTGCGTCAAGCATGTCAAGCATGCGCCCCTACCCTCCAGCGATACCCGCCGGCGGCTGACCGCCACCGGCTAACCAGTAACCAAAGCGGTGAGTTCCCCCTGCCGGAGTAGCCGGGCAGGGGCCTTAAATCCGCAAACAATGACATTGATGAAACATATTAGGGCATTTTTTGGGCCTTATGGCGGGCGGAAAGAAATATAAATGTCAGCACGACAATGTAAATTTCGGCACCGCCGGGAACCAGATCTGCCGTAATTGTTTCCGGTAATTGCACGGAAGCCTACCACGGCAATCCGCCGTGCGGGACACCCCGCTGCTTCATATTCGAAGGGAGGGTGTCACCGTGGATGTATGGTGGTCGCGTGCGGACGGTTAGGCCACCGGCGCAGCAAAACCCGGCCTCCATGCGGGCCGGGTGGTTGGAGCAGGACCCGGCCTCTTGGATCAGCAGACAAGCCCACTGAGCTGGCCCCGGGAGGGGTCTGCATGCCCGAGGATGTCCCATGACTGTTTCCATGCCAGCCGCCGCCGTCGCACCCGCAACCGCACCTGTCGCTTCAGCCGCACCTGCACCCGGCAGCGGCCGCTTGTGGGTGAAGAATCCCCTGGCCGCCTTCACCGCCAATGAGCTGGATGCCGCAGGGGGCCTGGTGATTGAGGACGGGGTCATCACCGAGGTGCTGGCCGCCGGGCAGAGTCCCGCCGCGCCCTGCGCAGAGGTGTTTGATGCCTCCGCCCACGTGCTGCTGCCGGGGCTGATCAATACGCACCACCACTTCTATCAAACCCTCACCCGCGCCTGGGCACCGGTGGTGAACACCCCGCTGTTCCCGTGGTTGAAGAACCTGTATCCGGTGTGGGCGCGGCTGACACCGGCGGATCTGGAGCTGGCCACCACCGTGGCCCTGTCCGAGCTCCTGCTCTCCGGCTGTACCACTGCCGCGGACCATCATTACCTCTTCCCCGACGGGCTGGAGGACGGCATTGACGTGCAGGTGGACGTGGTCCGGAAACTGGGCATGCGGGCCATGCTCACCCGCGGCTCCATGACGCTGGGGGAGGACGACGGCGGCCTGCCGCCGCAGCACACGGTCCAGGCGCCGGACGTGATTCTCGAGGACAGCCGGCGGCTGATCCGGGACTACCACGAGCGCGGCGACGGCGCCGTGATCCAGATTGGCCTGGCCCCCTGCTCGCCGTTCTCGGTGACCCGGGACATCATGCGCGACAGTGCGGCGCTCGCCGAGGAATATGACGTCCGGCTGCACACCCACCTGGCCGAAACCATGGACGAAGAAGCCTTCTGCCTGGAGACGTTCGGGTTGCGGACGGTGGATTACCTGGAGAGCGTCGGCTGGCTGGGGAACCGCACCTGGCTGGCGCACGGTGTGCACTTCAACGACGACGAGATTGCCCGCCTGGGTGCCGCCGGCACCGCCGTGGCGCACTGCCCGACGTCGAACATGCGCCTGGCCAGCGGCATCGGACGGATGGCGGAACTGGAGGACGCCGGTGCTCCGGTAGGGCTGGGAGTGGACGGATCGGCCTCCAACGACGCCTCCAACCTGATCCTGGAGGCCCGGCAGGCCCTGTATCTGCAGCGGCTGCGCTACGGCGCCGAAGCCATCACGCCCGAACGTGCACTGGGCTGGGCCACCAGGGGATCAGCGCGTGCCCTGGGCCGGAAGGATGTGGGCGAACTGGCGCCGGGCCGGCAGGCGGACCTGGCCATGTTCCGGCTGGACGACCTGCGCTTTTCCGGCAGCCATGATCCGCTCTCGGCCCTGCTGCTCTGCGGGGCGGACCGTGCGGACCGGGTGATGGTTGGCGGCAGCTGGCGCGTGGTGGACGGTGCTCTTCCGGGCGTCGATCTGCCGGCGCTGATTGCCCGGCACACCGCGGCGGCCCGGCGGATGGTGGCGGGTTAGGTTTCCGGGATTGTGGCAAGGCCCGGAACCGGAAGCAATGCATTCGGGTAAAAACCGGCGATTGTTTGCACAGAATTAACACCCGTGAAACAAGATGCCGTTTTATTCTGCAACATTTATTTACCTGTTGACAGATTTGCCCGCGCTCGCTCACACTGTCGGAAATAGCAATTCCAACTGCCGGAAACATCGAATCAAGTCGGCGCCGCCGATGGTCAAGGGTGTTCAGCGCCGGCAATGGAACAGATCTACCGAAAGCTGACACCCGTGCGCCCAGAACCACATTTCGAGTCAACCCCGGGAACCGCCGCAGAGTCACCGGTTCCGGACTTCCTGGCAGCCTTCAACACGGCAGGCTATGCCGAGGCTGAAGAAATGCTCCGTCCCTGCCTGGACATTCAACGCTGGTGCAATGAAATTGCCGCAGCCCGGCCTTTCGCCACCCCCGGCGAACTGCTGAGCTTCGCCGAACTGGCGGCGCCGGACTTCACTGAAGCAGAGATCGACGGCGCCCTGGCCCGCCATCCGCGGATCGGCGAGCGCCCCGCCGGTGCGGGCACTGAAGCCACCTTCTCGCGCGGCGAGCAGGCCTCGGTCACCGGGCTGGACGACGTCCAGGAGCAGCTGGCCGCCGGCAACCGCGCCTATGAAGACAAGCATGGGCGCGTCTTCCTGATCCGCGCGGCAGGCCGCAGCGCCGAGGAGATCCTCGCCAATCTGCAGGAACGCCTGGAGCACACCCCGGAGGAAGAAGTTCCCCTCATCGCAGGCCAACTGCGGGACATCGCCATCCTGCGCCTGGAAGGACTGCTCTCTTCATGACCCGCAGCCACGTCACCACCCACATCCTGGACACCGCTGCCGGGAAGCCGGCTTCCGGCGTCGCCGTATCGCTTTGGGGGAGCGGGGAAGGCGTCTGGACCCGGATCGGGGACGGAACCACGGACGACGACGGCCGGGTGGGCAGCCTGGGCCCGGAACGGCTGGAGCCGGGAACCTACCGGATCGACTTCGCCACCGGAGAGTACTTCGCCGCCGCCGGCACAGAGACTTTCTTCCCCAGCGTTTCCCTCACTTTTGCCCTGACCGATGCGGGCCAGCACTACCACGTACCGCTGCTGCTGAGCCCCTTCGCCTACTCCACCTACCGAGGAAGTTGAACCATGACTGAAACAACTCAGGCCCCCTCAGAGGAGAGGGCAGCCAACGCCCGGATTGTCCTCGGCAGCAACCAGTACGGCAAAGCCGAGGTACGCCTGGTCAAGGTCACCCGAGACACCGCCCGGCACCGGCTCGAAGACCTCAGCATCACCAGCCAGCTGCACGGCGACTTCGAAGCCGCGCACACGGAGGGGGACAACTCCCACGTAGTGGCCACCGATACCCAGAAGAACACCATCTACGCCTTCGCCCGCGACGGCGTCGGGTCACCGGAGGAGTTCCTGCTGCGCCTGGAGCAGCATTTCACCGGCGGATTCGACTGGGTTTCCGGGGGCCGCTGGGCCGCCGAACAGTACTTCTGGAACCGGATCAGCGACCACGACCACGCCTTTGCCAAGGACAAGTCCGAGATCCGCACCGCGGTGCTGGTCTCCGAAGCCGGCCGGCAGCACCTGGTCTCCGGCATCAGCGGCCTGACCGTGCTGAAGTCCACCGGCTCCGAGTTCTCCGGCTTCCCCCGGGACCGCTACACCACCCTGGCTGAGACCACTGACCGGATTCTGGCCACGGATGTCACCGCCAAGTGGCGCTACGCTCCGGACACGGACGTGAGCAGCCTGGACTTCAATGCCCTCTATGCCTCCGCCCGCACCCTGCTCCTGGACGCCTTCGCCAACACGCATTCCCTGGCCCTGCAGCAGACCATGTTTGAAATGGGCAAGGCCGTCATCAGTGCCCACCCGGAGATTGACGAGGTCCGGCTCTCGCTGCCGAACAACCACCACTTCCTGGTGGACCTGGCACCGTTTGGCCTGGACAATCCCAACGAGGTGTTCTTCGCCGCGGACCGCCCGTACGGGTTGATCGAAGCCTCCGTGCTGCGCGAAGGCACGGCCGCCGATTCACCGGTCTGGAACACCGTGGGCGGTTTCTGCTGATGAGCCGCAAACAGCGCTCCAATGCCGCCGCCACGGCCGGAACCGCAGCCCGCCCGGAAGACGCCCGGCTGCCGCTGGGCAGCACCTTCGCCTACGGCTTCCAGCATGTGCTCACCATGTACGGCGGGATCATCGCCCCGCCGCTGATTGTCGGCACCGCTGCCGGACTGGATCCCGCCGACGTCGGCATGCTCGTGGCCGCCTGCCTCTTTGTCGGCGGCCTGGCCACCCTGCTGCAGACCATCGGCATCCCGTTCTTCGGCTCCCAGCTGCCCCTGGTCCAGGGCGTTTCCTTCGCCGGTGTGGCCACCATGACGGCCATTCTCGACGGCGGCGGCGGCCTGCAGTCCGTCTTCGGAGCGGTGATCGTTGCTTCCCTGGTGGGGCTGCTGATCACCCCGGTGTTTGCCAAGGTGATCCGCTTCTTCCCGCCGGTGGTCACCGGCGTCGTGATCACCACCATCGGCCTGACACTGATGCCCGTGGCTGCCAACTGGGCGATGGGCGGCAGCAGCGCCGCCCCGGACTACGGCAGCGTCTCCAACATTGGCCTGGCCGGACTGACCCTGCTGCTGGTGCTGCTGCTGAGCAAGCTCGGCAATTCCGCCATTTCCCGGCTCTCCATCCTCATCGCCATTGTGCTGGGCACCATCTTCGCCGTGGTGACCGGCAAAGCTGATTTCTCCGCCGTGGGCAGCGGCGCCATCTTCGCCGTCCCGGAGCCCTTCGCCTTCGGCATGCCCACCTTCGAGGCCGCCGCCATCATCTCCATGGTGATCGTCATCCTGGTGACCCTGACCGAAACCACCGCGGACATTATCGCAGTGGGCGAGATCGTGGAAACCAAGGTGGACTCCAAGCGCATTGCCAACGGACTGCGCGCGGACATGCTCTCCAGCGCGCTGTCCCCGGTGTTCAACTCGTTTACGCAGAGCGCGTTTGCCCAGAATGTGGGGCTGGTGGCCATCACCGGCGTCAAGAGCCGGTTTGTGGTCAGCGCCGGCGGCCTGATCCTGGTCATCCTTGGCCTCCTGCCGGTCCTGGGCCGGGTGGTGGCGGCGGTTCCGACGCCGGTGCTCGGCGGCGCCGGGATTGTCCTGTTCGGCACGGTGGCGGCCAGCGGCATCCGCACCCTGGCCAGGGTGGATTACCGCAACAACATGAATTTCATCATTGTGGCCACGTCCATCGGGTTCGGCATGATTCCGATTGCCGCGCCCACCTTCTACGACGAGTTCCCCGCCTGGTTCGGCACCATCTTCCATTCCGGCATCAGCTCCGCCGCCGTGATGGCCATCCTGATGAACATCCTCTTCAACCACATCCGGACCGGAAACCCGAAGGACCCCTCCGTGTGGGCCGAAGGCGCCAACCGCATCGTGCGCCTCGAGGACACGGCGGCGCTGAAGGAGGGCGACCACGTGCTGGACGGAAAACTGCTCGACGCCGACGGCCGGGAAATTCCGCTGGCCGCCACCGGTACCGCTGAAACCGATTCCCACTAGGACCATGACTTTGAACCCCTCGCCTCCGTCCACTGAGCCCGCACCCGTCCTCGGCGCCGCGCACCTGCAAAGGCTCGATGCCGTGCTGGCGGACACCGACCGGCTGCTGGCCGGCAACTACCCCGGTGACGCCGGCACCCGCCAGCCCGTGCACACCGTCTACATCCCGGCGGACCGCTGCGTGCCGGCCCTGCCGTCAGGCTGGGGGAGAGACGGGCTTGCGGCCGTCGAGGCGCAGGGCTCCCTCGGGCAGGGTGGCCGTGGCGGTTTGCCGGGCCTGGCCGAACTGGCGGGCCTGGACGCCAAACTGGCCGCCGCCGTCGTGCCCCTTGTGGAGGCGAAGCTGCGCACCGAGCCGATCGAGGACCTGCGCCTGGACTTCGAGGACGGCTACGGCATCCGGCCGGACGCGGAAGAGGACAGCCACGCCGTGCTGGCCGCCGCCGCCGTGGCGGACGCGGTGGCTGCCGGGACTGCGCCGCCGTTCATCGGGATCCGGTTCAAGTGCTTTGAAGCGGCCACCCGGTCCCGCGGTGTCCGGACCCTGGACCTGTTCCTCGCCGGCCTGCTGGCGGCCGGAAAACTGCCCGACGGGCTGGTGCTGACCTTGCCCAAGGTGTCCACCGTGGAACAGGTGGAGGCCATGGTCTACATCTGCGGGCAGCTCGAAGAGGCCCACGGCCTGGAACCGGGACGGCTGCGGTTTGAAGTGCAGGTGGAAACCCCGCAGCTGATCCTGGCCGCCAACGGCACCGTGCCCGCGGCGCAGCTGATCCACCGCGGGCGGGGCCGCGTTTCGGCCCTGCACTACGGCACCTACGACTACAGCGATTCGGTGCAGATTGCCGCGCAATACCAGTCCATGGAGCACCCGGCCGCTGACTACGCCAAGTCCGTGATGCAGGTGGCGGCTGCCGGCACCGGAGTCCGGCTTTCGGACGGCTCCACCAATATCCTGCCGCTGGGCACGCCCGAGGAAATCCGGACCGCCTGGCAGCTGCACGCCCGGTTGGTGCGCCGCTCGCTGGAACGCGGCTTCTATCAGGGCTGGGACCTGCACCCCGCGCAGCTTCCCACCCGTTTTCTGGCCACCTATGCCTTCTACCGGGAGGGATTCGACGCCGCTGCCCGGCGGCTGGACACCTACGTCCGGAAACAGGTTGGCACGGTCCTGGATGAACCCGCCACCGCCCGGGCACTGGCCCGGTTTGTGCACCGCGGCCTGCTCTGCGGAGCCCTGACCGAAGCGGAAATTGAACAGGGCACAGGGCTGACCGGCGTCGAACTCGCCGCGCTCGCCCATCCCAAAACTGCCCTATCGCCCATCAAAGAGAAGGTCCGCTAGATGAACACCCCGCAGCACAACGCCCAACACCGCGGCACCCCGCGCTACTACTCCGCGGCAGGCGGCCTGCCGGCCCAGACCGAACTGCTCACCGGAAGAGCGGCGGTGACCGAGGCGTACACCGTGATTCCGCGCGGCGTGCTGAGGGACATTGTCACCAGCGTGCTGCCCGAATGGACCGATACCCGCACCTGGATCCTGAACCGGCCGGTGGCCGGCGGCGCCACCACTTTCGCCCAGTACCTGGTGGAGGTTGCCCCGGGCGGCGGCTCAACCTCACCGGAACCGCAGCCGACCGTGGAATCCTTCGTCTTTATCCTCGAGGGCACGCTGACCGTCCGCCTGCACGGCGAGGACCATGTCCTGGCTCCCGGCGGATTCGCTTACCTGCCGCCTGACGCACAGTGGAGTGCCTTCAACGAATCCGGGGAACCGGTCAAGTTCCAGTGGATCCGCAAGGCCTATCAGCCGCTGGCGGGCCACACCCCGCAGCCGGTCTTCGGCAACGAGGCGGACATCGAGCCCACGCCCATGCCGGGCACGGACAACAAATGGCGCACCACCCGGATGATCCCCGTGGATGACGTCGCCTATGACATGCACGTCAACGTGGTGACGTTTGAACCCGGCGCCGTCATTCCGTTCGCTGAAACCCATGTCATGGAACACGGGCTGTACGTGCTGGAGGGCAAGGCCGTGTACCGGCTGAACCAGGACTGGGTGGAGGTGGAAGAGGGTGACTACATGTCCCTGCGGGCCTTCTGCCCGCAGGCCTGTTACGCCGGCGGCCCGTCGAACTTCCGCTACCTCCTCTATAAGGACGTCAACCGCCAGATCCTGCTCGGCGGCCAGCCGTGACCGCTCAGGTGCCGGATATGTCGGCGCCTGAACCTTTTGACCTGGTGATCCGCGGGCACGCCGTACTTACCCCCGGGGGAACCGTCCCGGCCGAGGTGGGGGTGCGGCGCGGGGTGATTGCCGCCGTCGTGCCGCTGGGCACCGGGCTGGAAGGGGAGCGGCTCATTGAACTGGCCGCGGACGAAACCCTGCTGCCCGGGCTGGTGGACACGCACGTGCACATCAATGAGCCGGGACGCACCGAGTGGGAGGGCTTCGCCTCCGCCACCCGCGCGGCGGCCGCCGGCGGGGTCACCACGCTGATCGACATGCCGCTGAACAGCATTCCGCCCACCGTGAATGTGGAGGCACTGAACATCAAACGGAACTGCGCGGCCCCGCAGGCCTTTGTTGACGTGGGTTTTTGGGGCGGAGCCGTCCCCGGGAACCTTGCCGATCTGCGTCCGCTGCACGAGGCCGGTGCCTTCGGGTTCAAATGCTTCCTGGTCCACTCCGGCGTGGACGAGTTTCCGCACCTGGAACCGGCGCAAATGGAGGCGGCACTCGCCGAGCTGAAGACCTTTGACGGTCTGCTGATTGTGCACGCCGAGGATCCGGCAGCCATCCGGGACACACCGCCGGGCAGCGGTTATGCGGGGTTCTTGGCCTCCCGTCCGCCGGCGGCGGAGAACACCGCCATATCCGGTGTCATTGACGCGGCGGCACGCACCGGCGCGCGCGCCCATATCCTGCACCTGTCCTCCGCCGAAGCCCTGCCCCTGGTCCGGGCGGCAAAGGCCGACGGCGTGCGGCTCACGGCTGAAACCTGCCCGCATTACCTCACGCTGCGGGCCGAAGAGATTCCCGACGGCGCCACGGCGTTCAAGTGCTGCCCGCCCATCCGCGGGGACGCCAACCGCGAAGAGCTCTGGGCCGGTCTCGCGGACGGGACCATCGACTGCATCGTTTCGGACCATTCGCCCAGCACCCTGGACCTGAAGGACCTGGAAAACGGAGACTTCAGCGTGGCCTGGGGCGGGGTGTCCTCCCTGCAGCTGGGGCTGGCGCTGATCTGGACCGAGGCCCGCATCCGGGGCATTGCGCTGGAGCGGGTGCTGCACTGGATGTCCGCCGCACCGGCAGCACTGGCCGGGCTGGACCGCAAGGGCGGCATCGTGGAAGGCAAAGACGCCGACTTTGCGGTGTTCGCCGCGGAGGACACCTTCACGGTGGATCCGGCGGTTCTGCAGCACCGGAATCCGATCACGCCCTATGCCGGGAAGCAGCTCACCGGCGTCGTGCGCCGCACGGTGCTGGCGGGTGCCGACGTCGATCCCGCTGTCCCGGCCGGGCGCCTGCTGCGCCGGTAGGCAGTGATGGCTGCCACAAAGGCATGCGTCGCATTTAAGGAACGGCCAGCGCGGAAAGTAGGGTCTAGGTATGGCTCCTTTTCGTAACAGCCGCGCTGCGTCGCTGCCTGCAAAACTTTCCCGTTCCTGGCTTCTGGCATCGGCTGCCGATGAAGCGAATTTTGGGCCGGCGCTCGCGTCGGAAGCGGACTCCGTGGTGTTCGACATGGAGGACGCGGTACCCGCGGCCGGCAAGGCTGAGGCCCGTGAGCGCGTTGTGGAGGCGCTGTCAACCGGAATGACCGCCTGGGTGCGCGTGAACGGCATCGAAACGGATTACTGGGCCGATGACCTCGCGGCGCTGTCCAAGGCTCCGGGACTGCGCGGCGTCATGCTGGCGATGACCGAAAAGCCTGAGCAGGTCACCCACACGGCCATGCGCCTGCAGGCCGGCACCCCGGTGTTGGCCCTGGTGGAGTCCGCACTTGGCATTGAAAACGCGACGGCGATTGCTTCGGCTCCCGGCACCTTCCGCCTGGCCTTCGGTGTGGGTGACTTCCGCCGCGACACCGGTGCCTCCGACGATCCCATGGCTCTGGCCTACGCCCGTTCCAAGCTGGTGGTGGCTTCCCGCGTGGGGCAGCTTCCCGGCCCGATCGACGGCCCCACTGTTGGTGCCCTGGGCGATAAACTGCTGGAGGCCTGCAAGGTTACGCAGTCCATGGGTATGACGGGCAAGCTGTGCCTGATGCCCGAGGCCGCGGACTTCATCAACCACGGACTTTCGCCGAGCGAATCTGAGATCACGTGGGCGCATGAGCTGCTCGAGGCGCACGCTGCAGGTGCCGTCGTGGGCGACGGTTCCTACCTGCCGCGACTGGCGCGGGCCCAGAAGATCTCCTCACTGGCTGACTCCTACGGACTCTGGAACGCCTAATTCTTCAGATACAGTTTCGAGGACCACTAACCTCGGTGCTGACAGCCGGAAACGGCGCTAATATAACCTAGAAAAAATGGACCGGTAGGCTCGGAACCGATACACCTGACGAGTGCAGGGTGTATCGGTGGGCTTGGCAGATAGCGCCACCGGCTGACGGCATCCATATCAGGAACGGGCCGCTACGAGATGTCCTCCTAGGTGTTGATACCTTGGCGTCAACCTTCAATTCCGATCCCGGATCTTGGTATGGACGCTGCGCGTACAACGGTTGTCGGTGCGGCCTCTGTCCGTAGCGCCACTATGAAGATTCTCATTGTCGTACTGCGCCGAATTCTTGACGACACACATTCTTACCGTTTAGATTGCCGTGGGCAATGGAGAAGTCCGCACCTTGTAAGGCGTGCTGATGAATCGGGAGGTGGCGAAACCATATCGCCTACTCCGCAAAGTTTTTGCTCGAAAATGCTGAGCTCCGGCCAAGGTAGTCAGATAGAGCTTGCTTGCGAGCCCATGGTTATCTGTGTAGATTCCCTGTGCCAGTTCGATCTCCTTTGGTGAGGCTTGTCCCTAGCGATCGTTGGTGAGGTCAACACGTATTGTGGTGTCCCATAGGCACCTCAGCCACGTAGTGTCAAATAAAGAAGATCGTGTGGCCGCACAGGTACCAAATTATTCTAGGTATCGAAAAATACGCCTTCGAGGATCAGCACGGGGGGGGTGACTAGGCATCTTAAAAGATAAGCGGAAATAGAAGAGTACCGGAAAACTGACACCAGGCGGGCCCGATTCTGCAATGGGTGAAAGCTTTATGGAGTAAGGGGGAAATATGTGGGATTTGAAGGCTGGAAGAAATCAGTTTCTGGGCAGCCATCAAGGGATGCCGGATAGAAGCTTTTGGTACTATGTTCTCAAGAGGGCAAACGACACAAAGCGATTGAATGATCCATCTTTACAGGCGGCACTCCGTTGGAGTCCACACTATTCAAATTGCCCACAACTTGACCATGAAATAACGGCACTACTAGCAGATCGAGAGGTAAACAAAAGCTGGAAAGGGTTCCTCCGTAGCATCTTTGTTGGACGTACTCTCGGAGGAGAAATCAATGCCAAGGCTAAACAAAGAAGTGGTAAAGCGTGGGTAGGGGTTTCTTTTCAATATTCAAGTGCAATTATGGCTTATGTTGCAGCGTATGATAAGTGGCGCGCGGTGATGAGCGCAAATAGCGGGGCAGATCCTAAAAAAGTTCTTGATGCTGATATCTTTTCTGGCATAGCTACGTCTCGGCCATTTTGGGCCGATCCATCAGCTTTCGTCGGAACGCACCCCTCACTTTCCCGTGGCCCTGATGGGCGCGATGAAAATGACTATGAGCGGCTAGTCACATATGCTGACATGTTCCTTGTTTGTCATGAATATGGCCATCACTTACTCGGTCACACAAACAAATTTGCGAAGAAGTTTAAGATAGAAGAAGATCTTCGTAACTTACTCAAAAAACGCGGTCTAGAGGCCGTTGTGTTTAGGCGGACACCTTCGAGGAAGGAGCCGCGAGCCAATGCGAAGGCTATAGATACTCCTGCTGTCTCCCAAAAAGAGGAATTCTTGGCAGATATTTTAGGATTGCAACTCGCTAGTAAGAGTCGTGGTGCAGACAGGACCGCGGCTGTCTATTTTGCGATGATTGGCACGATCTGTGCGCTGCTTGCGGAAGCTGATATTATGGACCACTGGTTTCTTGATTCGCTAGATACTCATCCAAGCACGTTCGAACGAATTGGCCTTCTTCTTAACTTGATGCCCACACTTTTTCATAGTTATCCTACGCATGGAATCGGTGATTCTGTAAAGCAATTGACGCAGCAATTGGCGGGATTTTCAACAGCGTGTTTTCAATACTCAATGTGCAGCAGATATCCTGACTTCTACCCTGCCCCTACAATGGGTCAGATTCTTCAGGCTTTCAACGAAAAAACGCTAGTCCGAGCTGTTTTTGAGTAGGCTATAAAAAAGGTCAGCTTGACTCATTGTGGGAGGTTGTTAAGTATTAATGACAAACGTGCGTCGTATCATTACGACTAATTCGACATGCATCAGTCCCGTGTGGGGCAGCCAAAGGGTGTTCTGAAATCATGTTGCCCGACAGGGCTGTGGAGCCTTGAGCGACGGGGTGAATATGGATTGGCTAATCGCGCGGCATGCCGCGCCGCGAAAGGCAGTTGCGCACCCATGGAAAATACGTGAGGCGCCCCTGATTCTCGCTGCTCAGCGGTTCGGCGTACGAATCTGTGGCTTATCCACCCGGTCCAGCAGCTGCAGCACTATGCGGGTGAGGGCAAAGGCCTGATCCGGGTCATAGTCGGCCAGGCTGATGTCCGCGAACAGGTGTGAGGCGCCGGGGTAGAGGAACAGCTCCGCGTCGTCGGTGGACGCGGCCAGATTCTGGGCGGCGTCCAGATCGCCGGAGTCAACAAACTCCTCATCGGCGTCCATCCCGTGGATCTGCACGGGCACTCCCGCCGGCCACGTGTCACCGTAAGTGCCCAGCGGAAGGCAGCCGCTGATCAGCACGGCGCCCCGGGCGCCCGGCCGGGTCTGCGCCAGGCGCTGGGCCGCCATCACGCCCAAAGAGAAGCCGACGTAGACCATCTCCGGCGGGAAGCGTTCAGCGATGGCCACGCTCTGCTCCACCACTGTGTCCATGCCGATTTCGCTGAGGTAGTTCAGGCCGTCTGCAAGCTCGGCAAAGGTCTGCCCGTTGTAGAGGTCCGGCACGGTCACCGTATGTCCGGCGTCGCGCAGAACCCCGGCAAAGGCGTCCATGCCCGGAGTAAGGCCCTGGGCGTGATGGAACAGCAGGATGTTGGCCATGCCGGCTCCTAGCGTTCGACGAGGATTCCATCCTCGTCGGCGTACAGCGTGGCGCCGGGACGGAAGGTGACACCGCCGAACTCTACGGGCACGTCCACTTCGCCAACAGAGTCCTTGGCGCTCTTGCGCGGGTTGGAGCCGAGCGCCTTCACGCCCAGGGGCAGCTTGGCCACGGCGGCGCGGTCCCTGATGGGTCCGTTGATGACAACGCCGGCCCAGCCGTTGGCAACGGCGGCCTCGGCAATCATGTCTCCCATGAGGGCACTGTTGAGGGATCCTGCGCCGTCCACCACCAGCACGGCACCATTGCCGGGCGAGTTGAGGACGGACTTCACCAGGCCGTTATCCTCACGGCAGCGGATCGTGCGGACCTGGCCGGTGAAGGACAGGTGCCCTCCGAGGTCCTGGAACTGCAGGGAGACGGAAGCCAAAGACTCACCGTGCTGGTCATAGAGGTCTGCTGTGCTGATTTCCATGGGACCACTGTGGCACGAGTTAATGGTTCTGCGGAACACTGGCGGCATGCGCCTTCAGGACATCCACAACCTCCAGCAGGTCGGCCACTGACTGGGCAGCGGAAGAGTCCTGGTCCCGCGGCCAGCCGCCCGGCAGGCCCTCGTTGTAATAGAGTCCGTCGCCGAGCAGGACAATGGCACGGGCAATGGCCGGATGGCCTACTTCCTCGAGGACCAGATCCATCCAGCTGCGGTGGATCCGTTCCAGCACCGCTGAGGCATCCGGATCGGAGGCCTGGGCAAGACGGACGACGCCGATCAGCGCGCGGTCCAAGGCACTGCCAACATAAACGGACTCCCGGACCAGATACCGCGACGGGCCTTCCGGGTCGGCGCGCATCCTCACAAGGTCGGCCGCAGCGAGTTCCTCGAGGCGGGAGATGAGGGCCGCGGCCATCGCTTCCTTGTTCTTGAAGTGATAGAGCAGCCCGCCCTTCGAGACTTCGGCGCGTGCAACCACGGCATCGAGGGTGGCGCCGCGTGGGCCTTCATTGATGAGCAGCTCCTCGTAGGCATCAAGGATGCGGTCCCGGGCAGGACGAGTGTTGGACATGCTTTTACGCTACGCCATCACACCGGAAAGCAGTCGCAATTTGAGAACTGTACAGTCTAGACGGTACAGTAGCTTGCCGGGCCTATCTCTGCCCAAAATCCCCCACGACTTTTAGAAGGAGGACGCCGTGACGGCCGTTCAGGAAAGGCCCGCTATCACGCGTGCAGGAAAGCGCGAATGGTGGGGACTTGCAGTCCTGATGCTGCCAGTGCTGCTGATCTCCATCGACAACAACGTCCTCAGCTTCGCCATCCCGTCACTGTCCCGGGCCCTGGCGCCCAGCGGCACGCAGCTGCTCTGGATTGTGGACATCTACGCGCTGGTGCTGGCGGGACTGCTGGTCCCGATGGGCAGCCTGGGGGACCGGATCGGCCGCCGCCGGGTGCTGATGATCGGCAGCGTAGGTTTCGGCGTCATGTCGCTGGTCGCGGCGTTTGCGCCCTCGGCCTCCATGCTGATCCTGGCCCGCGCCCTCATGGGTGTTTTCGGTGCCATGCTGATGCCTGCCACGCTGTCGCTGATCCGGAACATCTTCGCGGTACCGTCCCAGCGGCGCGTTGCGGTGGCCATCTGGGCTGCGGGGTTCTCCGGAGGGGCCGCCCTGGGGCCCATCGTGGGCGGAGTGCTGCTGGAGAACTACTGGTGGGGCTCGGTGTTCCTGCTGTCCATTCCGGTGCTGCTTCCGCTGCTGGTCTTCGGGCCCATCCTGCTGCCTGAATCCAAGGATCCGAGCCCGGGAGCCGTCGACGCGCCCGGCGTCGTGCTGGTCATGGGTGCCATGCTGTCCATCACCTACGGCATCAAGTCCTTCGCGTCCGACGGCGCCGCTCACGGACTGCCGTTCATCCTCCTCGGCCTGGTGCTGGGCACCTTGTTTGTGCGCCGGCAGCTGAGCCGCGAGAAGCCGATGCTGGACGTCCGCCTGTTCCGCAATCCGGTGTTCACCGGGTCCATCAGCGCCAACCTGCTCAGCCTCTTCGCCATGGTGGGCTTCATCTTCTTCCTCTCCCAGCACCTGCAGCTGGTGGTGGGGCAGTCACCCATCGAAGCGGGCCTGACCATGCTGCCCGGACTGGTGCTGACGGTCATCACCGGACTGGCCGTGGTGCCGCTGGTCAAGCATCTGCGCCCCGCCTACGTGGTGGCCGGCGGGCTGCTGTTCAATGCCGCCGGCTACGCTCTGGTGTTTTTCGCCGGCGAGTCCGTGACAGTACTCCAGCTGGTGGTGGCCTTCCTGTTCCTGGGCGTCGGAGTGGGCGCAGCGGAAACCATTTCCAATGACCTGATCCTCGCCAGTGTTCCGCCGTCCCGCGCCGGTTCCGCCTCGGCCATTTCCGAGACGGCCTATGAGATCGGCTCCGTCCTGGGCACCGCGGTGCTGGGCAGCATCCTCACGGCTGCGTACCGCAACGGCGTGCAGGTCCCGGCGGGACTGAGCGCCGAACAAGCCGAATCGGCCGGCCAAACCCTCGGCGGCGCCGTCGATGCAGCGCAGGCGCTGCCGCCGGAACAAGGTTCGGCTCTGCTGCACTCGGCGCAGGCCGCTTTTGATTCGGGTGTCAGTGTCACGTCCCTGATCGGCGTGGTGATCATGCTGGTGGCTGCCGCCGGCGCCGGCGTGCTGTTGCGCAAGGCTCCGGCCGGGCACTAAGTGCTGCGGCAGGATCCGTACCGTTTACGCCGATTCGCCGCGGTGAACGATCAGCACCGGACAATGGGCATGTGCCGCCAGCGTTGAGCTGACGGATCCGAGCAGCAGTCCCGCAAAGCCGCCGCGTCCGCGGTTGCCCACCACCAGCATTTCCGCCCCGCGGCTGGCTTCGATGAGGAGCTCCACCGGCAGTCCCACCAAGGCGGTCTGCTTGAGATCCACCGGGACGTCCTCCCCGAAGGCTTCCTCCACTGCCTCCTTGAGCGTCAGCTCGGCCTGGGTCTGCGGAGACCAGACTTCCGTGGGAACCGGCGGGGCCAGGGAAATGCTGTACTCCCAGACGGTCACCACCTCCAGGGAGCACCCCAGCACTGCGGCCAGGCGCCGGGCCTTCCAGAGCGCTTCAATGGAGAGCCGGGAGCCGTCCACCCCCACAACAATGCGTTTGCGGTCCTCTTCACCGTTGCTCATGGTGCATCCGTCCTTCTCAACGTTGGCTTTGGGCGTGCTGGATGGTGCCGTGCTGCCATCCTCCACCTGAATGGAGCCGCGGGGGAGGGGCCACGTACCATCAGGCCTATGTTTAGTCCGTTTCGCCGCAAGCCGGTTACCGCCATGACAACCGGGTTGTTGCTGGTTCTGGCCCTGCTCTCCGCCACCGGGCCGTTTGCCACCGATCTCTACCTGCCCTCCTTTCCGGCCATGACCGATGAGCTCGAGGCGTCCGCCACCGCAGTGCAGCTGACCCTCACCGCGTTCCTTCTCGGCATGGGGGCCGGCCAGCTGGTGTTCGGCCCGCTCTCGGACCGGTACGGCCGCTTCCGCCCGCTGTTCCTTGGATCCGCAGGCTTTGTTGTCGCGTCGGCGGTGTGCGCCCTCGCACCCAATCTGGCCGTACTCGTGGCCGGCCGGCTGCTCCAGGGGCTGTGCGCTTCGGCAGGGGTGGTTATTGCGCGCGCCATGGTTGCGGACCTGACTACGGGCGCGACGTCGGCACGCACCTTCAGCCTGCTCATGACCATCGGCGGCGTGGCGCCGGTGGTTGCGCCGACGGTGGGCGGGCTGTTGGCAGAGCACCTTGGCTGGCGCGGCGTCCTCTGGGTGCTTGCCGGGCTGGCGCTGGTGATGTTCGTGTGTGTGGCGGGTGTGCTGGCGGAATCCCAGCCCCTGCACCACCGCAGCAGCGGGCCGATGCTGGCCGGGCTGTCAGGCGTGGTCGCGAACCGCAAATTCCTCGGCTATGCCGTGCTCTTTGCCAGCACCTTTGGTGTGCTGATGGCCTACATCTCGGCCTCGCCCTTTGTGTACCAAAACCTGATGGGACTGACGGCGTCCGCCTATGGACTTGCCTTCGGAGTGAACGCCATGGGCCTGGTCGGTGCCGGATTTGTCTCCGCCCGGCTGGCCCGCCGGATACCGCCGAGGAAGACGGTCACGGCGGCGGTGTCCGTGCTGCTCACCATGTCCGTCGCTGTTCTGGTGCTGTCAGTTTCGGCTGCACCACCACTGCTCCTGGCGGTCCCCATTTTCTTCGCAGCCACCTCGGTGGGCTTCATCATGGGCAACACCACGTCACTGGCCCTCGCCGAGGTGGGCCTCGCCGCGGGCAGCGGATCGGCAGTCCTGGGCGGCGGCCAGTTCTTTGCCGGGGCACTGGTCTCCCCGCTGACGGGACTTGCCGGAGAGGAATCCGCGGTGCCGCTGGCGGTCATCATGACGCTGTCCGCACTGGTGGCCGTGGCTGCGCTGATTGCCACCCGCACACGTTCGGCCTCCGGTCGGTAGACTCGACGGACTATGCGAACCATGAACAAGTACCGAACGCTCATCGTCTGGCTCCTCATCATCGCACTGGTGGGCAGCCTCAGCGTGGGGTTCCTCGGCATGCTCTTCTGACCCGCCGGACCCCTTCCCCCGCGTGCAGCGAGACCCAACTTGAGGGCTGCCGCCTCATGGGCATAGGGTAGTAAGCATACTTACGCTTCTTGTCGGGGCGGTGAAAGTCCGCCCCAGATTGGCGTACCGCATGCAGAATGACCTACCGAAAGTGGGAAACTCTATGACCAACGGCAACACTAGCGACCAGTACACCTTCCAGAACCCCGTGGACCGCTTCCCGACCATCACGCCGCCGAAGCAGGACCAGCCCGAGCCTGGCCTGGATGCGACTCTGGAACCCAAAACGGACCGCGGCGAGGAATCCTACCGCGGCACCGGCCGGCTGGAAGGCCGCAAGGCCCTGATCACCGGCGCCGACTCAGGTATTGGCGCGGCAGTTGCCATTGCGTACGCACGTGAAGGCGCCGACGTCGCACTGGCCTACCTGCCCGAGGAAGAGGAAGACGCCCGGGAAATCGTGCGCCTCGTGGAGGAGGCTGGCCGCAAGGCTGTGGCTCTTCCCGGCGACGTGCGGGACGCGGAGTACTGCAAGCAGCTGGTTGCGGACGCCGTGGAAGCCCTCGGCGGCCTGGATATCCTCGTGAACAACGCGGGCAAGCAGGTTGCCGTGGAGAATCTTGAAGACCTCTCCGACGAGCAGCTGGATGACACGTTCAAGACCAACATCTACGCGTTCTTCCGCATTACCAAGGCTGCTCTGCCGCATCTGCCGGCCGGATCGAGCATCATCAACACCACCTCCATCCAGGCCTACAGCCCGTCACCGTTCCTGCTGGACTACGCCAGCACCAAGGCGGCCATCAACAACTTCACCAAGGGACTGTCGATGCAGCTGGCACCCAAGGGCATCCGCGTGAACGCCGTGGCACCGGGTCCGTTCTGGACGCCGCTGCAGGTTTCCGACGGCCAGCCTAAGGAAGCACTGCCGGAATTCGGCAAGGACACCGCACTGGGCCGCGCCGGACAGCCCACCGAGCTTGCCCCGGCCTACGTCTTCCTGGCGTCCCCGGAATCCAGCTACGTCATCGGTGAAACCCTGAACGTCAACGGCGGCATGCCCACCCCGTAGGGATCAGGCGTCCCGCTTAGCTCAAAAGGAACCGGCCCGCACCTCGAAAGGTGCGGGCCGGTTCTTTCGTCTGCTCCGGAAAGTCAGAACAGATCAGGCGCGGACGTCCGTGTCGCTGTAGTCGGCGCGGTCAATCCGGCGGTGATAGCGCATACCGGCAAGGCCGCCGAGCAGCGCACCGATGAGGGTCGCGGCCAGCGTTGCGGCAACGGCGAGCCAGGTTGCCGCTGTGGCCCCGTCGAGGTCATCGGGAAGGGGTGCCACAGTGTTCAGCTGGGTGATGCTGCGGATGTCGTCACCGAAGATCAGTCCGAGCACCACAACAACCAGTCCGGCGATGAGGGCCCACAGCCAAACGGCCAGACCCTGCTTGAGGCCGTTGAAACGTGCCATCCGTCCCGCCACGTACCCGCCGGCGAAGTAGGCCAGCAGCAGCACCAGCAGCAAAATGACCGTGCCAATGATGCCGGCACTCTGGTTGGCCATCGCCTGGTCCAGGGACTGGCCCAGGTCATTGTCGGTGTTGAAGTCGACGGCGGCGCCAATGGCTGCTGCCAGAGCGGACAGGAGCACCACCATTCCGGTGGCGGTCAGCCAGCCGAAGAAAGCCGCTCCGAACTTCATGCCGCCAAAACGTTCCTTTTCCATCGCCAGCAGGGCCTCGCGGTTGGCCTTGCCGGGCAGGGCACCGCCGTTTTCGGTGCTGCGAACGGCCGTGCGTCCGGAGTCGTCGCCGGTGTGGCGTCCGCCGTCCCCGGGACGGTATTCGGTGCCGTCGTCATAGTCTGCGTTGGGATCCTTGGTGTGGCTCACCGGCATCGCCTGGGTGCGCCCGCCGTCGTCGGTCTTGTTGCCGGAAGCCCCCGTCGCGGTTCCTGTTGCAGGGTTCCCGGCTGCGGTTGCTCCGGTTGCTGCGGTTGCCCCGGTCGCCGGGGAATTCTGTGCCTCGGATCCGTTGCCCGCGGGCAGGACCTGGGTTTCGTCGGCGGGAGCCAATCGGTCCGACCTGTCGCGCAGGCGTCCGCCGTCCGGGCCTGTGGAATTTCCGAAGTCGCCGGAGTTGTTGGCTCCGGCCCGGCCGTTGTTGCCTGGTTCCGTGCTCATCTGTGTCTCCTGTTGCCATCGAGTGATCGGGCTGTCAGAGCCAGCTTATAAGTATCCTTACTATTTTCTCCACTTGCCCTGGATCCCCGACTGCCCGCCTGGAACTCCGCTTTGGGACAAATTGACCGGTTTGGGAAATCCCTGCCGCGGCGGACCGGACGGATTTTCCCAAACCGGAGCAGAATCCCAAACCGGAGGGAAAACTCCGCAGCGGCAGGTCGGCATTCGGGGTTGGCGCCCAAATGAAACACTGGAGGAATGGACCCCGACATAGTCATTACCGTCATTGCCGCCCTTGCCGTCGCCGTGGGTCTCACCGGAATCATCATTCCGGTTCTGCCTGGCAGCATTCTGATCATCGCCGCATTGCTTGGCTGGGCGTTAGGCATGCAAAGTGCAGCTGCCTGGTGGACCTTCGGAGTGGGCGCGGTGCTGGCGCTGGCAGGTTTGCTCGCCAGCGCGGTGTTGACCGGCAGGAGGTTGAAGCAGCGTCAGGTCCCCAATACTTCCGTTCTGGCGGGAGTGGTGGTGGGTGTCGTGGGGATGTTCCTGATTCCCGTGGTGGGGCTCATCGTGGGGTTTGTGGCGGGTCTGCTGCTCAGTGAGTTCTTTCGCCGCCGCAGCCTGCCCGAGGCGTGGTCAGCCAGCTATGCCGCACTGAAGGCGATGGGGCTGGGCATTCTGGTGGAACTGGGCCTTGCCTTCGCCGCCGGATCCGTGTTTGCGGGCGGGATCTGGTGGCATTTCGCCAGCCGCTGACCAACCCCTGACCAGCCCTCCGCCTACGGGCTAGCCGGCGCTGACAAACTCCGCCAGCGCGGTGAGCTGGTCCAGCCGGCACTCCGGCTTCAGATACATCATGTGGCCGGCCTCGTGATAGTGGTGCGTGAACCGTGCCCGCGCAGCATCAGTCAGCCGCATGTGCGCCCAAACGTACTCGGCAGCGAAGTGGGGCGTGGCGCCGTCGTGGTAGCCGTAGTCCACGTGCACGCGCAGGTGAGGGTTGTGTGCCAGCAGCCGTTCGAGCGTTCCGGTGACATCCACGGGAACCCCTTCGAAGCTCTTGTAGCTCCAGGGCTGGACCCGGCCGGTGAGGATTTCATACGGGAGGTCATTTTCGTAGCCCAGCTCGGCCCGGACATAGTGGTTGACGGCGGCCGAGTACGGTCCGTTGATGGCCTGCAGGCTGGGGTCATCCCAGTTGATGGAATCCTGCTGGTTCGCGGGAGGTGCCGTGAACCGGCCGTCTATCCGCCCCACCACGAGGTTCTCGTTGCGCAGCAGCTCCGCGGAGAACTGGGCGTAATCCCACCGCAGGTTGGTGCGTCGGATAAACCCCTCCTCCAAGGTGGTGATTTCCGCCAGTCGGCGGACGACGTCGTCGAACTCTTCCGTGCTCAGCCGGGAACCCTGGGTCAGTGCGTAGCCGAACTCCCGTCCGGCGAATTCCTCCGCCTCGGCCACCACATCAGCCAGCGGCCGGTCTCCGTGCCGCCCGTGGAAGTGCGCAATGGCCGCGTAAGTGGGCAAATGAAGTGCGTACGGAGTGTCGCGGCCCGGAGCAAAATCCAGCGTGGCCATGTTCAGGACCGTGGAAATCAGTCCGAGCCCGTTGACGGCCAGGCCGTAGGCATCGAACAACCGTCCGGCGACGGCGACGGCACGCAGGGTCCCGTAGGACTCGCCCACCAGATACTTGGGGCTGAGCCAGCGGTTGTTGCGGGTGGTCCAGAGCCGGATGACTTCCGCCACCAGGTCCCGGTCCTCTTCAAAGCCGTGAAACTCTGCGGCCTCGTTGCCGTCCACCACCCGGGAAAACCCGGTATTGACCGGATCAATCATCACCAGGTCCGCGTGCTGCAGGATGGTTTCAGGGTTGTCCACCAAGCCAAACGGGGGAGGCGTCAGTGCCCCAACGTCCCCGGAGTCAACCATCCGGGGTCCCAGCAGACCCATGTGCAGCCACACCGAGGACGAGCCGGGGCCGCCGTTGAAGGCGAACACCACCGGACGGCGGTTGGCCTGCGGGGCAGGTGAATGCGCTTCCGCCGCCGGTTCGCCCGGATCAGCGGTGTAGGCGACGAGGAAAATCTCCGCCTTGGGCAGGAAACCGTCCGCTTTTCCGTCCTTGGTTTCTTCCCGCCGCAGCACCAGGCGTCCGGCCGTGGTGGTGTATTTCAGGCCTGTTGGAAGAGTGTGGCGGCGGACCGTGAAGTCATCGGTAACCCTCGGGTTCCTTCCTTCCGGCTCTCCGCCGTTTCCGGGGTTCTCACGGCTCTGGTGCTGATTGCCGGTGTCCTGGTGCTGCTCGTCATGGGGCATTGGAGCAGTCTAACCACTTCCTCACCTGCGGGCCGGATCAGGGTACACGTCACGATTATGTGACGCACCTTACATTTCGAAGGGGACTTGGATAGGTTCTCCCCCAGAGGTGCCGGTCTGCAACGCTGCAGGCCACGCGCCTGTTCCACCGGCAGTTTCAGGATCCTTAACGCTTCTCATCTACTCGCGCCCGCGGGGCGCTTAACCAGGGAGAATCCATGCCTTTGAACCAACGGAGCTGGCTACGTCTCGGCACGGCAGCGCTCATCGCTCCGGCACTGCTCCTCTCCGCCTGCGGCAGCCCCGATACGTCCGGCGATTCCGGGGCCGGCGCGGACGGCGGCGGCGGCACACTGTCCATTGCAACCGGCGGCACCGGTGGTGTGTACTACCCGCTGGGCGGCGGCTTTGCCACCGCTATCCGCGAGAACATCGAGGGCCATGACGCCACAGTCCAGGAAACCAATGCTTCCGTGGACAACGTGCTGCTGATAGCCAACGGGTCAGCCCAGATCGCTTTTTCGGTGGGTGACGTGGTTTCCGACGCTGTGGAAGGCGTTGGAGAGTTCGAAGGCAAGCCGCAGGAGATTTGTTCACTGGGCAACATCTACAACAACTATCTGCAGGCCGTCACCGTTGACGGCACGGGTATTACCAGCGCGGAGCAGCTTGTCGGCAAGGTTGTTTCAGTGGGAGCTCCGGGATCAGCCACTGAAGTTGGTGCACTGCGGATCCTCGAGGCTGCCGGCGTTGACCCGGACAGCGTGGAACGGCGCCAGCTGGGCGTTGCGGAAACGGTGGCAGCCCTGCGGGACGGAACCATCGACGCCGGATTCTGGTCCGGCGGACTGCCCACCGGTGCGCTGATCGATCTGGCCAGCGACGGCGATATGGTCCTGCTTCCCATCGGGCAGTATGCAGAATCCATGGCGGGAACCTACGGCGAGTACTACCTGGCCGAAGAAATCCCGGCCAACACCTATGAGGGCCAGACCGAAGCCGTCCAAGCCATCGCCTCGCCCAACCTGTTGATTGCCAGCCCCAAGATGGACGAGCAGCTGCAGCAGGACATTGCCGCTGCGCTCTTCGACAACGTTGAGCAACTCGAAAAAGTGCATCCCTCGGCCAAAGAAATGGACGCCGCCACAGCCGGTGACGTTTCCTACGTAGACACCTGTCCGGGAGCGGCGACCTACTTCGACCAGGCGGGAAGCTAGCCCTCATGCGCCGGCCGGCCACCGTCGTCGTGATGCTGGGAGTTGCAGCGGCTGCCGGACTGGCCGGCGTTGCCGGAGCCGCCGGGCCCCAGCAGCAATCCGTCGAATGGACGCTGAGCGTCAGCAATGACAGCGGCCGGCTGGCGGAGGTTCCCCTTCACGGGGATTCCTTCGCCGTTAGCTACCGGAACTCGATTTACGGCACCGTGGCCGAAGAACGCTACGAGGTCAGGCCCGACGGCAGCTATCTGCTGGTGCAGCTCGCAGCGGACCAGATGGCGGTGCTGGAGGAATACTATGCGGTGCCCGGTGCCCCCGAGGCGGCGGAACCGCCGGACAGAAGACAGTGGGTTGCTGACCCGGATCCGGCCCGTCCCGCCGCCTTCACGCGGTTGTCCCTGGCGGCCACCGACCTGGGACAGCGCACCGTCCATGCGGACGGGGCGCCGCCGCTGGAATTGTGGACGCTGGTGGACGACGGCGATCCCTTCGTGACGCTGGAACTCAAGGAGAATCAATGATCAAGCGACCCCGCGGCAGCGGCGCAGTCAAAGCTTCGGCCCAGGGTGCCGCCGGAAGCTCCGAATCTCCCACTGCATCAGATCCGCTGCTCAGATCGGAACAGCTGGGCAAAGCGGGCGACGAGGTCGTCAGCCCGCTCGAGCGCGAGAGCATCATTGACGAAGACGCCCTGATCGCCGAATTCGAGGCCGAGAAACCGGCCCGCCAGCTCAGCGGACTCCCCGCCTCGGTGATCAAGGCGTTCGGTGCAGGCCTGTCCCTGTTTGCCCTGTACTGGGTTTTCAGGCCCATGCCCACCCAGTTCTACCTGCCCATGTTCCTGGGCCTGGGACTGGCGATGACCTTTCTCGTCTACCGGGGATGGGGGCGCTCGGAAAAGGCCAAGGCGAAAGGAAAGGCCGACAACCCGCAGGTTGCAGACTGGCTGCTCGCGGTTATAGCGCTGGTGCCGTTCGTCTACATCGCCTTCAACTGGGACGGATTCTTCCGCCGGGCCATCACGCCCACCTACCTGGACCTGGTCATGGGAATCATCGCCATCCTGGTCACGCTGGAAGCCTCCCGCCGGACCGTGGGCATCCTTGTTCCCCTTGTAGTGCTGGTCTTCTTCGTCTACGCGTCCTTCGGAACCCTGGTGCCGGCACCGTTCAACACCTCGGACTTCAGCTGGATCCGGCTGGTGGGCCACAACGTGATGGGCACCCAGGGGCTGTTCGGCGTGCCCACCGACGTGGCGGCGTCGTACATCATCCTCTTCACCATCTACGGCGCAGTGCTGGCATCCTCCGGCGCCACCAAATTCTTCATTGACCTGTCCTTCTCCGCCTTCGGCCAGTCCAAATCCGGCCCCGGCCGGACGGTGACCCTGGCCGGGTTCCTGCTGGGCACGGTCTCCGGATCCGGAGTTGCCACCACGGTGACACTCGGCGGAATTTCATGGCCCCTGCTGCGCAAGGCGGGTTACCCGAAGGAACACGGCGGCGCCATCCTGGCAGCGGCCGGTATTGGTGCCATCATGTCTCCGCCCACCCTTGGAGCAGCTGCCTTCATCATTGCCGCACTGCTGGGCGTGTCCTACCTGCAGGTCCTGATCTGGGCCACGATCCCGACGCTGCTCTATTACTTCGGCATCATCCTGGCCATCGAAATGGATGCCCGCCGGTTCAAGACCAAGGCCGTCGATTTCGAGGTCAAGCCCGTCGGCAGGCTCCTGCTGCGCTTCGGTTACCACTTCAGCTCGCTGGTGGCGATTGTCGTGTTCATGATGATGGGTATGACACCGTTCCGGGCGGTGGTGTATGCCACCGGACTCGCCTTTGTCCTGAGCTTCCTGGACCGGCAGTCCTGGATGACGCCGCGGCGCATCTGGGACGCCCTGTCCGCAGGCGCAACCGGCGCACTGTCCGTCATTCCGGTCATGGCCGCCGCCGGACTGATCGTGGGCGTGATGACGTTGACCGGCCTGGGCCTGAAGCTGGCCAACATCATTGTGGACTTCGCCGGCGGAAGCCTGCTGCTGACGGCGGTTTTCTCGGCGATTTCAGTGACCCTGCTTGGCCTGGCTGTTCCGGTGACCGCCAGCTTCATCATTTCCTGGGTCATCATCGGTCCGGCACTGCAGGACGTTGGCGTTCCCGCTTTTGCCGCGGCGATGTTCATTTTCTACTACTCCGTCCTGAGCGAGGTCTCTCCTCCCACCGCACTGTCGCCGTTCGCGGCGTCAGCGATCACCGGCGGCAAGCCCATCCAAACCATGTGGCTGACCTGGCGGTACACACTCTCCGCATTCCTGGTGCCCTTCATCTTCGTGATGTCCGGACCGGGTATCGGCCTGCTGATGCAGGGAGGGCCGGCCACCGTTATCCTCGCGCTGGCCGTCTCCCTGGTGGCCGTCGCTGCTCTGGCCGTGGCGACCGGAGGATGGCTCGTTGGGCTGGCCCGCTGGCCCGAACGGGTTCTGCTGGGCATTGGTTCACTGCCGATGCTGATTATGGAACCGATGTATATCGGTATTGGTCTGGGCATTATTGCCGCGGGCGTCCTGGTGCATTTGGTCGGCCTGCGCAGGCGCGCAGGGGACACCCCCGACCAACTGCCGGACAGAAGCGCCGCTCCGCCCGCCGCCGTCGTCCGCCGAGGCAGCCACCGGGCGCCCTCACCCGTCCCGCCGGCCGCCACGGAAACGCCGTGAGTGCCGGATCTGCCGTGAAAACGCGAAAGGACGCCTCATGACCCCGTCCGTATCCCCGCTGGCTCCCGGACTCTGGGGCGTACTGGCCACGCCTTTTTACGGTCCCGCGCTGGCTGTGGACACTGAATCCCTGCGCCGGGAAGTCCAGCTGTACACGGGTCTGAACGCTGCCGGAATGGTGGTGCTGGGTGTCTTTGGCGAGGGTGCCGCATTGAGTTCCGAGGAGCAGGAACTAACCGTGCGCTCCGTTGCCCGGGACGCCGGGACATGCCCCCTGGTGGTGGGAATCTCCGCACGCAGCACCGCTCCGGCGCTTGAACAGGCTGTTGCCGCCTCCCGCGCCGCCGGCAGCAGCCTTGCCGCTTTGATGGTGCAGGTCAACAGTCCGGTCCCCGAGGTCCTCGCCGCCCATCTGAGCGCTATCCACGAGGCTACCGGTGCCGGAATTGTGCTGCAGGATTATCCAGTGGCGTCTTCGGTGCATATCAGTGCCGAGCAGATCCTCGCCGTCGTCGAACGCTGCCCGTTCATTACGGCAGTGAAGTCAGAGGCTCCTCCCACGGCCCTAGCCATCGCAAGGCTCACCCGCGGAACCCGGATTCCGGTCTTCGGAGGCCTGGGCGGAGTGGGACTGCTTGATGAACTGGCAGCGGGAGCCGCCGGAGCGATGACCGGGTTCTCGCACCCGGAAGGGCTTCTCGCCGCACTGGACGGCTTTCGCAAGGGGGGATTCCACGAGGCGCGGGCAGCCTTCGCGCCCTGGCTGCCGCTAGCCAATTTCGAAGCCCAGCCCGGTGTTGGCCTGGCCCTGCGCAAGGAGGTGCTGCGTCGGCGGGGCATTATTGCCGAAGCGTCCGTCCGTCCGCCGGCACCGTCCCTTCCGCCGGAACTGTCCGATCTCATTGAAGCCCAACTCGCAGCAGTTCGAATGGAGGTCGTCTGATGGACATTGGGTTGAAAGGCAAGAATGTGCTCATTCCGGGATCCAGTTCCGGGATCGGCCTGGCCATTGCCCGCGCACTCAGCGAGGAGGGTGCCAACGTGGTGCTCGCCGCCCGCAGGAGGGACGTTGTGGAGGCGGAGGCTGCCCGCCTGGCATCCGCCGTCGGCGTGACGGTGGATTTGAACGACGGCGGTGCCCCGGAGGAGCTGGTCCGGCTGGCGGAGGAGGCGTTTGGGCCGGTTGACGTGCTGGTGCTGAACAGCGGCGGTCCGCCGCCCGGTGCTGCCGCGGATCTGACGGCCGAGCAGGCAGCCGCGGCCGTGAACCAGCTGCTCCTCCAGCAGCTGCGGCTCACCTCCCTGGTCCTGCCCGGCATGCGCCGCCGCGGCTGGGGGCGGATTATCGCGGTGGGGTCCTCCGGAGTTCAGCAGCCGCTGCCCAACCTTGCCCTGTCCAACATGGCCCGGGCCGGCCTTGCCGGTTACCTGAAAACCCTGGCGGCTGAAGTTGCCGCTGAAGGGGTGACAGTCAACATGGTGCTTCCCGGGCGGATAGATACAGACCGCGTTGCCTCCCTGGATTCCGCCGCCGCCGCGCGGTCCGGACAAACCCCCGAAGAGGTCCGCGCAGCTTCCGAAGCCTCGATCCCCGCCGGACGGTACGGGCGCCCCGAGGAGTTTGCCGCCGTCGTCACTTTCCTCGCCGGAACCACCGCGTCCTACGTCACCGGGGAGCAGCTCCGGTGTGACGGCGGACTGGTCCGTTCCTACTAGAGAGTTCCTGCCGGACGCCTTCGTCCACTGTTGAAAGGACCGTTTCCGTGACTCCCCGTATCCTGCGCCTGTGTTCCATCCACGAGGGCAGCTCCAGCCCGGAACACCCGGTGGAAGCGCCCGCCGTCGTCCATCCACGGCGCGGCACGGCATTGGTCCGCGACCTGCTGCCGGGATTCACCGGTGATCTCCTGGCTGTGCTGAACAACGGACTGCTCGGGGACCTGGAGGACGCGGCGGAGAAAGCGGACGACGCCGTCTTCACCAATCCCGGGTCCGTCACTTACGGCGCACCCTACCGTCATCCGCGGCTCATCTGGGGCATCGGTTTGAACTATCTGGAACATGCTTCTGACCTGGCGGAAGTTGTTCCCGACGAACCGGCGTCCTTTATTAAGGGCGACCACACCGTCATTGGTCCCGGAGAAGCCATTCCTGTGCCGGAACAGAGCACACGCACCACCACGGAGGCGGAAGTGGGTGTGGTGATCGGACGGTACTGCCGCAATGTGGAACCCGAAGACGCCCTGTCCTACGTGGCCGGCCTCGTGCCGGTGCTGGACCAGACGGCGGAAGACATTCTGGAACGCAATCCGCGGTTCCTCACCCGCGCCAAGAACTTTCCGGGGTTCTTCTCCTTTGGTCCCCAAATTGTTCCGCTGGCCGAGGCCGTGGGGGAGGGGACGCTGGGGGACCTGGTGGTTTCCACCGTGGTGAACGGAGAGCAGCGGCGCACCAACACGGTGTCCCATATGCGCTATGACCCGGCCTTCCTCATCAGTTTCCACAGCAAGGTCATGCCCCTGTTTCCAGGGGACATCATTTCCACCGGCACACCGGGCGCCGTCCACATCCGGGCCGGGGATACTGCGCAATGCCGGATCAGCGGGTTTCCGGAGCTCATCAACCCCGTCACCGGCTCCGGCGGCTCCTAAGTGGCACAGGGCTCAAACCATGCAGTAATAGCCGGCGCCGGGATCGTCGGACTGGCCACGGCACTTGAACTTGCCCGGCGGGGCAACCGGGTGACGGTCCTGGACAAGGAAAGTTCCGTGGCGGCGCATCAGACCGGCAACAACTCCGGCGTCATCCACTCCGGGCTGTACTACACGCCGGGAAGCCTGAAGGCAGCCCTGGGCGCCGCCGGGGCCAGCTCCATGCGCGGCTTCGCCGAAACCCACGGCGTGGATGTGCGGATCACGGGAAAGCTCGTAGTGGCAACCCGGGAAAGCCAGCTGCCGGCCCTGAAGGAGCTGCTTCGCCGCGGAATGGAGAACGGTGTTCCCTGCCGTCTCATTGGGCCGGAAGAAGCGCGCGGCTATGAGCCGAACGTCCAATGCCTCGCGGCGCTGCGGGTGGAGTCCACCGGGATTGTGGATTACCGGGGCGTCTGCGCAGCGCTGGTCCGCCTGATCCGGGAGGCCGGGGGAGAAATTTACCTCAATGCCGAGGTGTTGGCAGTGCATTCCGACGCCGGCGGGGTCACCGTCGAGACGGATGCCGGAACCTTCCGGGGCCATCAGTTCGTGAACTGCGCGGGGTTGCACAGCGACCGCGTTGCACGCCTGGCCGGAATCCGGCCCGACGTGCGGATCATCCCGTTCCGCGGCGAGTACTTTGAGCTAACTCCGCAGGCACAGCATCTGGTGAACGGGCTGATCTACCCGGTGCCGGATCCAGCCTTTCCGTTTCTGGGCGTCCATCTGACCAAAATGACCACAGGATCCGTACACGCCGGTCCGAATGCCGTTTTTGCCCTGGCCCGGGAGGGATACACCTGGCTTACGGTCAACCCGCGGGATGTGCTGGACAGCGCCGCCTGGCCGGGACTCTGGAAACTGGGAGCAAAGTTCTGGAGGGTGGGACTTTCTGAAACCGCCCGGTCACTGTCACGGAAACGCTTCCTTGCCGGACTGCGCGAACTGGTGCCGGCTCTTCCGGATGACTGCCTCGTGCCGGCACATGCCGGGGTGCGGGCACAGGCCATGCGGCGGGACGAAACCCTGGTGGATGACTTTTTGTATGAGCGGGCGCCCCGGCAGATTCACGTGCTCAATGCACCGTCTCCGGCGGCCACGGCAGCGCTGGAAATTGGCCGCCTGATCGCCAATGAACTCACCGGAATTCAATAGTAAGTATGCTGATTACTCTTCCCCTGCGGGGGTTGCCGCGGCTACGTTGAGGGTACGCGCACCGGCTCGCCTGCTGCCAAAGCGGTGCCGAAGCGGGTGCTCCAACCCCTCACGGAGGTATCTATGTTTTTCCACAAGCAGGAACTCCAATTCAAGTCCACGCCCGACAAGCCCGACGCCGTCTATGCCCGCAAGCTTCAGGAGGTGCTTGGCGGCCAGTACGGTGAAATTACGGTTGCCCTGCAATATGAATTCCAAGCCTGGAACACGCACATTCCCGGCAAATACCGCGACCTGCTCTTCGGAATCGGGGCAGAGGAAATGGGCCACGTGGAGATGCTGGCCGTCATGATTGCCCAGCTGCTGGAGAAGGCGCCGCTGGGAATCACGGAAGACGCCGTCCAGAATGATCCAACAGTGGCGGCGGTGGTCGGAGGGATGGACGTGCAGCATGCCATCGTGGCCGGTGCCGGCGCGCGTCCGGTGGATTCCAACGGCAATCCCTGGCAGGGCAGCTACATCACCGCCAGCGGTAACCTGTTGGCCGACTTCACGGCGAATGCCAACGCCGAAATGCAGGGCAGGCTCGCTGTTGCCCGGCTCTACCATATGACCGATGACCATGGTGTCCGGGACCTTCTGTCCTTTCTGCTGGCCCGCGACACCATGCACCAGAACCAGTGGCTGGCGGCGGCCAGGGAGCTCCAGGCCGAAGGCGCTGAATCCCTTCCGGTGCCGTCCAACTTCCCGATCAAGAAGGAAGAACGCTCCGTCTCGTACCAGTATTTGAACTTCTCGGACGGAAAGACTGCTTCGGAAGGTTCATGGGCTTCCGGCCCCACTCCGGACGGACACGGTGAGTTCACCTACCATGACGGGCCGACGACGTCGGCCCCCATGCCCCCTCCCACCAGGGTGGACGCGCGTTACTACGGCACCACTGATTTGCCGAACGTAGTCGAAAAGGTGGCGGGCAGCGTTCAGGACAAGCTGCACAAGGAGTAACTGAAGAGCTGATGCCGGGGCTGCCGCCGTCCACAGGTCCGGCGGCAGCCCCGGCATCCACATGGCAGTAAGCGGTCCGGCGGCGGGCTCATCAGGGGAGGTGTGGCGCTGTGGTTCGTCCGGTACTGGCTGAAGCCGGATACATCCTGCCGCTCAAATGGAACGACGGCGGGGACCTTGCCTCGCTTTGCCGGTATCTGGAAGAGCTGAGCCAGTGGATCTCCGTCCTGGTGGTTGACGGTTCTCCCGCCCCTCAATTCTCCCTGCATGCAAAGGTTTTCCCCGCGGCCGTACGGCATTGCCGCCCTCATCCGCTGGGTTTGGCGAACGGAAAGGTCGAGGGCGTGCTGACGGGGGTACAGCTCAGCGCGTTTGAATACCTGGTGATTGCCGACGACGATGTGCGGTACACCCGCGAGTCTCTCGAGCGTGTGGTCGCGCTGCTCGAAAACGCCGACGCCGTCCGCCCCCAGAATTATTTCGCGGACGCAAAACCGTGGCATGCCCGCTGGGATACCGCCCGAACACTGATCAACAGGGCGCTCGGCTCTGACTATCCCGGGACGCTGGCCATCCGCAAGTCAACGCTGCACGCGGCCGGCGGCTACAGCGGTGACGTCCTCTTCGAAAATCTGGAACTGCTCCGCACCATCCGGGCCGCGGGCGGCCGCGAAATTCGGGCGGATGACCTGTTTGTCGCCCGGATCTGCTGTTCAGCCCGTCACTTCTGGGGCCAGCGGGTGCGCCAGGCCTATGACGACTTCGCCCAGCCGGGGCGCCTTGCTGCCGAGGCTGCGCTGCTGCCGCTGCTGCTGATGCTCCGGAAGGAACCGGCACGGCTGGCGATGGTTGCGGCAATCAGCGTCATGACAGCCGAGATTGGCCGGCGCCGGGCGGGCGGAGCGCGGGTGTTCAAGGCGGACGCTGCTCTGTGGGCTCCGCTGTGGGTGGCGGAGCGTGCGGTCAGCATCTGGCTGGCGGTGGGCTGGCGGCTGACGGGCGGAGTTCCCTACGCGGGGAAACGGCTCCTCACCGCCGGACACTCCCAGCGCCGGCTCCGAAAGATCATTTGACGCGATACCGCTGCACCTCCGTCGCTGCTGCATCTGCGGCGCCGAGTCACACTCCGGGCAAGCCTGTGTTTTATGTCACAATTCCGGTATCTTATCCGCAAGGTGCATACCGAACGTTCTTTCAGTTATTCCAGCCCTCCGGATGAACAATGGAGTTTTTCATGAGCAGCAGCATCGCGGGAGCCCCCGCCGCCGGCAAGATGTCACGGGAGGAACGCAAGGTCCTCGCGGGAACCCTCGTGGGCACCACCATCGAATGGTACGACTTCTTTATCTACGCCCAGGCAGCCGGCCTGGTCCTGGCAACGCTCTATTTCGGCCCGGTCAGCGAAGGACCGCTGGGACAGGTGGTGTCCTTCGCAACCATCGGCATCAGCTTCCTGTTCCGGCCGCTGGGCGCCGTTGTCGCCGGGCACCTCGGTGACAAGCTCGGCCGCAAGAAGATGCTCGTCTTCACCCTGCTGATGATGGGTGCTTCGACGGCACTCATCGGGCTCGTTCCCACCTACGCCCAGATCGGCGTTGCGGCTCCCATCCTGCTCGTGCTGCTGCGCATCCTGCAGGGCTTCTCGGCGGGCGGCGAGTGGGGCGGTGCGGCCCTGTTGTCCGTGGAGCACGCACCCGTGAATAAGCGCGGACTCTTCGGCGCCTACCCGCAGATCGGCGTGCCGATCGGCATGATCCTGGCGACGTTCGTCATGTACGTGCTCAGCACCAGCCTCACCGAAGAGCAGTTCCTGTCCTGGGGCTGGCGCATCCCGTTCCTGTTCTCCGTGGTGCTGATCGGGGTGGGGTACTTCATCCGCCGGTCCGTGGATGAGAGCCCGGTCTTCCTGGAAATCCAGGAGCGCAAGAAGGAATCCTCCGCGCCGCTGGCCCAGCTGTTCAAGCACAACACCCGCGAAGTTGTCCTCAGCGCCCTGATCTTCATTGCCAACAACGCCGCCGGATACCTGGTCATCGCGTTTTTCGCTTCCTATGCCACCGGCAAGGCAGACGACGGCGGGCTGGGGATGCACCGCCCCTCAGTGCTGCTGGCCACCACCTTGGGATCCTTCGGCTGGCTGATCTTCACCATGTACGGCGGGATTCTCTCGGACCGGATCGGCAGGATCCGGACCTTCCAGATCGGCTACGCCTGGGTGTTCCTCTGGGCCGTACCCATGTTCCTGCTCATCGACACCGCCAACATCGTCCTGTTCGCCGTCGCCATCTTTGTGCTGACCATCGGATTGGGTTTGTCCTACGGCCCGCAGTCGGCGCTGTACGCCGAGATGTTCCCCGCCCGGGTCCGGTACTCCGGGGTGTCCATCGGCTATGCGCTGGGTGCAATCCTTGGCGGCGCTTTTGCTCCCACCATCGCGCAGATGCTGCTCAATGAAACCGGATGGTCGCCGTCCATCGGCATCTACATCATGGTGCTTTGCGTCATCTCCTTCGCTGCGGTGAGCATGGTGAAGGAAACCCGGGGTGCTGACCTGCACGTCGATGAAGTGCACAAGAGCAAGCGGTGAAAATCCGGGGAGCGGTGCTCGAGGAGATCGGCAGGACACCCAACTACGCGGATTCCAAGCCACTGACCATCTGTGACCTGGAACTGGATGAGCCCGCCGGCGATGAAATCCGGGTCCGGATCGAATGCGCCGGGATCTGCCATTCGGATTTGTCCGTGGTCAACGGCGACAGGGTGCGCCCGGTGCCCATGCTTCTGGGCCATGAGGCCGCCGGCATTGTGGAAAGTGTCGGAGACTCCGTGACGGAGCTCGTCCCCGGTGACCGCGTTGTCATGACGTTCCTTCCCCGGTGCGGGGAATGCCGCGGGTGCCGGTCCAACGGGCTCCTTCCCTGCACTGAGGGAACCGCCTCCAACACCAAGGGAACCCTGCTGTCGGGACAGGTCCGGCTGCACCGCGGCGGCGAAGACGTGCTGCATCATCTGGGCGTTTCCGGCTTCGCCACCCACGCCGTCGTGGACAAGCGGTCGGTGGTGAAGGTGGGCGCCGATGTGCCGCCGGAGGTCGCCGCCTTGCTGGGCTGCGCCGTCCTCACCGGAGGCGGGGCTGTGCTCAACCTGGCCAAACCAAAGCCGGGGGACACCCTGATGGTGGTGGGCCTGGGCGGTGTGGGAATGGCTGCCCTGCTCACGGCACGCGCCCTCGGCGCCGAGGTCATTGGGATCGACGCGAATGAGGAAAAGCTGGGGCAGGCCCAGGCTCTGGGCGCTGCGGAGGCCTACACGCCGGCGGCCGCGGCTGAGCTTGGCATCACGGCGTCCACCGTGGTGGAAGCTGCCGGCAATGCCCGGGCCTTTGAGACCGCTGTGGCGCTGACCGAGCCCGGCGGCACCACCATTACCGTGGGACTGCCGGCTCCGACGGCCCTGGCGCAGATTTCACCGCTCACCCTGGTGGCTGAGGCCCGGACCATTATCGGCAGTTATCTGGGATCAGCCGTTCCTTCCCGTGATGTGCCCATCTTTGCCGACCTCTGGCGCCAGGGACGGCTGCCGGTGGAGAAGCTGGTGTCGGCCCGGATTCCGCTGGAGGGCATCAACGCTGCCATGGACGATCTCGCCGAAGGCCGGGCCCTGCGCCAGATCATCCATTTCGACGGGGAATGACTAGTTAGCGCTGAAGCGTGCCGATGGGGTCGCCGTCGTTGTTGAACAGTGCGAGACTTTCGCCGTCAACCTCGGCGGTGGCCGCATCGGACAGCCAGGTGTCGACGCCGATGCAGCCCACCAAGGTGGAGGTCATGTCTTTCAGTTCCACCGCGGAACCTTTTTGGTCCCAGCGGCCCATCAGGGCGTTGCAGCCGTCGGTGCCGTTCACCCGGCCGCCGGATTCGAACACCAGGGACGGCATGCCCGAATCCTCGGTGTTGCCCCAGCTGCCTTCAACGGAGGAGGAAGGTGTTCCGGCAGAGTCCGCGCAGGACGACAGTCCGGCTGCCGCCAGCACAGCCCCCAGCATGGCTGCGGACCGAAGCGGCGCTGCAGGGCGGCGTCGCATGCTCACAGCCATTTGTTCCTCTTAAAGGTCAGATACAGAGCTGCCGCCATGACAACCATGGCGCCAAGGGCCAAGGGGTACCCCCACTCCCAGGACAGTTCGGGCATGTTATCGAAGTTCATGCCGTAGATGGCCCCAATCAGGGTGGGGGCAAACAGGATGGCAGCCCACGAGGAGATGCGTTTGACCTGCTCGTTCTGCGCAATCGAGGTTTCCGCCAGACGGTTCGACGCCAGGGTGGAGGAGAGGTTCAGGGCATTCTCCAGCAGGGCACGGTAGGCGTTGACCCGGTCGATCAGACGCAGGACGTGGTCCAGGACGTCGCCCAGGTTGTCCTGCAGCTGATCCGGAATGCCGAACTCTCCGGTGTTGCTCCGCAGGGTTCCCACCATGCCTTCGAGCGGTGCAATGGCACGCTGGAACTGGATGACTTCGCGGGAGAGCTCATAGATGCGCCGTGATACTTCAACATCGCCGCCGAAGAGCTGGTCCTCGATCTCATCGATGTCGTTCTCCAGCCCGGCCGCCACCGGTGCGTATTCATCCACCACCTGGTCCAGGACTGCGTAGAGCACGGCATGCGGACCGAGGGCCAGCAGGTCCGGTTCCTGTTCCAGCCGCTTCCTGACACGGCCCAGGTCAGGGGATTCAGCGTGCCGCACCGTCACTACAAAGTTGGGGCCCACAAACAGGTGCAGCTCGCCGAACTCGACGCGTTCGACGTCGTCCAGGTACCGGGCCGGCCGCAGGACCGTAAACAGCGTGGTGTCATAGTGCTCAAGCTTGGCCCGCTGGTGGCCCGCAAGCGCGTCCTCCACGGTCAGCAGGTTCAATCCGAATTCCTCGGCGACGGCCAACAGCTCAATGTCGTCGGGGCGGTACAAACCGATCCAGGCCATGCCGCCGGAAGTGCGGGTCAGCTCGAACGTTTCATCCAGACTGTCCGGTGTGTGCTGGCGCTTTCCGTCCACATACACCCCGTTGTCGATCAGTGTCATGGACGTCCCTCCGTGTTGTTGGCTGCTGCCGCCCGCGGGCAGGTGCGGCGCGGACAAAAGTTCATTATCCCTGCTGTTACGCGGAATTCAGTTCCGAACCGTTCCCGGCACCACGCCGGGAGACTGCCGCGGCGCCGTCGATCCGGCCCAGCGGCCGGGCTGCGGCGGATCCGCCGCCCACGGCGCGCAACGCGTTGAGGATGGCAGCCAGGTCCACGAGCTCCTGGATCAGGGCTCCGGCCACCGCGGGGATGAATCCGAAGGCAGCGGCCAGCATCAGCCCGACGCTGAGTGAGATGCCCAGCCAGATACTGCCCAGGGCAATGCGCATCGTCCGCCGGCCAATGACGACGGCGTCGGCCACCTTGGAAATGTCATCCGCCACGATCACTGCGTCAGCCGATTCCCCGGCGGCAGTGGAACCGCGTGCGCCCATGGCAATGCCGACGTCGGCCGCAGCGAGCACAGGTGCGTCATTGACGCCGTCGCCCACCATAATGACCGGGCGCAAGGGCATCGCTGCCACCAGCCGGACCTTGTCCTCGGGCAGGAGCTCAGCATGGACCTGCTGGATCCCCAAAGCCGCCGCGGCGCTTTCAGCAGAGGCGCGGCCGTCTCCGGTGAGCATGACGGGCGGTTCCAGGCCGAGCCGGGCAAGCTGCTCCAGGGTGGCCTTTGCGTTCCGCCGCGGCGTGTCACTGAGGAGGAGGGTGCCGGCGAAGCGTCCGTCCACCGCCACGTAAACCCTGAGCTGCCCGGCGCCGGCCTTCGTTTCACCGCCGTCTCCGGTGTCGGGAGCCTCGGCGGCAACGAAGCGGCGCTTGCCCACCAGGACCGTGTGGCCATCCACAACGGCACGCACGCCGTTGGTCGCAACCTCTGAAGCGGTGGTGGCCGGGCTCAGCTGCAGTCCGCGCTCCTGGGCGGCACTTTGCACGGCGGCGGCCAGCACATGGGACGAGTATTGCTCGGCCGAGGCAGCCAGCCGCAGCACGTCGTCGGCTGCGAAGGAGGAAGCGGGCTGAATAGTTGTCAGCTCGGGCTTCCCATAGGTCAGCGTGCCGGTCTTGTCGAAAGCAATGCTGCGGGCTCCGGCCAGCTGCTGCAGAGTTGCCCCGCCCTTGACGATGATGCCGTCCTTGGCGGCCCGGCTCATGCCGCCCATGAAGGCCACCGGTGCGGCGATCAGCAGGGGACACGGAGTGGCCAGCACCAACACCTCGGCGAACCGGACCGGCTCCCCGCTCACCCACCAGGCAATGCCGGCAAGGAGGAGGGAGAAGACAGTGAACGGGACGGCAAAGCGGTCGGCAAGCCGGACCACCGGGGCCTTGGACTCGGCGGCCTCGCGCACCAGGGCGACGATTCGCTGGTACTGGCTGTCCTCCGTGGCCGCGGTGGCCCGGATCAGCGCAGCCTGCGATCCGTTGACCGAGCCGCTCATCACTGTTTGTCCTTCGGTGATGGTCACCGGCAGGGGTTCGCCGGTCAGCGAGGATTCATCAAAACTGCCTTCCGGGCTGAGCAGGACGCCGTCCACCGGGACCAGTTCAGCCGGTTTAATCAGCAGCACATCGCCCGGGACCACCGCACCCGCCGGGATGTCCTGAGGCGTTTGGGAATTCGGCGGCAGCCGGTGTGCCGCCTGCGGTGCCCGGGCGAGAAGGGCATCCAGCTCCCCGCGTGCCCGCCCGGCGGCGTAGTCTTCCAGCGCCTCGCCGCCGGAGAGCATCAGCACAATGATCAGGGAGGCAATGTACTCGCCCACCGCCACGGTGGACAGGATGGCCACCACGGCCAGGATATCCAGCCCCCAGTGACCGCGGAGGATGTCACGGATCATGCGGGCACTGGTTACAGCGGCGACCAGCAGGGCGAAAATTGAGGCGATCCATGCGGCGGGGGTATTGAGATCGGTGCCCAGCAGCGCAAAAACCACCACGCCGACGACGATGGTTGCCGCCACCACCGGGTACCTCCGGATTGCACGAAGAACTCTCATGTCTCCCGTTATAGGCCTGCCGCAAGGACCCCGCCAGCAAGAGATGGCTTGCCTAACTCCGAGGCCGGATTTAGTTCATCCGTGCGGTGATCGAACGCGCCGTTTCTGCCAGCCGCCGGCCCAGTGTTTCTTCATCCCTGCCGGAGCCGAAGTACACCACCGACACGGCCGCCGGCAGCTGCCCGGAAACGGTGATGGGAGACGCGACGGCGGAGACTCCGCCGATGACTTCGTCGTGGCTGACCGCATAACCCCGGGCTCGCGCCAGAGTGGATTCCGGCCGATAGGGCTGCCCGGGGGCCAGCTTGGCCCATTGTTCCTCGCCCACGGCGGACTGGATGGCAATGCCCGGCGCTCCGGAAGCGAAGGAGTGCCTGGTCCCCGGGCGCTGGACCAGTGCCGTGCGGCTGTGGCGCGGCTCCACTGTCACCAGCGTGACGCAGTCATGCTGGTCCCACACGGCCACGAAAGCGGTCATGGAGAGTTCTTCGGCCAGGACCGTCAGCTCGGGCAGTGCCGCCGTCTGGAGGTCCCGCGATACACCGCGGGCCAGCGCTGCGAGGCCGGGCGCCGTCGCCACCCGGCCGGCGTCGTCGCGCATCACCAGCGAATGCGCTTCCAAGGTGCGCAGGATTCGGTAGGCGATGGAACGGTGGACGCCGAGGCTCTGCGACAGTTCAGCGATGGTCATGGGCGCCTCGGCCTCCGCCAGCAGTTCCAGGGCGTGCAGGCCGCGCGAGAGGGTCTGGGATAAGGATCCGGCTCCGCCGGACCCCGGGGAAGGGGCAGATGCGGATGCGCCGTCGGGGCCGGAGGGTTCAGTCATGGAGCCATCTTAGGATGACACGCCCGGGGCCGGCCGAAGCTAGGGCATTCGGCGGCGGCTCAGCAGGCCGGACATGAGGAAGGCGAGCCCGCCGGCCAGCGGCCACCAGGTGTACATGCTCAGGGTTTCGCCCAGGAAGGCGACCACCAGGATGCCCAGCATGCAGGCAATGACCATGATCATGCCCACCACTATGCGGATGCGTCCGCGGTTGGGCGAGGGCAGGGGCGGAAGCCACGGAGGACGCTCGTCGGTCCAACTCATGCGGCAAGGTTAAGCCTGCCGGGGCCGATTGCACCCGGCTGGGAGTGGCTTTTTTCTCAGCCGCATCCGTCAATGCCGCTGCTCTATCCCGGCGCGTGCACCCGTGAAATGATGGCGGCGATCCTGTGTGCCGGGCGCCGCCCCTGCACTTCTCCTGCGGTTTACCGGCGCGGCAATTCTTTCTCTCTACGACTGGAGTACCGACATGGAACAGAGCGATCTCCTCATTGACGCCTTTGGCCGGCTTCCCCAGGCGGCCCGAAGCGCCACCCACGGTTTGGACGCGGGTGCACTGAACCACCGGCCCTATCCGCAGGGCAACTCCATCGCGTGGCTGGTCTGGCATCTGGCCCGCGGCGAGGATGCCCAGATTGCTCCGTTGGCCGGGCATGAACAGGCGTGGACCGCGGAGGGATGGTACGGGCGGGTGGGACTTCCACTTGCGGTCGAAGACACCGGATACGGCCACAACTCGGAGCAGGTGGCGGCCGTACAGGTTCAATCAGCCGATGTGCTGCTGGGTTACTACGAGGCGGTGCATTCACGCACGGCCGCCTTTGTTTCCGGACTTTCCGGACAGGACCTGGATCAAGTGGTGGACACCGCCTGGGATCCGCCCGTAACCCTCGGAGTGCGGCTGATCAGCATCCTCGGTGACGGCATGGAACACGTGGGCCAGGCCGCTTACCTTCGCGGGATGGCGGTGGCGGAGGGTTTGTAGCCGGCGGCCGCCGTCGTCGTTGGTAATTGCCCGCTGATCAACTGCGGGACATGACCACCAGGAGTTCCTCGCACATGGCGGCGCAGCGGCGGCATGTTTCCGCACAGATGCGGCAGTGTCCGTGTTCGGCGGCATGCTGGGCGCATTCTTCCGCGCACTGGCGGCAGGCCGCCGCGCACGCCCGCAGCAGTGCTTCCGTGCTGTCCGGATAGCCGGCGTACCGTGTTCCAACCCGGGCTACGACGGTGCCTGTGGCAGCGCAGATGTCGGCGCAGTTGAGGTCCTTGCGGATGCATTCCACCATGTCGCCGAGCATGTCCTCACTGAGGCAGGCGTCGGCGCAGGCGGTGCAGACCTGTACGCAGTCAAAGCAGGCAATGACGCAGGTGGAGACGGCCTCGAGGTCCGTTCCGGCGCCGTCGGGACGTTCACTGAGGATGGATTCGATGAGGCTCATGGCACTGCTCCTTGTTGCGTTCGCTGATCGGTGCGGTTTCGCCGGGAGTGCGGCCGGGGATGCTGCGGCCCGGGCTGTCAGGATAGCCCTGCGCCGGAAGGCCAAACCAGAGCGTGAGCGGCCAGAGGCACCGCGGGGGGCCAGAACACTGCGGCGATTTGCCTATGAACCTGTGCCCGGGTCTAGAATCGGGGTTATGCCCCTCGGGGTTGTCCGGCTTTGGCCGGACTGGGGCTTTAGCTCAGTTGGTAGAGCGTTTCGTTCGCAATGAAAAGGTCAGGGGTTCGATTCCCCTAAGCTCCACCCTTTCAAAAGGGGCCTGCTTTCCTTGTTCCAAAGGAAGGCGGGCCCCTTTTGTGTCGGTAAAGAGGTCAATCAGTTACTTCGACACGACGCCGAACGGTCACGCCTGCATAATGAGGCGGTTCAGCGTGTCCGTTACGTGCTTTGCCTCGGCGTGGGAGACGCGGAAATCGATGGTGTTTCCGGTCGTGATCACGGAAACGATGGTGTACATCATTCCGTCACGTCTTGTGGTCACAGATGAAACTCTCTTGAGCGGGATCATCTCCGTGAAGGCGTTTCCGTGCTTCACTCCGGTGCCAAGGAGGGATACGCCCCCGGTCAACAACCCGGCGGTGAGTTTGCCGGCGGACAGGCTCCGCTTCAATTCCCACTCAATGCGGTCGTGGAAAATGCGAACCTGCGCGTTCCTGCCTTTGGTGTGGGAGGCGAACTCGAGGATCGGGATGCTCACGGTCTTCCTTTCAGTAGTTGATGAGGGAGGACGCTTGGGAGGGCTCTTTTCGACCAGACTCCCGGGGCCGAACCTGCATTGCATCGGTTCGGGGCATATCCCCAATTTTATAAGGTGTGTCCCACAGCCATGTGGCTGAGTCCCGCACGATTCCTTGCCCTATACTCGGGCGACGTGCAATGAATCCGACAGCACAGATCCGACGTGCGTCACATCCAAGGAGCAACCATGAAAGTCCTCATCACCGGAGCCCACGGAAAAGTCGGACGCGCCGCCACGCAGGCAATGATCGACGCCGGACACGAAGTCATCACCACCGACCTCAGCCGGCCAAGCTACGAACGGAAGTCGGAAGGCACGCCCCGCTACGTCATGGCCGACCTCACGGATGCCGGGCAAGCGTACGCCGTCGTGCACGGAGTCGACGCCGTCGTGCACATCGCCGCCATCCCCGAGCCCACGGGCCATGCTCCCCAGGTTGTCTTCCAGAACAACCTCATGTCCACCTTCAACGTCCTTGAGGCCGCCGTCAGCTTCGGCGTTCAGCGCTTCGTCTTCATCTCCAGCGAAACGGTGCCCGGGTTCTTTTTCCCGGAACGCGATTTCCTTCCGGAGTACGCTCCCGTGGATGAAGAACACCCGATCCAGCCGCAGGACCCTTACGCGCTCGCCAAGCACTTTAGTGAGCAGCTCATGGACGCCGCTGTTGCCCGGTCCGACATTCAATGCATCTCCATCCGGCCCAGCTGGGTGCAGTTCGAGGGCAACTATGAAAACAATCTGGGCCCGCAGATCCGCGACGCTTCTGTGCTCAGCCCCGGGCTGTGGAGCTACATCGATGTGTATGACCTGGCTGACGCCATTGTCCTCGCCGCCGAGTCCGACCTGCCCGGACACGAAGTCTTCTACATCGCCTCACCGGACAACGCGGGCGGCCATGACTTCGCGGAGGTGCTGACGAAGTACTACGGCGACCGGATCGAACTGCGCGATCTTGACCGGCCCGACGCTTCAGGAATCTCCAGCGCCAAGGCCCAGCGGATGCTCGGCTGGCAGCCCAAGCGCTCCTGGCGTGACTACCTGGACGCCGACGGAAAGGCCCTTCAGAAGGACGACGGCGCAGCCGGCTAATCGGTCGGAGGCCGCTGCCGCTGGCGCTTGGTGGCGGAGCGCTGCTTCTTGGCGTCGAGACGCCGGTAGTTCGAGCCCCGGGTGGGTTTGGTTTTCCGCCGGGCTGCTGCCTCCGGGGCGAGGCCGTCCGCCACCATCTCGGCAAGCTTGGTGAGGGCGATCTCGCGGTTGCGCAGCTGGGAGCGCTGTTCCGAAGCGGTGACGGTGACGGTTCCGGCAATCAGGTGCCTTTTGAGGCGCCGCAGCAGGATCTGCCGCTGGGTGTCGGTCAGGGACGTCGAGGCAGCCACATTCCAGGACAGTGCTGCCCGGCTGTCGGAGGTGTTGACGTGCTGCCCGCCGGGACCGGATGAGCGCGAGAAACGCCAGGTCAGTTCCGACGCGGGAATCGTGAGCGCGGGCGACACCATCAAGTCCATACCCCCAGCCTCGCATGGGTTAGCCGGTGCAGCACCGTGACAACCACTCTTCCATCGGTAGTGTGCCATTGGTACAGTGCCGCCCATGACTACAAACACCCTGCCTCAGCCAACCGTCAATGCACGCACCGTGCTCCTGCCGTATCTGCTGGTTCTGGTCGCCGCCACGGCGGCGATCCAAGCCGTGATTGCCTTCACCGGAGGAGACATCACTCTTCTCGCCGGGATCCTCACCGCCCTGGTTGCAGCCGGAATTGCCGTCTGGTTTTGGCGCAACTACCGCAAACTCACCAAGATCCGCTTCGGCCTGGCCATTGCGCACACCCTCGCTTTTGTCACCGTAACGGCATCCTTCAACCTGCACGCCGTCATCCGTGCGCTTTCACTGGGTTCGACCGGCGGAGCCGACGGCGCCGCGGCCCATGAGCTGCTATCCACCCCCTGGTTCGGCGCCACGCTCGTGATGAGTGCCGCCTGGGGAGCCGGGCTCCTCGTCCACCTCGCCGGCGTCGTGCTGGGCCGCGGATGGGAAGACTGAGCGTGGCCCGACCCGTTGAGGAACAGGAATGGGTTCAAGCCCGGGTTGAATCCTGGGTGGAGACCTACAAGAAAGCCATGCTGACGCCGGTGGTTTTGCGGGCAGTGGCCGAGCGTCAACCGGTGACGGTGGCCAGGGTCGCAGAAGAGGTTGCAGCAGGCACCGGCTGGCAGATCACCGAGCGCAGTCTCTACCGCACCCTGAAAAGGCTGCAGGACACCGGTCTCCTGCACAGCGCGGAGGTCGATGTCCCGCGCACCGGGGCAAAGCGCAAGGAGATCTCCCTGACAGGCCTGGGGTCGCAGTTCCTTGCCGGAATCACCGCCAGCCTGGTTGAATTTCCGGACCCTGGAGCCGGCAGGAAAACTGGCCGCTAAACCGCCTTCACCACCGGAAGGTCGGACCACTCGGTGGTGTAGCGCGGGGAAGCGAAGTTCCGCGCCATGGTCCAGTCCGGCTTGGCTGTGGACATCCCGGCCAGTCCCAGGCCAATGCTGGCAGCGCCGTACTTGTCGGTGACCTGCGCCAGCAGCGGCCCGATGTCCTTCTGCTCCGGTCCGGCATCGAACAGGTCGAACACCGGCTCGGCGCCGGCGGGGGAGAGGCCCGTGAGCATGATTCCGGCCTTGGCATACCGGGCACCCTCCACCACCTGGGGATCCATGGCGTCAATCGCGGCCCGGGTGAGCACCAGGGGATCCGCGGTGGGCCGCTGAAGCCGGACCGTGGCCGAGGGGGAGGATGCTTCAGTGCCGCTGAACCGCGAGGTGGACGCAAAAACCGTCATGACGCTGGCCAGCTGTCCCTCCTTGGCCAGTCGAATAGCCGCTTTCTGGGCGTACAGGCTCATGACCTGGCGCATCGATTCCTGTGTAGTCACCGGCGTCGCGAAGCTGCGTGAAAAGAGGACCTGCTGCTTGTCTGCAGACTCGGTTTCCATGGGAATGCAGGCGGTGCCGTTCAGTTCCAGCACCGTGCGCTGCAGCACCACGGAGAACTTCGCACGAATCGCGGCGGGATCGGCGGCGCGCAGATCCGCGACAGTGTGGATGCTCAGCGCGTTCAGCCGGGCACCGTTGCGCGCGCCCACGCCCCACAGGCCGGTGACCGGCACGCGGGACATAATGGTGTCGACGACGGCGGGATCCAGGGTGTCGAGGTTGCAGACCCCGCCCATGTGGGGATTCTGCTTGGCGATCCGGTTCGCGAATTTGGCCAGGGTTTTGGTGGGGCCGATTCCCACGCAGACCGGCAGGCCGATGTTCTTCGCCACGGCAGCCCGGATGTCAGTGCCCCGGGTCCGCAGTTCCTCATCGGTGCCGTGCAGGTGCAGGAAACACTCGTCGATGGAGTAAATCTCCTGCTCGGAGGAGAAGCGTGCCAGCAGCTGCATCACGCGCGAGCTCAGGTCCCCGTACAGCTCATAGTTGCTCGAGCGCTGCACCAGACCCAGCTTGGGAGCGGCCTCGGCCAGCTTGAACCACGGCTCACCCGTCTTGATGCCCAGGGCCTTGGCCTCATCGGAGCGGGCCACCACGCAGCCGTCGTTGTTGGAGAGCACCACCACGGGAATACCGGCCAGCGTCGGGTCAAAAACGCGCTCGCAGGAGACGTAGAAGCTGTTTACGTCCACCAGTGCGATGCGGTGCTGCTCAGCCATGAGACGGCCTAGACATGGTGCAGGCACCGGGTCACGACACCCCAGACGGACAGTTCCGCGGGATCCGGCACCCGGATGTCTTCTGAGTCCGGGCTGTCCGCGTGCAGGAAGATCCCCTGGCCGGTCAACTGCAGCCGCCGGATGATCAGCTCTCCGTTGAGGACGGCAACAACCACCGACCCGTCTTTGGGCGTCAGCGACCGGTCCACGATCAGCTCGTCTCCGTCGCTGATGCCGGCTTCGTCCATGGCGTCGCCGGAAACCCGCATGATGAAGGTGGACGTGGCATCGCGGATCAGGTGCCGGTTCAGGTCAATGCCGGCGTCGTAATAGTCCTGGGCGGGCGAGGCGAACCCGGCCGGAAGCGTTGAACCGCGGGTGGCCGGCTGTTCCTTCGCGCCGCCGGAACGCGGCGCAGAGTCGGAGGAAAACACGGGCACCGCACACCTCCCTAGAACACACTTTCGAATAACAACAGGTTAGCACCGACCTTTAAAACACTTGGCTCACAGCGCGGGTTCGCGCAGACTAGGCAAAACAAACTAGGCAGTACTAACCGAGCAGGACAAGACCCAGCCCACGTCTGATGCCACCGGAGCTCCCATGAATCAGCCCGCCGTCGAAACGACCAGCCTCGTCAAGGCCTTCGGCTCTGCCCGTGCTCTGGACGGGTTCTCGCTCACGGTGGAGGCAGGGCAGGTTGCCGGTTTCCTGGGGCCCAACGGAGCCGGGAAATCCACCGCCATCCGGGTGCTGCTGGGCGTGCTGCGCGCTGACGCCGGAACCGCCGCGGTGCTGGGGCTGGACCCGTGGTCAGACGCCGTCGCCATTCACCGCCGGATCGCCTACGTGCCGGGGGACACCACCCTCTGGCCGAACCTGACGGGCGGGGAAGCCATTGACATCTTCACCCGGCTACATGCCGGCAAACGGTACGCGGGGAAGGACCGGGACGCGAAGCGGCAGGCGGCACGACGCGCTGAACTGCTGGAACGCTTCGAGCTGGACCCCACCAAGAAGGCGCGCACCTATTCCAAAGGCAACCGGCAAAAGGTGGCGCTGGTCGCCGCGCTCGCCTCAGATGCTGAGCTGTTCCTGCTCGATGAACCCACCTCGGGCCTCGATCCGCTCATGGAGGCCGCGTTCACCGAGGAGATCCGGAACCTGCGCAGCGAGGGACGTACCGTGCTGCTGTCCAGCCACATCCTCGCCGAGGTGGAAAAGCTGTGCGACACCGTCACCATCATCCGCTCCGGCCGCGACGTGGAAACCGGTACCCTGGCCCAGCTGCGCCACCTCGCCCGGTCCACGGTCACGGCGACGACGACGGCGGATCCGGCCGCGCTGGCCGCTGCACCGGGGGTGCACAACCTCAGTGCGGAGCACGGATATCTGCGGTTCGACGTCGACAATGCGCAGGTGAACAGCATCCTGGCACTGCTGGCCGAAGCCGGCGTACAAAACCTGACCATTGCCCCGCCGTCACTGGAGGAGCTGTTCCTGCGCCACTACGGTGACGAGGCGGGAGCAGAGCAATGAGCGCACCACCCACTGCCCGCCGGCAGTCCTTCCGCAACCCGTGGGCTGCCACCGGCGGATTGCTGCGGCTGCACCTGAGGCTGGATCGGATCATTATTCCGGTCTGGACCCTGGCCGTCGGCACAGGCGTTGCCGGGTCCATGGCCACTTTCGAGACGACCTACACCACCCCGGAATCACTGCAGGCCCGGGCGTCGCTCATGGACAACCCGGCCACGGTCATGATGACCGGACCGGCCTTTGGACTGGAGAATTACACGTTCGGCGCGATGGTCGCCAACGAACTCTCCTTGTACCTCTATCTGGCCGCCGCCATCATGAGCATCCTCCTCGTTGTGCGGCATACCAGGGCGGAGGAGGAATCCGGCCGGATGGAAATGCTCCGTGCCCTGCCGGTGGGCCCTTTTGCACCGGCCGCCGCCGCAATCATCACGGTCGCCGTCGCCAATGCCGCGGTCGGGGCGGCCGTTGTGGCGGCGCTCGCGGGCACAGCGTCCCTGGACCCTGCCAGTTCGCTTGCCCTGGGCGCCGGGACCGCGCTCACCGGCATGGTTTTCGGTGCGGTTGCCGCGGTTGCCGCCCAGCTCAATGAGCACGCGCGGGGAGCCACCGGCACGGCAATGGCGGTTCTGGCTGCCGCCTTCCTGATCCGGGGAATCGGCGACGTCATCAATAACCAGGGATCCTGGCTGTCCTGGTTCTCGCCGCTTGCCTGGCCGCAGCAGACCCGCCTCTGGGTGGACCTGCGCTGGTGGCCGCTGCTCCTCTCGGCTGCGGCCACGGCAATACTGCTGGTGCTCGCCGTGGAGCTGGCCCGGCGGCGGGACCTTGGCGCCGGGCTGCGGACGCCCCGGCCCGGTCCGGCAACCGCCAGGCCCGCCCTGCTTTCCCCGGCGGGTCTGGCCGGCCGGCTGCTGCGCGGCTCCTTTGCCACCTGGACCGTCTCCGCTTTCCTGTTCGCGGCCGCTTTTGGGGCGCTGGCCAATTCCCTGGAGGAATCATTCTCCGATCTTCCGCAGCTGGCGGATTTCATCACCGTGGACCTGGCGGATGTGACCACCAGTTTTGCGTCCGCCATCGTCTCCTTCGTCATCGTTGCCCCGCTCATCTTCAGCGTCTCGGCCGTCCTGCGGCTGCGCGCAGAGGAGGACGCGGGCCGTGTCGAGCAGCTGCTCGCCACCGGCAGTTCCCGGACCGGGCTGCTTGCGGGATGGCTCGCTGTGGTGGCCGGGCAGACCGTCCTGATGACCGCCGTTGTGGGGCTCGGCGCAGGTTTGGGAGTGGCCGCGGGAACCGGCGACGGCGGATGGACGGGCGAGCTGACCCTTGCTGCGCTGACGTATTTGCCCGCCATCGCCCTGTCCGCCGGCGTCGCGGCGGCCCTCTACGGCCTGGTTCCCCGGCTCGCTGCACTGGCGTGGGCGCCGGTGGTGTGGAGCGCCATTGTGCTCTTTCTGGGACAGCTGCTGGCTCTGCCCGATTGGGCCATGGACCTGTCATCCCTCGCCCATGTGGCGCTGGTGCCCAGCGCCGATCCGGAGGCTGCCCCGCTGGCGGTTCTGACGGCGGGTGCAGCAGTCCTCGTCGCGGCGGGTTTTACGGGTTTCCGGCGGCGCGACGTCGGGATCGGGTGATCAGGGCACCCGGATGCAGGCTGCCCCTAGCTGCCGTTTCGGCCGCCCCCTAGGCTGGCAGCGGCAGCCAGTCGGCCGCCGTCGGAACCGCCTCAGGAGCTCACGATGAAGCAGGCACCAGTCCGTACCGTCATCAGTCCCGGCCGCTACGTGCAGGGCGCCGGCGCCATCCACCGGCTCGGAGAGTTCCTTAGCCAGGTCGGCAAGACACCGCTGCTGGTGGCCGACGACGTCGTCTGGGGCTTTGTCGGCCATGACATCGGCACGTCCCTGCAGGTTGCCCAGCTGCCACTCACCCGGGAAGTCTTCAATGGAACACCCACGGCCGTTGAAATTGACCGGCTGACCGGCGCCATCCGCGCCGCGGGCGCTGACGTGGTGGTGGGAGTGGGCGGCGGCAGCACCATCGACGCGTGCAAGGCCGCCGGCGACGCAGCCGGCATCCGCTGGGCATCGGTGCCCACCGTCGCTTCCACTGATGCGCCGACGTCGGCGCTCGCCGTCGTTTACACCGCCGACGGAGCCTTCGAGGAGTACCGGTTCTTCACCCGGAACCCGGATCTGGTGCTGGTGGACTCGCAGATTGTGGCCAACGCTCCGGCGTCGTTCCTTGCCTACGGGGTGGGCGACGCGCTGGCCACCTGGCTGGAAGCACGCGCCACGGCTGCGTCTTTTTCGCTGACCATGGCCGGCGGCCTGCCCACTGAGACCGGCACCGCGCTGGCGCGGCTGAGCTGGGACGTGCTGTGGGAGTTCGCGCTTCCCGCTCTGGACGCCGCCCGGGACAACCTCGTCACGCCGGCGCTGGAAAAGGTCATCGAGGCCAATACCCTGCTGTCCGGCCTGGGGTTCGAGTCCGGCGGACTGGCTGCCGCCCATGCCATCCACAACGGCCTGACCGCTGCACCCCAGACGCATGGCCTCGCCCACGGACAGAAGGTGAACATCGGCTCACTGACGCAGTTGGTGCTGGAGGGCGCTCCCACCGCTGAGATCCGGGACTTTGTGGAGTTCACAACGCGCGTCGGCCTGCCGAACACCCTTACGGAGGTGGGTTTGTCCGTGGACGACGCCCGTGAACTGGATCTGGTGGCGGAGGCTGCCACTGTTCCCGCTGAGACCATGAAGTCCATGCCGTTCGATGTTGGTCCAGCCGACGTCAAAGCCGCACTGAAATCCATCGAACGGTTCTCGCGCCGGGTACGCCGTGAAGCGGGGCTGCCGGAACCGGTGCCGTACAAAGCGCACTAGGCTCCCCGCAGGGCCACGACGGGTTCAATGCGCGTGGCCTTGCGGGCCGGAAATCCGCCGGCGACCAGCCCGACGAGCGCTCCCAGGAGCGCCCCGCCGCAGGCGACAAGCGGGTTGAGGACGGGCGTCCACTGCTGGGACAGGGAGATTCCGATGACGGTGAAAACTCCCGCGGCCGCGCCGAGGATCCCGCCCAGGAGTCCGATAATGACTGACTCCGCGACGAACTGCGCGGCAATTTGGCGCCGGGTGGCACCGATGGCACGGCGCAGACCGATCTCTCCGGTGCGTTCCATGACGGAAAGCATCGTCACGTTCGCAATTCCAACGCCGCCGGCCAGAAGCACCACCACGGACAGGACCACAAAAATGAGGTTGACGTCCGCTTGGACATTGCCCGCGAGCTGGGAGCGTCCCTGCGGGGCTGCGACGTCGATGCGCTCGGGCTCATCGGGGGAGAGGGAGAGGGCAGTCTGGTCCGCCACCTGGGGGCCGGCGCCAACAACAATGCGCGCCTGCACCTCTCCCGGTGCACCAAGGCCAAAGTCTGAACGGGCCGCGCCGGTGGAGATGACAACACTCTCCAGCAGCTCGGAGCGCTGCTGGACGTCGCCGAAAACACCGACGACGGCGTACGGCAGGCCGTCGATGAAGATGGACGGTTGGGAATCCACCCGGGTGATGCCAAGACGGTCTGCGAGCCGGTTGCCCAACACAGCCACGCGGTCATGCCGCTGGTCGTGTCCGGCGTCGAAGAGCCTGCCGTGCAGGACGGTGCCCTCCAGCGTGTCGATGAGTCCGGGGGAGGCGGCAAAAACCCGCGGCGGTGAGGTGAGGGGTGCGGAGGGATCATTGACGGGAACGGCGGTGACGGTGCCTTCGCGGAGTTTCACTTCGGTGATTAATGCTGCTTGTTCGATCCCTGCGAGGCGTTCCATGCGTTCCACTGCGTCCCAGGGGAGGGAAGCGGTGGCAACGCTGTTGCCGTCGGAGTTCTGGGCCGTGGCGGGAGACGCGATGACCTGGGTGGCGGCGAAGGCGTCGAACTGTTTGGCCAGTTGCCCGGCGGTGGTCTGGGCGAAGCCCAGGGTGGCGACGAGGGCTCCGATGCCGAGGATGGTTCCGGCAAGGGTCATCAGGAGCCGGCCGGGCCGTGTTCCGAGGTCGGAGGTGGCTTCGATCAGCAGGTCGATAAAACTGAAGCGGTCTGCGGAAGGAACGGGGGAAAGGAGTCCTGCCGCCGGCGGGTCGGCAGGGGGACGGTTTCGTGTGACGCGGGCGAGCTTCATACGGGCGTGACCACCCTTCCGTCGGCAATCCGGACGCACTGGGGTGCACGCCGGGCCACGCCCTGGTCGTGCGTGATGATGACCAGGGCCAGCCCGTCGGTCACCAGTTCCTCGAACAGCGTCATGACATCCTGCGTGGTGCCGCCGTCGAGGTTGCCGGTGGGCTCATCGGCCAGAAGCACGCTGGGGCGGGTGACGACGGCGCGTGCCACGGCCACGCGCTGGCGCTCGCCTCCGGAGAGGGTGCCGGGCAGGAAATCGATGCGGTGGCCGAGGCCAACGCGCCGGAGTGCCTCCCGGGCGCGGTCAGCGCGCTCGATGCGCGGGGTTCCGCTGTAGAGCATGGGCATCATCACGTTCTCCAGGACCGACCGCCGCGGCATGAGGTGAAAGGCCTGGAAAACAAACCCGATGCGCTGGGCGCGGACTGCAGCGCGCGTGTCCTCGTCCAGAACTCCGGTCAGATGGCCGTCAAAGCGGTACTCGCCCACACTGGGCCGGTCCAACAGGCCGAGGATGTTGAGCATGGTGGATTTGCCCGATCCGCTGGGACCCACAATCGACACGTAGTCGCCCTGGCGCACAGTGAGGTTGATGCCCTTCAGTGCCTGCACTTCGGGTGGACCCGGGAAGGACCTTGTGACATCACGCAGTTCGAGGAGGGGGACACTCACTTGCCCACCACAACAAGGTCCCCTTCGGCCAGTTCCCCTTCCACCGGGATGACTTCCACGGCACCGGGAGTCGCCAAACCGCTGCGGACAACCACCAGCCGGGTGGCCGTCCGTTCGCCCTCACGGGGATCTCCTTCCACCACTTCCACGCGCGTTTCGCCCCCGGGACCGGCGGTGAGGGCCGCGTAGGGAACGGACAAAACATCGCCGTCGGTGGCGCCGACGGCGATCGACACGCGAACGTTGGTTCCCTGGAGTTCCTGGATCTGCTCCGGCGTCAGGGGGTCCGGCTGCAGCTGAACGGTCCATCGCGCGGAGTCGCCTTCTCCGGCTGCAACGGACGTGATGGTGGCCGCGTGCGCGGTGCCGTCCGGCAGGTCAAAGGACGCTTTGTCTCCGGTCTTGAGGAGGCGGGCATCAGCTTCCGCTGCGGAACCGGACAGTCCCAGCGTTGCGCCGGAGACCGTCATGGAGGATCCCTCCAGGATGGAACCCCGCGCGGTAGTGACGGTGTCGACGCGACGGGGCAGATCGGCCAGGTACAGCACCTCTGAGGCAGGCAGTGACGGCAGCGCAGCCTGCTCGGCGAGGACCAGGTCCTCCTGGGCCTGCGCGAGCTGCACCGCAGCGGCGTCAACTGCTGCCCGCTGTGGAGCGTCGGTTCGGTCGGCGCCGATTTGCTGCCGGCGCAGTTCAGCCAGTTCAAGGGCATCCACCAGGTTGCCGATCTGCAGCGCATCCCGGGGTGTGGCCTGCTGCGCGGCGGCCAGCTCTCGCTGTGCGGCGGCTACGGCATTGTCGGCCTCCCGGATCTCCACGGGTGTTGCACCCACCGGCGTCATGGCCAGCTCGTTCTGGGCTGAGGACAAACCCTGCTCCGCCATCCGTACAGATTCCTGCGCTGCGCGGACGGATTCGGCGCTTCCCTCCTCCGACTCCGGAAGCGAATACCCGGCCGCGGCGTAAAGGGTTGCGACGGCGTTGGCTGCGTCTGCGCCGAACACCGGGTCGGACGGATCGCCGGCGTCGATTCCCACCGTCCGAACCGCCGTCTTGAACTGGACCACGTCGGGGCCCGATGCGCCGAGGGAAAGGGTCCGGTAGGCAGGCAGTTCGCCGGGCAGGACCATGATGGGCCGGCCGGCAACCTCCAGGGCTATCGATAGGGGCTTCAGTTCCGCTCCAACTTCCGGCACCTGGCCCGTGACCACGGCGGGGCCGGCTATTGATGTGGTGTCGATGCGCACTTCCACCGGGTCCGCGTAGGCCACCTCTCCGCGGATGGTTACGTCATTGCTGAGCTGGCCGTACTGCACGGGAACGGTCACCAGCCCCGGCACCGGAGGCTCGGCCGCACCTGCTGCGTCAGCCGGCGAGACCAGAAACCGCCCCAGCAGCAGGCCGGCAACCAGGCTCAGAACGGCGGCAGCAGCCACAATCCAGAGAGTCCGGTTACGTTGGAAAACGGTGATGATGCCTGCCCATGCTGATGACCGTGCGGGAACGTCCTGCTCCTGGGCCCGGTCCGGAGCCTCTTCCAGGAGCAGACCCAGGCCAGATGCCTGGTCCGCCGGCCGGTCGGCACCATTGCGTCCAAGCCCCGCCACTCAGTTGCCCTGCTCGATGTCCGCGCGGAAAGCTTCCAGCTCGGCCTTGTGGTCATCAATGAACTGCTGCTCGAGCTCGAACTGCACGCTCTCCATGGTGTCCTTGTAGTTTGTCTTCTCCCGGCAGTCCAGGTCAGCGAGGGCGAGGGTAATTTCTTCCTCGGCCAGCTCGTCCATGTCCGGTTCGACCATTGCGCCGGGGTCAACAGCCTCGGCGGTGGCGCTGGTGCTGGCACTCACCCCGTTGTAGGCGGAGTTCATCTTTTCATTGATGCTGTTCTGCGCATCCATCTGAGCCGTGAACCCGGGGTGTCCGGCGTCGGCCATGCAGGAGGACCACTCGGCATCGGCCTCGGTGAGTTCCGGGGAACTCATCATGTCCTCGTAGAGGGTATTCATGGAATCAATCAGCGGCTGGTGCTTCTCGGAGGTGTTGACGTCGTCGCCGTTTATTTCGTTCTCCGACCATCCGTAACAGCCCGCGGTGGTCCAGTCCCATTCCGTCATTTCCCCCTCGGCGGGCATGTCCTCTTCGTCGGGAGTGGGGCCGTGGAGCGCCTCATAAAAGGCGGTTTGCTCAGATTCTGACAAACTGGAGACATAATCCGCGTTCGGATCGACGTATTCCTGTTCGCTGGCCACGGGCTCGTCATCCCGGCCGGGGAAATTGATCATTCCATAGCCGTATTGGGACACCCATTCCCGGGAATCAGGATTCCATTCCGTGTCCGTTCCCATGGAAAATGACACGTCCTGGACATTCGGCGTGTACTCGAAACCCTCCTCCGTCATGCACTGGGCCACGAGGTCTTCCCGCTTGCGCTCACGTTCGGCGTATTCCTTCTCCTGCTCCTCCACGCTCATCCCGCTGTCATAGGCGGAGGACATGAATTCGGCCAAAGGGGAATCTTTGGCGGCAGGAGTTTCTTCAGCTTCACCGGACGAACCACACCCGCCGAGGACTATGGAGAAACACAAAGCGGCAAGAAGCGCAGCAGCGCGCGGAGAATGGTGCACGGATATCCTCTTTTAGGAGTGCGGGCGGTGAACCTGCGGGCTCACGTACCTCAAAGAATGCCTCACAACCGGCCTGGAAATATGCTCGCGGCCAGTAACGTTTTCATCTCATCTGCAGACGGCATTAAATGGAGAGAAATTCCGGTGCGCGGCGACGGATCGGCCGCCCTTTCCTTCGGTTAGGGTTCCCCTGCTGGAACGGACACCGAGGTTGTAGCCGGCTGTGGATCGCCGGTGCCGCCGGATTCCGTTGTAAAGAGGAAAACCGACGCCAGAATGCCGATGGCCAGCACGACGACTAGGAGGACACCACTGGTAATTGCGATCACCCAGGCGCTGCGTGGCTGCGGCCGCCGTCGAATCAAAGCCACGACCGCGAGTACCAGGGCGAGCCCGGCCAGCGGAAAGAACAGCGGTATAAGGACAATGGACAGGACCAGCGCCGTGAGGGCAATGATGCCCGGCGGGGTGCCCAGCCACGGGCTGGCCGGACCCGGACGGACAGTGGTCCCGCCAGCGCCGGACGGTGGAGACGGGAGGGCGCTCAAGACTCCAGATCCTCCTCCTGCGCTTCGAACCCCTGCCGCTTGCCGTGCATGGACAGCACGATGTCCAGCACCCGAAGGTCGGAAATGGGTTCGGTGATGCCCGACTTGGCACGGATCTCCGTCAGCCGTTCGGCAAGAACCCCGTCCGCAAAGGAGGCGTGCCAGTACTCCCACTGGTCCTTGGGCCCGGGCGCTGCCGTGACCCGGCGGATGATGGAGTCGTACACCGGAATCAGCCGGGGCCGCTTACGGGCAAGGAGTTTGCTGGCGGTGCTCGGGCCCACGCCCCAGCCGCCGTCGTCGTCGTGCCTGCCGCGCAGGAGGTTCCACAGCTGGCGCGCCGGGCTGCCGGCGCCCAAATCCTGCACCGGGTCCGCGTCGGGCAAATCGACGTCCGCCGGGATGGACGCGAGCAAGTCGGAGATGTCCCCGGCCCGGGTTTCCAGCAGGGCAACGGCCGTCCGCGCCGGGATTTTCACCGAGCGGAAGGACGCGGCCACGACGTCGTCGGCCGTGAACCGGTTCACCACATCCGGGGCATCGCCGCCGCCGGCCCATGAATCAAACCGCGAACTGCTGCGGACCCTGCCGGTCCGCGGCATGAGTTCGGTGAAATAGTCCTGCAGATTCCGTGCAGCCGACTCAACGGTGATTTCCCCGGTTGAAACAACTCGTCTCATGAATATCCCCAAGTCTGGTTTGGAATGGGTGAGAATGCTGGTGGACACCTAATGACCAACACCCTACTGGTGTCGGATAGGCTCCCACCATGGTTATTAACTTTCGCCCCATGGCCGAGTCGGAGTCTGAGGCGGAAGCAATTGTGCAATTCCTGACGTCAAACAGTTTTCCTTTCCATATGACGGCACAACATACGGCGGAGTCGGCACGGGAAGCGGTGGACAGCGGCAGGTTCTGGTCTGAGGAATCGGTGGGCTACTGGATCGTCGATGATGCCAAAACTGTCGGAATGGTGGTGCTTGATGACCTGGAGGAGGACACCCCCATGTTCGACCTGCGGCTGGCGGAGGAGTTCCGCGGCCGGGGAATGGGGCCGCAGGTCCTGAAGGCCCTGTGCTCCCTGGTGTTTGAAATGTTTCCCGATCCGGTGCGGTTTGAAGGTCAGACACGGGAGGACAACGTTGCCATGCGCAAGACTTTCGTCCGGGCAGGCTTTCTCAAGGAGGCCCACTACCGCCTCGGCTGGCCCACGGCGGACGGTACGCGGGTGGCTTCGGTTGCCTACGCCATCCTGCGGCAGGACTGGGAAAACAACGAAACCACGCCCTTTGAATGGGACGATCTGCACCAAACCTCCAGCTAGACTTTCCCCAAACCGGCTGCGGCTGCCGGAGAATCCGGGGGAATTGTGGCAATCAGCGGAGACACCGCTATATCCGTGCGTGGGCTGACCAAGAAATACGGTGCCACCACAGCTGTTGACGACCTCTCTTTTGAGGTTCAGCCCGGTACCGTCTTCGCCTTTCTCGGGGTCAACGGCGCCGGTAAATCCACCACTATTTCCTGCCTCACTACCGTCATTCCCTTCAATGCCGGTGAAGCCACCGTCAGCGGGCACGACGTACGCAGCGAGGCCGGCGAAGTCCGTAAGGACATCGGCGTCGTTTTCCAGGACTCGTTGCTGGATCCTCTGCTCACCGGCCGGGAAAACCTGCGGACGAGGGCCAAATTCTATTCGGCCGACACCGCGGTCAACGATGCCCGGATCCAGGAACTGAGCGCCATGATCGGGATCGACGACTTTGTCGACCGCCGCTACGGCACCTATTCCGGCGGACAGCGGCGGCGCGTGGACATTGCGCGCGCACTGCTGCATTCGCCGTCGATCCTCTTCCTGGACGAACCCACCGCCGGGCTGGATCCGGCCAGCCGCGCCATGGTCTGGTCCACCATCCGCGAGCTGCGGGACCGGCACGGGCTCACCGTCTTCCTCACCACGCACTACATGGAGGAAACCGAGGAAGCGGACCGCGTGTGCATTATTGAACGCGGCCGGATCATCGCCGACGGCACGCCCGCCCAGCTGCGCGCCCGGCACAGCAACTCCGTCCTGAGCATCACCACGGACAACCGTCCGGCGCTGCTGGCGCTGGCAACCGCTGCAGGCGCCGGCATCCGCGACGAGGACGACGGCGGGGTGGTGCGGCTCGTCGTCGACACCGCCGACACGGCCCGCCGCATCCTGGCGGAACACGGGGACTCCGTGGCGGACTTCGAATTCCGGCACGGAACCATGGACGACGTTTTTCTGGCGCTGACCGGACACGAGGGGGAGGGCGCATGAACATCGTCGGAAACCTGATGCAGCGCAACCTGCGGCTTTTCTTCCGGGACCGGATGGGCGTGTTCTTCTCGCTGCTTTCGGCACTGATTCTGTTCCTGCTGTACACCTTGTTTCTGGGCAGCACCCAAATCGACAGCCTGCAGAGTTCATTCCCTGCCGCCACGCGGGACGAGGTCAAGGGCTTCGTGGACACTTGGATGTTCGCCGGGATTGTCGGCATTACTTCCATCACCACCGGCCTGGGCGCCATGAACGTGTTTGTGGAGGACTCGTCGTCGGGCCGTTTCCGGGATTTTCTCGTGTCCCCCATCCGCCGCGAACAGTTGATTCTTGGCTATTTGCTCTCCGCCGGCGTCGTGGCGCTGATCATGACAACGGTGGTGCTGATCATCAGCCTGGCCTACCTGTACCTGGTGGACGGGATCAGCTTCGATGCCGGTCAGATCGCCACGGTCTACGGCTTCCTGGCGCTGAGCTGCGTGGCGTTTGCGGCACTGAGCGCCTTTGCGGTCTCTTTCGTCCGCACTTCCGGCGCGTACTCAGCCCTGTCCACCATTGTGGGCACGATTCTTGGTTTCCTGGCCGGCGCCTACATTCCGGTGGGTGCCCTGCCTGAGGGTGTGCGCACCGTGGTTAACGCTCTGCCGTTCATGCAGGCTGCGGTGCCCCTCCGCCAGGAGATGACGGCCGACTCCCTTCAGGTCCTGGCAGTGGACCAGCCGGAGGCAGTGATTGAGCTGCAGGAACTCTTTGGGATCACTGCGTCGGTGGGGGACTGGACGGTCACCAACGCCTACGTGGTATTCGTCCTCGCCGCCATGACGGTGGTGTTCACCCTGCTGGCTGCCGTTCAGATCCGGCGCCGCATCGGCTGACTTAGGCTGTTGGGACCGGCAGGGCGGGCCGCGGATCACGTGCGAGGATACCCATGCTGATCGCATCCACCCGCTCACCGTCCCAGAGCAGAGCCTCGCGCTGGCGGCCCTCCACGGTGAACCCGGCCTTCTCATAGGCGCGCTGGGCCCGGGGATTGAACGCAAAAACCTCCAGCGCCACCCGGTGCAGGCCCAGATCATCAAACGCGTGCCCGACGACGGCGGCCGTCGCCTCGGTCCCGTACCCCTGTCCCCGCACGTCCGCCGGTGCCAGGGCAATCCGGAATCCGACCGACCCGTTGTCGGCATCGAGATCGTTCAGCACCACTTCGCCCAAGTACCGTTCCTCCGGGTGGTGTTCGTCGGAGCGCCGGATGACGGCCCAGTCCCCGCGGTCATGCTGTCCGGCGAGCCCGGCCAGCCATGCCTGAATTTGTTCGGGGGTGAATTCTGCGTGGGTTCCGGTCAGGCGCCGTGCTTCCGGATCCTGCAGGCTGGCCCAGGCGCCCTCAAAATGTTCCGGCCCGAGCGGTTCCAGCCGGAGCCGGGCGGTGGTTAAGGTGGCCTGGTTGGCAAAGAGGTTCTCGGGAAGCATCAGATCAGCCTACTGGGGTGTCCGGATTGGTTTCCCGCTGCCACTTCGAAAATGATCTCCAGCCCGTCTTCCTCATCCCACTGGGAACCGTTTTCCTCGAACCCGTACTGCAGCACCAGGTTGCGGGATGCTTCGTTATCCGGGCTGATAGTGGCGCGCACAGTGCGGACGTCCGGCTCGCGGGCGGCCCGGGCCAGCAGCAGTTCCAATGCGGTGCGGGCGTAGCCGCGGCGGCGGAACATTGGATCCACGGAATAGCCCAGTTCCACCATGCCGTCCGAATCCGGCGGTCCGTGAAAACCTGCGCAGCCCACAGCCTGCCCCGACTCCGTGTCGACGATGGCCCCGGTGATCCAGCCGGCGTCGTCGGGCGCTGCCGCAAGCTGGGCGCTGCGCATTTTCCACAGCGACTGCCGGTCGGAGGAAAAATGCCGGGTGAGGGGAACGGGGGAGTGCCGGTTGGCGGTGTCCAAGTCTCCTGCTGCCAGCGCGTCAATGGCAGCCACGGGCAACTGCGCCAGGTGTACGCCAGGCCGCCGGGAAGCGGGATGCTGCCGGGCGGGAGTCGGTGAAGGAGAGGGCATCGCTCCATTATGGCGGCGCCGGCACGGAACTTCTTCCCGGCCGGAGCCGGGGCGGTCACACTGGGATCAGTGCCCCTGCTGTTCCCCACCAGACCGCACGCCAAGGACTACCTCATGAATACCGATCAGGTCATCATCATCGGCTCCGGTCCGTCCGGCTACACAGCGGCCATTTATGCGGCCCGGGCTGGTCTGAAACCGCGTGTTCTTGCCGGGTCGGTGACCGCGGGCGGAGCCCTGATGAACACCACTGAAGTGGAAAACTTTCCCGGCTTTCCGGACGGTATTCAGGGCCCGGACCTGATGGACAGCCTGCGCCGGCAGGCGGAAAAGTTCGGTGCCGTGGTGCAGTACGACGACGTCGTGTCAGTGGATCTGGGTGGGCACATTAAGCGGGTGGAGACCGGCGGCGGCGACAAATACAAGGCACGCAGCGTCATTCTGGCCACGGGATCCGCGTACAAGGAACTGGGTCTGCCGGAGGAGAAGCGGCTCAACGGCCGCGGCATCTCATGGTGTGCCACCTGCGACGGTTTCTTTTTCCGGAACCAGGACGTGCTGGTGGTGGGCGGCGGCGATTCCGCCATGGAGGAGGCTCTGTTCCTGAGCCGGTTCGGACGGACCGTCACGGTGATTGTGCGGCGCGGCGAGCTGCGGGCCTCACGCATCATGGCCATGCGGGCCAAGAGCCACGAAAAGATCCGATTTGAGTGGAACAGCGAAGTGACCGCGGTGCACGGCCAGGACAAGGTGACGGGGGTGACCCTTACCGACACGGTCACGGGAGAACGGCGCGAGTTGGCGGCTACCGGGGTATTTGTCGCCATCGGGCATGTGCCGCGCACCGAACTGCTGCATGGGCAGGTGGACCTTGACGCGGAGGGTTACATAACGGTGGCGGCACCCACCACGGCTACCTCCGCCGACGGTGTTTTTGCGTGCGGCGATGCCGTGGACCACCGCTACCGTCAGGCCATCACCGCCGCCGGCACCGGGTGCGCCGCAGCTCTGGACGCCGAACGCTATCTGGCCGCGGTGCAGGATGCTGACAGCATTGCCACCGCGCTGGTGGAGGGGACGCTAAACGACTGAGCAGGGGACCGGTGACACGGAGGTTCCCGTCGTCGTCGTGCTGTGGTGTTGGACCTTTCCGGCGCTAAGCCGCGCCGGTGAAGGTCAGCACGAGCAGCGTAATGTTCAGCCCCACCAGCAGGATGGCCACCACCACTCCCAGCGCGGTGGTCCACCAGCGGTTGGTGTGCACACCCATTAGATCCCGGCGCGAGGTCAGCCACACCAGCGGGATCAGGGCAAACGGAATGCCGAAGGACAGGATGACCTGGCTGAGGATGAGTGCCCAAGTGGGGTCGACGCCGGCCGCCAGGATCAGCAGAGCGGGAATCAGCGTGATCAGGCGGCGCAGCAGCATCGGCATGCGGACCTTCAGCAGCCCCTGCATGATTTCGGCGCCGGCGTAGGCGCCTACGGAGGTGGACGCCAGGCCGGAGGCCAGCAGGCCAACGGCAAAAAGGGTGGCGACGGCGCCGCCAAGGGACGCAGCGATCGCAGCGTGCGCACCTTCCAAGGTGTCGGTTCCGGCGACGCCCTGGAGGGAGCTCGCTGCCAGGAGCAGGATCGCCAGGTTCACGGTTCCGGCGACAGCGAGAGCAATGGTGACATCCCAGCGGGTGGCTCGGATCAGCCTCGGGGTCGTTAGGAAAGCAGTGCGGTCCGGGAACCGGTCCCGGGTCAGTGCCGAATGCGCGTAAATGGCGTGCGGCATGACCGTTGCGCCAAGAATGGATGCTGCGAGCAGCACGGATTCGCTTCCCTCGAAGCGGGGGATGAGGCCGTCAGCCACGGCGCCCCCGTCGGGCGGTGAAATCACGATTCCGGCCGTGAAGCCGACGGCAATAATCGCCATCATGGACACGATGACGTACTCAAACGTGCGGTGACGTCCGCTGCCCTGAAGGCCCAGAACAGCCATGGATATGACCCCGGTAATGACGCCGCCGAGGAGCAGCGGCAGGTCGAACAGCAGCCACAAGGCCACGGCGCCGCCGATCACTTCGGCCACATCGGTGGCCATGGCTACGAGCTCCGCCTGGAGCCAGTAGAGGCGGCGTCCGGTTTTGCGGCCCAGTCGTTCTCCCAGCAGTTCGGGCAGGGATTTGCCGGTGACCAGTCCAAGTTTTGCGGAGAGGTACTGGATGAGCCAGGCCATGATGTTCGCGGCAACCACAACCCACACCAGCAGGTAGCCGAACCGGGCGCCCGCCGTCATGTTGCTGGCCACGTTTCCCGGATCCAGATAGGCGACTCCCGCAACCAGTGCGGGTCCCAGCATCCAGATCAGGCGTTTGGGAACAGCGGGCATTTCGGTCGGGGAAGCGGGCACAGGGGAAGGTGCGCCTGTTGCCGGCTTGGCGGGCCTCAGGAGGGCAGTCTTGCGGCTCATGACAGCAACGTAACACAAAAGTTCGGTGGCCCGAAGATCGCGGAGCTGGGCTGGCGAACTTTTCGGATGGGGTGGGAGGGGGCTCGTCCACGGGTGGGTTCGGACGGCGGATGTGGGGAACCGATATAGATCGCTTTGACGGTGTGCGCCGGCGCGGCGTAGGCAGCCCTCCTCCTGGCAAGTAGTTTTGGGAAAAAGTCGAGTATTTGGAACGTCCCAAAGAGGCCTGTTTTCCGGCTTTTGGGGCTGTTTTCGGGACGGAAATGTCGGTGGCAGGTGAAAGCCTGAAGACATGGATCAGAACGGATCTTTTCGACGCGAAGGCACTGGTGAAGCATTCGGTGCCGGGCAGGCTGCCGGGCTGGCCGATGGCGCCAAACGGCATGCTGTCTCCAGCCGGTCGGTCTTTGATGCCGCACCCGGTGCCGCTCAATCCGGTACCGCTGATCCTGGAACTGCTCAGAGCCTAGAGGGTTTGAGCGGAGTGTTGGTCCTGCAGGGTGCGGAGTCCCTGACCCAGGACGAAACCAGTGTGGTGTTGTCCCGGTTGGATGCTGTGGTGCGGTGGGCGCAGGCCCAGCAGGCCAAGGTGCTGCACCGGATGGAAACCCTCTTCCGTGACGAGCTCCTCGAAGATGTTGGCCGGGAGGATCCGGCCCTGACCTTCAGCCTGGCCGCGGAGGAAGCCGCAGCCATCCTGCACCTGCCCACGAACACCGCGAAGATGCTGATGAGTGAGGCGGGACGGTTATGCACCACCCACACCGCAACCCTGGCCCGGCTGGAGGACGGGGCCCTGGGCTACGGGCATGTGCAGACGGTGCTGGACCAATCCCAGAACGTCCCCGACTCCGAACTGGCCGGTTTCGAGGCTGCCTTGCTGGAGGCCGCTGGTGCGGGGCAGACGTCGTCCCAGTTCCGGGTGAAGGCCAGAAGGCTGCGGGAGAATCGGTATCCGGACACCATTCCGGTCCGGCATAAGAGTGCTTTTGAACGGCGGCGGGTGTGTTTGGTGCCGGAGGAGGACGGGATGTCGTGGCTGTCGGCGTTATTGCCCGCTGCGAGGGCGCAGCTGGTTTATACGCAGCTGACCACGGCGGCGCGCGGTGAGCAGGGTGCGGGGGATCCGCGGGGAGTGGATCAGTTGCGGGCGGACATTCTGGCTGACCTGCTCGACGGTGATGAGGATGCCAGCGATGCCGGTGGATTAGATAGCGGTGGCCGAGACCGCGGTGACTCCCACAGCGTGGAGGCCGGTGGCCGGGACCGCAGGGACAGGGACAGGGACAGCGGCCGCGACACCAAGGATAACCGGGCCCGGGCACGTGCCCGGGCCCGCACGGAAATTCTGGTCCTGATCACTGCCGAGACCCTGGTCGGTGCTGATGAACAGCCTGCCGAACTGCACGGATACGGGCCGATCAGCCCCGAAACTGCCCGCCGGCTGGCCCGGCAGGCAGCACACTGGACACCGGTGGAACGACATCCGGACACTGAGGAGATCCTGCGGGTCGGGCGGCGGCGGAAAGTACCTGCCGGGCTGCAGCGCTGGCTGCGAGCCCGCGACGGGACCTGCCGGTTCCCGGGATGCCGGACCAACGCCGTCATCGCCGAAATCGATCACACCAAACCCTGGTCCCACGGCGGGAGCACCGATCATGACAACCTGGAGCATCTCTGCAAGCGGCATCACATGTTCAAGTCCCGGGGTTTCTGGAAAGCCCACCAACGCAGTCCCGGGATTATTGAGTGGACGTCGCCGGGCGGGCGGACCTACCGGACCGATCCGCACCTGACCCTGGCCTCAGCACCAAACGCAGCACCAAGCACAGGACCAAACGCAGGACTAAGCGCGGGACCCAGAGAGGAAGACACGAAACCTGCTGTAAGCCGGATGTCGGGCTGGATCCCTGAAGGCGAGCCTCCGGAAGACTACGGCGACGATCCGCCACCCTTTTGACGATAGTTCGGACGATCCGCCGCCCTGCTGTCGGCCATTCTCATGATCCGATCTCATGACCCGCCGTGTCTTCGCGGCGCTTGAGCAGTCCTAGGGATCGCGGACTTCCAAGAGAATTTCCGGCCCCTCCAACGTTGAGGGCTTATCGCCGCCGTCGGTGGGAAAGGCCGCAGTCCGCCGGTGGGAAGCGGCCAACCACAGCACCGACCCCACCACCGGAAGCAGCACAACAGCAAACATCCACCCACGACGTGCCGAGCTGGAAACCCACGGGGAACCGGCCAGACTGTAGAGCGCTGCGGCAGCCAAAGTGAGGTACAGAACCAATGACAGCACCACCAGAGGAGCCCACATCAGGTATTCGATAGGCATAACGAAAACCATGCTCTTTCATCATGAACGGAGTCAGAACAAACAATGAACGGGGTCGCGCCGTTTATTTGGGGGTGGACGCCATTCCAGAATAGGGTTCCGGCAGGACAAATAACCTCATCCCCTGTGATGACATGCGGGCGATCCGTACCGTCCCCAAGTAGTACGGCCGGGACCTGCCCGTGCGCCTGGCCGGAAACATGTTTAGCCGTGAACCTCGCCTAGCCTTAAACCATGAGCACCACATCCCCGGCACGGTCCATGGTCCGTCCCGCAGCCGTTTTTTCTGCTGTTGCGGCGGCGTTAAGTCTCCCGATGGCTCTGCTGGTTCCTCTGTGGATCACAGCAGGACGGATGCTGTTTGGCATCCAGGGGAACCTGGTAGTGATCTTTGCGGCAACTGTTGGGCCGCTGATGGCCATCCTGATGTTGTTGTCGGCAGCGCGCATCACAGTGGCTGCCGCCCGGCGGCCGCGTTTCGGGGCACCATTGCGCACGTCTTTTCTTCTGCTGGGGCTGTGGCTGGCAGGCGGGGCCTTTGGTTTCCTGGTGCCCGACGTCGGCGGGGAACCAGGGCACGACGGTTCAGTAATGTCCGCGCTGGTCGGAGCGGAAGCGGCAGGCTTCTCCGCCGCACTGGCCAACCCGGTGGGCATACTTACGCTGGGGCTGACCGCGGCTCTGCTCGTGGTCTCGGTGCGGGACGACCGCCGCGCCTGACAGGCAGGCCTCGCGGATGACCGTTCCGCAAGTGCCGGATACCCGTCCCCGATCTGCCGGCTACCCCGGCGGAGGTGCCGCTTCGGGTGGGCGAACCTGCTGCCAGGGCAGCCGTCCAGTGACTTCCAGTTGCAGGGTGTAGCTAAGGAAGGTCCGTATCAGGACGATGAGAGCCAACACCCCGAGCGATTCAAACGTGGGAGTTACAGCCACGGTCCGGATGATGTCCGCTGCAACCAGCAGCTCCAGGCCCAGCAGGATGGACCGGCCCAGCTGCTGCCGGTACGCCTCGTAGACAGGGCGGCCCGTACGGCGCAGAAGGGTGCGCACCACGGACGCCGTAGCGAGGACGGCACCAACAATGATGACGGCTACCCCGGCCAGGTCCACAAGCTCGCCGGCGGCTTCAATGATGCCCTTAAATTCCATACTCTGCTCCACTCACCGGTTCCAATGGTTGCTCCCGTGGGCCGAACCGCCCGTACCTCCATAAGCGGGTGGGCTCCGGCCCGTGTCAAGGGAAGGGGCCCGGAAGGACTTTAGGCGGCCGTCGGCAGAAGTTCCCGGGAAGAACGCTCCGGAGAAGAACCTGCGGCAGCGCCGGGATAGTAGAAGGCCCAGTCGTCATAGGGGTCCTGCCACGATGAATCATCCCGGGCGACGCGGCGGACGTTTTCAGCCGGCACCCAGCGATTGTGGGCGCGCCCGAGGTCGTCAATCCAGTGCAGGAGCACCGAGACGCGGGTCCAGGCGCAAGCCTTGCCGTCTATGATCGACGACGTCGTCTGGAAACGGACGTACGGCTCGCGGCGGTAGGGGGCGTGGGTGACTGTCATGGCACAAGCCTGTCGTGCGGCACTGACATTTTGATGTGCCGCACGATCCGGTTCCGTCAGGTGGCCGGGGCGGGGAACTGACGGAACGCCGGGAGTTCTAACAACCGGAAGTCAGGAAGCCAGATCCCGCCACTTGGCAGCGGCTTTGTTGGTCAGGGCTGCACTGTGGTCGGCAACCCTGCGCGGAACGAGACGAATAACGGGTGCAAGCTCCGAGAAACCGGGACGGGCGGAGCTGCCAGCGGGGAGTTCTGTACGCGCAGGCTTGTTGACAACCATGTAGAAAATGGCCATTCCAGCCACACCCAGGGAAATGAGGGTCACCACGCCCAGCCCGTAAAGGGCCAGCATCGCGTAAAAGGGGGTATCAAAGAGGCCGGCTATGAAGTTCGCGCTACCCAGCAGCAGCCACAGCCAAAAGACGGCCACCAGCACGAGCATGGTACGCCCGCGACGAAAAAGCATGGCGGATTTTTTCCGCACAGAAGGCACTGTTTGAGACTCCCCGCCCATTTCTACTCCCCCAGCTAATAGGCCTGGTTATACCGGCCCTAAGCAGATGATAGCCGCTATTTGTCAGTGCGTTGTTCACCGGTGAGCCAGAATGTACTGTGTCGTTGCGAGAAGGGCAGAAAGTGAACAACAAAGCGGGTCCCGGACTTTTGTTTGTGCTGGTGTGTGCAATGGGTGCCGGGCCCGTCATGAATTACGGCATCAGCGCCACGAGCACGCTCATCATCGGCGACCTGGGCATCAGCGAAGCGCAGTTTGGGCTGCTGGCCACGGTTTGTTTCCTCAGCGCGGCGTTGTCTTCCGTGTCCCTGGGCCGGCTTAGCGACAGGATTTCCGGACGTGCCCAGCTCATCCTTATTTTCGGAGGCACGGCTCTCGCACTCACGCTGATGGCTGTGTCCGGAAGCTATTTGTGGCTTTTGATTGCCGTGGGCCTGGCGGGACCGGCACAGGCGATTTCCAATCCCACGACCAACAGGGTGATTGCCCACCAGGTGGACCCTGTCCGGCGTCCCGGGTGGTTGGGGATCAAGCAGTCCGGTGTGCAGGCGAGCCAGCTGTTTTCCAGTCTCTTCTTCCCCGCTGCGGCACTGCTGGTCGGCTGGCGCGGCGCCGCCGCCGGAGCCGCCGTCGTCATGGCTGTGCTCCTGATGTATTCGTGGAACAAGCTGCCTGCTGCACCGCCGGCGCTGCCAAGGACGGGTGCGGCTTCCGGCCCGCGCGACCGGTTCCCGCCCACGGTCTGGCTGCTGGCCGGGTTTGCCCTGTTTTCGGGCGCCGGTATGCAGGCCACCAACGTTTACCTGCCGATGTTTGCGCAGCGCGAGCTGGACTTTTCACTGCTGATGGCCGGAGCGGCTGCCGCAGTTGCCGGAGTGGTTGGCGTAGCGGCCCGGGTGCTGTGGGGCCGGCGGATTGCCGGCGGAACCGCGGTGGCGTCGCTGCTGCTCATCTTGGCGCTGGGAGCCATCGGAGGGACGGCGCTTCTGCTGGCCGCCGGGCAAACAGGGATGCCCGTACTTCTGTGGACCGGAGTGGCCCTCCACGGGGCCACGGTGCTCGGGGTGAATGTGGTGGTGATGGCAGGAGCAATGCGGGAGGTGGAGCCGGGCCGGGTAGGGGCGGCATCCGGTGTGGTCTCGCTGGGAATGTACGTTGGATTCGCCTCGGGTCCGCTGGCCATGGGACTGCTGCTGCAGTATTCGGGAGGATTCCTCGCGGGCTGGTTGTTTGTTGCGGCCGGCTACCTTGTGTGCGTAGTTCTGGGCCTGGTCCTTCGCTGGGTGACCGCACGTACCTCAGCCGTTGTGGACAGGTGAAGTGCCGTTGCGGAGAGCTGAAAATATGCCGTCGACTCTGCGCCTCAGGCGGTTTCCGGCGCCGGCGGCGGCTTGGCCAGACGCGGACTATTTGGATTCAACAGCGAGTGGCGGCGGCCGTAGAACCAGTAGATGACAATGCCGATCACGAGCCAGATGGCAAAACGCAGCCAGGTCTCCCAGTGCAGCTGCAGCATCAGGAAGCCTGAGGACAGCACGCCGAAGGCCGGAATCCAAGGCATCAGCGGCAGCCGGAACTCCCGCGGAGCGTCCGGCTGCCGCCGGCGGAGCACAATCACAGCCACCGAAACCACCACAAATGCCGCCAGAATGCCGATGTTCGTCAGATCCGCCACGGCACGGATCGGAAACACTCCGGCCAGCAGTGCCGAGGTAATTCCGGCAATCCAGGTGACCCGCTGCGGTGTACCGTGCCGGTCCGTTCCCGAGAACCAGCCCGGAAGCAGCCCGTCGCGGCTCATGGAGAACCAAACCCGGGTGACGCCGAGCAGGAAGGTGAGCATCACGGTGAGGATGGACAGCACGGCGAAGGCGGAGATAACGGTGGCAATGACCGGAAGCCCCACGGCCTGGAAGGCGGAGGCAAATCCGGCGGTCGGGCTGATCTCGGTGTAATTCTGCATGCCGGTCAGGACCAGCGTTGCCAGGATGTACAGGACCATGGCCACGGCCAGCGAAAGCAGGATGGCCTTTGGCATGTGTTTTTTGCCGTCGGTAGCTTCTTCAGCGGCCGTGCTCATCGCGTCATATCCAAACACCGCGAAGAACACCGTAGCCGCACCGGTGAAGACAGCACCGAAACCGTTGGGCAGGAACGGTGTGTAGTTGGCCGTATTCACGAAGAAGAACCCCAGCCCCACAATAAAGAGAATCAACAGCACTTTCAGGCCGACCGCCACCAGCTCGAAGCGCCCGAAGGTCTTGGTGCCCCGGCTGAGGATCCAGGTAATGAACAGGCAGACCACCAGGGCCGGCACGTTCACGACCCCGCCCTCAACGGTGTCGCCGGTGCCCTGCATCCAGGCCGGAACGTCAATGCCGATTCCGCTCATGAACTCGGTGAAATAGCCCGAGATGCCAATGGCAACCACGGCCACAATGGCCGTGTATTCCAGAAGCAGGTCCCAGCCGATAAACCAGCCAATGATCTCGCCCAGAGCCACATATCCATACGTATAGGCGGAACCGGCTCGCGGGACCATTCCGGCAAATTCAGCGTAGGACAGTGCTGCTGCAGCACTTGCCAGCCCCGCGACAAGGAACGAGATCAGCACGCCCGGACCGACGCCGGGCGCGTCAGGCCCACCGTTGGCAACCAAACCCGCAAGGGTGAAGATGCCGATGCCAATGATGCCGCCGACGCCGATAGCCGTGAGCTGCCACAGCCCCAGGCTTTTGAAGAGTTTGCTGCCGCTCTTTTCGTCTTCGACCTCGTCGATTGGCTTGCGCCGGAAAAGGGAGGAAGACGCGCTTTCCGCTGTGGACATGGAAGGCTCCGATCATCGCTGCCGGTACCGCGGAGCGCCGGAGCATTCCCGGCGCTCAGAGAAGTATCAACCCGCCGGGTCCCTGGGAACAGTGTCTGGGCTCTTGTCCCGGGGAGCAGACTCCACAAACTTCAGGCCGACCACACAGCCAATGATTCCGGCCAGGAAAAGGATCTTCAGCAGTCCGGGCTGTTCGTTGCCGAACACCATGGCATACGCGACTGTCAGGACGGCGCCCAGCCCGGTCCATACGGCATACGCCGTGGAGACGGGAATGGAGTTCATGGCGTAAGCCAGGCCCACCATGGAGGCCACGCATGCGGCAAGGAAGATGAGGGAGGGGACCAGGAGGGTGAACCCCGCTGAAGCATCCAGGGCGGTGGCCCACACGGCTTCAAGGACGGCGCTCAGGAGCAGGACAATCCACGGCATGTTCAGCCCACCACCTTCAGGCCGATAACACAGCCGACGACGCCCAGCAGCAGCAGGACCTTCAGCGCGGTGGCTTTCTCGCCGCCAAAGGCCATCGCGTAGGCAGCCGTCAGCACTGCGCCGATTCCCACCCAGACCGCATACGCGGTGCCCACGGGAATGGACTGCATGGCCGCCGCGAGTCCGGCCATGCTGAGCAGGAGGCCGGCGGCGAAGATCACTGTAGGCCAGACCCGGCGGAAGTTTTGCGATTTGCCCAGTGCGGTGGCCCAGACGGCCTCCAGCATGCCGGAGAGAACAAGGATGACCCATGCCATGACTAAATCCTTTGGCCAGTCTTGTCGCTGTCCGGGTACTGAACCGTCGTCCGGAGACCGGGATCCGGTCTTGGCTACCTAGGGTAGCAAACGCGGCACCGCCAAACCGGACAGCCCTCCCGGATACTCCCGCACCCGGGGTGTTCGCCGCCGGATGTGGGGATAATGGGCCATGAGCATCGTCAAAATCAACGCCATAACTGTTCCCGCCGACTCCGGAGACGAGCTGGCCCGGCGGTTCGCCGCACGCGCCGGCGCCGTGGACGGGCAGGAGGGGTTTGAAGGGTTTGAACTCCTGCAGCCGACCGATGAGCGCACCACCTGGCTGGTGGTTACCCGCTGGCGGGATGAGAAGTCTTTCCAGGACTGGGTGTCATCGAAGGATTTTGCCCATGGACACGGGCAGGAAACGGCCGACGGCGGCACCTCGTCTGATTCCCGCCGGGCCCGGCCGGTGGGAATCAGTGCCGAGCTGTGGAGCTACCGCCCCGCCGGAGGAAGCGAAGGAACGGCAAACTAGGCACATCCCTGCGGACCTTCCGGCGTTAAGCCTCGGAGGTCCGCAGCGCCGCAGAGGCATCGGTGACGGTGGTCCGGATCCGGTACAGGCTCGATGACGCGGTCATGTACAGGGTGCGGCCGTCGTCGCCGCCAAAGCAGACATTGCTGACGGTTTCCGGAACAGCTATCTGCAGGATGCGTTCACCCTCGGGCGAAAAGACCTGCACGCCCTCCTTCGAGGAGGACCAGAGATTCCCGTGTACGTCCACGCGGAAACCGTCGGGAACTCCCGGACCAACCTCCACAAAAATCCGGCCGTTTCGCGCAAACCGGCCGGAGATGACGTCGTACGCGTGGATCGCGTGACCGTGCAGCCGCGGCCCGCCGTCCATGGCGGGGGTGCCCAGCGAGGTGTCGGAGACATAGAGGATGGATTCATCCGGTGAGAAGGCCAGCCCGTTGGGGACCTCAACGTCGATGACCGCCGGTGTCAGCTCACCGCTGGCCGGATCGAAGCGGAACACCCAGCGGTCGCCGTACTCTTCCTGTCCCGGATGCCCCTCTTCCTCCTTCTGGATGCCGTAGGAGGGGTCGGAAAACCAGATGGTGCCGTCGGACTTCACAACGACGTCGTTGGGTGAGTTCAGTCGCCGGCCGTTCCAGGAGTCCACGAGCGTGGAAACGGAGGGAACGGCGTCGGGCGCGGTGCCGGTGTCGCGCTCAATGGCACGCCTTCCGTGCGAGCACTGGATCACGGCGCCCTCGCGGTCGAGGGCACGGCCGTTGGTAAATTCGGCATCCGCGGCATAAACCTCCAGAGCGCCGGTGGCCTCGCGGTACTCCAGGATCCGGTTGCCCGGGATGTCACTGAATCGCACGGCGGAACGGGCAGGAATCCACACGGGCCCCTCGGCCCATTGTGCTCCGGTGGCCACCTTCTCCACTGCGGCGTCCTGGGCGAGCAGAGTCTGCGGCGTTGTCGGCATGCGCGGTCCTTTTGGTGTTGGGGGAAGTTTGCTCACAGTCTAGACACACTCCGGCCGCTGCCGCGGAGGGATAGGCTGGGAGCAGTAATCAGCAGCCAAGAGGAGAAAAACCACTGTGAGCGCACTTCTGACCTCCCTCGTTTCCAGCGCCGGCCTGATCGGCGGCTACAAGACCGCCCGGGATACCGGCAACCGCCAGCTCGGCGGTGCGGTTCTGGCTGCGGCGGGTACGGCGGCCTTCATGATGTGGAAGCGCGACGCCGGAACCGGCACCGCCGCTGCCCTTACCGCCGGTTATGTGGCAGCGTTCGGGCTGTCCCACCCGCTGGCCAAGAAACTCGGCGCCTGGCCCTCCGTCTATACGGTCACCGCTGCCACAGCGGCTGCTTCGCTGATTTTCGGACGCCGCCGCTAGTGCGGCCTGAGCCGTCCTGATTCGACTCACCTAACCAGGAGGCAGACATGGCAGAATCCCGTGGACGCATGCTCTTGAAAGCCGCCGGACAGGGTGCCGTCGCAGGTCTGGCAGGGGTCGCCGCGATGACCGCAGGCGAGAAGCTCGAACAAGCAGTGACCAGCCGCCCCAACTCCTACGTTCCGGCCCGGACGCTCCTGAGCCTGCTGGGCAGGCACCCCGCTCCGGATGCGCAGCCGCCGGTCTGGAACCACGCCATGCACTGGGGGACCGGTGCCGTGCTTGGTGCGCTGCGCGGTGTCTGGTCCGTGACCGGTATCCGCGGGCCCGAAGCCAACACCGGGTTCACCGTGGTGCGGCTGGCAACGGACCAAACCTTGGAAAACGCCACCGGTATCGGTGCTCCGCCGGCAACCTGGCCGGCGAAGGAAAGAGCCGTCGACGTCCTGCACAAGGTCGTCTACGCGTGGGTCACCGGAATGGTGTCGGACGCCTGGATTGCGCCTGACCTGGAATCGCGGCAGGGAACCACCAGCCATTGATTGCAGCGCCACGGAGGGTTCCTGCCCGGGAATCATCCGCGGTACCGTGTCGTTATAAATGGTGGACGCCGGTAGCAGGCGGCGGCCAGGAAGGGCTTGGCAACTGAATACGGGGATGATCGGTTTCGACGATGTCTGTTGAGTCAGGGGAAGCGGGCCGAGAACGCAGAGTTATCTCGTAAACGCTCTCTGCAAAAAAATAAGTGCCAAACCTATGCGCACTGACTTCGCTCTCGCTGCCTAAGCAGCCGGAGTAGTCCGTCAGCCCGGAGCCGCTCTCGCTCCGGATCCTGGCGTCGTTTAGAGGGCCACTGCTGAACACTCCCGCCGTCTGGGTGTTCGGGACTTTTGGACGGCTGGGCCCGGATCAGCCACTTGTTTGCAGGATGGCTGGGGCCGAGAAAATCCGACGCATACTGCGCCCGGAGAAGCCCTGGCAATACAACATCGGACGGGGGTTCGATTCCCCCCATCTCCACGCAGCGGCATTGAAAGGCCTGTCCCCAGGGGCAGGCCTTTCGCGTTTTCATTCGCTGCTGCCCAGGACGGGAGTTCCCTGATGGAAGCGGAGACGCGGCTGCCCGGACGAGGTGTCCCATACGGAGGTATGCCGGCTTTGCCGGTGCCCGGGATCCTCCGTGGTTCCGGTTTGGATCCGGTAGGTAACCAGGACAAGGTGCGGAGCCAGATCCGAGAATTCCCATTCATCCGTCTCCGGGGCAGGCCGCTGCTCCTCCTCGCCGAGGGACGCAATCATCTCTTCACGTGTCCACCGCCGCCCCGAGCGTCCGATCTCCAGGAACTCAGGGTGCAGCAGGCGGCGCAAACGTGCCCCATCGCGCCGGGTGGAGGACGCCAGAAGCTCCAGCTCCGAGGCTCTGATCTGGCCGTGTGTCCCCATGCGTTCAGTGTGCCGCATCAGGTTGTAGATGGCCCTTATTACCGTGGGTTCTTTTGCAGCACGGTGCGCCTCCCTACGCTGGAACATGGACAGGGGGCTTCCTTCAAGAGATCAAGGACCTTCAATGGCACAGCCAGGCAGCAGCACAAATCCCCTGAGAATGGGCGTTTTTTCAATCTCGGCAGCGTTGGCGGCGGGGGAGAAGAAGGGATACTTTGCGGACAATGACGTGCATGTGACCTTGGAACAGGTGGAGTCCTCTGAACAGCAGTTCAGGGACTTCGACGCCGGAAACTACGACGTCCTGCAAACCTCCTGGGACAACGTGGTCAACTACCGGTGCAACGCTTCCAATGACCTGGGACGCACACTGAACGTCCTGGCTGATTTCGCCCTGGATCTGGGGATGGGCCTCAGCGTCATCAGTCCACCGGAAATCACATCCCTGGAGGCGGTGCGGGGAGGCGAGGTGGCCGTGGACGCACCGAACAGCGGCTACGCGTACGTTCTCTACTCCATCCTCGAAAAAGCCGGGCTGCGCCGCGACGCCGACTATACGGTGGTCAGCTCCGGCAGCGTTGCCGAACGCTACCGAAAGATGACAGACGGCTACGCTGCCGCCACTTTGCTGAGCGACGGACTGGAAGTACTGGCAGGCCAACAGGGGATGAATCATTTGGCCGACGAGTCAGCGCTTGGCCTGCCCTACGTCGGGAGCGTGGCCGCCTGGAACGGGGACTGGTATGCCGAGAACCGGGATACGGCCCTCCGTTTCCGGGAGGCTTATGAGGCTGCACTGGCCTGGGCCCTGGAGCCAAACAACAGGGACGAGGCCGCTGACCTGATCGCCAATGCCCGTGACCTGCACGCGCCGGATGCCCGGCGGGTGCTCGACGCCGAACTTGGCCCCTGGGGTCTCGCCCGCGACACGGATATCACCGATGAGACCGCCCGTGCCGTCATTGGACTGCGGAAGCAATACAACGGATTCGATGCCGATCCGGCGGTGAATCCCTACGGGGACCTGTCCGCGTTCTTCGTCAACAGCGGAGCTTGAAAGCCCCGTTTCTCGCAAAAGGAAAACGTTTCCGGCAAAGGAGAATGCTGATGTCCGAAGCAGATGACCGCCCCGCTGTACCTACCGAAAACGAAGCCGATGCCCAGGAACAGCAAACCCCTGCCATCCCCGACGGGCAGGAGGATGCCGGATCCCAGGACCCGGTGCAGGCACACGGTGACCCGCTGCGTGCTGACGGTTCGGAAGCGGACCGCTTGGAGCAGAGTACGGAAAGCGGAGATACCGACGAGGACGAGTATCCCCGCGGGAATGCTCAGTAACCGGTTGGGCTGCTGCGGTTAGGCTGCCCGGTGTGCCGGAGCGGGTGCCGGTGACGAACCGTGGGGCCGCACGCCGAGGCTTTGCCGGGTGTGGGCCTGGAGATCGGCCACGGCACGGTCCGGCAGGTCGATGATCCCGCGCAGCGAACCCCGCAGGCTTCGGTAGGCAACCTCCACCTCGGACGGCGTCGCCGCGCCGTCAAGGATGATGTTCAGTGCCTGCCGGGCGCCGGCGAGCTTGGTGCGTTCGGCGGGATTGAGCTTGGACTGCCCGCAGCGCCGGGCATACTTTTCAGCTGTCAGGAAGGCAACCTCAAACCTGTTGACCGCATGAAAGAGTTTGGATGCTTCGGCCGGACCGCGGTCCAGATCCAGTGCCTCGGCTTCGGCGGCACGGATGCCCTGCATGGCGACAATGACGTCCCGGACCACCGGGTCCGTGTAGTCCGTCATGACGGGATAGTCGATCATCAGGGCGACGTCGGTCTCGTAACGGGACCACCGCACCAGGAGTTCGTCCCTCCGTACGTACAACCGGCGCCAGGACTCGGCCTGCGCAGCGGCATTGCTGCGCCTGCTTTGCGCCGCCCGGGCGCGGCGCCGCGAGGAACGCACCCCCATGGTCAGCAGCACCAGGGCTCCGATAAAAAGCGACGGCGCCATGAAGGCGGCAAAGAAGGACCAGACGGAGGGGTCGCCGTCGTCACCGAACACCGCAGCCTGGACGAGCTGGAGTGCACCGTAACCCAGTACCGCAGCAAGGCCCGCAACAAAGGCCGTAAAAATGAGTGCTGCCACCGCGACTTTCTTTGCCACTCTCTTCAGCATGGCGACAGCTTACCGAAAGCGCTGCCCGCATTTACAGGGGGTGCGGCTTGCGTCACGTACCGCCGGCTGCGGCGGGTATGCGGCTGCGGACCGGGCTACCGGGAATGATGGGACGGCTGCAGTCCGTAGACCGGGGTGGGCAGTTTCTCCATTCGGGCCTTGAGCTGCAGTGCCAGGAACAGTGAGTAGTGCCGGCTCTGATGCAGGTTCCCGCCGTGGATCCAGAGATTATCCACATTGGTGGGTTTCCACATATTGCGCAGCTCCCCTTCCCAGGGTCCGGGATCCTTGGTGGTCCCGGAGCCGAAGCCCCAGCATTTGCCCACCTGATCGGCTACCTGCGGGGAGATCAGGTCCGCCAGCCAGTTATTCATGGATCCATATCCGGTGGCGTAGACGACGACGTCCGCGTCCAGTTCGGTGCCGTCGTCGAGCACCGCTCCGTTGCCCGTGAACTTGGCGACCTGGCCCTGCTTCAGCTTCACGCGCCCGTCGATGATCAGCTGGGAGGCACCGACGTCGATGTAGTAGCCGGAACCGCGCCGCAGATATTTCAGGAACAGCCCGGACCCGTCTTCGCCGAAGTCGAGGTCAAACCCAGCTGCGCGCAGCTGGTCATAGAATTCGGCGTCGTGCTCGGCGATCTTCTCGTAGATCGGGATTTGCGCCTCCGGCAGGATCCGGTAGGGGAGGGAGGCGAAGAGCATGTCCGCTTTTTCAGTGGTGGTGCCGGCTGCCAGGGCGCGCTCCGAGTACAGGTCGCCGAGGGCGAACTCCATCAAGGATTCGCTGCGGACAATATGGGTGGAGGAACGCTGCAGCATCGTGACGTCGGCGCCGTGCTCCCAGAGGTCTGCGGCAATGTCATGGGCCGAGTTGTTCGAGCCGATGATGAGTGCTTTCTTGCCGGTCTGGTCACCGCCGCCGGGGTACTGAGAGGAATGGTACTGCTCGCCGAGGAATGCGTTGGCTCCTTCGAACTCCGGAATATTGGGATATCCGGAGACTCCCAGCGCAAACACCAGCTGCTGCGGATGCAGTGTAATGTCCTGGCCCCCGCGCCGGACTGTCAGCTCCCAGGCTCCGGCATCGTCGTCGTACTGCGCGCCGAGACACTCCGTGCCGGACCAGTAATCCAGTTCCATGAGGGACGTGTAATGCTCCAGCCAGTCGCCAATCTTGTCTTTGGGAGCGAAGACCGGCCAATCGTCGGGGAACTGAAGGTAGGGGAGATGGTCATACCAGACCGGGTCATGCAGGGCGAGGGACTTGTAGCGCTTGCGCCAGGAGTCGCCGGCCCGTTCGTTCCGTTCGATCACGATGGTGGGAACGTTTAGCCGGCGCAGCCGTGCGGCGAGTCCAATCCCGCCTTGGCCGCCGCCGACGACGACGCAGTAGGGCTGCTCCTCATAGCCCAGGCGCGCCTGGTGCAGTTCCTTTTCCTCGAGCCAGGATTTCCGGCCGCGCTCAACGGTGTGCTCCACTCCCTTGCGCCGGGTGGCACCCTTTTGTTCTTCATGCCCTTTGAGTTCCTGCATGGTGGTGAGCAGGGTCCGGGCTTTTCCGTTTCGCAGCCGCAGGTGGCCCCAGCCGCGCGACGCGGCGGTTTCGAAAGTGATCCACGCTTCGGCTGCGTCGGCGTTGCCGGCGGCCGGTTCCGCCAGCGTCCAGCCGGAGGGCTGCACGTCATCGAGGACGGAATCGAGCATGTCGATGATCTGCTGCTTGCCCTCGAGTGTCTTGAGGTTCCAGGTGAAGGAGACGAAATCCCGCCACAATCCGTCGTCCTCAAACAAGTCGGCCGCCGCTTCGGTATTCCGGGTTGTGAGGGCGGTATTGAGGTTGTTCAGCCAGTCCTGAACTGATTCGTCCAGCTGTGACGGGGAACTGTTGGCCATATCCATATCCACTCCTTTGTGGCTCCTGGGTGCAAACCAAATCGTGGGTCGCGGGGCTCCAGTAAACACTCCTGGCGCTCAGAGCGATAGGGGATGGCCAGGGACTCCTGTTGCCTATCGGGCGGCAGGTCTAAGCTCCTGAGCCATGGAAAATGAACTTGTGGCACTGGAAACCGAGGGGTGGCATGCCCTGTCCATTGGGCCTGCGAAAGCGACCGCGTTCTATTCGACTGTTCTGGCGCGGGAACCGGTAATGGTGTTGACCGGCGGGCTGCGGCTCGCCAACCGGGACCAGATCCTCGAATCGATGGGAGGTCCGCCGTGGTCTGCCTTCGAGATCATCGACCCGAAGGAATCCTTTCTGGGCTCCGACGCCGGATTCCTCACATACAAAGTGCGGGCCGACCGTGACGGCACTCTCTACACGGCACTGCTCAGCAGCGTGTATGCCAAGGAAGACGGTGAATGGAAACTAGCCCTGCACCAGCACACGCCCTACTGACGCGTGAGGCGCCTGTGGGATCCCGCACCCGATTCGCCGTCGGCGTCCTCCTCCCCGGATACTGGAAAGCATGACTTCAACGCACGCTGACGCCCTCCCGCTCCGCGGGCCGGGGGCGGTAACGGTCTCCATCACCCGGCGGGTCGATCCCCTCCGTGTGCCTGAGGCCACCCACTGGGTCCAGGAAGGCGTTAACCTCGCCAACAGCTGGCCCGGTTTCCTGGGCTCCGGCTGGGTCCGCGCCTCCGCCGAGTCCGATGAATGGCACATGCTTTACCGCTTCTCCGATGAGGAGGCGCTGGACGCCTGGGAGCACTCCGAACCCCGCCTTGCCTGGCTGGAGCGGGGCCGCGACATGGTCGAGGACCGCCACGTTCTGCGCCGCACCGGCATTGAGGGCTGGTTTGATGCGCCGTCGGTCTCCACCGATCTTGAGACACCGGTCAAGCCGCCGCGCTGGAAGCAGGCTGTAGCCATCTGGTTGGGATTCTTCCCCGTGAACCTTGCGTTTACAGCGCTGGTGGGCCTGCTGCTGCCCGAGTGGTGGGATTCGCTGCTGATGCCGCTGCGTGTGTTCCTCACCACCGCTATCTTGACGCCGATCATGGCGTACTGGGTGCTGCCCTGGGTCACCGGGCTGCTGCAGCCTTGGCTCCAGCGCCGGAAAACGTCCTAGCGGATCGCCGGCGCGCTGTATCGCGGGCGCCCTACTGGAGTTGGTCGCCCCGGTAATGGCCCGGCCATTCGTCGGGCCGGATCCGGGTAATCTCCCGGACCTCGCCGACGGTACCCCACTCGTTCAAACCGAGCCGGGAGAGCGGCCGCAGCTTGTCGATGCGCGGGTGGGAATCGCCGTCGAGCACGTCCGTTTGGATGGCCGCAAAGGTGATGTCGCCGTAGACCACAAAACAGTCGCCCACTGGATGAATCTCCCGCAGCCGGCATTCAAGAGCAGCCGGAGATCCGGCAACGCGGGGAGGGCGCACCGTGGCACTGGGCTCCCGGGCAATCCCCGCAGCGTCGAACTCGCTGACCTCCGCGGTGAAACCGGTGCCGGTCGCGTTGACCGCCTCAAACAGGTTCTCCGGGGCGAGACTGATGACAAACTCGCCCGTCTCGCGGATGTTCCGCAGCGAATCCTTCTCGCCCACCGAGGTGAAGGACACCACCGGCGGGTTGACCGAGGCGACAGTGAAGAAGGAATGCGGCGCCAGGTTGTCCACGCCGTCGGCCGAGACCGTCGAAACCCAGGCGATGGGGCGCGGCACCACCACGGAGGTAAGCAGCCGGTAGAAACTGCGGCCGCCCATGGCGGCCGGATCGAAATCCGTTCTCATAGGGGTGAGCTTAGCTCCGGCTTTGATGGCCCCGCATGAAGTCCAGCACCGGCGCTGCCAGAGATGCACCGATCTGCTCCTGCGCCCGCTTGTTCCCGCGCACTTCGAACATGTGGTTTCCGCCGTCAATCCGTTCGACGACGGCGGACGGGCCGATCCGCTCCGCCACCGGTTCCAGCTCGCCCGGCAACGCGAAGGGATCCCGGGTGCCCTGCAGGAACAGCATGGGCAGGGAAAGCCCGTACAGGTGCTCGTCGCGCAGCTTTTCGGGTTTGCCCGGCGGATGCAGCGGGTAGCCCAGGAACACCAGTCCCGCTGCCTGCATCCCCTCGGCCACGGCCATGGACGCCATCCGCCCGCCAAAGGACTTTCCGCACGCCCACACAGGTAATCCGTCGGCACGGTCCTCAGCGGCGGACATCAGCGCGCGCCACGTCTCAATCGCTGCCGGGGCCCGGTCCGGGAATTTCTTCCTGGCCTCCCGGTAGGGGAAGTTGAACCGCCAGGTGGCCACGCCGCCGTCGTTCATTGCATCGGTAAACCCGATGAGGAATGGGTGCTCCATACCGGAACCGGCGCCGTGCGCCACGACCATGGACGCCCACGGATCAGCGGGCTGTGCGCAGACGGCGCTGACTTTACCCTCACCGACCGCCACGGTGAGATGTTCGGACTGAGCTGGCATGGGTTCCAATTTACGGGACTCGTCCGGGCCTCTCACCTCACAGCGGCAGGCCGGCTTCTTCCTTCACGGTTTTCATCACGATGGTGCTGGTGAGCTTCTCGACGCCGGGCAGGCTCACGAGCACGTCATCATAGAACTGCTGGTAGCCGGGGAGATCCGCCGCGATGACCTTGAGCAGGAAATCCGGATCCCCGAAAAGCCTGTCCGCCTTCACGATCTGTTCGTGAACGCCCACTGCCTTCTCAAAGGTAAGCATCTGCGCGCGGTCGCGCAGGGTTACAAACACCAAAGCCTGAAAACTCAGCCCGACGGCGGCGGGATCAACCACGGCACGATAGCCCGTCAGCACTCCCTTGCGTTCAAGCTCCTTGATGCGGCGGTGGCAGGGCGCAACCGTCAGCCCCACCTCAGCAGCAAGCGCCGTGGCACTCATCCGCCCGTCAATTTGAAGCAGGCGCAAAATTTCATGGTCAATAGCGTCAATCACGCAAGAATCGTATCGTTCGGAGCCGTGGGCGGGCCTATTCCGGTCAGCACTTTTCGCCGCTGGATCCCTAGGCTTGAGGGATGGATTTTCAGCAATTCGCGGGCTTTGCGATCGTCTCCGTCACCCTGGCCATGACTCCGGGGGCCGACTGGGCATATTGCATCTCCTCCGGCCTGCGCGCCCGAAGGATTGCACCCGCCGTGGCCGGGCTGTCCGCCGGCTACCTTTTACACACCGCACTGATCGTGGCCGGGCTCGCGGCGCTGATTGCCGCCACCCCGCAGCTCCTGGCCGGCCTGACACTGCTCGGTGCGGCTTACCTGCTCTGGCTGGGGATTTCCACGCTGCGCACCTGGCGTTCGGCTGGTTTTACGACGACGACGACGGGTTCCTCGGGTTCCGGTGCCGGCGGGTCGACCGGCGGTGCGGGACCCGCCCTGCCCGGCGGGGCCCAGCCGGAATCGGTTGACGCCGGAGGCAGGGTGGCTACCCTCGCCCCTCCGATTCCTGTCCACCCCGGGCCTGCCCGCCGCGGGGGCCGGCAGGACTTCTTCAAAGGGTTGGGCACCAGCGGCACCAACCCGAAGGCGCTGCTGCTTTATCTGGCGCTCATCCCGCAGTTTGTGGATGCCAATGCCGGCCTGGCCGTACCGCTGCAGACCCTGGTCCTGGGCCTGTCCCACTTTGGCGTGTCCGTGCTGGTCTACACCTGTGTTGCCCTTGCGGCCCGACGGCTGCTGCGCTCGCGGCCGGGCGGTGCCCGCGCCGTCACGCTGGCCAGCGGTGTCCTGATGGTTTGCCTGTCCCTGGTGCTGCTCGCTGAACAGGGCGCTTCGCTGATCAGTTAGACGGGACTGCCGGCATTGACGCTGCCGGCGTCTGGCGTGAGGCCTTGGCGGCCTTTCTGAATCCGCTGCCGAATTCCCACACCCCAATCACCAGCACCGCGGCAGCGGCGATCGCGGTGGTCCATGACGAGGCCTCCTGGCCCAAGCCGCCGGCGTTGAGGACGGTCAGGTCAAAGACCCGGTCCGTGGCCAGCAGCCAGAGCACCGGAACCGTAAACATCAGCGCCAGAGCGGCGTTCACGGCTGCAAGGACAAACGTCCATCGTCCTGATGCATAGAGCACGACGGCGAACACGGCTTTGGCTGTCAGCAGGGCGATGATGAACGGCAGCCAGAAATCCCAAAGCCCGTCCTGCAGGACCACTACGGGTTCGCCGTCAAGGAACAGCAGTGATCCCACCTTCTGCCACAGCAGCAGGCCGATGAAGAACGCGTAAAGAACCACCGTGGCGATGGTGTCGCCCAGGGAAACCGAAGCCTGCTGCGGCATGAGAGGCAGCGCGGACGGGGACCAGGAGGTTCGGCCCGGATCCTTCCGCCGGGTTCCGGTGAATTCAATGACTGCAAAGACCAGGGTGAGCCAGAAACCGACCTGCACCACGGCTTCCAGGGCATTGCCGAGTGCCGCCCCAAAGGCGCCGGCGGGATCTGTCGGATCAGTTGCCATCCGGAACACTACGGTGGCTACAAAGGCGAGCGGCACCACTATCGCCAGCATCCGCTTGAGCAGACGCCACCAATCCAGGAAAAGTTCCGGTCCAATCAGGTGCAGGGGGCGGTCCGTGTAGCGGGCTGCCAACCGTGCGGGATCTCCGAACTCGGTGAGGACCTGGCGTTCGGCTTCGGTCGGTGACTGGCCCGCATCGGTGCGGGCTTCGACGGAGTCTGTGATCGAGGCGCGCAGTTCCCGCTCGATATCGGACCGCTGGGCCTCGGGAATGGAGGTGAGGGCAGCGAAGACGTACCGGTCAGTGAGGGTGCTCATGAGGGGCTTCCTTCGTTGAGTTGGCGAATGGAGGCGTGCAGTTTTTCCCAGTCCTGCAGCAGGGCGTTTAGCAGCTCAGCTCCCTGCTCGCTGGTGGTGTAGAACTTCCGGGGGCGGGCCTCTTCGGTGTCCCAGGAGCTGGTGAGCAGCCCTTGCTTCTCCAAGCGGCGCAGCAGCGGGTAGAGGGTATTTGCCTCGACGGAAAACCCTGCTCGTTCCAGTTCTTCGAGCAGGCCGTAGCCGTAGCCGGGCTGTTTCAGGATGGAGAGGCAGGCCAGCACCACGGTTCCCCGGCGCAGTTCCTGAAGGTGTCCACCCAGCAGATCGTCTTCCATGCCTCACACTATGGTGTGTTAGACACAATATTGCAATAGGTAGCCGGACCTCTTGGCAATGCCCGGACCCGGTTCCCCTTACGGACGGAAGTCCGCGTTGCTACCGTTTTTGATAGCGGCAGGGTCAGGGAGAGTCAGGTTTTTGAAACGACACCGATGCGTTTTCCTCGAGGAGGAACCATGCGTGCTCCAGTCGATTTCCATCATGCAGCCCGTGACACCGGCGCCGTGATCGCCGGAATCCAGGATGACCAGCTCAGCTGGCCCACACCGTCGCCCGACTACACGGTGGGCGACCTTCTAGAGCACATCGACGGACTGTCGCTGGAATTCCAGCTCTCCGCACACAAGACTTCCCTGCCGCCGGGAGCCGGGAAGGTGCCTGAAGCGGACGGCAGGAACCTGGCCGAAGGCTGGCGTGAGCGCATTCCCAACCAGCTCACTGCCCTGGCCGGCGCCTGGGCGGATCCGGCGGCGTGGGACGGGGAGACGGTGGCGGGCCGGGTTCCGCTCGATGCCGTGGACGCCGGCATGTTTGCCCTGGACGAGATCATTGTGCACGGCTGGGACCTGGCGCGCTCCACCGGACAGAGCTACAACCCGGATCTGCGTGCCGTACAGGCCTGTGTGGAGTTCCTCGGCGAACAGCCCCGTAATCCGGGCCTCTTCGGCCCGGTGGTTCCGGTTGATGACTCTGCTTCGCCGCTGGACCGGCTGGTGGGACTGACCGGGCGCGATCCCGCCTGGATTCCCGAGATCTGAGTACTACCGGCCCAGCCGGTTCAAAGCTGCCCAAGTTGCAGACCCGGCAAACTTGCAGGAACTGCATGTAACGTCGAAAAGATGACACCACACGTACTCAGCGCGCAGAACCTGACGAAATCGTACGGGCAGGGGGAAAACAGGTTTGATGCCCTGAAGGGCGTCAGCCTGGCCGTGGAAAGCGGCGAGTCCCTGGCGATTGTCGGCAAGAGCGGTTCGGGAAAGTCCACCCTCATGCACCTGCTCGCCCTGCTGGACAGCCCCGATGAGGGGACCATTTCCGTCAAGGGCCAGGATGCGCGTTCGCTGGGAAAAAATGAGCTGAACGAACTGCGCAACCGGGATTTCGGTTTCGTGTTCCAGCAGTTCTTTCTCACCCCCAACTCCTCCGTGCTGGACAATGTTGTGCTGCCGCTGATGATTGCCGGAGTGAAGCCTGCTGAACGCAAGCGCCGCGGCATGGAGGCGCTGGAACGCCTGGAAATGGCGGACAAGGCTCGAAACAAGGCCACTGACCTCTCCGGCGGCCAGAAGCAGCGCGTGGTCATTGCCCGCGCCCTGGTCAACAATCCGTCGGTGATTTTCGCCGATGAACCCACCGGCAACCTGGACACCGCCACCGGCGCCGTCGTGGAGGACATTCTGTTCTCGCTGAACAGGGAACAGGGCATCACCCTGATTACCGTCACGCACGACACGGATCTCGCGGCCCGCTGCAGCCGCCAGTTCTACATCAAGGACGGACGCGAAGTGTCCGCCGATGAACTCATCTCGACCACCATCACCACAGGGGCCTCAGCATGACCGCCGGCGACATTCTCCGCTCAGCAGTATCCAACACCTTCCGCAGCAAGGTCCGCACGGCACTGACCGTGGTCGCCATCTTTATCGGCGCGTTCACGCTGACCCTGACCAGCGCCATCGGTGCTGGAGTCTCGGACTACATCGACAAGCAAATAGGCGCCATTGGCGGCGACGATCTGCTCACCGTCTCGCCCGCCGCAGAAACCGGAGCGGCCGATGACGGGCCCAAGGAATACGATCCGGACGGTGCCGCCATGCAGGGCAGTTTCACGCTGCTCTCCGAGGCGGACATCGAAACCATCCGCGCCACGGACGGCATCGACAAGGTTGAACCGGCCGCCATGCTGGCACCCGACTTCATCCAGTACGACGGCGGGACCAAGTTCGAGCTGACCGTCAATCCGATGATCGGGATGGCGGATGCGGATCTTGCCGCCGGGCGGCAGCTTGAAGACGGCAGCGGATCGCGTGAAGTGCTGCTTCCGTCCTCATACCTGGAGCCGATGGGCTTCGCCGACGAGCAGGCAGCCCTGGACCAGACGGTCTCCATTGCGGTCACTGACTACGCCGGAACCCAGCACACGGTGGATGCCGTGGTGGCCGGTGTGCAGAACGACTCCCTGTTTGGCGACGGTGCCGGATTCAACGAGGAGCTGCGGACCGAAATGGATGCCCTGCAGAAAACCGGCATGCCTGCCGGTGTTCCCAGCGGCTACATCACTTCCGTTGCCTACCTGTCCACGGACATCAGCGCGGACGAGCTGGACGGCATCAAGTCCGACCTTGCAGACCAGGGCTTCACCGCACTGACCGTGGCGGACCAGATCGGTGCCATCCAGACCGTCATCAACGGCATCATCGGCGTCCTCAACGCGTTCGCCGTCATCGCCCTTGTGGCTGCCGGGTTCGGCATCGTGAACACCCTGCTGATGAGCGTGCAGGAACGCACCCGCGAGATCGGCCTCATGAAGGCCATGGGCATGGGCGGCGGCAAGATCTTCGCGCTGTTCAGCTTCGAAGCGATCTTTATTGGTTTCCTTGGATCTGCGCTGGGAGCCGGCGTGGCCATCGGGCTCGGCACAGCGATCAGCTCCGTCCTGTCCAACACGGTGCTGTCAGCCCTTCCCGGCCTGAACATTATGCTGTTCACGCCGGCCTCCGTAGCCGTCATCATCGGCGTCGTGATGCTGATTGCGTTCCTTGCCGGCACGCTGCCGGCTCGCCGGGCAGCCCGGCAGAACCCCATCGACGCCCTGCGGTACGAGTAAGCAGCGGCATCGGGAATTGCATCACGGCGGAAGGCGGAGTGATGGACCAAGGCGTTGAAGCATCCGGGGGGCTGCGTGCCCGCAAGCGTGCAGCCGCCCGGTCGGAGATCGAAAAAACGGCTGTGGCGCTCGTCCTGGAACGGGGTTATGACAACGTCACCGTGGACATGATCTGCACTGCGTCCATGGTGTCGCAGCGGACGTTCTTCAACTATTTCGGTTCGAAGGAAGGCGTCTTCCTGGGTCCGCCGCCCGCCCAAATGCGCGACGCCGTCGCCCGCGAGTTCCTGCCCGACCACGGCACCCCGGTTGTCTTGAGCCTTGCTGCGGCCGTAGTCTCCGCCCTGGTGGCTGGCCAGCCCGATCCGGAGCTGGCCGGCCGCAGGATGAAGGCCATCATGGCCTCACCTGTTCTGTTTTCCAAACAGAACGAATGGATGGCCGATCATGAGAAGCAGTTAACGGACCTGGTGATGGAACGTTACGCGGCTGCGGGTCTCCGCAAATCCGAACCGGACCTCGCCGCGGAGGCCGGCATGGTGGTGGGTCTGGCTCTGGGGGTGGTTCGGGTGGTGCTGCAGCAGAACCACCTGGAGCACGACGACGTCTGGCCGGACACCGGCATCATGGATCGTGCGGGGGTACTCCTGGAGAGGATCTTCGGCAGCTAACGCTGGTCGGTGCCGTCCGGGCGGAACCTGTCATCGCCGTCGGCCGTGTCCGGAAGGGAACCAAAGCTCCTCTTGATGCCGGTGCCCTTGCCCAATTCTTCAGGGTTGGGGCGCGACGTGATGATCAGCAGCAGGAAAATCAGCAGGGACACGATGAAGGTGGCGCAGGCAGCGGCGAGTCCCAGCTCCCATCGGAATTCCCGCTCTGTTCCACCGGTGGAAAAGACGGCCACTGCCACGCCCGCGACCGCTGCCAGCACGGCGGAGAAAATCACCGGAACATTGCCGTAGCCGGCAGGCGGTCCCTGCGTTCCGGATGGTGAAGACGGGCCGTCAACCATGATGATTCCTCCTGCGGAAGGGTGAACCGGCACGGCCATCCTAAGTCCGCTCCCTCCCGCCCGGAAGGGTCTTGCGGTACCTTCGCGGAGGAAGCCAGATTTGACGGACACGTTTCCAAGACCGGCAGCTGCAGGAGGACACGATGCGCAAGGTGACGGCGGCACTCTTTAGCTCAGTCGACGGCGTGGTGGAGAACCCGGGAGACTGGCAGTTTGACCATTTTGACGAGGACATGGGGCCCTTGATGGCATCCGTCCTGGCGGGCCAGGATACGGTGCTGCTGGGCCGGACGACCTATCAGGAATGGGCGGACTACTGGCCGGGTAACACCGGGGACGGCTTCGGGGATTTCATCAACCCGGTCCGGAAATTCGTGGCCTCCCGGACGCTCACGGACGAGGATCTGAGCTGGAACAACTCCCAGTTGATGGATGACGAGCTGGAGGCCTTTGTCCGCCGGCTCAAGGAGCGCGACGGCGGTGACATCGCTGTGAACGGAAGCATTTCACTGGTGCGCCAGCTCCTTTTCGCCGGACTGCTGGACTCCCTGACACTCATGGTGCACCCGGTGGTGGCCGGTTCGGGGCAGCGGCTGTTTCAGCCCGGAGACCCGCTCACCCGGCTAAAGCTGCTCGAGTCCCGGACCACTGCATCAGGCAATGCCATCCTGACCTACGGGCCGCGGACGTGACGCCCCCGGAAGCGGACCGAGCGCACGGATATCAAAGAACGGCATCGTACGGCTGACCAGCGGCCCCACCAGCAGGGCAAAGGCCACTGTTCCCAGACCCACGGTGCCGCCCAACGCCCACCCCGCACTGAGCACTGCCACCTCTATGCCGGTGCGCGCGGCCCAAACGGGCCATCCGAAGCGGCGGTGCATCCCGGTCATCAGCCCGTCCCGCGGGCCCGGCCCCAACCGTGCCCCTAAATAGACGCCGGTGGCGGCAGCCAGCAGCAGCAGACCGCCGGTGAAGAGCAAAACCCTCGCCCAAAGCTGATCAGGAGCGGGCACCAGGGCAAGGCAAACTTCGGCGCTGGGACCAATCAGCAGCACATTCAGGACGGTGCCGATGCCCGGTTTCTGCCTCAGCGGGATCCACAGCAGCAGCACCAGCGCGCCAATCAGGACGGTCACGACGCCGAAGGGAATGCCCGAGGAACGGGCTGCGCCCTGTCCCAGGACATCCCAGGGGGAAACGCCCAGATGAGCCTGAATCATCATGCCAATGGCAAAGCCATAGCAAAACAGCCCGACCAGCAGCTGGACGGCACGGCGTACGGTGATCCACGTCATGGACTAAGACAAGCCTGTTGTCTGCCGGACTTCAAACCGGCGCCCGGCGCTACGCCCGGCGTGGCGGCGGGAAGCTTCCCGGGGGCTGAGAATAAAACGGAACCGGGCTAAGCTGGTCGGTCAACCGAACGGCGGTTGACCGTTGAGCTGGAGGAAAAATGTTCAGGCCAGGCGCACCTCTCGAAGAAATCGAGCAGGACGTTGAAGCAATGATTATCGAGCTGGTCCACAAGCTGGGCCGGCTCGCGGACTCGGACCCGGAACAGGTGGGAGCCTCGGACCGCGCCTACATCAAGGCGTTCTCGGATGCCGAGTCCAACAGCGACACTGACCAGGGGGCACTGCTGGCCACCGCCGTCGGACGCCCCAACCTGGCGGAGTCCCTGATCTACCTGAACCGCAGGCTTGACCAGGACAACCTGGACCCCGGGCAGCCCACCGGAGTCATCGGCGTCATTGTCCGTCTGGCAATGGACGGACTCTGGGTCAGCGACATTCTCGATGCCACCCGCTTTGACGCCCGTGAGCGTGCCCGCATCATGAACCTGCTCACCGCTCTCACACGGGTGAGCGATGACCAGCTGAAAGCGATGCTGGGTGCGCCGGCCGCCAAACCGCGCGGGTTGGACAAACCCGCCTAGGCGGAAGGGCCCAGCGGGCGGACCGGCTGCCGCAGCACCGTCCTGAGCTTGTGCACGGCGGTCCGCCGCGGATCGCTGAGGTAGATCTCATGGTGGTCGCCGTTGAAGGTGAGTGCGTGTGCCGGCATCCACTGGTGATGCAGGCGCTCAAGGACCGGGCCCTCGGCGTCGTAGGCTCCGATGTACAGGATCTGCGCCGAGGTGCCTTCCTCAAGGGTCACCAGGCGCACCCTGTCCAGTCCCGGCGGGTTCTTCTTCCTGGCAACCGCGGCGACGGTATCCGAAACCAGGCCAGGGGTAATCCACGGCGGCTGGGCCACCAGCATGGTCCAGTCCCAGGAATCCTTGTCGCCGCGGATAAAAGCGTCCATGTCAGCCGCACGCCAGAGTCCTTCGAGCGGGCCCACGGTGAAATCGCGGCCGAGGTCCTTTTTGGACGCAAACTTCACCGCATACGCAGTGGGGTAGAGGGATTCCAAGGCGCCCTGATATTCCTTCGACGTGTTGGGATCCCCGTGCCCGTCATAGGCAAGGTACTGCAGGGCCGGAACCTCAACCAGGGCGAAATCGCCGGACTTGGGGGCGTAGAGCTCGGGGTAGCTTTTCTTGAAGTCGAACTTGTCCGTTACAGCCTTTTCCATAGCAGGCGCGCCCTTCCGCGGGGTTTTCAGGATAGGGCGGGTCCTGTGCCCGCGGCTACTGCCTGCGGATAACGGCTACCATCCTTCAAGGGACTCCAGTACGGTCCCGCAAGTCTCCCCCTCACGAACGGAATCCATCATGCTTCACGGCACGGCCGCCACAGTGGTGCTGCTGCGCGATGCGCCCGACGGACTGCAGGTCCTGTTGCTGGAGCGTCCCCGCCACCGGGGATCCTTTGCCGGCGCCTGGGTGTTTCCCGGTGGGCGGGTGGACCCCGAGGACTACGGACTGCCGGCGGATTCGGTGCAGCCTACGGCGAACGACGACGGTGAACTTGCGGCCGCGCTCCGGGCGGGCGTGCGTGAAACCGAAGAGGAAACCGGGCTGCGCCTGGCGGAGCCCAACCTGGTGCGGCTTTCCTGCTGGGAGCCGCCGCCCGAAGCGCCGCGCCGCTACCGGACGTGGTTCTTCCTGGCCGAAGCACCCGAGGGAGAGATCCTGCTCAGCCCCGAAGAACACGTGGACGCGGTTTGGCTGACTCCCGCCGATACCTTCCGCCGGCAGCGGGAGGGGAGCATGGAACTGTACCCGCCCACTTGGGTGACACTGCACGGGCTGCTGGGGGTGGAAACGGTTGCCGCCGCGCTCGCAGCGGCCGGCGCTGCCGCGCCGCAGACCTACACAACCCGCCAGCTGCCCGGCCAGACGCCGCCGGTAATGGTCTGGCACGGCGACGCCGAGTACCCCCAGCTGCCCGGCGACCCGGAGGCCCGGCACCGGCTGGTCATGGGCGGAGACGGCTGGCTCTACGAACGGACCCTGTAACCGGGGCCTGTAACCGGACCCTGTAACCGGACCCGGAGCCTGAAACTTACGTGCCGTTAGACTGACCCGATGAACAGCCCCTACCTGATCAGCCGCGAGCGCTTTGTTCCCGCCTCGCCGGAATCCGTGTTTGACCTGCTGGCCCGTCCGGCCATGCACAGTGTTATCGACGGGTCTGGAACCGTCCGTGACGCGCACCCCCACGGTCCTGCCAGACTGGCCCCCGGAGCCACTTTCGGCATGGACATGAAGATGGGCGTTCCCTACAAGATCCGCAACACGGTCACCGAGTTTCAGGAGGGGCACAGGATTGCCTGGCGGCATATGGGCGGTCATATCTGGCGCTACCTGCTGGAGCCTGCAGACGGCGGGACCCTTGTAACCGAGCAGTGGGATGCCAGGGGCGTCCGCCACCGCGTCATGTACCGGATCATGGGAGTGACCCGCCGGCATCCTGCGAGTCTGGAACAAACGCTGGAAAAGCTGGCGGATTATTTTGCCGCCCGGTGACTGATAAAAGGTGATGCTGCCGAACCCGGGAGCCTGCCGCGCTAGACTGGACGCCGGAAAACACGGCACCAATCAACAGCGGGAGCGGCGTGGAGATTTTGGATCCGGAGGCCGTGTTCAGGGTCGTGGACCTGGCCGGGGTGCTGGCGAACGGCGTACTGGGCGGAGCGGTTGCCCGGCAGCTGCGTATGGACCCGGTGGGTTTTGTGGTCCTGGCGCTCACCTCAGCCCTGGGCGGAGGTGTCCTGCGCGACACGCTGCTGCAGGCGGGCACCCCGGTGGCATTGACCGACCCCGCCTACCTCTTTGCCGCCATCGCCGGTGCGTTCATTGCTTACCTGATTGAACTCAAGGGCAAATGGGCCAATCGGTTCCTGATCGTCATTGATTCCTTTGCCCTTGGCTGCTGGGCCGCCACCGGAACATCCAAGGCGCTGGGCCTTGGCTTGGAGTGGCTGCCTGCCATCCTGATCGGCGTCGCCACAGCGGTGGGCGGCGGCATGATCCGCGATATCGCCGTGGGACGGGTGCCGGCGATCTTCGGCGGCAACACCCTGTACGCCACCGGCGCCCTCATTGCCGCCATTGAAATGGCCGTCCTCTATCACCTGGGACTGCGCAATGTGGGCATGGCCGTGGCCATCGTCTCCGCCGCCGTCATCTGCACCGTGGCCCGCCGCCGCGGCTGGCGCCTGCCCGGCCCGGGGGAGCTGAGCGTGCGGCTTCCGCGCCGGACGCGCAGCAAACCCAGCGGATCCGGGGCTGCCGAAGCCGGCTCACGCAAGAAGGAACAGGGTTGGCCGCGGCCCCGGTTCGGCCCCTTTCCCCGGCCTCGTTCCGCCCGCCGGAATCCGCCGGAACCCGACGGCGACGCCGCCCCGGCCCGCCGCTAGCCGCGCCTGGTGTGCCGGGTGCGGCGGTTGAGCCAAGAGCGAACCGCTGTGGCTCCTGCCACAGCCGCCGGTAACGTGAGCCCCATGACTGCTTACAAAACCGTGAACCCCGCAACCGGGGAGACACTGCAAGAATTCGCCGAAGCCACCGACGCCGAAATCAACGAAGCAATCAGCGCAGCCCACGGTGCCTTTTCCTCGTGGCGCAGCCAGCCGGTTGAGGCCCGGAGCAAGATCATCGCCCGGGTGGCCGAGCTGTACCGCGAACGCAGCGGCGAGCTGGCGGCCCTGATCGCCACCGAAATGGGCAAGCCCCTGCGTGAGGCCAAGGGCGAAGTTGCCCTGTCCGCAGACATCTACGACTACTACGCCGCCGAAGGCCCCGGTTTCATGGCCGATGAGGAACTGAGCGTAAAGGGCGGCGGCGGGGCCACCGTGCGCACCGAACCGATCGGCGCGATCCTGGGCATCATGCCGTGGAACTACCCGTACTACCAGGTGGCCCGGTTCGCCGGCCCCAACCTCATGCTGGGCAACACCGTGCTGCTCAAGCATGCCAACAACTGCCCGCAGTCAGCCCTGGCCATGGAGCAGATCTTCCACGATGCCGGGCTGCCCCGGGATGCCTACATCAACCTTTTCGCCACCAATGACCAGGCCGCGGACATCATTGCAGATCCCCGGATCCAGGGCGTTTCCCTGACCGGTTCGGAGCGTGCCGGTTCCGCCGTTGCCGAGGTGGCCGGCCGGAACCTGAAGAAGTACGTGCTGGAACTGGGCGGCAGCGATCCGTTCATCGTGCTGGATTCCGAGGACCTGGACACTACGGTCAAGTCCGCCGTGGCCGGCCGCATGGGCAACGCCGGACAGGCCTGCAACGCCGCCAAGCGCTTTATCGTCATGGAGGATCTCTACGACGACTTCGTGGAGAAGTTCACCGCGAAGATGCAGAAGATCCAGCCCGGTGATCCGCTGGACGAGGGCACCCGCTTTGGGCCGCTGTCCTCACAGGCTGCCGCAGACTCCCTGGTAGAGCAGATTCAGGATGCCGTGGACAAGGGCGCGACTCTCCACACCGGCGGTGCGTTGGTGGACGGGCCCGGCGCCTACGTTCAGCCCACCGTGCTGACCGGCGTCACGGAAGATATGCGTGCCTTCTCGGAGGAGCTCTTCGGTCCGGCCGCCGTGATCTACAAGGTCTCCAGCGCCGATGAAGCCGTAGAACTGGCGAACAGCTCACCGTACGGCCTGGGCGGCGCCGTCTTCAGCGCTGACGAGGACAAGGCCCTTGAGGTTGCTGACCGGCTGGAATCGGGCATGGTATGGATCAACGGCGTGTCCGGAACCCAGGAAGACCTGCCCTTCGGCGGCGTCAAGCGCTCCGGCGTGGGCCGCGAACTGGGACGCTACGGCATGGATGAGTTCGTCAACAAGAAGCTGATCCGCACGCCGCAGTCCCGGAAGTAGCGTAGCCGAACGGCCGGGCAGCCCTTATGCGTTTTCTTTCAGCGCGCTCCGGGCTGCCCGTTCCTCTTCCGTGGTGAAAACGACGTAGCGGTACGCGAAGTACCGGAACACGTTGCCGGCCAGGACACCGATGACGTTGCCGGAAATGTTGTCCGCAAACTGGCTGGTGAAACCCAGCACGTAGTGTGACACGAACAGGCAGCCGGTGGCGATGAGCAGCCCCACCACGTTGGTCAGGGCGAAAAGCAGGGTTTCGCTGCGGACGCTCCGCCCCCGGGTGCTGCGGAAGGTCAGGTATCGGCTGCCGACCCAGGAGACGGTCGTGGCAGCGGCAACGGAGATGACCTTGGCGGTTATGGGGCTGTCATCGAGCACCGTCGAGGCCAGGACGTTAAAAAGGGAGACATCCACAACGAAGGCCACTGCGCCGACGAGGGAGAAGGACCCCAGACGCCGCAGTACCTTGCGGACGGGTGAAATGCCGTGGTTGGCCATCAAGTAAATTCCCCTGCTGAATGTGCCCGGTAGGGTGCCGGATCCAACTGGATATTTTCACAGCCTTGCGCGGGGCACAAAATCAGCACCGGAACGGGCAAGCGGCAGCGTAACGGTGAAGACAGTGCCCTGCCCTGCCTCGCTGCGCGGGCTGTGGCGGCCGTGAGGAGGGCCGAGACGAGTGCCAGAAGCTTTTCCGAGTTTCGCAGCGCCGCCTTCAGGGACGCGGTGACGTGCCCGGCAGGTCGCCGGCGTTTTCGAGGGCCACCAGAGGGCGCGCACGGAACACACCCAACAGTGAACCGGGAAGCGGGCAGGGATACGTTGCGGCTGCCGGCCTATTCGGCGGAAAAGCGGAGTTCGGCAGCCCCGCCGTTGAACGACGTCGTCCCCGTCAGCCGCATGCGGCCGGTGGGCGCTGCGACGGGAAGCAGGGGGCGCCCGCTGCCGAGCGCCACGGGCATATAGGTGACCCGCACTTCGTCCAGCAGCCCGGCGTCGGCAAACTGGGCTGCGACATGACCGCCGCCCACCACCCAGACGTTCCGGTTGCCGGCGTCGGCCACTGCGGCTGCGCAGATATCCCGGATGTCACCGGCGGCGAAACGTACACCGGTGTCCGGCGGCGCCTGCAGATTTCTGCTGGTCAGCACCTGGCAGGGCAGGGTGCCGTAGGCCCAGGAACCGGGGTCCTCGGCGCGGACGAAGTCGTACGTTACCGAACCCATCACCAGTGCGCCGACCCCTGCCAAAAACTGGTCATAGTGCGTTTGGAACGCCTCGAAGCCGAAGTCCAGCAGCCAGTCGAGCTTGTTGTCTTCGGTGGCTATGTAGCCATCCAGTGACGATGCAACGTAATAGATGACCTTACCCATGCGTTTGAGCATAGCGGCGGGCACAGCGTCACACATCAATGCATGAGCAGCGGGCCGTCCAAACGTGCATTTCTTGCCCCCGGGATGGAAGAGTGGGGGATACCAAGCACACTGATCTTCCATGGGAGGCATGCAATGGGCGGCACAGGACCACAGGATGAACCGGAATTGGTAGCGGACCTGGTGGTCCAACGGCTCCAGGCATGGGGAGTGGGCCGGATCTTCGGGTACAGCGGTGACGGCATCAACCCGCTGATGGGTGCCCTGCGGCGGGCGGGCGGACCGGAGTTTGTCCAGGCCCGGCATGAGGAGAACGCAGCTTTTATGGCGGTGGGCCACGCCAAGTACACCGGGGAAGTGGGCGTGGTGGTCTCCACCCAGGGCCCGGGTGCCATCCATCTGCTCAACGGCCTGTATGACGCCCGGATGGACTCGGTGCCGGTGGTGGCCGTCATCGGACAGCAGAGCCTGAGTGTTTTGGGGTCCGGCTACATGCAGGAAGTGGATCTGATGCACCTGTTCCGGGACGTTGCGTCCGGATTCCGGCAGCAGGTGTCCAGCCCGGAGCAGGCACCGCTGGTTATTGACCGGGCCTTCAAAGAAGCCCTTGCTACCCGCACGCCCTCCGTGGTGATCCTGCCGCATGATGTTCAGCAGGCGCCGGCTCCGGAACTGGACCAGGAGCACGGCGTGCTTACCACCGCTCCGGTATGGCGGCCGGCCCGGATCCTGCCCCGCGACGAAGACGTGCAGGCCGCCGCCAACCTGCTGAACCGCGGTCAGAAAGTCGCCCTGCTGGTAGGGCAGGGAGCCCGCGGCGCGCAGGAACAGGTGATGGCCCTGGCCGAAAAGCTGGGCGCTGCCGTTACCACCAGCCTGCTCGGCAAGCCGTACGTGGACGAGTCCCTGCCGCTGGCGGCCGGAGTCATGGGCCATCTGGGTACCTCGGCCAGCGGTTATGTGCTGGCCAACTGCGACACGCTGCTGATCATTGGCTCCAATGACCCGTGGACCGAGTTCTATCCGCCGCCTGGGGCTGCTCGAGCCGTGCAGATCGACATCGATTCTGCGGCGATCGGCAACCGGTACCCGGTGGAAGTGGCTCTTCCCGGTGAAGCTGCCGCATGCCTGGACGCCCTGCTGCCGCTGCTCAAGGAGCGCGGACCCTCCGACTGGCGGAACGACGTCGAACAGGTGGTGCGTTCCTGGCACGAACTTGCGCGCGAGCGTGCCTTTACCCCGGCCGACCCGGTGAACCCCGAGCGCGCGGTCTACGAGCTGAGCAGCCGCATGCCGGCGGACGCCCAGGTAGCCGTGGACGTGGGCAGCAGCGTCTACTGGTACGCCCGCCAACTGCGGCTGCCGGCCGGCGTTCCCGCGCATCTGTCCAGCACGCTGGCAAGCATGGGATGCGCGGTTCCCTACGGCCTGGCCGCAAAGCTTGCCCATCCGGACCGCCCGCTCATTGCCCTGTCCGGAGACGGCGCCATGCAGATGGCCGGGATCACCGAACTGATTACGGTCAGCAGGCTCTGGCAGCAGTGGGAGGATCCGCGCTTTGTTGTCTGCGTCCTGAACAACCGAGAACTGGCGGAAGTGACGTGGGAACAGCGGGAGATGGAAACCGAACCGCGCTTCCCGGACAGCCAGGCGCTTCCGGACTTCAACTATGCCGGCTACGCGGAGCTGCTGGGCTTTGAGGGCATCCGGGTGGACGATCCGGAGCAGCTCGGTGCTGCCTGGGACCAGGCGCTCGCGGCTGACCGGCCGTGCATCATCGAGGTGGTCTCGGATCCTGACGTTCCGCTCCTGCCGCCGTTCCCCGGAGGCAAGGCACAGGCAGCGTCCATGATGGAAGCGATGGAAAAGGAAGGGCCCCAGACGCAGCACGCCCGGGACCTCCTGTCCGTCTACCTCCGCCAGGAAGAAGCCCTGGAGGGCTAGATCCCCGGCGGAGGAGGAACGTTACGGACGGGCGCCCAGCTCCACGGGCTCCTCGTCGTTCAGATACGCGGATTCGGCATGGGCTGCCATATCGATGCCCTGCAGCTCGCTTTCCTCCGGAATGCGCAGGCCGATGGTCATCGCCAGCACCTTGGCGATGATCCAGGTGACCACGAAGGAGTAGACGAGCACCGCAGCGGAGGCCAGGGCCTGGATGCCCAGCAGTTCGAGCCCGCCGCCGTAGAACAGGCCGCTGACACCGTTGGGTGCCGCGTCGGTGGCGAACAGGCCGATCAGCAGGGTGCCCAGCAGGCCGCCCACGGCATGGACGCCGACGACGTCGAGGGAATCGTCGTACCCGAGCCGGTACTTCCATTCGATGGCCAGGGAACAGACGAGGCCGGCGATCAGGCCGATGGCCAAGGCGCCCAGCGGACTGACGGCACCACAGGCCGGAGTGATGGCCACCAGGGCGGAAATCAGACCCGAGGCAGCTCCGAGAGAGGACGAGGTTCCGAGCCGCAGCCGGTCCATCAGCATCCAGCCGAGCAGGCCGGCGGCGGCTGCCACAGCCGTGTTCAGGAAGACGACGGCGGCGGAATGTCCGGCACTTAGGGCCGAACCGGCATTGAATCCGTACCAGCCCACCCAGAGCAGCCCGGCGCCGAGCAGTACCAGCGGGCGGCTGTGCGGCTTTCCGGAGGCATGCGGCCAGCCCTTGCTGCGGCCCAGGACCAGGGCCAGGGCCAGGGCTGCGACTCCGGCGTTCATGTGGACGGCAGTGCCGCCGGCAAAGTCGATGGCGCCGAGCTGGTTGGCGATCCAGCCGCCGGTGACCGACCCGTCTTCACTGCTGAAGGCGAAGACCCAGTGCGCCACGGGGAAGTAGACCAGGGTGGCCCAGAGTCCGGCAAACAGCATCCACGCGCCGAACTTCATCCGGCCGGCGGCGGCGCCGGCCACCAGTGCCGTGGTCACACAGGCAAACATCAGCTGGAAGGCGGCGAACAACGCCACGGGAATCGAAGAGTCCGGATCCTCAACCAGTAACTGGGACAGACCCAAGAATTCCAGCGGGTTTCCGAGCAGACCGGCTCCCGTGAGGGAGTTGCCGAACGCTGCGGAATAGCCGTAAAGCACCCAGAGGACTGCGACAAGGCTGGCCCCGCCGAAGCACATCAGCATCATGTTCAGGATTCGGCGTGAGCCCACCATTCCTCCGTAGAAGAAGGCGATGCCGGGGATCATTAGACAAACCAGGGCGGCGCTGGCGAGCAGCCAGGCGGTGTTTCCAGAGTCCATGGAGATACTCCATTCGGGGGTGGCCGGCCGCGCGGGCCGGAGCGGCGGGTGGAAACCGTGCTACTCCCAGCGTGGGCGCCCCGTATTACAACCGCGTTTCCGCGCAAGTTATCCCTGTGTTAACAGCTGCTGGATGCTCGCTGAACGTTTCCTAGTAGTTGAGCGGCATTCCGCGGCCGAAGGAAAAGGCACGCACCACTTCCACAATGCCCAGCACCACCAGGGCAACGCCGCCGAAAATCACCAGTGCTGCAAGGGAGCTCACCGGGAGGAACAGGACCACCACGCCGGCAATAATGCTGACGATCCCGTAGATGATGGCGTACCACCGTGATCCGCCGCTCTCCACCTCGGTCAGGGACATGATGCCCTCCACAATCCAGGCGATTCCAATGAACAGGGCGAGGACGGACAGGGAGGCCAGCGGATTACGGATCGCTGCCACTCCGGCGATCAAGAGCAGAAGGCCGATGAGGATGTTCAGGACGCGCAGTCCGCCGAGCAGCGGAGTCACCAGCCCTGTGACCACCCGGACCGCCCCGGCGACGACGAAATACAGGCCAAACAGGACGGCAATCACGTCCAGGGTGGCTCCGGGCCAGAACAAAACCAGCGCACCCAGCACCACTGAGAGGACCCCGGTGACGACCATGCCCGTGCGGATGCCCCGGACCACCTTGCGGGTGAGCTCGCTGACCTCCAGGCTCAACCCTCCGAACCCAAAAGTACTTCCTGACATGGACATGTGAAACCTCCCGTAGAGTCGGGCTGGCAGCGCCCCTGTTCCGAAAATTATCCTTCCGGGGATGCCCTGATCTCTAGGGTTGGCCTGCCGCAGAGCCCTCGGAAGGGCCAGACAGCACGCCGGTCAGTCTCCGGTGGATCCGTCCAGCAGTTCGCGCAGGATGTCCAAGTGGCCGCAGTGCCGGCCGGTTTCCTCAATCATGTGCACCAGGACCCACCGCACGTTCTGCCCGTCGTCTTCGTCGCCGTCGACGTCCCCGTCACCTTCGCCGGCGCTTCTGCCGCGGCAGCGGTCCTCGAGGTCATAGCGTTCCAGCACCTCCCGGGATTCGCGGCAGGCAGCCTCATAGTCCTTGATGAGTTCCGCGAGACTGTCATTGTCATTGACCCTGAATTCCCCGTCCGGGTCAGCGGCAGACCATCGCGTGGGCACATCCCGCTGCCCGTCAAGCCGGGTGCGGAACCAATAGCGCTCAACATCGGTCAGGTGTTTGACGAGCCCGGACACCGTGGTGAGGGAGGGCAGCAGCCGCTTGGCGCCGTCGGCATCACTGAGTCCGGCAGCCTTCATCACCACGGTGGCCCGGAAGTAATCCACAAAACCGGTCAGCGTCTCCCGTTCACCGGCAGCTTCGGGCGGTTCCGTGCGGGTATCCGGGGGTGTCTGTGCAGTCATCCGCCCAATCTAATTCACTCATCCCGGCTGGCCGGAATCCGTTCCGGTGAGCCGGGCGAGGTGGTCCTGGATCATTTGCGCCACGGCTTCATGCCCGGCCTGGTTCGGATGGTAGGGCAGCGGCCCACCCTCGGTGGGGACAAAGGCGCCCACCGTCCACGGGTCTTCCGAGCCGGCATAGTGGTCAGCGCTGGCCTTAGCCACCCGCACCACGGAACCGCCGGTGGCATTGGCCCCCGCTTCCGTCGCCAGCGCCAGATGCACGGCCAGCTCACGGCCGGCGGCGGCCTGCGCCGGTTTCATGCCGGCCACGCGGATGTGCGGGTCCAGCGGCAGCACAGTCAGATATTCCACGAACAGGACGACGGCGTTGGGGGAGCGCCGGCGGATCAGCTGCCCCACGGAGGCCATGGCCGCAGGCAGCAGCGCGAGCCGCCGGTTCAGGACGGCCGGTGCAAGGGCCTTGAGCATTTCGAGTGAGGGCAGATGCTTGAGACGGGCCAGCGGAGGCAGGCCTGCTGCCATGAGGTACGCCGCGAAGCCAATGTCATTGCCGCCGATGGTGACGGTGACGAGGTCCGTGTCCGCTGCCAGGGCATCCGCCTGCGGCGCCTGCCCGTACTGGGAGCGCCACAGCACGTCCGCGGTGGTGGCTCCGGAACTGGTGACATCAGTGAGGGAAAGCTGCAGCTGACGGGCCAGCAGGTGGGGATAGTTGACGTCAGTGCGCCCGGCCTCAGGCGGGCTGCCCGGCACCGGAGTGCCCAGTCCGGGGGCTGATGCGAACGAACTGCCCAGGGCGACGTACCGGGCTCCGGTCCAGTCTGCTGATGCTCTGTTCATTGAGTGTTCCCCTTTACAGGATGCTTTTACGGCAGGCCGAGGAGGTGCCGGATTTCGGCATCGGTGGTTTGGTCAAAGGTCTCGTAGGCCTGGCCCACGGCGGTAAGCCCAATCGCCTGCCAGGGGATGACGACGTCGTCCGCCAACGCCACTGCGGTTTCCGCCCCCGGCCCGCAGCTCACGGGAGCCGCCGCCACCAGCCTGGCCGGGTTCTGCCCGCGGAGTCCCAGCAGTGCGGCGTGCATGGACGCGCCCGTGGCCAGTCCGTCATCCACCAGCACCACCGTGCGGCCGGAAACATTCAACGGGTCCCGCCGCATGCGGTAAAGCTTGTCGCGGCGGATCAGCTCGAGCTGCGCGATGGCGGCGGCGGCTTCGAAGGCCTGCTCCGCGGAGCCGGGCCCGTCGCTGGAGGAGGTGCCGGAATGCAGGGAGCTCTGCCAGTCTGCAAGAACGGCCTCGTTTTGCACGGTAGTGACTGTCCCGGCCACCCATGCCAGTGCCCCGGCGGCCAGCTCGGGCTGCCCGGGGAGGCCCACTTTCTGCACCGCGACAACATCCAGCGGCGCGTGGAGCAGCTTGGCGACTTCGGCAGCCACGGGCACGCCGCCGCGCGGCAGGCCTAACACCACCAGGTTTGGCGCGCCGAGGTAGGGAGCGAGCGCTACGCCCAGCTGGACTCCGGCGTCCTGCCTGTCCCGATACCGGCTAAATGGTGCCATGGCTCCTCCTTGCAGGGGCCGGTTTCTTGACACGGTAGGGTGCCGCCGGCACGGCTGGCAAGGCACCGGCAGTGATCCCGTGCGGCGGATTGCGAAAGGTTGCCGGGCATAGCAGGGTGGGCGTGGAAAGGTGGACCCATGACTCCCACAGCTTTGATTACCGGCGCCACGTCCGGCATTGGTGCCGAATTTGCCCGCCAGCTCGCTAACCGCGGCTACAACCTGGTCCTCAGTGCCCGGAATGAGGAACGGTTGAAGGAATCCGCCGGCCGCCTGGCAGCCGAGTACTCCGTGCAGACGGAGTACATCGCGGCGGACCTGGCCGAGCCCGAAGGAGTTGAACGGGTGAGCCGCCGGCTGGAGAAACCGGACATCGCCATGCTCGTGAACAACGCGGGCTACGGGTTGAAGAACAGCTTTGAACGCAATGAGCTGGCCGCCGAAATGGACCATCTCAACGTTCTGGTGGCGGCACCGCTGCAGCTGAGCCATACCGCTCTTAACACGATGCTCTCGAAGATGGAAGAACCCGGGGGTCACATCATCAACGTGGCCTCCGTGGCCGGCTTCATTCCCCGCGGCACCTACAGTGCGGCCAAGTCCTGGGTCATTACGTTCAGCCGCTGGGCGAACATCAACTACGGCGGACGCGGCGTGCACGTCACAGCGCTGTGTCCCGGGTTTGTGCATACGGAATTCCACCAGCGCATGGACATGGACAAGACCCTGTATCCGGACTGGATGTGGCTTGATGCCGAACGCGTGGTCCGCGAGGGTCTTGCGGATGCCTTTGCCGGCAAGGGCATCTCCATTCCCAGCAAGCGGTACAAGGCGCTGACCTGGTTTGGCGCCCGCGGCCCGCAGGCACTCGTGACACGCATCGCGGGCCGCGGCCGGTAGCCGCCCCCGGTCCGGAACACGCCGTAATCCAGCTCGATCCTTCCGGTGCCCGCCCCCTAGTGTGGGTGGCTATGACGAGCGCCACAAATCCCAGTCCCGCGTACCTCAACCAGCTCGACGCCGAAACCGGGCGCCGCATGGAAACAGCGCAGGCACCGGTGTCGGATTTTGCCGGAGCTTCCGCTGAGCTTTCGGCGGCCGTGGAAGCACAGGTGGATGCGCTGGCTGCGGACCTCAACGACGTTGTCCATACGCTGCACGGGGATCCGGAGACAGCTTATGAGGAGCACCGAAGCGCGGCGTTCCTCGTGGATCTGCTGCGCCGCCACGGCATCAAGGCCGAGCTTGGGGCCCACGGACTGCCCACTGCCGTCAGGGCTGAAATCGGGACGGCAGGCTCCGCGGCCGAAGAGGCAGGAGCGGACCGCGCACCCGCCATCGCCATCCTCAGCGAATATGATGCACTGCCTGAGGTGGGTCATGCCTGCGGGCATAACGTCATAGCAGCCACCGGAGCCGGGGCATTCATTGCGCTGGCGAAAACGCTTGAGGAACACCCGGAGGCCTTCCCGGGCAGGGTCGTGTTCCTGGGCACGCCGGCCGAAGAAGGACATTCCGGCAAGGAAGTGATGGCCCGCAACGGCGCCTTCGACGACGTGGATGCCGCCGTCATGGTGCACCCGTATGCCATGGACCTGGCCGAGCAGGTTTGGCTGGGCCGCCGGCTGCTGACAGTGACGTTTTCCGGCGTCGCCGCCCATGCCTCCGCCCAGCCCTTCATGGGACGCAACGCAATGGATGCCGCAGCCCTGGCCTACAGTGCCATCGGCCTGCTCCGGCAGCAGCTGCCGCCCGTGGACAGGGTCCACGCCATCATCACGGAGGGCGGACAGCGACCCAGCGTCATCCCCGAAAAGGCCGTTCTGAAGCTATATGCCCGGTCCAAGTATCCGGAAACGCTGAAGGACCTCAGCGCCCGGCTGGAAGACATTGCGCGCGGCGCCGCACTCATGACCGGCACCGGCGTCACGATCGACTGGGACGAACATCCGCCCTCGCTGCCGGTCCGCACCAACTCCGCGCTGACCGGACGCTGGGTCAGTGCGCAGCAGCGCCGCGGCCGCAGCCCGCTGCCGGCCGGCGTGGTGTCGGAAACCATCGCCGCCTCCACGGACTTCGGCAACGTCAGCTACCGGATCCCCGGCATCCATCCGCTGATTGGCATTGCACCGGCGGACGTTGCACTGCATACCAGGGCCTTCGCGGAGGCGGCCGGCTCACCCGCTGCCGAATCCGGAGCCCTCGACGGCGCCGCGGGCCTGGCGCTGACTGCCCTCGACTATCTCTGTGATCCGGAGCTCCGCCGTGCCGTGGCCGAGGAATTTGCCGCTGCCGGCGGACCGGTTGATGTTGCCCGTTACTTCGACTGACAGGAAATGAGACCGGCATGACCAGTACCCCCTCTGCATCCGTCAAGACCCGCTCCAATTTTCCGGACCGCCTTTTGGGCGGCATTGAACGCGTGGGCAATAAGCTGCCGGATCCGTTCATGCTCTTCTTGATCCTTTTCCTGATCGTCGCGGTGGCTTCCACGGCCATGGCCTGGGGACACGTTGCGGTTACCGTTCCCGGGGCAACCGAGGAAACGGTCATCAAGGGCTTTTTCACCGCCGAGGGCCTGAGCTGGTTCACTACCACCCTGGGAGCGAACTATCTGGGGTTTCCGCCGCTGGCTACGGTGCTGCCGATCCTGCTGGCCGTGGGCGTGGCAGAGAAGTCCGGGCTGCTTTCGGCACTGATCCGCAAGGCCTTCGGCTCCGCACCGCGGTGGGCGCTCCCGTACGCCGTCGGCTTTGTGGGCGTCACGGGTTCGATCATGTCCGACGCCGCCTTCGTGGTCATCCCGCCGCTGGCCGCGCTGGTCTTCAAGGCAGCCGGCCGCCATCCGGTCGCCGGACTGCTGGGCGGTTTCGCCGCCGCCGGTGCACAGCCTCGATGCCCTCTTCTCCGGGATTACGACGGCGGTCACCGAGACGCTGCCGAACCCCGGTTCCCCGGTGAACCCGCTGTCGAACTACTTCTTCAACGTTGCCTCCTCGATCGTGCTGATCCTGCTGGCGGGGTTCATCATCGACAAAATCCTGGAACCGCGGCTGCGGCGGCAGGATGTGCCCACTGAGGAAATTGCCGACGACGAGGCGCAGATACCGGGAGCGCTGCCTTCCACCACACTGCCTTCCACCGCGCTGTCCTCCACCCTGACTTCCGTGGAACGCAGAGGCGTGATCCGGGCAGTCGTGGCCGGCGCCGTCGTCGCCGCCGTCATCCTCACGGGAGTGCTGCTGCCGGATTCGCCCTGGCGGAACGAGGACGGCGGCTACCTGCCCAAGTCACCGCTGCTGAGCTCCATCGTCTTCATTGTCTTCATCATGTTCACCGTGCCCGGGCTGGTCTACGGAAAGATCACCGGAACCATTGCCTCCGGCAAGGATGTTCCCCGGGTCATGGGGTCCTCGATCAAGGACATGAGCGGCTTCCTGGTGCTGGCGTTCATCCTCGGGCAGTTCATCGCGCTGTTCAACTGGTCGGGAATCGGCAACTGGCTGGCCGTCGCCGGCGCTTCCGGTCTGGAGTCCATCGGGCTGACCGGCTACCCCGCCATCATCGGGTTCATCCTTCTGGCCTCACTGCTGAATCTGTTCATCATCTCCGGTTCAGCCATGTGGACGTTGATGGCGTCGGTGTTTGTGCCGATGTTCGCCCTGCTCGGCTTCGAACCGGCCTTCATCCAGGGCGCGTTCCGGGTGGGGGACTCCGCCACGCAGATCCTTACCCCGCTGAACCCCTACATGATTGTGCTGCTGACCATGCTCCGCAAATATGAGCCGCAGGCCGGGCTGGGTACGGTCATCGCCCGGATGCTGCCCTTCACCGTGCTGTTCTGGCTCGCGTGGGTGGGTGTGCTGACCGTGTTCTTCGTGTTCGGCCTGCCCATGGGCCCGGGCAATGGAATATACATCGACGGCTAAGCGCTGGATTCCAATAACTACAGAGGAAAGGCAACGCGCCATGAGCTCGACCAGCCCCAAGATTTATGCCCTGCATGAGAACCCTGAGTGGTTTCCGCCGTTTGCCCGCGCCTTCGAAGCCGAAGGATTGGAAGTGGAGGAATGGCTGCTGACTGATGGCGTCCTGGATCTGGACTCGGTGCCGCCGGAGGGCATCTTCTGGTCCCGGATCAGTGCCTCCTCTCACACCCGGGACCACGGCCTGTCCAAGGACTATGCCCGGGCGGTGCTGTCCTGGCTGGAAGCCCACGGCCGGCGGACGGTCAACGGGCGGCGGATCCTGGAACTGGAAATGAGCAAGGTGGACCAGCTCACCGCGCTGCGCGCCGCCGGCATCGACACTCCGCGCACGGTGGCCGCCGTCGGCCGGGACTCCATCCTGGCCGCTGCCAAGGAGTTTCCGGCCCCCTTCATCACCAAGCACAACCAGGGAGGCAAGGGTTTGGGGGTCCGCAAATTCGAGTCCCACGGCGAGCTGGCCGACTATGTGGCGGGACCGGACTTTGAGGAACCAGCTGACGGCATCACCCTTATCCAGGAGTTCATCAACGCCGCCGAGCCGTTCATTACGCGCGTGGAGATTGTTGGCGGCGAGTTCATCTATGCGATCCGGGCAGACACCGCCCGCGGCGGATTCCAGCTCTGCCCGGCGGACGCCTGTGCCATCGACCCGTCCACCGGCAAGCCGATCATGCCGCCCGGCGCCACCATCGCCCCGGATGAGGACACCCAGCTCTTCAGCCTGCGGGAGGGCTTCGACCATCCGATCATCGGCAAGTACCTCGAGTTCGCCAAGCGCATGGGCCTGGAGGTCTGCGGGATTGAATTCATGGAAACGGCCGACGGCCGCATCCTCACCTACGACGTGAACACCAACACCAACTACAACGCCGTGGTCGAGGCCGCCGCTCCGCGCTCGGCGCCCCGCGCGCTGGCTCAGTATCTCAAGGGGGTTGGCGCCTAAGGGCGGCACCTTTCTGCCCCGCTGCGACGTGGTGCAGGACAAACAATTTATCTCCGGGCCGGGCGCGTCGCTATAGTCAGGATTATCCAAAGTGAAGGAGCTTCCTCAATGACTGCTGCCCAGGAACCATTGTGGGTCAAGAACTACCAGCCCGGCGTTCCGGCAACCATTGAGCTGCCCACCGAGTCACTGACGGACATGGTGGAGGACGCGGTTAACCGTTACGGGCCCAAGGTGGCGCTGGAATTCTTCGGTGCCGAAACCACCTACACCGACCTCGGCGACCAGATAAACCGTGCCGCCGAAGGCCTCCGGAAGCTGGGTGTGCGCCGCGGACACCGCGTGGCAATCGTGCTGCCGAACTGCCCCCAGTACCTCATCGCGTTCTATGCCGTGCTCCGTCTGGGCGCCGTCGTCGTCGGGCACAACCCGCTCTACACGGAACGCGAACTTCGCCACCAGTTTGAAAATCACGGCGCGCAGGTAGCCATCATCTGGGACAAGGCCGTGGAGAAAATCCAGGACTTCCCCGACGACATTGCCGTCAAAACGGTGATTGCCGTGGACATCACCAAGGCCATGCCGCGGCTCAAGCGCATTGGGCTGCGGCTGCCGCTGCCCTCGATCCGCCGTACCCGGGCAGGGCTGACAACCAAGACCGAAAACACCATGTCCTGGGAAAAGCTGCTCAGTTCCGCTCCGATCGACAGCGCCCATCCCCGCCCGTCGGTGCGGGACCTGGCCGCCCTGCAGTACACCTCGGGCACCACGGGAATCCCCAAGGGCGTCATGCTCACCCACTTCAACCTGCGCTCCAACGCGCTGCAGGGGCAGGCCTGGATGCACGGTGCGCAGGAGGGCAAGGAAGTCATTTACGGTGTGCTGCCGATGTTCCATGCCTTCGGGCTGACCCTGTACCTGACCTTCTCCGTGCTGACCGGGTCGCGGCTGGTGCTCTTTCCCAAGTTCGACGTGGATCTGGTGCTGGACGCCGCCAAAAAATCCAAGCCCACCGTCTTCTGCGCCGTTCCGCCGATCTATGAGAGGACGGCGCTGGAATCCAAGAAGCGGGGCATTGACCTCTCCACCATCCGCTTCGCCATTTCCGGTGCAATGACCCTGCCGGCGGCCACCGTAAAGCTCTGGGAAGAGGTTTCGGGCGGACTCCTGGTGGAGGGCTACGGCCTCACCGAATCTTCGCCGGTCGCGCTGGGTAATCCGTTTGCCGAGAGCCGCCGCAACGGCACCATCGGTGTTCCGTTCCCCAGCACGGAAATGCGCGTTGTCGATCCGGAACAGCCTTCCTCCGAGGTGCCGCACGGCGTGCCGGGTGAACTGCTGATCCGCGGCCCGCAGGTCTTCGCGGGCTACTGGAACAACACTGAGGACACGGAACAGGTGCTGCTCGACGGCGGCTGGCTGCGCACCGGCGACATTGTCACCGTGGACGACGACGGTTTCGTGAAGGTGGTGGACCGCCGAAAGGAACTGATCATCACCGGCGGATTCAACGTTTCTCCCACCGAGGTGGAGGAAGTGCTGCGCAGCAACCAGGCCATTGCCGACGTCGCAGTGGTGGGCCTGCCCCGCCCCGACGGTGGCGAGCAGGTGGTGGCGGCCGTTGTCCTGACCGAGGGTGCGGAACTGGATGAAGCCGGACTGCGGGCCTGGTGCCGCGAGCGGCTCACCCCGTATAAGGTTCCCCGCCGGATTGTGGCCATTGAGGAGTTGCCCAAGTCGCTGCTGGGCAAGGTACTCCGCCGCCAGGTGCGCGAACTGCTGACCAGCGAGAAGTAGGCTCCCTTCCGGATTACCTATTGACGCTCCGAAGGCGTTGGGTTGGAATGGTAAGCAGGCTTGGCATTTCAGGTCTGCCTGATACTACAGCCGCCCAATAAGGCCCCCGCAGGTATCTTCGCGATGCCTGTTGCAGGCTCGGCCCAAACGTGAAACCAGACCGTACAACGGCGATGGCTTCACAGCTGAAGGAGAACAGCATGATCAGCAACCAGCAAGTTGAAGGTCTCATGGCAGGGTCCGGCAACGTCTTGGGACCCAACGGTGACAAGATTGGCGCCGTTGGAACGTTCTATTTGGATGACCAGACCAATGAGCCCGCCTGGGTCACGGTCAACACCGGAATTCTCGGAACGAACGAGTCCTTTGTGCCTCTCAGCGAAGCAACGGTGGAGGGTATGGACGTCCTGGTTCCTTATTCCAAGGACGAGGTTAAGAACTCCCCGCAGGTCGAATCCGATGGATCCATCACCCCCGAAGAGGAAGTGACCCTCTACCGGTACTACGGGTTTACTTACGACGACGGCAGTGACGACGTCTCCACCATGGACGCGGGCACCATGACGGATTCGGGCACCATGACGGATTCCGGTGTCGGAACCCGGAGCGGCGACCGGTCGGATTTCATGGAGGACAGCGACATGACGCGCTCGGGCATGTCCTCGGACGCGACCGTGGGCCACGATACCTCTGGCCCCACCACTGATGACGCCATGACCCGCTCGGAAGAGCAGCTGGATGTGGGCACCCGGTCGCGTGAGACCGGCAAGGCGCGCCTGCGGAAGTACATCGTCACTGAGACCGTCACCACCGAGGTTCCGGTCAGCCATGAAGAGGTCCGCATTGAGACGGAGCCGATCACGGATGCCAATGTCGATTCCGCCATGGCCGGACGGGAGCTCAGCGAAGAAGAGCACGAAGTGACGCTTCACGCCGAGGAGCCGGTCGTCAGCAAGAAGACAGTGCCGGTGGAGCGGGTCCGGATGGATACCGAAACTGTCACGGACACGGAAAGCGTGTCCGAGGAAGTCCGCAAGGAGCAGATTGAAACCGAGACGGACGACAGTATCCGTCGAAGCTCCGGCACGGATTCCCACGGCGGTTCCGGGCATTCCGGCGGCACGTCCGGGGGAAGCGGTTCCGGCGGCTCGGGCAGCTCAGGCAGCAGCAGGTAATTTGAAGCGCAGCGTTTGAGGGCGGGGTTCCGGCAGTTGCCGGAACCCCGCATCGTGTTATGGCGTACTTATGACGCCGCCACCTGGCGGGCAGTGCGCTCGAGCACCTCACGGCAGGCCAGGACCGCCGGCCGGTTGGCGCCGGCCCGCCGGACGGACGTGAAGATGCTTCGGTGCGGCTTGCCGTCCAAATTCATTAGGCGGACGCTGGGATCCCGGCCGGTCCACACCAGGTCCGGCATCAGCGCCACGGCGTTTCCGGACTCGATCAGCCGGATTTGGGCCTGCAGATCGGCCGTCTCAAAACGGACATCAGGTTCAAATCCCGCACGCCGGCAAATCTGCTCCGCCCAGTGCCGGGAGGCCGCGCCCCGCGGTTCCATCACCCACGGAAGCCCCGCGGTGTCCGCCAGGGACTGCACCGGCGGAAGGCCCTCATGCGGCACGGCCAGGCGGATGGCATCCGAGGTTAGGTGCACCCGGTCCAGTTGGGCATGCCGGACGGCGGCATGTCCGGGATACTGTTCAGCGATCACCAGGTCAAAGTCGCGTGCCCAGGTTTCGTACAGTGCTGTCTCGGGCTCACGCTGAACCATTTCCACGCGCAGTTCCGGATGCTCACGGCGAAGGATGCGGAGGGCATCGGGCAGCAGGGCCAAAGCGGCTGACTGGAACACCGCTATCCGAATGGATCCGGTCACCGAGGTCAGCGACGAAGCCAGGTCCGCTTCGGCCCGCTCCAGCGATTCAAGGATGTCGGAGGCATGGGCCACCAGAATCTCAGCCTGCGGTGTCAGCTGCACGCCCCGCCCGGTTTTCCGCAGCAGTTCCACCCCCACGGACTTCTCCAGCTGGCCCAGCTGCTGCGATACCGCGGAAGGGCTGAGGCTCAGCGCTTCCGCCACTGCGGCCAGGGTTCCGCGGGCTTTGACTTCCCGGAGAAGGATCATGCGGCGAACATCGAGCACGGTCATTTCCCCCTTTCAATTCATTAGTAAATCTAATCTATACCGGTAAGAAAACCCATCTTTGCCTAATGGGAAATAGTGCGGATACTTAGAGGAATACCTATCAGTTGCACGTTGAAATGAGCTGCCCGCATGAGCAACATCCTCACCGAAACCACCGCGGGATCGGACACCCCACAGGCCCTGGCTGATGAGGCGGTGGCCCTTGTCCGCCGTTGGCTCGCCGAAGCGGCAAGCGTCCCGGTGGACGCGTCCGCTGCACAGCTTGCCGGCGTGCTGAAAGATCCGGCCGGACTGGACTTCACCGTTGGGTTCGTTGACGGCGTCATCCGCCCCGAAGACCTCCGCGTGGCCGGCCGGAATCTGGCCGCCCTCGCACCCCGTGTGCCGGGCTTCCTGCCCTGGTACATGCGCTCCGCCGTCCGCCTGGGCGGAGTTATGGCGCCGGTGCTGCCCCACGTCGTCATTCCGGTAGCCCGCAAGGTACTGCGCCGCATGGTCGGCCACCTCATCGTTGACGCCACCGACGCCCGCCTCGGCAAGGCGATTGCCGGCATCCGCAAGGACGACGTCCGGCTCAACATGAACCTCCTGGGCGAAGCCGTGCTCGGCGAACGCGAAGCCGCCCGCCGCCTGGAGGGAACCCACGAACTCCTGGCGCGCGACGACGTCGACTACGTCTCCATCAAGGTGTCCTCCACCGTCTCACCGCACTCGCACTGGGCGTTCGACGAAGCCGTTGAGCATGTGGTGGAAAAGCTCACCCCGCTCTACCGGAGGGCAGCGTCCTCCACGCAGAAGAAATTCATCAACCTGGACATGGAGGAATACAAGGACCTGGAGATGACCATGGCGGTCTTCACCAAGCTCCTGTCCATGCCCGAATTCAAGGACCTGGAAGCCGGCATTGTCCTGCAGGCGTACCTCCCGGACGCCCTCTCCGCCATGATGCGGCTGCAGGAGTTCGCTGCAGCCCGCCGGGCCGACGGCGGCGCGCCCATCAAGGTCCGCGTGGTCAAGGGCGCCAACCTGCCCATGGAACAGGTGGAGTCCTCGCTGCATGACTGGCCGCTGGCCACCTGCGGCACCAAGGCTGAAACGGACACCAACTACAAGCGCGTCATCAACTACGCCCTGCAGCCGGACCGCGTGGCCAACGTGCGCATCGGCGTGGCCGGACACAACCTGTTCGACGTGGCGTTCGCCTGGCTGCTTGCCCAGCAGCGCGGCGTGACCAAGGGCATCGAATTCGAGATGCTGCTCGGCATGGCCACAGGTCAGGCGGAGGTGGTCAAGCGCGACGTCGGTTCGCTTCTGCTGTACACGCCGGTGGTGCACCCGGCGGAGTTCGACGTCGCCATCGCCTACCTGATCCGCCGCCTCGAAGAGGGCGCCAGTTCCGAGAACTTCATGTCGGCGGTCTTCGAGCTCAGCGAAAACGAGGCCCTCTTTGAACGCGAAAAGCTGCGCTTCCTCACTTCGCTGGAAAACCTGGATGACCGGGTTCCTGCCCCGAACCGCACCCAGGACCGCAGCCAGCCGCGCCCGGATGCTTCCACCGGAACCGGCGGCGCCCATTCGGGCTTCACCAACACGCCGGACACTGACCCGTCGCTGCCGGCCAACCAGGCCTGGGGCCGGTCCATCCTGACCCGCATCGAGGGCTCACCCCTGGGCAAGGCTGCCGTAGCCGACGCCCAGGTGGCCGACGAAGAGGCGCTCTCCGCCGTCATCGAGACAGCGGTTTCTGCCAGCAAGGGTTGGGCCGCCCTCAGCGGCGCCGACCGCGCCGAGATCCTGCACCGCGCAGGAACCGTCCTCGAAGATCACCGGGCGGACCTGATGGAGGTCATGGCCGCCGAAACCGGCAAGACCCTGGACCAGTCCGATCCCGAGGTCTCCGAAGCCATCGACTTTGCGCACTACTACGCGGAGCGGGCCAAGGACCTGGAAAAGGTCGACGGCGCCCGCTTCGTCCCGGCCCGCCTCACGGTGGTCACCCCGCCGTGGAACTTCCCGGTAGCCATTCCGGCCGGTTCCACCCTGGCTGCCCTGGCAGCCGGTTCTTCCGTGATCATCAAGCCCGCCCGGCAGTCCGCGCGCAGCGGAGCCGTCATGGTGGAAGCGCTCTGGGAAGCCGGCGTTCCCCGCGATGTCCTGCAGATGGTTCAGCTGGGCGAGCGTGAACTCGGCCGCCAGCTCATCTCGGATCCTTCCGTGGACCGGGTCATCCTCACCGGAGGCTATGAAACGGCAGAGCTGTTCCGGTCCTTCCGCACGGATCTGCCCCTGCTGGCGGAAACCTCGGGCAAGAACGCCATCATCGTCACGCCCAGCGCCGACTTTGACCTGGCCGCGCGCGACGTCGTTTCCTCCGCCTTCGGCCACGCCGGGCAGAAGTGCTCGGCAGCCTCCCTCGTGATCCTCGTGGGCTCGGTGGCCAAGTCCCCGCGTTTCCGCAACCAGCTGGTGGACGCGGTGCAGTCGCTCAAGGTCGGCTATCCGGTGGATGCCGTGACGCAGATGGGCCCGATCATTGAACCCGCCGAAGGCAAGCTGCTGCGCGGACTGACCGTGCTGGGCGACGGCGAGTCCTGGCTCATCGAACCGAAGCAGCTCGATGACTCCGGCCGTCTCTGGAGCCCGGGCGTGCGCACCGGGGTCCGTCCAGGTTCCGAGTACCACCTCACCGAGTACTTTGGTCCCATCCTCGGCGTGATGACGGCTGACACCCTCGAAGAGGCCATCGCACTGCAGAACCAGATCGACTACGGTCTAACCTCCGGCCTGCACTCGCTGGATCCGGCGGAAATGGACCTGTGGCTGGAAAACATCTCGGCGGGCAACCTGTACATCAACCGCGGGATCACCGGAGCCATCGTCCAGCGCCAGCCCTTCGGCGGCTGGAAGAAGTCCGCAGTGGGCGCCGGAACCAAGGCCGGCGGCCCCAACTACCTCATGGGTCTGGGGCAGTGGGAGCCCGCGCAGGCCTCCGGCACCGGAGCCCCGGTCCGGCACCAGGGTGCCGCAAAGCTTCTGGCTGCGGCTTCATCTTCCAGCTTCGCTGCTGACACCGGCTTCCTGCAGCGTGCGCTGAGCAGCGATGCCGCGGCGTGGGCCGAGGAGTTTGGCACCGCTAAGGACGTGTCCGCGCTGAGTGCGGAACGCAACGTGTTCCGCTACCGGCCGCTGCCGGTGACCATCCGGCTGTCCGAGAATGAGCCGCTCGACGCCCTGGTGCGCGTAGCCGCTGCCGGGCTGCTGGCCGGATCCGCGCTTCGGGTCTCCACCGGCGTCGAACTGCCGCTGGCGCTCCGGTCCGTCCTGACGGAACAGGGAGTCCCCGTGGCGGAGGAGAACGACGCCGAATGGCTGGCTTCCGCTGCAGGGTTTGACCCCGCAGCGCAGGGGACCCGGATCCGGCTGATCGGCTCCGGCGCCTCGGCACTGGCCACCGCCCTTGGGGGACGGCCCGACGTGGCCGTCTACGCCAATCCGGTCACCGAGGCCGGGCGCGTTGAGCTGCTGCCGTTCCTGCATGAGCAGGCCGTGAGCATCACCGCGCACCGCTTCGGGACGCCGAACCACCTCTCGGACGCCCTGATCTAGTCAGCACATTCGGCAACAAGAAAAGACGGCACCGGGTCTATCCCGGTGCCGCCTTTTCTTGTTAAGGTTTTGCCCATGGAACTGATTTACGAGTAGGGACCCTCCGGGCCGGATTACCGGCTCCGAGCACCCGCTCTCATCGCTGACCCCATTCGCCCGTATCGCCCGGGTAGGCGGTCCATGCTGTCAGTGCAGGACGGCCATCATCAGCGCAGTTCCCGGCCGGTACTTAAACAGTCCGGAGATCAACCATGGCAACATCCAAAAAACACCCGTCCACTCCTTTCCCGGGGCTAGCTGCCCCTGCCTCTTCCCTCACGTCCGTGTCTGCCGTCACCTCCGAGGTGCCGGTAACGGCAACAGTGAACATCGCCCCGGCAGCTGCAGCCAAGCTTGGTGCCGAAGGCGGAGATAAGCCGGTTCCCGGCACGGACACCGAGAGCGCCCTCCCCGGGTGGCAGAGCCTGGGCAAGGACCACAAGCCCACGCACAGCTTCGGGAAACAGGGGCGGAGGGAGAAAAAGGTCCGCTGGTAGCAGCACAGGGGCCCGGGCAACAGCCCGGGCCCCTGTCCACGCCGGTGGGGCAGTGCCATCATGGACAGCCACAGCCACAGCTATCCGAAGAGGTTCCCATGCTGCTCAACGAGAAGAATGCCGTTATCTACGGAGGAGGCGGAGCGATTGGGGGAGCGGTGGCCCGGGCCTTCGCGAGGGAAGGGGCACGCGTTTTCCTGGCCGGCCGGCACCTTGAACCCCTGGAGAAGGTGGCCCGCGACATCCGGGCAAACGGAGGGCTGGCGGAATCCGCGCTGCTGGATGCCACCAACGGGCAGGCGGTGGATGACCACGCCAATGATGTCGCGGCTACGGCAGGGAGTCTGGACATCTCCATGAATGTAATTCAACACGGTGATGTGCAGGGCAAGCCGATGGTGGATATGTACGTGGAGGACTATCTGCGGCCGGTGTCCACGGCGGTGCAAACCATGTTTCTGACCTCGCGTGCCGCTGCCCGGCACATGATGCAGCAGCGTTCCGGCGTGATCCTGGCTTTCGGAGGTTCAGGCAACCCTTCGCCCGGCCTCTGGCTGGGCGGACTGATCACCGCCTTCGAAGCGATGGAAGCCATGCGGCGCCAGCTCGCGGTGGAGCTTGGGCCGCACGGGATCCGCGTTGTGACCCTGCGCAGCGGCGGCATCCCCGAGTCGCTGCCCCCGGATATGGAAGGGAGGCAGGACATTGCCAACAGCATCGTCGACGCCACCCTGCTGCGGCGCGCGGCAACCCTGGAAGAGGTGGGCAATGCTGCAGCCTTTGCCGCTTCGGATAAAGCCGGAAGCATGACGGCCGCAACTTTGAATATCAGCGCCGGGGCGCTCATGGACCGCTAGTCGCATGCCTGTCCCCGCCGTGTCATCCTGCTTCGGCGGGGAGCACCTGCCAAAGCCTGTATTCATCCGTATGGATCAGGGCCCGTCGCCCGGCATCAGTTCGGATCCAAACGGCGCCGAGTCCCGGCGCCAGATCCAGCACCTTTCCCCGGTGATGGACAACGCTGCGAATCATGGCTTCCACCTGATCACCCCGCCGCAAATCATTGAGGTTGCGCACCCGGACCCGGTAGTGACTGGGAGAGCGGGACATGGCGGCTCCTCACGGCGGTGCTCATTCGGTGCGGATGTTTTCCGGTACCGGAATATTTCCACAGCCCTGCGGCAAGGTGAAGATTCGGGCTACGCCGGAAGCTTCCAAATGGTGAAGTCCTCAACGCTGATTGCGGTGCGGATTCCTTCTTCGTCGCCGCGGATCCAGATGGTGCCCAGACCCGGAGCCGTTTCACGGACTTCTCCGCGGTAGTAAACCTGTTCGCCGCTGCGTACTTCAACATGATCTCCGCGGCGGATGGAGCGAATGTTTCGTACCCGCTTGGAGCGGGTGGTTGAGGGGTGGTGCGGTGCGCTGACAGCTGGCACGGGCTCTCTTTCGTTCGACTAGTTATGTCAACCAAGCGCCGGCAAGAAATATTCCTGCCCCGGCATGCGGATTTTGGGTACCACCCCTGACACCGCCATTTATCCCTGCGTACGATCATGGGCATGGACATGGACATCGTGGATTTCCTGTTGACACGCTTTCAGGACGACGCCGCGGAGTCCCGGAAGCTCCTGACTGCCAGGGGCGTCGCACCGTCTGACCGCTGGTACGAGGAACGGCTGCTGCGCGAGTGCGAAGCCAAGCTCATGCTGATCGACATCATCGGCGGTGCCCGGCGCAATGCCCTGGCACGGATGCTTCTGGATCCCGACGGCCAGGGCAAACTGTTCGCCGATGAGCTGGAGTGGACCTCGCTGGCGCTGGCCTCCATGGCTGCCGGCTACCAGGACCACCCCGATTATCAGGATGGTTGGCGGCTCACCGAAAAACGCAGCTGAGGGTAGCTGGTTCCACCCGGCTGGGCGAAGGCACCCCGGGACGCCTAGATTGGCTGACATGACTGAAGTGAATATCACAGGCGAACCAGCCGGCGAGACCGCACTCCTGCAGGAGCTGGCCGAACATCATCATGTAGCAACCACGTTCAACGGCTGGGACGGAACCCGCCGCGAAGTTTCCGATGAGACCCTGAAAAAGGTGCTCGGCGCGTTGGGGGTGGCCACAGCAACGCGGGAGGAGCTGTCGCAGTCATTGGCTTCGGCACGCCTGCAGGGGTGGCATCAAACACTGCCGGGCGCCGTCGTCGTGCGCGAACACCGCAGCCGGACAGTCCCCGTCCATTTGCCCGCCGGAGTGCACGCGGACGTGCGGATCGTGCTGGAGGACGGAAGCCGGCGTGAGCTGGAGTGGCCGGCGGTGCCCGGCGAGGAACTGGACGTTGACGGGACCCTCACCGGCCGCACCCTGATTCCGCTCCCGGAGGACCTTCCACTGGGCTGGCACCGGCTCGAAGTGACTGCCGGGCAGTGGCAGGCCGGCACCGTTCTCGTGGTCACGCCGGAACGGCTGACGACGACCTCCGGCCTTGACCGCCACCGGGCCTGGGGACTCATGGCCCAGCTCTACTCTGTACGCTCCTCCCGGTCCTGGGGCATCGGGGATCTGGGCGACCTGGCAGATCTCGCAGCGCTCTCCGGCGGACGCCACGGCGCCGGTTTCCTCCTGACCAATCCGCTGCATGCGGCGGAACCGGTTCCGCCGGTGGAACCCTCGCCGTACCTGCCCACCACACGCCGATTCTTTAACCCGCTCTACATTCGGGTGGAGGACATCCCCGAATACGGCTATCTTCCGGGGGCAGACCGTGCCCGGGTTGAGGAAGCTGCGCGGACCTTCGGGGCGGCCAACCACTCTGCCGAGAAATTGGACCGCAACGCGACCTACGCCGCCAAACTGGCCGCGCTGGAACTAATCTTTGCCGTACCGCGAAGCATTGCGCGGCAGCAGCAGTTTGAGCGCTTCTGCACACTGGAGGGCAAGGGACTGCAGGATTTCGCTCTGTGGTGTGCGCTGTCCGAGAAGCTGCCGGCAGATGATCCCCAGTGGCAGCAGATTACCGGTCCGGACAGCGAATGGGTCCGGGAGCACCGCTCCGCCTTCACGGAGCGCAGCCGGTTCCATCAGTGGCTGCAGTGGATCTGCGACCAGCAGCTGGAGACAGCCCAGAGTGCCGCCCGGAGCGCCGGCATGGAAATCGGCATTGTTCATGACCTGGCGGTGGGCGTGCACCCTGCCGGAGCAGATGCCTGGATACTGCGCCCGGTCCTGGCTCCCGGAGTGTCAGTGGGTGCTCCGCCGGACATGTTCAACCAGCAGGGCCAGGACTGGAGCCAGCCGCCGTGGCATCCCCGGCGCCTCGCGGACGCGGGCTACCTTCCCTACCGGGACATGTTGCGCACCATTCTCCGCCACGCAGGCGGCATCCGGGTTGACCACATCCTGGGCCTGTTCCGCCTGTGGTGGATTCCGCAGGGTTCGGGGCCCGGCGACGGCGCATACGTGCACTTCGACCACGAGGCGCTGATAGGAATCCTGGTCCTGGAAGCACAGCGCGCCGGTGCCGTGGTGATCGGCGAGGATTTGGGGGTGTTTGAGCCCTGGGTGCAGGAGTACCTCGCCGAGCGCGGCGTGCTCGGCACCTCCATCCTGTGGTTTGAGCACGGCGACGCCGGTCCCCGCCCGCCGGCGGAATACCGGAAGGGCGCCCTGACCTCCGTCAACACCCATGACCTGCCGCCCACGGCCGGTTACCTGGCCGGAGAACACGTGGACCTGCGAGAGTCCCTGGGGCTTTTGAACCGTCCGGTGGAGGAGGAGCGGGCAGCGGATGCTGCGGCCCGGGAATCCGTCCTGGAACTGGTGCGCAGCGCCGGGCTGCTGCCTGCTGGAGCCAGCGGTACGGATAACGTCCAGCAGTCCGTGGAGGCACTGCACTCCTTCATCCTGCAGTCCCCGTCCGTGCTCATCGGCGTCGCGCTGGCTGATGCGGTGGGGGAGCGGCGCACCCAAAACCAGCCCGGCACCGGGGACGAGTATCCCAACTGGCGCATTCCGCTTTGCGGTCCGGACGGCAAAGCCGTTCTGCTTGATGATCTGCCGTCCAACGAGCGTTTCAACTCGCTGGCGGACCTGCTCAGGGACGCAATCTGACTTAGCTGTCCGGGGGAACGGCCGAAGAGGTGAGGAACACTTCTTCGGCCGTCCGGCCCGGTACAAAGTGCCGCGTACCGTGCTGATGGTTTCGGATCAGGACTCCAGCTTCATCGCCTTGCGCAGGGTCAACGCGCCGCCGCTCTGCATCACGGCCCGGCGGTAAATCTTCTCGCCGAAGCGCAGCAGTGCATAGGCCGCGGCCAGGGCGATCGCCAGCGACAGGAAGGTCTCCCACAGCGGCACGTCGCCGTTCAGCATCCGTACCGGCATGGCCACGGTGGAGATTACGGGGACGTAGGACGCCGCGACCAGCAACTGTCCCTTGGCGAACAGGCCTGCAAAGAGCGCCGCGATGATGATCGTGAGCACCGGCCCGGAGCTGTTGTTCAGATCCTCGGACCGCGAAGCCATGGAACCGATCATGGCCCAGAGGGAAGCGAGGATCAGGAAGCCTGCCAGGAAGAAGACCAGGAACCAGCCCGAGGCAGGAATGATGGTTCCGGCCAGTTCCGCAGTGTCTGTGAAGTTCAGGGCAAGCAGGGCGGCCCCGGCGTAGAGGGCCAGCTGGATCATGGCCAGGACGGTGTTGCCGGCCACCTTGCCGTAGAGCAGCTGCCGAATCGGAATGGCCGTGGCCAGAATCTCCACCACCCGGTTCTGCTTTTCCTCGAGGACCGAGGTGGCGATCGCCATCCCGAAAATGATCGCAGCCATGTAGAACAGGAACCCGAACACGAAGCCGGTGAACTGGGCCATGAACTGGTTTTCCGTGTTTCCGTCCAACAGGGCGGTCTGGAACTCGCTGCCTGCCAGCAGTGCCTCTGCGGTGGTCCCGGCGTAGCCGGCGTTGATCTCCAAGGTGTAGGCGCGCAGGGCGTCGGCGATGCCCTGCTGCAGGCCGCCGTCGAGTTCCTCGTTGCCGGTTAGCGTCCAGCCGTCGTAGCCCACCAGGAGTGCGGCGTCGGCCTCCCCGGAACGGACCAGTTCCTCGGCTTGCTCGGGCGAGTCCGCGAAGATCGCCTCAAAACTGGTGTTGCCGCTGTCGGCCTGGCCTGCTTCATTGGCCGCTTCAACAACTTCTTTGGCGGGATTCTCGAGGGCAGTGCTTTGCATCTCGGTCACCGCCACGGTGTATTCGTCGGCGCGGGTGCTCATGTAGGCGTTGAAGACCACGGTGCCCACAATCAGGACCAGCGTGACCAGGGTGGAGATCAGGTAGCTGCGGTCGCGGGCCTTGACCATGACCTCGCGGAGGGTGACGATCGCCCAGGGGGGCGTGGGGCGGGAAACGGAGCTCATACTGCGGTCACCTCACGGTAGATTTCGCTCAGGGACGGTCGGATGGGGGCGAACTCCTCCACGGAGCCGCGGGTGAGTGCGGTGGCAAGCAGGCGCTGCCGCGCGTCGTCGTCGTCGAATTCCAGGACGGCGGTGGGACCTGCAACGTCGAGGACGCGTATCCCCGGTTCGTCCCGCACCCAGCCGGCATCCGGGGAAACCGTAATGCGGTGCCGGTTGACTGCCCGGGCACGCAGAGCATCGCCCGTGCCTGAGGCAATCACCTTGCCCTGCTGCAGGACCACCATGCTGTCGCAGAGCCGGTCCACCAGATCCAGCTGATGGCTGGAAAAGAGCACCGGAACTCCGGCGGAGGTGCGCTCGCGCAGCAACTCCACCATGGAATCCACGGCCACCGGGTCCAAGCCCGAGAACGGCTCGTCCAGGATCAGCACATTTGGCTTGTGCAGCAGCGAGGCGGCGATCTGCACCCGCTGCTGGTTGCCCAGGGACAGGGACTCCAGCTTGTCCTTGGTCCGGCCGCCGAGTCCGAACCGCTCCAGCAGGTCCATGGCGCCCTTGCGGGCCTGCGACTGGCTCATCCGGTGCAGCTGTCCGAGGTAGATCAGCTGATCCAGGATGGGCTGCTTGGGGTAGAGGCCGCGTTCCTCGGGCATGTACCCGAAGGTCGACCGGGCCAGGGCCGTCAGGGGAGCACCGTCGAGCAGCACCTCGCCGGAGGTGGCGCTCAGGACCCCCATGATCATCCGCATGGTGGTGGTCTTGCCGGCACCGTTGGCGCCCACAAAACCGGTCATCTGGCCGGACGGAACATCAAAGCTGACGTTGTCGACCGCCACTTTGTCCCCGAATGTTCGGGTCAGGTTTTGCACCTGCAGCATGGTGGCTGCTCCTTTTCCCGGTCGCGCCGGGCATGGTGGGAATCTTCTCCCTTAACCCTAGGTGCGGCGGGAAGGCGGCGGATCGGCCGTGCGGGTGAACCGTTGCCGGCTTAGGAGGAGCTGCGGGCAGCGGGATCCGATGGGTTCTCCCCCGGAAGGATGAGACCGCTTTCATAGGCGAACACCACCGCCTGCACCCGGTCACGGACCTGGATCTTGGCGAGCAGGTTGGAGATATGGGTCTTAACCGTCGCTTCGGCCAGGAACATCTCCCGGGCGATTTCAGCGTTGCTCCGGCCGGCGGCGATTTGGATGAGAACCTCGCGCTCGCGGGAGGTCAGGGTGTCCAGGAGCTTCTGCTGCTCCGTGGCGGGCGTGGCGGGAAGGGCCGTTCCGGCTGCCCTTGCCTCGGAGCCGGACTCAGCCTCGGACTCGGACTCGAGCGAGCGGGCGAACCGCTCGATCACGCGGATGGTGACTTCCGGAGCCAGCAGTGCGTGGCCGCAGGCGACGGCGTGCACTGCCGCCACCAGGTCATCGGGGTCCGCATTCTTCAGCAGGAAACCGCTCGCGCCAGCCCGGATAGCATCGAAGAGGTAATCCTCGCGTTCGAAAGTGGTCAGGATGATGACCTTGGCCGTGCCGGCGCGCACCACCTGTTCCGTGGCGCGGATTCCGTCCAGAACCGGCATCTGCACGTCCATCAGAATGACATCCACCGGGTTGGCGGCGGCAAATTCCACCGCTTCGGCGCCGTTGGCCACCTGGCCCACCACATGGATCTCGTCCTCGACGGAGAGCATCATCGCGAAGCCGGCCCGCACCAGGGCCTGGTCATCAGCGAGCAGTACGTGAATTGGTTTCATGGTGTCCCTCATCCCCCGGCAACGAGCTTAGCGGGCTTTCCTCCCGCGGCACGGAATCTCAACGCTGTGTGAAGCGGACGCGTACCCGCCACCCGCCGCCGGGCCGGGGGCCAATCTCCGCAGTGCCGCCGTGCAGGGCCGCCCGCTCCCGGATTCCCCGCAGCCCGAATCCGGAGCCGGGCTGTCCACCCGTCCGGGGAAGGCCGTCGTCGACCGTTTCCACCTCGAGCCAGCGCACGCCGTCGGTCGATCCGCTGCGCAGGGCAACGACGGCGGAACCGGCGGTGGAATGGCGGCGCACGTTAGCGAGGGATTCCTGAACGGTGCGGTAGACGGACAGGGCCAGCGGAGCCGCGACGGCGTCGAGCGCCCCCGGTGTGTCTTCCACCCGGGTGAAAGTCACCTGCAGTCCGTTGGCCAGATGTTCGGCCACCAGCGCATCCAGGTCCGCAAGGCCCGGTTCCGGCCGGCGAAGGGCGCCGTCGCCGGCGGGATCGGTCTCATCGCCGGCCCGCAGCACGCCCAGCAGGGAACGCATTTCCTGCACCGCCTCACGGCTTGAATCTTCAATGGTTTGCAGGGCGCCCGCAGCGGCTTCGGGTTTCTTCTCCATCACGCGCCGTGCCGCCCCGGCGTGCACGCCAATGACCGCGATATGGTGCGCGACGACGTCGTGCAGTTCCCGGGCGATCCGCAGCCGTTCATTCACCACCGCCTGGTGCGCCAGCTCCGCCGACTGGGCGCGCAGCTGCCCTGCCTGTTCTGCGAGACGTTCGCGCTGGTGCGCGCTGCGCCAGGAGGTGAGGCCGAACAGGATGGCTCCGCCGAAAAAGGCGGCATTGATCAGGAATGAGTACACGGCGTAGGAGGCCAGCGGAGGCAATAGACCGCCGTAGGTTTCATCGCCTGCCGGGGCGTTCTCCTTGAGGTTTTCGAAAAAGGAGTCATAGGCGCTGGACACGGTGAAACCGAGGATCAACCACAGCGCCATTGCCGCGATCACCGCCGCCAGTGCCAGCCGAAGCATCCTCCGGTCCCGCGCCCAGGCCACGGCCGAGTAGATGGAGGCGAAATACGCGGCTTGAAAAGCGAGCTGGGTGCTGATGGCCGGCATATAGGTGCTCAGGAGAAAGAAAAGCAATGAGGACACCAGCAGGATGCTGATCGGTAGGCGGCGCCGCAGAGCCAGAGGCACCACCATCAGCGCCAGCACCAGATACTGGAGCCAGAACGGACGGTCCTCCCCGCCCACAGCGCCGAATCCGCGGCTGGTTTCAAGCGCAATTGCGGCAACCAGAATGACGGCGGCGGTTCCGATGACGTCCCGCCGCACCTGATCCGGCGTAGGCGCCGGACGTTCCCAGTCGTCGTCGTTCTTCTTCCTCAGCCGCTCCCGGACCCAACCGGTGCTTTGGGACGGGGCGGTCTCGCCTATGGTCGCGCTCTCGATCATGGAACACAGTCTAGGGCTGGACGGCATGTCTTCCGGGGCTAGGCGGGGTCAGCCTTTTCGGCATCGGAGTCATAGTACTTACTGCTGACGCCGTAGTCAGGGTCCAGTTTGGAACGGGTCATCCGGTGGTCTTCGGGGTTCTTCATGCAGGGGCTGGTGATCACGACGCTCACGTTCCGGCTGCCGTTGAGTTCGGCATAGTCGTAGCGGGCACTCAGCTGCAGGTCCTCGTTGTGATAGCGCAGGACGTGGACATCGCCGTTGGTTTCGGGCGCGTTGCGCAACTCGTCGTCCTGGACCCACCCCCCTGTCTCGAGGTGGCTTTTCCATGCGTTCATGGCTCCCTGGGCTGACTCATGATCCGTGAATCTGCCTACCAGCCACCCCAGGGCGCGGGTCTGGGTATTCCAGTTGTCCTCCTGCAAGGGGTCAAGACAGGATTCTTCCTTGAGCTGCTGGACGGCAAGCGGCGACGCCTCGCCGCCGAGCGCCATGAGGTCCGGCAGGATGGTTTCCAGCTCGGGCAGCACCTGGGCGGCGGGACGCGAGGATGCGGTGGACGGATCGGGTGTTCCGGCTTCTGAAATCAAGGTGCAGCCTCCCAGGCTGAAGATCAACAGTGCGGCGGCCGCGAGACGCGGCGATTTCGAGGAACGTTCCTGCATCAGGGGCCTGCACTTTCCACGGGGACCGAGGGCATTTTCTCTCCCGCGTAATTCTGCGGTCTGGTTTCTAATGGACTGTACGTCCACATGCCGCCTTCATCCACGAAGGCTTCATCAGGAACGTACGGAAAAACGGCTTCATTGAGCACCACCCGGCGCATGTTCAGCATGGCCGTAGAGTCCGGTGCGAAGTATTCCTCGTGGCCCGAAACCAACGGGCCGCCCTGGGCGTGGTCTATGAACCCGGATTCCAGCCGCACCACATCCATCTGCTGCGGGTCTCCACCCTGGGGAATGCCGCCGAGGAGCTGCGCCAGCACGATGGGATCGTCCCGGGTCTGGATCCAATATCGGTGGGCTTCCCGATTTCGGGTGTCTTCCACGCCGTCGACTTCGTTGCCGGCACCGGAAGGGGCGAGATAGATGATGTTGGTGGAATTGAGTCCTTCGCGTTCAGCGGTCCCCACAAGGGCGGCTCCGGCGCTGTACCCGATGTACGTGCTTCTCGTCTCCGGCGACAACTCAAGGTCAAGGGCTGCGTCGAAGCCGGCAAGCAGAGGTCCCCCGGTTTCGTTGTAGGAGCTGAACCTGTTATCCGGCACCTCGTTGGGAAGGTCGGTGCCCTGCCAGTAGAAGGAGACATCGTCCGCACCCCGGTCCGAGGTGATGTTGTCCAGCCGCAGGGCGTAATCCTCCAGAGCCGACAGGTCGCTGCTGGTGCCGGGGACCAGTATGGTGCTGGTTTTAGCGTCCTGCGACGGAGTGCCGTTCATGGTGACAATGCGGCCGTCTCCCTCCAAACCGACCATCACCACCTGCCGGTTACTCTCCACGGCATTGTCCAGGCCCGTCTTCTTTTTATTGAGTTCGTCCCAGACGGAGCGAAGCGAGGTGTACAGCGCCTGCTCCCCGGGGTTCTGCGCGAAGCTGCTCTTAACCGGTTCACCTCCCATGGCGGCCATCTGCCGGGTGACCTGTTCGCGCAACCCGGCAACCGTGACGATATTGGCAAAGGCGCGCTGTTCCATCGGTATGCCGTTCATGTTCCCGAACGTGCCGGGGTACAGGAGCAGCAGCCGCTTTTGTTCCAGGTCCGTCAGATCCAGCCAGGTCTCCCGGATCAGTGCGATGCCTTCCGGCGCCAGGGTTGCGGCGAGGCTGCCCCGCTCGCGCCGGTAACCGTAGCTGCTGACGTTGCCCATGGTCCGCTCGGGATCCCGACCGTGGTGGGGCATCTTGTTTGTCGCAAGGACAAGCGCCGCCTCCGGATTGACCTGGGCCCACTCGCGGAGCTCTTCAGCGTTCAGGTAAAGGATGGAGTCCACCACGGCTTCCGGATCGATTGCGCTGATGTTGTCCAGAGTGGAACTCAGATGAAGCCAGTCAACCGAGGGGAGTGTTCGGCCGCCAATTGCGGCTGTTACCGGGAGTCCGTCTCCGGTGCCTCCCGTGATACCGGCGAGTTCTGCAGCGGTGCCCGCAGTAAGGCTGTTCCACCTGTCCTGCAGGGACCGGACCCGGTCATTGAAATCCGCCACGGCGCGTTCGGCGGAGTCCTGGTCCTCAGTGCTGGAGTCTTCTGCTTCGGCAGCCGTTCTCAGGAGTCCGGCGCGTTCGGCTTCGAGGGACTCCGATTCGCGCTGCAGCGGCCGCCCGGCCGCCGCAAAATCCTGCACGGCTGCGCACGCGGAGGACAGCGCCACGGCCCAATCGACTGTGGGATCACGCAGGTCCTTGAGCGCAGCGTAAACCCGGTCCTGGGTGCCGGGGTGGCGATATGCCTGCTGCAGCCCGTTCCAGGCAGCGGATGCAGCATCCAGGATGCTCGGGGTGGTTGATGCCCTGGCCCGCATGTCTTCCACCGCAACAGTGAGTTCCGTCCAGGGGACGTCGATGCGGAGAACCGGGTCGATGGATGCCATGGTGTCAGGCCACAGGGGTTTTCGGCCGGTGCCGGGGCACGGGGGCGGCAAAGTCCGTACTGATGCGGGCGAGAGCCTGATGGGCGCTGTCCGTCATCTCCTGGTTGGCCGCGACGAAGGCTTGGGCGGCTGCAGCGACGCTGTCTGCCTTGCGGAACACCAAGCTGGAAACCCGTTGTGCCACATCTTCCCGGGTTCTCCAGAAGTTGGTGAAAGCCTCCGCCACTTCCTGCGCCGTGCCGAACCCGGCCGCGGCGTCGTCGCCCGCCTGCCTGGCAGCGTTCGCTGACTCGTTCAGTGCCGTGCCCTCGACGGCAACGGCCATGAGCACAGCCTGTACGGCCGCTGTGTCAATGTCATAGTTCATGAGCTTGCCCCCTCGTGTGCCCAGACTCGTGTGCACAGAGTAGGCAGGGACGCTCCGTACCGGCAGCGTAATGCTGCCGACTGTGGAAAACTTCCGCGGGTGATGTTCTTGTTCTGTTGCTTCCGGGACTGTCCCGGAGCGCTGCGGCGGCTGTGCCCTCGGCAACAGGGATGGTTTACTCCTTAGTAACACTCCTGCCGCTGCTGCGGCCGGGCATCAGCGCGGATGACAGGACTCAATGCATGTTTGTTTCTGAAGCACAGGCGATCCTCCCGGAACTTGTGGCGCTGCGGCGCGAACTCCATCAGGATCCGGAGACCGGGCTCGACCTCCCGCGGACCCAGTCCCGCATCGTTGCTGCGCTGGAGGGCCTGGACCTGGAAATCACTCTGGGGTTGAAGGCCTCGTCCGTAGTCGCCGTGCTGCGCGGAGCCGAGCCGGGACCGGCCGTCCTGCTGCGCGGGGACATGGATGCGCTGCCGGTGACCGAACTGACGGACCTGGAATACGCCTCGACCAACGGAAACATGCACGCATGCGGGCACGACCTGCATGTGGCAGGGCTGGTTGGCGCCGCAAAGCTGCTCTGTGCTCAGCAGCAGGACCTGGCCGGCAGCGTCATCTTCATGTTCCAGCCCGGCGAAGAGGGCCACAACGGAGCCAGCCTGATGATTGATGAGGGGGTGCTCGACGCCGCCGGAGAACGTCCCGTTGCCGCCTACGGGATCCACGTGCGTCCCGGTCCGCTGGGAGTTTTCCGCACCAAGCCGGGCACGCTGATGGCCGGAGCAAACGAGCTGCGCATTACGGTCAAAGGTTCAGGCGGCCACAGTTCCCAGCCGCAGACCGCCGTCGACCCCGTCCCTGCGCTCACGGAGATTGCCTCCGCACTGCAGACCATGTCCACCCGCCGGTTCTCCGTCTTCGATCCGATTGTCCTCACCGTTACGCAGCTGGAAGCCGGGGACGCCATCAATGTCATTCCGGATACGGCCAGACTGGGCGCGTCCGTGCGCACACTGTCCGAGCAGTCGCTGGACCGGGTGATTGTGGAGTCGAAGGCGCTCGCGGAAGGAATTGCCGCCGCGCACGGTTGCAGTGTCGACGTCGATTTCACCGTCCGCTATCCCGTCACCCGCAACGACGCCGGCCGCACCCGTGAGGCACTCGCGGACCTGCGGGGGCTGTTCGGCGAGGACCGGGTGCTGGAGTCCCGGGATCCGCTGATGGGGTCCGAGGATTTCTCCCTGGTGCTGGACGAAATCCCCGGGACCTTCCTGTTCCTGGGTGCCACACCGCCGTCATTGGATCCCGCGACGGCGGCCTGGAACCACTCGCCGAGGGTGCTTTTCGATGACTCGGTGCTGGGTGACCAGGCCGCCGCACTGGCCCAGCTGGCCTACAACCGCCTGACGTAGGCTTGGCCGCATGTCTCTCGTTTCACGCCTTGCCGCGGCTGCGGCCCGTCCTGCCCCGCCGACGTCGAAACCCCGACGGCTGGGCGCGATCGCTCTGGGTGCGTTCCTGGCGTTTGCCGGCACCTCGCACCTGACGTTTGCCCGTTCGGAGTTTCAGGCTCAGGTTCCGGACTGGGTGCCCCTGGATGACGACGCCGTGGTGCTGCTTTCCGGGGTGGCGGAAATCAGTCTTGGCGCGGCGCTGATTCTGCTCCGCAAGCGACGGGTGCCGGTGGGATGGGCTGCGGCGGCGTTCTTTGTGGTGATTTTCCCGGGCAACATCTCGCAGTACGTCACACACACTGATGCTTTTGGCCTGGATACGGACGGCAAGCGTCTGGGCCGGCTGTTCTTCCAGCCACTGCTGGTGATCTGGGCCCTGTGGTCCACGGGTGCCTGGAAGGCGCTGCGGGACGCAGGGAAGAACTAACGGCGGGCTAGTCCTTCAGCTGACACTTTTCCGGCCCTCGTTTCCCTCCGGTTTGGGAATTCCCTGCCACTTTGGGAAATCCCTGCCGTTTTAAACCGGCAGCGATTTCCCAAAACGGTCGCCGTTTCCCAAAACGGAGGGAGCAGGTTCTCCGCAAGAGAGGAAAGTGCGACCGGTTGTCGAGTCTGTACTATCGAGGCCACTGGGTGCGACCTCGCCCTTGCCACCGATGGGAAGAGATTATGAAGATTCCAGAAATTCTCCGCACTGATCAAATAGACAACGCGGTCCTTCTGCTCAGCAGCTACTACAACAAACCCCAACCAGGAAAAACGACCCTGCGCAGCGGCGCCCGGTTCGATGACTGGGCTGGCGGAGGCGATGCGCCTGACGTAGCCAACACAATTACTGCGGATGATTTCCTCGCCGCGTCTTTTCTCTCCGTCCGATTCTCTCCCAAGGCTGTCATGGGAATCTTGGAGCATCGACGCGATGATGTGGCTGACCTGCTCGCGCAGATTCCGGTCGACCTCGATTTGGTCGACGTTACACACGAGAACTTCAAGAGTGTCCTCGGAGAAGAAAGCGCTGCCTGGCAACTATGGGACCTCTTCAGAGGCAAGGATCTGGAGGGCAACGAAAGCTGGGGCATCGGCCCTACCAAGGCCAGTAAGCTGATGGCCCGCAAGCGGCCGCGGCTCATCCCGATCTGGGACTCCGTCGTGAGGAATGAGACTGGTCTGAAGGATTCGGGCACTCAGTGGAGCGACTGGCACGAGGTCCTGACCCAGAATGAAGGAGCGCTGGCCAGGCACTTGGACGATATCCAGCACAGGGCGGATCTGCAGCATTCCATTTCTCCACTTCGGGTCATGGATGTGGTCCTTTGGATGCGTGGAACTGGTGGCATTACTCAGCCACCGACCGGTGAGGATGAAACCGCCTAGTGGGTCGCCTTTGAGCATTTACCGGTGATGCCAAGGCGGGAATTTCACGGGGCCTCTCTCGGAAGTGACCTTCGGGAAAGATGGCGATTTCATATCCGGTTTCAGAAGGATTTGTCTGGCAGGATTCGTTCTATGCCTAAATCTGAAATCCTTTTCCGCATGCTCTATGGCGGCCGCATTCAGTGTGACGTAGTTTCCCCCAAGGGCTACAAGCTCACGTTGTCCGGGAACAGCAACGACATCATTCCTGAAGTTGGGCAAGGGATGCTCGGGGATAACCGGGCATTGGTGACAAATACCTGGGCCTTTGCACTCGCAAGGTACGAGGCCGTTACCTTGCCGGAGGAGGACCTGCAGAAGGCTGCGGAGAAGCGGGCTCGACAGTTCAAGAAGACTGCTGGCTGGATTGCCGAGGTAGCTGAGGACCTTACTGACGAGGAGAAAAGTGGGTGGTGCTCGTCCTGTTTTGGCAAGCATGCCCATAGGAAGGCGAAGCGACCGGTGGGTCAACTGCCCGCGTATGTTTGCGGCGGCTGCGGTACACCGACCTTGCCGTGCGCAAGCCTCACGTGCAAAAACATGGCTGTGCGGGAAGAAGGCAGTGTGAGAGTGCAGCGATACTGTGCCGAGCACCGTCATGAAATTCCAGGTTTTGAGAAAGCTGATCGAAAGATGGGCGAGCTGAGCGACTACAAGGAGTTCCTCAAATACGACAAACCTGACCTTGCGCGCTCCGTGAAAATGGTCGGTCTCGCCGGGGCGGGAATGGCGGCGGCGGCTCCGTTCGCGCTTCTTGCCGCACCTGCATTTGGCGGAGCTGTCGGGGCGCTCCTTGGAGGTTACAGCGGCGCAGCTGCCACCAACTTCGGGCTTGCGCTACTGGGTGGAGGGGCGATCGCGGCTGGCGGATTGGGTATGGCCGGAGGCACCGCCGTCATCACTGCCTTGGGTGCAGCCTTGGGCGGAGCGCTGGGCGGCTCCATAATGAACGCTTATGTTCGAGAGGACAAGTCGTTCCATATCGAAATGCTGCAAGGTGGTCAGGGCATTCCCGTGATCGTTTGCAACGGCTTCCTCAGTGAGAACGGCGTTGGATGGGGCGAGTGGCGCGACATCATTAGGGACCGGTATCCGGATTCGCCCGTATACCGGGTGCACTGGGGAGCCAGGGAGCTCAAACACCTCGGACTCATGGGAGGTGCCGGGGCTGCAAAATTCATCGGCGGAGCTGCGCTGAAGGATGCGGCTGCCAGAGCTGCAAAAATGGCCGCTAAGCGATTGGGCCCGGTTGCTCCCGCCTTAGTGGCCGCTGACCTTGCTAAAAACCCCTGGCATGTAGCAAAGAACCGGGCGGAAAAGACAGGTGTCATTCTGGCTGATCTCCTGGCTAGGACAAACGAAGAAGCCTATGTGCTTGTGGGGCATAGCTTGGGTGCTCGGGCGATGGTCGTGGCAGCTCAGACGCTGGCCAGCAAAAAGGGTGCACCGCGTGTCCAAGCCATGCACCTTCTTGGCGCTGCTATTGGAGGCAGAGGCGACTGGAAGGACTTGACCGCTTTGGTCGATGACGCCGTCTACAACTATCACTCCACCAACGACAATGTCCTTAAAGTTGCCTACTCCGCTAGCCAGCCGTGGGAGAAAGCTGCCGGCTACATGGGCTTTAAACCGGCAGGAGGCAAACTGCTCAACATCGACGTCTCAAGTCAGGTGAAGGGACACTCCCAGTACCAAGGGAATGTGCGGTTGCTGTCAGAACATCCGGCAGCACCCATCGGTCCGGCCGAAATATCTGCCTAAAGCTCGGCGGTTCTGAGCCTTGACTCTATGTGCCGAGGACTCCAGACAATGTCGGTGCCGCTTTAGTGCCAACGACGGTGCTCCGTCACTTGCCGCGTGTGCGAGGCCGAGACCGGCCTAAAGGACTCCCTGTCACAGTGGACCGACTGTGGCACGAGATGTTCACCCAAAAGATGGAGCACTCGCCAAGCGCCTGGACAGCATCCAAGAACAGGACAAACTGCCGTACCCGGTGTCCCCGCTGCGCGTTATGAATGTGGTGCTCTGGATGAACGGCAACGGACTTACATCGATAAAACTATCGGCGACGGATCGTAACTACTGGAAGCAGCTTCATGTCCGCGAATGCACCGCGTCCTCCTCGGACGTGTCCGCTGACGAATTCGGTTCGGGGAGTGTTGGGCGAGGATCCTTTGGGCCGGCGGTAGAAGGAGCGAACCTGGTGGGGTTTTTTGTCATCGAACCCGCTGAAGAAATCCTCATCAAGGGTCGTGTCGACCTGCCCGTCGGTGATCGTAATCGGGACCAGCCACGTGTTCTCCGGCCGGTACCCTAGCGTCCGCGGCACTGAGGAGGACATCGTTCCCGCTCTTCGAGGCTCCAATGCCCCAGCGCCACTGGTGGCTTTTCTACCCCGGACCCCGTGGACACCCTGGCGAAGATTCTGTGCGGCCTCCGACATGAACTTCACGATGTCCTGGTCTCGGAGGGACAAGTCTGTGCAGACCGGAAGATTCTTTTCGGTGCCTAGCGGAATGTGATGGGTGGTGAGTGCAACGTATTCTCCGGCAGCGAGTCCGTCCAACCAGTCATGCATATCCTCGAACCTGACTTCCAACAGGTCCCAGATTTTCCCCACGCGCCAGAACAAAAAACGCCCATGGCAAAGATCGGTCAGCACTCCCATGTACATGGGACGTAGTTTCATCAGAGAGGCTTTAAGTTTCCTTGCGGTCGGGAGCGGAAGGCTCCGGGCCTGCCGGCCAATCTTTGAACCCATCTCCCAATAGGCAAAAATCCCGTAACTGTACTCACAGATTTCGCTAATGATGCGAACATGCTCAGGGTCCGTGGCGGAGAACCCATTCCCCGACCGTATGGACCGCGCGACTCGTCTGTCCACTTCCAGGACATCCCGGAACTGATCGAAGAATGTCGCGTACATTCGAGGGTGGAACTCTCTCAGAGTCTCTTGGAGGTCCGAGACCGCGGTGGAACCCGTACTGACAGTGGTGGGATAGGCCCGGAAAGCGGGCTCGGGAGGAACACCGGTGTGCTGTCCGCCCTCCACCTCCTTCTTGACCAGTCCGGCTGCCATGCGGTTTTGCAGCTGGGCCACAGATGCGGGCTTCGGAGGGATCAACGCTGTATTCGCTGCGGAAGCCGTTCGGATCCTGTTCACGGATTCTGAAGTGCTGCGTAGCGGTGCCAACTGACGCTTGGAGCGTGGCCCCGTTCCTGGAGCGACGGGGGCTCCGTTAGCCGGTGAGTCGGCTACAGGAGCCGGCGCTATAGCGGCCGTTGCCCTGTCCCGTAGAGCGCTGCGGTGTGGTGTGTTGGGAGAAGCTGCGGACGCGATGGGGGCAACGTCCGGTTGCCCTTGAACCAGTTGCTGTAAATCCCTCTGATGACGAACGTGGCTCTTGATCTGCGGCCATTCACGGTCCGGATCCCGTGCCAAAGCCTTCCGAGTAGGAAGGAAGCCGGATGTGATGAGTTCATCCAGCTGCCGAGGTGGAATTCTCTCGTAGGCCTCAAAAGTGATCTTGCCGGTGGGTGACGGCCGATAAAACGCCGGACGCTTCCTGCGGGATTGGGTACGCTCCGCAAAATGTTTGTGCAGACGGGCAACTTCCTTGGCAGGGAGAACCATGTTGGCCTTAACATGTCTGCGGGCGGCTCCCCTCCGTACAACTTCATCAACAAGGTCCGCATACGGAACGACCAACTCTAAAGACAGCCTCTCCAGAGGTCCGGGTACAGGCGGGCAAGGTTTGCGTTGCTTTTTCGCACGTACTGCTGTTTCGGTTCCATGGGCGGTACGAACCTTGGTTTCTTCGTCGCTAGATAGACGGTACCCCTCATCCATTTGGGACATATCCCCGCCGCTATTCCTGAGGACCCAATAAACGGGGCGTTTTAGCTCTTTAGCCAGTCGGTGAACCGGGGTTTTCTGGTCATACTCGGGATCAGCGCCACGGGCGAGATCGTCTCGAAGGGGCTGGAGTTTCTGGCGGAGTTCTTTGTCGAGCAAGGTGGATCGTCTTTCGGGCAGCGCGTCATCGTTGACGCGGGAGGCAAAGAGGGATGGACAACAGGACAGACTCGTGGCCCGGCACTGCGGCCGGGCCACTAGGTGAATCAAAAGGGTGAAGCTAGCCCGCCCTGGCCTCCGCAAACCGAGGGGCCATGGACTCCATCTGCTCCATGACGAGCTTGATCGCGGCCGGCTGCTTGTCCGGCGGATAGCCGTTCAGGACCAAGAGCCGTTTGATGGAGGAACGCAGCTTGGCCCGGACATCGTCGCGCACGGTCCAGTCCGTCCGGACGTCGCGGCGCATCACCTTCACCAGGTCGCGGGCAATGTTCGCCAGAACGCCTTCGCCCTGCACATCCACCGCGGACTCGTTCTGCGACACCGCGTCGTAGAACGCCAGCTCGTCCTCGTTCAGCGCGGGCGAGAACTGCTTCCCGCGGTCCTTCTCCTGCGAGACCTCCTTGGCCAGCTCCACCAGAGCGGCGATGACCTCGGCCGAGGTCAGCTGCTGGTTGGTGTACTTGTTCATCAGCTCTGTGATCCGCTCGGAGAAAGCCCGCTCGCGGATCGCGTTGTTCCGCGTGGTGCGGGTGGCTTCCTCGGAGATGAGTTTCCGCAGCGCCTCGATGGCCAGCTGCGGGTTCCTCGCCTGCTGGGTTTTCGCCATAAACTCCGGTGTCAGGTCATCCAGGGACGGCTTCGGCATGCCGGCGGCCTCGTAGATGTCCAGCACCTCTCCGGAGACGGTGGAGGTGGCGATCAGCTGTCCGAGCAGCCGGGAGATGTCCTCGGGCACGGGCTCGCCGCGGGACTGGCGGTCCTCCGCGTCCCACTTGGCCATCCAGACGCGGATCTCCTCGTAGACCTTGATCTCGGGCAGGAGGGCGGAGAGATGCTCGGAACCTGAGCAGAGCGCCCACGCCCGAGCCAGCTGCCCGGAATACCGACGGTACTGGGAGGCGAGGCTTTCGCCGTCGGGCTCCGGCTGGTTGCCGGGGGTGAGCGGATCGCGCAGGTAATTCACCGCACCGGTGACGGCGTGCAGGAACGCCTTCGGGCCGCCCTTGTTCAGCGTGGCCTTCCAATTGTGCCCGGCCAGCAGCTCCCGCAGCTTTGCCACCAGGGTCTCGGTCAGCGCAATGGCTTCGTCGATGTTCTTGCCCAGCGGCTGCTGCTTGCCGTCCTGCCGGCTGTATTCCTTCAGTGCGGCTGCCAGGTTTTCCGCCAGCGGGGCGTAGGCCACGAGCAGGCCGTCTTCCTTGCCGCGGAAGGTGCGGTTCACCCGCGCGAGGGTCTGCATCAGCAGGGCGCCCTTCAGCGGCCGGTCCAGATAGAGCGTGTGCAGCGGTGGGGAGTCGTACCCGGTGAGCATCATGTCCTTGACGATCACCAGTTCCAGCTCGTCATCCACGGTCTTGAGCCGTTCCTTGATCACGGCGTTCATCGAATCGCGACGGACATGGTTAGAGACCGGGGGAGTGTCCGAGGCCGTGCCGGAGTACACCACCTTGATCTTGCCCTTGTCGAGCTCATCCGAGTGCCAGCCCGGACGGATCTGCACAATGGCGTCGTAGAGCCGGGCACAGATCTCGCGGGTGGCGCCCACGATCATGGCCTTGCCCGGCGCGTCGATGAACTTGCCCATCTGCTCCCGGCGCCGTTCCCAGTGCGCCACCAGGTCCTGGGCGAGTTTGGCGATGCGCTCGGGAGCCCCGTACACGGCGTTGACGACGGCGACGCTCTGCTCGATGCGCGCCCGCTCGGTATCGTCCAGGCCCGCCGTGGCTTCATCGGCCGCCTCGTCCAGGGATTCCTCGGTGATGCCCTCGGCCAGGCCGACCTTGATCAGCCGCGGCTCGAAGTACACGGGGACGGTGGCGCCGTCGTCGACCGCCCGGTTGAGGTCGTAGATGTCGATGTAATCGCCGAAGACGTCGCGGGTGTTGCGGTCCTCGAAGGAGATAGGGGTGCCGGTGAAGGCGATGAGCGTGGCGTGCGGCAGGGCGTCGCGCAGGTGCCGGGCGTAGCCGTCCAGGTTGTCGTAGTGGCTGCGGTGCGCTTCGTCCACCACCACAATGATGTTGTGCCGGTCCGAGAGCAGCGGGTGCTCGGCGCCGGCGTCGCGCTCGGCCTGGCTGCGGCCGAACTTCTGCAGCGTGGTGAAGTAGATGCCGCCGGTGGTGCGGCTGCTCAGCTCCTCGCGCAGCTCGGAGCGTTTGCGGATCTGCCGGGCGGTTTCGGGCAACAGCTGGCTCTGCACGAAGGTTTCGTACAGCTGACCGTCCAGTTCGTTGCGGTCGGTGATCACGACGACGGTGGGGTTGCGCAGCTTGGGGTGGCGGACCACCAGGTTGGTGTAGAGCTCCATTTCCATGGACTTGCCCGAGCCCTGGGTGTGCCAGACGACGCCGGCCTTGCCGTTGCTGCCCACGGCCTGGACGGTGCTGCCCACGGCTTTGGTGACGGCGAAGTACTGGTGCGGCTTGGCGATCCGCTTTGTCAAGCCGGAGGCGCCCTCGTCGAAGGCGGTGAAGTTGTTGACCAGCTGCAGGAACCGTTCCTGGTTGTACAGGCCCAGCAGGGCGGTATCCAGTCCGGTGGCCGGTTCGCCGTCAAGCAGGGCGCCGGGCGCGACGGGTTTGCCGTCGTCGTCCACGTTCCAGGGGGAGAAGTGGTTCAGCGGGGTGAACGGGGTGCCGTACTTGGCGAACAGGCCGTCGGAGGCGAGCGTGAAGACGCAGAACCGGAACGCCATGGGGAATTCGCGCAGGTAGGTGGCGAGCTGGTTGTGGGCGGCGGCGACGTCGGCGTTCTTGCTGCCTGCCTTCTTCAGCTCGATGATGCTCACGGGCATGCCGTTGCAGTAGAGCACCAGGTCGAAGCGGCGTTTGTAGTCGCCGTGCTGGAGGGTGACCTGGTTGACGGCCAGCCAGTTGTTCTCGTCCGGGTCGTGGCTGAGCAGTCGCAGCGTGGGGCTGACCTCGGTGCCGTCGGCGTCGATGTAGGTGAGCCGGAAGCCGCCGGTGAGGTAGTCGTGGATGCGCTTGTTCTCGGTGATGGCATCGGCGGACTTGGGTGCGGCGATTTCCGCGAGTGCCTGCTTGAGGTACTGGACGGGAACTGTCGGGTTGAACTTCTGCAGGGCGGCCAGCAGCCGGGGCCGGATGAGCAGTTCATCCCAGGTGTCGCGCTCGCCGGTGCCGGGTGCGATGTCATGTCCTGTTTTGGGCTGCCAGCCGAGCGGTTCGGCGAGCATCTCCAATGCGCTGCCTTCCCAATCGGCTTCCGAGTACCCCAGCTGCTGCGCCTGTGCCATTTAGACCATTTCCCCCATGGTGTTTTCAATATCTCGAACTCGCAGTTTCCCGGACATCAGCTGCGGAAGCAGTGCGTCCCGGGTGGCGGCGAGGGTTCGGTTTTCGTCTCGGAGCGCCCCTAGAACTTTCAGGTTCGCGTCCGCCCATTCCCCGAACTCCACCAGATCGGCGGCGACAATTGGATTTAGCTCAAATCTTGCAATATCTGCCGCCGATACACGCTGTCGCCCTGACGTCCCCACCATGTTTTGGATGGCAAAATCACGAAAACGATTGCTCGTGGCCACGAAATAGGAGGCTCCCAGCGGGATGCCCTCGCGCGAACGGATGACGATGAACTCAGTAGAACCAATTCCCACTTCGCCATCGTTGAGAAAGTCAACAAAACCAGTCTTGCGGTTTTCAAGGCAGGGCGTAATGCGGGCAAGGAGCGTGTCGCCATTCATGAACCTTGTGCCGCCCCTTTTCGGCCCTTTGCCCCACCGCGACACCAGGGGCTGAGCGGTCGGGAGCGCCTGCATGTCGATCAAGACTGCCTCATCGGAAACCGTTGCCCGCCGTGGGTTGAAGTCGAAATAGGCTTCAAGGCAGACTGCGTCTCCTCCAGGCTCCTGGTTAATCCCGAGTAGGTTGAGTTTGGTGCCACCCAGTTGCTCAATGGTCTCAGTGAGCTTGGTGTTGGCGGCGATCTTGTCGTCGAGGGCCCCCAGCACCTCCGCGATCGCGTCTTGGACCTCACGTTCAGGTACGACGAGCGGGACGCGTTCAAGGATTCTTTGGTTAAGCGAAAGCATAGTTGAGCCAGATGCATGCTGCAGAAGCCACTCACGGACTGCCGGATTCTGAAACTGGTATGCAAAGAACCTAGAATTTACGTCCCTTGGGAGACGCAGTCGAATGCCATCTGACCCCAAGAACCAACCATCCTCGCTGGACTTCACCCAGGCGCTACGGTCTACGGCTCCTTTCCGCCCGAACACAATGTCACCAGCTCGCAATACATACTCCGGAAGTCGCTCTGTGACTTCAATCGGTGCATGAGGAGTGTCTTTTCGTAGGCGAAGGGAACCATAATCGACTTCGCCCACCGAAATGATGGGGACGCCCGCGCCAGCATATTCGGCCGCCTTCAGAACGGTTCCGAAGGGACCAGTTTTTACGGTTCCGCCTTCAGCGAGCACATCAGCCAGAGTGACCTTTGGAAAGTCACCCATCAGATCCGCCCCAACTGCTCGCGCACAACTTTCGCCAGCCGGTCGGATTCCTCGAACTGCTCGAATAGTTCCTTCTTCAGTCGCTCGATCTTTTCCTCGATCGGCTCGCCGTCATCCTCAACAGCGGCAGCACCCACGTACCTGCCGGGTGTCAGGGCGTAGTCGGCGGCCTTGATTTCCTCGAGGGTGGCCGAATAGCAGAAGCCGGGCTCGTCGTCGTACTCCAGACCGGCGTCGACCGCGGAAGCCTTGCCGCGCCAGGCGCGGAAGGTGTTGGCGATCTTGCTGATGTCGTCATCGGACAGGGCGCGCTCGGCCCGGTCGACCATGTAACCCAGGTTGCGGGCATCAATGAACAGCACCTGGCCGGAACGGTCGATGGAGCCGTTGGGGCCGGCGGTCTTGTCCTTGGCGAAGAACCAGGTGCAGACCGGGATGCCGGTGCTGCGGAACAGCTGGGTGGGCAGGGCGATCATGCAGGAGACCAAATCCGCTTCCACCAGCTGGGCGCGGATCTGGCCCTCGCCGCCGGAGTTGGAGGACATGGAGCCGTTGGCCATGACCACGCCGGCCTTGCCGCCGGGAGCGAGCTTGGAGATGATGTGCTGGATCCAGGCGTAGTTGGCGTTGTTGGCCGGAGGGACGCCGAACTTCCAGCGCGGATCGGACTCGGAGCGGGCCCAGTCCTTGATGTTGAACGGCGGGTTGGCCAGCACGTAGTCGGCTTCCATCTCCGGGTGCTGGTCCCGGGCGAAGGTATCGCCCCAGCGGGAGGCCAGGTTGCCGTTCAGGCCGTGGATGGCCAGGTTCATCTTGGCCATCCGCCAGGTGCGCTCGTTCAGCTCTTGCCCGTACACCGAGATGTCCGAGCCCTCCTTGTTGTGCGCCTCCAGGAACTTCTCGGTCTGCACAAACATGCCGCCGGAGCCGCAGCACGGGTCATAAACGCGGCCGTGGTCCGGTTCCAGGACCTCCACGAGCACGCGGACGACGCCGGCGGGAGTGTAGAACTCTCCGCCCCGCTTGCCCTCGGCGCGGGCGAACTTTTCGAGGAAGTACTCGTAGACCTCGCCGAGCAGGTCCCGTGCCTTCTTGGCGCCGTCGCCGGTGAAGCGGGCGGAGTTCAGCAGGTCCAGCAGTTCGCCGACGCGGCGCTGGTCCACGTTGTCGCGGTTGTAGATGGTGGGCAGTGTGGCGGCCAGGGTGTGGTTGGCGGCCATGATGAGCGTCATTGCGTCATCGATCAGTTCGCCAATGGACTTCGCCGGGGCCTCGGCGGAGGCCTGGGTGCCCTTGGCGTTTTCCGCCAGGTACTGCCAGCGTGCCCGGGCCGGCACCCAGAAGACGCCGCGCCCGGTGTACTCGTCCACGTCGTCGATCAACTGGGCGATCTGGTCCTCGTTCATGCCGTCCGCTTCCAGCTCCGCCCGGATCTGGCTGCGGCGTTCCTCGAACGCGTCGGAGACGTACTTCAGGAACACCAGGCCCAGGATCACGTCCTTGTACTGGGACGCGTCCATCGAACCGCGCAGCTTGTCGGCGGCCTTCCAGAGCGTGTCCTTGAGTTCCTTCATGGTTGACGGCAGGGCCGCCACCTTTGTCTTCGGGGGCACTAGCTGTTTCCTTCCATTGCGGCGTAAGTGTTTGTCACGGTGAGGGTTCCTCCGGCTACGCCGTCCAAGACCAGCGTAGTGAGTTCCTCGAGCTGTTGGAGCCGGATGCGGGCGGCGTCACGCTGCTGTGCCAGCTCGGCCAGGACTTCGGTGAGCATCTCCTGCCCATGGCCCATCCGGCGCACGGGCCACCTCTTCCAGCTGCCGCGCCCGGAGGGCACGGCGTTGATATCTGCGGCCAGGACGTGCGGATGCAGGCCACCGGGATGTTGGGGATTGATCCGCAGAATGCGCGCCGGATAGAGCACGACGGCGGATCCCTCCGTGTCGACGACAGCGGCGGGCCGGGGGCCGGTACAGAACACCACGTCCCCGGCTTCGGTGACCCGGGCAGCCGGATAGGCCTGGGAAAGCACGAGGAGGTCAATGGTCCGGGATCCCAGCGGCAGATTGCCGGAGAGTTCTTCCGGACCGACCACCCGGACACCCCGGTCCCGGCCCAGATGCTCCGGATCAATCCGGTGTCCCTGCCGGTATGTCAGCTGCTTGGCGGCCAGCAGCTTTTCTACCGGAACGGTGACGGCGGTTGTCTTTTGCCGGAGCGGAGCCAGAGTTGCTGCTGAAGGTTCCACTGAATAGCGGTACAGGCTGTCGGGCTTGGGGTCGCTGCTCAGCAGCTCCAGCAGTTCATCTGCGCGCAGAGCCGCTTCGGCGCCGTCGGGCACCGCCAGCGGCGGGCTTGTCCGGGCTGCTGCCACGAGCGAACCCCGCTCGGCGAGCAGAACACGGGTGAGCGCCAGATGGGCGAAACGGAAGGAATGAGCCCGGATCTGTTCCAGGGTTCCCATGGCGGCTGATATGTCGCTGACCAGGTCCTGGATGGCATCGGGGGTGAGCTGCCGGTTGCCCAGATCCGCGGCCATGGTCCAGCGGCGCGTTTCTTCCACAGAGGGGTGCGCGGAGCCAAGCACCCACAGGGCCAGGGCCTGGCGGGACTTGCTCACCAGCAGGCCCTGGGGCAGCCGCACCACGGCGCGAAGCCGGCCCGAACGCAGCAGTGCACCGCGGATGTTCTCCTCTTCGCCGCGCAACGGCTGCGTCAGGACCGCTGCCGGGGCAATGATCACGGCGCGCTGCTCCTCGTTCATCTGCAGCTGGATGTTTTCAATAGCGGAGAGGATCTGAACCGCGTCCATGGCAGAGTCGCCGGGGGAGGGGTACTGCGCCACCAGCACCGCGGGACGCGCGAGACCGAACTCCCCGTCCGCGCCGACGTCGAGCTGCTGACGGTCCAGCCCGTGGACGCACAGCCGCCGGCGCACCAGCCGGGCGTCGCTGTCGTCGTGCGATCCGGTCAGGAGCGAGGCCTCCGCGCCGTCCCCCAGTCGGCGGGCGACAGCGATCAGCAGGTCGCTGCCCCCGCGGGTGGGATCGGCATAGGCCGGCGAAGGAAGTGCGGCAGCGAGTTCGACGGCGACCGAGGCGACCAGTTCCGACGCCGGTTCGGTGAGCGCAACGCCGGCGTGCCGGCTCAGGCCGCTGCGGAAGCGCCGCTCCATGAGCTGTTCAAAGGCCGCGGCCGGGTTGTAGGCGCTGTCCACCAGGAGATCGGTGTAGCGGGCCAGAGGAACCAGATCCGCCTCGACGAGCTCGAGCTCCGTATAGAGGAGGTCATTGTCGGGATCATGTTCGTCCGCCAGATCCAGGAGGTCTGCGGCGTCCAGGTTGGTGAACTGCGTCTGCGCGAGCACTCTCAGGGCCAGGAGCGAGGTGAGGGCGTTGATGAGGTCCTCTCCCTGCGCGGCAATCCCGGTGACGGCGGCAAAGGAGGCAACGTCCTGAAGCGCGTGCGGATTGTTTCCGCGGCCGGAATCGTTCAGCCATTGCCCGACTTCGTAGGCGTCGAAGAATTCCTGGTTGCTGACGTGCTCCTTGGGTGAAGGAAAAGGCAGCGCGGAGGCTTTATGGCGGGCTTTCCACATGGTCACCGCAGGGCGCTGCACTTGGGCAAGAAGTGCGATGTCCGCCAGGGAGATCAGCAATGCGCTGTTTGTTGTGGTCACTGCTGCTCCTTTTCTGTCGCGGATGGTTTCTACAGCCTACTGCTGGTGTGACGTTATGGCCTGACAGTTCTGATAAGGGGGGTTATCAATGTTTCATTGTGCCTAACTCCCGTTTCCGGCCTAAGTTCATGGAGCAGGGCAAACGCCGAGCGTTGGTTCTGCAGGAGTGGAAGCCGGAACAAGTAGTGGGGGGCCGGCTTCCACTCCTTAGCCAACGCATCCGTACTGCTCAGCTCAGGAGAAAACCACATGTCCCAGCATCGAGAAACCGGCCAGGTGCCACAGGAACCCACCCGAATGCCGTCATCGGAACAGCCCGGGATCTGGCCGCCGCCGGCTCCGCCAGCAGCCTTCATTCCCGCTCCTGCGGAGACCAAGGGAAATCGCAAACACCTTGTCTTTGGCGGCGTTGGTTTGGGTTTCGGCGTGCTCATCGGATTGGCACTGGGACAAATCAACCTTCCCTATTCCTCCGGTGCCATCACGGCTGCGGCCGAGACCTGCGACGTGGTTGACACTCCGGGAATCTACATCGGTGACAACGGACAGTCGATCACCATGAGCAGCGAAGGCAAAGAATCATCCGGTGCAGCGTACGGCGACGTGTACTGCGTCCTCGGCGAATTGGAGATTCCCGACAGCGTTGATTCCCGCATTAGCTCCACCAGGGCGCTGGACGGGCGGCAAACCGCGGAGTGGGACGAATTCAGTGCTTCGTGGGGATACCACCCGGACGACGGGCTGAACATCGTCGTCGAGATTTCGGACAAGTAGGAGTAGGCAATGACACAGCATCAGGATGACCTCAACCCGAATTACGCAGACGATGTTCCGCCGCCGCCGGCAGAAGCGTCGGTCATGGACACCCCGCCGGCAAAGGGCCGCAAAGGCAAGGCCCTGGCGCTGGTGCTCACCGCCGTCGTCATCTTTGGCGGTGGCGCAGCGACAGCGGCTGCCCTGATGGATCCCACCTCGAGCGAAGAATACGCGGCCCTGGAAGCGTCGATGACGGACGTCGAATCCAAGCTCGCGGACAGTTCCTCCGACTATGAGCGCCTAAAGAAGGACTATGACGTGATGTCCGGCGGAATGCAGGCCCGCGAAGCCGACGTCGAAAAGCGGGAAGCTGCCGCGGCCAAGACTGAAGAGGCGACCAAGGCGGCCGAAGCCGCTGTAAAGGCCCGCGAAGTCGCGGTGACCGGAGCCGAGAAAACAAAGGCAGCGAACACCGTGGGTGACGGCACCTGGGTGGTGGGAACCGATATCGCTCCGGGGAACTACCGGACCGCAGAACCGGTGGGGTCCAGCTGCTACTGGGGCGTTTACCGCAGCGGATCCAACGGGGCAGACATTCTCGAGAACGACATTCCCGGCGGCGGGCACCCGGTGGTCACCCTCTCCGAAGGCCAGGACTTCAAATCAGCCCGCTGCGGCAAGTGGGAAAAGCAGTAACAGCACTTTGCACCATCAACGTATTTGCATCACCAATTGAGAGGCACACCATGACCACGAATCAGCCCGAGGCAGCAGCGCACGCTGCAGCAGCGAAGCCCAGGAAGCCCGTTTACAAGAAGAAGCGGTTCGTCATTCCGGCAGCCGTCCTGGTGCTGGGTATTGCACTGGGCTCCTGCGGAGGGGAGACCACCAACGACGGCGCGGCGCCGGAGGGTGCAGCGACGGCTGCCTCGTCGTCGTCGGAGTCCGACGGCGGAGCGGCGCCCGCAGCGGAGGAGCCGGCGGCTGAGGAGGCCTCGGCTGAGCCCGCCGGTCCAACTGTGGGGGTTCCCTTTACCGCGGACATGGGCGGCGGCAACACCGCCAGGATCACCATCGTGTCAGCCGAATACACGGACAGCGTCAGTGTTGAGGCATTCGCGCCGGCAGCCCAGAACGGCGGCTTCCTGCTGCTCGATGTTCTCTGGGAAACAGAGAAAGGGGTGACGTCGGCGAACCCCCTCTACTTTGGTGCCAAGGATGCGGACGGACGGAAGGGGGACATGTACCTGTTCGCTGACGGACAGCTTGGTTCGGGCGAGGTATTGCCGGGTGACAAGTCCCGCGGCTTTGTTGCCTTTGACATGGCACCCGGAGAGGCGACAGTCGTCGTGACTAACCCGATCCTTCAGGAAGCGGCGCGAATTCAGATTGCGGGCTAGCGGTCCACGTAGTTTTCGCCTGGAAAGCGAGTGTTGAGCCTGTAGGTGCGAACCGCGCTGCATGTGCTCTGGGTCACTAGAATAGAACACATGTACGAGACAGTGTGGAGCAGCAGCAGCGGTGCGCAGCAGGGCGGCGGTCGCCAGGGAGATTTCCGGATTGGCAGCAATGCTGATCCGGATACTCCCATGCTTGATCCGGATTCTCCTGCAAGGAATCCCAACGTCGTCCTAGTGCAAAACTGGATGGCGGTTCTGTCCAGTGGGTATCTCGTTATTCCGAAATCCTCTGCCGTTCCGAATGTCTCAGCGGAGACCCAGGCCCTGGCGGCACTGATCGACCAGATCCGAGTGTTGGAAGAACTCAAAGCCGCCGCGTCCGCCGCGCAGGCACGGGCAACCGCCGTGTTCGACGCCATCACCCGCCGAACCCAGGCCGCAGCCGGCGTCCGGGCCGAGGACCTCGGCAAGGGCGTCGGCGCCCAGATCGGATTCGCCCGCCGGGAATCCCCGCACCGCAGAAACCGGATGCTCGGTCTGGCCCGGATCCTGACCCGGGAAATGCCCCACACCCTGCACGCCCTCACCACCGGGGTCATCAGCGAATGGCGGGCCACCCTCCTGGTCCGGGAAACCGCGTGCCTAACCCGGGAGGACCGGCAGCGCGTGGACGAACTCGTCGCCGGCAACCTCTCCGCCCTGGAACAACTCGGCGACCGGCAGCTCATCGCCCGGATCAAAACCCTCGCCTACACCCTGGACCCGCACTCCGTGGTGAACCGGACCGCCAAAGCCACCGCAGAACGGTTCGTGTCCTGCCGTCCGGCACCGGACACCATGACCTACGTGACCGCCCTGCTGCCCGTGGCCCAGGGAGTGGGCGTTTACGCAGCCCTGACCCGGGAAGCGGACCGGCTGCGCGCTGCCGGAGATCCCCGGACCAAGGGCCAGATCATGGCCGACACCTTCGTGGAACGCACCACCGGACAAGCCCGGGCTGAAGACGTGCGGATCGAGGTGCAGCTGATCATGACGGACCGGACCCTGCTCGCCGGATCCGCCGAACCGGCCGTGCTGCCCGGCTACGGAATGATCCCGGCACAGACTGCCCGGAACCTCGTCCGGAGCGGGCCGGACACCCAATGCACGCCTGGCCCGGACACCCAACCCGACAAGACCGTTCACACCTGGCTGCGGCGCCTCTACACGGAACCGGCCACCGGGCAGCTCGTGGGAATGGACTCCCGGGCACGGCTGGTACCGTCCGGGCTGGCACGCTTCATCGCGGTCCGCGACCAGCTCTGCCGGATGCCGTGGTGCGGAGCGCCGATCCGGAACGTCGACCACATCCGCCCCTTCCACGAAGCCGGACCCACCACAGCGCACAACCTGCAGGGACTGTGCGAGGCCTGCAACCAGGCCAAAGAAGCACCCGGCTGGAAATCCACAGTTGTCACCGAGCCCCCGATCCAACCCCATGCTCGCGAACCACGCACCCTCCAACCGCACACTGTCGAAACGCGCACACCCACCGGCCACGTCTACCGATCTACCGCGCCGCCCCTTCCGGGAACCGGACATACGTAAGGCCGCACCACGGGGGAAAGCTTCAGTCCTCCGCCGCCCGGAGGGCTGAACCCTTGTGGACCGCGTGGCGGTGCGAGGAGTCGCTGCGGACCTTGTACTGCGGCTCGTCCTCGGAGCAGGCCCGGACCCGGCCCATGAACTCAAAGTCAGCGGTATGGATTTCCGTGACTTGGCCGCTAATATCCGATCCCCGGTAGTTCCAGCGAACCTGGTCGCCCACGGCATACCGCGGGTTCGCGTCGGGTGAATTCGTCATAAAACCAGTGTGGGCAGCCGTTTCCTCCACAGCAATGGGTAGCCCACTAAGTTACTGGCCAGTAATATAGCGTCCATGCACCTTCTTCTTCGCACTCTTCTCGTCTTGTTCCGTTCCCGCCGGCGTCCGAAACTGGACTTCTTCGACTCGTCCTCACTCCCGATGCGGGTGCTTCCCACCGACATCGACATCGCCATGCACCTGAACAACGGCATGTATTTTTCGCTGATGGACCTCGGCCGCTTCGATCTCATGGTCCGCAGCGGATTCTGGGACAGCATGCGGCGCAACGGCTGGAGCCCGGTGGTGGGCAACGAGACGATCAGTTTCCGCAAATCCCTTCAGCTGGGCCAGCGGTACACGATCGAAACCAAGGTCATCGGTTTCGATGACCGCGCCAGCTACATTGAGCAGCGCATGGTGGCCGACGGCGAGATTTACGCACGTGCCTACATTGCCGCACGTTTTGTGTCCAAGAACGGTCCGGTGAGCAACGAAGAGATCTTCAAAGCAGCTGGAGTCCTGCCTCCCTCGGATCTGGAACTGCCCGAGTGGGTTCGGCAGTGGCGGGCCGACGGCGCACTCCCGAGCACCCGCCGACCGGCGCCGCACGCCTGGGCCCAGGGGACAGAGAGCTAAGGCCCCGGAGCGGCAAAAGGTGCAGTGGTCATACCGGCGGCGCCCTACGGCGGCGTAAATTTGCCCTTATGACACTCTCCGTCAACATCTTCCTGAGTCTGGACGGCGTGATGCAGGGCCCGGGTTCAGCGGACGAAGACCTGTCCGGAGGCTTTGACCGCGGCGGCTGGCTGGCGCCTTACCTCCATGACCTAATGGTGGGACAGATTGTTAACAGCTGGCTGGCGAGGGCTGATTCGCTGCTCCTGGGCAGGTATACCTACGAGATGATGCAGCCCTTCTGGGAGCTTGTCACCGACCCGGACGACGCCGTTGCCTACGCCCTCAACCACCTTCCGAAATACCTGGTCTCCTCCACCGTGGAAAACCCGACGTGGCACAACACCCAGGTTCTCCCCGGGGACCCGCTCAATGCCGTTGAAGCACTGAAGCGCGGACGCGGCGAGATTCAGGTTCACGGAAGTCACCGGCTGGCCAGATCACTGCACGATGCCGGCATGGTGGACGAGTTCCGGCTGCTCGTCTTTCCCGTGGTGGTGGGGACGGGAAAGCGTCTCTTTGATGCCGGGTCCGTGCCGTCAGGGTTCCAGGTTCTCGAATCGGAAACCCTGGACAGCGGTACCTTCCACCTGCGGCTGCGGCCGATCCCTTTCGGAACCGCGGATATGGGGCCGCGCATCGGTCTCTAACCGAAGTGCAATAAAGAGTTTCCGCCATGCGATAAAGTTTGCAGGAAAATCTCGGAAGGAAAACTCATGGCCGGAAAAGCCGCCGGTTCCGGCGTGCAGTCAGTCGAACGCGTTTTTGAGCTGCTGGAAATCATTGCAGATGCCGGCGGAGCCGTAACACTGAGCGAACTCTCGGCTTCCACGGATCTGCCGCTTCCCACCATCCACCGGCTGCTCCGGACCCTGGTAACGCTTGGATATGCCCGCCAGCTGCCTAACCGGCGCTATACCTTGGGTCCTCGCCTCATCCCGTTGGGGGAAGGGGCCACAAAACAGCTGGGATCCCTTGCCCTTCCCCAGCTCAAGAAGCTGGTCGACGGGCTCGGAGAGACGGCCAACATCGCGGTGCTGGACTCAGACATGGTGGTCTACTTGGCACAGGTCCCCTCCCAGCACTCGATGCGGATGTTCACCGAGGTGGGCCGCCGGGTGCACCCCCATGCCACCGGTGTCGGCAAGGCCATCCTGGCGCAGCTGCCCGACGACAAGGTGCGCGACATCGTCGCCCGCAGCGGGATGCCGACACCCACGGACAAGACCATCGGGACCGTGGAGGAGTTGCTGGCTGACCTCCAGCGGATCCGCAAGCGCGGGTATGCCATCGACGAGCAGGAACAGGAACTGGGCGTGCGCTGTTTCGCCATCGCCGTGCCGGATGCTCCCACGCCCACTGCCGTCTCTGTTTCCGGACCCATCTCCCGGGTGGACGAAAGCTTTGCCAAGCGTGCTGTTCCGCTGCTGCGCTCTGCCGCCACCTCCATTTCCCAGGAGTTCAACGGCCAAGAGCCCGGCTAGAGGCCTCTGCGTCCACAAAGAGCATCCACAAAGAAAGGGCGGAGCCGCGTGCGCGGCTCCGCCCTTTCGGCGGGACGTGGTTTTGCTTCTAGTGCTGTGACTCGCGTGAGCGGCCGGAAACCAGCATGACCGCCGGAATCATGAGCAGAAGCAGCGGGATGAGCACTGCCAGAACCATCGGGGAAGTAACGATTTCGCCGGGGGTCATGGCCGTGGTGCTGGCCCGCATGGTGTCGGCGCCGTCGGAGATTTCCCCGTTGCCGTCGGCCAGGGTTGTGCTGCCCTCGGCCAGCTTGGTGTTGCCTTCGGCCAGCTCAGCGGCGCCGTCCTTCAGGTCCGCCGTTCCTGCGGTGAGCGTCTTGCCGCCCTCATCCAGCTTGACGGTGCCGTCTGCAAGCGAGCCGCTGCCGGACACCAGCTTGCTGGTGCCTTCGGCCAGAGTGGTTGCCCCGGTAGCCAGTTGGTCGTTGCCTTCCGAGAGCGTCACCGCGCCGGTCTCAAGGGTGCTCAAGCCGGTGGAGAGGGTCTGCGCGCCGGTGGCGAGCTTGTCTGCACCGGCAACCAGTTCCGGTGTCTTGGCTGCCAGCTCGGATGCTCCGGCGTTGAGCTTGTTGGCGCCCTCCGCAATGGCACCGTTGCCTGATGCCAGCGATCCGGCACCTGCCCGGAGCGTGGCCAGACCGGTGGAGAGTTCCCCGGTTCCTGCGTAAAGCGTTTCAGCACCCGCCGTGAGGACACCCGCACCGGTAGCCAGCTGGGCGGCGCCCGTCTCCAGGGCCTTGGTGCCCGTCGCCAGAGCGGTTGCGCCCGTGTTCAATTTGCCGGTACCTACAGCGATGGTTCCGTTGCCGGCGGCAAGGCTGCCTGCTCCGGCCCTCAGCGTGGTCAGTCCGGTGGAGAGGTCTGATGCTCCGGTGGAAAGCTCCGTTGCTCCGGCGTTCAGCGCTCCGGCACCTGCAGCGAGCTGACCTGCACCTGCTGAGAGGAGCGGGGTGCCGGCCGCGAGGCTCTGGGCCCCGGTGTCCAGCTGTCCGGCACCGGCAGCAAGCTCTCCATTGCCGTCGGCCAGATCAGCGGATCCGTTCTCCAAAGCGCCGGTTCCGGCAGCCAGGTCGGCAACACCGGTTTCGAGCGCACCGGCTCCGTCAACAAGCTGCTTCGCCCCACCCTGCAGCTGCAGGGAACCCGCGGCAAGCTGCGCGGCACCGTCGGCCACACCCTTGGCACCGTTGCGCAGACCCGGTTCCTCCGGGGTGCCCTGGCCGTCGAAACCGGCCTTGATGGCGAGGACGCCGTTGTTCAGCGCCTCGGCGCCGGAGGCCACCTGCATTCCGCCGTCCCGTACGCCGGAGACTCCGGCAGCCACGGCCGCTGCGCCTGCACCCGCATCCACGGCGCCGGCGCGAACCTGCTCCAGCCCGTCCTTGAGCTGGGTGTTGTAGGCATTGCTGAAGTCGGTGGCACCGGTGGCGATGCCGTCCACGCCGGCCTTGGTTGCCTGCGCCTGTGCCGTGATGGCCGTCAGGCGCTCAGCAAGCTGAGCCTCGGTCAGCGACGGTGCATCCTGCTGCAGCTGCTGCAGCTGGGCCACCATGTTGGATGCGGCTGCGGACGCGCTGGACGCGCCGCCTGCCACTGTATCGGCGCTGGATGTCAGGCCGGCTGCTCCGCCATTGACCAGGGGAATCCCGGCTGCGAGTTCTGCAGCACCGTCACGCAGCGCAGGACCACCATTGACCAGGGCATTGATGCCGTTGGAGAGGTTCCGTGCGCCGGTGGCCAGCTGGGCCGAGCCCGCTGCGGCATCATTGACGCCGTCGCTGAGAGCCGCTGCTCCGGCATTCACCCGGTTGGCGCCGGCCAGCAGCGCCTCGGTACCGGCCACCGCAGATCCGGTTCCTTCGTACAGGGCCACTGCGCCTACGCGGAGGTCGCCGGCGCCCTTGGCCAGCTTCGAGACGCCGCCATTAACCTGCTTGGCTCCTGCCGCAACCTGGTCGGCGCCCGCTTTTGCGGACTTTGCGCCGTCGTTCAGGTTCTTGGTGCCTGCGGCGAGCTGCTGTGCTCCTTTGTCAGCATCCTCGGCACCGGTTTTCAGCTGGATGCTGCCGTCGTTGAGAGCAGAGGCGCCGTCGGCGAGGGCCCCGGCGCCGCCGGAAATCTTGTCGGCGCCGTCTTTGGCGGCTCCGGCTCCCACGGTCAGCTGGTCTGCACCGTCTTTGGCGGCAAGTGCCCCCTTGTTGAGCTCCCCGGCGCCCGCGGCCACCTGGCCCGCTCCGGTATTGGCGGCCGAGGCGCCGTCGCGGAGCTTCACGCCGCCGTCGTTCAGCGCCTTGGCTCCGCCCACAATCTGTCCCGCGCCGTTGCGAAGTGCAAGACCGCCGTCGTTGAGCTTTACGGCACCGGCGTTAAGCGCACCGGCACCTTCAGCGGCGCTCAGCGCTCCGTTATTCAGTTCCCCCGAACCCGCTGCAAGCTGCTGCGCACCGTCGGAAGCGCGGACCGCACCGTCGCGAAGCTGGATGCCGCCGTTGGCGAGCTGTCCCGCACCCGCGTTGGCCGTTCCCGCACCCGCGGCGATCTTCAGCGCTCCGTCGGCTGCCGATACAGCGCCGGTCTGAAGCTTCACCGCGCCCTCATCCAGGGCCACGGCACCGTTCTTCAGGGACGTGGCACCGGTCTTGGCGCTGGCGATGCCGTCAGCCAGGGTGTTGGCACCGGCGTCGACCTTCTCGCTGCCCGCGGCAACCTTGTCGGCACCTTCCCGGGCTTTGGCGGCTCCTTCTTTCAGATCACCGGCACCGGTCGACGCGCGCACGGCACCGTCACTGAGCTGGGCGGCCCCCGCAGCAACCCTGCTGCTGAAGAGCACAAAGAAAGCCAGGAGAAGGATGAGGAACAAAGCCAGAAGAGCTGTTAGAAGGGCATGTGGCCGGGAACGGTTCCGGCCGGAAAGAGAACTCGTCATTGAAATTCCTTTGTGGTCATAAGCCGGTCCGATAACCGGACAGGCAGCGAGGAGTGCGCCGGTGGGCCCTCGATTTCGGTCGTGCCGGACCGAAAGCGCCTCTGCTCTGATGACGAATTCCCCCGACACAAGTGTGATGTCTGTTACATCTAACTTACTGTCCGGTAACAAAGCAAGGATTCCGGTGAAAAAACTTACCGGCCAGTAGGTTATAGATTTCAGGCCTGTCGGATACACGGCTGGCGGCGTGTCACAGTCTTCCGCAGGCCGGCATGGGGAATGCTGGCTGGCACAGCAGTTAAGCACGTGCCGCAGCACCACAAGGGAGTTATGGATGAGCTGGCTCGACCGTGAAAACACCATCGCCCCGCCGGGATTCAATCGGTGGCTAATCCCGCCCGCGGCTCTGGCCGTCCACCTGTGCATTGGCCAGGTGTATGCAACGAGCGTCTACAAGAACGCCCTGGTGGAACACTTTGACGCCAGCCTGACCCAGATCGGCATCATCTTCTCGGTGGCGATTGTCATGCTCGGCCTCTCCGCCGCCGTCATGGGGACCTGGGTCGACCGGAACGGGCCGCGCAAAGCGATGTTCGTCTCCGCCGTCTTCTGGACCGGAGGCTTTCTGGTGGGTGCGCTCGGCATCTTCACCAACCAACTCTGGCTGCTCTACATCGGGTATGGAGTCATCGGCGGCATCGGGCTGGGCATCGGCTACATTTCTCCGGTCTCCACACTGATCAAATGGTTCCCTGACCGTCCCGGGCTGGCCACGGGGATGGCCATCATGGGGTTTGGCGGCGGCGCGCTGATCGCCAGCCCGCTCTCCTCTGCACTGCTGACCTTCTACGATCCCGATTTCGGAACGGCCGGAGCAAACGCCGGCGACGCCGTCGGGAAGCTTTTCCTGACCCTCGCCGCCATCTATCTCGTATATATGCTCTACGGGGCATTGACCATCCGGGTACCGGCGGACGGCTGGGCGCCGGAAGGGTTCGATCCCAAAACAGTGGCGTCCAAGGCCCTGGTCACCACAAACCATGTGTCTGCAGCCAATGCGATCAAGACCCGGCAATTCTGGCTGGTTTGGACTGTCCTGTTCTGCAACGTCACAGCCGGAATCGGCATCCTGGAACAGGCCGCGCCCATGATCCAGGACTTCTTCCGCCAGCCCGACGGCGTTTCCCTCGTCAGCGCGGCGGTCGCCGGAGGTTTTGTGGGCCTGCTTTCCATCGGCAACATGGGCGGGCGCTTTGTCTGGTCCGCCACTTCCGACGTGATCGGGCGAAAGCGCATCTACATGGTGTATCTGGGGGCAGGAGCAGCGCTCTACCTGATGCTCGCCCTGTTCGGGAACACGTCAACCATCCTGTATGTTCTCCTGGCCTTTGTCATCCTCTCCTTCTACGGCGGCGGCTTTGCCACGGTTCCCGCCTACCTGCGGGACCTGTTCGGCACCTTCCAGGTGGGCGCCATCCACGGACGGCTGCTGACGGCATGGTCCGCTGCAGGCATCGCCGGTCCGCTGATCGTGAACTCGTTCCTCGATGCCCAGGGGACACCCGGGGAACTGAACGCCGAGGCCTACCAGCCGGCGCTGCTCACGATGGTGGCCCTGCTGGTGATTGGCTTCATCGCCAACCTCATGGTGCGCCCGGTTGATTCCAAGCATCACGAACCGGACAAGCATCAGAAGGCCAGGGGCGCGGACAGCGGGGGAAATGCCGGCAAGCCGGACCCCACCAAACTGGAGGAGGATCACAAGTGAGCAAGACAAGTATCCGGATCACCGTGAGTTGGCTTCTGGTGGGTGTGCCGCTGGCCTACGGAGTCTTCCAAACCCTGTCCCGGGCTGCTGCTCTCTTCAGCTGACGCCCGGCACGCCGTTGGGGCATTTCCCGCCCCCACTGCGCCGAAGGGGGTGTGTTGGCGGCCGCTGCGGTGTCAGGATGGGGGACCAAGCCACTCAACAGTTCCGCTCCGGCCCCTGCCGGCTCCGCGGAGAAAAGGAGTACGACGTGTTGGCACTTCAATACCGCACGATTGGTTCGGCGCCCGAGGTTGTGGAAATCGAGACTCCCGAGCCCGGCCCGGGGCAGGTCCGCATCAAGGTGAGCGCTGCCGGCGTATGCCATTCCGATGAGTTCATCATGAGCCTGCCCGATGACCAGTATGTGTACGGCAGGCCGCAGACCCTTGGCCACGAAGGCGCCGGAGTGGTGGACATGCTGGGCGACGGCGTGGAGCACCTGGAGCTGGGAACATCGGTTGCGGTCTACGGCCCGTGGGGCTGCGGACAATGCTATGAGTGTTCCAAAGGCAGCGAAAACTACTGCACCAATGCTGCCCGCTACGGCATTGTTCCGCCGGGGCTGGGAGCGCCCGGAGCCATGGCGGAATACATGATTGTGGACAGTCCCCGGCATTTGGTTCCCCTGGGTGACCTGGACCCGGTGAAGAACGTGTCCCTGACCGACGCGGGGCTGACGCCGTATCACGCGATCAAGGGTTCACTGGCCAAACTGCATGCCGGTGCCACCTGTGTGGTGATCGGCGTGGGCGGTCTGGGGCACGTGGCAGTGCAGCTGCTGCGTGCGATGACCCCGGCCACGGTGGTTGCCCTGGACATCAGTGAGGACAAACTGAACCTGGCCACGGAAGTCGGAGCCCACTACACGTTCCCGTCCGAGCAGGGAACGGTGGCTCTGGTGCGGGATCTGACCCACGGTGAAGGGGCCAACGTGGTATTCGACTTTGTCGCCAACCAGGCCACCATGGACCTGGGCCAGGCCATGATCCGGCCGCAGGGGGACCAGGTCCTGGTGGGTGTGGGCGCCGGAGTGCTGCCCGTCGGACTGATGGCCGGCGCCTGGGAGGCATCCATCCGCTCGCCGTACTGGGGCACCCGGCCCGAACTGATTGAAGTCTTCGATTTGGCCCGGTCCAGCGGGATCAACGTGCACACCGAGGTTTTCTCCCTCGCCGATGCGCCGAAGGCCTACGAAAAACTCAAGAACAACCAGATCCTGGGCCGCGCCGTCGTCGTTCCCTAGCCGGCCCTTTACCTACCGCGCGGCAGCGGGGGACAGGCCTGCAAACACGCGTGCCTGGGCTAGCAGCTGCGGAACGCCGTCCTCCAGTGTCGGCGCGAACAGGGTGTCGTTGGGACGCTCTCCTTTGAGCCATCGGGTGTAGATCGCTTCGCAGAAGATGGAGGCTTTCCACAGGGCCAGCGCCTGATACCAGGGGAGGGCGTCCAGGGACAGGGTGGTTTGTTCCTGGTAGCGGGAAATCAGCTGGCCGCGAGTCAGATAGCCCGGATTGCGGGTGACGGCGGTCAGCTCCAGCGGGCTGGGCGGACTGTCCGGCTGGGCGTACGTGGCGGTCAGGTAGCCCAGATCGGCCAGGGGATCGCCCACTGCCGCCATCTCCCAGTCCAGGACGGCAGTAACCCGTGCCGGTGCTGATGGATGGAACATCAGGTTTCCGGGGCGGTAATCCCCGTGCAGCACCGAGGCCTGCTGGCTGGCGGGCAGGTTGTCGGCCAGCCAGTTCCCCAGCAGGGCAACGTCGGGCAGGGAGCGGGTGGTGTTGATGTCCCAGAGCGCGGAGAAACGTTCCACCTGCCGGCGCAGGTAACCGTCGGCACGGCCGAAGGATGCCAGGTCGCCGGTCGCCACATCCACCGCGTGCAGCTGAACCAGGGTATCGACGACGGCGTTGCTGGTGGCCAGCCGCTGTTCGGCAGAACTCAGGGCCGGTGGAATGGTGTTGGTGATGACCAGACCTTCCAGGAAAGTCATCACGTAGAACGGCACGCCCAGGACGGACTCGTCCTCGCACACCGCAAGGATGGCGGGAACCGGAATGCCGCGGCCCCGCAGAAGCTGCTGGATCCGCGCTTCGCGGACCATGTCATGCGTTGAACGGGGCAGGGGCGGCCGCGGTCCCCGGCGGAGGACAAACACGTCGCCGCCGCGCTCCAGCCGATAGGTGATGTTGGACTGTCCGTCGCCAATCTGAGCCCAGGACAGGGGGCCGGAGCCGAGGTTGTGGCTGTCGAGGAAATCTGTGACTGTGTCCAGGATCAGCAACGGAGGTGAAGCGAGCGCGGCGGCCTCGGCCGAGGTTGCCACCACCTCGCTGCCGTCAGGGACCGAGTGCATGGACGGTGCGGTGACAGCCATGACTATGCCTCCGTGGAACTGTAGGCCGCGGCGGTGTCCACGGAGGCCTGGAACGGCGCTCCCGCCTCCACCTCGCGCCGCCGGACAGCGGATGCCCGCCTTGCAATGGCCCACTTGTGCGTTTCGTTGGACCCGTCGTAGATGCGGAAGGCCCGCACCTCGTTAAGGTAGGACGCCAGCGGCAGGCGGTCGGAGACGCCGTCGCCCCCGCACAGCTGCAGTGAGCGGTCGATCACCCGGTACACAGCCTCGGAGGTGTGTGCCTTGGCCACAGATGAGAGCGCCGAGCCGGCCTTCGCATCGGCTTCCAGCAGGGCGGCCGTTTTGGTGATGATCGCATCGGACGTTTCCAGATCCATCACGTTCAGTGCCAGCATGTCCTGGGCAATGCCGAGTTCATGCATGGCGGAGCCGAAAATTTCGCGGGTGTTGGTTCGGTCCAGGGCAATGTCCATTGCCCGCCGGGCCAGCCCGAGCCAGCGCATGCAGTGCGTCAGCCGCGCCGGACCCAGCCGGACCTGCGCATAGCGGAAGCCCTCTCCGGGCGAACCCAGAACGGCAGAGTCCGGAACAAAGACGTCCTCAAAGTGCAGGTGGGGGTGTCCGCCGCCAATGGCGCGGTCCATGGTGGAGATTTGTTCGCCGATGCGGACGCCGGGGGTGTCCATGTCCACCAGCAGCATGGTGGCTCCGGCGGGGGAGGAGGAGGTGCCGCCGTCAGCGGCTGCCTCGATTGCCGGCGTGCGCACCATGGCGATGCAAAAGGACGCATTGTTGGCGCCGCTGATGAAACGTTTGTGGCCGTTGATGACCCAGCCGCCGTCAACCTTCTCAGCCGAGGTCCGCAGGGCAGCCGGATCGGATCCGGCGCCCGGGTGCGGTTCGGTCATCCCGAAGCAGGAACGCGCAGCACCGGACACGAGGGGACGCAGATACTGCTCCTTCTGTGCCGGCGTGCCGATGAGTTCGAGCATATGCATGTTGCCCTCATCCGGTGCCTGGCAGTTGAGCACTGTGGGGCCGATCAGTGAATAGCCCGCCTCCTGGAAGATGGGGGACCAGAACTGCAGGGGAACACCCTGTCCGCCGTATTCCCGCGCCACATGAGGAGCGAACACGCCGGCGCTCTTGGCGGCTGCCTGCAGCCGGTCCCGTTCGCCTTTCGAAAGCCGATCCCCCGGAGCGGGCTCCGCCGGTATGACCACAGTGCGGATAAAGTCCCGGGTGCGCAGGCGCAGGTCTTCGATGTCCGGGGGAAGGGTATTCATTCGGTGTCCTTTGCGTGGCTTATGCGTTGCCGCCGGCAGCCAGCAGGCCGCCGTCGAGGTTCAGGATTTGGCCGGTGATCCAGGCTGCGTCATCGGAGGCCAGGAAGGCGGCTGCGGCCGCCACGTCTTCCGGGGTTCCCAGCCGGCCCAGCGGGTAGGCGGCAGCCACTTGTTCTTCCCGCCCCTCATACAGTGCCCGGGCAAACTGCGTCTTGACGACGGCGGGAGCCAGTGCGTTGACCCGGATGGCCGGGCCAAGCTCCACGGCCAGGGAACGGGTGAGCTGCTCAATGGCAGCCTTGCTGATCCCGTAGAAGCTGATGCCCGGAGACGGCGTTTGGGCGCTGACGGAGGACAGGTTGATCACGGAACCGCCGCGGCCGGCAAAATCGAGCTTCTCGTGGTGATAGGCGGCCTGCACCCAGCCGAGGGTGCCGTACAGGTTGACATCGATGATCTTGCGGGCGGCCTCGGGCTCCAGGTCCATCAGCGGACCGTAGACCGGGTTGATGCCGGCATTGTTCACCAGAATGTCCAGCCGGCCGAATTCCGCTGCCACCGTGTCCAGTACTTCGGCCCGGTGGTCCGCGTCGTCCGACTTGCCCGCGATGGCAAGTACGGACCCTTCGGGGAACAATGCCGCGGCTTCGGCCAGGGGGCCGGGCTTGCGGGCCGTAATGCAGACGCGGGCGCCTTCAGCCGCCAGCCGGCGGGCCACTGCCAAACCGATGCCGCGGCTGGCACCGGTGATAATGGCCGTTTTTCCGTCCAGCCGGGGGGCGGGAACGCTGTTCTCTGGCATGGAGCTCCTCAGGATGGAACGGGACCGGCAGGAACCGGACCGACAAGCATCGGACCGAGCAACCGATCGGTATGGCGCGTGGGTATGCTAAGTCTGGTGCAGGGGCAAAATTGTGTCAAGGGTCACTTGCGGCCGATCGGAACGGGATGGAGCGGCATGGGCAGCGGCAGTATCGGCGGGGAAGCGAAGCGGTCGGCCGCCGCAGGCATGGACTGGCGGAATTACTCCGAACAGGAACTGCCGCCGGTGCTGGCGGCTGCCCTGGCATGTTTCGTGGAACAGGGCTATCACGGCACCACCATCCGGGAGGTGGCCGGCCGTGCCGGTCTTTCCGTTCCCGGGATCTATCACCACTATTCCTCAAAGCATGCACTGCTGGAAGGCATAGTGCAGCGCGCGATGACTGATCTGTACCAGCGGAGCGAAGCCGCCCTCGCGGAGGCCGGCCCGGGAGTGGAGGAGCGCTTCCGGCTGCTCATCGAGTGTCTGGTGCTGTTTCATGCCCACCGCAGTGGGCACGCTTTCATCGCGGCATCGGAAATCCGCAGCCTCCAGGATGATGCCCGCGCAGCGCACATTGCCGCCCGTGACCGTCAGCAGCTGCTGCTGACGGAGGTGGTAAACGACGGCGTCTCCGCCGGAGTGTTCGACACGCCTTACCCGGCGGAATCCGCGCGCGCCGTGATTACCATGTGCACCGGCGTCGCCCAGTGGTACCGGTCTGCCGGTGAGCTGTCCCCGGAAGACCTGGCCGCCCGGTATGTGGTGATTACCCGCGCGGCCATGGGTAGCTGACGATCAAAGGGGCAGCCGGCCGTAGTCACCGGTACCGGCGGTGCAGGTCCTCACCTGCATCCGGCCCGTTTGCCGACGCGGAGATCCAGGGTCCGGTGCCCTCGGACTGGTCCAGCACCCCTTTCTCCAGCCAGGTGTAGCGTCCCGCAAGCACGCCCTTGGTGAGCTTGCGGTCCTCTGCATCCGAGTTGCGCCACAGATCGTCAAAGAGTGTTTCAGTCCGCACGCGTGACTGCGCGCAGAAGGCTGCAGCCAGCTCATACGCCTGCGCACCCTCTTCGGGATTCCTGCGGCGGAGGGTTTCAGCCCGCATGCACACAGCGGACATGGCGAAAAGCTCCGCGCCGATGTCCACTATCCGGCCCAGGAACACCTGATGGTGTTCCAGTCCCGCCTGCCACCGTGCCATCCCGTAGAACGTGGAGCGGGCAAGCCGGCGTGAAGCTCGGTCCGCGTAACGCAGGTAACCCGCCAGGGGGCCAAATTCCGCATAGGCGGTGGGAACGGACCCTTTCCCGGCGGCGAGCGTGGGGAGCCAGCGGCCGTAAAATCCGCTGGCCTTTACAGCTGCCTTGGCCTTGTTGCCCAAAGAGGCATCCGCCACCGCCAAGTCACCCGCCGCCTTCAGATGCGCATCAACCGCGTCACGGGCAATCAGCAGGTGCATGATCTCCGTGCTGCCCTCGAAGACCCGGTTGATCCTCAGATCCCGCAGCTGCTGTTCGGCGGCAACCGCCCGCTCGCCCCGCGCGGCCAGGGAAGCTGCTGTTTCGAAACCGCGTCCGCCCCGGATCTGCACCAGCTCATCGGCAATCCGGTAGGCCATCTCAGAGGCCCACAATTTGGCCAGCGCGGCTTCGATCCGAATGTCCTTGGTGCCGGCGTCGGCCAGGGAGGCGGACAGTTCGAAGACGCTTTCCAGGGCGAAGGCGGTGGCAGCGATGAAAGCCACCTTTTTTGCCACGGCCTCATGGCGGCCAATGGGCCGGCCCCACTGCTCGCGGGTTCCGGTCCACCCCCGGGCGATCTTGACCGACCATTTTCCGGCACCGGCGCACAGCGCCGGGATGGATAAGCGTCCGGTGTTCAGGGTGGTGAGGGCAATCTTCAGCCCCTGGCCTTCCCTGCCCAGCCGGTTGGCCGCGGGAACCCGCACACCGCGCAGCCGGGTTACACCGTTTTCAATGCCGCGCAGCCCCATGAAGTTGTTCCGGTTTTCCACCGTGATGCCGGGAGTGTCCATTTCCACGACGAAGGCACTGATTCCGCCCTTTTCCGTGCCGTGCGGCGGCACTGCGGCCATGACCACCACCAGCTCGGCAATCACGCCGTTGGTGGTCCAGAGCTTTACTCCGTCCAGGACATATTCGCTCCCGTCCCCGGAGGGCACGGCGGTGGCGCGCATCCGCGCCGGGTCGGAGCCGACGTCGGGCTCGGTCAGCAGGAACGCAGAGATGGCTCCGCCGGCACAGCGGGGAAGGTACTTTTCCTTTTGTTCGTCGGTGCCGAACACCTTGACCGGCTCGGGTACGCCGATGGACAGGTGGGCCGAGACCAGTGCGCCAAGGCTGGGGTGCACGGAGCCGAGCAGCATCAATGCGCGGCCGTACGCGAGCAGGGACAACCCCAGTCCGGAGTAGCGGCGCGGAATCTTCATGCCAAAGACCCCCAGATCCGTCAGCCCCTGCAGGTACTCATCGGGGATGACGCCGGTGGTTTCAATGACCTGCCCGTTCAAGGTGCCGCAGAAGGCTTCCAGTCGGTCCAGGAAATCGCGCTCGCGGATGGCTTCCTCGGGATCCGCCGGCTGGGGCCGAATCAGATCCAAGTTGTAACTGCCCATGTAAATGCCTTTGGCAAAACCGGGCCGCCGGTCCTCGGCGATGCGGGATTCTTCAGCCAGCGCGCGGGCATCCTGGGCGGTGACCACTCGTTCCTTGACTTCCCGAACGCCGTCACTGCCGGTGGTGCGCGCATCCTGCAGGTCCTTGGTGCTCATGGCACTTCCCCTCGCTCCGGGCTGCTCCAGGCAACCTCCGTTGGCTGTGCGCCACAGCTTACGCGCGGCGGCAGTGGGCAGAAAGGGTGTGCCGGTGCCCTTCTTCTCGGCCGATGACTTTGACTCCGCAGGCCGGCCGAATGTCCAAATTGTTGACAAGACCCCCCATCATGGCGTTGGAATAGTAAGCACACTGATTGTTTTGATGCCAACTGGAGATACGTACAGGAAAGCAGGCAAATGCAGAACGAGGGGGAATGGGAAGCTGTCCGGCTGCTGTCCACGGCAGCCCGGCTGGTGCGCCGTGAGGTCGACAACCGGTTGAGGAGCATTGGCCTGACGCAGGAGCGGGTCACGGTGCTTCGGGTGCTGGACGCTGAGGGGCCCATGAAGCGGGCGGAGTTGGCGCGGAGGCTGCGGGTGACGGCGCAGACGCTGGGCACGTCACTGGTGACGATGTCCCGCCAGGGGCTGGTGGGGGAATTGCCGCCCGAGCCCAGCGGCTCGCGCCGTGCAGTGAGTATTTCCCAGTATGGGCGGAAGATGCTGGGGCGTGCCGATGACATCGAGCGGTCCGGTTTCACTGCAGCCCTCCGGCCGGAGCTTCGCCAGGAACTCATCGGGCTCATTCGCGAGCTGGAGATCCGGCGTACCGGAGCCTCCGCCTCCCTGTAGCCCCCCCGCGCATGTCCGTCCCATGTCCTGTGCGGGCAGGCCGGGGTGCCGGGTAACGTGGTTGGAGGGAAGAACACCTTGTTACATCCCGTGCTGGAGGAGGGTAATGATGGCCGAAGGCATTCGTGTTGCGGCTGCGGATGAAATTGATGAAGGAACCGCACTAAAGGTCGATGCCGAGGTTGCCGGCACCTCGGACGACATTGCTGTTTTCCACAGCGACAACGGAAACTACTACGCCCTGGATGACACCTGCACCCATGAGGAAGCATCGCTGTCGGAAGGGTGGATTGAGGATACGGAGGTGGAATGCCCTGTCCATTCGGCGCGGTTCTGCCTGCGCACCGGCCAGGCCCTGTGCCTGCCGGCCATGGTGAACGCCAAGACGCATCGAGTCCAAGCGCGTGAGGACGGCATCTACCTTTACCCGGGGGAAGCGCCGGAACAGGTGAACTGATGGCCAGGCGGCCGCAATACGCAAGACAGACGTTGCGTATTTAATCTAAGGATAGGTTAGCCTTACTTTTGTCCGGATTCTCCGGACATTGGTTTTGCCTCAAGAGTCCAACCCTTAGTCAAGGAGCCCACCATGGCCCTGTCCCGGATGCGCCGCGCTGCGGCTGTTGCCGCCGTCGCTGTCTTGTCCCTTTCCGCCTGCTCGACCGGTGCCACCGGTGAAGCGGGCGACGGCGGCAGCTCCACTGCAGCGGCGACCGATTCCTTTCCGGTCACCATCGAACACGTCTACGGCGAAACAACCATAGAGTCCGCTCCCGAGCGGGTGGCAGCCGTTGCCTGGTCAAATGCAGAAACAGCTCTGGCCCTCGGCGTTGTGCCGGTGGTCATGCCGGCCATCAGCTACGGCGGCAACGAACAGGGAACCACGCCCTGGATTGATGAGGCGCTGGAAGAACTGGATGCTCCCATCGGATCCGAGAATGCTCCGGCGCTGTATTCGGACACCGACGGCATCGACTTCGAAGATGTTGCTGCCGCGAACCCGGACGTTATTCTTGCCGCCTATTCCGGCCTGACCCAGGAAGACTACGACAAGCTCTCCAAGATCGCCCCCGTCGTCGCGTACCCGGACGCCCCCTGGGGCACCTCGTGGCAGGAAACTGCCGAGATGACCGGTGAAGCGCTGGGCCTGAGTGAAAAGGCCGGACAGCTGGTTGCAGATACGGAGCAGTCGATCAAGGACGCTGCCGCCAAGTACCCGGAGCTGGAGGGCAAGTCCTTCATTTACGGTAACCTCGCCAAGGGTGCCTCCTCCGTCTACACCTCCCTGGATAACCGCCCCAAGTTCCTGACTGAGCTGGGCATGGTCCAGGCGCCGATCGTGGATGAGAAGGCCCCGGCTGACGCCTTCTACTTTCCGTGGGCCGATGAGGACGCCAACCAGCTGGACTCCGACATCTTCGTAACTTGGGTGGCTGATGACGAAGCCGCTGCGGCCCTCGAGGCCGACCCGCTGCTGGGCCAGATTCCTGCGGTTAAGAACGGCGCCCTCGTTGCCGACGCCAATGCTGAGCGTGTCTTCTCCGTCTCAGCCATCAACGTCCTGAGCATCCCGTATGCCCTGGACAATGTAGTGCCGATGATTGCGGAAGCAGCCGCTGCGGCCGACGCCGCCAAGTAATTTCGGTGCAAAAAGGGCATCCCGGCGTGGCGGGATGCCCTTTTTGCCGATTGGACAGGACCCCCGGGGGTGCTGACACGATCGAGGGTATGCAAGACGTCCTCTCTGTTGCCTCCGGCCTCAAACCCGTATTTGCCCTCCTGATCGCCGTCGCGGCAGCCTTGGTGCTGGCGCGGATAGTGCGTGAGTCCATGGCGAAGATCTTCCGGCGCGTCCCGCGGATCCGTGAGGTCATTGCGCTGGGACGCAACCCCCTGCGGCTGGTGCTGTCCCTGATCGGTGTGCGGATTGCCCTCGGTGCCACCGCTGTCGGCTTCGACTGGTTCGAACCGGTCAGCTATATCCTCACCCTGGCCCTGATTGCCTCGCTGGCCTGGCTGGCCGTTGTTGTCCTGCTCATCATCGAAGCGATGCTGCTCACCAAGTACACGACGGACACCAAGGACAACCGCCGGATGCGCCGGCTCAAGACGCAGGTCATGCTGGGCCGGCGGGTAGGTGTGGCCATCATCATCACGATTGCCGTGGCCTGCGTCCTGCTCACTATTCCTGAGGTTCAGGCCCTTGGCGCCGGTATCCTGGCCTCCGCCGGTTTGATCTCCATCGTCGCCGGTCTGGCGGTGCAGAGCACGCTGACCAATGTGTTTGCCGGCATGCAGCTTGCCTTCACTGACGCCATCCGGGTGGATGACGTTGTGGTGGTGGAAACCCAGTGGGGAACCATCGAAGAAATCACGATGACTTATGTGGTGGTGCACCTCTGGGATGACCGCCGTCTGATCCTGCCGTCCACCTATTTCACCACCACGCCGTTCGAGAACTGGACGCGGAAACAGTCCGCCATCCTCGGCACGGTGGAACTGGACCTGGACTGGCGTGCACCGGTGGGGGACCTGCGCACCCATCTGAAGAAGACTCTGGCGGAAACCGACCTCTGGGACGGCCGCACCGGCGTTCTCCAGATCACCGATGCGATAAAAGGCCTGGTCCGGGTGCGCATCCTGGTCAGCGCCGCGGACAGCGGTGCCCTGTTTGACCTGCGCTGCCTGGTGCGTGAAGCGATGGTGACCTATATGCAGGAATGGCATCCGGGAGGCCTGCCCCGCCAGCGCTGGGAAGAAGTGAAGTCCAGGGCTCCGGAGGTGCACCGGAATGCCCGCCCGCAGGCCGGCGGGGATCCGGCGGACACCAGCACCTCGCAGTTCTTCACGGGTTCGCTTGAAGCCGTGGACCGCCGGCACTCCTTCGCCGGGCCGGGGAAAGAGGTTTATGCGGAGCGGGAGGAGAACTCTGCCGAGGACGAGGGACTCCGCCGCTGACATCTTCCCGCTGTCCGTTGACAGGCAGGCACTCTTCTGGCCTGCTGGGATAACGTGCGCTCCGGCGGGACATGAAAAGAGGAACGGTTATGGCAGATGAATTTGTCCTCCACGAACTTCAGGGGTCCACGGTCTGGGCCAAGGACGGTGAGCGGCTGGGGCTGGTGGGCCAGGTCCATCTGGACCGGGCAACCGGTGTGCCGGAGTGGATTACTGTTGCGCTGGGCCTGTTTGAAGCCCGCCAGCACTTTGTTCCTTTGGCGGGCGCACGCCGGGACGACGACGACATCTACGTGAATTACAGCCGGCAGGTGGTGGATGACTCGCCGCAGGTTGACCCCGACGGCGCGCTCAGCCCGGCGGAGGAGACCCTGCTGACGGACTACTACAAGGATTTCTGACCGCACCGGCAGGATAAAACCGAAACCCGCCCCCGCAGCCTTTGGTAGTAAGCCTCCTTAGCAATAGGATGAAATTCGATCATCCAACGCACCGAGGAGGCCGTCATGGCGCAGCAAAACAGCGGGGACAAGGCGCAAACGGCTCCCAGTCCGGACGACGCGAGCAAGCCGGACACCCCGGCCGAGGTCACGAAGCCCAACTGGAAATACATCGCCCGCAAAACCATCCGCGAGTTCAGCAAGGATCAGTGCACCGACCTCGCGGCAGCGCTGACGTACTACACGGTCCTTGCCCTTTTCCCGGCACTGTTGGCGCTGGTGTCCATCCTTGGCGTGGTGGGGCAGGCTGAAAGCACCACCAAGGCCATGCTGGAGCTCCTCGGAGAGTTCGCCCCGGCCAGTGCCGTGGAGGTCCTGGAAGGCCCCATCACCCAGCTGACGTCGTCGAGCAGTGCAGGATTCGCCCTGATCATCGGTATTGTCGGCGCCCTGTGGTCCGCCTCCGGCTACGTCAAAGCCTTTGGCCGGTCCATGAACCGGATCTACGAAGTGGACGAGGGTCGGCCGGCCTGGAAGCTGCTGCCGACCCAGCTCCTGGTCACCCTGGTGCTCGTCCTGCTGGTTGCCGCGCTGCTGATGATGCTGGTGCTCAGCGGCCCGATCGCTGAGACCATAGGCAACTTTGTTGGCCTCGGATCAGAGGCCGTCATGATCTGGAACATCGCCAAATGGCCGGCGATGTTGATCTTCGCCGTGCTGCTTGTCGCCATTCTGTATTACGCCACGCCCAACGTGAAGCAGCCCAAGTTCCGCTGGATGAGCATGGGTGCTTTCATTGCGCTGATCGTGCTGGGGATCGTCACGCTGGGATTCAGCTTCTACGTGGCCAACTTCGGCAACTACAACGCGACCTACGGCGCTATCGGTGGTGTGATCGTTCTCCTGCTGTGGCTCTGGCTGGCAAACTTGTCGCTGTTGTTCGGTGCGGAGTTCGACGCCGAGGTGGAACGCGGACGCGAGCTGCAGGCCGGTATCCAGGCTGAAGAAAGCGTTCAGCTGCCGCCGCGTGACACCCGCCAGACGGAAAAGCGCGAGGCGCAGATGGAAGAAGACATCGAGGAGGGCCGCAAGCTGCGTCAGCAGCACGCCGGCAAGGATTACGACGACGACCTCAAGTAGGCCCTCAGCCCACCTTGCCCTTGACGGCGCGGCGGACGAGGTAAAGCACCCCGCCGATCGCCAGCAGGATCCCGGCCCGCAGCCATACCGCCCCTGACTGCTGGGTGAGCAGCAGGACGCAGGAAGCAATGGCAAGGTAGGGCAGCACCAGCGGAGTACGGAAATGCGGATGGTCCACGGAGTCCTTCCTCAGCACGATCACTGAAATATTCGTGCTGAGGAAGACCAGGAGCAGCAGCAGCACCACGGTTTCGGCCAGGGACGCCAATCCGCCGGTCATGGTCAGGACCATGGCAACGGCGGTAGTGACCATGATCGCCACCCACGGCGTTTTCCGGTTAGGCAGGACTTTGCCGAAGACTGCGGGAAGCAGGCCCTGCTCCGCCATGCCGTAGGTCAGCCGGCTGGACATGATCATGGTCAGCAGGGCGCCGTTGGCTACGGCCACCAGCGCAATCAGGCTGAAGATCCAGTCCGGGAGGCCGAAACCCGTGGCGCTGACCACCGCCAGCAGCGGGCCGCTGGAATTTGCAAGCTCCTCCGTGGGCAGCGCACTGGCTGCGGCGATCCCGATCAGCAGGTACACCACTCCGGCGGTCAGCATCGCCCCGAACAGGGCCCTCGGATAAACCCGGCTGACGTCCCGGACTTCTTCCGCAACGTTGGCCGAGACCTCGAAGCCCACGAAGGAGTAGTAGGCGAGCAGGGAAGCTGCCAGCACTGCCGTTGCCGGGTTGGAGCCCGCGGGAAACTCGGTGATCTGTTCCGTGTAGCCGTCGCCCCGGCCAACCATCACGGCCACCAGCACGATGACGAGGACAAGGCCTGAGAGTTCAATGACGGTCATGACCACGTTGGTCCGCACTGATTCGGAAATCCCGCGCGCGTTGAGCAGGGCGACGAGGAGCAGGAAAACGATGGCTGCAGGCACCGGAGGAACGTCCAGGAAGGCGTTGAGGTAGTCGCCGGTAAAGGCCAGCGACAGGCCGGCAGCACTCGTGACACCGGCGGCGAGCATGCAGAACCCCACCATGAAAGACAGCGCCGGACGCTTGAAGGCGCGCTCCGCGAAGACGGCGGCCCCGCCCGCCTTGGGGTACTTCGTAACGAGTTCGGCGTACGAGGAAGCGGTGAGCAGCGCCAGCAGCAGCGCTGCCGCCAGCGGCACCCAGATGGCTCCGCCTACTTCGCCGGACACCTCGCCCACCAGCGCATAGATGCCTGCACCCAGGACATCCCCAAGAATGAAGAGGTACAGCATGGGGCCGGTGATGCCCTGTTTGAGTTTTGAAGCGGAACCTGCCTGCGCGTTGTTCGTCATGGGGTAAAACTAAGCTTGCTGACGATTATTGAAAAGTGCGATAGAAAAGAATCATGCCTCGATCTTCCAATGTGTTTGTGGAGCCCGCCGACCGCTATGACGTGGTCATCATCGGCGGCGGAATAGCCGGTCTGACCGCTGCCACCGTGCTGGGGCGGGCCTGCCGCCGGGTTGCGGTTGTGGACGCAGGCCAGCCCCGGAACGGTCCCGCGGACCAGGTTCACGGCTTTCCCTCCCGGGACGGCATTTCGCCTGCGGAACTTGTGCGCCTGTGCCGGTCGGATTTGGAGCAGTACGACGTAGAGCTGGTGTCCGGGCAGGTTATCCGCGTGAACGAGGACCGGCAGGCCGAGCTTGCCGACGGCAGAGTGCTGCAGGGCAGGCATCTGCTGCTGGCAACCGGGCTCCGGGACACCCTGCCGGACATTGCCGGTGCCCGGGAACGGTGGGGCCGGGACCTTTTGCACTGCCCCTACTGCCACGGCTGGGAGATGAGGAACCAGGCGCTGGCCATCCTGGGAACGGGGCAAAGCTCCGTCCAGCAGTCCATCCTGGTCCGGAGTTTCTCCGCGGAGGTGACCCTGATCGTCCAGGACGGGCTCGAGCTTTCAGGCGATGACGTCCGTTCCCTTGAGGCTATGGGCGTGGACGTTGTGGAGGGGACAGCACAGCGGCTGCTCATCCGCGAGGACGCCCTGGAAGCGGTGGTCCTGGCGGACGGCCGGACCGTCCCGTGCCGTGCCCTGTTCTGCGAACCCGTGGCCACTGTTGACCCTGCGCTGGCCGACATACCGGGATGCACCCTGGACGCGGACGGGTGCCTGGAAACGGATGACAACGGTCGGACCGGGGCAGACCGGATTTGGGCCGTCGGGAACGTCACCGATCCGTCCGGCCAGGTGGTGCCGGTGGCCGGTGACGCCTACCGGCTGGCGGTGGCGCTGAACGCACAGCTGCTGGAGGAGGACACCGAGGCGGCGCTCAGCGGCGGGGAGCGAGCAGCGGCGAGCCTTTGACTCCGTCGCCGTCCGTCATTCCGTCCAGGACAAACCTCAGCGCCTCAACCGAGGTGCGCCGCGGAGTCCAGCCCAGCAGATCCCGTGCCCGTGAGGTGTCCATAATGGGAGCGCCGGCAGCCATGTCTATCCAGCCCGGATCGGTGCGCTGCAGGTGTGCGGCCCAGGTCAGGCCAACGACGGCGCGCACCAGTTTCACCGGAATGTTCAGCAGCCGCCGGGCGCCCAGCACGCCGGCGAGCAGCTCCGGGGTGATCACCGGATCGGCGGCGATGTTGAAGGCACCCTCGGCCCGCTGGTCCACCACCCGCCAGTAAGCATCGGCCATGTCATCGGCGTGGACAATCTGGAAGGAGAACTCCTTCGGCAGGGGGATCAGCGGCAGGCGCAGCTTGTTCAGGATGAACTTGGGCACCAGCGGGCCCAGGAAGTAATTGCCAATTTCGGTGCCGGCATCCGAGGATAAGATCAGTCCGGGACGGAGCCGGGCTACCGGTATCTCCGGATACTCGCGTTCAAATTTGTCCAGCAGCGCTTCCTGCTCGCCCTTGTGCCGGCTGTAGTGGGAGCTGGCGATGCCGCGCGCGGGCCACGACTCATCGGTGAGCCGGTCCTTGGGGGCGGGGGAGTAGGCGCCCACGGACGACGCGCAGACAAACTGGCGCACCCCCGCGGCCGCCGCGGCGGCCAGGGCGTTTTCGGTGCCGTGCACGTTAATGCGGTGCAGCTCCGCCTCGTCACGGTTGGGCTGGATGGCCCAGGCGAGGTGGACGACGGCGTCGGCTCCCTTCAGTGCCTCGGTCAGCTTTTCCCGGCCCTCACTCGTGGCGATGTCGATACTGTGCCACTCGACGCCGTCGTACGGCGGGGTGCCGCCGTCGGGGATCCGCCGGGCAATGCCCACGATCTCCAGGCCCTCCGGACGTTCGCTGCGGGCCTGGGCCAGCCGGCGGAGCAGGGCTGTGCCGACGTTTCCGGTTGCTCCGATGACAGCTACTCGCATGTGGCTCAATTCCTCCGGCTGTGGTGATCGTGGATAAGCAAGCGTTGTCCCTCGACTCTACCGGGGAGACGGGCGGCAGAGCAGGGGGCAGCCGGGACCGGTTCGGAGCCACTAGTGTTGAGTGCAGGATCAGGCACACGCACCCGAACGAGGATTCCCATGGCTGAGAACACGGCAACAGACCAGGACAACGGCTCCGGCTTCAGCACTCGCGGAGCCTATGTCACCGGCGGTACGGAATACACCCGGGACACCAACTACATCGAAACGCGGATCACGCGCGACGGCCGGGACGGTTATCCGGTGGAAGCCGGCAGATACCGGCTGATCGCAGCACGGGCCTGCCCCTGGGCTAACCGGACCATCATTGTGCGGCGCCTGCTGGGTCTTGAAGATGCCATTTCGCTGGGCACCCCCGGCCCCACCCACGATGCCCGGAGCTGGACCTTTGACCTGGATCCGGACGGGAGGGACCCGGTGCTGGGGATCGAACGCCTGCAGGAGGCGTTCTTCCGCCGCACACCCGGCTACAGCCGCGGCATCACCGTACCGGCCGTCGTGGACATTCCCAGCGGCGCCGTGGTGACCAACAATTTTCCGCAGATCACCGAGGATTTCTCCACTGAGTGGAAGGACTTCCACCGCGAGGGTGCCCCGGACCTGTTGCCTGCAGAGCACATGGAGGAAATGCGGGCTGTCAACAAGCGCGTCTTCACCGAGATCAACAACGGCGTGTACCGCTGCGGCTTCGCCGGATCGCAGGAGGCGTATGACGCCGCCTATGACCGGCTGTGGGCCGCAATGGACTGGCTGGAGGACAGGCTCTCCCGCCAGCGCTACCTCATCGGCGACACCATCACCGAGGCCGACGTCCGCCTGTTCACCACCCTGGTCCGCTTCGATGCGGTCTATCACGGCCACTTTAAATGCAACCGGAACAAGCTCACCGAGATGCCGAACCTTTGGGGCTACGCCCGGGACCTCTTCCAGACGCCGGGCTTTGGCGACACTGTCGACTTCGAGCAGATCAAGGCCCACTACTACATCGTCCATGAGGACATTAACCCCACGGGTATCGTTCCCAAGGGGCCGGATTTGTCCGGGTGGCTCACCGAGCATCACCGGGAGCAGCTCGGCGGCCGGCCGTTCGGCAACGGAACCCCTCCGGGACCGGTGCGTCCCGGCGAAGAGGTGGCCCCGGGGCACGGCGCGCGCTGATTGCTTTCCGCCCGGCGAATAGGGCACAGAAACGTTTCTTAAGGACCGGGACCGTAGGTTAGCCTTACTTAAGATCATTCCGTCTTAAGGAGGTGCCGCGGTGGGCGTGAACGCCAGCTCCTCCGCACCGGCACCTAAAACCCTCCGCTTTGCCGGGACGGAAGGGCAAATACCGTCCCGCACAGCGGTTCCCCGGAACGGCCGCCGGGCGGCCCTGCTGGCGGCCGCGATCGGCGTGCTGGCGCTGGCCTGCCTGGCATCCGTGGCCTTCGGCGCACGGGCGCTGTCCTTTGGAACCGTGCTCGAAGCCCTCACCTCCTACGACCCCGGCAACGGAGACCATGCGGTGGTGGTGTCGAGAATTCCCCGCACCGTCCTTGGCCTGCTGGCAGGCGGCGCACTGGGGCTGGCCGGGGCCGCCATGCAGGGCGTGGCCCGCAATCCACTGGCGGACCCCGGAATTCTGGGGGTCAACGCCGGAGCGGCTTTCTTCGTGGTGCTCGGCATTTACGGGTTCGGCATTTCCACCTTCCTTGGCTACATCTGGTTTGCGCTGGCCGGAGCGGCACTGGCCGCCGTCCTTGTGTACACCGTGGCGAGCCTGGGCAGGGAAGGCGCCACTCCGGTCAAACTGGCCCTCGCCGGGGCGGCCCTGTCCGCCGGACTGAGTTCACTCATGAGCGCAGTGCTGGTTTCCAGCCAGCAGACACTGGACATCTTCCGTTTCTGGCAGGCGGGCAGTCTGTCCGGTCGGGGCTGGGACGTGATCAGCGCCGTCGTTCCCTTCCTGGCAGCCGGCGCCGTCATCACGCTGTGCGCCGGCCGGGCACTGAACGGTCTGTCCCTGGGGGATGACGTGGCCCGGGGGCTGGGGCAGCGGGTGGGCCTCAGCCGCGGCATCACTGCCCTGGGAGTGGTGCTGCTGTGCGGTGCCGCCACGGCCGCCGTAGGCCCGATCGGCTTTGTCGGCCTGGTGATCCCGCACATGGTCCGGTCCTTCACCGGGCCGGACTACCGGTGGATCCTTCCCTTTTCCCTGGTCCTGGCGCCGGTGCTGCTGATCATTGCCGACATCATTGGGCGCCTAGCCCTCCCGCCGGGAGAAATTCCAGTGGGCGTCATGACCGCCGTCATCGGAGCCCCTGTCTTTATTTGGCTCGTCCGGCGGCGGAAGCAGGCCCAGCTGTGAGCGCATTGCTGGACCGTTCCGCAACCGGACCGGGAGCCCTCCTGGTCCGCGCCGCCCGCCGCCGGTCCCTGAAACGCGGCCGCGTGGTGGCCACTGTCCTGGCGGCCGCCGTCGTCGTTCTCTTTGCAGTCAGTATCCTGCTGGGCACCTACACCGTCACCATCCCGGACTTCTTCCGGATACTCGGCGGGGAACAGATTCCCGGTGCCACGTTCATCGTGATGGAGAGCAAGCTGCCGCGCGCCGTTATAGGACTTCTGGTGGGTGCCGCCTTCGGGATTTCCGGCAGCATTTTCCAAACCATGCTGCGCAACCCGCTGGCCAGCCCGGACATCATTGGCATCAGCTACGGAGCCAGTGCCAGTGCCGTGGTGGCCATAGTGGTCTTCGGTGCCGCCGGGACAACTGTTTCCCTGGCCGCCCTGTGCGGAGCCCTGGTTGTCGCGATGGCCATCTACCTGCTTTCCCGGCGCGGCGGTGCAGCCGGTTACCGGTTGATTCTGGTCGGCGTCGGCTTCGCCGCCGTTATGCAGGCCGTGGTGACCTTTTTGATGACGCGTGCCGATGTGCGGACCGCTTCCCAGGTGCTGGTCTGGCTGAACGGTTCGCTGAACTCCAGCAACTGGGACCGTGCCGCCGTTCTGGCCCTGGCCCTGCTTGTGCTGCTGCCCGTTACTGCGGTCCTTGCGCGCCGGCTGCGCGGGCTGGAGCTGGGAGAGGACACAGCAGCGGGGCTTGGACTGCGGGTTGAGGCGTCCAAACTGGGGTTGCTGGTTGCCGGGGTGGCTCTGGCTGCCGTGGCCACCGCTGCTGCGGGACCAGTGGCTTTCATTGCCTTTCTCTCCGGCCCGATTGCCAGGCGCCTGCTGGGCGGGCGGCACTCGCTAACGGTCTCCGCCCTGGTGGGCGCCGTCATCGTGCTGGCCGCAGATTTTGTCGGAGCCAATCTGGTTCCCGGTGTTTCACTGCCCGTGGGCGTGGTGACAGGTGCCCTCGGGGCGCCGTTCCTGCTGTGGCTGCTGGTGACTTCCAACCGTGTAGGCCGAGGAGGCTGAGATGGACAATACCCCTGACCCGAACACCCTGAGCGCACAGGATCTGGTTCTTTCCTACGGCGAGCGCCTGGTGGTGGACGGTTTGTCGGTCACACTCCCCGCCGGGCAGATCACGATCATTGTCGGCGCCAATGCCTGCGGCAAATCCACACTGCTGCGCGGCCTCTCGCGGCTGCTCAAACCTGCCGGCGGCACGGTGCTGCTGGGCGGAAGGGACATCCATTCCCGGCCTGCCCGCGAGGTGGCACGCACTCTGGGCCTGCTGCCCCAGACTCCGGTGGCGCCGGACGGCATCACCGTGGCGGATCTGGTGGGCCGCGGCCGCTACCCGCACCAGGGCTGGTTCCGCCAGTGGACACCCGGGGATGACGACGCCGTTGCCGCCGCGCTGGAAGCCACCGGCACTCTGGACCTGGCGGAGCGGAACGTTGATGAGCTCTCGGGAGGCCAGCGCCAGCGGGTGTGGATTGCCATGGCCCTGGCGCAGGAGACCAGGATTCTTCTGCTGGATGAGCCCACCACCTTCCTGGACGTCACCCACCAGATTGAAGTGCTGGATCTGATCACGGACCTGAACCGGCGGGCAGGCACCACCGTGGCGATCGTGCTGCATGACCTGAATATCGCCGCCCGCTATGCAGACCACCTGATTGCAATGAAGTCCGGTGCCGTCGCCGCTCAGGGCGCCCCGGCCGACGTTGTCACCGAAGACCTGGTCCGTGACGTTTTTGGTCTGGAATCCAGAGTCATTCCCGATCCTGTCTCCGGAACCCCTATGGTGGTTCCCATTGGCCGTCATCATGCGTTGCAGCCGGCTGATGAGGACCCTGCCAGAGAGGTGGGCTACCTGCCCAACCCGCACGACACCCTAACCGCACGCGAACCAAAAACCCGCCTGGAGGCCGCATCATGACTCAGGTCAGCACCCGCACCGGAGCAACAGCGGTACCCCGCAAGGCACGCCGTGCCTCAGGTGCCGGAGCCGTGATGTGCTTCGACGTCCAAGTGCGGCGGGTCCAGCGCCTGAGCGAAAACTTCCAGCGCATCACCTTTGCGGGTCCGAGCCTTTCCGAGTTTGGGATCCAGGGACAGACCCACGATCTGCGGATCAAAGTGGTGGTTCCTTCGATTGCTGCCGACGGCAGCCGGATTCCGGTGCCGGAGTTCGACTGCAGTGATACCGCCTGGTACCGGAACTGGCTGCAGCTGGACGAGGCTGTGCGCGGTTCCATGCGCACCTACACCGTCCGTGCTGCCCGGTGCTCGGGTGCCGAGCCGGAGATCGACGTCGATTTTGTCCTGCACTTCGATGAAGAGGGCAGGGGCGGCCCCGCGTCCAGCTGGGCTGCCGCTGCGGAACCGGGGGACCGGGTCAGCATCATTGGGCCCAACGCCGCCCACTGTGTCACGGCGGAGTCTTACGGCGGGATTGAATGGCGTCCCGGGATGGCACGCCACATCCTGCTGGCGGGCGACGAAACGGCCGTACCGGCGATCACGGCCATCCTGGAGAGCCTGCCCCGGGACGTGACCGGCCACGCCCTGCTGGAAGTTCCAACAGCCGCCGACGAGCAGCAGGTGTCCACGGAATCCTCGGTCCGGGTGAGCTGGCTTGCCCGAAGCGGCCGGCCCCACGGTGAACTGCTGGACGCCGCTGTCCGGGAGGCCGTGGCGCTTCCCGGATGGGCCTCCGTGGACGGTGCGCCGGTGCCGCCCCGCCCCCGGATCGAAGACATCAACGTGGACGAAACCATCCTTTGGGAGACACCTCAGCGGCTTACTCCGGCGGCCGTCCAGGGAACACCCAACCCGCACACGCCGTCGGGCGCGCTGCCGTTCTACGCCTGGATTGCCGGCGAGGCCGCCGTGGTCCGCGGGTTGCGCCGCTATCTGGTGAGCGAAGCCGGAATTGACCGCAAACAGGTTGCGTTCATGGGCTATTGGCGCAGGGGCCGCGCCGAAGGCTAAGGTTCGGAGCCACCTCTACGGAGTGTGATCTGCCGCCAAGGGATGACTGACCTTCATCACAATTGCTTTCATCCCAAAGTGCCGCGTCGGTAAAGTGAAACGAGTGGGAGCCTGGCTCCCGCCTATGAGAACTATTGCTGTTCACTGCCCCTTTGCCGACAACTGCACAAGAGGTGATGGATTACGACGAAGTACTCAGATCATCTGACTGAAATCCGGGAACGGCTTCTGCCGGAACTGCGGGACCGTATCCTGCCGGACCTGCGGGAAAAGGTCCTCAGCTGGACCACAGAAAGCGCACCGCCCGGAAAGAGTATTTCCTCGAGACTTGCAAAGCACTGGCCGGAGACAATGAGGTACCGGCTCGAAAAGGTACCGGCGGCCGTTCAATCCCTGCCGGCAGACCTGCGCTGGCTGTCCACCCCCGCTCGCAAAACCTGTGCCCTCGGGGCCGGGGCGGCGCTGGTGCTCGGGTCGGCCGTGGCAGGCACTGCCCACAGCGCCGGGCAGGATGCCCTCCTTTTGGAGCGGGCATCTGTGACTTCCGAACTGTCTGCGGAACACGGAGACAGCTCTGCGGAACCCGGAGAGAGTTCCGGGGAGCCGGCCGAAGCGCCCCCTGCGGAAAACGGGCAGGGCTCCACGACGCCTGTGGAGGAGGCGCCCGCAGAACCTGCTCCGGAACCCCCGTCGGTGCCGCTGGACGAGCTGCGCGTCACGTCTCCGTTCGGCTGGCGGGAAAACCCGCTGCTTGGAAACGGTGCACTGGAATGGCACACCGGAATTGATTTCGGTGCCAATCTGGGCACACCCGTCAAATCTATTGCGCCGGGCACCGTGGTGTATGCGGAATATCACCAGTACGGCGGACTGCGGGTTGTTGTTGACCACGGAGACGGTGTCGAAACCACCTATAACCACCTGAATGACATCTTTGTTGAGGTGGGCCAGTGGGTGGATATCAACCAGGAGGTCGGGGCCGTTGGAAGCACCGGAAACTCCACCGGACCTCACCTGCACTTTGAAGTGCTGAAAGATGGCGAATATCAGGATCCCGCAGTCTGGATGGGACTCTAGCAACGAAGGCCGCTGCCCCTGGCCCGGGGCAGCGGCCTTCTAGACTTCAGGGTCGGTCAGAATGGCCGGATCCTTCTCACCCTGCGGCATCCGAACCCGCAAAGCGCTGGGATCGACGCGGAAAGCCACGTGCGAGGCCTTGCCCAGGTGGTCACCGTCAACTTCGAATTCCTGCGGGGTCTGCGTGAAGATTTCAGCTTCCTTGCACTGGTAATACTCCACGGAAGTTCCCTTGCCCTTCCCCCGGCGCAGCAGTCCGGCCACAACACCGAGCCAGCCCAACCGCCCCTTGGGGGCCATGGTCATGATGTCCAGCAGCCCGTCGTCAATCCGGGCACCGGGGAAAATCTCCAGGCCACCCATGATCTTTCCGCAGTTGCCGCCCATCACGCTGCGGGGAAAGCCGGAGATCTCCTTGCCGCCGTCGAGCCGGATGGTGCTCTTGACCGGTTTGCCTGGCAGGTTTCGGACACCAGCGTCAATGTAGGCCAGCCAGCCGACGCGGTCCTTGAGCGTGTCGTTCGTATCGCCCATGAGAGCGGCGTCGTACCCGAGCCCGGCCATGACCAGGAAAACGTCGCCTTCCAGCGCGCGGTCCAAGGTGACGTGGACGACGTCGATATTGCGGTCCGTTCCGGTAAGGGCGGCGGTAACCGCGGCCTCCGGATCGTCGACGGCGATATCCAGATTGCGGGCCAGCAGGTTCCCCGTTCCAAGCGGGATCAGCCCCAGCGGCGTGTCAGTGCCTGCCAGTTCGGCGGCAACACAGCGTACGGTTCCGTCGCCGCCGGCCGCGATCACCACATCCACGCCGGCCTCCAGGGCCTCTTTGGCCATGCCGCGCCCCGGATCTTCCTTGGTGGTTTCCAGCCACAGCGGCTCATCCCAGCCCTGGTCCCGGCAGGCGCTCTCAACCAGGGCGCGGATGTCCACATCGGTCTTTTTGATGGGGTTCATGATGACTGCGGCACGTTGGCGCGGTCCGGCTGCTGAGCTGGCCATGGGTTCCTTTGGTTGCTCGCGGTGTACTGCGAAACGGTGTCGGTATTGTTCAGAGTCTAATCCGCCGGGCGTGCAGCTAGCTGTCAATACGGAAACAACAGAATCAACTTGTACCCTGTGGGAGTGACTTTTACTTCTCGGTATGTGGCTTTGGGCGATTCATTCACTGAAGGCGTGGGGGACTGGGATGACTCCCTGCCCAACGGGGTGCGGGGCTGGGCGGACCGCGTCGCCGAGCAGCTGATCCTCGCCGAAGACTCCTGGGGATACGCCAATCTGGCGATCCGCGGCAAGAAACTGCATCAGGTCCTGGCGGAACAGGTGGACGCCGCCATCGCACTGGAACCAACGCTGGTGAGCATTTACGCAGGCGGCAACGACATTCTGCGCCCCCGGGTGGACATCGACACACTGATGGACTCGTACGACGGCGCCATTGCCAAGCTGCGTGCCTCCGGCGCCGCTGTGCTGATGTTCACCGGATTCGATTCGGGCCGGTCACCGGTGTTTGGGGCCACCCGGGGGCGGACGGCGCTGTACAACGAGCTGGTGCGCGAGGTCGCTGACCGCCACGGTGCCGAGCTCGTGGATTACTGGCGCATGAAGGAACTGCAGGACGAAAGGTACTGGGACATAGACCGGTTGCACATGGCCCCGGCCGGACATATGTTCACGGCCAAGAAAGTCCTCGAAGTCCTGCGCCGCACCGACACCATCGATGTCCCGGAGCTGGACGAGCTGCCTGCGCGGACCCGTGCCGAGCAACTGCGCCGTGATGCCCAGTGGGCTCGGGAATACCTCGGACCGTGGGTCGGGCGCCGGCTGCGGGGGGTTTCCTCAGGTGACAATCTGACCCCTAAATACCCGATTCCGGTACACCCCAAAGTTCCGGTCCGTTCCTGAAAAAGGGCCCCTGAACGGTGCGTAAAACCTCCGGGGTGAGGTGATTCACAGAATTCCCCAAGAGCCCAATGACTGCATGGGTCTTTTCCCGGCAAATGGTGTCCTGAACGCATCATCAGAACACTGATAATTCGGTAACCCCCGCTGTTTTTCCTAAACTTGTTGGTCTGCCTGACGCCTGTTGCGGCGTCCGGCCGGTTGCTTCCGATACACGCAGCTGACTTCTAGGAAAGAAAGCCAACATGCCTAAAGATGCACCCACTCTCCGCCGCCCCGTCCTGAGGCGCCGGCGCCTGAAGGTTGACGACGTGAATGTTGTCGACAAATCGATGATGAAGAAAGCCGTGGGCGGAACCGTCGTCGGCAACACCATGGAATGGTTCGACATTGGTGTCTACGGCTATCTTGCCGTCACCATGGGAGCGGTTTTCCTCTCCGAGGCCGACGCCTCCGCCCAGCTGATCTTCAGCCTGGGCGTTTTCGCCGCCACCTTCCTGGCCCGCCCGCTCGGCGGAATTGTCTTCGGCCGGCTCGGCGACCGTCTGGGCCGGCAGAAGACTCTGGCCACCACTCTGATGCTGATGGCCGGCTCAACGTTCGTGATCGGACTCCTCCCCGGCTACGACCAGATCGGCATGTGGGCTCCGGTGCTGCTGGTCCTCATGAAGCTGCTCCAAGGCTTCTCCACCGGCGGCGAGTACGCCGGTGCCACAACCTTCGTGACGGAGTACGCCTCCGACAAGCGCCGCGGCTTCCTCTCCAGCATTCTTGACCTCGGCAGCTACATGGGCTTTGCCCTCGGCGCCGGGGTTGTGTCCATCCTGCAGTTGACGTTCAGTGCCGAAACCATGCTCGACTGGGGCTGGCGCATTCCCTTCCTCGTTGCAGGCCCCCTGGGCCTGATCGCCATCTACTTCCGGCTCAAGATTGAAGAGTCACCGGCCTTCCAGGCCACCCTGGATGCGCAGGAGGAGAACGCAGCTTCGGGGAAGCCCGACGGCGAAACGGCACCTCCGGGAACGCTGGCCATGATTGGCCTGTACTGGCGCCCGATCATCGTCGCCATGGTCCTGGTAGCCGCAGCCAACACTGTCGGATATACCCTGACCTCCTACATGCCGTCCTACCTCACCGACTCAATGGGATACGACGCCGTGCACGGCACACTGCTGACCATCCCCGTCCTGGTGGCGATGGCACTGTGCATTCCTCTCTGCGGAAAGCTGTCGGACCGCATCGGCCGCCGTCCGGTGCTGCTGATGGGCGCGGGGTCCACCATTGTGCTGGCCGTTCCGGCGTTCCTGCTGATTGCCCACGGCCCTGTCTGGTCGACCCTGCTGGGACTGGGCCTGCTGGCCGTTCCCGTGACCCTCTACGTGTCCAACCTCGCCTCGGCGCTTCCGGCACTGTTCACCACGGCGAGCCGCTACGGCGCCATGGGCATCTCCTACAACTTCGCCGTGGCGATCTTCGGCGGCACCGCACCGCTGATCATGCAGGGGCTGATCAATCTGACCGGCAATGACCTGATGCCGGCATTCTGGCTGATGGCAACTTCCGTTGTGGGAGCAGTGGCCGTCTACATCATGAAGGAATCCGCCAACCGGCCCATGCCCGGGTCCATGCCCAGCGTGGATACTCACGCCGAGGCACGCGAGCTTGTGGCAACCCAGGATGAGAATCCCCGGCTCGACGTCGATTCCCTGCCGTTCGGTGTGGAAGGCACCGGGGCGCCTAAACAACAGGACAGCTAAGCGCGCCGGCCCCGCCCGCCGAATCATTGAAGGCTCAAGCAACCATGGGAGTATAGACAAATGAGCGACACCGAGTTCTCCTCCGTCCCCTGGCTGAGTCCCGATGAACGACGGGCGTGGCTGGCTCTTTACGCCGTGGCCACACGGCTCAACCCCACGCTGGATGCAGACCTGTCCAAGCGGGCACGGATCACGCTTTTCGATTACCACGTGCTGGCGATGACCTCCGAGGCACCGGAGCGTGCGCTGCCGATGAGTGAACTGGCGGCCCGGTCCAACGCATCCCTCTCCCGGCTTTCGCACGTGGTGAAGAAACTTGAGGGCCGCGGCTGGATGGAACGCTCGCAGTCGCCCGACGACGCCCGCGTCACCATGGCCGCGCTCACGGACGAGGGTATGGCAGCCCTGGCCTCACTCGCTCCCGACCACGTCCGCTCCGTCCGGGATCTGGTCTTCGACGGACTGGACGCCCGCGACGTGAGTGACCTCGAACGCATTGGCCGGCGCATCCTGGGCCGGCTGGAACCGGGCAACAGCATCGTTGAAGACAACACCCCCGCCGATCCCTCCTGAGAGCGGCGTCAGGGCATTTTGTTAGCCTTGGTGTAAATGGAGAGCAGTCAACACGCCCCCCCCCAGCGAGAGGTACCACATGCACACCCCCCGCATTCTGACACTGATTCTTGCCGGCGGAACGGGAGGCCGCCTTGGCTCCCTCACGGACCACCGGGCCAAGCCTGCCATGCCGGTTGCCGGCTCCTACCGCCTGATCGATGTTCCCCTGTCAAACCTCCACAACAGCGGGCTGTCCGACGTCTGGATCGTGGAGCAGTACAAGCCCAAGTCACTGAATGACCATTTGGTCAGCGGCCGCCCCTGGGACCTGGACCGGACCAACGGGGGCCTGCGGGTGCTGCCGCCCTATCAGGGCGGCGAAGGGGAGGGGTTTGCGCAAGGCAATGCTGACGCTCTGTACCGCCAGGCGGACTACATCCGCGATTATGATCCGGACCTGGTCCTGGTGCTCAGCGCCGACCATCTCTACCGGCTCGATTACCGGGAGGTTCTTGCCACCCATGAGCGTTCCGGTGCTGCCCTGACCGTGGTTACGACCAAGATCCGCAGGAACCCCTCCGACCACGGTGTGGTGGAGGCGAAGGACGGCTTCGTGACCGGCTTTGAGTACAAGCCGGAGAAGCCCAAAACCGACCTCGCGGCTGCCGAAATCTTCCTTTACGACGCAGCCGTGCTCCTGAACGCCATGGATGAGCTGATGGAAAGGGACGGCCAGCTGGAGGATTACGGCGACCAGCTGATTCCCTACCTGCTGGAGACGGAAAAGGTGGCCGAACATCGTCTGGAGGGCTACTGGCGGGACATGGGCACGCCGAGCAGCTACCACGAGGGCCACATGGACTTGATTGACGGCCGCGGGCTGGACTTCGATGACCCTCAATGGCCCATCCTCAGTGCCTCACCGCGCCGGCTGCCCGGTTTCGCCGGCGAGGCGGCCCGGGTTTCCAGCAGCCTCCTCGCGCCGGGCTCCCGGGTGGAAGGCAGCGTCCGGCGCAGCGTCCTGGGGGCCGGCGTTCTGGTGGAAGCCGGCGCTGAAGTGGAGAACTGCGTTCTCCTGGGTGACGTGAAGATCCGTTCCGGCGCAAAGCTGCGCAACGCCATTGTGGATGCCGGCGCAGTGGTGGGCGGCGGCACCGAACTCGACGGCGCTGAGCTGGATCCGGAGGCGGCAGTGGTGGTTGTCGGGGCGGACGGGGCAGTGCAAACGCCGTCGTCGCCGTCTAAAGGGTGAGGTCAGGCACCTTTAACGGGTACAGTATCCCGCCGGTTTGAATGAAAGCCGGGTTGCCCCTAGGATAGAGAGGCGTTAAGTTGCGCCTATGTTCGAGAGAGATGCCGTAAGGCGGGCCTGGAGACATTTGCGCGGCCACCCGTATAAACCTAGAATTGAAGGCTGTCCCGGCAGATACTGCTTGGCATCCTGAACTTCACCGTCTTCCCCGCGGCGAGGCACTTCGGCTGGATCTCACCCCGCCAGGTCAACCTCCGGAAAGTCGCAGTAATAACGGTGTCAAAACTGGTGGCGGGACGCTCTTTATGGCAGGTGCTTAGGCAAACGCCCTGTGTCTGTTTTTTGAGGACCGTCATATTTACTACAACTGGAGGAGAGATCATGGCAGCTTATTGCCAGGTCACCGGAGCCATCCCCGGCTTTGGTCACAGCATTTCGCACTCGCACCGCCGCAACAAGCGCCGGTTCGACCCGAATATTCAGAAGAAGCGCTACTGGGTTCCGTCCCTGCGCCGCAATGTGACGCTGCAGGTTTCGGCCCGCGGCATCAAGACGATTGACGTGCGCGGTATCGACGCCGTCATCACTGACCTTATCGCGAAGGGTGTGAAGCTCTAGTGGCTAAGGACAAGGACGTACGTCCGATCATCAAGCTGAAGTCGACCGCCGGCACCGGGTACACCTACGTGACCCGCAAGAACCGTCGTAACGACCCGGACCGCATGGTCCTGAAGAAGTACGACCCCAAGGTCCGCCAGCACGTCGAATTCCGTGAGGAGCGCTAAGAATGGCAAAGAAGTCAAAGATTGCCCGCAATGAGCAGCGCAAGGTCATTGTTGAGCGCTACGCTGCGAAGCGCCTCGAACTGAAGAAGACCCTGGTGGATCCGAACGCTACCGACGAAGCCCGCGAAGCTGCACGCCTCGGCCTGCAGAAGCTTCCGCGCAACGCCTCGCCGGTACGCCTTCGCAACCGTGACCAGATTGACGGCCGCCCCCGCGGTACCCTCCAGAAGTTCGGTATCTCGCGTGTGCGTTTCCGCAACATGGCCCACGCAGGCGAACTGCCCGGCGTGAAGAAGTCCAGCTGGTAAGCACTGCTTAACTAAGCTTTCAAAAGGGCGGCAACCTGCGGGTTGCCGCCCTTTTGCATGCCCCGGAGCTGTTTGGCGGCGGGTGTGCGTAAAATCCGCGCCGTTGCAAGGAAACAGGCTAAGGGCCTCGATGGGGTAAATGGCACCTTTTTCTGGGCTGAGAGCTGAAAAAACCGCGAAAAACAGCGGATTTTTCCTGATTTCCGGGCGCGGACTGGTAAGTTTCCAACAGTGGCGGTTTCGCATCCGTGATCCGCTCGAGCTAACACCTAGTCCAGGAGGACATAAATTGGCTATGAACCGCAGTGAACTTGTTGCAGCAGTGGCAGAGAAGTCCGGCAACAGCCAGACGGCAGTGAACGGCGTTCTCGACGCTGTCTTCGACATCTTCGCAACCTCCGTTGCCAATGGCGAGAAGATCACCATCCCCGGATGGCTCGCAGTCGAGCGCACTGACCGCGCTGCCCGCACGGGCCGCAACCCGCAGACCGGCGAAACCATTCAGATCCCGGCAGGCCACAGCGTCAAGCTGACCGCCGGCTCCAAGCTGAAGGCTGCTGTCTCCACCAAGAAGTAACCTCCGTTCCTGAGGCAAGGGCCGGCGCCTGAGGGCGCCGGCCTTTTTTGTGCAATTAGCCCAAATTTCTACCGGGGGTAGAGAATAGGTATCGTGCCTAAAACTGCCAACACCGATACCGCCGGCGCCCGCCTGCCGTCCGGCGCTTCCACGCCTGCCGGAGCCGTTGGGGGCGGCTGGCTCGCCGCCGCCGCTGCCGTCCTGTTCACGGCCCTTGCCGGGGCGCTGGTCTTCTCCGGTGCCGCCGCGGCCCAGCAGCTTTCCGACCCCGGTGCACTGACCCGATGGGCCCTGCCTGTTGCCAAGGCCGTGCAGAACGGTGCCATGGCAGCGGTCATTGGAGCGCTGGTGTTCTCAGTCGCCATCCTGCCAAAGTCGCTGAAGTTCACGCGGTCCCGCAAGGTCCGGGCGGATGAGCCGGAACACCCCGCCTTCGCCCGCGCCATGTCACTGGCAGGGTTCGCCGCCGCGGTCTGGACGCTGGCCGCCGTTGGCGTGCTGCTCTTCACCTACTCGGATGTCTCCGGCCTGCCGCTGAGCGCGGAGGCAAGTTACACACAGGGCCTTGGCGCCTTCGTCACCGACTTCTCCACCGGCCGCGCCTGGCTGGCGGTGAGCATCATTGCAGCAGTGGTCACCACCCTGGCCTTCGGTGTCCGGTCCCTGAACGGTCTCGCCGCCACCACCGTGCTGGCCGCCGGGGCCATCATCCCCATCGCGCTCGTCGGCCACTCAGCAGGCGGCGACGACCACAGTGCCGCCGTGAACTCCATCGGGCTGCACCTGGCCGGTGTGTGCCTGTGGATTGGCGGACTCATTGTCCTGGCTGTTGTCTCGCGCCAGCTGGGTCCCATTACCGGCGTGGTGCTGCGCCGCTACTCCGCCCTTGCCGGTTTCGCCTTCGCGCTGGTCTTCCTGTCCGGCGTCATCAACGCCTCCCTGCGCATCACTTCTCTTTCCCAGCTGAATTCCGAGTGGGGGAGTCTGGTTATTTTCAAGGCCGCGGCAACCCTGCTGCTGGGCGTGATCGGGTTCCTGCACCGCCGATGGATCATTCCCCAGCTGCCCGCCAAGATTCCCGGCTCCGCCGCAGGCTCCAACGAGCAGGGCGGCCCCCGGGCGAAGAGCGCCAACCGCATTCTCTGGCAGCTGATCGGTGTGGAACTGCTGATCATGGCCGCTGTCTCCGGCGTGGCCGTGGCCCTGGGCCGCACCGCCACCCCGCGGCCGGAGGAGCTGCCGGCCAACGCATCGCCGGCGCGGATCCTCACCGGATACGACCTGCCGCCGGAACTGACGAATGAACGCTACCTCACCGAGTGGCGCTTCGACTGGTTGTGGGTCGCGATCGTGCTTGTCCTGGCGATTTCCTACATTGCCGGAATGGTCAAGGTGCGCCGCCGCGGTGATAAGTGGTCAATTGTTCGTGCCCTGTGCTGGCTGTTTGGCCTTGCTGCGCTGACCTACGTCACGTCCGGTGCCCCTGCCGTGTACGGCATGGTGCTCTTCAGCACCCACATGCTGGCCCATATGTCCCTGACCATGGTGGTTCCGCTGTTCCTGGTGCTCGGTGCCCCCGTAACACTGGCGCTGAAGGCGCTGACACCGCGCGGGGACGGCACCCGCGGGATTCGGGAGTGGATCCTCGTCGGCGTGCACTCGTGGTTCTCCAAACTGGTCACCAACCCCATTTTCGCGGCCGTCAACTTTGCCGGGTCCATCGTGATCTTCTATTACTCGGAGCTGTTCGGGTTCGCCCTGCGCCAGCATGTGGGCCACGAACTGATGGTTGTGCACTTCCTGCTGACCGGCTACATCTTTGTCCTCACCATGATCGGCATCGACCCGCTGCCCTACCGGGCGCCGTATCCGCTGCGCCTGGTGATCCTGCTGGCCACGATGGCCTTCCACGCCTTCTTCGGCGTGGCGGTCATGGGCGGAACCTCCCTGATCCAGGCCTCCTACTTTGGAAACATGGGCCGGGACTGGGGACTGTCCGCCCTCGCTGACCAGCAGCTCGGCGGATCCATCATGTGGGGCCTGGGCGAGATTCCCACTGTCATGGTGGCCATTGGGGTGGCGCTGCAGTGGTCCCGGACTGACGCCCGCGAAACACGGCGTAAAGATCGGGCAGCCGAAAGGAATAATGAGGCTGAGCTGGCCGCTTACAACAACATGTTTGCCAATCTGGCCAAGCGGGATGCCAGCAGCTCTGAAGGAGACCGTTAATGACTGAAACTGTGCGCACCGGATACCGGGTGCGGGCCTCCGCCCTGGAGGGCCGCAACTGGCTCAACACCGGCGGCCGCCAGCTCGGGCTGGAAGACCTGCGCGGGAAGATCGTGCTTCTGGACTTCTGGACCTTCTGCTGCATCAACTGCCTGCACGTCCTGGACGAGCTTCGCCCGCTGGAGGAGAAGTACTCCGACGTGCTGGTGACGGTGGGTGTGCACTCGCCCAAGTTCGAGCACGAGGCAGATCCCGTGGCCCTGGCAGCGGCTGTGGAACGCTACGAAATCCGCCACCCGGTCCTGGATGACCCGGAGCTGATCACCTGGCAGGCCTACGCGGCCCGCGCCTGGCCAACTCTGGTGGTCCTGGATCCGGAAGGCTACATCGTGGCCAACCTGTCGGGTGAAGGCCACGCCGCCGGCCTCGAATCATTGATCAGCGAGCTCGTCGAAGAGCACGAAGCCAAGGGCACGCTGCACCGCGGAAACGGCCCGTACGTTCCGGCCGAACCCACCGCCGGCAACCTGCGTTTTCCCGGCAAGGCCGTTCCCCTTCCCGGCGGGACCTTCCTGGTGGCCGATACCGGGCACCACCGCCTCGTGGAACTTGAGGATGATCTCACCACAGTGCGCTCTGTTATCGGTGACGGCACCAAGGGATGGCGCGACGGCGACGCCGGCACGGCACAGTTCAACGAACCCCAGGGCCTGGCCGTCCTGCCTGCCGCCGTGGCGGAGCAGACCGGGTACGACGTCGTGGTGGCGGACACGGTCAACCACCGGCTGCGCGCAGTGGCCCTGGCCTCCGGAACCGTCACCACTGTCGCCGGAAACGGCGTGCAGCGGCTCCTGGACGCCGGCAACCAGACAAAGCGGGCACCCGGCGCGGACCACCCCTCCGAAGCCGCCTCAGCGGCCGGCAGCGACGTACCCGGATCGGCGTCCGTGCAGCCGGCCCTTGGCTCCGACCCGCTGGCCGTGTCCCTGTCCTCGCCGTGGGACGTGACCTGGTCCACTGCGCTGGGCCGGCTGGTAGTGGCCATGGCCGGCACGCACCAGATTTTCAGCTTCGATCCGCTCACCGGCGCACTGGGCATCCTGGCCGGCACCGGGCTTGAAGGCCTGCTGGACGGCGACGGTGCGGAGGCTTGGTTTGCCCAGTCCTCCGGCCTGGCCGAAGACGCTGACGGCAACATCTGGGTCGCCGACTCGGAAACCTCAGCGGTTCGCCGTTTGGCCTTTAGTACAGCCGACGGCACCACACGGGTATCGGTCAGCACCGCCGTCGGAGCCGGGCTCTTTGACTTTGGCTTCCGCGACGGGCCTGCCGGGGAGGCGCGTTTGCAGCACCCGCTGGGAGTTGCAGTGCTGCCGGACGGTTCGGTGGCCATCGCCGACACCTACAACGGTGCTGTTCGCCGTTACGACCCCGCAACTGAAACCGTTTCCACCCTGGCCCGCGGGCTCTCCGAGCCTTCCGGCGTCCTGGTGGACACCACTGCCGGGGAACCGCTGCTGATCGTGGTGGAAGCCAACAAACACGAACTGGTGCGGCTGCCCATTCCCAAGGAAGCCCAGTCGGTGGACGAGGGTGCCCGGCAGACACAGCGCCCTGCCAGCCCGATGGCCGCGGGCACGGTGGCGCTTTCCGTCCGCTTTGCCGCTCCCAAGGGCCAGAAGCTGGACGACCGGTGGGGAGATCCCACGCAGCTGAAGATCTCATCCTCTCCGGAGGAACTGCTGGTTTCCGGCGGAGGGACTTCCACCGGGCTGACGCGTGAGCTGGTGCTTTCGGACTCCGTGTCCGGCGGTGTTCTGCACATCACGGCACGCGCCGCGGCCTGCGACGGCGAGCCCGGCGGCGAGATCCCCGACCACGCCGCCTGCCACCTGTACCAGCAGGACTGGGGCATCCCCGTGACCATTGACGCCGCGGGAGACACTGAGCTCACCCTGGACCTGCGCGGGCTCGACTAGCGGAATCTGTGCGGCAATCGACCAGCCCGGCCACAGACATCCGGCCGGGCTAGTCGATCAGGGGAGTAACGGACACCTCGCCTGCACCAACGGACAGCTGCGCGGCGAAGCTGAAATCCTTCTCAACCTCCAGCGGGCTCTTGACACCGCTGAAGAGGTCCGTCTGCTCAGCGGTGAGACGGGCCTTGCCGTTGAGCGGGGAGAGTACCCACTTCCCCGACACCGAACGAATATTGACTTCCGGGTACTGCGTGATTTCCCAGACGATGGGCGGCTGGACCCGGTTGTCGGTGAAGTGGAAGAACGGACAGCCCGGCGGGGCGAGCCGGTCCTGGGCGCCGGTGCAGCCGGCGAGAAAATCGCGGACCTTGGCATCTACGGCATTTCTCAGGGCCTCGGTGGCCTCGGTTGCCAGGACCAGGGAGACGGTGTCACGCGGCGAAGTCAGGACTCCTGATTCCGCCGGGGCGGCGAAGAACTCCGATTCGTAGGAAGCTTCCACGCGGGTGGGATAGAAGGAAGCAAACGTGGTGGTCTCTTCAGGCAGGGCCACCTGAACGCCGTTGAGGACGGCTTCGCGCTGGCTGGGGGCGCTTACAGTCACCGTGGGAAGGACCGAAGGGACAAAGGACCACTGGTCAAAAAAGAACCAGTGCTTCTCAGTACGCGTCAGGCGGAAGGTGCTCTGCGCCTCCTCGGCGCCCATGGCATAGGTGACGTCAATATCCACCCTGTCCTCACCGGCGTCGCGGGGTTCACCGATCTGAACCAGCTCAAGGTCCGCGGCTGCGGCCCGCAGCGCGTCTCCGTCCAGCAGGGCGGCATTGGATTGCGGAACCGTGGCGGCCAGCAGGCCCAGGGCGCGTTCCCCGTCCCCTTCTTGGAGGGCGTCGAAGTAGCTGCTCACCTGGTGCCCCGGGCCGTACACCTTCGCATTGACGAAATAAATGACCACCACTGCCGCAGCGATGGTGAGCATGAGGGCAAGCAGCCACGTGGCCACTGCTTTGATTACCGATGTTGTTCCCTGCACCGATCAAACGATACCGGGTGAAACAGGAGAAGCCCGGACCGCGGGCCTGCCGCCGTCCGGGCTTCTCCGGGCAAATCCGCGGGAACTTAGTTTCCGCTGCCCACCTTGTCATTCTCGTGTGCCATGGCGATTTCTTCGGCACGTGCTGCGTTGGCTTCCTCGGTCAGCTCCGCACCTGCTTCGGCATCCCGGGTGAGGTTCTCCCCGGTCTCGGGATCGAACAGATGCACCTTGCGGGTGTCCAGCCACAGCTCGGCGTCGCGTCCTCCGCGGATGCGGGAGGCTGCGTCGATGGTAACCACAATCTGCGGCCGGAGCTCGTCGGCGTCCATATCCCGTGCCAAGTTGTCCAGGAGTTCCTTGACCTCAGGATCCGGGTGGAAGGGGATGTAGCCGTACTGCTCGTTGCCCAGCCATTCGGTGTGGCTGATGGGTGCGGTAAACGTTGAGCCGTGGTGAAGCTTGGCCTCGTCCACAAACTTGGCATCCTCAAAGAACTCCGGCCGCAGCCCTACGAGCACAATGTTCTTCCCCGTGGCCTTGCTGGCCTTATCCTGGGGAATCGTGATGTCGCCAACCGCAGTCCGGAGCACGTTGCCGTCCACCGTGGCCGGCAGGAAGTTCATCGACGGAGAGCCGATGAAGCCCGCGACAAAGAGGTTGATGGGCTGTTCATACAGTTCGCGCGGCGACGCCACCTGCTGCAGGATGCCCTTCTTGAGCACGGCTACGCGGTCGCCGAGGGTCATGGCTTCAGTCTGGTCGTGGGTTACATAGACGCTGGTGGTTCCCAGCCGGCGCTGCATCTGCGAGATCTCCGACCGCATTTGTCCGCGCAGTTTGGCGTCCAGGTTGGAGAGGGGCTCGTCAAAGAGGAAGGCATCCGCCTGGCGGACAATGGCACGTCCCATGGCAACCCGCTGGCGCTGCCCGCCGGAAAGGTTGGCAGGCTTCCGGTCCAGGTGCTCAGTCAGCTCCAAGGTGGCAGCAGCGTCATTGACCAGCTTGTTCACCTGCTCATCGGTGTACTTGCCCTTGGCGAGGCGCAGCGGGAACGCGATGTTCTCGAAGACCGTCAGGTGCGGGTACAGGGCGTAGTTCTGGAACACCATGGCCAGGTTGCGGTCACGGGGTGCCTTGTCATTCACCCGCTCCCCGTTGATCAGCAGGTCTCCGGACGTGATGTCTTCCAGACCTACGATCATCCGCAGGAGGGTGGACTTTCCGCAGCCGGACGGGCCAACCAAGATGATGAACTCACCGTCTGCGATATCCAAGCTGACATCGTTGACGGCAGGGAAGCCGTCGCCGTATTTCTTGACGAGGTGGTTGAGGGTGATCGATGCCATGAGAATAAATCCTTTTCTTCGACCGGACGTAAGGAACTTAGCCCTTGACGGCGCCCTGGGTTAGGCCCGAGACGATCTGGCGCTGGAACGCCAGCACCAGCACTACAACGGGGATGGTGACAATAATTGCGGCCGCCGAGATGGCGCCCGTCGGTTCTTCGAACTGGGAGGCGCCGGTGAAGAAGGCCAAGGCTGCTGGAACCGGCCTTGCTGCATCGGTTGAGGTCAGCGAAATGCCGTACACGAAGTCATTCCAGGCGATGAAGAACGCAATGATCGCCGTGGTGAACACCCCGGGTGCCGCGAGGGGAACAATAGCCTTGCGGAAAGCCTGCCAGGTGGTGGCTCCGTCCACCTGGGCTGCCTGTTCCAGCTCCCAGGGAATCTGCCGGAAGAACGCTGACAGCGTCCAGATGGAAATCGGCAGGGTGAGGGACAGGTACGGAATGATCAGTCCGAGCCAAGTGTCATACAGCCCGATGTTGCGCCACAGGTTGAACAACGGAGTCACGATGGAAATTACGGGGAAGATCGAGACGCCGAGCGCAGTGGTCAGGATCAGCTTCTTGCCGGGAAAGTCCAGCCGTGCAATCGCGTAGGCACACAGGGTGGCCAGCACCACGGCAACAAACGTGGCGATCAGGGAGATGCCGATGGAGTTGCGCAGTGCGGAGAGGAAGAGATCCTGGGCGTCCCCCACAAGAATCTCTTCATAGTTGGTGGTGGACCACGTATTGGGGAGGAACGTTCCCGACGTGAGGTCGCTGGGGATCTTGAACGAGGTGGCGAGAATCGAGGCTACCGGGAACAGTGCATAGACGATCACCACGATCGAGATGATGGTCCAGATCAGCCTGCGACGAACAGGTGAGGATTTCACTAGTTACCCCCTCGTGCACCGGTGAGGTCCACCTTGAACAGTTTGATGGCGATGAAACAGATGATGATCACGCAAAGGAACAGCAGGACTGAAATCGCTGAGCCCATGCCAATCTCCAGCCGGGAAATCGAGGTGCGGTATGCCAGCAGCGACAGGACTTCGGTCCCGTAGGCACCGTTGGTCATGATGTAGACGTTGTCGAAGATCCGGAACGCGTCCAGCGCCCTGAACAGGACGGCAACCATGATGGCGGCCTTCATGTTCGGCAGGATCACCCGTGACATCCGCTGCCACCAGGTGGCACCGTCCACTTCCGCGGCTTCGGTCAGTTCTCCGGGAACCTGCGCCAGCCCGGCGAGCAGCAGGAGAGAAATGAACGGTGTGGTCTTCCAGATTTCGGAGGCGATAATCACGAACAGGGCGGTGGGCCCGTCGGCAAACCAGTTCAGGTCCGGGCTAATACCCGGCACCCAGTCAAACCAGTGGTTGATGTAGCCGGAGTTAATGTCGAAGGCGTAGAACCAGGCGAAGGCCGAAACCACGGTGATGATGCCGTAGGGAACCAGGATGGCTGTGCGCAGCCAGCCGCGGACGGCCTTCAATGCACTGTTCATCACCAGGGCCAGGGCAAAGCCCAGAACGAGTTCCACAGCCACGGTAATGACGGTGATCAGCAGCGTCACGCCGAGGTCGCGCCAGAAAACGCTGTCGGTGAGAATAACGCTGTAATTGCCGAGGCCAATGAATTCCCTGTCGCCCGGCGCCGTCAGCCGGTACTTGAACAGTGAATCCCACACGGCCAGGAGGATCGGATAGGCAGTGACGGCCAGCATGATCACGAATGCCGGGCCGGCCAGCCACAGCCCGAGCCTGCGTTCGGACCGTGCCCTGTCACTCAGGCGCGGCTTGGCGGGTTTGGATGCGGGCACTGCTCCCCGCTGAGCTTCTACGGAAGTGCTCACAACAGCTTCTCCCCTTTCAGGACCGCAAGGATGAACTCGGAGCTGGTTTCCGGCGTGGTTGCCGGATCAACGTCGCTTGGCGGGGTCCACGTCTGCTGGATGCCGGTTGAAACTTCGTTGTAGTACGGGGTTTGCGGCCGGGGCTTGGACAATTCCAGGGACTCACGGATGGTCTCCGCCATCGGGAAGGTGTCCGATACGCCCGGAGCATCATAGGCATCGATATTGGCCGGGGGATTGCCGTTGCTGGTGAAGTACAGGGACTGGTTATCCGGGCTGACAATGCACTCAATGGCCTGGTAGGCCAGATCCTGATGCTTGCTCTCGGACCCCACACCGAGGTTGATCCCGCCCAGCGGGGGAGCGGTTTCTTCACCGGCATTGACCTGCGGATACAGGGTCCAGCCTATGTCATCGATCAGGTCTGCGGGCAGTGTTCCCGCTTCCACTGCTGCATTGGTGGCAGGCCAGACAAAGGGGTAGTTGACCATGAACGAGCCCTGGTCGCCCTGGAACTGGATCATGGAGGTGTTTTCGGTTTGGGTGGGCAGTCCGGGGCCGCCCAGGCCTTCCTTGCCAATGGTGGACACGATTTCGGCAGCTTGGGTTCCCGCCTCGGAATTGAGGCCCAGCTTAATCTCGTCTGCAGGGGCGTCCGGATTCTCCACGATGGTGCCGCCCGCAGATTCGACCAGTGCGTTGACCCACACGGTCATGGATTCGGCCCGGGCACCCTGGACCCCCAGGAACTTGCCCTGGCTGGCGGCTGCGTCAATGAGCTGCTGCCAGGTGACCGGCTGGGTCATGTCCAACCCTGCGGCTTCCGCCACCGACTTCCGATACCAGAGGATCTGGGTGTTGGCCCAGAACGGAACGGCCACCACCTTGTCCTTCCACTTCGCTCCGGTCAGTGCACCTTCGACGACGTTCTGCGTGGTGTTGTCGATGACCTCCTGCGGAACAGGAGCGAGGTAGCCGGGTTCGGCCAGTTCGGGGACAAACGGCGGATCCAGGCTCATGATGTCCATGGTGTCGTCGCCGGCTGCGAGCCGGCGGGCGAGCTGCTCCCGCTGCGCTCCGGCATCGCTGGGCAGCAGCGAGGTCTGGATGGTGTAGGCGCCATCTGCCTGGTCGGTGCAAATTTCGGCGATCGTTGCCTGGCCGCCGTCATCCGGGTTGATGTACCAGGTGAGGGTTGGGGGACCTTCTTCGGAGGAACAGCCGGTCAACAGCGTCGCTCCGATAGCGAGGGCAACCCCCGCAGCTGCGCGCGCCCGTTTGCGGGGCCGGTCGTTGTGTCTCGCATCCATTGGCATCGGTGTTGTGCCTCCACCTCGTCGTAGGCGCGGATTGATAGAACCTTCCGCAAAACTGCCACCCTAAGCAGCCTTTCGAAAAGACACTATGCCTTGGGTGTGAATTCCGCCACTCTCAGGACGAGTGGCGGTGAGAGAAACCTCAGGTCAGGAGTGCAGCAATGACTATGAGGACCGGAAGGGAGAGAATGGTGGTCAGCAGAACCGTGTCCTTGGCTACGAGTTCGCCCTGGCCGTAGCGGTTGGCTGCCACGAAGACATTCTGTGCGGTGGGCAGGGCAGCGGTTACGACGACGGCAAACAGCAGGGTTCCCTCCATCCCCAGGATGTAATGCGCCAGGGCGTAGGCCAGCAGCGGCTGCAGCACCAGTTTGAACGCCGTGGCGAGGAGGACGTCGGCCCGGCGGCCGCCGTCGCGCTCCAAGAGGCGGGATCCAACAAGGGAGATCCCGAAGGCCAGCAGCATGGCGGGTACAGCAGCTCCGCCGATGAGGGTAATGGGCTCCAGGATGATGACCGGCAGGGTAAGGCCGGTGGCGGCCAGGAACAGGCCGATCAGGGTTCCGATAATGATCGGATTGCGCACGACTTGGGCCAGGAAGGTCATTAGCGAGGTCCGCCGCCCGCTCGTCGCCGAATCCAGAAGCATCAGGAACAGCGGAGTGAAGAAGGCCATCTGGAAAATCAGGACCGGGGCAATAAAGGCGGCATCGCCCAGGACATAGACGGCTATGGGCAGGCCCAGGTTGGCGCCGTTGACCAGCGACGAGGACATGGCCGAGATCAGTGCCTCGGGCAGGGGACGGCGCAGCCACCAGCGGGTGCAGAGTACAAAGATGCCTGCCGTTACGACGGCGCTGGCTGCCGCTACGAGCAGCGGCAGGGAAAAGACCGTGTGCAGGTCCGCATCACTGAGGGTTACGAGCAGCAGGGCGGGGGAGGCAACGAAGAACGCCAGCCTGCTCAGGACATTTTGCGCGTTTGCGCCCAGGACCTTGAGCCTGCCGATCAGGTATCCCGCAAGAATGATGATCCAGACAACGGTGAACCCGGTAAGTACCCCCAACACCGGCTCAGTATATCCCCGCCGAAAGACAGCGCAGACAACAAAAGACCCCTGGGAATCGCAGAGGATTCTCAGGGGTCTTTTTCTCGGAGCGGGCGACGGGAATCGAACCCGCGTATCAAGCTTGGGAAGCTAGCGCTCTACCATTGAGCTACGCCCGCAGCGCCGGAAGGGTCCGGCACAAAAAACCACTTTACATGGAACCCGCGCCGGGCCGAATTCGGTGTTCACCCGTCGTTGCTGTCTGTCTCCCTGCCGCCCTGCCGCGCACGGTCCACCAGATCCCGCCATTTACCCTGAACACAGTGCTCGGGCAGGGTAACCGCAGCCGGGCCCACGCTAATCTCGTAGACAAAGCGGTCTGATCCGTCAGCCTTTTCCGGCGGACGCTCCTGCAGCAGCGGCAGCCACTCCCGCTCCGCTTCTTCGGTGCTGACCTGGGTGCTCCACACCCGGGTCAGGCCGGCGAAGCCGCCGGTGCGGACCACCACAATCCTCATGGCAGCACGCCCACGGCTTCCCAGGCACCGGACACGGAAGCGTACTCTGCTCCCGAGCTGCCGTAGCGTTTTTCCGCAGCGGCGAGCGTTCCGGCCGCAAACAGTGAAAAAGTGCAGTCCGCAGGGAGGTCCTGCTCGGCCAAAGTGTCATACCAGATTTGCCCGGCCCGTTCCCAGGCGAAATTTCCCATGGCGGTGGCGGCCAAATAGAAGGCGTGGTTGGGAATGCCGGAATTGATGTGGACTCCGCCGTTGTCCGATTCAGTGTCCACGTAACCCGCCATGGTGGCCGGCTGCGGGTCACGGCCGATCACGTCGTCGTCATACGCCGTGCCGGGAGCCTTCAGGGACCGAAGCGCAGCGCCCGACACCTGGTCGGTGAACAACCCCGCGCCCACTAGCCACGTTGCCTGCGCAGCTTCCTGGTGCAGGAGTTTCTGCTCCACGAGGACACCGAAAACGTCTGCGGCCGATTCATTCAGCGCGCCGGCCTGGCCCGAATACTCAAATCGGGAGGTGTACTGGACAACGCCATGGGCCAGTTCATGCCCAATAACTGTCAGCGATTTGGTGAACCGCTGGAAGATTTCGCCGTCGCCGTCGCCGCACACCATCCGTTCACCGTTCCAGAATGCGTTGTCATAGTCGCGGCCGTAGTGCACAGTGGCCGCCAAAAGGCCGCCGGCGCCGTCCACCGAGTCCCTGCCGTAGACGTCGCGGAAAAGCGCGTGGGTAGCCCCGAGCCCTTCATAGGCCTCATCCACTGCTGCATCGCCGGTTGGATCTGCGCCCTCTGAACGGACCAGGGTGCCGGGGAGGATCTCCAGTGAACCGGCGTCGGAAATCTCCCGCCGCAGTGTGGGGGCCAGTGCGCTGCCGCGCGGGGGAAACGGCGGCTGCAGTGTCTGCGACCGTGCCTGATGAACCGGAGGGAGCTCTGCCAGCGCCCGCTGCGCAGCTTCCGGCGCCCGGCTAAAGCCTCCGCCCTGCAGTTCGGCAATGCGTGTCAGGAGATAAGGGGGAACAATTGAACAGGTCATGCTGTCCTCCGGAGTCCGGGTGCAGGGCAACTGGTTTCCCTCCACGCGTGTGGCCCCAGCCTAGAGGCCACCCCTGACAGCGCAAGGGTGGCTACTGAGGCTGCGTCTCGCCGCTGCCTTCTTCGTTCGCCGCAGCGGCTGCTGCCTGATTGGCCGCTGCCTGATCGTAGGCGGCAACGATGGCGGCGATTCCTTCCGGTCCCAGCTCGAGTCCCAGGTTGCTGCCGGGGTTGATGGCCAGTCCGTAGCCTGCGCCAATGCTGCGCAGGGTAGCTTCACCGCCGGCCTTCACCATGACCGGAGCCGCTTCGCGGATCTGTTCCGGCACCCGCTGGGCACTGGTGAACGTTGCGGCTACAGCGGAGTCCCCCTCGGGGGCCTTCAACACCAGGGCCTGGAAGGACGCGGGGTCCTTCTCGTCCAGCAGCCGGCCGACGCTGAGCAGCTCCGATTCGCAGATCCGGGCTACCAGCTCCTGGCTGGTGATCCGGCCTTCCTGGCCGGCGAGGATGGCTTCTTCGAGCGCTGCAGCACCTTCGGGGTCCTGATACTGCGCCTGGCCGGGAAGTGCGCCTTCCGCATCCACCGTGCCGTGTGTGCTGTCCGTATTCTCCGTCATGGGGATCTCCTTGAGTGCTGGATGTTCGTCAAAGGCTCAGCCGCAAGTCTGGCACAGCCGCAGGGGGGTGAATCAAGCTACGGTGGGAGAATGAGCGTGAGCAGGAACACCCGAAACTTGGAGCCGGGCATTGAACGGGACTTCACCGACAAGATGAGCTACGGCTCCTATCTGGCGCTGGATGACCTTCTGGCTGCCCAACATCCCGTGAGCAGTCCGGAGCACCACGATGAGATGCTCTTCATCATTCAGCACCAGACCTCCGAGCTGTGGCTGAAACTTGTCCTGCATGAACTGGGGGCCGTCCGGTCCAACCTGGCCGCGGATGACCTGCGCGCGGCCATGAAGGGCATCGCCCGGATCAAGCACATCCAGCGCTCGCTGACCGAGCAGTGGTCGGTGCTGGCCACGCTGACGCCTTCGGAATACGCCGAGTTTAGGGGTGATCTGGGCGCCTCGAGCGGGTTCCAGTCCTATCAGTACCGCGCCGTGGAATTCCTGCTGGGCAATAAGAATGCCGCCATGGTGAACGTTTTCGCAGCCGATCCTGCGGCGCAGGCCCTGCTCACGGATCTGTTGGAACAAACCAGCATCTACGACGAGTTCATCCGGTTCCTGCACCGCCGCGGCTATGCCGTCCCCGCGGAACTGCTTGACCGTGACGTCACGCAGGCGCATGTGGCCAACGAGGGCCTCATGCGTGTTTACAAACACGTTTATGAGAACGCCGCTCAGAATTGGGACATTTATGAAGCCTGTGAAGAGCTGGTGGATCTGGAGGACAACTTCCAACTCTGGCGTTTCCGTCATCTGAAGACCGTGGAGCGCACCATAGGATTCAAGCGGGGAACCGGGGGATCCTCCGGTGCGTCCTTCCTCCAGCGGGCGCTGGAGCTGACGTTTTTTCCTGAGCTGTATGCCGTCCGGACGGAGATTGGCCGCTGACAGCCCCGGCCGGCTCCCGCGTGTGCATGCGCTATTTTTAGATAGTGCTGATTTCTGACCGCGACATTCGAACCGAAATTGCCGACAAGCGGATCGTCCTCGATCCCTACGATCCCTCAATGGTTCAGCCCTCGAGCGTGGACGTGCGCATTGACCGGTTCTTCCGGCTCTTCGACAACCACAAATACGCGCACATCGACCCGTCCCTGGACCAGCCGGACCTGACCCGCCTGGTGGAGGTCGACCCGGACGAGCCCTTCATCCTGCATCCGGGCGAATTTGTCCTAGGGTCCACCTATGAGACGGTCACCCTGCCCGATGACATTGCGGCGCGGCTTGAGGGTAAGTCCTCGCTGGGCCGTCTGGGGCTGCTGACGCATTCCACTGCCGGTTTCATTGACCCCGGCTTCTCCGGGCACGTGACCCTGGAGCTGTCCAACATGGCAACGCTGCCGATCAAGTTGTGGCCCGGTTCCAAGATCGGCCAGCTGTGCTTCTTCCGGCTGACCTCCCCGGCCGAATATGCCTACGGGTCCGGACAGTACGGCAACCGTTACCAGGGCCAGCGGGGCCCGACGGCGTCGCGCAGCCACCTGAACTTCCACCGCTCCCGGGTGTAGCGCCGGGCAGCGGTCAGGCTTCCGGAACCACCGCGCGCGGTGTCTTGTCCGGTGATCGCACCGGCAGCAGCACCAGCAGGCCCGCCAGCAGCACCAGCAGGATGCCGAGGATGCCGTACCGCTGGGCGCCGAAAATGGTGATGAAGGCGGCGAAGAGCGTGGGCGCCAGGAAGCTCACGGCTCGGCCGGTGGTGGCATAAAGCCCAAACAGCTCGGCTTCTTCCCCTGCCGGCGCAAGCCGGGCCAGAAAGGCCCGGGAGGCGGACTGCGCCGGCCCGACAAACAGGCACAGCAGCAGTCCGAATATCCAGAACGTGGTGTCGCCGCTCCACTGCAGCCCGAAGAGGCGCTGGTCCCCGGCTCCGAACAGCGCAATGAACCCGCCGGAGATCAGCAGCCCGATCAGTGAGAAGACAATGACCTTCTTGGGGCCGGCGCGGTCGTCGAGGAAGCCGCCCGCAATGGCGCCGACGGCTGCCACCACGTTGCCGAAGATGGCGAAGATGATGACCTGTGAGAGGGGCCATCCAAAGGTCCCGTGTGCTATTACTCCGCCGAACGTGAACACCGCGGCCAAGCCGTCACGGAAAACTGCGCTGGCCAGCAGGAACCAGATGGTGTGCGGACTGGTCTTGTAGATGGCCTTGACGCGACGGAACAGCAGTCCGTAGGACGCCAGGAAGCCAATTCCGGCAGCTCGCTCCTTACGGGGAACTTCGGGAACCGCAAACAGCACGGGCACCGCGAAGACGGCCAGCCAGACGGCGGCGAAAACGGCGACGGCGCGGATGTTCAAGCCGTTCTCCGAAGTAACGCCGAACCAGCCCACGTCGGGGTTGATGAAGCCCACCAGCACCACTGCCAGGGCGGCAATCCCGCCCACATACCCCATGCCCCAGCCGAAACCGCTGACCCGTCCCACCGTTGCCGGCGTCGAAATCTGGGACAGCATGGCGTTGTAGTTCACGCCGGCAAACTCACTGAAGACGTTGCCCAAGGCGATCAGCGCAACGCCGAGCAGCAGGAACTCCGGCCGGGGAAAGACGAAGAAGCACAGGGCGGTGACCAGGCACACCAGGGCCGTGTTGATGCCCAGCCAGAGCCGGCGCCGGCCCCCGGCGTCCGAGCGCTGTCCCATGACGGGGGCGAACACTGCCACTGCCACTCCGGCCAGGGCAATGCCGTACCCCAGGACGGCGGAAGCATGGTCTTTCCCGCCGAAGCTCTCCGAGGTCAGGTACACCGTAAAGACGAAGGTGGTCATGACGGCGTTAAACGCGGCGGACCCCCAGTCCCAGGACGCCCAGGCCAGGACCTGCCGTTTCCGGAAACGCGGAGGCGGCCCGCCGGGCAGGGCGCGGTGAACTTCTGTGTTGGAGACCATAGGCAGATGCTATAGGTGCCCGGCCCGGGCAGGGCCGCAACCGGCACTCCGGCATGTCCTTGGGCATCGCTGCCCGGCCCTCGAATGGGGCTTGGGTGTATGCCATGAGTAGAATAGATATACGCCCTCTGACCACCACCTTGATAACTACAGCTGTGTTTGCGGCTGGAAGACTGTCAAAAAAAGCTCGGGAGATCTAGTGCTAATTGTGCTCACCGTTTTATTTACGGTGGCATTGGTGGCGCCCATAATGTTCCGCAGGATCGGCAGGTCGGCGTTCTACGTCCTGGCAGCCGTCCCCGCAGCAGCCTTCGTCTGGCTGCTGGTCACGTTCCCCCGGTACACAGGTGCCGACCAGACGCTGGCCTCGGGCGCTCCCAACGCCCCGCCGTCCGTAGTGATCCCCTGGATTCCCGATCTCAAAGTTGAGCTCGCGTTCCGGATGGACACCCTGGCCGCGGTCCTGTCCATCCTCATCCTCGGCGTTGGCTCGCTCGTGCTGTTCTACTGCGCACGCTACTTCCGCCCGGGGGACGCACAGATGGGCGCCTTTGGCTCCCAGCTGCTGGCCTTCGCAGCAGCCATGTTCGGTTTGGTGACGGCGGATGACCTGATCCTGCTCTTCATCTTCTGGGAAGTAACCACCGTCCTGTCCTATCTGCTGATCGGATACTCGGCGCATCGGCTGTCGGCGCGCCGGGCCGCCCTGCAGGCACTGGTGGTTACCACCCTCGGCGGGCTCACCATGCTCGTGGGCATGGTGTTGATCGGTGATGCCGCCGGAACGTTCCGGATTTCAGAGATCATGGCCATGGCTCCGCAGCTGCTGGAGCGCGGCGCCCTCGTGGACATCGCCATTGTGCTCATGCTCATTGGCGCCATCTCCAAATCCGCGTTGGTTCCCTTCCACTTCTGGCTGCCCGCCGCCATGGCCGCGCCCACCCCGGTCAGCGCCTACCTGCACGCCGCAGCCATGGTCAAGGCCGGCATTTACCTTGTTGCGCGGCTGGCCCCCGGCTTTTCGGAAAGCACCTACTGGCATGCGGTGGTGCTCGTTCTGGGCCTTTCCACCATGCTGCTGGGCGGTTGGCGCGCGCTGCGCCAGCATGACCTCAAACTGATCCTGGCCTACGGAACGGTCAGCCAACTCGGCTTCCTGACCCTGGTGGTCGGTCTCGGCAACCGCGAGGCTGCCATTGCCGGTTTGGGACTGCTGCTGGCTCACGGCTTCTTCAAGGCGACCCTGTTCCTGGTGGTGGGCATCGTGGACCACCAGGCCGGTACCCGCGACATCCGCAAACTCTCCGGTATTTACCGCTCCGCACCGAAACTGTTTGTCGTTGCCGTCATCGGCGCCGCTTCCATGGCCGGCGTTCCGCCGCTGCTGGGTTTCGTGGCCAAGGAATCCGTCTACGAAACGTTTGTCCACTTCGCCGAAAAGCAGGGAACTTTCGGTGCGGCCGTCCTGCTGGCCGGCGTCGTCATCGGCTCCATCCTGACTTTCGCCTACAGCGCGCGCTTCGTCTGGGGCGGCTTTGCGGCCAAACCTAATTGCCGTCCGACGCCCTTCAAGCCGGTTCCGTGGGCGTTCATCGGCGCGCCGGCCATCCTCGCGGCGGTTACGGTGGTGTTCGGTCTCTGGCCGGCCCCGATCGATGCCGCCGTCAGCTCCTACGCTGATCTGTACCCGGCCGACGGCGCCCCCACCCATCTGGCGCTGTGGCACGGTTTCACCACGGCGCTGCTGCTGACGGTCATTACCATCGGCGCCGGGGTGCTGCTGTTCTGGCAGCGGCTGCGGGTCGAAAAGTTCCAGGCACGTTTCACCGCACCGCTGGACGCCGAGCGTTCCTACCGCGGAATCATTGGCGTGCTCGACGACGTCGCGGTCTGGATTACCGGCCGCACGCAGCGCGGTTCGCTGATGTTCTATCTGTTCGTCATCCTGACGGTGGCCGTCCTGACACCGCTGTCCGCCCTGCTTTGGCGCGGAGCTTCCCTTCCCGACCAGTTCCACTGGTGGGACACCCCGCTGCAGGCAGTGATCGGCGTGGGGATCATCTTGGGCGCCCTGGCCGCAGCCCGCGCCAACAAGCGCTTCCTTGCGGTGCTGATGGTCAGTGTCACCGGTTACGGCATTGCCCTGATCTTTGCCCTGCAGGGCGCACCGGACCTGGCCCTAACCCAGATGCTGGTGGAAACCATCGTTCTGGTGGCCTTTGTGCTGGCCCTGCGGTCACTGCCGGCCCGGCTGTGGAAGCGGGAACCCGCCGGGCACCGCCTGCTGCGGGCCCTGCTCGGGATCGCCTTCGGCGCCACCATGGTGCTCATCGCCATGACGGCCATGAACTCCCGCGTCGCCGAGCCCATCTCGCTGCTGTACCCGGACCTCGCGTATGAGGTGGGAGGCGGCGCCAACATCGTGAACGTAACACTTGTGGACGTCCGCGCCTGGGACACCTTCGGTGAGATCTCCGTGCTGGCCATGGCCGCCACAGGCGTGGCCTCGCTGATCTTTGTCCGCGGACGCGGCGACAAGCGCCGTCGTGCCGAGGGAGTTGCCACCGGCTCGGTGGACCGCGGCCGCGAACACTTTGCCTCGACAGGCCGCCAGGAAGCCACGCTGGCCCTGGCCCGGAAGTTCTCCAGCGTGAGCCGTGATGCCTGGCTGGTGGCCGGGCGGACCCTGGCACCGGAACGCCGTTCCATCATCTTTGAAGTAATTACGCGGCTGCTGTTCCACTCGGTCATCATGTTCTCGATTTACCTCCTGCTGGCCGGGCACAACATTCCCGGCGGCGGCTTCGCCGGCGGGCTCATGGCAGGGCTGGCCCTGACCATCCGCTATCTGGCAGGCGGACGCTTTGAACTGGCTGAAGCGAGCCCGGTCAGCGCCGGCCTGCTGCTGGGCGGCGGGCTGGGCATCGCCGGCCTCACGGCCGCGGCGCCGCTGCTCTTCGGCGGCCAGATCCTGCAGAGCGCGATCATCAAGTTCACCTGTCCGATTTTTGGCGAAATCAAGTTCGTCACGTCCACCATTTTCGACATCGGCGTGTATCTGGTGGTGGTGGGACTGGTCCTGGATGTCCTGCGCAGCCTGGGCTCCGAAATCGATGAACGCAGCGAAGGCGGATCCTCCGACGACGAGGACCTGCTTGAACCCGAACCCGAGATAGTCAGCAAGGAAGAGGAGGTGGCCCGATGAGCGTCAACATCACCTTCATGATCATCATGGGAGCGCTGTACGCCTGCGGCATCTACCTGCTCCTTGAACGCAGCCTGACCCGCGTGGTGCTGGGACTGACCATGCTCACCAACGCCACCAACATCCTGCTGCTCTCAACCGGCGGTTTCCAGGGCCTGGCGCCGCTGTTCAACGCGGAGATCGCGGCGGAGGATTACAACGATCCGCTGCCCCAGGCCTTTATCCTGACGTCCATCGTGATCTCCTTCTCCGTGACGGCGTTCATGCTGGGCATCATCTACCGGTCCTGGGTACTCAGCCGCCAGGACGAGGTCCAGGACGATATCGAGGACCGCCGCGTGGCCAGCCAGAGCAGCTTCGACGCCGAGGATGACGCCGACGTCCCCGAGGACACCACTGAATTCACCCCGCCCGAAGAGGCTGAAGAGGCGCCGGGCTCCCTGCGCGCCACCGGTCAAAGCACCAGCCCGGAGGCCAAGGAATGAACACCATAAGCCTGGCCCCGATGGCCGTTGTCCTGCCGTTCTTCGGTGCAGCCCTCGCCTTCATCCTGATTCGCCACACCAGCGCCCAGCGCATCATCAGCGTCAGCATCCTGTCCCTCACGCTGGTACTGGAAGTTGTCCTGCTGTTTTCCGTCTGGGAGACCGGGGCCCAGGCAGTAAACCTGGGCGGTTGGCTCCCGCCGGTGGGCATCACCATGGTGGTGGACCAGTTCTCCGCCCTGATGCTGGTCATTTCCACGGCCGTAAGCCTGGCGGTGCTCATTTACGCGGCCGGGCAGGGCATGGCCGACGGCGATGAAGACGGACCCATCTCGATCTTCCATCCGACGTACCTGATCCTGGTTGCGGGGGTATCCAACGCCTTCCTGGCCGGGGACCTCTTCAACCTCTACGTGGGCTTTGAAATCCTGCTGACCGCCAGCTACGTGCTGATGACGCTGGGCGGGACAACGCCGCGGATCCGCGCCGGTGTCACCTACGTGGTGGTCAGCGTGGTCTCCTCCCTGCTCTTCCTGATCACCATCGCCATGATTTACGCTGCCACCGGCACCGTAAACATGGCAGACCTGGCGGTGAAGCTGGCAGACCTTGATTCGGGAACCCAGCTGATGCTGCACCTGATGCTGCTGGTGGCGTTCGGCATCAAGGCGGCGGTGTTCCCGCTGTCCTTCTGGCTGCCTGACTCCTACCCAACCGCTCCGGCACCGGTAACGGCAGTGTTCGCCGGCCTGCTGACCAAGGTGGGCGTCTACGCCATGGTCCGCACCGAGACGCTGCTCTTCCCCGGCGACCGGATCAACTCGCTGCTGATGGTAGTTGCCGGGCTGACGATGGTGGTGGGCATCCTCGGTGCCCTGGCGCAGACAGACATCAAGCGAATGCTGTCCTTCACCCTGGTCAGCCACATTGGCTACATGGTCTTCGGCCTGGCGGTCGGATCCGTGATCGGCATCGGTTCCGCGGTGTTCTACGTGGTCCACCACATTACGGTCCAGACCTCGCTGTTCCTGGTGACCGGCCTGATCGAGCGCCGGGGCGGCACCGCTAACATGGACCGCCTAGGCGGACTGGCCAAGCTGTCGCCGATCCTGGCCGTGCTCTACTTCATCCCCGCCATCAACCTGGGCGGCATTCCGCCGTTCTCCGGCTTCCTGGGCAAGCTGGGGCTGCTGGAGGCAGGCGCTGAACTGGGCACGCCGCTGGCCTATACCCTGGTGGGGGCCAGCGTCCTGACCAGCCTGCTGACCCTGCTGGTCATGGCCCGGGTCTGGAACCGTGCCTTCTGGCGCACCCCGGAAGACGCCGTGCACCCCGATCCGATCCTGCTGGCCACCGGCACCGACGGATCGTCGCTGCGGACCTCCGGTGACGTCACCGAAAAGTCCACCGGAAAGTTCTCCGGCCGCGGCGCCGTCGACCTGCTGCCGCGCACCATGGTGTACCCCACAGTGGGACTGGTGGCGCTGGGTGTTGCCCTGACCGTCCTGGCCGGCCCGCTGTTTTCGCTCAGCGACCACGCTGCGCAGGATTTGCTGGACCGTACCCCGTACATTGAAGCCGTTCTTGGAGAGGGGGCCGGACAATGACCCGCAGAGCCCAAATGCGGAACCGTCCGCGCGTACCGCTGCTGAAGGAAATCCCGCTCCTGATCTGGCTGGTGTTCCTGTGGGGCGCCCTCTGGCAGGACTTCAGTGCCGGCAACCTGATCTTCGGGGCCGTGATCGCGTTCATTGTGGCCAACATCTTCTACCTGCCTCCCGTGGAACTGAGCGGACGGTTCAACCCGCTCTACGCTGCGGGTTTCCTGATCCGGTTCTTCTACAAACTGGTGCACGCCAGCTTCGAAGTGCTGTGGCTGTCCCTGACCAAGGGGCCAAACATCAAGAATGCCGTGGTGGGCGTGAAGCTGCGCAGCCGTTCGGACCTGCTCGTCACTGCCACCGGACACGCACTGTCGCTGATTCCCGGGTCGCTCGTGGTGGAAGTGGACCGGTCCACCTCCACCCTGTACCTGCACTGCCTGAACGTTTCCACACCGGAGGAAGCGGACAAGGTCCGCAAGGACGTGCGGGACACCGAGTCCTGGCTGATCCGCAGCATTGGCACCCGTGAGGACCTGGACGTGCTGAAGGCGGAGCAGGCTTTGGCCGGATCCGAGAGCGCCCTCCCGGCCGCAACCAGCAAGGAAATGAACCCATGATGAGCATCTTTGTGGTCCTGGTGGCAGTCATGCTCTCCGTCGCGGCAGCCGGTGCCATCTTCCGGATCGCGCGCGGTCCTTCCATCCTGGACCGGGTGCTGGCGGCTGACGTCCTGCTGACCATCGTGGGAGCTGCCCTGGCCACGGACATGATCGTGAACCGGAACCTGAACTATTTGGCGCTGCTCGTCTCGATTTCACTCATCGGGTTCATCGGTTCCGTGACCGTTGCCCGCTTTGTTACGGACCGGAGGTAGCCCGTGAGCCCGGAACTGAATGACCTCATTGTTGGAATCCTGATGCTCGGCGGGGCGTTGATGTCCCTGGCGGCCGCCATCGGCCTGACCCGCTTCCCGGACTTGATGAGCCGCATGCACGCCGCGTCCAAGCCGCAGGTGCTCGGACTGCTGCTGTTCCTGCTGGCCATGGCCGTCCAGTTTGAAAGCTGGGCACTGCTTCCGGTCCTGGGCGTGTGCTGGTTGTTCATGATCCTCACCGCCCCGGTGTCCGCCCACATGGTGGGCCGGGCCGGCTACCGGACCAAGCACCTGCGGCCCGAACTGCTCACCATCGACGAGCTTGACGACGTGGTGGGCCGCGCCCAGGAGCTGCTGCTCCAATCCCGGGCCGGCGATACCGACGATGAAGACGAAGATGAAGACCCTCGCGTGGATGACGATCCCGGAGCCCACAACGAGGCAGGGTCATTGGACGACGATTCCTCGGCCGAAACAGCGCAGGGCGCCCGCCGCCCGGAACACAGTCCCGAGGGCTGAGCGCCCTGTGGTGAAACCCGGTGCTGCTTAGACGACCTCGGGGGTCTTCTGGTAACGCTGGATGGCGCGCTGCGTGCCGCGGGTGGTCAGCACCCGGATGGCCTGGCTAACGGCGCCGGAAACGACGGCGAAGACCACCGCGGTGCGGAGGTTGACGTCCAGGACTCCGTCATTGTCCCGGGGCGGTTCGTTGCCGGTGATCCGGGTCCAGAGGAAGTCCAGCAGTTTGGCGGACACAATGCCCGCGCCGATGCTCACACCGGTACTGAGCAGTTTAAGGATCAGGTTCATGGATGCTCCTAGTTTTTGTGGGCCGTTTCCCTAACCCTACCCGCCGGGCCGCCCAAAATGGTTTGCCCGTGTGTAGAGTGGGACTCGCAAGACATACGACAGGGGAGCGCCCTTCCCGCCCATGCCCAAGCATGCTGCGGAAAGACCCAGGCGCTGAGAGTGCGGACATCCGCAGACCCTCGAACCTGATCCGGTTAGTACCGGCGATAGGGAGTCGAGATCTCACGGGATCTCACGGCAGTCCGCCGTGAACAGTCCCTCCCCTCCTGTACCTCAGGAGGTTTTTTTCATGCAGCAGAACAATTCCCCGGCGCAACGCTCCGGCCGGCAGGATTCACGGTGGCGGCGCCCCTGGCGGGTGGTCGACATTGTGGTGGCATCCGTGCTCGCAGTAGCCGTAGGCGTCATCTTTTGGGTCTGGTCGCTGGCCTACAGCGGCGTGGAGGTTATGTTTCTTGCCTTTCCGCCGCTGGGCGGCCTCTACACCGGCGGGTGGCTCATCGCAGGCGTCCTGGGTGCCCTGATCATCCGCAAACCCGGAGCCGCCATCTACTGTGAGGTCCTCGCCTCGGCCGTGTCCGGCGTGCTGGGAACGCAGTTCGGCCTCTCGGTGCTGCTGTCCGGATTCATCCAGGGGCTGGGAGCCGAACTGGTCTTCCTGGCCTTCCTCTACGTCCGGTACACCCTTCCCGTTGCAGTGCTGGCCGGACTGGTGTCCGGAGTGTTCCTCGGGGTTAGCGAAAACATCCTCTACCGGCCCGAATGGGCCCTGCAGTGGCAGGCTCTGTACACCCTGTTCGCCGCCGTCTCCGGTGCCGTCCTTGCCGGGGTGCTGTCCTGGCTTGCCGCCCGGGCGCTGGCCCGGACCGGAGTCCTGGCATCGTTCGCCTCGGGACGGGCAGCAGATGCGCGTTCCTGACGTTTCCCCTGGGGCGTCCCCGGCGTCTTCCCCCGTGTCTTCCCCCGTGTCTTCCCCCGTGGCCGTGCGGGCGCGGGACTACTCGTGGCGGCACGCCGGCCGCAGCACCCCCGCACTCTCCTCCCTGACGCTGGACATCGAAGCAGGGGAGAAGGTCCTGCTGCTGGGCGCTTCCGGGGCCGGCAAATCCACACTGCTGCACGCCCTCGCCGGTGTCCTGGGCGAAGGCACCGGACCCGACGCTGCGGGGGAGGAACACGGCAGCCTCACCCTGGACGGGGTGCATCCGCTGCAGGCCCGCGGCCGGGCGGGCCTGGTACTGCAGGATCCCGACTCGCAGCTGGTGCTCTCCCGTGTGGGGGATGAGGTTGCCTTCGGTGCGGAGAACCTCCGGATACCCCCGCAGGAGATTTGGGAGCGGGTGCGCACCAGCCTGGACGATGTTGGCCTGCGGGTGCCGCTGCACCATTCGACATCCGCCCTGTCCGGAGGGCAGAAGCAGCGTTTAGCCTTGGCCGGCGTGCTGGCCATGCAGCCAGGCCTGCTGCTGCTGGATGAACCCACCGCCAATCTGGATCCGCACGGCGTGCGGGAGGTCCGTGCCGCCGTCGAACGCGTGCTGGAGCGAACGGGCGCCACGCTCATTGTGGTGGAACACCGTGTTGCCGTCTGGGCGGACGTGGTGGACCGGGTGGTGGTCCTGGCGGCCGACGGCGGAATCCTGGCTGACGGACCGCCGTCGCAGGTGTTGGCGGAGCCGGGGAACCGTGCCCGCCTCACCGCTGCCGGCGTCTGGCTTCCGGGGGCCCGGCCTGCGGTCTCTGACCCTCCGGCGCAGGACGCCGGAGCTGAGTTGCTTGTTGCCGGCGGGCTGGCCGCCGGGCGCGGGAAAAGGAAACCGGCTGCCGTCAGCGGGGTGGACCTGACGCTGCGGGCCGGAACCTCACTCGGCATCACCGGCCCAAACGGCGCCGGAAAGACGACCCTTGCCCTGACGCTGGGGGGACTGCTTCCACCCGTGGCCGGCGCACTGCGTGCCTCACCCGCGCTTGCGGGTTCCGCCGGAATTGATCCCGGCCGTTGGAAATCGACCGAACTGGTGACCCGGATCGGCACGGTTTTCCAGGAACCGGAACATCAGTTCCTGACCGGCACCGTCCGCGGGGAACTGGCCTTTGGCCCCCGGCGTGCAGGACGGCTGACAGAAACGGAGATTACCGACCTGGCGGAACGGCTGGCGGACCGGCTGAGGCTCACCTCCCTGCTGGACGCCAACCCGTTCACCCTCTCCGGGGGAGAGAAGCGCCGGCTCTCGGTTGCCACGATGATCGCCACGGAACCGGACATCCTGCTGCTGGACGAACCTACCTTTGGCCAGGACGCCAACACCTGGGCTGAGCTTGTGGCCCTGCTAAGCAGCTTGCTGGCCGAAGGTCGCTCCGTGGTGGCCGTGACCCACGACGCCGAGTTCCTGCAGGCGCTGGGAGGAGATGTCCTGCACGTGGAGGACGGCGCGGCCACGGCACGCAGGGCTGTCCGGAATGCGGTGTGGAAGTGAGCGGCGCGGAAATGATGACGGACCTGCGGAATCCGACCCGGCGTCCGGCGGGGACGCTGTTGGAGCGGGCAAATCCGCTGTCAAAACTTGCAGCTGCCACGGCCGTAACGCTCGCGGTGCTGGTGAGTGTGGACTGGATCAGCGCAGGCATTGTCCTGGCCGGTGAGCTGCTCCTGCTGCCGCTGCTGAGGATCCGGCCGCTGGTTCTGCTCAAACGCATCTGGCCCCTGGTTATTGCCGCTCTGGTTGGCGCCTGGGGCACGGCGCTGCTGGCGGAAAAGACCGGCACCGTCCTCCTGGATGCCGGGCCGGTCCTGTTCACTTCGGATTCGGTGGCCGCCGGCATCGCCATCGGACTGCGCGGTTTGGCGATAGCCCTGCCGGGGATTTACCTGCTGGCCTCGACAGACCCCACGGATCTGGCGGACGCCCTCGCGCAGAAGATGAGGCTTCCGCACCGGTTTGTGCTCGGGGCGCTGGCCGCCATGCGTCTGGTGGGGTTGCTGGTTTCCGAATGGCAAAGCCTGGGCATGGCCCGGCATGCCCGGGGAGTGGGCGCGGATTCCGGCCCGTTGACCCGCGTTCGTTCCTTCCTGGGGCAGGCGGTTGCCCTGCTGGTGCAGGCGGTGCGCCGGGCCACCCGGCTGGCCGCAGCCATGGAAGCCCGCGGTTTTGGCAGCGGGGGGAGGACGTGGGCCCGCACCTCGGTGTTCACGGTGCTGGATGCCTGGGTTGCCCTCTACGGGGTGCTGCTGGCCGGTGCGGCGCTGACCGCCGCCGTTGCCGCCGGAACGTTCAACTTCATCCTGACCTGACCCGGACTGAGTAGCCCGGACTACAAGGCCCCGCGCAGCAGTGCGGTCAGTTCCTCGGTCAGCTCGGGGGATGACGGGATCGGGGTTCCGTCGATGGAGGTCACCGGGGCGAGGAGCCGGATGCTGGAAACCAGCCACACGGCGTCGGCTTCCATCAGGTGGGCCGGCTCCAGGGGTCCGTAGCCCCGGGCCCATCCTGCGGCTTCAGCCGCGTCGAACAGGGCGCGCTGAGTGGTGCCGGGAAGGATGCCGCTCTCAAGCTCGGGCGTCAGCAGCGTTTTGACGCCGTCTTCCTCGACCGCAAGGATGACGCTCGACGTCGGACCCTCCAGGACCTTTCCGTCGGAGGACGTAAAGATGACGTCGTCGGCGCCCTGAGCTTTCGCGTAGCGCAGCGCCGCCATGTTGACGGCGTAAGACAGAGTCTTGGCGCCCAGCAGCAGCCAGGGCGCCCGGTCGGCCACGGTGCTGTCATAACCCCGGTCCAGCAGCAGGACAGCCAGGCCCTCGGCGGTGCGTTCCCTGACCCCGGCGGGTACGGGGGAAGCCGCAACCCACGCGCTGGGGGAGCCGGCGCCCTCGACTCCGCGGGTCAGCAGCAGCTTCACCACCGCCTCTGTGGGTCCTGCCTGAATCAGCAGCTCGGAAAGGGCCGTGGAAACGGCACGTTCCCAGCTCTCCCGTTCCGGAAAAGCAAGGTCAAGAGCCTGCGCCGAAGACGCCATCCGGTCCAGATGGGCGTCCATTTTACGGGCAGTGCCGTCAACGGCGAGCATCGATTCAAACACGCCGTCGCCGCGGGTGGCCCCCAGATCGGCGGCCATCAGCTGCGGGACGGCGGCATCCGCGAGACGGCCTTCGGGAAACTTCGGATCCAGGAACACCAGAACAGTCATGACCCCAGCCTAGTTTGTTCATCCGGCAGACTAGGCTATTGGGGAACCGGTCATCTGATAGGAGCCTCGTGTGTGGGTTGCATTAACGGGCACGGCGCTCCCAGTATGGATCGCCACGGCACTAACCGTGCTGGATTACGCGATCCGCATCATCGCCCTGGGCGTCGTGCCGGGGAACCGGCGGCCCACCACCGCCATGGCCTGGCTGCTGTGCATCTTCTTCCTCCCGGTGCCGGGAATCATCCTGTTCCTGCTCTTCGGCAATTTCCGGCTCTCCGAACACCGGGTCAAGCGCCAGGCTGAGGTCAACCGGGCGGTCCGTGAGAACACCCGCGAACTGGAGGCCGAGGGCAGCCGGTATTCCGGGCCGGAATGGGTGGTCTCGGCCACCGAGCTGAACCGCCGGCTGGGATCCTTCCCGAGCCTGGACGGCAACAAAGTGGAGCTGCAGCGGGACTACAGCGAGTCCATCCGCGAAATGACCGAAGTGGTCCGCGCCGCCCAAAAATACGTGCACGTCGAGTTCTACATCATGAGTTACGACAGCGTCACCCGGGAATTCTTCGCCGCGTTGAAGGACGCCGCCGCGCGCGGAGTCCGGGTGCGCCTGCTGTTTGACCACATCGGCACACTGCGGGTGAAGGGCTATCGGAAACTGCTGAAGGAACTTCGCAGCACTGACATTCAGTGGCGGCGGATGCTGCCCCTGCTCCCGGCCCGCGGTTTGTGGCGGCGGCCGGACCTGCGCAACCACCGCAAGATCCTCGTGGTGGACGGCAAAGTGGCGTACACGGGATCGCAGAACCTGGTGGAACCCTCCTACCGCAAGCCTCATAACCAGAAGATGGGCCGGAAGTGGGTGGAGCTGATGGCGCGGCTGGAAGGGCCGGTGGTTGATGAAATAAACGTTGTTTTCGCCACCGACTGGAACGCGGAGACGGATGAGAACCTCGAGCGCGAGCTGAGCCTCTATGAATGGGACAGCCATCCCGGCGACGTGACGTGCCAGGTGGTGCCCAGCGGCCCCGGGTTCACCACGGAAAACAACCTGCGCCTGTTCACCTCCCTGATCTACTCGGCCTCGGACCGCATTTCCATCACCAGCCCCTACTTCGTGCCCGATGATTCCCTGCTGTACGCCATCACCACGGCTGCCCAGCGCGGCGTTAATGTGGAGCTGTTCGTTTCCGAGCGGGGCGACCAGTTCCTCGTCGACCATGCCCAGCGTTCCTACTATGAAGCGCTGCTGCGTGCAGGCATCCGGATCTACCTGTATCCCAAACCGCTGGTGCTGCACGCAAAGCACTTCACCATCGACAACGAGGTGGCCGTCCTGGGGTCCTCGAACATGGACATGCGGTCCTTTTCCCTGAACCTGGAAGTGTCGGTCATGATGTTCGACGGGAACATCGTGACCGACATGCGCCGGATTGAAGACACCTACCGGTCCATGTCCCGGGAGCTGCTGCTCTCAGAGTGGGTGGGGCGCCCCGTCTGGCAGCGTTACATCGACAACGTGTGCCGGCTGACCGCCACGCTGCAGTAGCTACTCCGGAAACCGGGCTCCAAGCGCACTGAGTACCCCGAAGGCCTTTGCCTGGACTTCTTCCCACTCCGCCTCCGGATCCGAGTCCGCCGTGACCGCTCCGCCAACCCCCAGGGACAGGGAACGGTTCCGTATTTCCAGGGTACGGATCACCACGGACAGATCCGCGGCACCGGTCAGGGAAAACCAGCCGACGACGCCGGAATAGGCTCCGCGCGGGGCACCCTCCAGCCGGTCCAGGATAGCCATGGTGCTGATCTTGGGAGCCCCGGTCATGGACCCGGGCGGGAAGGCAACGGCAAGGGCCTCGGCCCGGGACGCACCGGCAAGCAGCACCGCGTCCACTGTGCTGACGAGCTGGTGGACCGTGGCGTAGGTTTCCACCGCGCAGAGGCGGGGCACGGTGACCGAACCCGGGACGGCGAACCGGGACAGATCATTGCGCAGCAGGTCCACAATCATGATGTTCTCCGCGCGGTCCTTCACCGAGGAGACCAGGTCTGCTTCCAGTTCCCGGTCCTCCGCGGCCGTAACTCCGCGCGGGCGGGTTCCCTTGATCGGCTCGGCCCGCATGCGTCCGGCGGCGTCGAAGGACAGGAAGCGTTCCGGAGAGGTTCCGGCCAGGCTGTACGCTCCGAAGCGCAGCAGCGAGGCGAAGGGCGCAGGGCTGCGCCGCCGGAGTCTGCGGTACAGCCCCAGGACGTCTGCCGGGCCCGGCGGCTCGGCCAGGTGCCCGGTAAGCGAGGTGGTCAGGCACACCTCGTAGGAGTTGCCGTTGCTGATTTCTGTCTGCGCGGAACGGACCTTGGCCAGATAGGAATCCCTGCTGTCCCGCACAGCAAACTGCGGGACGGGCAGGGAAGAACCGGTGGGCGGAAGATCCGGCATGGTTCCCGGAGGGACAGCGGCAGCAGTTTCGACGGTCCGCCGCACCAGCGCCGCCCAGCTGTCCGCGCTGCTTTCACCGCCGTCCGGGCTGTTGCCGGAAAGGGTCAGCACGTAGACGCACCTCAGCTCATGGTCCAGCACCACGGCCCGCCCGGCATAAATGAGGGCGGCGTCCGGGACGGATTCCGGATTTGTGCCCGGAGCCGCCGAAGCGTTGCTGCCGCCGGTTTCCCGTTTCAATTCATAGCCCAGGAACCCGAGCCAGCCCAGGGCAAAACCGCAGGGGTAGTCGGCCGGGGCCTGCCCCCGGGGCCGCCCCCAGACCGAGTCCAGCCAGGGGAAGAATGCTCCCGGCCGACGGGCGCTCACCGGTCCGGACACGATGGTGGTCACTCCGCCGCCGGTTTCGCGCCGGTGCTCGGCGTAGCGTCCCAGTGGGCCGCCGTCGTCGGCCATGATGCTGAAGCGGCTTCGGGCCCAAACGTGCGCGGCACCGGATTGACCCGGGCCAACCGGCACCTCCGGGTCCGGCACGACTGAGTCCGGGGCGCTGGAACTGTCCAGCCAGACGGCACGGGAAGAACTGCCGTACAGCGCGGCGTACAGCAGCTCGGGGTTCACCCAGGTGTCCAGCCGCTGAACCCGGACAGTTCCGGCGTCCGTGCCGGCCCCCGCCCAGCCGGGGGTTAGCGGAAGTGCGAGTTCCCCCAGGGCCTGCAGCACGTATTGGACGGTGGCCGCGGGATCCGGCGCGCCGGCGTTCCGGTCCACGCCGAGGTCAACAGTGATGTTGGCGCAGGACGACGCCGGATCCTCCGCCGCCCAGGCCTGCTCCTGCGCGGCCCACCGGTCCCAATGCGGCACGTAGGTGTCGCCGTCGCGCGCCAGTGCCTGTTTCCGCCGAAGTTCCGGCGGTGCACTAACCCACACGGCAGCATGGAGCAGGCTGCGCACGGCGGCGCTGGAGGAGCCCACGCCCTCGAAGATGATGATGTCAGCAGGCTCGGTGCGGCGCGCGTCGGCATACCGGCCCAGGCTCCAATCCCAGGCCTGCCAAACGGCAGCGCGGCCCGCGGACAGCGGTTCGGCGACGTGCCGGCGGAAGTACCCGATTCCCTCCGCCAATCCGTCCCATCCCGGATAGATGTCTTCCAGGTGGAAGAGGGACACGGTGTGGTGGGCGCGAAGTGCCGCTGCCAACTCTGTTGCGAGGGTGGTTTTGCCGGCACCGGAGAAGCCGTCAACGGCAATGAGGACAGGCAGCGTGCCGGCGCGGGGAAAGACCCGGGGCGGTTTCAGTGCGATCCGCCGGCGGAGGCGAGGGCGTCCCGCACATACTGCACCACGCCCGGCACTGAAGCCTGGATCAGGGCGTATGAGGAGTCAAAGTCGCTCATGTTGCCGTACCAGGGATCTTCAATACCCTGTTCTTCGACCGGTAGCTTTGCCGAGGACGGATCAAAGCTGCGAATCAGGCGAACCTTGTCCCGGTCCTGAAGAGTTGCTGCCCAATCCCGCAGTTCGGTGTAGTGCCCGTAATCCATGGCCAGCACGAGGTCACGGTCTGCGAACCATTCCAGTTTGAACTCCTGTGCCCGGAATACCCGGGTCTCCCCGGCACCAAAACCGTGGTTTTGGAGTTCCTCCGCGGCGCGGGGGTCCATGGGGCGCCCGGCCTCCCAGGCGGTCACCCCGGCGGAATCCACACGGACGTCATTTCCGAGTCCAGCCTCGTCAAAAGCACGGGTCAGGCAGAACTGGGCCATGGGGGAGCGGCAAATGTTGCCGGTGCAGACCGTGATGATTCTGTACATTCATCCAGCCTACCCACCGAAGAAGATGACGGGCGAAGAAGACCGGCACCGAACAGCTAGGCCCAGGCGATGATCTCCCCGGACGGAATCAGGAACCATCCGTCCGGACTTTGTGACCAGCGCCGCCAGCCGCCTGCCATCCGGGCCAGACCGGCTTGGTCAGTCAGCTCGCGGTCCAGCGCCTGGGCGGCGAAGGCGGAATGCAGCACCCGCTGGGCCCAGCCGTCACCGAACCACGCGCGGCGTTCAGGAGTGGCGTAAAGCCAGTTGGACGCCGAGGGCACAAACTCCGTAAAGCCTGCCTCCAGGATCCACGAAACGAGGCGCCGGCCGGCATTGGGCTGTGCCGCGTTGCCGCGGGCAATCCGCTGGTAGGTGTCCATCCATTCAGAGAGTTCGGGAAGCTCCGGGTACCAGCTCATGCCGTGGAAATCGGCGTCCCGGACCGCCACGATCCCGCCGGGCCGGGTGACGCGCCGCATCTCCCGCAGGGCCGCCACCGGATCTGCGAGGTGCTGAAGCACTTGGTGGGCGTGGACGACGTCGAACGCGGCGTCCGGAAAGTCCAGGTCATACACGTTCCCCGCGGCGAACTCCGCGTTGTCCAGTCCCCGGGCGGCGGCGAGCTTCCGGGCCTGGGCCACCACGTCCTCGGACTGGTCCAGTCCGGTGACGGGCCCGGGGTCTACGAGGTTCGCGAGGTCAGCCGTGATGCTGCCCGGGCCGCAGCCTACATCCAGCAGTGTCATTCCCGGTTCAAGGTAGTGGAGCAGATACGCCGCTGAATCGGCGGCCGTACGCACGGCGTGGGCGCCAACCACGCTGGCGTGGTGGCCGTGCGAATACTGTTCGGAAGCCATAGGAGGAGGATACGCGCAGGCGTGCCCGTATCTGGGGGAGTCTGCGGCCTGTGTCGTCCGGGCTGCGTCGCCGTTGCCGGGCATGAGCCCTTGTCCCGGGTCGAAGAGTTCGGGACGATGGCATCTGGACCCCGCCTCCAACGGCCGGGCGTTGCCTGGCGAGATGCCTTGGAAGGCAAAGATGGAATCGTCAAGGGAGAAGGCCGCCCGAATCTGTGTGTGGACGGCGTGCGCCGCAGGATTGGTGCATGCCTCGTTTAGCAGTTACTGGGCCCTTGGCGGGCAGTGGCTGCTGGACACGGTGGGCAGTGACGCATTGCGGGTCTCCTCGGGGTCACGGCTACTGACCGGACTCGGACTGGGGCTGGTGGCCCTTGCCAAGGCCTGCGGCGCCGTCATCCCGGTGGCAGTTGCCTACGGCCGGATCGGTTGGACAGGACTATGGCGCGGGCTGAGCTGGGCAGGGGCTCTGCTGCTGATCCTGTATGGCGGCCTAAACACGGCAGTCAGCAATGCGGTGCTGGCCGGATGGGTGATGCCGGCAGGCGGATACAACCTCCCCGCCCTGGCCGGCCACGCCTGGCTGTGGGATCCGCTGTTCCTGCTTTGGGGACTTTGCCTCTGTGGGTACCTTCTTTTGTCCCGGGGCCGGAACGTCAAGACCGGGGCACCGGATTGAAGAAGTTGAGTCGATCAGACTCAACTTTGTTGACAAAGATCGGAGCGTGAGTAAAGTTGAGTGCAGAACGCTCAAGACGCGGTGCGGAGGCTCAGGCCCCTCGACGGCGTCGTTTTCCACGGAAAGAGGAAGCAAATGTCACGTGCAGTAGGTATTGACCTTGGAACCACAAACTCGGTTGTCTCCGTCCTTGAAGGTGGCGAGCCCACCGTTATCGCCAATGCAGAGGGTGGCCGCACCACGCCGTCCGTTGTTGCTTTCGCCAAGTCCGGAGAGGTCCTCGTAGGCGAGATCGCCAAGCGCCAGGCCGTCAACAACATTGACCGCACCATCTCCTCCGTCAAGCGCCATATGGGCACCGACTGGAGCGTGGACGTTGACGGCAAGAAGTACACCGCCCAGGAAATCTCCGCCCGCATCCTTCAGAAGCTGAAGTCCGACGCCGAGTCGTACCTGGGTGAGAAGGTCACGGACGCCGTGATCACCGTTCCCGCGTACTTCAACGACGCTGAGCGCCAGGCCACCAAGGAAGCCGGCGAGATTGCCGGCCTGAACGTGCTGCGCATCGTCAACGAGCCCACCGCGGCCGCTCTGGCCTACGGCCTGGACAAGGGCAAGGAAGATGAGCTCATCCTGGTCTTCGACCTCGGCGGCGGAACGTTCGACGTTTCCCTGCTGGAAGTTGGCAAGGATGAAGATGACTTCTCCACCATCCAGGTGCGCGCCACCGCCGGTGACAACCGACTCGGCGGCGATGACTGGGACCAGCGCATCGTTGACTACCTGCTGAGCCAGGCCAAGGCCAAGGGTGCTGACCTGTCCAAGGACAAGATTGCCCTCCAGCGTCTGAAGGAAGCTGCGGAGCAGGCCAAGAAGGAACTCTCCTCGGCCACCTCCACCAACATCTCCCTGCAGTACCTCTCAGTGACTCCCGAGGGGCCGGTCCACCTGGACGAGCACCTCTCCCGTGCCAAGTTCCAGGACCTGACCAAGGATCTGCTGGACCGCACCAAGAAGCCGTTCAAGGACGTCATCTCCGAAGCCGGCATCAAGGTTTCCGACATTGACCACATCATCCTCGTCGGCGGTTCCACCCGTATGCCGGCCGTCACCGACCTCGTGAAGGAACTGGCCGGCGGCCAGGAGCCGAACAAGGGCGTGAACCCGGATGAGGTTGTGGCCGTTGGTGCCGCACTGCAGGCCGGTGTCCTGAAGGGTGAGCGCAAGGACGTTCTGCTGATCGACGTCACCCCGCTGTCCCTGGGCATTGAAACCAAGGGCGGTGTGATGACCAAGCTGATCGAGCGCAACACGGCCATCCCCACCAAGCGCAGCGAGACCTTCACCACGGCGGATGACAACCAGCCGTCAGTGGCCATTCAGGTCTTCCAGGGCGAGCGCGAGTTCACCCGCGACAACAAGCCGCTGGGTACGTTCGAGCTGACCGGTATCGCTCCGGCTCCGCGCGGCGTCCCGCAGGTTGAGGTCACCTTCGACATCGATGCCAACGGCATTGTGCACGTGTCCGCCAAGGACAAGGGCACCGGCGCCGAGCAGTCCATGACCATCACGGGCGGCTCTTCCCTCTCCAAGGAAGACATCGACCGCATGGTCCGCGAAGCCGAAGAGCACGCAGCGGAGGACAAGAAGCGCCGCGAGGCAGCGGACGTCCGCAACTCCGCCGAGCAGCTGGCCTACTCCGTGGACAAGCTCCTCACGGACAACGATGACAAGCTGCCCGAAGACGTCAAGACCGAGGTCAAGGGCGACGTTGACGCACTGAAGAAGGCTCTCGAAGGCACCGAGAACGACGACGAAGTGAAGTCCGCGTTCGAGAAGCTGCAGACCTCGCAGACCAAGCTGGGCGAAGCCATCTACGCTCAGGCACAGTCTGAAGGTGCCGCAGGCGGCGCCGGCGCCGGTGATGCAGGTGCAGCCGGCGGATCCTCCGCAGGTGACGAAGACATCGTTGACGCAGAGGTTGTCGACGACGAAGACAAGAAGTAATCATGACTGAAGCAAACAACGAGAAGCACAACGGCGACGAGCAGGATCCCGCCGGCACATCGCCGGCGGAGTCCGAAGCTGCGGCCTCCGGTGAGGCTCCCGCTGCGGACAACGGTGCCGAAGGCGATGCCCTGGCTCAGGCCGAGCAGATCCTCAACAGCGCCGATGTCCCCCCGGAACCCGCTGCCGCGGGATCACCGGAAGCTGCGGAACTGCGCAACGACCTGCTGCGGTTGCAGGCGGAATACGTCAACTACCGCAAGCGGGTGGAGCGGGACCGCGACGTCGCCCGGGAAATGGCCGTCATTGGAGTGCTGAACTCCCTGATGCCCGTCCTGGATGACATCGACGCCGCACGCCAGCACGGCGACTTGGCGGAGGGGCCTTTTGCCTCCATCGCCAACAAGCTGGAAAATTCGCTGAAGACGTACGGCCTGGGACGGATTGACGAGGTGGGGGTTGAATTTGACCCCAACATCCATGAAGCCCTGATCCAGCAGCAAAGCCCGGACGTCCAGTTCGATACAGTGACGCAGATTCTGCGGGCCGGTTACAAGTCCAATGACCGGGTCCTGCGGGCGGCACAGGTTATCGTCTCCGTTCCGGAGCAGTAGGCAGGGGTGCCCGGGGCCGTCTCACGGCGGCCCTGGGCACCTTTTTTCCAGCAGTGCACGTCCGGTCCGCAACCCGCGGGGTGTGGGCAGGAGCAGTAAATTGAGGAAGGGGACGCCAATTGGCTAGTCAGGATTGGGTCGATAAGGATTTTTATAAGATTCTGGGTGTCCCCAAGGACGCGTCGGAAGCCGATATCAAGAAGGCCTATCGGAAGCTGGCGCGCAAGTACCATCCGGACCAGAACCAGGATGATCCCTCAGCCGAGCGGATGTTCAAGGATCTCTCCGAAGCGTATTCGGTTCTCTCCGACCCCGAGGAACGCCAGCAGTATGACGCGATCCGTGCCATGGGCAGCGGAGCACGCTTCTCGGCGGGCGGTCCCGGCGGCGCAGGTCCTGCGGGAGGCGCCGGCTTCGAGGATCTCTTTGGCGGGCTCTTTGGCCAGGGTGCACGTCCCGGCGGCAGCCGCCGCACCAGCTACAGCACCGGCGGCAGTAACATTCCCCCGGAATTCGCCGACCTGTTTGGCGGCGGAGGGTTTGGCGGCGGGTTCGGCTCAGCGCAGCCGCAGAAGGGTGCGGACCGCACGGCGAGCACCACTATCTCCTTCGCAGGCTCCATCAACGGCACCGTCATTGGGCTGCGCGAGCCAAGCGGCGAAGTGGTGGAAGTCCGTGTTCCCGCCGGGGTCAAGGACGGCCAGAAGATCCGCGTCCGCGGCAAGGGCCAGCCTGGTGCCGCCGGAAACGGCGATCTGATGGTCACCGTGAACGTCACCCCTCACGACTTCTTTGTCCGCGACGGAAACAATATCCGTATCCATGTGCCGGTCAGCTTCCCCGAAGCGGCATTGGGTGCCACGATCGAAGTTCCCACGCTGACTGCGGAGAAAGTGAAGCTCAAGGTGCCTGCCGGCACCCCCTCCGGGCGCACCCTCCGGGTCAAGGGCCGGGGCGTTCAGACGTCCAAGGGCAACGGGGACCTGCTGGTAACCATCGACGTCGCCGTCCCTTCGCATCTCAACAAGGAAGCCAAGGCCGCAGTGGAGGCCTTCGCCGAGGCTACAAAGGGCGAGGATCCGCGCGCCGGCCTGGCCTCCAAGGCCAGGTTGTAGCCGCAAAACACGGTTCGGTTTCCGGTGCTCCGGAAACGGAACCGGGCTATGGTTACTAACGTCAACAGCTGTCAAGGAGGAACAATGGGCATAGACGTGAACGCGCCCATCTTTGTGATCTCCGTTGCCGCGGAGTTGGCGGATATGCATCCGCAAACCCTGCGGCAGTATGACCGGCTGGGCATCGTTTGCCCGAGCCGCGCTCCCGGAAGGTCCCGGCGGTATTCGCAGCATGACATCGACATGCTTCGTGAGGTTCAGCGGCTTTCCCAGGAGGGCGTGTCCCTGGAGGGCATCAAGCGCATCATGCAGCTGGAAAACCAGGTGTCCGGGCTGCGCGCCCGCATCGATGAACTTTCCGCGGAGCTGGACTCCATCCAGCAGCGCACCCCGGACCGCAGCCGGGTGTTTGCTGCCGGACTGGCCGGCGACGTCGTGACCCTGACCCGCGGGCAGCGGCCGCCCGCTTCGCGGCCTTTCGCTACACAGCTCAGCCTCGCTTCCCTGGTGCAGCGCCGCGGCAAGCTGCGGGCCCTTCCGGCCGGGAAGCAGCAGGACGCCGTGGACTACGACGGCGGTTACGTTCAGTCTCTCTGACTGCTTTGTCCGGCCGCCCTCAGCGGAACCGCCGGCCCTGGTCGCGGCGGTTCGCCCACACCGCCAGTGTTCCCAGCACCAGCGTCCAGGCGACGAGGCAGGGGATGGCGGACGGACTTAGCGGCTGCCCGGCGAAGACGGTCACCGCCAGGTCGCGGGCAGCCCGGGTGGGCAGGAACAGGGACAGCGCGTTGAGTCCCGGACTGAACAAGTCCGGAGGAAGCATCAGCCCCCCGCCGAAGGCCAGCGGAAAAAACACCACCTGCGTGACGGCGATGGCTACCTTGGAAGTGCAGAGGTAACCGATCAGCAGGCCCAGGAACAGGAACGGCAGGCCGCACACCAGCCATACCAGCATGGCCGCCGGCACCCGCCACCAGGACAGCGCCCCCGTTGTGAAGGCCTCCAGTGCCGAAGTGGTGAACATGCCCACGAGCATCACCGGGATCAGGGAAAAGAAGGCAAACAACATGGCGGTCAGGGCACGGGCCGCAGTGGGCGGTACGGCGCCGGCGGGCAGCGTCCGCACATAGCTGCTCCACGGATTGGCACGGTCCTCCGCGACGCCAATGCCGTAATTGAACAGGAATGAACTCATCACCCCAAAGAGCGCCAGCTGCGCGACGGCGATGAGCGAGGCCACGGGATTGGAAGTCACCGCCTGCTGCGGGAGGACGAAAAACACCAGTGCCAGCGTGGGGAACAGCGTCGACGAAATGACGGAAATCGGAATGCGCAGCTGCTCAAGAACCTGTGCCTTGGTGTGCGCGCGGACCAGCGTTGCGGTACTCATAGCTTCTCCTCCCGGGCTCTTGTCTCGGGGCCGGCAGCAAGGTGGGTCAGAGACAGGAACGCCTCTTCGAGGCTGGCCGTGTGGACCTCGAGCCCGGAAAACGGAATGTTGTCGCGGACCAGGCGCCGGACGGTCGCATCCGAGTCCCGGCTCAGCACCGTCACGACGTTGTCCCCGCCAGCGGTGACTCCCGCGCTTTCGGGTAAGGACTCGAACAACGACGGCGGAAGGTGGGTACGGAAAGAGACTCTGCTGACGGAGACCCGGCTGCGGACCTGGTCCACGGTTCCGTCGGCAACAACCTCCCCGTTGTTCAGAACCGCCACCCGCCCCGAGAGGGCCTGAATCTCCTCCAAATAGTGGCTGGTCACCAGCAGCGTGCCGCCGTCCCTGCGGTACTGGCCCAGACGCTCCCAGAGGTTTTCGCGCGCTTCAACATCCAGGCCGGTGGTCGGCTCGTCAAGGATGACCAGCCGGGGCCTTCCCACCAGCGCAAGTGCCACCAGCAGCCTCCGCTGCTGCCCGCCGGAGAGCCCGCCGCACTGTTTGTCTGCGATATGCGTGAGCCCGAATTCCCTGAGCAGCCGGGTTCTCGGCACCGGATGCTCGTAGTGGGCAGCAACAAAGTCCACAGTTTCCCGGACCCGCAGAGTGGGCGGCACGGACGTTGCCTGAGGCGTAGTCCCCAGTTGCCGCCGCGCGGCGGGCTCCCGGGGATTGCGGCCAAAGAGTTCCACCGTTCCTGCGTCCGGAGTGCGGATTCCGCACAGCAGATTCAGGAGGGTGGACTTTCCCGCTCCGTTGGGGCCGAGCAATCCCAGGGCTTCCCCTGCCCGGATGTCCAGGCTGACGCTGCTGAGGGCGGGTTTGCCGGCGTAGCTTTTGGTGACGCCCCTGGCAGCCGCCAGCACGTCGGACGTGCCGGCGAGGCTGGCCGGCCGGATGGCTGAACTGGGATTGGAAGTCACGGTGCCTCCGATAGTTGCGGTGTGGCCAGCAGATCCTGAAGGGCTGTCCGGTACTGGGCGTAAGCCAGCTTTCCCTCCGGACTGATCCCCAGATACGTGATGGGGGAACGGCCTTCTATGGTCTTGGTGACCACGATGTAGCCCGCATCTTCGAGCTTTCGCAGGTGGGTGGACAGGTTTCCTGCCGTCATGTCCAGCATTGCCCGCAGCTTGGTAAAAGCGATGCGGTTGCTCTCGCCCACCTCGTTGAGCATGGTCAGCGCCCGTAGCCGTGCTTCGGCGTGGATCACCGGATCAAGTTCAGGCATGGTTCACCGCTGCGGGGCGACGGCGCCGTGTTGCGAGGTACTCGGTGACGGACCCCGCCAGGAGCCCTGCTGATCCCAGGTACAGGAACACAGCCAGGAAGTGGTTGGGGCCGGAGAGGAGGGCAGCGATGGTCACCACCAGCAGCCATAGTCCGAGGTAGCACTGACGCTGATCATTGAAGGTGGTGCCGCCCGTGACGTAAAGCAGGCCCACGATCAACACGGCAACGGAGTTGATCAGCATGCCCCGGACCCAGAAATCGTCCACTGCCCGGCCAATGAGGACACTGAGGATGCCCATGATGAGGAATCCCAGGGCCCAAGAGGCGCCGTACATGCCGGCTTGGAAAGAAGTGGGGCCTCGAAGTCCCCGGGCGCCGCGGACCGACAGGATGACCGTGGCGATGGTGGCTGCGGCCAGGGCTGCTCCCAGCACGGCCAGGGCGCTGGACAGTTGAATCGGCAGCCACCCGTCTCTGCTGCCCTGCAGCGCCCCGTAACCCGCAACCCAGGCCAGCGCCCACAGCAGGTAGATCAGGGCGGCATTCCCGGTCAGTTGCCGCCGGACGGACCGTTCGGCGTCGTCGACAATGCGCAGGGCGGATGCGAGGTCAAGGGGCTGGTCGGGAACGGCAGCATTTGGAACGGTGTTGCCTTCGAGGCCGCTGCCGCCCCGCAGGCCGGCTGGTTTCTTTGCCATGGAGTTCTCCGCTCAAGTTTGCGGGAAGCGAATGTCACCGGTTGCAAAGTAGTTTGCGCCACAAACTGGTCTGCGGCAAGAGGTGCGCCAAAACAATCAAGAACAGCAGACAACTAAGAGCGCAGACAGCCAATTAAGAAAACAGACAGCGATCAGCGCAGGCGGCGCGCCCGCAGGACAACATCCTCGGTGTGGTGGGCACCTGCACCGGCGGAAACGTTCCGGGGCCGGATCTCGTTCACCTCAATCTGCCAGTTCTCGTCCAGCATGGCTGCCACATCTGCGAGTCCCACGTAGTCCCGGAGTGCGGCGCTGTGTGCCCCGGCGTCCCCGTCGGCGGGCAGCTGATGGTGCACCAGAAGGAGAACGCCCCCGGGGGCCACAGCACGAAGCAAAGCACGTTCGGCCGCGTTCGAGTCGGTGCGCAGCAACGCCGGATACTGGGCGGATACCAGGTCAAAGGAAGCGGGCGGGAGGGTGGCCTCCACCAAGCCGGAGTGCACCCAGTGCACGGTTACGCCGCGCAGCTCGGCCTGCCGGGCTGCCCGGTCCAGCGCCACGTTGGAAACCTCCAGTGCCGTGACATCCCAACCCTGCTCCGCCAGCCACACCGCGTCGGCACCTTCACCGCAACCTACGTCCAGAACCCTTCCGGGCTTCAGCCCGCGGACCTCGCTCACCAGAGCGGCGTTGGGTTGCCCGCTCCACAGAGCGGGCCTTTCGGAGTAGCGCCGGTCCCAGAAGTCGCTGGTTTCCTCAGGTGTCTGCGGGGTGACGTGGCCGGACTCAACCGGCTCGGAGGCAGCGTGATGGTTTCCATGTTCCATTACTGAAGCATGCACCGGGAATACGCAGGCGGCAAAGTCCTTTTGCCGCCCTGGCAAACCGGACCGCCCACCCCTTGTGCCAGACGCCGCGAGAAACTAGCTTGCGGCATTCCCGGCGTCCGGGCGCAGACGGATGAGGCGCTGCGGGCCGCTTTCCTCCAGTTCCACCAAGTCGCTGTGGGAAGCGAGGAAATCGGTGAAGGACCGGTAACCGAGCGGCTTCTCATTGAAGGAGGGGTCCATCCGGCGCATCTGGTTCTTGATGGTCCCGGAGTTGAGCCACTCGTCGGAGTCGCCCTTCGCATGGCCGATCTGCAGGGCGCGGATGAGGAGCTCGGTGGCAATGGTCTGCGGGTCGATGTCCTCGTGTATTTCCGGCTCATCACTGAACTGGGTGTCCCCGGCATCGGAGAACATGGGGATCGTGGTGAGCTGGTGGACCTTGCCGGGGGCGGGATCCAGCTGGGCCTGCGCCGGTTCGGGCACCCGGTCCTTGTCGACACGCTCCGGCGCTGCGGCCTTGTTGATGCCCGGCAGTGAATCGTAGTCTTCGAATTCGTCACAGGCGGCGGCCAGCGAGGTGCTGGTGGATCCGGCAACGCCGATGCCCACGACGAATCGGCCCAGGCGCTTCGACTTCTGCGCGAGCGCAATGTAGTCCGAATCTCCGGCGACGATAATGACGTGGGTGAGGTCCGGCAGCCGGAAGAGATCTTCCACCACGTCCACGGCAAGACGGATGTCCGCGCCGTTCTTGGTGCCGCGGGTGGTGGTGGTGAACAGCTGGGTGAGGTCCACCGCCCGGGACATCAGCTGGCGCTGGTAACTGGCATTGACGGGCACCGACCAGTCGGCGTACGCACGGTTGACCACCAGTGTGCCAAAGGACGCAGCGAAGTCGATGATGGCGTTGAAATCGACCGTGGCGGAGGTCAGTTTCGCTGCGATATCGGGGTCGGCGTCACGGCTGAACTTGTCGAAATTGCGGATGCCGTCGCGCTGGAAGGCATTGCGGCCGTGCAGCTGCTGATAGCGGGAAATGACGATGTTGTCGAAGTCGATGTAGAGGCCGACGCGGGCATCATTGGGTTCAGTCATGGGAATCAGGCCTTGCGGTAGGTCAGGTCGAAGATCAGGCGGCCGGCTTGGTGCGCCTTGTTCTCGAAGCTGGTCAGGGTGCGTCCCGCAAACCGCGGCGCCCACCCTCCCCGGGTGTCGACGTCGTCCACCGGAGCCTTCTTTTCCAGGCCTTCCCGGTTTACGCGCGTCAGCGGGCTGTCCTCGCCGGCCTGCTCGCCGTCGTGCAGGTTCATAAACCGGGCGGACGCGTCGAGGACTTCACGCATCTGCACGGCGTAGTCGGACCAGTCGGTGGCCAGGCGCCAGATGCCGCCCGGCACCAGGACGCGGGCAACCAGCTCGGCGAATTCATCCTTGACCATGCGGCGCTTGTGATGGCGGGTCTTGTGCCAGGGATCGGGGAAGAACACCCAGACTTCATCCACGGAACCGGCGGGGAGCATAGTGGTCAGGACCTCGGGAGCATTGGCTTGGACCACGCGGACGTTGGTGAGCTCTTTTTGGCCGATGCGCTGCAGGGTCTGGGCCAGGCCGGGAAGGTAGACCTCCACGGCGAGGTAATTCTTGTCCGGATTCTGTTCAGCCGCATGAGTCACGGCTTCACCCAGGCCGGAACCGATTTCCACCACCAGGGGAGCGGTGCGTCCAAACTCGGCGGCGGCGTCGAACACGTAAACGGGATCCACTGAGGTATCCGCTTCCGCACGCGGAACGTCAATGACAAACCGGTCCGACAGTTCATCCCAGGCCTGCTGGCGGCGGCCCTGGAGGCGGGAACCGCGCCGGACAAAGGACACCGGCGAGCGGAAGTGCCGGGGGTCTGAAGTCTCGACCGGCGTGCTTGCGTCCGCCGGACTTTCAGCGTTCAGGGATCCGGTGTCGGGCAGGGCTGGTTCAGTAGTCATTACTGTTAATGTTATCGGCTGCGCCGCGGCGTGTTTGCAGGCATGAAACTGTCCACAAATGCCTCTCCCCGGACAGTTCCAGGACCCTCCGTGCGGGCGGCGATTAGGAAACTGGGCACAAACCGGTAAACTGGACGAAGTTGTTGTGACTGCCGCGCCTAAAAGCCGCGTGTGTAAGCAGCGCAACCTGCGTCGATGAACGCTTTCTTTTGTCCCGCCGGTCACATAAGGCCGAGCCACTGGACACTGTCTGACTTTTCTTCGGCGAACCCCGGTGCCATACGGCTTTGGGGCCACTTACCGAAAGTTGCTTGTCTTTTAATGACTACTTTTGCTGCCCTTGGTGTACCCAAGGCTCTGGTTTCCTCCCTCTCCGCTTCAGGAATTGACGAAGCATTCCCGATTCAGGTTGAAACCCTTCCCGATACCCTCAAGGGCCGCGACGTGCTCGGCCGGGGCCGCACCGGCTCCGGCAAGACCCTCGCTTTCTCACTTCCGCTGGTCACCCGGCTGGCTGAGGCTGAAGCGGCCTACCGCCGCAAGCCGAACCGCCCGCTGGGCCTGGTCCTGGCACCCACCCGCGAACTGGCCACGCAGATCAACAACGTGATTGAGCCGCTCGCCAAGGAACTGGGCCTGACCACCACCGTTATTTACGGCGGCGTTTCCCAGCAGCGCCAGGAAAAGGCACTCAAGGCTGGCGTTGACATTGTCATTGCCTGCCCCGGCCGGCTCGAAGACCTCATGAAGCAGAAGGTCATCAGCCTGGAATCCATTGAAATCACTGTGCTCGATGAAGCCGACCACATGGCTGATCTCGGATTCCTGCCGGTAGTCCAGCGGCTGCTGGACCGCACCCCCGAAAAGGGGCAGCGGATGCTGTTCTCCGCCACGCTGGACAACGGCGTGGACAAGCTCGTCCGCCGTTACCTGTCCAACCCGCTGACCCACTCGGTGGACGAGCCGCAGGCAGCGGTGTCCACCATGGAGCACCACGTGCTGCTGGTTCAGGACCAGACGGCCAAGAAGCTGCTCGTCAAGGAACTGGCTTCCGGCTCGGGCCGCCGCATCATGTTCATGCGCACCAAGCATCACGCCCGGAAGATGGCCAAGTTCCTGACGGACAGCGGAATTCCCACCGTTGACCTGCACGGCAACCTGTCCCAGAATGCCCGAGACCGGAACCTGGCGGAATTCTCCTCCGGTGACGTGCGCGTGCTGGTTGCCACCGACGTCGCAGCCCGCGGCGTGCACGTGGATGACGTGGAACTGGTCGTCCACATTGATCCCCCCACGGAGCACAAGGCGTACCTGCACCGTTCAGGCCGTACGGCACGCGCCGGTTCGTCCGGAACCGTTGTCACGCTGACGCTGCCGGAACAGAAGAGTGAAGTGTCCAAGCTGATGAAGGCTGCGGGCGTTGACGTCTCCATCGAAAAGGTTTCGCACAATTCTCCGTCCATCGCCAAGCTGATCGGTGACCGAGCCGCTGTTGTGGAGCCGCATGTGCGCGCCGCCCAACTGGCATCGAAGTCTCCGCAGCAGGGCGGCGGCCGGTCCACCGGCGCCAATGCCCAGCGCAAGCGCGCCGCCCGTTCCACCACCGCACCCCGTGCCGGCGGCCGGGGCGGATCCGGCGGACGCGGACGTGTCTCGGCTGAGCGCAGTGAACGCAGCGAGCGTGACCGCAACGATTTCACTCCCGATGCTCCCCGTGCCCAGCGGTCGCAGGACGGACGCCGCGGCGCTGCTGCTGCGTCCACCGCGCAGGGCCGCAACCGCCGTCCGGCCACCGGCCAGCGCGCCGGTGATGTTGCTCCGGCAGGCGCAGGCCGTTCGGCTTCCGGATCGCGTGCGCAGGCACCCTCCGGTGCCGGCCGTCCCGCACGAGGCGGCGGCCCCCGCCGCGCCACGGCTCCGGCGTCGAATGAGCGCCGTTCCCGCTAGGGTTCAGCACTAAAGCGCAAAAGGCGCCTGTTCCCTTTGGGGGCAGGCGCCTTTTCTGTGTTCGCTGGTGCGTTCCGGGTTAGTCCAAATCGTAGAAGGACACGACGGCGGCGAATCCGCGTCCCAGCACTGACGGGCGTTCATCGGCACCGACCACGGTGTCCAGCGGCTCAAGTGCTGTTGCTGTACCACCGTCCGCGGTAACCGTGGCGCTGCCGTGCAGCAGGACCAGGAACTGGCCGGATCCAAGCGTCTGCGGATTCTTCTTGGACAATTCGGCCACCATCACCGCGGCGCCGGTGGTGGTGCGGTCCGCAAGCGTGTTGAGCACCGTGACAGGCCCGGTGGGCAGGGCAGCCTCCACTGCGGAGTCTCCGGAATAGCGGAACGGGCGGAACTTCTCCATCCCGTGTTCGGCGCCGTCCACGGTGAGGACCAGCAGTTCACCCTCCACCGGAACCGTAATCCGGTCCATTCCCGGAAAGGCCGTGAAAGCACCGGGCTTGTCGATGGAGGCAACGCTGAGGCGCCATCCTGTTCCTGATGCGATTTCCTTGACCCGGCCGTTGTTCTTTCCCCAGGGAACCGAGGGAAGTTCCGGGAACCGGATGATCGGGGAGGCAGCATTCACTGTGCTGGTCACGGTGTCCTTACTCGGCTCTTTTACTCGACGGAAGGCTGCGGCTTGGCGCCGCGCAGGTAATGCCTGCGGGCTGCGCTGTTGATTTGGAAACTGCGGCCGCTGGTCTCCGCCGGCTCAATCCGCATGAAGTGGTTCTTCTCCCCGGCCTGCCAGGGGAACAGGGGAAGCTCCTCTGAGGCGAGGACCTCCTCGATGGACTCCAGCTGGGCTGCCGAGCCCTTCAGGACAACGCTCCAGGCGAAACCAAGCCGGTCATCGTAACCGTCAACCTCGAAAGCCACTGCAGCGCCTTCCAGGGCTGCCCGAAGCTTGGTGCCTTCGGCGGTCCGGAAGACAACGGATCCCCGGTCCACGACGAAGTTGATCGGGAAAATCTCGGGGTGCTCGTCGGCAATGACGGCCAGCCGGCCGATCGGAGCCTGGCGGATGTAATCCCAGCACTGGTTGGCGGTCAGTTCCACGGGCTTGTCAGCAGGTGTCCCGGCATCATCTTTGATTGGCAACATTCCTCCAGTCTAGTTGTACGGGCACCGACCACAATGAACGGGCGTCCGGGACATGGTGCTGCAGGCCACGGTGCACCACAATGAGACGATGAACCTCATCCTGAACCTCATCTGGCTCCTGTTCGGCGGCATCTGGCTGGCGCTGGGATATGTGCTGGCCGGTATCGTGTGCTGCCTGCTGATCGTGACCATCCCGTTCGGCATCGCGTCTTTCCGGATCGCGTCTTACGCCTTCTGGCCCTTTGGCCGCACCATAGTGGACCGCGGCGACGCACCCGGGCTGCTGTCCACGGTGGGCAACGTCATTTGGCTGGTGGTGGCAGGGGTGTGGATCGCCGCCGGGCACATCATGACGGCCATACCGATGTTCATCAGCATCATCGGCATTCCGCTGGGCATTGCGAACCTGAAGATGGTGCCCATCTCGCTGATGCCGCTGGGGAAAGTCATTGTTCCCACCGGGCGTCCCGGCATCATGCCGTATGGCTCGGCTGAACCGTACGGTGTTTACGGGCCCGGCGGAGGCTACGGACCCGGAGGGCAGTACGGACCTCCCCGCGGCGGGCAGTACCGGGGCTAAGGCTGGCCGGCGGCACCGTCCAGGAAAGCCTTCATCAGCGGTCCGCCCGAGGTGGAGCCCAGTTCGCCTTCGGCCACAAACACCGCCACAGCCAGGTCACCCTGCACGGCCACCACCCAGGCATGCGTGCGCGGCGGGGTCTCGCTGCCGAATTCCGCCGTACCGGTCTTGGCCAGCACCGGTTCTCCCGGGACGTCCACCAGCATGTTGGCGCCGCCGTCGGTGACAACGCCGCGCATCATGTCGCGCAGCGAAGTGGCCTCTGCCGCAGTGAATGCTCCGGCGCCGCCGGCGCCTGTGGGCGCCGGGGAAGGGGACGGTGAAGCCGGTGCTGACGACGATCCTGACTCTGCGCCCGCTGTTTCTGCCTCGGGACCGGGGGTAACCAGCAGCGGAGTCACCCGTTCGCCCTTGCCCACGGATGCGGCGGCAACGGCCAGAGCCAGCGGGGAGACGAGGACTTCGCCTTGACCGATCATGGACGCTGCGTGTGCCGTTCCATCGGCTTCTTCCGGGACGGAGCCGAAGAACGCGGGTACGCCCATGGAAGCGGAAACCCCGATGCCCAGATCCTGTGCGGCGGAGGCCAGCGCGTCCTGCGGCACCGTGTCCCGGGTATTGATGAAGGCGGTGTTGCAGGACTGCGCAAAAGCATCCCGCAGGGGAATCTCCCCGACAAAGGCCGCCGGATAGCTGCCTGCATTGTTGAATTTGCGGCCGTCAACGCTGAGTTCCGAGGGGCAGGAGAGCGAACTGTCGGGCGTGACTCCCTGCCGCAGCAGGGCCAGCGAGGTGGCAATCTTGAACGTTGAGCCGGGCGGATACTGGCCCAGAAGCGCAGTCTGCTGTCCCTCGCTGCCGGGCCCGTTGGCCACGGTGAGGACGTCTCCGGTCGAGGGCTGGATGGCGACAATGGCCGACGCCGACGGCTCGTCTTCCAGGATCCCCTCAGCGAGGGACTGCAGCCGGGGATCGAGGGTGGTTTGCAGAGCCGTGCCGTCCTCGGAATTGATGCTGAAGACGATGTTGTTGCCTGAGGTGTTCTCAAGGGTGACCGCCACGCCGGGGGTGCCCTGCAGCTGCTCGTCATATTGCTGCTGCAGTCCGGAGAGTCCGGTCTGGTTGCCGGCGGAAAGACGGCCCTCGGATTCCTCAATCAGCTCCGCAGTGGCCTCGCCCACCGTGCCGAGCAGTGCGCGGGCAAAGGTCCTGGTGGGGGCCAGCACCCGCGAGTCGGGGATTGACAGCGCGCCCGGAATGCCGGCGAGGGCTTCCGGAGTTACGGGGCCGTCCGCCTCTTGGCGCTGCACGATGGCTTCGACAAAGGCCTCGGGGCCGGACGCCGCCACCTGGGCTGCGTAGCCTGCCGGATCCAAACCTGCGAGTTCGGCCAGCGCAGTGGCGGAGGCCGCCTGCCGGTCCTCCGGAATGTCCGGCTTGTTGATCCCGATCCGGAGCACGGGGCGGGAGCCCATCAGGGGCTGGCCGTTGCGGTCCAGAATGTCGGCGCGCAGTCCGGGAGATGTGGTGCGGACCAGGCGGTCGCCGTCGGCGAGGGACTCGAAGAGCACGGAGGGGGCCCACTGGACCTGCCAGGCGTCATCTTCGCCGCGTCGCAGCTGGGCGGTGCTTTCATAGGACCAGTCCGGAGCCGAGTCCATGTTCACATCCCAGGCGTAGGCCAGGCGGACGGCGGCGGCGTCGTCGTTCTCCGCGTCTTCATCGATCCCGGCCACGGTGACGGCGGGCCGGACCGGGCCCATGCCGGCCAGCAGCGTCTCCAGTTCGGTGTTCACCTGGGCCGGCGTACCCGCGGTGAAGGAGGACGCCGACACATCAGCATTGCTGAGGCCTTCCGCCAGCGCTGCGGCGGCATCATCGGGCGACGGCTTCTCGCTGGAGCAGGACATCAGCGTCAGCGTGAGAGCCGAAACAGCCAGGACGGTTGTGAGTGCGCGGTTTTTCCCCATCCGGTCAGGTTACCCGTGCCCGGGGCCGGTCAAAGACCTAAGACACACACCGAGGGCGGCCGGATATATCCGGCCGCCCTCGGTGCTGCGGGGGTATGCGTGCTGCGGGGGTATGCGTGCTGCGGGGGAGTGCTAGGCCGTACGGGCAGCCTTGACCAGTTCAGCACAGCGCTCACCGATCATCATGGTGGTGATGTTCGGGTTGACGGTGACCAGTTCGGGCATCGCCGATGCATCGGCGACTCGCAGGCCGGTCACCCCCTTGACCCGGAGCTGGGGATCCAGCGGGGCCATCGGATCATCGGCGGCGCCCATGCGTACGGTGCCGGCCGGATGGTAGACGGTGTTGTGCGTTTTTTTGATGTACTCGGTGATCTGCTCGTCCGTCTGCACGTCCTTGCCCGGATACAGTTCCTCGCCGGCCCATTCCGCCATGGCAGGCTGGGCAACGATCTCGCGGGCCTTCTTGATGCCCGCCACCATGACCCGCATATCGTGCGGATCGGTGAAGTAGCGCGGATCCACCATCGGCTTGTCCCGGAAATCCCGGCTCCGCAGCCGCACCGTGCCTCGCGAGCGGGCGTGGGTGACGTTCGGGGTCAGGCAGAAACCGTTCTCCGTGGTGGGGTAGCCGTGGCGCAGGGTGTGCATGTCGAACGGAACCGAGCCGTAATGGAACATCAGGTCCGGACGGTCCAGTCCGTCTTCGGTGGGCGTGAAGATGCCAATCTCCCACCACTGGGTGGAGGTTTCCGGCATGGGTTTACTGGCCTCCCACTGGATCACGCCCTCGGGGTGGTCCTGCAGGTTCTCGCCGACGCCGGGGGAATCCACCCGGACCGAAACACCGCGCTCCTCCAAGTGCTCCTTCGGGCCGATGCCGGAGAGCATCAGCAGTTTCGGGGAATCGATGGCTCCGGCGGAGAGGATGACTTCCCGACGGACGCCCAGGTGCCTGGCGCGGCCAAACGGATTGTCGACGACGTCGACGCCGGTGCAGCGGTTCGCGTCGTCGAAAGTGAGTTCCTTGGCGAGGTACCCGGTGAGCAGGGTGAAATTCTTCCGCTCCATGATCGGGTGGATGTAGGAAACGGAGGAGGAGGAACGGGTTCCATCGGCACGGCGGTTGATCTGGAAGAAGTTGGCGCCGTTGATCACCGTTTCCCCGGTATTGAACTTCACCCGCGGGATGCCGGACTGCTCGCAGGCATCCAGGAGGGCGACGCCGCAGGGATCATTGGCGGGGATGTTCATCAGGTGAACCGGGCCGGAGTCGCCGTGATGGGGTGCATCCGGGCCGGCGTCCTCATTGGTCTCGAGCTTCCGGTAAAGCTCCCAGGCCATCTTGGCATTCCAGCCCTCGGCGCCGAACTTGGTTTCCCACTCGTCAATGTCTTCGCGGGGAGCCCAGAAGGCAATGCAGGAGTTGTGGCTGGAGCAGCCGCCCATCACCTTGGCGCGGGCGTGGCGCATAAAGGAGTTGCCGTTTTCCTGCGGTTCAATCTGGTAATCCCAGTCATAACCGGATTCCAGAAGTTCCATCCACCGGTCCAGCTGCAGGATCTCCTCCAGCCCGCGGTCATCGGGGCCGGCCTCGACCAGTGCCACCTCGACGTCGGGATCTTCGCTCAGGCGGGCCGCTACAGCCGCACCGGCGGACCCGCCGCCAACCACGATGTAGTCGAAGTCCGTCTTGTCAGCCATTCAGTGTTAGCCCTTTCCGTGATCGGTGAACCAGCCGGTCACCTGCGGGTTGATGTTGTGGTAGATGTGCTTGGCTTCCTGGTATTCGCCCAGGCCGGTCGGGCCCAGTTCGCGGCCGACGCCGGACTGGCCGTAGCCGCCCCACTCAGCCTGCGGCAGGTACGGATGGAAGTCGTTGATCCAGACGGTGCCGGCACGCATCCGCCGGGCAACGCGCTGGCTCTTGCCGGCGTCCTGCGTCCACACCGCACCGGCCAGACCGTAGTCGGTGTCATTGGCTAGTTCCACGGCTTCTTCCTCGCCGTTGAACGTTTCCACGGTCACCACCGGGCCGAAGGCCTCATCGAGGAGGGCGGAGCTGCCGCGCTTCACGTTGTCCAGCACAGTGGGCGCATAGTAGAAGCCCTTTTCCAGCTCGCCGGTGCCCCAGGTGCCACCGCAGCGGATCCGGGCACCTTCTTCCACGGCCTTGTTGACGTAGGCGGTGACCTTGTCGCGGTGGGCGGCGGAGATCAGCGGACCGGTTTCGGCGTTCTCGTCGAAGGGCCCGCCCATGCGGATCATCTTGGCGCGGCGCACCAGTTCGTCCACGAACCGTTCGGCGATCGATTCTTCCACGAGCAGGCGGGCGCCGGCGGAGCAGACCTGGCCGGAGTGGACAAACGCGGCGTTCAGGGCGTTGTCCAGTGCGGCATCGAAGTCGGCGTCGGCGAAGATGACGTTGGGGTTCTTGCCGCCCAGTTCCAGGGCGACCTTCTTCACCGTCTTCGCTGCTGCGCCGGCAATCACCTTGCCGGTGGCCACGCCGCCGGTGAAGGAGACCAGGTCCACATCGGGGGATTCGGAGAGGGGTGCACCTGCCACGGCCCCGGCGCCGAGCACCAGGTTGGCGACGCCGCGGGGCAGCCCGAGTTCTTCAAGCACCTGCATCATCAGGATGGAGGTGTGCGGGGTCAGCTCGGAGGGCTTGAGGATGAAGGTGCAGCCCGCGGCCAGCGCGGGGGCGATCTTCCAGGCGGCCTGCAACAGCGGGTAGTTCCACGGGGCGATCAGCCCGCACACGCCCACCGGCTCGTATTCGATCCTGCTGACGACGTCGTTGTTGCCGGCGTCGACAATCCGTCCCGCATTGAGGGCGGCAATCTTGCCAAAGTAGGCGAAACAGGCGGCAATGTCGTCCATGTCGATTTCGCTTTCCACCAGCCGCTTGCCGGTGTCCAGCGTTTCCGCGCGGGCAAATTCGTCCTTGCGTTCGCGCAGCCGGGCTGCAACCTTGAGCAGGAAGTCCCCGCGCTCCGGGGCTGGCACTGAAGCCCACTCCCCGCGTTCCCAGGCGGCCTTGGCTGCGGCAATGGCCTTTTCGGTATCCTCCCGGGTCGCCTCGGATACCGCGGCGACGAACTCGCCGTCGGCCGGGTTGTGGATCTCGCGAATGCCGCCGTCGGATGCGGGCACCCACTGGCCGTCGATGAACAAAGTGGCGGTTGTCATGCTCGTTCCTCCTCGCTGATGAAATCAGCTTCCCAGTTGTCTTTCGGAACCTGGTCCTCCGTGATGGAGGTATTGCCCGGCACTTCACGGTTGAGGTGCAGGAACTCCAGGTGGGTCTCGTAGTGGTCCAGGACATCGGTGATGACCTGCTCCTTCGTGTACCCCATGAGGTCGTAGCCGTGGCTGCCCTCAAGGGAGAACACCTCCATGCGGAAGTACTTGCTGTCCGTCGAGGCGTTGGTGGCGAAGGACGGCGTGTCGTACTGCACGGGGTAGATCTGGTATTTGAAGACGCGTTCCTCGGCCATCCCCACCTGCAGGTCCAGGTGATGGATGCCGTGCGGTGCGGCTTCGCTTTCACAGAGAACGACGTCGGCGCCGCGCTCCTTAAGTTCGTCATGGACTTCCTGCAGGGCTGGCCGCGCCACGGCCTGGATAAAGCGTTCGGCCTGCCGCGGACCGGGGTAGGTCATGACCCGGGACAGCCGTTGGCGCCAGCTGCGGCCGCTGCGTGCGTCCAGGCTGCGGCCGGCAATGATGTTGGGCAGCGAGGCCCGGTAACTGTCCGTCAGGGAGTTCTCCACCCGCAGCGCCTTGTAGACGCCGAGCATGATGAACAGCAGCAGGATGGACAACGGCAGGCCCATGATGATGGTGGCGTTCTGCAGCGTGGTTACCCCTCCGACCATCAGCATGGCCAGGGTGAGCAGGCCGGTAACAACGGCCCAGAAGATACGCAGCCACTTGGGGCCGTCCGAATCCGCATCCTTCAGGTGGGAGGTGAAGTTGGCCATCACCAGGGCGCCGGAGTCAGCGGACGTGACATAGAACAGCAGGCCGGTGAACGTCGCGATAGCCGCAGTCGCCGGTGCCCAGGGGTACTGCTCCAGGAGGCCGTAAAAGGCACGTTCGGGCTGGTTCATGGCCACCTCGCCGAAGGCCGCATTGCCGCCCATCACCAGCTCCAGGGCGGAATTGCCGAAGATGGAGATCCACAGCAGGATGAAAGCGAACGGTACAACCATGGTGCCCAGCACAAACTGGCGGATGGTGCGGCCGCGCGAAATCCGGGCCAGGAAAAGGCCAACAAACGGGGCCCAGGCAATCCACCAGGCCCAGAAGAACAACGTCCAGGAACTCAGCCACACATCGGGGCGGTCGTAGGCCATGGTGTCCATGGTCATGGCGGGGAAACGGCTCAGGACATCGCCGATGTTCTGGACGATTCCGTCCAGCAAGAAGTTGGATTTGCCCGCAATGAGCACAAACAGCATCAGACAAACGGCGAGGATGACGTTGAGTTCGGACAGCCGGCGGATGCCCTTCTCCACGCCGGAAACCACTGACACTGTGGCCATGATGACGGAGAGTGCAATCAGCGCGATTTGCACCGTCAGGTTCTCGGGCAGCCCGAACATAAAGCTCAAACCGTAGTTCAGCTGGACGACGCCGATGCCGAGGGAAGTGGCGATACCGAAGATGGTGCCGAGCAGGGCGGCAATATCCACGCCGTGGCCCAGCGGGCCGTCGATTTTCTTTCCGAAGATCGGATACAGGGCGGACCGGATACTCAGGGGAAGGTTGTGACGGTAGGCGAAGTAACCCAGCGCCAGGCCCATCAGTGCGTACAGCGCCCATCCCGTTATCCCGTAGTGGAACAGCGTCAGCACCAGAGCCTGACGGGCCGCTTCGGCGGTGGCGCCGTCTCCCGTCGGCGGAGCCAGGTACTGGGTGACCGGTTCTGAGACGGAGAAGAACATCAGGTCAATCCCGATACCCGCCGCAAAGAGCATGGAGGCCCAGGTGAAGAGTCCGAACTGCGGTTTGGAGTGGTCCGGACCTAACTTGGTCTTGCCGACCCGGGTCAGCGCCGTGACCAGCACAAAAACCACCACGAGGGTGACGACCAGGAAGTAGTACCAACCCATGTTCGTTGAAACCCAGCCGACCATGGACCCGATGACCGTCTCGGCGTTGTCAGTGGCAAGCATGGCCCACAGGGCAATGGCCAGGATTCCGGTAGCTGAACCGATGAAGACCGTCTTATTGACTCGGGTTCCCGGTCCAGCGGTGTCCGCTGTCTCCGGTTCCGCAAGTTTGCTCATGGGGGCAAATCCTTCGGGTTTCAATGGAGTTTTGGCATGCTCCGGCAGCCAACCATCCTGCACAGCCCGGCAGTGCAGCCTCCGGCATTTTCCTCGGAAAGGGCGTACGGCAGCTGGGCTTCGGTGCGGCAAGGGGGGACAATCCGAACCTATCAAATGCCTGCTGCGGGCCTCCATTTCTATGGTTTTAGTCACAGGCGTACTGTCATTCAATGAAGCCGCGAACCCTGTGCAGCGTAGATTTTCCCTGCTACCGTCGTGGAAAACCGGCCCTCCGCGGCCCTGTCGCACACCCGCTTCAGCGATTCCTCCCAGTGGCACCCCGGGCGCCGCCGGCCGCTGGAAGAGCCGGAGTTCCCAGCCGGTTGTTCTACAGAGGAGTGGAAGCTATGCCTGAACCGTATGCCTCGGCTGCACCCACCGAACGCACTTTTGGCAAGCGGCAAATCCAAGCCGGCCACGCGCTCATGATGGTCGTCGGCAGGATCATTCCCTATCCCATTGGGGAAGTGTGGGCGGCCCTGACGGACCCCGATGCCCTGGAGAAATACGTGGGACGGCCCGAGGGAGATTTACGGCGGGGAGGCAACTACGAGCTCCCCGACGGGACCAGGGGCGCTATCCTGCGGTGCGATCCGCCCCGGTTGCTGACCGTCTCCTTTACCCGTCCGGGCGGCCAAACGGCCGAACTGGAAGTGCATTTGGCTGCAGAGGATTCATATACGCATGTGGAGCTGAAGTACGCCTCGGTACGCAGCGGCTTCTTCCTCATTAACTCGGATTCCGGGGAATGGGCAGCGGGCCCGGGATGGGAATTCTTCCTGGACCACCTCACCGGCCATCTCGGCGGGGAGGAATTCCAGGAAACGATGGGAGTGATTGGCTGGGCCTCGCTGGAGGGGGAGCAACTGCGGCTGTACGAGGCGCGAAACGCCCAGTGGGAGCGGGCCAAAGAGGACTGGGACCACGAGCACGAAGCCGTGCCCGGCCTCTCCTAGAACGGGCTCGCGCAGTCCGGAAACTGCGTTCGATATTTTTGGGTCCAAGTGCGCGCAAACCGTGCCTCATTGTCGTGCAAACGCCGTGGATAACCTATACAATTCAAGTTGAGTCGAATTGACTCAACTTTGTTGCGTCCGGTGGGATGATCTTTTCTAGGACTCGCTCCGGAAGCTGGAATCCAGTTTGAGCTTGGAAGGAACCCGTAGTGGACACCAAATTCACCAACAAGAGCCAAGAAGCGCTCCAGGCAGCTGCCATGAACGCTGCCACGGCGGGCAACCCGCAAATCGAGCCTGCCCATCTCCTGAAAGCACTGATGGACCAGCGTCAGGGGGTTGCGGTGGCCCTGCTGAAGGCAGCGGGCGTGAGCGCTGATGCGGTCAGCGCCGCAGCGTCCAACGCGATCCACTCCCTGCCGTCATCTTCGGGCTCCTCCGTGGCACAGCCGCAGTTCTCGCGCTCCATGCTGCAGGTGATCACTGCGGCTCAGCAGGAAGCCGAACAGCTGGGCGACGCGTACGTGTCCACCGAGCATCTGCTGCTCGGACTGTCCCTGGACAGCGGCGCGGCCGGCAAGGCACTGCGGGACAACGGAGCCGGCCACGACGCTTTGAAGGCAGCCCTTCCATCTGTACGAGGAGACCGAAAAGTGACCAATGCTGATCCGGAAAACACCTTCCAGGCGCTGGAGAAGTTCAGCACCGACCTCACCGAGATGGCCCGCAGCGGCAAACTTGATCCGGTCATCGGGCGGGATTCAGAAATCCGCCGCGTTATCCAGGTGCTGAGCCGCCGCACCAAGAACAACCCTGTGCTGATCGGCGAACCCGGCGTGGGTAAGACCGCCGTCGTCGAGGGGCTTGCCCAGCGGATTGTGGCAGGCGATGTTCCGGAGAGCCTCAACGGCAAAACCCTCCTGTCCCTGGACCTGGGGTCCATGGTGGCCGGCGCCAAATACCGCGGCGAGTTCGAGGAGCGCTTTAAGGCCGTGCTGGAGGAGATCTCCAACGCCGAAGGCCAGATTGTCACCTTCATCGACGAGCTGCACACCGTGGTGGGCGCCGGGGCCGCTGAAGGCTCCATGGACGCCGGGAATATGCTCAAGCCCATGCTGGCGCGGGGGGAACTGCGCCTGATTGGCGCCACCACACTGGATGAATACCGCGAAAACATCGAAAAGGACGCCGCGCTGGAGCGGCGCTTCCAGCAGGTTTACGTGGGGGAGCCCAGTGTTCCGGACACCATCGGGATTTTGCGCGGCCTGAAGGAACGCTACGAGGCGCACCATAAGGTGGCCATCGCCGATGCTGCCCTGGTGGCCGCGGCTACGCTGTCCAACCGGTACATTACGGGCCGCCAGCTTCCGGATAAGGCTATTGACCTGGTGGACGAGGCCGCTTCCCGGCTGCGGATGGAGATTGACTCCGCGCCGGAGGAAATCGACGAACTCCGCCGCGCCGTGGACCGGTTGACCATGGAGGAACTGGCGCTGGCAAACGAGACGGACGAAGCCTCGGTGGAACGGCTGGCGGTCCTGCGCGAAGACATGGCCAATAAGAAGGAAGAGCTGGCTGCCCTGAACGCCCGTTGGGAAGCGGAGAAAGCGGGCCTGAACCGTGTGGGTGATCTGAAGGCCCAGATCGATGAACTGCGCAGCGAGGCGGAGAAGTTCCAGCGCGACGGCGACCTCACGGAAGCTTCGAGGATTCTTTACGGTGAAATTCCCGCGCTGCAAAAGGAGCTGGAAGCTGCCCAGCAGGCGGAAGAAAGCAAATTCGGCGAGGAAACCCATGAACTGATGGTCTCGGAGGAAGTCACGGCGGACGACATCGCCGAGGTTGTCTCCGCTTGGACCGGTGTTCCGGCCGGCCGGATGCTTCAGGGCGAATCACAAAAGCTCTTGGACATGGAGGCCAACATCGGTTCGCGCCTGATTGGCCAAACCAAGGCAGTGAGCGCCGTCTCGGACGCAGTCCGCCGTTCCCGCGCCGGTGTCAGCGACCCGGACCGGCCCACCGGTTCCTTCCTCTTCCTGGGACCCACCGGCGTGGGCAAGACCGAGCTCGCCAAAGCGCTCGCCGAGTTCCTCTTCGACGATGAGCGTGCCATGGTGCGCATTGACATGAGCGAATACTCGGAGAAGCACGCGGTTTCCCGCTTGGTTGGAGCGCCTCCCGGATATGTGGGGTACGAGGAGGGCGGCCAGCTGACTGAGGCGGTGCGCCGCCGGCCGTACTCCGTCATCCTGCTGGATGAGGTGGAAAAGGCCCATCCGGAAGTCTTTGACATTCTGCTCCAGGTGCTCGACGACGGCCGGCTCACCGACGGTCAGGGCCGCACCGTGGACTTCCGCAACGTCATTCTGATTCTGACGTCCAACCTCGGGTCCCAGTTCCTGGTGGATCCCGGTCTGACGGAAGATCAGAAGCGGGAGTCGGTTATGTCCATGGTCAACGCCAACTTCAAGCCGGAGTTCCTGAACCGGCTGGACGACGTCATCCTGTTCGATCCGCTGAGCCTGGAGGATCTGTCCAAGATCGTAGACATCCAGGTGCAGGCGCTGGCGAAGCGGCTGCATGAACGCCGTCTGGTGCTGGACGTCACCGACGCGGCACGCGAATGGCTGGCGTTGACCGGGTATGACCCGGCCTACGGCGCCCGTCCGCTGCGCCGGCTGGTGCAGCGCGAAATCGGTGACAAGCTGGCGCGGGGCATCCTCGCCGGCAGGATCAGTGACGGAGACACCGTGCTGGTGGACCGCCCGGAGGGAAACGTGAGCATGGACGGCGAGGAGCTGGTGACGGAACCGGTGGGTCTGACGGTGGAAGCCGCCTAAGCGGCCGGCCTGGCTGCCCTCGGGCAGCTAGTCGGCGAGCAGTGAGGCAGTCAGGTCCGCTTCTCCGCTGGAAACCACAAAGCAGTCGATGCGGCGGTCGCCGTCCTCCCACGACTCGCGGGTGGGGATGACCTTGTTCTCCTGAAGCTCCAGGTCAGGGGACTCGGTCAACACCTCGGAGTAGCGGACCTGGGCGCAGATCTCAGTGGCCCGTTCCGACAGTGCCTCGGTGCCGGGGAACTCGTCGCCGTCCGGATAGGTGGCTGCGGCGACCAGCTGGGCATTGTGCGGAGTCTCGCAGGTGACCACCGTGACGGGCTCGTTGACTCCGGCGAAATCAGCAAGGCAGGCTCCGGCATCCAGTTCTATGGGTGCAACGTTCTCTTCCAGCACCCCCGGTTCCTTTTCCGAACCCAGGATCACGGTGAAGAACAGCACCACGAGGACGGCGAGCACCCCCAGCACACCAATGATGAGCAGGGTGCGCTTGGTTGTTCCGTTGCCGGAAGGTTCCCCGGATGATTCGGATGATGCTGCGGTGCCGCGTGGCTCAGTGCCGCGGCGGGAACGCCGGGAGTCCGCAGGCTCTGCAGCAGCCTGCGGCTCCGCAGCTTCGCCGTTGCCGGAGGTCCCATCCGTGTTGCCATCGGAGCGGGGAGTCTCCTCCTTCGGGGATTCGTCATCCGCGGTCCCTGTGCCAGTCATGGGAGCCGCTGCCGTTATTCCCGCGGTGTGGCTGACCGCCGCAGGATGATTGGCAGCCGGATCGGTGAGGACAGCCGCATCCGCCGCTTCAGCCTCCACTGCCTTAACTTCTGCAGTTGCATCGTTGAGCGAGGCGGCGTCGGCTGCATCGGAGCTGATGTCCGGGCTGCCCAGGGACGGCTCTTCCAGCGTGACATCGTCCGGGTTGGTCAGTTCCGGTTCCTCACTCACCATTGCGTCAGGCCCTGCGTCAGCGGGTTCAGCGGCTGTACTGCCGCCGTCGTCCTGCCCGGCTTCGGTGCCTTCGAACGCGGCGGACCAAACGCGGGTGTCGTGTCCGATGTCCCCTGACAGCCACTGCGGTGGCTCGGCATGGGCTTCAAGGTCCGGCAGCCCGGGTGATGCAGCGGTCGCTGCCCCGGCCTCTTCCGCTGTTGGCTTTATCGGGGACGCTCCCGAAGCGGGAGGGGAATCTGTCCCCGGCGTGCTGTTTTTATCGCTCATGGTGAACGTCAGTCCTCCCTGTAGGCGGCCCGAAAAGGGCCCCAAATCTGTCTCTACCCCTGACTTTACCCAGTGTGGGTGCGGTCGTGCAGGATGAGGGGTGCTGGGTGCCGTGAACAATCCGGGGTCTTGGAGCGCCACATCGGGCGAGGCGGGGCACAAGGCGGCCCGAAAACATGTAACCTGTACTTACGACAAATTGACCAAATATTCCGGGGCCTCGCTCATCTTGCTCAGAGCGACCACCTCCGGATCGACGCAAAAAGGGGGTCACGCCATGGGGCGCGGCCGTCAAAAGGCAAAAGCAACCAAGCAGGCCCGGGAAATGAAGTACTTCACCCCGGCCACGGACTACTCGGCACTGCAGCGTGAGCTTGCGGGACCAACGAGCCGTCCATCGAGTCGATATCCCGAGGAACCGGCCGAGCCGGATTACTCGGCGTACGAAGACAAGTACGCGGATCAATTTGGCGACGATGACGACGATGAAGGTACTTCCCGCCGCATCGGCTAAAGCGGCACTTCAAAGCGTCGGCCAATTGCTATCCTTCAGCGGATCACCCCCGGGTGGATCCGCTGAAGGCCGTTAAGACGCGTTGCCGTTCCCAGCAGGACCTTTCCTCTCCCGGGACGGGCACAACAAAGGGCGCCCATCGAAGCCGATGAGCGCCCTTTGTGTTGAGGCCCTGGTGGAGGTTCGGCCCGTTAGCCTGCGTAGTTCCCCACCAGCCGGACGGCTCCGCCGTCGACGCCCTTGGCTCCCTGGACGTAGTCCGGGCCTGCCTGCGCCGGGCCTGCGGCACCTACGGTACCCATGACCCATGCGGGGACGCCGCGCTCCGCCAGCCGGGCCAGAGCCGCATCCGCGCCTGCCGCGTCCACGATGGCCACCATGCCCACTCCGAGGTTCAGGGTGCGTTCCAGATCGGACTGCGGCACATTGCCCAGCTCACCCACGAGCTTGAAGATGGGCGGCAGCTCCCAGGTGGAGCGGTCCACCGTCGCTTCGAGGCCCTTGGGCAGCACGCGTGCCAGGTTGGCGGCGAGGCCGCCGCCGGTGACATGGCTGAAACCGTGGACGCCTGCGGTTTCCAGCCGGGCCAGATCCAGGCAGTCAGCGGCATAGACGCGGGTGGGTTCCAGGAGCTCTTCACCCAGTGTCCGACCGAACTCGCTGACCTGGCGCTCCAGCTGCCAGCCGGCACGGTTGATGACACTGCGGACCAGCGAGTAACCGTTGGAGTGCAGGCCGGAGGACGCCATGCCGATCACCACGTCGCCGTCGCGGACGCGTTCGGGGCCCAGCAGGTTGGCGGCCTCCACAACACCGGTGGCTGCGCCGGCGACGTCGTACTCGTGTTCGCCCAGCAGCCCGGGGTGCTCGGCGGTTTCACCGCCCACCAGCGCGGTGCCGGCCACCTCGCACGCCGCAGCAATGCCGCGGACAATGTCCGCGATACGTTCCGGAACCACCTTGCCGCAGGCAATGTAATCGGTCATGAACAGCGGTTCGGCGCCCACCACCACAATGTCATCAACCACCATGCCCACCAGGTCAAAACCGATGGTGTCGTGGATGTCCATGGCCTGGGCAATGGCAACCTTGGTGCCCACGCCGTCGGTGGACGTTGCCAGCAGGGGCTTCTTGTAGGTCAGGAGCCGGGACACATCATAGAGCCCGGCAAAACCGCCCACCCCGCCCAGAACGGAGGAATTGTGGGTAGCCTTCACGGCTGCCTTCATCAGTTCAACGGCTTTGTCTCCGGCTTCAACGTCCACGCCCGCAGAGGCATAGGTGATGGCGGTGTCGGACGAGCTCATACGGCTTCCTTCTTATCGGATTCGGTGAGGAGGTTCTCAAAGTCTGAATCTGGTCCGGGGTCACAGCCGTTGGCGCTGTCTGCGTCCGCAGGGTTGGCCGGCGCCTCGGACTCCAGCAGGGACTTGCCCAGTTTGTCCGCTGCCGGCAGCTCAATCGGATACACGCCGGTGAAGCAGGCAGTGCACAAGCGTTGGCGGGGCTGCTGGGTGGCTCCGATCATGCCGTCCTCGGAGATGTATGCCAGGCTGTCGGCCCCGATGGACGTGCAGATTTCCTCCACGGCCGCACCGTTGGCAATCAGTTCTGCACGGGAGGCGAAGTCGATCCCGTAGAAACAGGGCCACTGGACGGGCGGCGAGGAAATCTTGACGTGCACCTCTTTGGCGCCGACTTCGCGCAGCATCCGCACAATGGCCCGCTGGGTGTTGCCGCGCACAATGCTGTCATCGACCACCACCACGCGCTTGCCCCGGATCACCGATTCCAGCGCGTTGAGCTTGAGTTTGATGCCCAGCTGACGCAGCGTCTGGCTGGGCTGGATGAAAGTGCGTCCCACATAGGAGTTCTTGACGAATCCATGGGCGAACGGAATGCCGGACTCTTCGGCATAACCCACGGCGGCGGGAGTTCCGGACTCAGGCACGGGAATGACAATATCCGCTTCAACCGCGTACTCGCGGGCGAGCTGGCGGCCCATTTCCACCCGGCTTTCATACACGGAGCGCCCGTTGATGACGGCGTCGGGCCTGGCCAGATAGACGTATTCGAAGACACAGCCGGCGGGAGTTGGCTCGCCGAAACTGCTGCTGCGGATCCCGTTCTCATCAATGGCAATGAACTCACCGGGTTTGATTTCGCGGATGAAGCTGGCGCCCACGGTGGCCAGGGCGGAGCCTTCCGAGGCTACGACCCAGCCGCGGTCCAGCCGTCCGAGGACCAGGGGGCGCACCCCGTAGGTGTCACGGGCGGCATAAAGGGTGCCTTCATCCATGAACACGAAGGAGAACGCGCCGCGCAGTTTGGGCAGCAGTTCCAGGGCCGTTTCCTCGAGCGAGCGGCCGTCGGAACCGTTGAGCAGGGCCGTGACCAGTGCCGTGTCCGAGGTGTTGCCCTGGGCGATCTCGCCGGAACGGGGCCGTCCCTCGCGCTCAACGATCATTTCATAGAGTTCAGCAGAGTTGGTCAGGTTCCCGTTGTGGGCCAGCGCCACTGTGCCGCTGGCGGTTGCGCCGAGAGTGGGCTGTGCGTTGGCCCAGTGCGAGGCACCGGTGGTTGAGTAGCGGCAGTGTCCCACCGCGATGTGACCGCCCAGGGTGTTCAGAGTCGTCTCGTCAAAGACCTGGGACACCAAACCCATGTCCTTGTAAACGCTGATTCTTGAGCCGTCACTGGTGGCTATGCCGGCGGACTCCTGTCCGCGGTGCTGCAGTGCGTAGAGCCCGTAATAGGTAAGTTTTGCTACCTCTTCGCCGGGGGCCCAGACGCCGAAAACTCCGCAGGCATCCTGCGGACCTTTTTCGCCGGGCATGAGATCGTGGGAAAGCTTTCCATCACCGCGTGCCATGAGATTAGTCTCTCACGCCGCGGGCAAAGCCAGACCTTCATGCGCAACCATTACGGCCGCTGGGAGCAGGACTACTCTTCGTCCCGTTCGACGACGGCACGGCGGGTTTTGCGGACACTGTTCCAGTCCAGGAGCAGGGCAACCAGGGCGCCGAGGCACACACCCGGAATCGCGAACATGATGGTGAAGAAGCCCAAGGTGGCTTCCCGCGTGTACGTGGGATTTTCCGGGCCGAGATAGGCGACCAGCATCGCCGCGATGAAGCCGGCGATCACGCCCAACAGGAGGAATGGGACGAAACGGGGGGCACGCCGGACGGTAATTTCGCGGCGTTCGGGACTGTGCTGCTGGGAATCCATACGAAAATTCTACCGGCAGTAGAGGTTATTGGCCTGCACGGAAGAGCGGCAGCCACTCAGACAGGTTGGCCCGCAGCCCTGACGCAGCCACTTTTCCGGCCTGAACGGACTCATTCCAGGACTGCTGCCCGGAGACCAGGCCCAGCCAGGTGGCCGCGTCGGTTTCGATCACGTTGGGCGGGGTGCCGCGGGTATGCCGGGGGCCGGCGACGCACTGGGTGACGCCGAACGGCGGCACCCGAACCTCCACGCTGTTGCCCGGCGCGCGCTCCGCCAGCTCTTCCAGTGAATAGCGGACGGCCGTGGCCAGGGTGTTCCGGTCGGCCTTCGTCCCGGCCGCTGCCGCTGCGAGGGCAGCGCGCAGCGCAGCTTCGCCGTCGGCAGCCGGGACCCGTCGTCGTGCCATGAGTTGTTCAGCCGGTCCGCTCAGGAATCCAGGAGTGCGGAATCCAGCAGCGCCGTTACGGGTGCGCCCAGGCGGATGCTGCCCACGGGTGCGCCGCCGCCCAGAATGGGACGGACAATCTTGTCCAGCACCGCGCTGATCTTGCCGGGATCCACCGCACCGCTGGCGGCCAGCAGGGTCAGGCCCACCAGGGACGCGGCCCGGGTGTCGCCGTCGAGCATCTTCAGCGCCACTGACACACCGGTGTCGGTGCCCAGGACCAGGACGCCTTCGGCGCCGTTCTTGGAAATGATGCCAAGGTCCTCCATCACCACCGTGTTTTCACGGCCGTGGCCGTGAACGGCCCAGGGGTAGTCCAGCATGGCGGTGGCCACCGTGGCGGCGCGGGCATTGCCGTGTTTCCCGGACGGAGCCTTGGCCAGGCGGCCGATGCCGCGGGCCAGCCCGGTGAGCGAAACAGCGGCCAGGGGCGCACCGCAGCCGTCGGTTCCCCAGTGGCTGACACTTTCGCCGGTGAATTCTTCGATCACACCGGCGATGCTCTGCTGGAGGGGATGCTGCGGGTCCAGGTAGGTGGCGTGGTCCCAGTTGTTTTCGGTGCAGGCCCAGAGGAAGGCGGCGTGCTTGCCGGAGCAGTTGAAGGCCAGCTTGTTTTTGCCCTTGCCGGCACGGATCAGCTCATGGCGGGCGGCCTCATCCTGCGGCCAGTCTTCGGGGCACTGCAGATGGTCCTCGGTGACGCCTGCGGCGGCCAGCATCGTCTTGACTACGTCCGTGTGTTCCTTGGAACCGGTGTGGCTGGCGGCGGCCAGCGCCACCTGCGCTCCGCGCAGGGGGACCCCGGCCTGCATGGCGGCCACGGCCTGGAAGGGCTTCAGCGTGGAGCGCGGAAAGATGGGCGTGGTGATGTCGCCCAGGGCGGTGACAACGGTTCCGTCGGCGGCCATGACCACGGCGGACCCGATATGGCGGGACTCGATGAAACCGCTGCGTTCAACAACGGCAAGTTCAACGGCATCGGACGCAGTAAAAGTGGCAGGCATGTTTCTATTCCACCATGAACTGAACGGACTGCCAGCCGGAGGCGCCGTCCGGAACCGTGTCGGCCCGGGCGCCGGTCTGCACACCGTCCTGCGGGTCCGTGGCGCGGGCCCGGACCGTGTGGTTGCCGCTGGAAAGGTCATCGGTGCGGAAGGACCACTGGCGCCAGGTATCCACCGATGCCTCGGCTGCCAGAACGGCGGGCTGCCAGTCGCCGTTGTCGATGGAAACTTCCACGCCGGTGATGCCGCGCTGCTGGGACCAGGCGGTGCCGCCCACGTCCACGGGACCGGCCGGAACCCGGGCGAACGACGCCGGAACCTCCACCCGCGCCATGGTCTTCACGGGTGCCTTCTGGGCCCATCCGCGGTCCGTCCAGTAGGCGGTCTGCGCGTCGAAACGGGTCACTTCCATGTCCACGATCCACTTCGTGGCGGAGACAAATCCGTAGAGCCCGGGCACCACCATCCGCACGGGATAACCGTGCACCGGGGGCAGCGGTTCACCGTTCATTCCCACGGCCAGCAGGGCGTCCCGGTCATCCTGGAGCACTTCCAGCGGTGTGGAGGCGCTGAAGCCGTCAACGCTGGTGGAAAGCACCATATCCGCGTCCGCGGCGGGCCGTGCCCGTGCCAGCAGTTCGCGCACCGGAAGTCCCAGCCACTTGGCGGTGCCGGCCAGGTCTCCGCCGAGCGGATTGGAGACGCAGGTCAGCGTGAGGTGACGCTCAATCAGCGGCGAGGCGAGCAGTTCGGCAAAACTGATCCGCACTTCCTCTTCCACCATCCCGTGAATGCGCAGCTCCCAGGTTTCCGCATCGATTTCCGGCACGCTCAGGGCGGTGTCAATCCGGTAAAAATCCGCGTTGGACGTCAGCCACGGGGTCACTCCCGCCACGGGTGACTGCAGCCCGGCCGGCAGGGCAGATGCCGGGTCAGCGGCGGCTGGCAGCTTCAGGGCCGCGCGGAAGGAAGCAGTGGTGTTCCGGGCTGCGGCGATGGCCCGGCCGCCGGCCGCGGCGGCAGTTCCCGCGATGACGGTCAGCCCGGCGGCAGTGAAAAAGCCCCGCCGGGTGGGGCGGTTCCGGAGCGGAGCGGGGGACCGGCCGCCACGGGATTCACCGGATTCGGCGGCAGGAGTGCGGCGGATCAATCCGCGCAGGACGCCGATCCCCACTGCGGTGCCCAGTACCGTGGGGATGGCGTCCACCGGGGAGGTGCCGGCTCTGGTCACCACGCAGGCCACAATCACCGCACCCATGATGAGGACGGCGGCTACGCCGAGCCCCCAGCGGCGGTGCGCCAGTATCCCTGCGCAGGCCGCGAGTACCGCGATGGTCAGGGCCATGCCCGCGAACAGAGCTGCCTTGTCATTGGTGCCGAAGGTTTCCACCGCGAAGTTCTTCAACCACAGGGGGGTGAAGTCAATGAAGGTGGATCCCAGGGCAATCAGCGGGCGGGCGCGGGCGGTGAAGAAGGACCCCGCGAGTTCCGCTGCAGCCAGGACGGTTCCGGCGGCGAGGATGCCCGCCAGCGCGGCGTAGAGCAGGGCTGGAAGGTTCCGGGGCCGGCGGGCTGGGTACTTCGGGGAAGCGGTCATGGCTCCTATTCGCGGCGGGAGGGCGTTTGTATGGGTGCGGCCACTGTGCCGGCGCTGCTTCGTCACAAGGCCGCCGTTCTTTCTGCTGCCGAAGCGCACCCAGTACGCTGAACTACTGTGAAGGTTCTAGTTGTTGGCCCCGGCGGCCGCGAACACGCCCTTGTCCGATCCCTGCTGGCAGATCCGTACGTCCGCGAGGTGCACGCAGCCCCCGGAAACGCGGGCATCGCGCAGATGGTTCCGGTGCACCCGGTCAACGCGTCCAGCCCGGAGGAGGTGACGGCGCTGGCCCGCAGCCTCGACTCGGACCTGGTGGTGATCGGCCCTGAAGCTCCGCTCGCCGCCGGCGTGGCCGATGCCCTCCGCGAAGCAGGCATCCCCGTTTTCGGCCCCTCGAAGGCGGCCGCCCAGCTGGAGGCGTCCAAGGCCTTCGCCAAGCAGGTGATGGCAGCGGCGGGCGTTCCCACCGCCATGGCCCGGCTGGCATCCAACCCGGAAGAGGCCGCCGACGCCCTGGACACTTTCGGTGCCCCCTACGTTGTCAAGGATGACGGGCTCGCCGCCGGCAAGGGAGTGGTGGTCACCTCCGACCGCGACGAGGCTCTGGCCCACGCCCGCGCCTGCTTCGATGTTGGCGGCACCGTGGTGATCGAGGAGTTCCTGGACGGCCCCGAGGTGTCCCTCTTTGTCCTCTCCGACGGCCGCAACGTGGTGCCGCTGGCACCGGCACAGGATTTCAAGCGCATTTTTGACGGCGACGGCGGCCCCAACACCGGCGGAATGGGCGCCTACTCACCGCTGGCCTGGGTGCCGGCGGACCTTGTTGAGGACGTTGTCCGCCGCGTGGCCCAGCCTACGATCGATGAGATGGCGGCGCGGTGCACTCCCTTCGTTGGAGTTCTGTACTGCGGCCTTGCACTGACGTCACGCGGGATGCGTGTCATCGAGTTCAATGCGCGGTTTGGCGATCCGGAAACCCAGGCCGTGCTGGCCCGGTTGAAGACTCCGCTGGGCGGGCTGCTGATGGCCGCCGCGAAGGGCGAGCTGGATGCCATGGAACAGCTCAAATGGGATCCCCGGACGGCGGTTGCCGTGGTGGTTGCCGCCGCCAATTACCCGGACACGCCGCGCACCGGTGACCGGATCCGCGGATTGAAAAAGGCCGAAAGGCTCGGCGGCGTGCACGTGCTGCATGCAGGCACCGCCCTCAATGATGACGGGAAAGTGGTGTCCGCGGGCGGGCGGGTGCTCGCCGTCGTCGGGCTGGGCGCCGATCTGGAGGCAGCACGCGCGCTCGCCTATGCGGGGGTGCAGGAGATCCGGCTGGACGGCTCGCAGCACCGCAGCGACATCGCCCTGAAAGCACTGCGGGGTGAGGTCACGGTGCCCGCGGGCTCCCAGTCCCCCGCGGGCCGTGATGTGGAAGGAGAGCTGGCATGAGCGCCCCCGAACTGGCCGGTTGGACCCACGTCTATTCCGGAAAAGTCCGCGACCTGTACGTTCCTGCTGATCTGTCCGCACCGGGGGCGGGGGAGAAGGTCCTGGTGGTGGCCAGCGACCGGATCAGCGCCTATGACCACGTGCTGTCCAGCATCATTCCGGACAAGGGCCGGATCCTCACCCAGCTGAGCCTGTGGTGGTTCGACCAGCTTGGCAACGTCCCCAACCACGTCATTTCCGCTGATGAGGGTGTTCCTGCCGAAGTGGCCGGCCGGGCCATGATCTGCAAAAAACTGGACATGTACCCCGTGGAAGCCATTGCCCGCGGCTACCTGACCGGGTCCGGGCTGGCCGAGTACCGCCGGTCGCAGACGGTATGCGATGTGCCCCTGCCCGCGGGACTGGTTGACGGCTCACGGATCGACCCCGCGATCTTTACCCCGTCTGCGAAGGCCGAGGTGGGTGAGCATGACGAGAACATCAATTACGACGCCGTTGTGGCGGCTGTCGGTGCCGAAACGGCTGCGAAGATCCGCGACCTGACGCTGGACATCTACACTGCGGCCGAGGCCATTGCCCGGAGCCGCGGGATCATCCTGGCGGACACCAAGGTGGAGTTTGGGCTGGACCCCGCCACCGGCCTGGTGACATTGGGAGACGAGGTGCTGACCCCGGATTCCTCGCGGTTCTGGGACGCGTCCCTGTACGAGCCGGGCAAGGCCCAGCCGTCCTTCGACAAGCAGTACGTCCGGGACTGGCTGACCTCCCCTGAATCCGGCTGGGACAAGGCGTCGGACACTCCGCCGCCGGCTCTGCCCGCCGACGTCGTCGAGCGCACCCGCTCCCGCTACGTCGAGGCGTACGAGCGGCTGACCGGGCGGACTTTTACTTGATGTGTAAGGCGTGCGGACTCAGCGCCGGAAGGTCAGGTGGGTGACGCCGTTGTCGGCTGCTTCGGCGCTGGCTTGGTAGCCGTCCTCCAGGCCGCGCAGGCCGTCCCAGAGGTTGATGCCGCGGCCCAGCAGGATCGGAGTGATGCTTACATGGAGCCGGTCCACCAGCCCGGCTTCCAGGAACGCTTTGACCACGGTGGGACCGCCGCCGATCCGCACGTCCTCGCCGCCGGCCGCATCGGCCGCCCGTTCCAGCGCCTCTTCCGGTGACGCGGCCAGGAACTCAAATCTTGTTCCGTCCGGCATGTCGATAGGTGCACGGGTGGTGTGGGTAAGGATGAAGACCGGGTAGCGGAACGGGGTTTCATCGCCCCACCAGCCCTGCCAGGCCGGGTCGTCGGGGAAGTTGTGCAGCCCGAACATTCCCGCTCCCATGATTTCAGCGCCGATGCCGTCGAAGTACTCGGCTGCGTATTTGTCGTCCACGCCGGTGCTGCCTCCGCCGGACTCCTGCAGGACACGCTCCCGGAACGTCCGGGTGGCGGTGTACGGACCCACCAGCCGCGACCAGTCTTCACCAAACGGGTTTTCCGGAGTTTGGTCGGTGGTGGTGGCGAACCCGTCCAGGGAAATATTCAAATCAACGCGGACAACCATGGGGAGCTCCTGGTGGCGTGTGCTGTCGCCACGAGCTTACCGCCGGGAATTCACAGATCAAGGGTGCGGGAACGGGACGCACCGCTTGCCGGCTCAGATGGAGGCAGGCTGGGCTGCGGGCTTGACGGACACGATTTGGCGCACCACCGCACAGGCCTCGCCGGAGCTGTCCGTAACCCGGACGTCCACGACGGTGGTGCGGCCCGTCCGCGTTACCTCGGCCTCGGCCCGAAGGATACCGCGTGCCGGCCGCAGGAAGTTTGTGGAGGATTGCATTGTTGCCGGCGCGGCTGAGGGGTCACCGGAGGCCATGACCGCCATGACTGCAGCGGCGATGTCCGCCAGGGCCATGACCGCGCCGCCGTGCACTCCGCCTCCGATGGTGCCGTATTCCGGCCGGTCGGCAAGCTGCGCCACCACGAGGTGGGGCGACAGTTCGGGAAAATCGATCTCCAGGAATTCGGCAAACGGAACGAGCTGTCGAATCATCTGAGGGGTAATGCCCATGGTTGTTTCCTCCGTGGTGAGCAGCGTGCGGCCTGAAAGGGTCGGATTGAAGCGTACTCGGTGCCCGGAGGAGAAGGGCAACAAAAAAGAGCCTGTCGAATGACAGACTCTCTTTGTTTGGTCGGGGTGACAGGATTTGAACCTGCGACCTCGTCGTCCCGAACGACGCGCGCTACCAAGCTGCGCCACACCCCGTAACCATTGCTTTTCGCCGGGTTTCCCCGCCGCTGAAGCAACTTTACAAGTGTAGACGATCACCGTGGATTCCGCGAAACCGGGCTCGCCGCCGGACGGTAACATCGCCCGGCGGCGAGCTTTCACCGTCGTCGTCCTACACGAGGGATTCCTGCCAGGCGGCCTGCAGCTTGGCAAACCGGCCGGTGCCGCCGGTGAGCTCCGCGGGGGTCCCGTCCTCCACCACTTCACCGGCGTGCATGACCAGCACCCGGTCGGCAATCTCCACGGTGGACAGCCGGTGCGCAATGATCAGCGCCGTCCGGTTGCCGAGCAGGGTCTTGAGGCCGTGCTGGACCAGCCGTTCGCTGGGGATGTCCAGCGAGGACGTGGCCTCGTCCAGGATCAGTACCGCCGGATCGGCCAGGAAGGCCCGGGCGAAGCTGATCAGCTGCCGCTGGCCGGCGGAAACCCGGCCGCCGCGCTTGTTCACGTCGGTGTCATATCCCTCCGGCAGCGCCTCGATGAACTCATGCGCACCCACCGCCTTGGCCGAGGCAATGATCTCCGCGCGGGTGGCTTCGGGCTTGCCCAGGGCTATGTTGTCCGCCACCGAGCCGCTGAACAGGAACGCTTCCTGTGTCACCATGACGACGGCGCGGCGCAGGTCCCGCTGGGTCAGGTTCCGCAGATCCACGCCGTCCAGCAGCACGGAGCCCTGGGAGGGGTCGTAGAAGCGGGCGATCAGCTTGGCGAGGGTGGACTTGCCGGCACCGGTCTGTCCCACCAGGGCAACGGTCTGGCCGGCGGGAATGTGCAGGTCCATTTGCGGCAGGATCACCGGTCCGTCACCGTAGCGGAATTCCACGCCGTCAAACCGGATGTCGCCCTTGGCGTGCTTCAATTCCACGGGATGCTTGGGCGGGCGGACGGTGGGCACTTCCTCCAGCAGGCCGGAAACCTTTTCCAGCGCCGCGGAAGCGGACTGGAAGGAGTTGTAGAACATGGCCATCTGGTCCACCGGCTGGAAGAAGCGCTTGGAGTACAGCAGCAGGGCCAGCAGGGCGCCCACCTCCAGGCCGCCGTCGAGTACCCGGAAGCCGCCCGCCAGCAGGACCACGGCCACCGTGGCGTTGCCGATGAGCACCAGCCCGGGCTGGAAGACTCCGTTGAGGTTGATGGAGCGGACGGTGGCCACGCGGTAGTCCTCGGCCAGATCGTCGTACTTCTCTGCGTTGACCTTTTCGCGGCGGAAGGCCTTCACGGCCCGGATTCCGGTCATGGTTTCGATGAAGTGCACAATCAGCTTCGCGGAGGTGACCCGGGAGGCGCGGTAGGCCAGCTGGGAGCGTTTCTGGTACCAGCGGGTCAGCAGGTACATCGGAACGAAGGCCACCAGCATCAGCAGTCCGGTGCGCCAGTCCAGCAGGAAGATGCTCACGGCGGTGAACAGCATGTACATCGCGCCGGACGCGAGGGAGCTGACGCCGGAGTCCAGCAGTTCGCGCAGCGCTTCCAGATCGGAGGTCTGCCGCGAAATGATCCGCCCGGAGGTGTACTTCTCGTGGAATTCCAGGCTCAGGCGCTGGGTGTGCCGGAAGACCCGCAGCCGCAGGTCCAGCAGCATGGCCTGGCTCAGCAGGGCAGTGGCGCGGACATACCCCGCCGTCAGGCCGGCAGCCAGGAGGGCGGCCAGCAGATAAGCCACGCCGGAAAGGATCAGGGGCAGGCTGTTGCCGGTCTGCAGGTATGGCAGGGCGTGGTCGATGCCGTAGGCGATGATGGCGGGCCCGGCCACGCGGGCGGCCTGGGAGAAGACCACCAGCAGCACCGTGCCGATGAACCGTCCGCGGTTGGGGCGGATCAGGGAGCCCAGCAGGGCCAGCGAGCGGCGGCGGACGGCCTGGTTCTCTTCCTTGCCCAGGTGGACGGCGTCCTCGCCAGCGGTGCCCAGCCTGGCGGTGGCATCATAGGCCGGGTCGGCACCCTTGCCGCGGCGGACGGTGAAGCGGCTCATCGGATAATCTCCTCATCGTCCAGGCTCGGTGCTTCAAGGGCTCCTGCGGCGTCGTCGGCTTCCTCCGCGGGCCGCGGACCGTCCTCCAGAGGGCTGTCCAGGTCTTCGGGATCCGTGGGCAGGCTGGCAATCACATACCGGTAGTGGTCGTTGCCGGCCAGGAGTTCGGCGTGCGTGCCGACGGCGCTGATGCGTCCGTCTTCCATCAGGGCCACGCGGTCGGCGAGGGAAACGGTGGACGGGCGGTGCGCAACCACCAGCGTGGTGGTGTCCGCAAGCACTTCGCGGAGCCGGCCTTCCACCAGTTCCTCGGTGCGTACATCCAGGGCCGAGAGCGGATCGTCCATGATCAGCACCGTGGGCCGCGCGGCGATGGCCCGGGCCAGGGCCACGCGCTGCCGCTGCCCGCCGGAAAGGCTCAATCCTTCCTCGCCGATGAGGGTGTCCGTGCCCTCGGGCAGCGAGTACACAAAGTCGGCCTGCGCCACGTCCAGGGCCTGGGCCAGGAGCTGGTCCGCTTCTGCGGAGCTTGCCGGTTCGGCGCCAAGCAGCACGTTGTCGCGGACGGAGCTGGAGAACAGTGTGGTGTCTTCGAAGGCCACAGCCACAATGGTGCGCAGTTCTTCCAGATCCAGCTGGCGAAGATCAGTGCCGTCGATCCGGATGGAGCCGCCGGTGACGTCGAACAACCGGGGGACCAGCTGCAGCAGGGTGGATTTTCCGCTGCCGGTTACGCCCACCAGCGCCATGGTCTCGCCGGGACGCAGGCACAGGGTCACGCCGTCGATCAGGTTGCGCGTGCCGTCCTTGGTGTCCGGATAGGCAAAATGGACGTCGTCGAACACCAGCTCTCCGCGGACATCGTTGAGGTGCACCGGGTGCTGCGGGCTTTGAATGGAGGACTGCGCGTCCATTACTTCGTAATGCCGGTCGATCGCGGTTTTCGCTGTCAGGGTCATGGACAGCAGCGGACCCACGGCTTCCACCGGCCCGGCGACTACTGCGGCGGTGGCAAAGAAAGCAACCAGCGAACCGATGCTGAGGTTGCCGTCCGCTACGGCAATGATTCCCACCACGAGGGCAACGGCGAGGGCAGCTTCGGGCAGCAGCGTCACCACGAGGGAGAACTTGGCCAGCGAGTTTGCCTTCGACACTTCGGTTTCACGCAGTTCCTGGGCCTGCTCCTCAAACGAGTCCAGGGCCTCGCGGCTGCGGCCGAAGGCCTTCAGGACGCGGATGCCGTGGACGGATTCCTCCACCGTGGTGGCCAGGTCTCCGGTTTGGTCCTGGCTCTGGCGGGAAACCTGCCGGTAAAAACGGTTGAAGCGGTAGCCGTAAACCACGATCGGAACGGCTGCAGCGATGAAGATCAGCGCCAGCACCCAGCTCGTGAACAGCATGATGGTGAAGCCAACCACCACGGTCAGCGCCGTGACCACCAGCATGATGGCACCGAACGCCATCCAGCGGCGGACCAGGTTCAAGTCGCTCATGGCCCGCGAGAGCAGCTGCCCGCTGCCCCAGCGGTCATGGAACGAGACGGAGAGGTCCTGCAGATGCCGGTAGAACGAGGTGCGCATCCGGGTTTCCACGGTGGTGGCCGGTGCAATCACGAACTGGCGGCGCAGGGCGATGAAGGTTGCTTCAAGGATGCCCAGACCCAGGACGACGCCGGCCGCTCCCCAGACAGCCGCCGTGGATCCGCCGGGGGCCAGGGAGGTGTTGATCAGGACCCGGAACACCTGGGGGATCGCCAAAGCCATGAGGCTGGCTCCGAGGGCACAGAACAACCCGCAGATTAAGCGGGGGAGGATGGGCCGCAGATGCGGATAGAGCCGTGCAAGGGATTGCCACAGGGTTGTCTGCGCAGGCATGGAACCTTCTCGAGCGGGTGGAGGGTGCTGCAACGAGCAGAGTGTCCCTTTGAGGGCTCAATCCTAAGCCCGCTTACGGGGGAGAATCGATGGGCGTCCGGAGTTTGGTCGTCCATGGTGGGCAACCCTGTGACCCCGCGGGAGGGAAACGGTCTAAGACCGCGCCGTCAGAGTCAGCAGGACAGCCTCGGGGCGGCAGGCGAACCGGACCGGGGCAAAACGGGAGGTTCCGATGCCGGCCGAAACATTCATCGGAACTTTCCGCCCGTTGTGCTCCCAAACGGCCAGGCCCTTGGCCAGCCGCGTAGGCAGGTCGCAGTTGCTGACCAGTGCGCCGTAGAACGGGATGCACACCTGTCCGCCGTGGGTGTGGCCGGCCAGGATCAACTCAGCGCCGCCGTCGGTGAAGTAGTTGAGCACCCGCTGGTAGGGAGCATGCGCAACCCCCACCCGGACAACCGGAAGCCCGGTGCTGGAACCTGTCTCGGGAAACCCGGGGTAAACGTCCCGGTCCAGATGCGGGTCATCCACCCCGGAGAAATCAAGGCGGACGCCTCCCAGCTCCATGGAGTCCCTGCGGTTGGTCAGGCCCCTCCAGCCCGCGTCCTCGAACGCTCCAAAGAGTTCGCCGAAGGGCAGCGCCGGCGGATCCTTGGTGATCTTCGAGGGACCGGTGAAATACGTCAGCGGGTTCTTGGCCCGGGGACCGTAGTAGTCGTTGGAGCCGGGAACGTACACGCCGGGAAAACGCAGCAGCGGCTTGAGCGCTTCCAGCAGGGGCGGCACGGCTTCCAGATGGCTCAGGTTGTCGCCCGTGTTGACCACCAGGTCCGGTTCGAGCTCGGCGAGGGACTGCAGCCAGCGAACCTTGATGTTCTGGTTGGGCACAAAATGGATGTCCGAGAGGTGCAGTACCCGCAGCGGGGCGCTCCCCGGCGGCAGGATGGCCACGGTCTCTTCGCGGACTCCAAAGAGATTCCGTTCAATCAGCGACGCGTATGCCAGCGCTGCCGCACCGGCTCCGGCAGTGCCGCCGGCAACCCAGGCGGCCGAACGCAGGGCAGAGCTAAGGGAAGGAGCAGCCACCGTTAGTCGTCGCCGTCGTTCTTGTTTTCGCCCTGGTTGCCGCCGCCGTTGTTGTTGTTGTTCTTGTTCTGATCATTGGACGGAGCCGGTGCAGGCGGCCGGGGCGGCGCCGCCACGGTGCCCATGACGGATGCCGGCGGCGGGGTGAACGGATTGGCCTGGTACTGGTCCGGGATCCGGTCAATGAAGTTCTTCCAGGACGGGCCGGCAATCTTCGAGCCGTCGATCTCGGGGTAGACCTGCCCGCCAATCTGCTTGCCCTCCATCGAGCCCCGCTCGTTGCCCCAGACGTGGTTGCCCAGCCAGGAGGCGGTGACCATGCCCGTGGTGTAGCCCATAAACCAGGTCTGGGACCGGAAGTCATTGGTTCCGGTCTTGCCGGCCACCGGCCTGCCGTTCTGCAGGTAGTAGCCGGAGCCCTTGGTCATCACCTGCTGCGTGGCCGCGTTGACGCCCTGGGCAACTTCCTTCTTCATGACCTGCGTGCACTCCTGGGCCGGTACCTCGAAGGACCGTCCATCCGCGGCCGTTACCGACTCCAGGGCGCGCGGTTCGCATTTCAGGCCTTCGGCTGCAAACGTGGCAAAGCCGGTGGCCATGGCCAGCGGGGAGGCGTCCCCGCCGCCGCCGAAGGACGACGGCGGGTTGACCTCAAGCGGTTCATTCTCGCCGCTGGCACTCTTGCCGTTGTGGATGCCTGAGGCAAACGCCATTTCCTGGAACTTGCAGAGATCAAGCTGGTTGATCTCGGCCATGGTGATGGTGTTCAGGGAGTTCGCCAGACCGTCGATGACGGTGGTGGTCTTGTAGTTGGTGTCCCCGTAGTTGATGGGCGTCCAAGGCTCCGGAATGCCATAGCGTCCGCCCGGCAGGCAGCTGGCGTTCCAGCTGTGGCCTGCAGGGTAGGTGCGCTTGCTGCCGTTCAGGGTGGTGTTCAGGGTTTTGCCTGCGTCCAGCCAGGCTGCCACGGTGAATGGCTTATACGTTGATCCGGGCTGGAAACCGCCCATGCCGCCCAGCGGCTTGTTGGGGTCGCCGTCCTGGTTCAGGTCAACGTTGAAATTGATGACCGAGTTGCCGGCGCCTTCTTCGGGTGTGTAGCGCGTGTTCTGCGCCATGGAGAGAATTTTTCCGCTTCGAGGTTCCATCGACACCATGGAGTGGCCGATCTCGGGGTCCGTGGTGTCCGGATTAGCGGTTTCGTTGACGGCCGTCTGCGCGGCGTTCTGGATCTCCGGATCCAGGGTGGTGTTGATGCTCAGGCCGCCCCGGTAGAGCAGCTTCTGCCGGTCCTCCGTAGTGGCACCGTATCTCTCATCGTTGAGGATCAGGTGCATGACGTAGTCGCAGAAGTACGGTGCCTGGACGGCGCCGGTGCAGTTGCTGGGAACCGGTGTGATGTTCAGGCCCAGCTCCGTGGCTACGGCGGCGTCGTGCTCTTCCTGCGTGATGCGGCCCTTGTCGAGCATGGCGCGGATGACAATGTTGCGCCGTTGAAGGGCCAGTTCCGGATTGCCCGTGGGGCTGTAGACGGACGGGCCGTTGACGACGCCGGCCAGCAGGGCTGCCTGCGGAATGTTCAGCTGCGAGGCGTCCACATTGAAGAAGAACTTGGACGCGGCCTGGACACCGAAGGTGGTGCCGCTGAAGGGAACGATGTTGAAGTAGCCCTCGAGGATTTCATCCTTGGAGAGCTGCTTTTCCACGGCAATGGCCAGCTTCATCTCCCGCAGCTTGTCGCCGTAGTCCTTGTTGCCGGAGAGCACCACCTCCTGCTTGTTCTGCAGGTTGGTGTCGATGATGACGCTGTTCACATACTGCTGCGTAATGGTGGACGCGCCGCGGTTGGTGCCGGAGGTGAGGTTGGAGGCCAGGGCTCCGATGACACCCTGGACGTCCACGCCGCCGTGCTCGTAAAAGCGGTCATCCTCAATGGCCAGCATCGCGTCGATCATGGTGGGGGAAACCTGGTCCAGCTTGATCGGCTGGCGGTTCTCCTCATACAGGGTTGCGATGAGAGAGCCGTCATTGGCGTAAATTTTTGACGGCTCGGCCAGCGCGCCGGCCTGCAGTTCCGACGGGAGGTCATCGAAGAACTGGATGGATCCGGACGCGGCTGTGCCCGCGGCGGCGGCGGCGGGAACCAGAAGACCCGCTGCCAAAACACCACAAAGCGCGCTGACGCCGAAGAAGGCGACAATCTGGCCAAGGGTGGTAGCCGTATCAAAGAACGGAGATTTGCGAGCTGCCATGCGCATCAGTCTACAAGCACGCGTTAGTCTTTGGATTATGAGCAAATGGGAATATTTCATCACGCCGCTTCCTCTTCACACACCGGGAGCTGTCCTTAACATGCACGGCGAAGAAGGTTGGGAACTCGTTCAGATCACACCCGCCCCCAACGGAACGGGTGCCGTGGCGTACATGAAACGCGAGAAGTCGCAGTGACTGAGGTGAACGGGGCGGTTTCCGCCGTGGAACGCAGGCTGGCAGAACTGGGTATTGAGCTGCCGGACGTCGCAGCACCGGTGGCCGCCTATGTACCCGCCGTTGTCACGGGGAACTACGTCTACACCTCCGGGCAGCTGCCCTTCGTCTCGGGCGTGTTGCCTGCGGCCGGCAAAGTTGGCGCCGGGGTACCGAGCGAGGACGCCGCAGGATACGCCGCAACCTGCGCTGTTAACGCGCTGGCTGCCATCAAGGCCCAGATCGGAGATCTGGACCGCATCAGCCGCATCGTCAAGGTGGTGGGCTTCGTGGCATCGGACCCGTCCTTTACCGGGCAGCCGGCCGTCATCAACGGTGCATCAGAACTGCTGGGGAAGGTCTTCGGCGAGGCGGGCGCGCATGCCCGCTCCGCCGTCGGGGTGGCCGTGCTGCCGCTGGATTCCCCCGTCGAAGTAGAAGTGATCGCTGAATTTGCCTAATTCATCAGTACGGCTTTTCCCGGTTCCCCCGTATCTTCGGGGAGCCGCGGAAAGCTGGTTTGAACACGGTGACCGTGCACCGCGCAAACCCCGCCTGGCGTCCTCCGTGGTGCTGGTGCGGGACGCGCCGCGCGGCGCCGAGACCTATCTGGCTTACCGCCGGGGCGAATCGCCGCTGGGCCGGGTGGCGTTTCCCGGCGGCAGCATCAACCCGGAAGACGACGACGCCGTGACCTGGTTCGGTCCGGCCCCGGCAGCCTGGGCCAAGGCACTGGGCATCGATGATCCCCGGCTGGCCCGCCGGCACGTGGTGGCGGCCATCCGTGAACTGTTTGAAGAAACCGGCATTCTGCTGGCCGGACCGGACGAATCGACGCTGCTGGAGGGCAACCGGGGGCCGGACTGGATGGCCGCGCGGGTGGCGCTGGCAGCCGGAGACAAGTCCTTTCCGGAGCTTCTCAAACGCCGGGGACTGGGCCTGCGCACCGACCTGCTCCGGCCGCTGGCCAACTGGCAGACGGCTGATTTTGCGCTGCGCCGGTTCGATACCCGGTACTTCGCGGTTGTCCAGCCGATGGGGCAGGAAGCCTCCCTGCTGGAGGGCAAGGGAAGCTGGGGTCAGTGGCGGTCCGCGGCGGAGGAGATCGCGGCCCGGAACACCACCGCCCTGGGCGATGAGATCGGGCTCCCGGACACCACCGGGCTCACGCTGTCTGAACTGACCGTGCCGCCGGTGGAACTGGTGCTGGAGAAACTGGCCGGTGCCCGTGGCTGCATTGCCTACCTTGCATCCCGCCGTCCGGCGGCCGTCTTCCGGCCCGAGCTGGTGGAGGCCGACGGCAGTTACTGGCTGTCCGTTTCACTCAGCGGCGCCGGGGAGGGATCGGCCCAGCACGGGCGCTGATTCCTGCACCGAGACCGATTCCCGCACACCTTAAACGCAAACGACGGCGTCGCCCCCGGTAAAGGGGAGCGGCGCCGTCGTTCGCTGTAAGACGGTCGGAAAAGACCTAGCGTGAGCGCTGGCGCAGCCGCTGCACGTCCAAAATGACGACGGCGCGGGCTTCCAGGCGCAGCCAGCCGCGCTGAACGAACTCGGCCAGGGCCTTGTTCACCGTTTCGCGGGAAGCGCCGACCAGCTGGGCCAGTTCTTCCTGCGTCAGCTCGTGAGCCACCAGGATGCCGTCAGTGGCGGGGCGGCCGAAGCGGTCCGCCAGATCCAGCAGTGCCTTGGCAACGCGGCCGGGAACGTCCGAGAAGACGAGGTCCGCAAGGGACTCGTTGGTGCGGCGCAGCCGGCGGGCCAGGGCCTGCAGCAGCTGGACCGAAACCTCCGGGCGCGTTTCCAACAGTGCCTTCAGGTTGTCGTGCCGCAGTCCGGCCAGTCGCGTTTCGGACACCGCGGTGGCGGTGGCGTTGCGCGGGCTCGGATCAAACAGCGCCATTTCGCCGAAGAGCTCGCCCGGGCCAAGAATGGCCAGCAGGTTCTCGCGGCCGTCCGGTGCCGAACGTCCCAGCTTGATCTTTCCGGACACGATGAAATACAGCTGGTCGCCCTGGTCACCCTCGCGGAAAACTGATGCGCCGCGCGAAAGGTCGACCTCAGTCAACTCGTCGGTCAGAGCTGCGAAGACGTCGTCTCCCAATGAGGCGAACAGTGGCGCACGGCGCAGTACCTCGATATCCATGAAATCTCCTGTAAATAGTTGTCCCTTCCATTATCTTCTCGCACTACGGCCCCATGTGACACCTGTAATAGCTTTGTTCGCCCACGGATGATAAAAAGGACGCCCCTGCGTACTGCCCTCTGCGGTCCGGCGCGGACGAAGTCTCCAGTTTGGGCCGCTAAACTCGGGAGGCAGGGACAGTCTCGAAGAGTCCCCGCAACACCCCCTAGACCGCGCTTGGAGCTGTTTGTGCTCGGATTTTCACTGCTAGACATCATTCTGCTGTTGGCGCTGCTGTTCTACCTCATCGCCGGGCTGCGGAACGGTCTTGTGGTGACGCTGGGCGGCATTGTGGGCTTTGTGGCCGGGGCTGTGGCCGCGTTCTTCGCGATCCCCCTGGTCACCGAATGGGTGCCCGACGACGGCTGGCGCCTGACCGCTGTCATCGCCACCATTGTGGTGCTTGTCCTGGGCGGGCATGCTCTCGGCGCCGCGCTGGGCGGGTCCATCCGGCGCTGGATGAACTTCCCGCCGCTGCGTTTTCTGGACCGGCTGCTGGGCGGGGGAGTGAACCTCGCCGTATCCGCCCTGGTGATGTCCGTGCTCGCTTTCAGCGTCAACACCCTCGGGGTTCCGTTCCTTTCGCAGCAGATCACGTCCTCGAAAGTGCTGAACGGCATCGAGGAAGCCACTCCTGACCGGGTGAAAACCTGGACGGCGGAAGTGCGTTCCTTCACTCTCGCAGAGGGCCTGCCCACCATCCTGGACAGCGCCGCCCCGGACAAGGTGGTTGCCCCCAATGAGGCGCTCTCATCCGCAGCTTTGCAGGCGTCGTCGGATTCGGTCGTGAAGATCACCGGAACGGCTTATCAGTGCGGGCAGAACCAGACGGGCTCGGGCTTCGTCGTCTCCGATGACCGCGTGATCACCAATGCTCACGTGGTGGCCGGAGTTTCCCGGCCCGTGGTGCAGGTCCCCGGCGGCGGGGCGCTTCCGGGCGAGGTGGTCTATTTCGACAGTGCCCGTGATCTGGCCGTGCTGGCTGTGGACAGCCTCGACGCCGAACCGATCCCGCTGGGCGATGTCCTTCCGGACGGCACCACTGCGGCGTTTGCCGGGTACCCGGCCGGCGGTCCGTTCCAGCTGCAGGCGGCCAACGTTGAAAAGCTCTCCGAGGTCTCGGTGCGTAACATCTACGGGTCCGCCCCGGAAGTGCTGGAGGTCTACACCCTCGCCGCGAACGTGCAGCAGGGCAACTCGGGCGGGCCGCTGCTGGACATCGACGGCCAGCTGGCCGGTGTCATCTTCGCCAAGACCACCGGCGATCAGCCGATCGGCTATGCGCTGTCCCTGAGCGAGGTTGGTCCGGTGGCGGAAGCCGCCGCCGGATATTCCGATCCTGTCTCGCCCGGGCAGTGCATCTCCGGCGAGTAGCGGATCAGGCGCCGGCTTCCGCCTGCGCTTCCCCGTCCAGCCGCGCGGCGAGGTAGTCCACGGCCATCTTGTAGCCGGCGATTCCGGCCCCGCAGATGACGGCGTCCGCCACCGCTGATACGTAGGAGTGGTGCCGGAATTCCTCGCGCCGGTGAATGTTGCTCAGGTGGACCTCGACCACGGGCAGACCGACGCCGGAAAGCGCATCCGGGATGGCGACTGATGTGTGGCTGTAGGCCGCCGGGTTGATGATGATCGCGTCAGCCAGCCCCGGAGCCCCGTGGATCGCATCGATCAGGTCACCCTCATGGTTGGACTGGATGCAGTCCACGGTCCAGCCGTGGGATTCCGCGGCGTCCAGCGCCAGTGCCTCCACGTCGTCGAGCGTTTCGGTGCCGTAGATTCCGGGCTCGCGGGTGCCCAGGAGGTTCAGGTTGGGGCCGTTGAGGATCAGCAGGTTGCGGGTGCGGGAGGCAGTCATGGCTTAACTATGCGCCAACCTGCGCCGGTGCTGCTGCCTCATCCCGGCGGCGCGTCATGCGTCCCGCCGCCAGGGCGCCGGCGATGGTCACCACCGACATCAGCGCCAGTACGACGCCGGGATGCCACCACGCGCTGTCCGTTGCCTTGGCGAATGCCTGCGTTGCGGCCGGGGCGAAGCCGGCGAGGATGCCCGCAAAGCTGTAGGCCAGGGACAGGGCAGTGAAACTGGTGCGGGCCGGGAAGAGATCAGCCATCAGTCCGCCCAGGGCCGCCCACGCGGCGGTTGGCGCGATCCCGCCGATGAGGATGGTGAGGATGTAGGTCGTCTGGTCTGCGGTGCTGATGAGCCAGTACAGGGGAAAGGAAATGAGCAGGGTGGCGAAGGCTCCTGCGGCGACCATGCGGGCCGAGCCGATCTTGGTGGCCAGCCAGCCGAATGCCGGAATGGTGGCCAGCTGCAGGACCGAGCCCACCAGTGCGGCATTGAGAACGGTGGTGCCGGACAGGCCCAGCTGTTCGGTTCCGTAGGCCTGGGTATAGGTGGTCATCAGGAAGTAGGACCCGATGCCGAGCAGGGACGCGGATGTGGCAACCAGGACGGCCAGCCGCTGGGTCTTCAGAACCTCCAGGACGGGAACGCGGGGAAGGGCCTGGTGTCCGGCAACATCCTTGAAGACGGGGGTTTCTTCGATGGCAAACCGCAGGTACAGGGCAATGGCCATGAACGGGAAGGCCAGCAGGAACGGAACCCGCCACAGGCCGGCCTCCATGGTTTCCTGCGGGACGCTGGTCAGCAGCAGGAAGATCCCGGTGACCATGATGGTTCCGACGGGGGAACCGATCTGCGGGATCGCGGCATACAGGGCGCGTTTGCGGGGTTCTGCATGCTCGGTGGCGATCAGGACGGCTCCGCCCCATTCACCGCCCACTGCCAGGCCCTGCAGCAGCCGCAGTGTCACGAGCAGGGCGGGGGCCCAGATGCCGATGGTGTTGTAGTCCGGCAGCAGGCCGATGATCCCGGTGGCTGTGCCCATCAGGACGATGGTCCAGATGAGCGACTTCTTCCGGCCGATGCGGTCGCCGAGATGGCCAAAGATGACGGCTCCAAGGGGGCGGGCAATGAACCCGATGCCCAGGGACAGGAAGGACAGCAGGGTGCCGATCAGCGGATCGACCTCCGGGAAGAAGATCCGGTTCAGGATCAGGGCAGCTGCGGTTCCAAAAACATAGAAGTCGTAGGACTCCAGGGCTGTTCCGACGAATGACGCTCCGGCGACCTTGCGCGCCATGCGTCGGGAGTGGACCGGCGGGTCCTGTGGTGCGGAGGGTGCGGAAGCGGACAGCGGGGAGGAAGTGCTGGAAGTGGACACGAGCACTGATTCTGCTACCCCGGACGCTGTGGTGCCAACTCCATGAGTTTCCATCTCACCAACGGACGTGATGGGTGCCGGGCCGGTGCGGAAAACCGGTCAGGCCGCGAGGCTGCCGAGAATGGCCCGTCCGCCGCTGACCAGTGCCCCCGAAACACCCGTGGGATCCGCCACATAGCCGTGGACCATGGCGCCGTCCCGCAGCATCAGCAGCTGATCTGCCAGGGAATCCGGATCTGCTGCCCCCAGCTGCGCCAGCCTGCCGCTGACCTCTGCGTGCAGCCACTGCCTGTGCTCAAGGATCACGGCACGGACCGGCGAGGCGGGGTCCGGATACTCGGCTGCCGCGTTGATGAACGGGCAGCCGCGGAAGCCGGGGACGCAGGCCTGCGCCCCCATGGCCTCGGCCAGTTCCAGCAGCCCGGTGCAGGGATCGGGGCTCAGGTGTCCCGCTGCCTCCCGGATCCGTTCCGACTGTGCCTGCAGATAGGCCACCACCAGCTCCTCTTTGGTTCGGAAGTAGCGGTAGAACGTCACCTTGGTGGTTTCTGCCGCAGCAATGATCCGGTCTGCACTCACGGCACGGATGCCTTCGGTATAGAAGAGCAGGGCGGCGGCATCCAAGATGCGGGTGCGCACCGGCGGACTGGCGGCCATGGGTCCTCCCGGGGTTGCGGTTTGCGGTGAAGGCGCGTTTACTTAGGGTCCAAGTAGACGTACTAGTTAGTCTACCTGATGCCCCCCGACTTAGAGGAGTTGCCATGAGCGCTTTGTACACTGCAGTTGCCACCGCGTCCGGAGACGGCCGCAACGGAGAAGCCCAGACGAGCGACGGACAGCTGAAGGTCAACCTGGCCACTCCAACGGAGATGGGCGGCTCAGGCGACGGCACCAACCCGGAGCAGCTCTTCGCAGCCGGCTACGCGGCCTGCTTCCTGTCCGCCCTGAAGATGATTGCGCGCGCCGAAAAGGCTCCGATCGCCGACGCAGCCATTACGGCCGATGTCAGCATCCACAAGCAGGACGTCGGCTTCAAGCTGGGCGTGGCCCTGCATGTGGAAATGTCCGGCGTGGACCAGGCCACGGCCGAGAAGCTGGTGGACGCCGCCCACCAGGTCTGCCCGTACTCCAACGCGACCCGCGGCAACATTGACGTGGAACTGGACGTCACCACGGCCTAACAGCCTCTCCGCGGGACAACCGCGTCCCGGAAAGCACAGAACACAAAACACAAAAGGTGCACGCCCCGGTCCGGGGGCGTGCACCTTTTGTTGGCTCAGTGCTTGTTGGCTCAGCGCGGGACGTTAGCTCCGCATCGACTCCGCGATCTGCTGCATGACGGTGTTGTCCGCCAGTGTGCTGGAATCCCCGGCCTCGCGGCCTTCGGCGACGTCTTTGAGCAGGCGCCGCATGATCTTGCCGGAACGGGTCTTGGGCAGCTCCGGCACCACCAGAATGTGCCGCGGCTTGGCGATCGGACCGATTTCCCTGCCCACGTGGTTGCGCAGCGTGGCGACAATGTCGTCGTCGTCCTTGGCGCTGCCGCGCAGGATCACAAAGGCCACCACGGCCTCGCCGGTTGTCTCATCCGCGGCGCCCACGACGGCGGCTTCCGCCACCGAGGGGTGGCTCACCAGTGCGGACTCGATTTCGGTGGTGGAGAGCCGGTGTCCGGATACGTTCATCACGTCATCGACGCGGCCCAGCAGCCAGATGTCGCCGTCCTCGTCCTTCTTGGCGCCGTCGCCGGCGAAGTACATGTTGTCGAACCGGGACCAGTAGGTTGCCTTGAAGCGCTCGGGATCGCCCCAGATGCCGCGCAGCATGGCCGGCCACGGTTCCTTGATGACCAGGAAACCGCCGGATCCGTTGGGCACGGATTCTCCCATCTCGTCCACCACGTCAATCGAGATGCCGGGAACGGCAACCTGTGCGGAACCGGGTTTGGTGGCCGTGACGCCCGGCATGGGGGCAATCATGTGCGCGCCGGTCTCCGTCTGCCACCAGGTGTCCACGATGGGTGCCGGGATTTCCTTCTGGTTGCCGTTGGCGCCGATGACGGTGCGGTACCACATCCACGCCTCCGGGTTGATGGGCTCGCCCACGGAGCCCAGCACGCGGATGGAGTCCAGATTGAACTTTCCGGGAATGTCCCGGCCCCACTTCATGCAGGTGCGGATGGCGGTCGGCGCGGTGTAAAGGATGGAGACCTTGTATTTCTCCACCAGTTCCCACCAGCGTCCCTGGTGCGGAGTGTCAGGGGTGCCCTCGTAAATGAGCTGGGTGGCACCGTTGACCAGCGGGGCGTAGGTGACGTAGCTGTGCCCGGTGACCCAGCCGATGTCCGCGGTGCACCAGTACACGTCGGTTTCCGGTTTCAGGTCAAAGGTGTTGAGGTGGGTGAACGCCGTCTGCGCCAGGTAGCCGCCGGTGGTGTGCAGGATGCCCTTGGGTTTTCCCGTGGTGCCGGAGGTGTAGAGGATGAACAGCGGATGCTCGGAGTCGTGGCCCACCGCAGTGTGCTCGGCGCTCGCGGAACCGACGGCGTCGTCCCACCAGATGTCCCGCCCCTCGGTCCACTCGACGGGTTCGCCGTTGCGGCGAACGACCAGGACGCTGGTGACGGTATGGCCTTCCTTCGCCAGCGATTCATCCACGGCGGGCTTCAGGGCGGTGGGCTTTCCGCGGCGGTAGGAGCCGTCGGCGGTCACCACCAGCTTGGCTTCGGCATCGTCAATGCGGTTGCGCAGTGCATCAGCGGAGAACCCGCCGAACACCACCGAGTGGACCGCTCCGATGCGGGCGCACGCGAGCATGGTGATCACGGCTTCGGGGATCATGGGCAGGTACACGGCTACCCGGTCGCCCTTGGATACGCCCAGGGATTCGAAGGCGTTGGCGGCCTTCTTGACCTCTTCAGTGAGCTGGGCATAGGTGTAGGTGCGGGTGTCACCGGGCTCGCCCTCGAAGTAGATGGCCACACGGTCGCCGCGGCCGGCTTCAACATGGCGGTCCAGGGCGTTGTAGGCCGCGTTGAGTTTTCCGCCGCCAAACCACCTGGCAAAGGGCGCGTCGGACCAGTCCAGGGTCTCGGTGAAGTCTTCGTCCCAGGTCAGCAGACTGCGGGCCTGGCGGGCCCAGAACTCCGGACCTTCGGCCGCTGCTTCGTCATAGACCGACTGCTGGGCAACCGCGCCGGCGGCGAAATCCGCGCTGGGCGGAAAACTGCGGCGCTCGTGGAGCAGGTTCTCCAGTGCGTCGCCTTGCTGCTTGACGGGGGACTGTTCAGACATCGTGAACCCTTTCGCTTAGCTGTCGCCCACGGTCCAGCCCGGATCGAGGGGCTGCCGTGGCGTTGCAATTACCCTAACGCCGATCGGCCGCCAGTGTGTTAACCGTCACATTCACGCCCGGTAACGGGGGTATTTGTGCGGTGAGCGGTAGATCACGGCCCGTGTCGCAGCGGCAGTTCGGCTAGTCTGCGGTGCCGGCGTTGACTAGGCTGTGCAGGGAAGCAACCGCTTTTTACCAGTGCAGGCGGCTCGCCCTGCCGCGGACCGCAGATGTTCTGCCGGCCTGCAGGCGGCGGCCGCGAATGGAGAAACGAATGAACCAGCCCCCCGTTGAGAACGACGCCCGAACGGCGACGGAGACTCCGGCACCGTCGGAGATTCATTCCGCCGGCGAGGACAACGCCCGGACGGCAGTCCTGGGTCCGTTTGGCCTGCGGGACACCGTGGTCGGTGGCTCCGTCCTCCTCATGCTGATTGGTTCCCTGCTGCCGTGGAGCTTTGCCTTCGGCCTGGAAGCCACCTTCTGGTCCCCGCTGACCCCGTTGTTCTTCCTCGGAATCGGCATCATCCTGCCGCTGCTCGTCGCCGGGCTCTTTGCCGCCCGCCGGATGGCTCCCGAACTGAAATACCGCGTTGGCTCGCTCTCCGTGGACCAGTTTGGTTCCGTTGTAGCTGTTTTGGCGGTGGCCTTCTTCTTCCTGCAGGTGGTCAACGACTTCACGATTGGCGCCCTGGTCACCCTCATCGGAGCCCTGGGCCTGGTGGCATCCACCACGCTCGCACCGCACATCCCGCCCTTCTCCCGCGAGTTCGACGAGCGCCCCGCGGCACCGGCCCACGTCATGGCCCGCGACGCTGTCCGTTTGCGCCGCCGTCCGGCCAAGCCCGCACCACAGGGAGCCACGGCCGCCGGTGCTGAGCACGGCACCGGTGAGAACGCCGGCAACAGCGCCGAGCCGGCAGAATCGCGCTTCGCAGGGATGGGCAAGGGCATGGGCAAGCTGGCCCCGGCCGGATTGTTTGGCCGCAAGGCTAACGACGGCGTGACCCCCGGCGCCGATGCCCCCGCCGTTAACGGCATCCCGGCAGATGCCGCGGAAGCCGGCTCCGGAGCGGGCCGCACGGAACCTGCCCGCACGGAAGCTGTTCCTGCCGACTCAGCCCGGACGGAATCCTCAGCTGACCAGAACGCCGCATCCCAGGGTTCCGCTTCGACTCAGGCACCCGCTTCGACTCAGGCTCCCGCAGGGTCTCAGGCTCCCGCAGCGGCGCCGGACAGCGAGGACGCCCTCGCGGCCACCACGGTCAACCCGGTGGTTCGGGCAAAGTCCGCCGAGGCGGAACCGGCCACGCAGGCCTCGGCCCAGGTGCCGTCGTCGGGCAATGAATCCATCAGCGCCACCCGTGAAGAGTCCGAAAACGTGGTGGAAGCATTCTGGTTTGCGGTGGGAACCCCGCGCCAGATCGTGGATGAACGCACCGGACTGCCGCTGTTCATGTTCCACCCGGGAGACTGGGAGCTGGGCCTGGAAGACCGCGGCACCGAATTCCTGGTCCAGGACAAGCGCACCGGCCGCATCGGCGTGCTGCGGGACTTGAGCAACATCGAGCGCGTTGGTGAGGATTCCGGCGAGTAGTCCGGAAACCCCCACCACCGCAGCGGCGCAACAGAAGGACACCAACCAAGTGGCAAAGGCAACCGGGAGTGATCCCTCCCTGCTGGCCCTGAAACGCAGGGCCCGGAAGATCAACCGGATGCTGGGGGAGCTGTACCCCTACGCCGTGGCTGAATTGGATTTCACCAACGCGTTTGAGCTGCTGGTGGCCACCGTCTTGTCGGCGCAGACCACCGACATCCGGGTCAACGCCGTCACTCCCGCGCTGTTTGCCCGTTATCCGGACGCCAAGGCACTGGCCGAGGCGGACGAGACGGAGCTGCAGGAGCTGATCCGGCCCACCGGTTTCTTCCGGGCCAAGGCCGCCAGCATCAAGGCCCTGTCCACCCGGCTGGTGGATGAGTACGACGGCGAGGTGCCGGACAAGCTGGAAGAGCTCGTCACGCTGCCGGGAGTGGGCCGGAAGACGGCCAACGTGGTGCTCGGCAACGCCTTCGGCATCCCCGGGATCACGGTCGACACGCACTTTGGCCGGCTGTCACGCCGGTTCGGCTGGACGACTGCCAAGGACCCCGTGAAGGTGGAGGAGGACGTCGCCGAGTTGTTTGAACCCAAGGACTGGACGCCCCTGTCCAACCGGGTGGTTTTCCACGGCCGGCGGGTCTGCCACGCCAAAAACCCGGCCTGCGGCGCCTGCGCGGTGGCCGCGCTGTGCCCGTCCTACGGCGAGGGCGAAACAGATCCGGAAAAGGCGAAAAAACTGCTGAAGTATGAGCTGGCTCCGGGCCGCGAGGAACTGCACGCCCGGATGATGGCCGCTGAGACCCGTGCCCAGCTGCGTGCCGCGGGCTATGGGCTGGAAGCATGAGCGCCTACGCCGATCTGAGGGAGCTGGGTGTTTCAGCCTCGGCCCGCAGCACCAGCTTCGACGCGAATTTGGAGCTGCTGCGCCGTAGCGTGGACCCGGCCACTGCCCGTCGTGCCGCGGTGCTGATCCTCTTCGGCAACCTGGATGACAAGCCCGCTGACTTCCGTACCGCCGGTGTTCCCGAGGAATTGGATGTCCTGCTGGTGGAGCGGGCCGCCACCCTGAACGACCATCCCGGGCAGGTGGCCTTTCCCGGCGGCTCCGTGGACGCGGTGGATTCCGGCCCGGAGGCCGCCGCCCTGCGCGAAGCGCAGGAGGAAACGGGGCTGGACCCGGACGGCGTCGTCGTTCTGGGCACGCTGCCCGAGGTTGGCCTGCCGGTCAGCAACTTCCTGGTGACTCCGGTGCTGGGCTGGTGGGACCGGCCCACCCCGGTGGATGTGGTGGATTACGGCGAGTCGGCGTCCGTGTTCCGGGTCCCGGTGGCGGACCTGTTGAACCCCGAAAACCGCCGCACCGCGGTGATGAGCCACGGCCGGAACAAGCACCGCTCGCCCGCCTTCCTCGTGAACGGGGTGCTGGTGTGGGGTTTCACGGGAATCATCCTCAACGGGGTGCTTGAGGAGCTGGGCTGGACTCTGCCCTGGGATGAAAACCGGGAAATCGTTCCCGATCTGTAGACGCTGGTTGGGCCTGCATGACGGTCACGGCCAGCTGGACACGGTTGGTGACGTTCAGCTTCGTGAAGGTGTTGGCGATGTGGGTTTTGACGGTGGCAATGCTGACGTAGAGTTCGGCGCTGATCTCCGCGTTGGTCAGCCCGCGGGCAACGGCCCGGGCAATGACGTGCTCGCGTTCACTGAGGACCGCCAGCGGGTTGTGCTGTGACGCGGGCTCCGCTGATTCTGCGGATGAGGCCGCCGCGGCCGCCACGATGCGCTTGAGGACACCGGGGGAGAAGCGCAGGTTGTCGGCTGCCGCCGCCCGGACGGCAGAGACCATGTCTGCCGGCGGCGTGTCCTTGAGCAGGAATCCACTCGCACCGGCACGCAGCGCGGACAGGATGAAATCATCGGTGTCGAACGAGGTCAGGACGATCACCCGGGGCGGCTCCGGCGCCGCCGTGATGCGCTCCGTGGCGGCGATGCCGCTTAGGCGTGGCATCCGGATGTCCATGAGGACGACGTCGGGCGCTAGCTCGGCGGCAAGCCGAACGGCGGTGTCGCCGTCGTCCGCTTCACCGATGATGGCAATATCCGGCGCTCCGTCGAGGATGAGCCGGAGCCCTGCCCGGATGAGGGGTTCATCGTCCGCGAGCAGGACCTTCAGCGGATCCGTGCTCACCACGGAACCTGCACTGCGGTGGTGTAGACCCCGCGCTTAGCACCCGATTCAAAGGAGCCGCCGGAGAGCCTGGCCCGCTCGGCCAGCCCAATCAGGCCGAGCCCGTCCGGTGCAGGGGACGTGGAGCGGGAAACCGGATTACTGACCGTCACCGTGATGCCCTCCCCGGGTGCACCTGTGAGGGACACAGCCACGGGATGGCCGGGAGCATGTTTTTGGGCGTTGGTGATGCCCTCCTGCGCCACCCGGTACAGATGGCGGGAGGTGGCATCGGCGGGACCATCCGCTCCGGCTGCCAGCAGCGCCGGTTCGATGCTCAGCTTGATGTCGGTGCCGACCGCCCGGGCTGATGCCACGAGTGCCGGAATGGCGGAGATATTGGGCTGGGGCGCCGTGGCCTCCGGCTCTTCACGAAGAACGGCCAGTACCTGGCGCAGCTCCGACGCAGCTTTGGCGGCGGTCTCCCGGAGGACCCCGGCTGTGGAACGGATGGTCTCCGGCTCCAGATCGGTGCGGTACTCCAGGGCGCCGGCATGCATGCTGATCAGGCTCAGGCGGTGCGCCAGGGTGTCGTGCATTTCCCGGGCGATCCGGGTGCGCTCGGCCAGCCGTGCCTGATCCGCCCGCGCATCCTGTTCCCGGCGGGCGCTGTCCGCTTCCTGCCGGAGGGAGACGATCAATGCTCTTTTGGCGCCGCGGTTCAGCCCGATCAGCACCAGAACTCCCAGCATGCCCAAAGCGATCAACAGCACCCACCCGTAGTCTTCGGCGCCATCAACCGGGTTGACCGCTAAGTCGACCAACACGGCTGCAAGAAAGACAAGCGCAGTGGCGGCCAGAAGACGAGGTCGCCGCAGGGTCGCGAGGCGGACGATGCACAGGCAGGCGGCGGGAAGGGCCAGGGTGGAGAGTCCGCTGAGGGCAATGATGGCAAGTCCGGCGCCCACGGGTGACCGGCGCAGGGCGATGGGGAGGAGGCCAACGGCGGTCAGACCCAGGACGAAGTCCAAGAACATCAGGCCTATGAAAGGCAGCGGATCGGCGTCGTCCGGCGGCAGCATGGAGCCGCGGACGATTAGGAAAACCAGGACCCCGACTGCCGCGGCGGCGGCGGTGATGCCGGCCGTCTTCCAGGGGCTGGGGTGTTGAGTCGGGAGCGGCATTCTAGAAATCCTAGTGAGCGGTCTGCCGGAGAACAATTAGCCAAAAGCATGAAGTCTTTTCCGTCATGTGGCTGGTGGCGGGAGCCGATTGGCCGAAGCGGAACGCGGCGCCGGGCGGGCAGGCTGGGAGCATGACTTTCTCTGCTGATCCTGCCGCCGCTCCCGCCTATCCCTTTCACCGGCTGCCCCGTTCCCTGCCCGGCTACCGCTGGTGGCACCCGCTGACCACGGTGTTGGTCACGGTCGTCCTCTTTTTTGTCCTGATGATGTTGGCGATGGGGATAACGGCGGTGGTGGGGATCTTTGTGCCGGAGGTTTCCGCCATGGTTGACCGGGCATTGTCAGCGCAATCAGACCTCGGGGACCCGGTGCAGCTCGCCTTTCTGCTCGGAACCGTCTGCCTGCTGTGGCCCGCGGCAGCACTGGGCGTGCGGTGGGGCGGCAGGCGTTCCGCCGGAACTCTCTCTTCGGTCACCGGCCGGCTGCGCTGGCGGTTGTTTCCCAAGCCGCTCGTCCTCGCGGCCAGCCTGTTTGCTGCCTTGAACGCCCTGAGCCTGCTGGTGCCGGAGTCCGCGCGAGGAAGCGGCGGAGTCCCGGACGGGAGACCAAACCCCGGTGATGTCTGGCTTCTGCTGCTGGTGGTCCTGGCGCTGGTGCCAGTGCAGGCAACTGCTGAGGAGTATGTGTTCCGCGGTCTGCTGATGCAGGGCATCGGTTCCTGGCTGCGCCATCCGGCCTTCGCCATTCTGCTGCCGGTTCCCCTCTTTGTCCTGGGCCACGGCTACGGACCGGCGGGGCAGATTGACGTGGCTGCCTTTGCCGTCGCGGCCGGCTGGATCACCTGGCGCACCGGCGGGCTGGAAGCAGCGATCGCGCTGCACGTCATCAACAACCTGGGAGCGTTTGGCCTGGGTGCGGCGGGCTTCGGGGACCTCAATGCCACCGACCTGCCGTGGGCTGCCCTGCCCTTCTCGCTGGCCTTCCTGTTGGCCTACTCCCTGATCGTCATCCGTTGGTTCCCGGCTCCGGCTCCTGTGCCGTCGCGTGCGGCGGAGCGTTACTTGGCTTCGGCGTAGGAATCCACGGTTACGGCCACCACCGGGAATTCCAGCGGGATCCGGCCGAACAGCAGGCGGGTGGCTGCCGCAGCGGCCTCGGTGACCAGGGCGCTGACCTCCTCTGCCCGGTCTGCGGGCACATGGAGCATCACTTCGTCATGCAGGAAAAACACCAGCTGCCCCGCCGGGGAGGAGGACGACGCCGCCCGCAGCCGGCGTCGTATTTCCGCCAGCCAGCACAGCGCCCATTCCGCCGCCGTTGACTGCACTACAAAGTTGCGGGTGAACCGGCCCTGGGCGCGGGCGAGGGAATCGGCGCGGCGCTGTTCCTCGGCGGACGCGGTCTGCTGGGCACGCAGCCAGCGTTCGGAGACCGGCGGCGAGGTGCGGCCCAAATGGCTGCTGACCGTCTTTCCGGCTTCCCCTGCCCGGGCACCGCGCTCCACCACTCCAATTGCCTGCGGGTAGGACCGGGTCAGGGCGGGCATCAGCCGGCCGGCTTCACCCGAAGTGGCACCGTACATGGCACCGAGCATGGCCATTTTGGCCAGCGCCCGGTCGCCGTTGAAGTTCTGGTCCGCGATGCCCTGGTACAGGTCCTTTCCGCGGGCCGCGGCAGCCAGGGCATTGTCTCGGCCCAGAGCGGCCAGCACCCGGGGTTCCAGCTGCGCGGCATCGGCGACAATCAACCGGTAACCCGGATCCGGGCGCACCGCATCGCGCACGTACTTGGGAATCTGCAGGGCACCGCCGCCGCGGGAGGCCCACCGGCCGGAGACCACCCCGCCCACCACGTATTCGGGCCGGAACCTGCCGCCGTCCACCCAGGCATCCAGCCAGGTCCAGCCGTTGGCGCTCAGCAGCCGCGAGAGCCGCTTGTATTCCAGCAGGGGAGCAATGGCGGGGTGTTCATGCTGCTGCAGCTCCCAGGAGCGGGTGGATTTCACCTCAATGCCGGCCCGGTGCAGGGCGCGCAGCAGTTCCTGCGGCGAATCCGGATTGAACCCCGGGTTGCCCAGTTTGTCCCGCAGCTCTGCTGCGAGCTGTTCCAGCCGCACCGGATGCTGCCCCTCGGGCGGGCGCGGCCCCAGCTCGGCCTCCAGCATGGCTTCGTGAATGTCCCGCCGCCAGGGCAGGCCGGCGTGCTCCATTTCCACGGCAATCAGGCCGCCGGCGGATTCGGCGGCCAGCAGCAGTGCCAGCCGGCCTGGGGCGGAGGAAGCCGCGACGGCCGCCAGCTGGTCCTGCAGCTCGGCCGCCTGGTCCTCCGGCGACGGACCGCGCCTGCCGGCCAGGGCATCGAAACCCTCGAGTTCCTCAAAGAGCGAGCTCTGGTTCGGTGCCGGCTGGACAGGCAGCAGCTGGCGCGGGAGCAGGTCCGCGTCCTCGCCCGGCGTCTCGGCACGCAGCTTGTCGATATAAGGGGACGCCGGCACGGCTTCGGAAAAACGCAGGATCCCGCGGACCAGGGCCAGATCATGGCTGCGTTCCACGGTGACCCCGGCGTCCAGCAGGCGGGGATAGATGTCCCGGGTGCTGCCGAAAACCCAGCGGACGTTCTGCGGCCGTTCCTCGTAATGCCGCACCGCGGCGGCCAGGTGCCCGGGGGCGACGACGGCGGGTGCTGCGCCGGGCTGCCCGGTTTCGTCCATTTCCTGCAGCAACAGGGACCCGGCGGGGGAGGCCGGCCCGGCGGCGGAGAGGACAACGTACATGGTTCCATTGTCCCTGCCTGCCGGCGGTGCTTCAGCCGACCCAACATGACGAATAAAAACGTGCGTCACTCCTCATTACATAGGTCACACCAGCATCGTTTATATTAGGTTTGGCAACCCTAACCCGCGTGGTCCGTAAACGCCTTTGGTACGCCGCCCTCCCGCCTCAGGCCCGCGACGATTCAGGTTCCTTATGTCCACAGTGCAAGACCAGTGCTCGCGGCTCCAGGCGATGCGCGGAGAGAATTTGGTACTCCGCTACGGCAGCACGCTCGTGGTCCAGGGTGTTTCACTGACGCTGGAACCCGGCCGGGTCACCGCGCTTGTCGGCCCAAACGGCAGCGGGAAGTCGACCTTGCTGCGCTCCCTGGCACGTCTGCACCGCGTCGACGGGGGGACCGTAAAGCTGGGCGGCGGAATCGACCGGCCCGAACGCGAGGCTTCCCTGCTCAGTGCGCGCGAGTTCGCGCGTGAGGTCACGTTGTTTGCCCAGTCGCGGCCGGCTCCACAGGGCTTGACGGTGAGTGAGGTGGTTGCCTTCGGCCGCCACCCGTACCGGCGGCGATTTGCCGGCCTCTCCGCCGCGGACCGCAGCGCCGTGAACCGTGCCCTGCGCGCCACCGGAGTCATGGACATGGCGCAGCGGCCGGTCGGGGAACTCTCCGGCGGCGAAGTGCAGCGCGTCTGGCTCGCCGCGTGCGTAGCGCAGGAGACCGGCGTCGTCCTGCTGGACGAGCCAACCAATCATCTTGACCTCCGCTACCAGATCGAGACCCTCGATCTGGTCCGCGACCTCGTGGATGACCACGGCGTTGCTGTCGGCATCGTGCTGCACGATCTCGACCACGCTGCCCGGATCGCCGATCACCTGCTCCTGCTGTCGGACGGCCGTATCCACGCCTCCGGCAGCCCGCTCGAGGTACTGACCGCCGCGAACATCAGCGAAGTGTACGAGCTCTCCGTCGAGGTCACCCTCGACCCGCGCACCAACCACCTGCGCATCGATCCCGTTGGACGCCATGCCAACCGCACCGCAACCCAAGTTCCTGCTCCGCCCCGGAGCGCCACCCGAGAGGACCACCGATGATCCGTTCCCGTTCCTTTGCGAGCACGGCCGCGACACTTGCCGTCGCCGCCCTCGCCCTCAGCGCCTGCGGCACCACCGAGGTCAGCGAAGCTGCCGATGTCGCCGCCGCAACGTCCGAGAGCTGCGCGGCAGACACGACGACCACCTCCACCGATGCGGTCTCAATGACCGACGGCGTGGGCCGCACCGTGGAGCTCGACAAGCCCGCCGAGCGCATCGCGGTGCTTGAGTGGCAGCAGATCGAGGACGCTCTCACACTGTGCGTAACACCTGTGGCGGTCTCCGACGCCGAGGGCTACGGAACGTACGTAAGCGCCGAAACCATCCCGGAGGGCGTTGCCGACATCGGCACCCGCGGCGAGCCCGACATGGACGCACTCTACGCGGCGGACCCTGACCTGATCATCATCGAGGCCTACAGCGCCGACGATGAACTCATCGCCCAGCTCGAGGAACGCGGCGTTCCCGTGCTTGCCACTGTCGGCGCGGACGGAGCGGACCCGATCGGCAACATGAAGAACGTGTTCAACATGATCGCCGAGGCGACCGGCCGCACTGATCGTGCCGCCGAAGTACTGGGGGACTTCGACGCACACCTGGCCGCTGCCAAGGACAAGGTCCAGGCCGTTGACCTGCCCACCACCGACTTCCTCTTCTTCGACGGATGGATGGAAGGCGGTAACGTGGTGATCCGCCCGTACGGCGAGGGTGCGCTCTTCACCGCGCTGGGCGAGGAGCTTGGCCTCACCGCTGCCTGGACGGACGAGATTGATGCCTCCTACGGCAGCGGCGGCGTCGATCCCTCGTACGGCCTGGGCCAGACGGATATCGAGGGCCTCACCGCCGTCGGCAACGCCACCTTCTTCTACTCTGCCGACGAGGGTGCCGACGGGTATGTCAGCGAGTTCGCGAAGAGCCCGATCTGGACCGCTCTTCCTGCCGTGAAGGAAGGCCGTGCGCACGCGTTCCCGGCAGGAGTCTGGGGTGCCGGCGGTCCGCTGTCCAACCAGCAGGCAATCTACGCGTACGTCAACATCATTACCGAGCAGGGTTGAGCAACTCCGCCCGAACAGCACCGCCCGGCACCGGACATGCTCCGGTGCCGGACGCCGGCCTTCGCGCCGGGATGAGCGGGCCGGCCGTATTGGCCGCCCTGCTCACCGCCGTCGTTTTGGTGGGCATGTGGCACCTGACCCAGGGCACGTCCGGAGTTGGCATGCTGGATCTTGTGCGCCTGGCCGGCGGTGCCCGAGAGGACATTGGCGGCGTGCCGGTCAGCGACATTTTGACCGGTTCCCGCCTGCCGCGTCTGCTTGCCGGAGTGGGGGTCGGTTTCGCGCTTGGGGTTGCCGGAGCGCTGCTGCAGTCGATCTCCCGGAACACCCTCGCGTCGCCGGACACGCTCGCGGTCACCGCCGGTTCCTACTTCGCGCTCACCATTGTCGCCGCCTTTGGCTTGGCCGTTCCGCTCTGGGCATCCAGCGGCGTCGCGTTTGTGGGCGGGCTGGCCGCTGCCGCACTCGTGCTGGGTCTCGCCGGAACTTCCGCCGGCTCCGGAACCACACGGCTCATCCTTGCCGGGTCCGCGACCGCCATGGCCCTGGACGCGGCCACCGCGATGCTCCTGATCCTCTTCAAGGAGAACACGACAGGTCTCTTTGCCTGGGGCAGCGGATCCCTGGCGCAGCTGAACCTCGACGCGTCCGTACGTGCAGCGCCGGTCATCATTGTCGCGCTCGCGGGTGCCCTGCTGCTTGCCAGGCGGCTGGACGTGCTCGGCCTCGGCGACGACACCGCGTTTTCGCTCGGCGTGCCGCTCCGTTCAACCCGCATCGCCGCAGTTGTTGCCGCCGTCGTGCTCACCGCCGTCTCCGTGACGCTTGCAGGGCCGATCGCCTTTGTCGGTCTCGGGGCACCGGTTCTCGCGCGGCTGCTTGCCAGCCGGATCCCGGTGCTGAACCGCCACGTTTTCCTGATTCCCGTGTCCGGCCTCCTCGGTTCACTCCTGATCCTGCTGGCAGACGCGACCCTGCGGGCTCTCCTCGGGGCTGAAGGTGCTTCGTCCATTCCCACCGGGATCCCCACCGCCATGCTCGGGGCCGTGGTCATTGTTCTGCTTGCCCTGCGGCTGCGGGACTCCGGCCCGGTCCGCCAGCCCCCGCAGGCACGCGGCGGGCTGCGCACCCGGCGCCGCTTTGTGCTGGTGCTGGCCGGTGCCGGCGTCCTGCTCGTGGCCGCCGCTGTGGCGGGCCTGCTCGCCGGCAGTCTGTGGCTGCGCACCGGAGACGTTGCCCTGTGGCTCAACGGCACGGCACCGGACCTGATTGGGCGGGCGCTGGATGACCGGATGCCGCGTGTCCTTGCAGCATTGCTGTCCGGCGCCGCGCTCGCCCTGGCCGGCTGCGTGGTGCAGAGCACGGTGCGCAATCCGCTCGCCGAACCCGGGATCCTCGGCATCACCGCCGGCGCGGGGCTCGGCGCTGTCATTGTCGTCACCATGCTCGGCGGCGGACGGCCGCTCCTCATCCTCACGGCGGTGGCGACGGGACTGGCAACGTTCGGCCTGATCGCCCTCCTGACCTGGCGCGGCGGGTTCCTGCCGGACCGTTTCGTGCTGATCGGCATCGGTTGCGGCTACGGGCTGAGCGCCCTGACGACCTTTTTCCTGCTCCGCGCCGATCCATGGAATACGCCGCGGATCCTCACCTGGCTGTCCGGCACAACCTACGGACGGACGCTGCCCGACGTCGTTCCGGTAGCGGTCGCGCTCCTCGTGGCGGTTCCGCTGCTGTTTGGCATGCGGCGGCAGCTGGACCTCCTCGCGGTGGATGAGGACACTCCGCGCATCCTGGGCGTACAGCTGGAACGGACCAGGCTCGGGGTGCTGTCCGTCGCGGCCGTCCTCGCTTCACTCAGTGTGGTCGCCGTCGGAGCAGTGGGCTTTGTGGGCCTGGTGGCTCCGCATCTTGCCCGGGCTCTGGTCGGAGCGCGGCACGGGCGCCTCATCCCCGTGTCCATGATGGTCGGAGCGCTGCTCGTCTGCGTTGCGGATACGCTGGGCCGCACGCTCATCGCCCCCGCCTCTATTCCCGCGGGGCTGATGATCGCGCTGATCGGTGCGCCGTATTTCGTCTGGCTGCTGCGCCGCTCACGCTAGGCGGTGCTGGCTGCTGACCAGCTGACTAGGGCAGGAAGCCGCGGATCACGGTGCTGATCAGCTTCGGGTGCTCGGCCAGCAGCCCGTGGGAAGCGCCCGGCACTATGCACAGCCGGGCGCCGGGAATGGAGGCTGCAATCAGGAGGGTGTGGTCCGGCCGAATTGAGTCACGGTCCCCGGCCATGATCAGGACGGGCGCGGAGATGCGGGCAAGGTCCGCTGCCGGGATGTTCGGCTCAGTGGTCCACAGCCGGAACAACTTATCGAGGACGACGTCGGCATGCTCCGGGCCGTCGGGTGACAGCCGTTCGTAGTGCAGGCGTTCGGCGTCGGGCTTGGCGGCCGGAGCGGATGCGCCGTCGCCGTCGGGTCCGCCAGCGGTGTGGACAGGACTCTGCCGCGCCGGTGTGAGCACCAGTGATTGGTGCTCTTCGTCGGTGCTGAAGGCAGAGGGATCCAGGTTGGCGCTGATGGCCGTGAGGGAGCGGACACGCCCCGGATGCTCTAGTGCGAGCAGCAACCCAAGGATGGCGCCGTCGCTGTAACCGATGACATGGACAGCTTCGAGGTTCTGGCTGTCGAGGTAGGCCAGCGTGTCAGCCAGTCCGCGGGCGTAGCTGTATTCGCCGTCGATGTCGGCGGAGCGGCCGTGGCCGGGACGCTCGAAGGCATGCACCCGATAGTGCGGGACCAGGGAATCGGAGAGCTCCCGCATCGCTTCCAGGGAGCAGAAGCCGCCGTGAAGCAGGAGAACAGGGGCGCCGTCGCCGGCAACCTCTGCATAAAGGTCCATGCCGTTGATCTGCAGGTACGTCATGCGTCCGGCATACCTTCCTGTTCCACTTCTGTTTTCACCGCGGATGCAGCCCATCCATCCTCCCACGCGGACTGCTGGCGCTGTGTTCCTTCACGCCCGTCCTCCACACCGCACGGGCAACCTCGGCTTGTCCCCAGTGCTGCAGTGGTCCGCTGTACTGCTGCTGCGGCTGGGCGAGTCTGGTGGCATGAGCGAAGAACAACTGTGGGTGCCGTCCTCCGGGCACCGGAAGGCACGCGCGCTGCGGGCGCAGTTCCCGGCGGAACACACACGGGCACCGGCTCGGTTTAGCCTGCGCACGGAGGGTGCCCCGTCCCATTCGACGGCCCGCGGTCCAAGCACCTTGGCGCCGGTCATTCTGATCAGTGCATCCCAGCGGCTCCAGGATGAGGTGGCCAGAATTGCTGCGGCAGCGGGCGTGGAGTTGGAAGTGATGCCGGACGCAGCTGCCGCATTCCAGCGCAACCCAGAAGTGATGCTCTTGGGCAGCGACCTGGCGGGTGTGGGACCTGGACACCGTATGTCACCGGACAGGAACCGGCGTCGACGGGCGGAAACCATCCTGGTGGGCTTCGAACAGGACACGGATTTGTGGAAGCAGGCTGCCCGGCTCGAAGCCGCGCGCGTAGCCGTGCTTCCGGCGGCTTCGGGCTGGTTGGCGGAATACCTTGGTCGCCGGCGCGAACACAATTCGGGCTTTGTGCTGGGAGTCGTGGGTGGAAGCGGGGGATCCGGGGCCTCCACCCTTTCGTGCTGGCTGGCCCAGGAAGCTGCCGAACACCGGATGGAAACGCTGTTGGTGGACGGCGACCCCCTCGGTGGCGGACTGGACGCCAGCCTGGGAAGCGGTGAAGTCCCCGGAGTGCGCTGGCCCGACTTGGCGGAGGTCCGCGGGGCATTGAACCCGGTGCAGCTCACTTCTGCGCTGCCTCAGGTGTCGGGTTTTGCGCTGCTCGCCGGTGGTTCCGCGGATTCCGATGCCGACGGCGAGGCGGGACCCGGGTATTCGGGAACACAGTCCTTGGTTGAAGCTCCTGCAGAAGAAAGCATCCGGGCAGTCATGGACGCAGCCCGTGCGGCCTTTGCCCTCACCATTGTGGACTGCGCACGGTACCTGCCCGGTCAGCTGCTGCTCTCCTGCGACGCATTGCTGGTGGTGGTTCCGGGACGGCTGCGGCCCGTGCTCGCAGCCAGATCATTGAGTCGAAGCCTGGGAGGCACCGTACCCAAAGCAGCAGTGGTCCGCGGACCGCTGGGCGACGGACTGGACGACGCCCGTGCAGCTGACGCCGCCGGGCTGCCCCTGGCCGGCTACCTGCCCGCGACGCGCCGCCTCGAACACGCCGAGGCACGCGGACTGCTGCTGCAGCGTGGCCGCAGCCGCAGCAACCGGCGGGTAACCGGACAGCTGGTGGAACGGTTTGCCGCCGAGGTGCCCCAGCCCGCTGACGCGAGGCAAAGGCCGCTGTCATGAGCGGGGCAAAGGGCCGCCGGGCAGCATCTTCCTTGCCCACAGATGACCAGGCGCCCCGCGCCGGTGATTCGACCATGGTGCGGGAGGTTCGCCGCAGGATGCTGGACGACGGCGAGCCCGTCACCGCCGCCCGGTTGGCAGCGGCAGTGCACTCCAGCGGGCGGCTGCTCGGCGCCCAGGGGGCCCTGCGCGCCGTTGACCGGGTGCAGGCGGAACTGCAGGGGCTCGGCCCGCTGCAGGAACTGGCGTTACTCCCGGGGATCAGCGACATCCTCGTGAACGGGCCGGACCGGGTATGGGTGGACAGCGGGCACGGGCTGGAACTGACCGGGCTGCGGTTCGGTTCCGACGCGGAGGTTCAGGGACTTGCCGCCCGGCTGATTGCTGCCGGGGGAAGGCGGCTGGATGACTCCAATCCGTGCGTTGATGTGCAGCTGCGCGGCTACCGGGTCCACGCGGTGCTGCGTCCGGTATCCACTGGTTCCACGCTGCTCTCCATCCGCATCCGGCGCACGCTGACCTTCACCATGGAGGAACTGCAGGCCGGTGGAACTATGGATCCTGAGTGCGCCGCAGTGCTTCGGCGCATCATCGCGTCCCGCCTGAACTTCCTGATCAGCGGAGCCACCGGCACGGGGAAGACCACACTGCTCTCCACCTTGCTGTCATTGAGCAAACCGCACGAACGGCTGGTGCTCGTGGAGGACGCCGCAGAGCTGGATCCCCGCCACCCGCATGTTGTGGGCCTGCAAAGCCGGCATGGCAACGTCGAAGGAGCCGGGTCCGTGGATCAGGCCGAACTGGTGCGCCAGGCCCTGCGGATGCGGCCGGACCGGCTGATTGTGGGGGAGTGCCGCGGCGCCGAGGTCCGTGAACTCCTGGCCGCCATGAACACCGGTCACGACGGCGCCGGCGGCACAATCCATGCCAACTCGGCTGCCAATGTTCCCGCCCGGCTGGCAGCTCTCGGGGCGCTCGCCGGCATGAGCAGCACCGCGGTTACTCTGCAGGCTGCAAGCGCCCTGGACGTGGTGGTGCATCTGGCCCGCAGCGCCGCCGGCCGCCGGGTTGCTGAAATAGCCGTGATCACGGCATCGGCTGACGGCCGGCTGCTGGCGGTGCCGGCGTTGCGGCCGCTGCTGCCAACGGATGCTGCAGATCGGCACGGGGAGGGGTGGGCTGCGCTTCAGCGTCGGATCGGCGGTTCCGGGGAGGAAGCGGCACCGTCCCGCCCAGACGGGCAACAGCCGTCCTGCGGAATCACCGGGGCCTTGGAGACCTCCGTTTCATGACCGGTCTTTGGGTTACCGGGCTGCTCGGGCTGTCGGCGGTTCTGCTGCTGTCGCCTTCCCGAAACCCGGGGCAATTGAGTCCGGGCCTTGGCCGCCGCCTGCCAGGTCCCGGCCGGGCCGAGAACCGGTTCCTGCGACCCTCGCTTCTGCATCAGCTATCTTCGGACTTTCGATGGTCCCGTTCTGAGCCGGCACTGCAGGAGCTGCCACTTCTGATCCATCAGCTCACTGGTCTGCTGGCGGCCGGCCGCGCCCCGCACCAGCTCTGGGCTGACGCAGCAACCCTGCAGGCAGCGGCCGGGAAGGAATCCGCCGGGTCCCTGCCCGCGCGGCTGCTGCCGGTGCTGGAGGCCGCCGCGCAGTCCGCGTCCCTGGGCATCAGCCCTGTACCGGTTTTCCGTGCTGCTGCGCAGGAACAGACCGGAACAGTTCGGAAGACGCGGCGGCCGGGCCGGAGCCGTGACGCAGCATCCCTGGCCGGGTTGTGGACCGGACTTGCGGCGTGCGTAAGCGTGACGGAGCGCAGCGGTGCACCCCTGGCCGGTGTCCTCGGACGGTATGCCGCGCAGCTGGAGAGCGGTTTGGACAGCCAGGCGGCGCGGGAGACCGCAATGGCCGGACCCCAGGCAACCGTCCGGCTGCTGACCTGGTTGCCGGTGGGAGGGCTGGGCCTTGGTTATTTGCTGGGGGCAGATCCCGTGGGCGTGCTGCTGGGCAGTCCGCTTGGCTGGTTGGCAGGGACGGCAGGAGTTGCCTTGTCCCTGGCTGGAAGGTTCTGGTCGCGTGCGCTGGTGCGTCAGGCAGCCGGCATCTGATGACCGGAGCCCTGGTGACGGTATTTCTTGCTGCCGCCGTTGCGCTGCTCCTGCTGCCGGGATGGAATACCGCGCCGCTCACTGTCTCTCCAAACGGGTCCGGTGCGCAAACAGCCCCGGGACACAACGCGGTTCCCGGGGCAGGCATAGAGGATCCTGCTCTGATGCTGGATCTGACGGCAGCCATGCTGGAGGCCGGGCAGCCGCTCCTCCAGGCACTTTCCATCTTGGCAGAGGTAGTGGAACCGGACACGTCAGTGTGTCTTTGCCGGGTGCAGGCTGCCCTGGAGCTGGGTGCTCCCTGGCCGGCAGCGTGGGATCTGGCAGCACCGGAGCGCAGCCGGCTCCCTGAGTCCGCAGCACACCTCCGCGAAGCACTGAGATTCGCAGCCACCACCGGGGCCCCGTCAGCTGCGGTCCTGGTGGCGGAGGCGGCGCAGATACGCCGCCGCCGGGCCCGCGAAGCGGAACGCCGTGCCGCGGCTCTGGGGGTCCGGCTCGTGGTTCCCCTGGGGCTGTGTGCACTCCCGGCATTCGTGGCCCTGACAGTGGTGCCGCTGCTGATGTCCCTGCTGCCGTCGCTTCCCTAAGACACATCTGCGCGGGTGCTGCGCATCCTCCACAACCGTCTTGCCCGCGTGCGTTGTCCGGAACGGCAACATCCGCACTGGTTCCGAGGGTCCGGCCGATGAAGGATCGGATCACCGCCTCAACAGCGGTGCAGTTACAGCTCACAGCAATCACATCAGGAGGAACCATGCCAGGTCTAAGCAGATCCGTGACCACCGTTCGGCGCGCCCGGAGCTACACCGATGAGCCGAACTGCGAGCCGGACGCGCCCGTTTTTTCAACGGAGCACAGTCCCGGGGCGCCGGCTTCCGGGACCCAACCCTGCGGCTCGGGATTCGGCACAGTGACCGTGCTCTACCCCCGGGCAACGGAGAACGTGTGTCCGATTCCCCTCAACAGAGGGGAGCGCCGCCGGAGAAGCTTCCGCGACAGCGAAGCAGGAATGGCAACGGCAGAATATGCGATTGCCACCTTGGCGGCCGTTGCCTTTGCCGCCCTTCTGGTAGCGGTCCTGGGCAGCGGCGAGGTGCGGTCCCTGCTCATGGGACTGATCCGCAGTGCCCTCACCCTTGGGTAGCGTACAGCGGGAGAATCCACCGGCAGAGTCCTCACGCGGAGCGGTGACCGCTGAACTGGCCGTGGGCCTGCCCGCCGTCGTGCTGCTCCTGGCGGCCGTCCTGACGGGAGTGGCAGCGGGAGCCACCCAACTGCGGGTGGAAGAAGCCGCGCGGGCGGCGGCACGGGAAATCATGCGCGGAGGCACCGCCGAAGCGGAGGATGCGGCCCGCCGGATCGCAGGACCCGGTGCACGGGTGACCGTCACCGCGGACGGGGAATGGATGCTGGTGGAAGTAGGGACCTCCGTCTCGGCTCCGCTGCTGGACCGGCTGCCGCTTGAGCTGACCGGGTCTGCCGCGGCGCTTCCGGAATCCCTGCCACCCGGAAACTAAACAAGCCAGAGGAAGCGTGCCGCCGGGCAACCGGACAGATCGGACCACGACCAGCCGAGAGGACGAACCAACGTGGGAGAAGCGCGAGCGGCCGCTGCGGCCGGGAAAGGAGATAAAACCGAGGAGGGCGCGGGCACGGTCATGGTGCTGGGTTCCGGACTGTTGCTGCTGATCCTGTGCGCAGCCGTTCTGATGCTGCTGCAAACCGCGGTGGCCGCAAGCAGGGCGGCCACCGCGGCCGATCTGGCAGCACTCGCGGCCGCTGACACGGTTCGTGAGCTTCGGAGCGGAGAGCCGTGCGTGGTGGCTGCAGAGGTGGCCGGGCGCAACGGCGCCGTGCTGGCAGCATGCACGGTGGACACCGGAGGGCGGACCGTCCAGGTGGAAACCCGGGTGCCCGTCCCGCTGCTGCCGCAGCCTGCCACCGGGCATGCCCGCGCCGGACCTCCGCCGTGAGTCTGGTCTTAGCCCGCTTGCCGGACCGGCGCTGCTGCAGCCGCAGCGGGAGCAGCGCCGGAGCCGGGTTCGGTTTCCCTGCTGCGGGCGTTGTCCAGCAGCACCTGCAGCAGGGTCACCGCACCGGCCTTGGACAGCGGATTGTTCTTGTTCCCGCACTTGGGGGACTGCACGCAGGAGGGGCAGCCGCGCTCGCACTCGCAGGCGCGGATAGCGTCGCGGGTGGCGGTCAGCCACAGTTCGGCGGCTTCATAGGCCCGTTCCGCAAAGCCTGCACCGCCGGGATGCCCGTCGTACACGAAGATGGTGGGCTTCTCGGTGTCGGCGTGCAGGGCGGTGGAAACGCCGCCGATGTCCCAGCGGTCGGAGGTGGCGATCAGCGGCAGCATCCCGATGGAGGCATGCTCGGCAGCGTGCAGGGCACCCGGAAAGTCGGCCGGAATCAGGCCCGCCCCGGTGAGCAGGTGCTCGTCAATGACAAACCACACCGCTTTGGTGAACAGTTCCTTGGCCTCAAGTTCCAGCGGCTCCTCGCCCAGGATCTCGTTGGAGATCAGGGCCTTGCGCTGAAAAGAAACCACCTGGGTGGTGACCTTCACGGTGCCGAAACAGACCTGGATCTCGCCCCAATGCGAGGTCCGTTCCGTCTCGATCACTTCAATCTGGGTGACGTCCCGGGCCTGGGTGTAGAACTCCGGGTTGCCGCGGGTGACCATCGCGCAGTGGTCCGCTTCATTAAGCTCGTCCACCAGGAACGTCTGGCCCTGATGCACGTAGACCGCGCCGGTGTGGGCCTGGTACTGGCTCTGCGGCGAATCCATGGTGCCCAGCAGCATTCCGGTGTCGGATTCCACAATGTTGATCGGCCCGCCGCCGTCCGCCCGCAGGTTCACCAGGGCGGCTGCACTTTCCGCATGCGTCCAGAACCACCCCGAGGGCCGGCGCCGCAGGTAGCCCTGGTCCACCAGCTGATCCAGCAGTCCGGCAGCGGTGGGACCAAAGAGCTCCCGCTCGTCGGGGGTCAGCGGGATTTCGGCGGCGGCGGCACAGAGGTGCGGGCCGAGCACATAGGGGTTGGACGGGTCAAAGACAGTTGCTTCCACCGAAATGTCGAAGATCGCCTCCGGATGGTGCACCAGGTACGTATCGAGGGGATCGTCACTGGCCACGAAGGCGGCCAGCGCGTCCTGGCCGGAGCGGCCCGCCCGCCCGATCTGCTGGAACAGCGATGCCCGGGTGCCCGGCCAGCCGGCCACCAGCACGGCGTCGAGCCCTGAAATGTCGATGCCAAGCTCCAGGGCGGAGGTGCTGGAAATGCCCAGCAGCTCGCCGCTGCGAAGCCGCCGCTCAAGCTCGCGGCGTTCCTCGGGCAGGTATCCGGAGCGGTACGCGGCCACCCGGTCCGGCAGCGAGGGATGCACCTCATCCAGCAGCCGGCGGGTGATGGTGGCAATGGTTTCGGCGCCCCGGCGGGACTTGATGAAGGCAATGGTGCGGACCTGTGCCGCCACCAGGTTGGCCAGCAGGTCGGAGGTTTCGGCAATGACGGTCCGCCGGGAGCGCACCCCGTTCTCGCCCTTGAGGTCGGTGAGCTGCGGCTCCCAGAGCGCCACGGTGGTGGCTCCGTGCGGAGAGGCGTCGCGGGTGACGGCGGTGACCTCGCCGCCGATCAACCTGCCGAAGGAGGAGGCCGGGTCCGCCGAGGTGGCGGACGCACCGATGAACACCGGGTCGGCGCCGTAGTAGCGGCAGATCCGGCGCAGCCGGCGCATGAGGTTGGCAACGTTGGAACCGAAAACACCGCGGTAGCTGTGGGCCTCGTCGATGATGACGTACTTCAGCCGGCGGAAGAACCTGGCCCACCAGGCATGGTTGGGCAGCACGCCAAAATGCAGCATGTCGGGGTTGGCCAGCACCAGGTTGGCGTGGTCCCGGATCCAGCGCCGGGCACCGGTGTCTGTATCGCCGTCGTATGTTTCAGCGCGCACGGTGGGAAGCTGCAGGGCGTTCACGGCGGAAAGCTGGTCAGCGGCCAATGCCTTGGTGGGGGCCAGATAGAGGGCCACCGACCCGGTTGGCTCCAGCGTGACCCGGTCATCCAGTGCCGTGCGGTGGATCGCGTCCAGGGCAGGCAGCAGGTAGGCCAGGGATTTTCCGGAGGCGGTGCCGGTGGAAATAATCGTGTGCTGCCCCGAGTGCGCGGACTCTGCGGCTTCAATCTGGTGGCGCCAGGGTTCGTGGACACCCACCGTGGCGTAGGCGGCAACGACGTCGGGGTGCGCCCAGTCCGGCCACGGAACGGGAACAGCCTGGCGGGCGGGGATTTCGTGGACATGGACCAGCTGTTCCGGGTCGGCGCCGGAGCCGAGCAGGGGGATCAGGGAATCATGTAGGGCCACTGTGCCATTCTCCCACCGGCCGTCCGGACAGCCGCTGTTAAACGCGCCCGCTCAGCTCCGGGCTGAACCGCTGCGTCTTCGCCGCAAACGCGACCGCAGAAGCCACCGCAAACCGGCCGCAGACGCCTACAGCCGCGGTTCGAACATCACCACGCTGGCCAGGTTTTCCCAGCCCAGGTAGGTGTACAGTTCCAGCCCGTCGGCGGTGGCGACCAGCAGCCCGGAATCGGCGTCGTGTTCCATGGCCACTGCGGTGAGGGCCCGCGTCACGTAGCTGCCCAGCCCGCGCCGTCGGAACCCGGGCTCGGTGACAATCCGGTCGTACACCGCATGCCCTTCCACGATCGCCACGCTGCCCCGCGCGGCCAGCTCGCCGTCGGCTGTGACGGTAACGGTGCCCACCTTGCCGTTGCGCACCGTTTCCGCTTCAAAACCGTCCAGCGGCAGCGGGTCTTCGATGTCCTGCCCGGTCATGTCCAGTGTCATGAAAACCTCGTCCGCGGACCGGACATTCAGCCCGTAAACCAAGGCGGCGCCGTGGATTTCATTCACGCGTCCGGTGACGATGGTGAAGAGCCTCCCGGGACTCATCCGGGCCGAGGAAGCCAGCGCCGCGAATTCGTCATGGGAGGGTTCCAGGGCGAAGTACTCCCAGTCGTTGGTTTTGTCGTGCAGGAAAGCCGCCGGAAAACGGCCTTCCCGTCGGGTTCGATAGCCGCGGGCCTGCGCCCATCCGGTCACCCAGGTCTCAAGCAAATCATCGTCCAGCAGGCTCATGAATGAACACTAGCGGGGGCGGCAGGTGAAAGGTATGTGCGCTGATGAAATTCGGGGTCCCGCGCCGGTCTACCCTTAATGTGTGGCTTTGAACCGAATTGCACTGTATTACGCCTTTACGCCCCTCCCCGATCCGGAGGCCGTGCGCCTCTGGCAGCGCGCCCTCTGCGAGAAGCTGGGACTGCGCGGCCGGATCCTGATCTCGCCCGACGGGATCAACGGAACCGTGGGCGGCGAGCTTGACGCCGTGAAGGCATATGTGAAGGCCACCCGCGAATATCCGGCCTTCAAGAAGATGGACATCAAGTATTCCGAGGGCGGTGCGGAGGACTTCCCGCGGCTGAGCGTCAAGGTCCGCCAGGAAATTGTCAGCTTCGGCGCCCCGGGTGAACTGAAGGTCGACGAGAACGGAGTAGTGGGCGGAGGCACCCACCTGCGGCCGGAAGAACTCCACCAGCTGGTGGAGGAGAAGAAGGCCGACGGCGAAGAGGTGGTCTTTTTCGACGGCCGGAATGCCTTTGAAGCCCAGATCGGCAAGTTCAAGGGGGCCGTGGTGCCCGACGTTGCCACTACGCATGACTTCATCGCCGAGCTGGATTCCGGCAAATACGACGATCTCAAGGACAAGCCGGTGGTGACCTACTGCACCGGCGGCATCCGCTGCGAGGTCCTGTCCTCGCTGATGGTCAACCGCGGCTTCAAAGAGGTTTACCAGATGCAGGGCGGGATTGTCCGCTACGGGGAAGCCTACGGTGACAAGGGACTGTGGGAAGGCTCGCTCTACGTCTTCGACAAGCGGATGCACATGGAGTTCACCGAGGACGCCGCCACCATCGGCAAGTGTGTGCGCTGCGAGGCTCCCACCAGCAAGTTCGAGAACTGCTCCAACCCCTCCTGCCGCAAGCTCACCCTGTACTGCGCGGAGTGCGCCTCGGACCCGTCCACCCTGCGGTGCCCGGACGGCTGCATCGAATAGGAACGATGACGACGGCGGCAGCCCGGGCCTGAAGCCTGGTGGGGCCGCCGCCGCACCGCCGGTCCGTGACGTTAGGCCGTAGCCGGTTCGGAAAGCAGGCTCTCGCCGGCCGCCAGCGCATCGCGGCGGAGGCAGGTGCCGCGGTCCAGGACCACGGTGTCCCCAACCCGCGTCTGGAAAACGGCGCCGGTTTCGGTCATCCACATGCTGGTGGTCAGCTCGTCGCCCGGAATCACCGGTGCGGCAAAACGGACGCTCAGCGAGCCGAACGCATCGACGTCGGACCCCAGTGCGCCTTCCAGGAGGGCACGGCCGGCGAAGCCCAGAGTGCACAGTCCGTGCAGGATGGGCTTCTCAAAGCCGATCATGGCGGCCATTGCGGGGTCTGAATGCAGCGGGTTGCGGTCGCCGTTGAGGCGGTAGAGCAGGGCCTGGTCGGGAGAGGTCCTTTGTACGTCCACAAGATCGGCCGGGCGGTCGGGCAGCTCCCACCCGTCATGCGGTGCCGGCTCGGATCCGAAGCCGCCCTCTCCGCGGATAATCATGGAGGTCACTGAGGTGGCAGTGAGCTCCCGGGTGTCGGCGTCGAGCAGGTGGGTGGTGAGCTCAACAACGGCATTCTTGCCTTTGTCCCAGGCGCCGCTCATGAAGCTGCGCGGAATCACGGTTCCGGCCGGGGCCAGCGTGCGGTGCAGCGTGACCGTTTGTCCGCCGTGCAGGATCTGCGAAAGCTTGAAGTCCCCGAACTCATCCATGGAACCGCCGGATCCGCCCAGAAGCACGGCGAAGGTGGGCAGCACGCTCTGATCGATTCCCCGGGAGTTCTCCGTGGTGAAGGCAAGGTTTGCTGTTTGGTCGCGGGCACCGGCACCCACGCTCAGGGCGTACAGGAGAGCGTCCTTGGACTCCCACGAAACGGGAGCGCCTTCCGTGACCTTCCCGATGTTCTGAAGATGGATTGTCATGGTCTTTCCTCTTTCACAAGCGTTTACTGAAATGCGGATTTCATGGGCCCCGGCGGCTCCGGGGACTTCGCAGCTGAGGGTTACAGCGGTGCGTGGACCGTGTCTTGCGGGCTTCGGTTGGTGCCGCGGCGAATGTCGCGCTCGCCGGCAGTCTCGGGAACCCACTGTGCGGGAGTGCGTCGCAGCATCAGTGCCACCACTACTGACGATGCAGCGAAAATCAACACGAAGATGAACGCTGAGCTGATGCCTTCCTGCGCAACGGCCGTTGTGGCCGGGTCGGTGTGGCTGGCCAGGATGTACGCGCCAATGGCAACGGCGGCGGACTGGCCGATGTTGCGGATCATGGTGTTGGTGCCGGCAGTTTCCGAAGTGTGGGTTTCCGGGACCACTTCAATGAGCAGGTTCGGCAGCGCGCCGTAGGCAAGAGATATGCCGGTGCTGTTCAGGACCATCGCAATGATGAACATCAGCACGCTTCCATAGGTCAGCAGGATGATGGGAATGACCAGGGCCACCAGCGCCAGACCAACGATGAAGACTGTGCGGGCGCCGTACCGGAAGGCCAGCTTTCCGCCCAGCGGCGAGAACAAGTAGCCCACCAGCAGAGTTGAGCTGATCAGAACCCCGGCGCCGGTGGGGGAAAAACCAAGCCCGTATCCCGACGAGGTGGGCGATTGCATGATGAGCTGCGCGGGGACGTTCCCGCCGCCCAAAGGCCCGACGGCGGCAAGCACGGTGGCGGTCATGGCCAGGGCAATTTGGCGGTTCTTGAACATTCGGAGGTTCACGATGGGGGATTCCACCCGCAGCTCCCACCACGCCCACACGGCGGCGGCGACGATCCCAACGCTGATCAGGGCGACGAACTGGGCGGACGCAAAACCGGTCTTCGAAGCGCCGGAAAACGCGAGCAGAATGGCACTCACGGCGATGGGCAGCAGTACCGCGCCCAGGTAATCCGGTTTCTCCCGGCTGGGCAGCACCGTGTCCCGGGGAATCACCAATTGGATGCTCACCGCGGCCATAACCGACACGACGGCAGCAAAGACGAAGATGCCGTGCCAGGAGAAGGCATCAATCATGAATCCGGCGATCAGTGCGCCGCCCCCGCCGGCGATGAGCGCCGAGGCCCCCACCATGGAGATGCCCACCGGAACACGTTTTTCGTCGAGATGTTCGCGGGCCAGTCCGAAAGCCAGACCCAGCACCGCACCGGTAACACCCTGAATGGCGCGGCCGAAGATGATCATGCCCAGGGAGCCCCCGAGCAGCGAGATGAGCGAACCGACGGCTGCGATGACCAGGGCAATGACCATGACCTTCCGCCTGCCGTACAGATCTCCGAAGCGTCCACCCAGAACACCGGCGGAGGCTGACACCAGCAGGAAGGCCGTAACAACCCAGGCAACCGTGTTTGCGTCCACCTGGAAGTCCCTCATCAGGGTGGGCAGGGTTACGTACATCATGGACAGCTCGAAGGCCGAGACAATCTCAGCGAGAATCAGGACTATGACAATCGGTGCAAACCCGGGACGTTTCAGCGCCCTTGCGGTGGAGGACATCGCGTCCTGCCTTTCGTGTTGGAAACCAAAGGCTGGCATGCACCGCGTGAGGCGGTGCATGCCAGCGCTTACGGGAACTTCGCTGTTGACTAGGCAGAGGCTGAAACGATGCCTTCCGGATCACGCGTTGTCCCGCGGCGAATGTCGCGCTCGCCAACCGTCTCGGGAACCCAGGGCTTGGGATTGCGGCTCAGCATCAGCCCCATGATGACTGAGAGCACGGCAAAGGCCAGGACCAGGAGCAGGGCGGCGCTGATGCCCTGCTGTGAAATGGCCTGGGTTGCCGGGTCCGTGTTCTTGGCGAGGATGAACGCGCCGATGGCGATCGCCGCGGACTGGCCGACGTTGCGGATCATGGTGTTGGTTCCGGCTGTTTCCGAGGTGTGGGTTTCCGGGACCACCTCAACGAGCAGGTTCGGCAGCGCACCGTAGGTGAGGGAAATGCCGACGCCGTTCAGAGTCATCGCCACTACGTACATTGCCACGTTCCCGTAGGTGAGCAGGATGAGGGGCAGGACCAGGGCCATCAGCACGAGCCCTCCGATAAACACAATCCGCGCCCCGTACCGGAAGGACAGTTTCCCGCCCACCGGTGAGAGAGCGAAGCCAACAAGGGCGGTAAGGCAGATGATGACGCCCGATTCGGTGGGCGTAAAGCCCAGCCCGTACCCCAGCGACTCGGGGGACTGCATGATCATCTGCGAGGGAACGGACACTCCGCCCAGGGGACCGACGGCGGCGAACACCGTTGCGGTCATGGCCAGGGCGATCTGGCGGTTCTTGAACATCCGCAGGTTCACGATCGGCGATTCAACCCGCAGTTCCCACCACGCCCACACCGCGGCAGCAGCGAGGCCCAGGCCGATCAGGCCCAGGAACTCCACCGACAGGAAGCCGGTCTTTGAGCTGTTGGAGAGTCCCAGCAGGAGGGCGCTGACCGCGATGGGCAGCAGGATGGCACCCAGATAGTCGGGTTTGTCCGTGGTGACCGCGTTGGTGTCCCGCGGAATAACCAGCTGGATGGCCACAGCGGCAATGACCGCCAGGACGGCAGCGAAGACGAAGATCCCGTGCCAGGAGAAGAGATCGATCATGAACCCGGCGATCATGGATCCGCCGGCGCCGGCGATCAGGGCCGAGGCGCCGACCATGGAGATGCCGACCGGCACCCGCTTTTCATCCAGGTGTTCACGGGCCAGCCCGAAGGCCAGGCCCAGGACGGCACCGGCAACACCCTGAATGGCGCGGCCGAAGATAATCATGCCCAGGGAGCCCCCGAGCAGCGATATGAGCGAACCGACGGCTGCGATGGCCAGGACAATGACCATGACCTTTCGCCGGCCGTACATGTCGCCGAAGCGTCCGCCCAGCACAGCGGCTGAGGCGGAGACCAGCAGATAGGCGGTGACGACCCAGGCGACCGTGTTGGCGTCTACCTGGAAATCCGCGATCAGGGTCGGCAGCATGACGTACATCATGGACAGTTCGAAGGCCGAGATGATTTCGGCCAGAACCAGGACTATGACTACTGAAGCAAAGCCTGGGCGCTTGAGCGCCCGAGTGGTGGAGGACATCGGTGTCCTGCCTTTCCTATGAGGTCAACAGAATGCAGCGGCGCCGGCCGACATGTATCGGGCGGCGGTGGAGCAGACGATCTTTAGAGAAAGGTGGTGCGGTGGTGCTGTACTCGGTGTTAGCCGTTCCCGTAGGCGACGGATTTGGTCCAGAAGAACTCTTCAAGTCCCTCCAGGCCGCCTTCATTGCCGGTGCCGGAGTGGCCGATGCCGCCGAAGGGGCGTTCCGCCACTGCGCTGGGGGCGCCGTTGATGGTTACTTCACCGGTTTCGAGCGCCTCGGTCACGCGGACGGCCCGGCGGGCGTCGCCGGTCCAGACGTATCCGGAGAGCCCGTAGTCGGTGCTGTTGGCCAGGGCGATTGCCTCGGCCTCGTCGCTGAAGCGGGTGATGGCCAGCACTGGGCCAAAGACTTCCTTCTGCGCCAGTTCGCTGGCAGGATCCACATCGGCCAGGACCGTGGGCGGATAGAAGAAACCGTCAGCGAGGTCCTCGGCAAGCCGCTGTCCGCCGGTAACCAGGCGGGCCCCGTCTTCCTGGGCCTGGGTGACCATCGAATGAATCCGGTCGATGGCGGCTTGGTTGATGACCGGACCGCAGATCGTGTCGAGTTCCTGGGGGTTTCCGGTCTTGAAGGAGGCCGCGATTGCACCGATGGTGGCCACAAAGGAGTCGTAGATGGAGTCCTGGACCAGCAGGCGGGTGGGCAGGGCGCAGGCCTGTCCGCTCATGATGCCGAAAGCCATGAAGGTTGAGTGCATGGCAGCGGCCTCGAGGTCGGCGTCGGCGAAGACGAGGTTGGCGGACTTGCCGCCCAGCTCCAGGACCACCGGTTTGAAGGTCTGCGCGCAGGCCGCGGTGATCTTGCGTGCGGTGTCGGGGCCGCCGGTAAACGTCACCTTCTTGACCAGTTTGTGCTCCACCAGGGCCGCCCCTGCCTCTGCACCGCCGGAAACCACATTGAAAACGCCCTCGGGTATGCCGGCTTCGGTGACCAGATCGGCAAAGAGCATAGCGGTGAAGGGAGTCAGCTCGCTCGGCTTGACCACCACGGTGTTTCCGGCGGCCAGAGCGGCGGGAACCTTCATGGCCAGGGACATCAGCGGTGCGTTCCACGTGATGATTGCACCGATCACGCCGTAGGGCTGACGCAGGGTATGGCCGAACGATCCTCCCGCACCGGCCACCGAGGTGATCCGGCCCAGCGGGAGTTTGTCAGCCCAGCCGCCGTAGTACCGGATCCACTCCACCGCGGCGTTAACCGTGGGATAGGCATTGGAGCGGGCAATGCCGTTGTCGGCAATGGCGAGATTGACGAAGTCCTCGGTGTGGTCCTCGACCAGCTGCGCCAGCTTGAGCAGCGCCTTGGCGCGGGTGCCCGCCGGTGTTGCCCGCCAGAGCGCGAAGGCAGCGTGGGCGGCGTTGACGGCGTCGTCAACGTCCGCGGCACCTGCCAGCGGGACCTGTGCCTGGGCTTCGCCGGTGGCGGGGTTGATATGGGTGTGCGTTCCACTGCCCGTGCTGCGCGCTTCACTGCCGATGCGCAGGGTGACGGGTGGCAGGGCAAAATCGGTGCTGACTGTCATTTTCAGTTCTCCGGTTCGTAGCGCAGCATGGTGATTCCCGCTTCGGGGTAATCGCAGAAAACGGGCTTAACCCGCATACCCACCTCGATGTCATCGTGGGCTACGTTGACGAGTTCGGTGGAAAACTTAGGGCCTTCATCCCACTGCACCACCGCGAGCACCAAGGTGCCTTCCTTCGCGAAGTGCGGGGCCACCGGCCGGGTGGAGACGGTATACGTGTACAGGGTTCCGGCTCCGGATATTTCCCGCCATTCCAGGTCGTCGGCGAGGGTGCCCGGGGCCAGGGGGCGGGGGTAGAAGATGTATTCGCCCAGTGAAGGCGAATACTGGATGCGGATGCGGTGCTCCGCCAGTGCATCCCAGAACGGCTTGGTCAGGGGTGTCGGGACCGGCATCGGACGCTGCAGATCCGGAAGAGTGTATGAGGTGCTCATGGGGTGTACTCCTAGTTGCCTTCGAGGATCAGTGCCGTTTGTTCGCTCATGATGCCGCCGTTGCCGGTCACGAAGGCCCGGTTGCAGTCGGTCACCTGCGCTTCACCGGCACGGCCCATGATCTGGCGCACGCCGTCGATCACGTGGTGCATGCCGCCGGCAATGCCCGCCTGCCCGAAGGAAAGCTGCCCGCCGGCGGTGTTCATCGGGAAGTCCCCGCGGAAGGTGAGATCGTGTTCGTTCACGAACTGCATGCCTTTGCCCTTTTCGGTGAAGCCGGCATCCTCCAGGCTCATCAGCACAGTGATGGAATAGCAGTCGTAGATGGAGACCATGTCCACCTCGTTGCGTCCGATGCCGGCCATGCCAAACGCCTGGTCGGCTGCGTGGATCATGGGTGAGTGCATCAGATCCCGTGCGTAGGTTGGTGTCTTGTAGGGCACCCGTTCTCCGAAGCCCTTGATCCACACCGGACGGTTCTTGGATTTGGCTGCGAGGTCCTTGTTTCCAATCACCACAGCGGCACCGCCCTGGCACGGCATCACGATTTCGAGCATGTGCAGCGGGTCCGCCACCATGGGTGATGCCAGCACGTCCTCAATGGTGATGGGCTGACCGTGGAAAACGGCGCCCGGGGTGGCGCAGGCGTTGGTGCGCTGGTCCACGGCAATTTTTGCCATGGCGCGCTCGTCGTAGCCGAATTCGTGGCCGTACCGCTTGGCAATTTGCCCGTAGGGACCGTTCTGCCCCAGGTTTCCGTACGGGATTTCAAATTCTGCCTGCGGCGACCCGTAGGCGTTGGATGAGGCACCGAAGTACATTTTGTCGGTCATCTCGAACGGCCGGCGGGCGTCGGCCGGTACGTCGTGGGTGCCCGGGAAGGTAACCAGTACGGCGTCGCACAGTCCCAGTTCCACGGCCGCTGCGGCCCGCCACACTCCGGCGGCGGAACCTGCGCCGCCGAGGTCCACGATCTCGGCGAAATTTGCGTTGATGCCGAGGTATTCCGTGATGGTGGAGGGAACAAACATGTCCGCTTCCCCGATCATCGGGGTGACGATGCCGTTGACGTCGGTGGCGTCCAGTCCGGCGTCATCCAGCGCCGCCTTGGAGAGCCGTGCCCACTGTTCCAGGTTGAAGGTCTTCTCACGCTTCAACTTGCGTTCCGGCGGCAGCTCAAAATAGCCCAGGATTGCGGCTTCTCCACGAAGTCCCATACGTTTGTTCTCCTCATTGCTGGTATATGAAATGTGCTGGTGCACCAAGGTCCGTGCAGATGCCGGATGTGCGACGCCGGCTGGTTGGGTAGGCGTGAACGGTCTAGCCGGATCCGGCCGGGGCGGGAATGCGCAGCGGCGAAATCCTGATGCCCAGTTCGGGATAAAAAGACCCCGCACCGAGCAATTCCAGAAGTCCGGGGGAATCCGGTCCGGCCCAGGGCTCGTCCGCTGCGGTGAAGCCCAGGGTTTTGAGGCCTGAGTCTCCGGCGCCGGGCACCGATTCCTGCAGGATGAGGTCCGCGCCTTCCGGCCACCGGAACACGGTGGCCGCCGGTTCTCCGTCGGGAACTTCCGGCAACCGCTGCCTGCCGGCGCCAAGAACGTTGACGAGCACGTGTTCCGCACGCTGCAGGTCAGACACCAGCCCAAAGACAACCGGCAGCCGGGCCGGAGAGGACGGGTCTTCCTCCCAGGGGCAGTCCGCAGTGAACTCGTTGGCAGCGGTGATGTCCTCCAGAGCTTCCGATGTCTGGACCATCTGCGTCAGGAACCCGAGCCCGGTGTCCTTGGGATGCAAAAAGGCTTCCTGCCACAGCGGATGCTCTGTGTTCACCAGAATCGGCTCGATTCCGGCCGCCTGTGCGCCTGCGATTGCTGCGGAGATGTCCTGCACCTTGAAGGTGATGTGGTGCGGTGCGGCGTTTCCTGCGTTTTCGGAGAGGAACCGTGTGATGAAGGATGTGGAGGAGCTGCCGGGTTCCAGCAGCTCCAGCCGCATGTCTTCGGCGAGGGCAACCTGGCACGGGTTGAACTCCGGCAGGGTGAAACCGCTGGCAAACCGCGCTCCGAGTTCCCGGTGCAGCATCGTTCCGGCCCGGCCCCAGGCCGGAACGGCAAAGGCAACATGGTCGAGTTCATGGGCGCTCATTCAGACACCCGGCCTGCTGCAGCGGTTAAAGTGCTCCCGCTTCGACCTGGTCGAGCCGCAGCCCGATCATTTTCACAAAGCGGACCAGGACCCGGTTGGCATCCTCCAACGTCTGGTTGCCGGCCAGCAGGCGCCCCACCATGTCCATGAGGATGGCCCACACCATGGCGGTAATGTCCGCAGCCTCGTCCGGTGACAGGGTGGAGAAATCGGCGCGGAGAGGTTCCTCGAGCAACAGGACCAGCTGCTGCATCAGCTCGCGCACATCCGGGTCGGAGGAAGTCCGCAGCATCAGGATCGTCTGGTAGAAATTCGGCCTTTTCTGGAACGCGGCCAGCGCCTGCCTCAGCCGCTGGGCGACCCGCTCGGTGGTGCTGAGGCTGTCCGGCACGGCCTCGTCCGCTGAACCAAACGGAACGCTCCAGTCGTAAACGACGTTCGCATACAGGTGCTCCTTCGAGGAGAAGTACCGGTACAGCGTTCCGAGCGCCACATTCGCCTCGGACGCGACGTCGCGGATTTGGATTGATTCGTACTCGTTGGCGCGGAGCAGGTTTTTCGCAGCATCCAGGATCCGTTGCCGGCGCTCCACCTGATAGGCGGGAAGGTCCATTGTTTCGCGCGTTAGTTGCCGAACCATCACTCGCCTCCCGGCCGAATTCCCTCAGAAATTGCAACGTTATCACCGCCTCCCGGCGCCCTTGGATGTGGCTCACCGGCTACTGGTCCTTCCAGCGGATCAGCGCGTCCAGCGCCTCGATCTGGTTACCGGAAACCCGGAGAGGATTGATTTCGAGTTCCTCGAGTTCATCGCCGAGTCCCACGGCCACCTGGGAAATCTTGAAGATGGCCTCAGCCAGCTCGTCGAGGTCGGTGGCTTCTCCGCCACGGAAGCCGGTCAGGAGGTCAATGCCCTTCAGGGATTCGAGCATGCGGCGGATCTCGGCGGGTCCCACCGGCAGCAGGCGCACCGCGGAGTCCTTGAGCAGCTCCACCATGACCCCGCCGAATCCGACGGCGAGCACGAGCCCCCAGCGCGGGTCACGGACAACGCCTACCAGCATTTCGGTGCCTGCAGGACGCATCGGCGATACCGCAACACCCTGGACCCGGGCAGCCGGTGCCAGTTCAGCCACGGAAGCACGGATGAACCGGTAGGCCTCGGCCACTGCATCGGCATCCGAGAGCATCAGCCGGACACCGCCAACCTCGGTCTTATGTGCGATGTCCTCCGACGCAATCTTCAGTACCACCGGGTAGCCCAGGTCTTCGGCGGCGGCCACTGCTTCCTCAGCGGAGGAAGCAACCACTGCAGGCACGTAGGGCACGCCAAGGCTGCGGAGGAATTCACCGCTCTGGACTTCGGTCCATGAATCCGCACCGGCCGGTTTGGCGATCGGTGCGGCGGCCGGCGGTGCGCCGTCGGCTGCGAGTTCAGCGGCACGCTGTCCCCACCAGGCGCTGCGGGCGGCCGCGGTGATGCCGCGGTCAAACGAATCGGAGGCATGAGGGAAGCCGTGCTCCGCGGCAAACGCGCGGCCAAACTCGGTTACCTCCGTGGGCAGGAAGCTCATCGCAATGACGGGTTTGGGGGAGGAGGTCAGCTGCCGGAGCATCTCATCCTGCGTGGCCCGGCTCATGTCTGCCACGGCTTGGTTGGCGGGCCAGGAGCCGTTGACCACTACGAAGTCATAATTCGGGTCATCGATAAAGCACTGGGCAGCCTTGGTGAGGATGGTCGGGTCAACTGACACATACCCGGTGGTGTCCATCGGGTTGTTGACGGTGGAGAAGGCGGGAAGCCCGGCGTCGTGCAGTCCCTGCACCGTGTCGGGGTGCGGAGCGGGCAGGTCCAGCCCTGCGGCGTCGGCCTTGTCGGCCACGAGTGCGCACATGGCACCGGAGCCGGTGACAACGCCCATGCGGCGGCCGGGCAGGGCGCCGTAGGCCTCGATGAGGCCCGCGGTGGCCACGAGGTCCTCGATGCCTTCCACCCGGATGACTCCGTGCTGGCGGCAGGCTGCGTCAATGACGGTGTCGTCGCCCACCAGCGAACCGGTGTGGGCTGCAGCGACCCGGGCCGATGCTTCACTGCGTCCGGCCTTGAAAATGACAATCGGCTTGCCTGCGGCGCGGGCGCGGGCAGCCACGTCGAGGAACTGCGCCGGGTCGGAAATCTGTTCCAGGTAAGCGGCGATGACCTTGGTGTTCTCGTCGTCCACCAGCAGGCTCATGACGTCGATGGCAGAGATCATCGCCTCGTTCCCCACGGTCACCGCCGTGGAGCAGCCGACGCCGCGCGAGGCCATGTAGGGAAGCAGATAGATGGCGAGCGCTCCGGATTGGGTGGCAATTCCCACGCCGCCGCTGATCATGGGCATCTGGGTCATATGGCTGAAGGCTGCAACCCTGGAATGCGTGTTGAGGAATCCCAGGTTGTTGGGTCCCAGGATCAGCTGGTCCGCCGCTCGTGCCCGCTCCACCAGACTGGCCTGCAGGGCAGCGCCCTCGGCTCCGGCCTCGCCCAGCCCCGCAGCCAGCATGATCAGGTTGCGGATGCCCTTGATCCGGGCTTCCTCCAGGATGGTTGCCAGGGAATCCGTTCCGGTCAGGACAATCGCCAGGTCCGGCGCCTCCGGCAGATCGGCAATCGTGGCAAATGATGCCTGGCCGTGGCAGTCCTCGCCCCGGCGGTTGACCAGGTAAAGCTTGCCCTCGAACCCGCCGGAGACCAGGTTGCTGTAGGTGAAGTGGGACCAGGCGGATCGGGTATTTGCTCCGATGATCACAATGGATTTGGGCTCCAGGAGTTCCCGCAGGCGGGCGGGATCCAGGGTGCGTGGGCTGTCGGTCTCGCTCGTCAACGTTGTCATGCGAAACGGTTCCTTCCGGTGGAGCTTGGTTGTGGGGTCACTGCGCTCGGGGGTGCGGCGGGTCCTGCTGTCCTGGATCAGCCGCGGGGAAGTCCAAGGATGCGTTCAGCAATGACATTGAGCTGGATTTCCACCGTTCCGCCGCCGATCAGCACCTGCGGAACGGAAAGCTGTCCGGTCACTGCGTCTCCGGGAGCCTGGGCAAAGAGCGCTCCGGGTCCGGCCAGCGCCAGGACGCGGGATGCGGCCTCGCGGGTTAGCCGGGCGTGGGCAACCTTGGCCAGTGAAGATCCGGCACCCGGTGCCATGCCGTTGACCTGGCGCAGGGTCTCCCGCAGGTTCAGGGCGCCGATGGCCGAGCTGAAGGCTGCGATCCTGCCGAGGGAGGAGAGTGCGTCATGCTCGCGGCCGGCGTAGGTGCCCTGGGTGATCATGGACCGCAGCGCGTCCTCCGTACCCACCGAAACACCGGAGGAAATCTGGGTCCGCTCGTTCTGCAGCGTCATGGCCGTGATGCGCCAGCCCTGGCCGGGTTCCCCCAGCAGGTAGGCGTCGGGCACGAAGACCGAGTCCAGGAACACCTCATTGAATTCGGCGTCGCCGGTGGACTGCTTCAGGGGACGGACATCCACCCCTGCGCTTCGCATGTCGATGAGGAAGTAGCTCAGTCCCTTGTGCTTAGGGACCTCGCTGTCCGTGCGGGCCAGGCAGATGCCCCAGTCCGCCTCATGGGCGCCGGACGTCCAAACCTTTTGTCCCCGCAGCTCCCATCCGCCGTCCACCTTGGCTGCCCGGGTGCTCAGCCCGGCGAGGTCGGACCCGGCACCGGGTTCTGAGAAGAGCTGGCACCAGATCAACTCGCCGCGCAGGGTAGGCAGCGCAAACTGTTCCTTGACCGCTTCACTGCCGTAGGCCAGCACGGTGGGCATGGCCCATTCGCCGATCACCGATGACGGCTGGGTCATCCCGCGGCGGGCATATTCCTGGGAGATGACCACCTGCTGGGCGGGAGTGGCGCCCAGCCCGTAGGGTGCAGGCCAGTGCGGGGCGGCGAGTCCGTTTTCCGCGAGGAATGTCCGCTGCGATCCTCGCGAGTACCAGCGCCCGCCGTCGTGCTCATTGGACAGTGTCCGGGCATGATCGAGCAGTTCGCCGATGCGGGCGCGGAAGGCCGGATCCTCGTCGGGCAGTTCAATGTCGATGCGGCGGTCCTGATTCAGGGCAACCCTGCCCAGCGATGCGGAGGCGTCGTTCATGGCCGGCACCAGAGCGGCCAGCGTCATTGCCCGCCGCCAGTACAGATGGGCATCATGTTCCCAGGTGAAGCCGATTCCGCCGAAAATGGTCACTGCTTCGGTGACCGTTTCTGCCGACGGGGCGATCGCGGCCTGAACGGCTGCACCGGCAGCCAGTTTTTGCTGGTCCTCATCCTGGTCTAGGGACACGACGGCGGACCAGGCTGCCGCTGCGGCCAGTTCGGCGGTGATGAGCAGGTTGGCACACTTGTGCTTGACGGCCTGGAAGGAACCGATCGGCGAACCGAACTGTTCGCGCAGCTTGGCGTATTCAGCGGCAGCTTCCACAGCCCAGCGGCTCACGCCGGCTGCTTCCACGGCGAGCAGGCAGGTCTGCAGGGTTTCCACGCGGCTTGCCCCGAGGTTTTCCAGGATCGCTTCGGAGCCCACGGCCACCGAGGAGAGTTCGAGGATCCCGGCGTCGCGGGTCAGATCCGTGCAGGCCTGGACCCTGCGGCTGACGCCGGCGCTGCGGGCATCGACCAGGGCAAACCGCGTGGTTCCGCCGTCGTTGAAGCCAACCACCAAAAGATCGGCTGACTGGAGTGAGAGTACGTTGGCGGTTCCGTGCAGGAGCCAGCCGCCCTCAGCGGCGGAGGTGCCGGTGATTGCGGAAGAAAGAACCAGGGTGCCGCGGGCGCCTTCAGCGAAGGCGGCCAGACCGCTGGCTGAGGCTTTGCAGTCACCGGCTGCCGCGACGGCCGCACTGGCGAGCACCGTTGAGAGGAAGGGGCCGGGTACCAGCCGGCGGGCAAATTCCTCCACCACGATGGCCGTGTCAGCCACCGTTCCGCCCTGTCCGCCGTGCTCTTCGCCGATATGCAGTGCGTGCAGTCCGTTGGCAACCAGGTCATCCCAAAACGGCGCGGGTTCCCCGGCCCCGTAAGAGTCCAGCTGCTCGCGGGTGACCCGTGTGTCGGCGAACCGTCCCGCAAAGTCGGCTGCAACGGAGCAAAGGTCCGCATGCTCTTCGGTAAGGGCAAACGCCATGTGCTGACTCCAATGTCATAGCGCACCGAGCTGCTTCAAGGAGACGGTCGGTGCATGTTTCAGATCCTGAACTGAAACTGGACTCTAATTCACAAATGTGATGTAGGCAACACTTTGCTTGGTTGGGTTTTGCGGCCGGACCACTGATTTCCACTGAAAAGTCATCATGTAGCATTCGTCGCACCCCGGACGCTGACGTCCGGGACACGCGGACCCATAGGGGGAGCAGGCCATGACGCAGGAGCAGAGCACGCGAACGGGCACCACAAAGGACACAACGCCGCCGGGGAGCGAAGAGTGGGACAGGATCGTAGACGTCCTGGTGGTGGGCACCGGAGCGGCAGCCCTCACCGCCGCTGTCACCGCGGCGGAGGATGGCCTGGATGTCCTGGTGGTGGAAAGCACCGATGTGTGGGGCGGCACCACTTCGATTTCGGGCGGGGGACTGTGGATGCCGAACAATCCGCTGATGGGCAGGGCCGGGGTTCCGGACAGTACGGAAAAGGCTCTCACCTACATGGAAACGGTGATTGATGATGTCGGCCCGGTGTCCTCCCGCGAACGCAAGCTGGCGTTCCTGAATGCCGTTCCCGACGTGGTCACCCTGCTGGGCACCCTGGGCGTGCAGTGGATGCGGTCCAAGGATTATCCCGACTACTACCCGGACAAACCCGGCGGCATGATCGGGCGTTCCCTGGAAGTCCGCCCGTTTGACACCAAACTGCTCGGTTCCTGGTTCAAGCAGTCCCGGGCCGCCAAATCCGGCATCCCGGTGCCGCTGATGACTGACGATGTCTGGGAGCTCTCCCGCGCCTGGTCCACGCCCGGCGGGTTCATCCGCGGTGCCCGTTTTGTTTTCCGGACCCTGGGCGGGCTGGCCCGCGGCAAACGGCTGTACGGTCTGGGCGGAGCGCTGTCCTGCTCCCTCATGCACATCGTGCGCCAGCAGCAGACACCGGTGTGGCTGTCCTCGCCGCTGACTGATCTGGTCCAGGACGACGACGGCGCGGTGGTGGGCGCCGTTGTCACCCGCCGCGGGCGCAGCATCCGCATCCGGACCCGGAAGGGCGTAATGCTGGGCGCCGGCGGATTTGCCCGCAACGCGCAATGGCGCAAAAAGTACCACGGGCTGGAGCAGGAGTATTCCTCGGCGCCGGAGGGGGACCGGGGCGACGTCATTGACCTGGTGGCCCAGCGCGGCGGAGCCCTGGCGCTCATGGACGACGCATGGTGGGGGCCGTCCACGGTGGGTCCGGGCGGCGGAGTCGCGTTCTCGCTCGCCGAGCGTTCCATGCCGCACTCGCTGGTGGTGGATGCCTCGGGGCAGCGGTACCTGAACGAGTCCGAGTCCTATGTCGACTTTGGGCACCACATGCTCGAACGCAATGAGACGGTGACGGCCAATCCGTCCTGGCTGGTGATGGAGGCGCGGCACCGGCGGCGCTATCTGTTCTCTGCCATCATGGTCGGGAAGAAAAAGTGGGCTGCCGAGGGGCTGCTGCTGGAGGCTGGCACGGTGGAAGAGCTGGCGGAGAAGATGGGCGTTCCGGCGGCGGGCCTGGCGGCCACGGTGCAACGGTTCAACGGATTTGCGAGGACCGGCGTGGACGAGGATTTCGGCCGGGGCAACACCGCCTATGACAACTACTACGGTGATCCCGGCGTAAAACCGAACCCGAACCTGGGCGCCCTGGAAAAGGGCCCGTTCACCGCCGTCCGCCTTTATCCCGGGGACCTGGGCACCAAGGGCGGACTGGTCACGGATCCGGACGCACGGGTGCTCCGGGAAGATGGTTCGGTGATCCAGGGACTGTATGCGGCAGGGAACACCACGGCCTCGGTCATGGGCCGGACCTACCCCGGGGCGGGAGCCACCATTGCCCCGGCTGCGGTCTTCGGCTATCTGGCGGCACGGCACGCGGCCGGGCGGAAATCCGAACCGGTGGCGGATGAACGCGGCGAGCTGCAGGAGGTTTCTTCCCAGTAGCAAAAACCCTGTGTCCGGGCACCCGGCGAGCCAGCCATAAACTGGGGAGGTGACTGATTTCGCCGGTGTCCCGGATGCACCCCAGAGTTCCGACCTTCCCCTGATCCAGAGCCTTGCCGCGGATTTGGCGGCTGTCCGCTACACGGTGGATGGGGTGGCGGACTTCCTGGGGGAGTCTGCCGCCGCAGCCTTGGGCCGGGACCAGCTGGTACCGGCGGTGCTGCGCTGCCGTGAAGAGGCGGCCAAGGAAAACCCGGCTCCGGTTTCCGTCCTGATCCGGCTGTGGCTTGCCGGAGAAGAAGTGGAAGCGGCGCCGTTGGATGCCGCCCTGCCGCGGACCGGCACCCGCGGGCTTCTTGCTTTGGGGCTGGTCGAATCGGTGCCGGACGGAGGCTTCCGCGCCGCGGTTGACCTTCGCCCGTACGAAATCGACGATGACGCCGACGGCGCCAACCTCTGGGTCGCCAGCGATTTGGGCGCTCACCAGCGGCCGGGCGTCCTCCGCCACGATCACGTGCTGGGCATCGGACAGGCCTCGCTGAGCCTTGCACAGCTGACGATCCGCCGCCCGGTTCAGCGTGCCCTGGACCTGGGCACCGGCTGCGGGATCCAGGCTTTCCACCTCCTCCGCCACGCCCGGCATGTGACGGCAACGGATATTTCGGAACGGGCGCTCGCGTTCACCCGCTTCAACCTGCTGCTGAACGCGGGCGCGCTGGATCTGAATCCCCAGCGCCTGGCGGACCGGGTGGAACTGCGGGCAGGCAGCTTGCTGGAACCGGTGGCCGGAGAACAGTTTGACCTGGTGGTGTCCAATCCGCCGTTTGTGATTACTCCCCGCCCCCGGAGTGAAGATCCCGAGGACCGCTTCACGTACCGCGACGGCGGTTTGGCCGGTGATGAAATCGTCGCCACGCTCGTGCGCAGCCTGCAGGGCGTCCTGGTTCCCGGCGGAACGGCGCAAATGCTGGGTAACTGGGAGATTCAGGGCAGTGATCTTCCCTACAGTGAGTCTCCGGAAACGCAGGAAAGCGGGTCCCCGAACTGGTCGGAACGGATCGAGTCCTGGCTGCCGGCGGAAACCGATGCGTGGGTGATCCAGCGCGAAATCCTGGAGCCCGCCGAATACGCGGAAATGTGGCTGCGGGACGCCGCGGAGAACCGGAACCGGGCCGAATACTTGGCCTCCTACGCCGCTTACCTCGAGGATTTCGCCTCCCGCAAGGTGCAGGCCATCGGCTTCGGATCCATCTTCCTTCGCCGCCGCTTGGCCCCGGACGCTGTTCCGCTGCGGCGTTTTGAGGAGATCACGCACCCGCTGGAACAGCCCGTTGGGCCGCACCTGGGCGCCGCCGTCGAGCGCTTTGACTGGCTGGCGGCGCATCCCTCGCTGGCGGAGGCGTACTTGGAGGTGGCCGACGACGTGACCGAGGAACGCCACTCACGGCCGGGGGCGGAACATCCCGGCGTCATCCTGCTGCGCCAGGGAGCGGGACTGCGGCGTACGAATCTCATGAGCACGGAACTGACCGGCTTTGTCTCCGCCAGCGACGGGGAGCTGTCCGTGGGACAGATCATTGGAGCGCTCGCGGTGCTGCTGGACCGCCCGGAACCGGAGTTTGCCGCCGGGCTGGAAGCCGAGGTCCGCAACCTGGTCCTGGACGGATTCCTGGTTCCCGCAGCCAATTGACGTCCGCAGAAGGACCTCCGGCTTTTCGGTAGGCTCGTCAATAAGTCCTATTCAATGCGGCTACCCTAGTGCTGGGGCATCCCGCATACTGTCTGAGGATGAATCGGGCCAGGCAGCAGAGCCCGGCCACAACAACCCATACTTTGAGAACCACCTTCGTACGTAGGAGAACAGTGCCAGTTAAGGCGACGGACAAGAAGACCGGCAAGAAGAAGCTTGTAATTGTCGAGTCTCCGGCCAAGGGCAAAACCATCGCCGGGTACCTCGGCGAGGGTTTCGAGGTGACGGCGTCCATGGGACATATCCGTGACCTTCCGCAGCCCTCCGACCTGCCTGCCGAGTTGAAGAAGACAGCCGTCGGCAAGTTTGCCGTGGACCTGGATAAAGACTTCGAGCCCTACTACGTGGTCTCCGCGGACAAGAAGAAGAAGGTTGCCGAGCTCAAGGCTGCCCTCAAGGACGCCGACGAACTCTACCTCGCAACTGACGGTGACCGTGAAGGCGAAGCCATTGCCTGGCACCTGCTCCAGGTGCTCAAGCCCAAGGTCCCGGTGCACCGCCTGACCTTCCCCGAAATCACCAAGGAAGCCATCCAGCGTGCGCTGCTGGAAATGCGCGACGTCGACGTTGCCATGGTGGACGCCCAGGAAACCCGCCGCATCCTGGACCGCCTCTACGGCTACGAGATTTCCCCGGTGCTGTGGCGCAAGGTGGCCCGCGGCCTGTCCGCCGGCCGCGTGCAGTCCGTCGCCACCCGCCTGGTGGTGGAGCGCGAACGTGAGCGCATGGCCTTCCGCCCGGCGTCCTACTGGGACCTGCTGGGCACCTTTGCCACCGGCGCTGCCGAATCCTTCAAGGCCAAGCTGGTGTCCGTGGACGGTGCCCGCGTGGCCACCGGCAAGGACTTCAGCGACCTGGGCGAGCTCAAGGCCAAGTCCGTGGCCCACCTGGACGAAGCGGCAGCCACCTCGCTGGCAGCGAACCTGGAATCGTCGTCGTTCACGGTCCGCTCCGTGGACACCAAGCCGTACACCCGCCGTCCGGCCGCTCCGTTCACCACCTCCACCCTGCAGCAGGAGGCCGGCCGCAAGCTGCGCTACTCCTCCAAGGTGACCATGCAGGTGGCCCAGCGGCTGTATGAAAACGGCTACATCACCTATATGCGTACCGATTCGCCGGCGCTGTCGGACCAGGCCATCAACGCCGCCCGCCGGCAGGCCTCCGAACTGTACGGCCCCGAATACGTGCCCGAAGCGCGCCGCGTGTACAAGGGCAAGTCCAAGAACGCGCAGGAAGCCCACGAGGCCATCCGCCCCGCCGGTGACTCCTTCCGCACCCCGGCACAGGTTGCCTCCTCACTGCGCGGCGACGAGTTCAAGCTGTACGAACTGATCTGGAAGCGCACCGTCGCTTCGCAGATGGCCGATGCCAAGGGCTCCACGGCGTCCGTCCGCCTCGGTGCTGTGGCCTCCGACGGCCGGGACGCCGAGTTCTCCGCCTCCGGTACCGTCATCACCTTCCGCGGCTTCATGGCCGCCTATGAGGAGGGCCGCGATGCGGCACGCGACGACGACGCCGAGGGTACCGAGGGTGCACGCCTGCCGGTCCTGAAGGCCGACGATGCGCTGACCGCAGCCGAGCTGAACGCCGTCGGGCACGAAACATCCCCGCCGCCGCGCTACACGGAAGCGTCGCTGGTGAAGGTGCTTGAAGAGCTCGGCATCGGCCGTCCGTCCACCTACGCGGCCACCATCTCCACCATCATGGACCGCGGCTACGTCACCAACCGCGGCCAGGCCCTGGTGCCGAGTTGGATCGCGTTCTCCGTGGTGCGGCTGCTCGAAGAGCACTTCACGGACTACGTGGACTATGACTTCACGGCCGAGCTGGAAGAGGACCTGGACCGCATTGCCCGCGGCGAAGCCGGCCGCGTGGAGTGGCTGAACCAGTTCTACTACGGCGACCGCGTGGACACCGGACTGCACACCATCGTGAACGACCTCGGCGAAATCGACGCCAAGGCCATCAACTCGATCGAAATCGCCCCGGGCATCACCCTGCGCGTGGGTAAGTTCGGCCCGTACCTGGAGCGCCCGCTGCCCGCGGACGCACCCGAAGGCACCGAGCCGGAGCGCGCCAACGTCCCGGAGGACCTGGCCCCGGATGAGCTGACCGCCGAGAAGGCGATCGAGCTGATGGAAACGGCCGGGCCGGAAGAGCGAGTCCTGGGCGAGGATCCGGAAACCGGGCGCACCATCGTGGCCCGGAACGGCCGTTACGGTCCGTACGTCATTGAGCTGATCCCCGAGGTCACTGCCGAGGAACTGGCGAACCAGCCGGTGGAGTATTACAAGAACGGCAAGCCCAAGCCGCCGAAGAAGCCCGTAAAGCAGAAGCCGCGCACCGGATCGCTGTTCAAGTCCATGAGCGTGGACACCGTCACGCTCGAGGAAGCGCTGAAACTGATGAAGCTCCCGCGCGTGCTGGGCACCGACGCCGAGGGCAACGAGATCACCGTGCAGAACGGACGCTTCGGCCCGTACCTGAAGAAGGGCACCGACTCCCGTTCCATCGGTTCGGAAGAGGAAATCTTCACCATCACGCTGGAACAGGCGCTGGAAATCTATTCCCAGCCCAAGCAGCGCGGCGGGCGTCAGGCAGCGGCTCCGCTGGCCGAGTTCGGCACCGACCCGGTCTCCGAGAAGCCGATTGTGGTCAAGGACGGCCGCTTTGGTCCGTACATCACCGACGGCATCACCAACATCACGGTCCCGCGGTCCACTGCCATTGAAGAGCTGACCCGCGAGCAGGCCATTGACCTGCTGGCGGAGAAGCGCGAAAAGGGTCCGGCGAAGAAGCCCGCCGCCCGCAAGCCGGCAGCCCGCAAGCGCGCACCCGCGAAGAAGTAGCCCGCGAAGAGCGCAGCCGCCGTACGGCGGCTGCGTTTCAGAGCGGCTGTGTTTTGAGCGGATAATGGGGTTATGCGATTAGGCGTGCTCGACATTGGCTCCAACACCGTCCACCTCCTCTTGGTGGACGCGCACCCGGGTGCGCGGCCGTTGCCGTTTGCCTCCCACAAGCGTCCGCTGTCGCTGATAGCGCACCTGGACGACGACGGCGCCATCACCGAGGCGGGGCAGCGCGAGCTGATCAATTTCGTCGCCGAAGCCGGGGACTTTGCCCGCAGGCACCGTGCCCAGGACCTCCTGGCATTCTGTACCTCGGCCATTCGCGAGGCGGCCAACGGTGCGGCCGTGCTGGCCCGGGTCGAGGCCGAAAGCGGTGTCCACCTGCGTGAACTCAGCGGTCCCGAGGAGGCGTCCCTAACGTTCCTGGCTGTCCGCCGGTGGTACGGGTGGGGCGCCGGGACACTGTTGGACCTGGACATTGGCGGCGGGTCCTTTGAAATGGCGCAGGGGGCCGATGAGCTGCCCGAAACGGCGCTGTCGCTTCCCCTGGGCGCCGGCCGGCTGACCCGGGACTGGCTGACGGGGGATCCGCCCACGGCCAAAAGCATTAAGAAGCTGCGCAAGTACATCCGCGGTGAGGTCCGTGAGGCTGCCGCGGAATTTGAACGGCATGGCCGGCCTGACCTCTCCGTGGGCACGTCCAAGACCTTTCGGTCGCTGGCCCGGATTGCCGGTGCCGCGCCTTCCGCGGACGGTCCCTATGTCCGTCGGCGCCTGCAGCGCACAGACTTGGGACTGTGGACCAAACGGCTGGAGACCATGAGCATTGACGACCGCAGCAACCTCGGCGGAGTGTCTCCGATCCGTGCCGCCCAGGTGCTGGCCGGGGCCATGACCGCCCATGCCGCGATGGAGGCCTTCGACCTGCCGGTGCTGGAGATTTGCCCGTGGGCCCTGCGCGAGGGACTGATCCTGCAGCGTTTTGACACTCTCCGCTTTGAATCCGACGGGCCGCTGCCCGACACTCCGCGAACTGAGACCACCCCTCAAGTCATGGAGTCCGGCACCGGAGCCGGACGCAGCCTTATCTACGGAAAGTCCAACTGAATGCCTTCTTCACCCCACACTCCACCGGCGGAGGAAAGCGGCGCCAAAGTCATTCCGGTGGCCCTCTCCAGCGCTTCCGTCTATCCGCTGTCCGTGCATGACACCTTCGCCGTTGCCCATGACCTGGGCTATGACGGGGTGGAAATCATGGTTACGGGAAACAGCGACAGCCAGAACCCGCAAATCCTGAACGGACTCAGCGAGCGTTATTCGCAGCCCATCCTGGCTATTCATGCGCCCACACTGCTGCTCACCCAGCAGGTGTGGGGCAAGGCCTGGACCAAGATTGAACTCTCCGCCGCCATGGCCGCGGAAGTGGGAGCCACCACGGTGGTGGCTCATCCACCGTTCCGCTGGCAGTCCGGTTATGCCGAGAACTTCGCCGAAGGCGTGCGGCACATTGCCGAGCAGTACGGAGTCACCATCGCGGTGGAAAACATGTATCCGTGGCGGGTCCGCGGGCGCGAGGCCAAGGCCTACCTGCCGCACTGGAATCCCATTCCGGAACCGTACGAGCACGTCACCTGGGACTTCTCCCACGCGGCCATCGCCGGCATGGACTCCTATGAGGAACTGCGCAAGCTCGGGCCCCGGCTGCACCATGTGCACCTCACCGACGGCACACCCAACGGCCGCGACGAGCACATGCTTCCCGGAGAAGGGACGCAGCGCTGCGCCGAAGCCCTGCAGTACCTCAGCGAAACCGGCTTTGACGGCGTCGTGGCCATTGAAGTGAGCACCCGGAAGGCCAAGGGGGCGGGGGAGCGGGAGGACCAGCTGAAGCAGACGCTGGACTTCGCGCGGATGAACCTGGGACAGATTTCGGAATAGCCTGCTTCTTATGAGCCGCTTGTCACGGAACATGGCAGCGCGCAGTGCCGTGACAGAATCGAAAACATGGATACCGGAGAAACCCACCTGACCTTTCTGGGCTGCGGCTCAATGAATGAAGCCATCCTGAGCGGAATCCTCGCCGGCGGGCTGCCGGCCGCGCAGGTGACGGCCACCGTGCGCCGTCCCGAACGGGCGGCCGAGCTGCGCGAACGCCACGGGATCACCGTGCTCGCCGGCAATGACGACGCCGAGGCCAACCGCACCGCCGTGGCCGGCGCCGACGTCGTCATCGTCGGGGTCAAGCCCGTGGGCGTCGCAGCACTGCTGGAGGAGATTTCCCCCGCTCTGCCCGGCGGCGCCGTTGTCATCAGCGTGGCTGCCGCCGTGTCGCTGGAAATGCTGGAGGCGGGCCTTCCCGCCGGACAGCCCGTCATCAGGTCCATGCCCAACACACCCTCCAAGGTGGGGCGCGGCGTGGTGTCGATCTCGGCCGGAACCAGTGCCACCGAGGCAACAATGGCGCTGGCTGCCGAGCTGCTGTCGGCCACCGGCCGCGTGGTGCAGGTTCCTGAGGATCAGGTGGACGCTGTGTCGGCGGTCAGCGGATCGGGCCCCGCCTATGCCTTTTACCTGGCCGAGGCCATGGCCCGTGCCGGCGTAGAGCTGGGCCTGGACCCTGAGCTTTCAACAGTCCTGGCGCGGGACACCGTTGCCGGCGCCGGATACATGCTCGCCGAGCCCGGCGCCGACGCAACCGCCCTGCGCCGCGGCGTGACCAGCCCCAACGGCACCACCGAAGCAGCCATCCGGACCTTCGACGAGCAGGACCTGCCCGGCGTCATCGCCCGGGGAGCGCGGGCCGCAGCGGAACGGGCAGCCGAAATCACGGCGGAGCTTTCAGCAAAGAAGTAGCACTTCGGGCAGGGGGGTGCCCCGGCATCCCGGGCGGACCTCCCCGGAGTGCGGATTGATGCCTAGGCACCGCACAGTGCTAAGGACGGGCCGCGAACCGTTCGAGCAGGTCCACGTGGCCGGAGACGATGAGCATGTCGCGGGAGGAAACCCTGGTGTCCGCGCGGGCATAGGTGAAGTCCTCGCCCGGGGACTTCACCCCCACCACCGTCACCCCGTATTTGGAACGCACGTTGGACTCTCCGAGGGTGAAGCCCTGGGTCTCGCGCGGCGGGTACATCTTCACGATGGCGAAGTCGTCGTCGAACTCGATGAAGTCCAGCATCCGCCCGCCCACCAGGTGAGCGGCGCGCCGGCCGGCGTCGGCCTCCGGATAAATGACGTGGTTGGCACCGATCCGGGTGAGGATCTTGCCGTGCGCGGAGGTGATGGCCTTGACCCAGAGATGCTCGATACCCAGGTCCACCAGGTTAACGGTAATCAGCACGCTGGATTCGATGGAGGTGCCCACGCCCACGACGGCGGAGGAAAAGTCCTGCGCGCCCAGCTGCTTGAGGGCGTCGATGTTGGTGGCATCGGCCTGGACCACATGGGTGAGAATGCCCGAGGCCTTCTGGACCAGGGTGGGATCCCGCTCGATGGCCAGAACCTCGCGGCCCTGCTTGACCAGCTGTTCGGCGGTGGCGGAGCCAAAGCGTCCCAGTCCAATCACCAGAACCGGAGCATTGTGAGCTGGTCTGTCAGCCAATGATCGGCCTTTCTTCGGGGTAGTGGTAGAGGGTGCTGCGTTGCCGGATTGCCAGTGCTGCGGCCAAAGTGATCGTACCCACCCGGCCGGCGAACATGAGGGCGGACAGCAGGTACTTCCCTTCCGGCGGCAGCACTTCGCTCAGTCCAATACTCAGCCCGCAGGTGGCAAAGGCGGAAATTACCTCGAAGAGCACCGGCTGCAGTGTCTCCTCCGTAATGGCCAGCAGCGCAACAGTGGAAACGGCTACCATGGTGGCGCCGAGGATAACCACCGAGATGGCCACCCGCATGGCGCTGTAGGCAATGGTGCGGCCGAACGCCCGGACATCAGAATCGCCCCGGGCCTCCGCCACGATGGCGAGGAAGATGACGGCCAACGTGGTGACCTTGATGCCACCGGCCGTGGACGCCGACCCGCCGCCGGCAAACATCAGCATGTCAGTGATCAGCAGGGTGCTGGAATCCAGATCGGACATGTTCACCAGGCTGAAGCCGCCGGAGCGGGTCATGACGGATGCAAAGACCGAATGCAGAATCCGGTCCGCCACATTCATGTCTCCGATGGTGCGTGTGTTGAACCACTCGAAGGCCCCCCACAGAATGCTGCCGCCCACGAGCAGGATGCCGGTGACCAGCAGGGTGAGCTTGGTGTGCAAATTCCATTGACGAAGGTGCAGCTTGCTTTGCAGCAGGACCATGATGACCGGAAAGCCGAGGCTGCCGAGGAAAACCCCGACCATCAGGGGAATCAGGATCCAGAGGTCCTCGTCATAGGGCACCAGGCCGTCCGAATGCGGAGTGAAGCCCGCGTTGTTGAAGGCGGACACCGAATAAAACACCGCATGCCAGATGGCCTGGCCCGCGGATTCACCCAGGATCATGAACCGCGGCGCCAGAATCACAGCCAGGATCAGCTCGATCGCCACGGTGGTGCTGACGACGATGCGGAGCAGTGAACCAACTTCACCCAGCCGGCCGGTGTTCATGCCTTCCTGTGCAATCAGCTTTCCGCGCACTCCGAGCCGCCGGTTAACGGCCAGAGCCAGCAGGGAGGCCATGGTCAGGATTCCCAAACCACCCACTTGGATGGCGATCAGGATCAGGACCTGCCCAAAACCGGACCAGTGCGTGGCGGTGGAAACCACGGTGAGTCCGGTGACGCAGACGGCCGATACTGCAGTGAAGAGCGCATCATGCAGAGGAGTGACCTGACCGGTACTCGAGGAAGCCGGCAGGGACAGAAGCCCGGTGAACACCAGGATGACCAGGGCGAAGACGATCAGAGCCAGCCGGGCCGGGGAGCCGGCGGCGACTGCATCCACAAAGTCACGCAGGCCGGAGAACACCTTGGAGGGCTGCAGTTGCCGAAGCTGCCGCAGGCGTTCCCGGGGCTCCCGGTGCTGCCGGATGGTTGCCATATTCGTGCTTGTTTCCTTGGTGACAGGTGATTACGGGTTGGGCGCGCGGTGCTCAACAGTAGTACACCACCGATGCGGTGCCGAAGCAGCGGACCGGGATGCTCCCGCTGCGTACAAACTCCAAGTATCGCGCACATCGCGTAGCCTGTTCAGCATGATCAACCGCGGACTGAGTCTTCCGGTCATGCCAACCCGCATCATCTGGCACGAGTCCATGCTGGCCTACAACTTCGGTGCGGGCCATCCCATGAGTCCGCTGCGTCTGGACCTCACCGCCAGGCTTGCCCGCGAGCTGGGAATCTTCGACCTGCCGGGCGTGTCCGTGGGGGAGCCGTTCGTTGCCAGCGACGCTGAGCTGGGCACCGTCCACGGCAGTGATTACATTGCCGGCGTCCGTGCCGTCAGCGCAGACCCCACGGCGACCAGCGAGAAGTTTGGGCTGGGAACCGAGGACAACCCCGCTTTTGCCGGTATCCACGAGGCCAGCGCCCGGCTGGCGGGCGGCTCCCTGGCAGCTGCGGACGCCATCCTGTCCGGAGAGGTGCTGCATGCGGTGAATTTTGGCGGCGGCATGCATCATGCCGCGGCCAGCCGCGCCTCCGGCTTCTGCATTTACAACGACGCCGCGGCCGCCATCGCCCGCCTGCTGGACAACGGTGTCAGCAAGGTCCTGTACATCGACGTCGACGCCCACCACGGAGACGGAACCCAGAGCATCTTCTGGAATGACCCGCGCGTCATGACCATTTCCCTGCACGAGACGGGCCTGACACTGTTCCCCGGCACGGGCTTCGCCAACGAGACGGGCGGCCCCGGAGCAGAAGGAACCGCGGTCAATGTGGCGCTGCCGGCCCGGACGTCCGATGCCGGGTGGCTGCGGGCCTTCCACGCCGTGGTTCCGCAGCTCGCGGCCGCCTTTGAACCGGAAGTGATCGTCAGCCAGCACGGCTGCGACAGCCACCTCCATGATCCGCTGACCAACCTCCGCCTCAGCGTCGAAACCCAGCGGCAGGCGGCCCTCACCATTGCGGACCTCGCCAACACCATCTGCGGAGGCAGATGGATCGCCACGGGCGGGGGCGGCTACAACGTGGTGTCCGTGGTTCCGCGTTCCTGGAGCCTGCTGATGTCCGTGGCGGCCAACGGCAGGATCCGCAGCAACACTCCCGTTCCGGAACCGTGGCGTAAGTATGTGAAGGAGCACTACGGAGAAGACTCCCCGCCGATGATGGGTGACGGCGTGGAACTCTGGTGGCGGTCCTGGGAAGTTGGCTATGACCCCAATGACGAGATTGACCGCACGGTGATGGCTACCCGCAAAGAGGTTTTTCCGCTGCACGGACTCGATCCCTGGTTTGATTAGCAGCGCGCGGCCGGGACGGGGCGGGAACCTGCCCGAGTCGGCCAAAACCGGGCTTTCCCCGGGGAACGGATAAAGTGGGTGTCATGGTCATCGATGATGTTTTTGCGGTCATTGCGGAAGGCACCCGCCGTGAACTGCTGGGAGCGCTGCGCAGCGGAGACAAATCCGTGGGCACACTCGTGGAGGAGCTGGAAGTCAGCCAGCCCACTGTGTCGAAGCACCTGAAGGTTCTCCGTGAGGCTGGTCTGGTCAGCATGCGGGCCGAGGGGCAAAAGCGCTACTACTCGCTGCAGACAGCTCCGCTGGAGGAGATTGTGCTGTGGCTGCGCGCGTTTGACCTGCCCTCGTTCTCGGCGGCATCCGCGGCAGACTCCCGGCTCGCGTCCGTAACCGCGGGATCGGCAGTTGCGCCCTCACGTCAGGGAAGGCCGCTGTTCACCGGCCGGCCAGGGGCGCCGGATCCCCGTTCCGCAGCGGCGGTCTCAGCCGCCGCACTGGAGCCCGGAGGCGCAGAGGCATCACCTGCCGGCGTGGATCCGGCCCTCGCGCCCCATCTGGGCCGCACTGTGGGCAGGGCTGCTGAACGCGCCGCAGACCTGCTGGGGCAGTTCCCGAAGTTCCGGCGTCGCCGCTCCTAGCCCTTCTTTCGCCGTCACACATCGCAGGCACGGCGCGCAAACGCTAGCGTAGAAGAGGAAATACGCTAAGGAGCATCACACCATGGACCCAACACTCATCAGCGTCCGGGATGAAGTCTTTCGCCGCAATCCGGGCGAAACTGAATTTCATCAGGCGGTAGTCGAAGTTTTCGACAGTTTGGAGCCGGTGCTCCGGAAGCATCCCGAGTTCCGCGACGCCGCCATCCTGGAACGCATCTGTGAACCGGAACGCCAGATCATTTTCCGTGTTCCCTGGGTCGATGACAAAGGCCAGGTGCAAATCAACCGCGGTTTCCGCGTGGAGTTCAACTCGGCGCTCGGCCCGTTCAAGGGGGGCCTGCGGTTCCATCCCTCGGTCTACTTGGGCATCGTGAAGTTCCTGGGCTTCGAGCAGATTTTCAAGAATGCCCTGACCGGGATGCCCATCGGCGGCGGCAAAGGCGGATCCGATTTTGACCCGCGCGGCAAAACGGACGCCGAAGTCATGCGCTTCTGCCAGTCCTTCATGACTGAGCTCTACCGCCACATTGGCGAGTACACGGACGTCCCTGCGGGGGATATCGGTGTGGGTGGACGCGAAATCGGTTACCTGTTTGGCCAGTACAAGCGGATCACGAACCGATACGAGTCCGGCGTGCTGACCGGCAAAGGCACCAGCTGGGGCGGTTCGCTGGTGCGGCCCGAGGCCACCGGCTTCGGCGTGGTGCTGTTTGTCGAGGAAATGCTCAAGACCCGCAGCCTGAGCCTGGACGGCCAGCGCGTCATTGTCTCCGGCTCCGGAAACGTGGCCATCAACGCCATCGCCAAAGCACAGTCCCTCGGCGCAAACGTCATTGCATGTTCCGATTCCCAGGGTTACGTAGTGGATGAATCGGGCATTGATGTACCCCTGCTGCGCGAAGTGAAAGAGGTGGAGCGCGGCCGGATGACCGACTACGCCAAGCGCCGGGGCAGCTCAGCAACCTATGTTCCCGGCGGCTCCATCTGGGACGCCGGCGCCACAGTGGCCCTGCCCTGTGCCACGCAGAACGAGTTGAACGCCGACGATGCCCGGACGCTGGTGAAATCCGGAGTCCTGGCGGTGGCAGAGGGTGCCAACATGCCCTGCACGCCCGAGGCCATTGAAATCTTCCAGGAAGCCGGCGTGCTGTTTGGCCCCGGCAAGGCTGCCAACGCCGGCGGCGTAGCCACCTCGGCGCTGGAAATGCAGCAGAACGCCAGCCGCGATTCATGGTCCTTTGAGCACACCGAACGCCGGCTGACCGAGATCATGGTCAACATTCACGACAACTGTGCGCAGACGGCGGAAAAGTACGGCTCACCCGGAAACTATGTGGTGGGGGCGAACATCAACGGTTTTGTCCGGGTGGCCGATGCCATGCTCGCCCAGGGTGTGATCTAAGCCCGGAGGCTCCGGCCGAAAGGATGGTTTGGAGGCCTAAGATGGCCCGCCAACTTCACTGGGGTGACGTGAGACACTAGAGTGGAAGACCGGGCAGCATTCCCTTGGCAGGCATCCGCGTCTGAGGATTCACCTGCCGTGCAGCTTGGTGGCTGCACATCAGCAAAGGAACAAAAGGCATATGGCAGACGAGGGCAATTTCTCGGACGTTCGGTTTCTGACCGTGTCAGAAGTCGCGGACGTCATGCGTGTGTCCAAGATGACCGTGTACCGGCTGGTGCACTCCGGCGAGCTGCCGGCCGTCCGTTTTGGGCGCTCCTACCGGGTGCCTGAATCCGCGGTGCAGCAGGTGCTTAAAAACGCCGTCTCCGACCGCCGAACAGACACCGCGTAGCGCTGTCACTGGATACCGCGGCGAGGCGGTACCCTGTTAAAGAACGTTTTACACCGTGGCAATTAACTGCCGGTGTCGACGCGCGGGTGCCAACGGTGCCGAAGCGTTGGAGCCGGCGTCTGACTATTTCAAGTTTGTGAGGACTCTGTGGGTTCAGTAATTAAGAAGCGCCGCAAGCGTATGGCAAAGAAGAAGCATCGTAAGCTGCTTCGCAAGACCCGCCACCAGCGTCGTAACAAGAAGTAACCAGGATCTTTCCTGGACAAACCCGCCGCCCCTTGGGCCGGCGGGTTTGTCATTTAACCAAAAAAGCCCCGGGTGGCGCCGGAAGACTAGCGGGAGCGGACCCAGGAAAAACCGCGCCACAGGCCGTAAGCGCCTCCCGCCACCGTGGCACCTTTTAGCCCCAGGGTTGCGGCGCGCCGGCCGGACCGGAAGTCATAGATGGGCCAGTTGCGGTCCCGGGCATGGCGGCGCAGCCGGGCATCGGGGTTGATGGCCACGGGATGGCCCACGATGCTCAGCAGGGGGACGTCGTTGTAGGAATCGCTGTACGCCCAGCAATGCTGCAGATCGAGGTTTTCCTTTTCCGCGAGCACCCGCACGCCTTCGGCTTTGGCGGGGCCGTGGAGGAACTCGCCCACCAAGCGTCCGGTGTAGAGGCCGCCGTCGATTTCACTGACCGTTCCCAGCGCCCCGGTCAGGTGCAGCCGGTCAGCAATCACGGAGGCCACCTCCACGGGGGTCCCGGTGACGAGCCAGACCGGCCGGCCGGATTTCATATGCTGCTCGGTGAGAGCACGGGTTCCCGGCCAAATCTTGGATTCGATCATCTCGTCATAGACTTCTTCGCCCAGAATGCGGATGTCCGAGGCTGCCAGCCCGGTGGCCAGCGTCAGGGCGGCGTCGCGCACTGAGTGAACATCCTTGAGATTCTCGCCCTGCAGCATAAACCGCAGCTGTTTGCGGGCAAAGCCGAACGCTTCGCGAAGCGTGAACACCCGGCGCTGGTACATCTTGCGCCCCACATGGAAAAGGCTCGCTCCGCGCATCAGAGTGTTGTCGACGTCGAAGAAGGCAGCCTCGCCAGGTTTGACCGCCGCTGCCATGGGCTCGACGGCTCGTACTGCGGTGGTTCTGGGCATACCCCGAGTCTACGCAAAAACTTGGTCCTAACGGCCCGTGACTAAAAGCGGCAGGAGAAATGGACGGAGCGGCTAATTTAGAGGTATGACTTCTTCACCGGCTGCTCCGGACCTGCTCCTGCTCACCCGACCGGGGTGCCATTTGTGTGCCGATGCGCGCAAGGTGCTGGAACGAATCAGCAGGGATTTGTCCATTGAGTGGCGCGAACAGTCCATTGAAGGCGATGCGGATCTGACGTCCCGGTTCGGTGAAGAGATTCCCGTGCTGATGATCGACGGCGTGCAGCGGGACTTTTGGCAGCTGGACGAGGCGAGGATCCGCCGGCTCCTGGAAGAGGGATGGCCCGGGCTTCGTCCGGACTCCCGCCGGGCATAGAGTGGAAATCCACCGACGGATAGAGACTTTGTGAGCAATTCTGAGGAACCCGCACCGGCAGGAGCAGTTGTCCACCGGCACATTCCGCCTGCCTCCCTGGCCCGGCTCACCATTTACCTGCGGGCGCTGGGCGCGCTGCTGGCGGAGGGCGTGGAGCGCGTCTCCTCCGACGAACTGGCGGCAGCGGCGGGAGTCAACTCTCCGAAACTGCGCAAAGACCTGTCCTACCTGGGCTCCTACGGAACCCGCGGCGTGGGATATGAGGTCTCCTACCTGAGCGACCAGATCTCAGCTGCGCTGGGGCTGACGCGCAATTGGCGGGTTGCCATCATAGGCGCCGGAAACCTCGGCAAGGCGCTGGCAGGATATCCGGGGTTCGGATCGCGCGGCTTCGAAGTGGTGGCCCTGTTTGACGCCGATCAAATGGTCGTAGGACAGGAAGTTGGCTGGCTGCGGGTGAGCCCCGTCAAGGATTTGGAAGCCGTGGTTCACCGTACGCGGGCCAACATGGCGGTGCTGGCTGTTCCCGCCGAGGTGGCCCAGGAATTGTGTGACAGCGTTATCGCAAGCGGCATTACCAGCATCCTGAGCTTCGCGCCGGTGGTGCTCCAGGTTCCGGATCACGTTCAGCTGCGCAAGGTGGACATGGCCACCGAACTTCAGATCCTGGCCTACCACGCCCAGCGGGCCCAGGCCTCGGATATAGCGGCGCAGGCGCGGGCCCGGCTGGCCACGTAGTAGTGGAGCCGCCGTCGCGGTTCCGGGTCAGGACTCGCCGAGATACTGGCTCCGCCTGGGCCGGAAGTACCTGGCGCAGTCCCGCCGGTACAGCAGTGCCAGGCCCAGGGCGGCCACCAGCAGCGCAACCGTTTGGGGAACCACGGCGTTGAGGACGGCCCAGACCAGTGCCGAGGCGACCAGGACCGAGCCTCCGATGCGAGCCCAGTTCCGTCCTTCCCGAATCATGGAGGCGAACAGCAGGTAGAGGCCGAAGACCACAAGCGTGGCAGCCAAGGTCACGAATTGCAGAACCGCTGCGTATTCGCCGGTGTCAACGCCCAGCTCTCCCAATTGGACGACGAGAGGCGGCATCTCGGTGACGGGCGCCCGGCTGGCCTGCACGCCGCTGATGAGGCTGATGCAGCCGGCCAGCATAATCAGGGCATAGGCCACCCGGACGGCACGCGGCCGCGGGCCCTTCCATTCGCTGTAGGGAATACGGGCAGGCAAAGCAGGAGCGGGGACCGCAGAGGGCATATCGGGAACCACCACGCCGGCCACCTCTCTGTGCCTGGGTGCCGGCGGCGCCGGATGTTTTTCCGTGGGCCGGGCAGCGGACAGCGGCTCGCCGCCGGGTTCCCTGGGGCCGGATCGCGCTGTTCGGATGCGTGCAGTGACCAATGTCCGCACCTTGGTGCCCAGGGCGGAAACACGGGTTTTTTGTGGATCGGGGGAAGCAGGAAGGGAACTCATCGCGGGTGCCGCCTTCGTCCAAAGGGATACGCTCTCCGCGCCTGGATGGGCTGCCCATCCCAGCGGGAGATCAAACGCTACGCCGCTTCCCTGCTGTTGTGACCACTGCAGGCCCTCTCCGGGAGGCTCGGGCACCAAAAAAGCCGGTCCGTGGAAACGGTCCGGCTTCTTTGGCGCGTGCCGCCTCAGCAGCGGCTGCCTTGGAGGTCCGTCAGTAGGGTCCGAAACGCGGCTGACTGCGGAAATATGGCTGGGACTCAGGGCGGTACAGCAAGAAAACGCCGGCGATTCCGGCCAATGTGCCCAGCATGTTCAGCAGGTTCAGCGGCGAGGAGAAGGCCATTCCGGCCACCAGGGAAAGCAGCAGCCCGACGGCGGATATCGCCGCGAACACCGTGGCAACAATCCGTGCCCAGTTCTTGCCCTTGCGGATCAGGACGGCAAGCAGGACATAGATCAGCAGAGCGATCGCCGCCATCACCACACCGACCGTCACGAACGAACTTCGCATCAGCTCCGCGGTGACACCGGCGTCCTCCATGACCCGGCGGTCTTCGGGAGGAAGTGTGGCCAGGGGATCGTCGGCGGTGGAGAGCACCGTGATAATCGTGGACAGGAAGGTCACGATGCCGGCCGCGATGATGAGCCAGAAGCCAGTCATGACCTCGCGGGGCGCAGGCCCCTTGGCACCCGGAACCGGCCCGCCTGATCCCGGATACGCATACCCGGAGGGCTGCGGTGCCTGGTAGCCGTAAGGGCTTTGCGGCTGGCCGTAGGGCTGCCCGTACGGCTGCTGTCCATAGGGCTGGCCATACGGGGAGGAAGGCTGGCCGGGCTGATTGGCGGATCCAGGCTGGCCATAGGCAGGGTACGGCTGGTCCTGCCCATACTGGGGCTGCTGGGGCAGCCGCTGTCCGTATTTGGGCTGGTCATCCGCCGGGCCGGGAATTGGTGGAACGAACGGATCCTGCGGATCCGGATTATTCGGTGGGGTACTCATCGCCGCCTGCTTGCTCGTTGGTGCGGGTACTGCTCCCTGCAAAGGACCGACCGGGCAGGAAAGCAGTAATCGGTTCCCATCCAGCCTATCCCGGGGCATAAACGACGGACACCCCGGCCCGAAGGCCGGGGTGTCCGCTGCGGCCCGCCGGAGCGGGATCAAATGTCTTGGTTAGGCTGCGGCCACGAAGGCTGCGTCAACGCTGATGGTCACCTTGTCACCGACAAGGACGCCGCCGGTTTCCAGAGCGGCATTCCAGGTCAGGCCGAAGTCCTTGCGGCTGATGACGGTGGAACCGGAGAAGCCGGCGCGGGTGGCGCCGAAGGGATCCACGGCTACGCCGTTGAACTCGGTGTCCAGGACCACCGGACGGGTAATGCCCTTGATCGTGAGGTCGCCGGACACCCGGTAGGTTTCACCGGAGCCCTCGATGCCGGTGACGGTGAAGGTCAGCTCGGGGAACTGCTCGACGTCGAAGAAGTCGGCGCCCTTGACATGGCCGTCGCGGTTGGCGTCGTTCGAGTTGAAGGAAGCTGACTGGATGACGGCGTTGATGGCGGAATCCTCAAGCGAGGGACCGATTTCCATCACGGCGGTGACGTCGTCAAAGTTGCCGCGCACCTTGCTGATGCCCGCGTGGCGGACAGTGAAACCGATCTCGCTGTGCGAGCCGTCGAGGGTCCAGGTACCGGTGGTGAGTCCGCTGGGGATCATGATGTGCTCCTGCTGCTGGTAGGTATCGGGGCGCTGCCCGCTGCATGTCCATGCATTTGCATCAACTATTGCACGGTTTAGTTCAAGCTTCAAGCATTGTGACGAATTTAGTCCTGCGCACTCTCTCTGCGAAACTTAGGAACATGTCGCGTGCCTCGATCCATCTCGTCCGCCATGGAGAAGTCTTCAACCCTGACGGAGTCCTTTATGGACGCCTGCCGGAGTTCCACCTGTCGGAGCTGGGCCAGCAGATGGCCCGCCGTGTCGCCGGATACTTTGAGGCGCAAAAGAACGACGGCGCCAAGCTGGTTCATCTGGTGGCCTCACCGCTGACCCGGGCGCAGGAGACCGCCGCGCCGATCGCCGCATCCCTGGGCCTGGACATCACCACCGACGAGCGCATCCTGGAAGCAACCAACAAGTTCGAAGGGCTCTCCGGCGTCACCAGCCGGCTGCGCAACCCGAAATACTGGCCGCTGATGTACAACCCCTTCAAGCCGTCCTGGGGTGAACCGTATGCCGCCCAGGCGGAGCGGGTCATGGCTGCCGTGACGGATGCACGACTGCGTGCCACCGAGCTTGGCGGGGACCGCGCCGAAGCCGTGCTGGTCAGCCACCAGCTGCCCATCTGGGTCACCCGGCTGTCCGCCGAGGGCCGCAAACTCTGGCATGATCCGCGCAACCGCCAGTGCACCCTTACCTCGGTAACCTCCCTGGATTTCGACGGCGACACCCTCATTGCTGTCCGGTACGCCGAGCCCTCCGCCGACCTTCTCCCCGGTGCAGCGAACATCCCGGGAGCATAATAGAATTACTACGCGTTGTAGAAGTGGCCCCCCTGCCGCGATGAAAGCTGGAAATAGTTGAAGAATCCTCAGAGCACTCCCCAGCCGGATGCCATGCGCCGCCGCTCCTTCCTGAAGCTGGGCGCCGGCCTGGCCCTCGGTGTGCCCGCAGTGGCGGCAGCATCGGGCTGCGCGGTGGAGGATCCGCTGGCAGCGCAGGCCAAAGCGGGGGACAACAAGAACTACATCGCCGGTGACGGCTCCGTCACCGAATATGCCTCTGACCAGCGCGGCGAGCCCGTGCAGCTGGAAGGCACCCTGTTTGACGGCACCACCGTCTCGTCGTCGGAATTCGCCGGCAGCGTGGTGGTGTTGAACTTCTGGTACGCCGCCTGTGCGCCCTGCCGTAAGGAAGCTCCGGATCTGGTGGAACTTCACGACACGTTCGAACCCGAGGGGGCACGCTTCTTCGGAGTGAACATCAGGGATGAACGCAATACTGCGGAAGCCTTTGAACGGTCGTTCAGCATTCCCTATCCCAGCTTCCAGGACAAGGACGGCGGAATCCTGCTGGCCATGACCCAGTTCGTGCCGCCGTCGGCCGTTCCCACCACATTGGTCCTGGACCGCGAAGGCCGCGTGGCTGCGCGCATCCTGGGCCTGGCGGACAAAGGCACCTTGAAGGCCTTGATCTCCGACGCGCTGGCAGCCTAGCCGGCATGCTTCCCTCAGCCCTCGCCGCCGGTGTGCCTGCCGCCCTGCCGGCCGCCAATGTTTTCGCCGAAACCATCCTGAACGGATCCATGCTGCTGGCCATTCCGGTGGCAGCCCTCGCCGGTCTGGTGTCGTTTCTGTCTCCGTGCGTTCTGCCGCTGGTTCCCGGCTATCTGGGCTACGTCACCGGCCTGACCGGTGTTGACCTCCAGAAGCAGCGCCGCGGACGGATGCTGGTAGGGATCGGCCTGTTCGTGCTCGGTTTTTCCGCCGTCTTTGTCATCATCGGTGCCGGGGTGGGCCAACTGGGCGGCTGGCTGCGCGGCGCGGACCAGGCCTGGATTCCGCAGGTCCTCGGTGCAGCCATCATTGTCCTGGGCATTGTCTTCATGGGCGGCCTGAGCTGGTTCCAGCGGGACCGGAAGATCACCGCCCGCCCGCCGGCGGGGCTGTGGGGCGCGCCGCTGCTGGGCATCACGTTCGGACTGGGGTGGGCCCCCTGCCTTGGCCCCACACTCTCGGCCGTGCAGCTGCTGTCCTTCTCCGGAGATGATGCCACCGCCGCCAAGGGCGCGTTCCTGACGTTCATCTATTGCCTCGGACTTGGCCTGCCGTTCCTGCTGATCGCTCTCGGATTCCGGCGGGGCATGGGCGCCCTGGGGGTCTTCCGCCGCCACCGGCTTGCATTGCAGCGTTTCGGCGGCGGAATGCTGATCGCACTCGGTGTCCTGATGATCACAGGCGTCTGGAACATCTGGATCAACAATCTCCAAGGTTGGTTGGATAGTGTGACCCTGCCGATCTGATGCTGATGACAATGCCGTTGACAAAAGACCAAGGACTGCCGGGGCCCCTGCTCGGCACAAGCCCCCTTCAAAGAACCATGAGAGCCAGTTGAAGCGCGAACCGGAAGTTTTGACCGAAGCCGAGAACAACGGCGCAAGTGCCTCCGGCGTGCCCGGTGGCGGCAAGGGCGGGCGGAAAGGCCCCGGCGGCAAAGGCTCCGCCGGAGACGTCCAGCTGCCGTCCCTCGGGCCGCTGGGCATGGTTCGCTGGGCCTGGACCCAGCTCACCAGCATGCGCACTGCGCTGTTCCTGCTGCTGCTGCTGGCGGTCGCCGCGGTGCCCGGATCGCTGTTTCCGCAGCGGCCGGCCAACCCCGCCGTCGTCACGCAGTACCTGAAGGACAACCCGGACACCGGCCCCTGGCTGGACCGGCTGCAGCTCTTCGACGTGTACTCGTCCGTCTGGTTCTCGGCGATTTACCTGCTGCTGTTCATCTCCCTGATCGGCTGCGTCATTCCGCGCGCAAAGGCACACTACCGCGCCATGCGCTCCAAGCCGCCGCGCACCCCCAAGCGGCTGTCCCGGCTGCCGGAGTACGGCACCTTGGCTGTGCCGGCGTCGTCGGGCCTCACCGCTGCCGCCGCCGTCAAGGAGGCCGCGCAGCTGCTGCGCAAGCGTGGCTACCGGGTGGATGTCCGGGACCTGGATACCGACCGTCCATCCGTCGGAGCGGAACGCGGCTTCGCGAAGGAAATTGGAAACCTGGTGTTCCACACTGCCCTGATCGGCGTGCTGATCTGCATTGCCGTTGGCGGGCTCTTTGGTTACAGCGGCCAGAAGGTGGTGGTGGAGGGGGAGTCCTTCGTCAACACTCTGGTGGGCTATGACTCGTTCACCCCGGGCACCAGCTTCACCGAGGAACAGCTGGCGCCCTACTCACTGACGCTGGACGAGTTCAACGTCCGGTTCGACCGCGAGTCGCCCACCCACTACGGCCAGCCCCTGGACTTCACCGCCGACATGACGGTCAAGGAAAGCCCGGATGCTGCCGAGCATACTGAAACGCTCAAGGTCAACGCTCCGCTGACCATCGGCGGCAGCCGGGTCTACCTGGTCGGCAACGGTTATGCGCCCGTCGTCACCGTGCGCGACGGCGAGGGCAACATTGCGCTGCAGGGGCCCGTGGTCTCCGTCCCCAGCGACGGCATGTACACGTCCCTGATGGTGATCAAGGCTCCGGATGCCAAGCCGGACCAGCTCGGTTTCGTGGGCTTCTTTCTGCCCACCGCCATGCTCGATGAACAGGGCGTGTCCTACTCCGGAGACCCCGATCCGATCAATCCGCAGCTCAACCTCAATGCGTACTACGGTGACCTTGGCCTGGATGACGGCGTGCCCAGCAACGTGTACGTCCTGGACACCGAGGACCTCACGGAAATCAACAGCCGCAACCTGGACGCCGGCGGCATTGTCCTGGGTGTTGGGGAAACCTATGAGCTGCCCGAGGGCAAGGGTTCCATCAGCTTTGACAGCATCAAGCGCTACGCAGCCCTGGACATCCACTATGATCCGGCGAAAATCTGGGTCCTGGTCTTCGCCACCCTCTCCCTCACGGGCCTGGCCGCTTCACTGTTCCTTGCCCGGCGCCGTGTTTGGGTCCGCACCGGCACCCATGCCGACGGGCGGATTATGGTCGAATACGGGCTCCTGGCCCGGGGTGAAGACCAGCGCCTGTCCACTGAAGCTGCTGCCGTCCGCGATCTGCTGCAGAAGCAGTGGTTGGCGGGCACCGGCTCAGTGGAGGACAATGGCGCGGGGGAAGCATCTGCTCCGGGCTCCGGACAGCACACGACAGACCGGGACGCAGAGCCCGGAGCATCAGCGGACAGCAGTGCCGCGCAGAAGAAGGAAACAGGTAAGGACTCGTAATGCCCTCCATTGACTACGCCCTCGCTGAGTACAGCGAGCTGTTCATGCTGTTGGCGGCGTTCGCCTATACGGTGGCGTTCCTTGCCTTCACCTGGGACCTCGCCAAGAGCAGCAAAACCATCCAGGCCGTGGAATCCAAGCTCTCCGAGCAGAAGGCCGGGGCGCCCGTACCGGCGCATGCCGGTGCATCCGCCCGCTCGGGCCGCGCCGGATCGGACACATATCTGGCGGACGGCAACGTACGCGGCTGGGATGCCGACGGTACAGCTGCCGACGGCGGTGCCGTGGCCCAGACAGCCGATGCCTCCATGGGCTACGTCGGAGCGCGACGGAACACCGCGCGCGTCGGCGTTGCACTGACCGTCCTTGGCGCCCTGATCCACACCGCTGCCGTGGTTACCCGAGGGCTCGCCGCCCACCGGGTGCCCTGGGGCAACATGTACGAGTTCTGCACCACCGGCGCCCTCGTAGTCGCCGTCGTGTTCCTGCTGGTGCTGCTCAAGCGGGACCTGCGCTTCCTTGGCACCTTTGTGGTGGCTCTGATCCTGACCATGATGATGGTTGCGACCATTGGCTTCCCAACGCCGGTGGCCCACCTGATTCCGGCGCTGCAAAGCTACTGGCTCATCATTCACGTGTCGGTCGCCGTCATTGCTTCCGCGCTCTTCACGCTGACCTTCGCCATGTCCGTCCTGCAGCTGCTGCAGGCGGACCGCGAGTCCAAGATTCGCGCCGGCGGCACCTCCAAGCTCACGTTCCTGCGGATTGTCCCCTCCGCCCAGGCCCTGGAGAACTTCGCTTACCGCATCAACGCCGTGGCCTTCGTGCTGTGGACCTTCACCCTCATGGCAGGGTCCGTCTGGGCCGAGCAGGCCTGGGGCCGGTACTGGGGCTGGGACACCAAGGAAGTCTGGACCTTCGTGATCTGGGTCGTGTATGCCGGCTACCTGCATGCCCGTGCCACCCGCGGCTGGACCGGCACCCGTGCCGCCTGGCTCTCGATCGTCGGCTACCTTTGCGTGGTCTTCAACTTCACGATCGTCAACGTCTTCTTCGCCGGCCTGCACAGCTACTCCGGCGTCTAACGCACTGACCGGCTTCGGCCGCTAGAAACCCGCCCTCCGGTTCGCCGGGCGGCGGGTTTTTTATTGGCCCGCCGAGTGTCCCGTCCGCGTTGCGGGCAACAAAAAACCCGCCCCGGGGATGACCGGAGCGGGTTTGGCGGCTGGCCGCTGAGCTACGAGGTGGGCTTTTCGTCGTCGTTCTTTTTGTTTCCGGCCTGCTTCTCACGCTCGCGGAGTTCAGCCTCACGGCGCTTGAGCTCGGCTTCCTTCTCCTGCTGCCGACGGCGGATGGCCAGGTTGCGCAGGAACTCCGGGTCGTCGTCGGGAGCGGTGGGATGGCGCGGCTTCCGGTTCTTCGGCTCCGGACCGCTCATCGGGCGGCCAAACAGGAACCACAGGAGCGCGCCGAGCACCGGCAACAGCACGATCGTGAAGATCCACGCCGTCTTTGAGATGCTGCGCACCTCCTGTGCACGCGACATGACGCAGTCGACGATGGCGTAAATAATGACGGCGGCGACAATGATGACACCGAAAAGCACGAGGCGAGGCATGACTCAATTGTAGGGGAGCGCAGCTGACCTTCAGCTGTGAGTTCCATACCGGGCGGGTCGGCGGGTGCCCTCGTGGCTGTGAAGAAGCTGCACACAGGAACAGCCACTAGAATGGCGGTGTGGCTTTCTGGAAATTTACCGCTCTCCGCCTTGGTTTGGTGGCCGTCTTCTTTGCAGCATGCGTCTGGCTTGGATTGGGGCTGGTGTTCTCCGCGATTGTCGGCGCGATACTTGCATGGTGCGTGACGTACCTGTTCTTCCGCGAGATGCGCGACGAGGCGGCACGCACCGTGCAGCAGCGCTTCCACGGCAACAACCCGCGGACCACAAACCGCTTTGAACGTGACGACGCCGGCGCTGAGGACAGCCTGCTGGATGCGCACCCGGACGTGCAGATCAACTCCGACCGCCGTCCCCGCGAGGATAAGTAAGCGCGGAACCTACGCCAGCATCCGGGTGAGGACCAGGCCGAGGCTGTACAGCAGGGCGAACCCGAGGTTGATCAGCCCCGTCTGTTTCAGGACCGGGATCAGGCTCCGGCGCTTCTTGCCCTTGAGCATCAGCCAGCTGGGCATCAGGCAGGCCGGGATCAGCAGCAGGACCAGCAGTACCCAGGGGTAGTCGGAGGCGAGGAACAGCGGCAGCAAAATGGCCACCGCGAGCATCATGACGTAGCTGATGCGGGCCGCTTCGTCGCCCAGCCGTACGGCCAGGGTCCGCTTTCCGGCCTCGCGGTCCGTGGGGATGTCCCGAACGTTGTTGGCCATCAGCAGCGCCATGGCGATCAGTCCGGTGCCGACGGCACCAAGCACCGCGGGCAGGCTGATCTGTCCCGCCTGCGTGTACGTGGTACCCAGCGTCGCCACCAGGCCAAAGAACACAAACACGAAGACGTCGCCCAGTCCCATGTAGCCGTAGGGGTTGCGTCCGCCCGTGTAACCCCATGCCGCTGCGACGCAGCCCACCCCGACCAGGATCAGGAACCAGGCGGAAGACAGGATAACCAGCACCAGGCCGGCCACCATCGCCGCGCCAAAACAGGCGAAGGCCGCGTACTTGACCTGCTTGGCCCGTGCCGCGCCGGAGCCGGTCAGCCGCAACGGGCCCACCCGGTTGTCGTCGGTGCCGCGGATGCCGTCCGAGTAGTCATTGGCGTAATTCACGCCTACCTGCAGCAGGATGGCCACCAGTGCGGCGAGCACGGCATTCAGGGGTTTGAACGAACCCAGATCATAGGCCGCGGCGGTGCCGATAATGACCGGAGCCACCGCCATCGGCAGAGTGCGGGGGCGGGCTCCTTCTAACCACTGCGCGGCTGTAGCCACAATCAACATCCTCTTGTTCTAGTGAAGGTTCTCTGGGATCTATTCTGCCGCAGCTTCGCGCCGCGAAATCCGCCGGGCCGACGGCCCGGTGCAGACATCAGGGGTGCGTGTGCCCGGCGGCCGCCAGCAGCTGGCGGATCCCCATCCGGTCGGTTTTGCCGTTGGCCAGCAGCGGCAGGGCCTCCAGCAGGAGCACCACCTTGGGCACCGCGGCCTTTCCCAGCGTTGTGCGGACGACGTCGCGAACCTTTTCAGGATCAACGGAGCCGACGACGGCGGCAGCGACTATGCTGCCCCATTCCGGACTGTCCAGGCCCAGGACCACGGCATCGGAGACTTCAGCCAACTGCTCGATGGCCGCGCCGACAGACGCGGCGGAGATCTTGACGCCGCCGCTGACGATGACGTCATCCAGCCGCCCGGACACCGTGACCCGGCCGTTCTCCACGTTGCCGGTGTCATCGGTCCGGTACCAGCGTTTGCCGGAATTGAACCGGAAGCGTTCCGCGGTGAGTTCGGGCCGGCCCAGATAGCCGTCCGCCAGGATGTCCCCGGCGATCCAGAGGGCGCCGGATTCCACCTCAACGTCGACACCGGGCAGCGGCACGCCGTCGTACACGCAGCCGCCGCAGGTTTCGCTCATGCCGTAGGTGGTGACGACGTTCAGGCCGAGTGCGGCTGCGTCGGCGAGGAGCCCGGTGCCGGCAGGAGCCCCGCCCAGGAGGATGGCATTGAAGCGGCGCAGCACGCGCACCGTTTCCGGCTCCGGGTTGGTCAGCAGCCGGTGCAGCTGGGTGGGCACCAGGGACGTGAACCGGTTGCGGTCCGTCATCTCTTCGGCCGCCTGCGTAAAGCGGGCCGCGCTAAAGGACCCGGACGTGTCCATGAACACCGGCTGGGTCCCGGCATACAGCGAGCGGATCAAGACCTGCACGCCGGCGATGTAGTGCGCGGGCAGAGCCATCAGCCACTGCCCGTCCGCATGCAGCGCCATGGCCGTGGCCATGGAGGAAGCGGCCAGGGCATCCGTGCTGAGCATGGTCTGCTTGGGGGTGCCGGTGGATCCCGAGGTGCTGATGACCAGGGCGATGTCATCGTTGGGGAGTTCCCCGGAAAAAGTCTGGTGCGGGTCCGCATAGGGGGCAACAGCTGGACCTTCGCCGGCGAGGGCATCTGCCAGCGGAGCCAGGAGCTCCTGGGCATTAAAGCCGGCGGGTGTGTGGACGGTCAGCAGTTCCATCGCAAGCCTAGAAGTAGTAGGGGAAGGAGGACCAGTCGGGGTCCCGTTTTTCGAGGAAGGCTTCCTTGCCCTCCACGGCTTCGTCCGTCATGTAGGCCAGCCGGGTCGCTTCGCCGGCGAAGACCTGCTGGCCCGCCAGGCCGTCGTCGGGCAGGTTGAAGGCAAACTTCAGCATCCGGATGGCCTGCGGGGACTGCCGGGCAATGTCCGCGGCGTATTCCAGCGCAACCTTCTCCAGGTTCTCGTGGTCCACGGCCTCGTTCACGGCGCCCATGGCCACCATGTCCTCGGCAGAGTACTCCCGGGCGAGGAAGAAGATCTCACGGGCCTTCTTCTGGCCGATCTGCCGGGCCAGCAGGGCCGACCCGTAGCCGGCGTCGAAACTGCCCACCGTGGCGTCGGTCTGCTTGAATTTGCCGTGCTGCCGGGAGGCGATGGTCAGGTCAGAAACCACGTGCAGGCTGTGCCCGCCGCCGGCCGCCCAACCGTTGACGACGGCTATGACCACCTTGGGCATGGTGCGGATCAGGCGCTGGACTTCCAGGATGTGGAGCCGTCCGGCGCGTGCGGGATCGATGGTTTCCCGGGTCTCGCCCTCGGCGTACCGGTAGCCGTCGCGGCCGCGGATCCGCTGGTCACCGCCGGAGCAGAAGGAGTGGCCGCCGTCCTTGGGGGAGGGGCCGTTGCCCGTAAGCAGCACCGTGGCAACGTCGGGGGTCATCCGGGCGTGGTCCATGGCCCGGTAGAGCTCGTCCACGGTGCCCGGGCGGAACGCGTTGCGGACCTCCGGACGGTTGAACGCGATGCGCACGGTAGGCAGGTCACGCACGATCCCGCCGTCGGCAGAGCGCTCCACATGGCGGTGGTAGGTCATGTCCTGCAGGTCCTCAAACCCGGAGACAAGACGCCACTGCTGCGGGTCGAAAATATCGGACACCTGTTCAGGAAGATCTGTGCTCACAGTTCCGAGTTTATCGCTCCATCCCAAACCCACTGCGCGCGACCCCGTGGAGGAACCGCCTGAGGTCCTCCCGCCGGACCGGTCTGCGTTCTGCGGCATGAATTTCCTGCCGATGGGCTGTCCCGCCCACCGGCTCCGGGCCTAGCGTGGTTTCATGGCTGGCTCCGCACCGGGGATTGATGGCCCGGCAACAGAAGCAATGCTCAAGCTCGGCAGGTTTTTCACCCGCTGGGATGAGACCGATGACGGCCGTGCCGTGTTCCGGGAGGGCGGCCGCAAGGGTGATTCCTTCTACCGGAACCGATGGAGCCACGACAAGGTGGTGCGCTCCACCCACGGAGTCAACTGCACCGGGTCCTGCTCCTGGAAGGTCTACGTCAAAGACGGGATCATCACCTGGGAAGCGCAGGAAACGGACTATCCCACGGTGGGTCCGGACCGTCCGGAGTACGAGCCCCGGGGCTGTCCGCGCGGCGCCGCCTTCTCCTGGTACACGTATTCGCCCACCCGGGTGCGCTATCCGTACATCCGCGGCGTGCTGCTGGAAATGTACCGGGCGGCGAAGAAGGACACCGGAGACCCGGTGCTGGCCTGGGAACGAATCGTCAATGACCCGGAAAGCCGTCGCACCTACCAGCAGGCCCGAGGCAAGGGCGGGCTCGCCCGGTCCACCTGGGCCGAGGCCCTGGAGATGACCGCCGCGGCCCACGTTTCCACGATCAAGAACTACGGTCCGGACCGCTGCACCGGCTTCTCGCCTATTCCGGCCATGTCCATGGTGTCCCATGCCGCCGGTGCCCGCTTCATCAATCTCATCGGCGGGGTGATGAACAGTTTTTACGACTGGTACGCAGACCTGCCGGTGGCCAGCCCGCAGGTTTTCGGTGACCAGACGGATGTGCCCGAATCCGGGGACTGGTGGGATGCCACCTACCTCATGATGTGGGGTTCCAACATCCCGGTGACCCGCACTCCCGACGCCCACTGGATGGTGGAGGGACGCTACCGCGGCACGAAAGTGGTCTCGGTCAGCCCCGACTATGCGGACAACACCAAGTTCGCCGATGAGTGGCTGCCCGCCCAGGCCGGTTCCGACGGCGCGCTCGCCATGGCCATGGGCCACGTCATCCTCAAGGAAAACTTCGTGGACCGGCGGGTACCGTTCTTCGAGGACTATGTCCGCCAGTTCACCGACCTTCCCTTCCTCGTCAGCATCAACACCCGCACCGACGGTTCCGTGGTGCCGGGCAAGTTCCTCACCGCTGCGGACCTCGGTCCGGCCGAATCCGGTGCCGCGGACGCCGCCTTCAAGACGGTGCTGCTGGACCGGGACGCCGGCACTCCGGTGGTGCCCAACGGTTCAGTGGGTTTCCGCTACAACGACGCCGACGCCGGCAAATGGAACCTCGACCTGCAGGGCGTGGTTCCGGCGCTGTCGATTGCCGATGCGCCGGCCTGGCAGGGTGAAGTCAGCCGGGTGGACCTGCCTGCCTTCACCGATCCGAGCGGCATCGGCTCTGTCCTGCGCCGGGGCGTACCCGTCATGACCGTGGCCGGCAGGACGGTCACCACCGTGTTTGACCTGATGCTCGCCCAGTACGGTGTGCGCCGGGACGGTCTGCCCGGGGAATGGGCCACCGGATACGACGACGCCGAAACCCCCTACACTCCGGCCTGGCAGCAGGAGGTCACCAACGTCAAGCCCGACGCCGTGATCCGCACCGCCCGGGATTTCGCCGCCAACGCCGAGAAATCCAACGGCCGCTCCATGATCATCCTCGGCGCGGGCATCTGCCAGTGGTATCACGGCGACGTCACCTACCGGGCCATCCTGGCAATGCTCATGCTCACCGGCTGCGAGGGCCGCAACGGCGGCGGCTGGGCGCACTACGTCGGCCAGGAAAAGTGCCGGCCGATCACCGGCTGGGCGGCAATGGCCTCGGCCGGTGACTGGAACCGGCCTCCGCGGTTCATGATCGGCACCGCATTTTGGTACATGCACACGGACCAGTTCCGCTCCGACGGCTACTCCTCCGACTCCATGCAGTCGCCGCTGGCACAGGGACACCTGCGCGGCCTGCACACCGCAGATGTGATCGCCAAGTCCACCCGCATGGGCTGGATGCCGTTCTTTCCGCAGTTCGACGCCAAGAACTCGCTCGATGTGGCCGATGAGGCAGCGGCGGGCGTGGCCCGCGGCGAGGCAAAGGATGAAGCGTCCTGGGTGGCCCGCCGGCTCAAGGACGGAAGGCTTCGGTTTGCGGTGGAGGATATTGATGCCCCGGAGAACTGGCCCCGGACCCTGGTCCTGTGGCGGTCCAACCTGCTGGGTTCCTCGGCCAAGGGCGAGGAGTATTTCCAGAAACACCTGCTGGGCACCCTGAACAACGTCATGGGCGCCGATCACGGCGAGTCCCGGCCCGCCGACGTCGTCTGGCGCGACGAGGCGCCGCAGGGAAAGCTCGATTTGCTGGTGTCCGCGGACTTCCGGATGACCAGTTCCACGCTGCTCTCCGACGTCGTGTTCCCGGCCGCCACCTGGTACGAGAAATACGACCTCTCCTCTACCGACATGCACCCGTATGTGCACGCCTTCACACCCGCCATCGCGCCGCCGTGGGAAGCCAAGACGGACTATGACCTGTTCCGGCTGCTCTCCGAGGAGTTTTCGCGCCAGGCAGGGGTCCATCTGGGGGTGCGGAAGGACCTGGTGGCCACGGCGCTCACCCATGACACGCCCGGGGAAATCGCCCAGCCCGGCGGGCACGCCCCGGATTGGAAAGGCACAGATATTCCCGCGGTGCCGGGCAAGAACCTGCCCTCCCTTGCCGTGGTGGAGCGGGACTACACCGCCATCGGCGAGAAATTCGTTGCCGTGGGGCCGCTCGCGGACAAGCTGGGCCTGACCACCAAATACGTGAAGTACGACGTCACCAAGCCGCTGGAAGACCTCGCGCGCAAGCACGGAGTCTTTGACAGCGGGGCGGCGGCGGGACGCCCCGCGGTGGACACCGACGCGCGGATGGCCGAGGCCATCCTGCTGCTCTCCGGAACCACCAACGGCGAACTGGCGGTGCAGGGATTCCGGACCCTCGAGAAGCGGACCGGCACCCCGCTGGCTGACCTGGCCGAGGGCGCGGAGGACAAGAAGATCACCTTCCGCGACACCCAGGACCGGCCGACGCCGGTCATCACGTCGCCGGAATGGTCCGGCTCGGAAACCGGCGGGCGGCGCTACGCCCCGTTCACCATCAATATCGAACGGCTCAAGCCCTTTCACACGCTGACCGGCCGGATGCACTTCTTCCTGGACCACGACTGGATGCAGGACATGGGTGAAGCCCTGCCGATCTACCGGCCGCCGCTGGACATGCACCGGCTGTTCGGAGAGCCGCAGCTGGGCACCCGCGGCGACCTGTCCGTGGCGGTGCGTTACCTGACCCCGCACAACAAGTGGTCCATCCATTCCGAGTATCAGGACAACCTGCTGATGCTCTCACTGTCCCGGGGCGGCACCGCAGTCTGGATGAGTACGCAGGACGCCGCGCTGATCGAGGTCAATGACAATGACTGGGTGGAGTGCATCTCCAACAACGGGGTCCTGGTGGGCCGGGCCATTGTGTCCAGCCGGATGCCGGCCGGAGTCATCTACGTCCACCACGCCCAGGAGCGCATCATTGACGTGCCCAAGTCGGAGGCGACCGGCCGGCGCGGCGGTATCCACAACTCGGTGACCCGCATCCTGGTCAAGCCCACCCATATGATCGGCGGCTACGCGCAGCTGTCCTGGGCGTTCAACTACCTTGGCCCCACCGGCAACCAGCGCGACATTGTTTCCGTTGTCCGCAAACGCTCCCAGAAGGTGGCTTACTGATGCGCATCATGGCCCAAACAGCAATGGTGATGGCGCTGGACAAGTGCATTGGCTGCCATACCTGCTCCGTGACCTGCAAACAGGCCTGGACCAACCGGGCGGGCACCGAATACGTCTGGTTCAACAACGTGGAGACCCGCCCCGGCCAGGGGTATCCGCGCCGGTACGAGGACCAGGAGAAATGGAAGGGCGGCTGGGAGCTGAACAGCCGCGGCAAACTCAAGCTGAAAGCGGGCGGCCGGCTGGCCAAGCTTTTTGGCATCTTCGCCAGCCCCGTCCAGCCGGAGCTGGACGATTACTACGAGCCGTGGACCTACGACTACGAGAACCTCATCAACGCCCCGGCGGGCAACGATTTTCCGGTCGCGAAGCCCAAGTCGCTGATCACCGGAGAGGACATGAAAATCGAGTGGTCCGCCAACTGGGATGACGACCTGGGCGGCTCGGCGCGCACGCAGCTCAGCGATCCGGTGCTAGAAAAGATGCGCCGCGAGGCGGAGGAGAAGGTGAAGCTGGAATTCGACTCCACCTTCATGTTCTACCTGCCGCGGATCTGTGAGCACTGCCTGAATCCGTCCTGCATGGCGTCCTGCCCGTCCGGCGCCATTTACAAGCGTGAAGAGGACGGCATTGTGCTGGTGGACCAGGACCGCTGCCGCGGCTGGCGGCAGTGCGTGACCGGCTGTCCCTACAAGAAGATGTACTTCAACCACCGCTCCGGAAAGGCTGAGAAGTGCACCTTCTGCTATCCGCGGATCGAGGTGGGCCTGCCCACCGTGTGCGCCGAGACCTGCGTGGGCAGGCTGCGGTACATCGGCATTTTCCTGTACGACGCGGACCGGGTCACGGCCGCGGCCTCTGTCCCGGATGAGAAGGACCTGTACGAGGCCCAGCTGGATCTGATGATGGATCCCAACGACCCGGAGGTGCTTGCCGCGGCGCGGGCCGAGGGCATCCCGGAGGACTGGCTGGAGGCAGCCCGGCGCTCCCCGGTGTACGCACTGGCCAAGACCTTCCGGGTGGCACTGCCGCTGCATCCGGAGTACCGCACCATGCCCATGGTCTGGTACGTGCCGCCGCTGTCCCCGATCGTGGATGTGCTGAACGAACAGGGGCACGACGGCGAAAGCGCGGACAATCTGTTCGGCGCCATCGAGGCGCTGCGGATCCCCGTGGAGTACCTGGCCGAACTGTTCACGGCCGGAGACACTGATCTGGTCACCGGTGTACTGCGCAAGCTCGCAGCGATGCGCGCCTACATGCGGAACATCACCCTCGGCGACGTCCCCGATGAACAGATTGCCGCCGACGTCGGGATGACCGGCGAACAGATCGTGGCCATGTACCGGCTAATGGCCGTCGCCAAGTATGAGGAGCGCTACGTCATTCCCAGCGCTCACCTGGAGGATGCCCACAACCTGGAGGAAATCGGCTGTTCCCTGGATGTGGACGGCGGCCCCGGAATGGGGCAAACCGGTGTCTTCGGCGAAGCCTCCGGGCGGCCGATGCCCGTTGCGGTGGAAAACTTCGCCGCTCTGCAGGCCCGCCAGCGCGGGGATGATCCCACCGGCAACGGCGATCTCGGCGGCCGCGTCAACCTGCTGAACTGGGACGGGCGGGGCTCACCCCGGGGCCTGTTTCCTGCTGACGGCAACCGCGGCGTGCCCGGGACCAGGGGCGGTATGTCCTCCGCCGAGGACAAGGGCAGCGGCATCGGCGCCGGTTACGACCAGGCCGAGGGTGACGGGCCGGACCAGCAGGGAGGTGGCCGGTGAGCCTGCTGGATAAGCTTCTGGGCAAACCCGGCAAGGGCACGTTCGAGCCGGAACCTTACAAGGACGCCCATCCCCGGCGCAGCGCCGTCGTCCGGCAGGTCTGCGGGCTGCTGCTGGAGTACCCGGACCAGGAACTGGTGGACCTGGTGCCGTCCATGCGTGCGGCGCTCGCCGAAGCCGGCGCGGATGCCGAACCGCTGGAGGAGCTGCTCTCCTGGCTGACCGTTGAACCGCTGCCCGAGGTGCAGGCGGATTATGTCCAGGAATTTGACCTGTCGAAGCGGCACAGCCTGCATCTGACCTACTGGACCGACGGCGACACCCGCCGCAGGGGCGAGGCGCTCGCCGCCTTCAAGGAGGTTTACCGGGCGCACGGTGCCCTGCCGGAAGGGTCCGAGCTGCCGGACTACCTGCCGCTGGTGCTGGAATTCGCCGCCAAGGTTTCCCCGTCGGACGGCTACGAGCTGCTGCAGCGCTACCGGCCCTCGCTGGAACTGCTGCGGCTGGCACTGCGCGATGACAATCTTCCGTACTCCGGAGCCCTGGCGCTGGTCTGTTCGACCCTCCCCGGGGTTTCTCCCGAGGACCGGCAAACGGTCATGCAGACAGCCGGCTACGGGCCGCCCACGGAAACGGTGGGCCTGGAACCTTACAGCTCCCGGCTGCTGCCGGTGCATGAAAGGAACGCGCCATGATACGTGCGGACGTACCTCCGCCGGCCAACGTGCAGGTGGGTTTGGGCGACGTGATGCTCTGGGGCGTGCTGCCCTACGTGGTGCTGGCCGTACTCATTCTGGGCTCGATCTGGCGCTACCGGTATGACCAGTTCGGCTGGACCACCCGCTCCTCCCAGCTGTACGAATCCCGGCTGCTGCGCATTGCCTCTCCGCTGTTCCACTTTGGCATTCTGGCGGTGATCGTGGGCCACTTTGTGGGACTGGTCATCCCGAAGACCTGGATGGATGCCATTGCGATCAATGAGGACCGGTACCACTTCTTTGCCCTCAGCGTGGGCTCCATTGCCGGGTTCGCCACGCTTGTGGGGATCGTCCTGCTGATCTACCGGCGGCGGACCACCGGGCCGGTCTTTATGGCCACCACCCGGAACGACAAAGTGATGTATATCTTCCTGCTGGCCGCCATCCTGGCCGGGCTCGCCACCACAGTCTTCTCCGTCTTTGACGCCGGGATCGTGAACTACCGGGACACCGTGGCGCCGTGGTTCCGCTCTCTCTTCATTTTTCAGCCGGACATTGCGGCGATGACCGCGGCGTCCCTTTCCTTCAAGATCCACACCCTGTGGGGCCTCGCCCTGTTTGCGCTCTGGCCGTTCACCCGTCTGGTCCACGCCTTCACCGCGCCGCTGCAGTACCTTTTCCGCCCGTACATCGTCTACCGCTCCCGCGGAAAAAGGCCTGCACCCGGGTCACCTACTCCGCGCGGCAGCTGGGCTCCGGTAGGCACTCCGGACCGCAACCGCAAAGGCATACCCCGGAACTGATGCGCCGGCACCAGCCCTGCACGAGAGGAGACCGTCATGCCAGCTTCAGCGCAATCGCCGGCGTCATCCGCGGACCTGAGGTCCGGGCAGCTGAAGAACCTTATTGTTGCCACGGTGGCGTCCACGGTGGGGTTCTGGGCCTGGACAATCATTGGGCCGTTGTCCAGCCGGTACGCCGCGGACATGGACCTGGGACCGGGCCAGACCTCCATCCTGGTGGCCATGCCCATCCTGGTGGGATCAGTGGCCCGCATCCCGGTGGGGGCCCTGACCGACCGGTACGGCGGCAGAATCATGTTCACCGTCATTCTGGGCATCACCGCGCCGCTGGTGCTGCTGACCGGCATCGTGGGACAGATGGGGAACTTCCCGTTCCTGGTGGTCATTGCGTTTTTCCTGGGCATCGCCGGGACTGTGTTCGCCATCGGCATTCCGTTCTGCTCGGCCTGGTACGAACGCACCCGGAAAGGATTCGCCACCGGCGTCTTCGGGGCCGGCATGGTGGGCACCGCCGTCTCGGCGTTCTTCACGCCCCGGCTGGTCACCGCCGTCGGCTACATGGGCACCCACATCACCATCGCCGTCGTGGTGGCTGCCATGGCGGTGCTGAGCTGGCTGATTCTGCGTGAGTCACCGGCCTGGTCTGCACCCACCGAACCGGTGCTGCCGAAGATTACCCACGCCTTCAGCCTGCGCGTGACCTGGCAGCTGTGTTTCCTCTACGGAGTGGTCTTTGGGGCCTTCGTGGCGTTCTCCAACTATTTGCCCACCTACCTTGGCAACGTGTACGACTATGACGCCACGGCAGCCGGAACCCGGACCGCGGGTTTTGCGGTGGCAGCCGTGATCGCCCGGCCCATCGGCGGAACGATCGCGGACAAAGTGGGTCCGAAACTGGTGACGCTCACGTCCCTGGCCGGCACCGTGGTCCTGGCCATTGTCGTTGCGCTGCGGCCGGAGGAGGAACGGGTGTACGGCACGGCATTTATCCTGATGGCCCTGTTCCTGGGGCTGGGCACCGGCGGCGTGTTTGCCTGGGTGGGACGGGCAGCACCGGCGCAGGACGTGGGCACGGTCGGCGGGATCATCGCCGCCGCCGGGGGACTGGGCGGCTATTTTCCGCCGCTGGTCATGGGCGCCACCTACGATCCCGCGAACCGCAGCTACTTTGTGGGGCTGATGCTGCTGGCGGCCTTTGCCGCCGTCGCGTTCCTGCTGACCTTCACCGTCCGCAACGGCGGCAAGACGGATCAGCGTACCAACACGTGACGGCGCGCGGGAGGCTTATTCTGCGTCGTGCACCCATGCCGCGAGCCAGTAGGGGGAGCCGTGGGCCGTTTTCACGGTGACTTCCACGCCTTCAACGGCCTCGTCGGCCGGAGCATCGAAAGTATATGACGAGGCGGGGCTGCTGCAGGGAACGGTATAACGCCCCATAGCGCCGCTGACGGACACTGAATCTCCGGGGGGACAGGACGCGGAGAGGCTCAGGACCTGTCCCGCTTCCAGCATTCCGTCAAACTTATGGGTTCCGGTGCCAACGCCCTGCTCGGAAAGAACCCTCTCTCCGGACGGAGAAACACCGTCCAGTTCAATCTGTGGTGCAAGGGGTTCCGCCACATCCGAATCCTCAAGAGGGCCGGAAGGGGAGACACTTGCGGCAGCCGCCGGCGTGGTGTTGGCCGGCTCGGCTTCAGCCGTCCCGTCCGCGGAACATCCGGAGAGGACAGCAACAAACATTGCGGCCAGGGCGCCGCGGCCAATCCAAAGACCGGGGTTGCCGCGGCCGCGCTGCCCTGTGGCGGAGGTACATGCTGCTCTGGATGCGCTTTCCTTCATATAGGTTCCCATCAACGACCCTAATCACAATGAGGTGAGTTGAATCAAGGGTTTTTGAAAAGTGCCGGAAATTTATTTATCCATGCAAAGGAAACATTTTCATAAATGCTAGGCGCCGCCGTGGACCCGGGCCTGTACCCAGAAGGATGCGCCGCTGGACGTCTCCACAGTGACCGACAGATCCGGAATATCCCGCACGAGGGCGGGATTGCTGACACTCATGTCAAGCGGCCCGTTGCCGCAGCGAAAGTTGCCGATGCCTGCGATGGCGGGGTCGGTTTTCACGTCCAGTTCTCCGCCAGGGGTGCACGTGACCGCAATGGTGAGGGATTCCCCCTCTCTCAGACCACCCTCAAGAACGTAGCTTCCGCTGCCTGTTCCCTTTTCGGAGAGGACGAGTTCTTCCGCCGGGTACGACCGGGAATCCGGTGACAGAGGTTCATGTAAGGGCTCAGGTGCAGCTGCAGATGAGGGAACGGGCGTGGGGGAGGAAGAAGTTGAAGGGACGCCGGGGGCAGGGCTGTTGGTGCCCCCGGCGTCGGTGCTGTCCGCGGGACCCGCGGAGCAGGATGCAAGGACAATTACCGCTGAGCATGCCAGCAAGGCCCGCCGTGCCCGATTCCCTGTAGAAGTCTGGGAAATGTCCGTTGGATCGTTCCAAAGCGTATTTTCCATTGCCGAGCCTAATCACATTTGGTGTACCCGAATCAAGTGCTATGAATAATGAATCCACAGGTTTTTCCCGTGAATTCATCTCGAATCGGTTTTGGGGCGGGGGTAGAGTCGGAGGATGGGTGCAATCGAACTGGTCCTGATCCGGCACGGCGAGAGCGCGGGAAACGTAGCAGCCACTGCGGCACACCGCTCCGGGGCCGAAGTCATCGACATTGGGCTGCGGGACGCCGACGTTCCGCTGAGTGACGCCGGTGTTCAGCAGGGTGAAGCACTGGGCCGCTGGCTCGCCGGGCTGCCGGAGCATGAACGTCCCGAGGCTGTTTGGTGTTCGCCGTACCTGCGGGCCCGGCAGACAGCGGAGCTGACCGGTCTGCAGGACATGCGCCTGGACGAACGGCTGCGCGACCGGGAACTGGGCATCCTGGACCTGCTGACTTCAGCAGGAGTGGACGCCCGTTTCCCGGATGAAGCACAGCGGCGAAACTGGCTGGGCAAGTTCTCCTACCGGCCCCCGGGCGGGGAATCCTGGGCGGACGTGGCACTGCGCCTGCGTTCGGTCCTCCGCGACATCGACGACGAAAACGACGGAAAGCGCGTCGCCGTCGTCTGCCATGATGCCGTGATTATGCTGATCCGCTACATCTGCGAGCAGCTCAGCGAGGCCGAACTTCTCGATATTGCTTCCAGTACAAGCGTCCGTAACGCTTCCATAACCCGCCTGATGCGCCCGGAAGGAAAGGGCCGCTGGGTGCTGGAGAGCTTCAATGCCGTTGACCACCTGGAATCCGGCGGCGCACCGGTGACCGAGCATGCAGGAGATGACAACCATGTCCACCCCCGCTGAACCCGTAACTGCCGTAACTCCCGCCCTGCTGAAGGGCTGGCAGGTCAACCGTGAGGCCGCTGACAAATCCGACCGCGGCAACGTGCTGGTGGTTGGCGGTGCACGGCGTTCACCGGGCGCTGCCATGCTGACCGGCCGTGCCGCCCTGCGCGTGGGCGCCGGGCGGCTGACCCTCGCCGTGACCGATTCAGTGGCCGTGGCCGTTGCCGTGGCAGTGCCTGAATCGGGGTGCGCTCCGCTGCCCGAAGACGAGGGCGTGATTTCCGGGTCCCGGGCGGGCAAAGCCATAGGGGCCGATCTGGAAACGTCCGACGTGGTGGTGGTTGGCCCCGGTCTGGACGACGCCGATTCCACCGCAGAGCTGCTCCGGAGCATTGCCCCGCTGATGAAGGAAGACGCGTCGGTGGTCCTTGATGCCTACGCACTGGGTGTTCTGCCCGGTCTGCCGGAGGTGTATGAGGGCTGGGCCGGGCGTCTGGTGCTGACGCCGAACAAGAAGGAAGCCGCCCGGCTGCTGGATCTTGACCCCGGGACGGACCTCGACGTGGAACAGGCGGCCCTGGACATTGCTGCCAAATATCAGGCGGTAGTGGCCGCCCAGGGCTTCATTACGGCACCGGATGGCCGGCGCTGGGAAGTTCCTGCGGGCAACTCCGGCCTGGGCACGTCCGGCAGCGGAGACGTTCTGGCCGGCGCCATCGCCGGGTTCCTGGCCCGGAAAGCCAGCCCAGAACAGGCCGCCTGCTGGGGAACCTACCTGCACTCCACCGCCGGCGACCGGCTGGCCGCCGCCCAGGGACCCCTCAGCTTCCTGGCCGGGGAGCTGCTGGACGCCATGCCCCGCGTCATGGCTGAGCTGACCGTCTAACGTGGCTGAGCTTCGCCGGCCGGACTTCCTGTCCTACGCCTTTACCCGGCGGGACGGAATTGCCGCAGGGTTTTACGTGCTGTTCCTGCTGATCTTCAGTTACGCCCCGGGGCTCGGCATCCCCGGACTGACCACGCTGATTCCCGATCCGCTGCTGGCCGGCTACGTGGTGAACCTGGCGTTCTACCTTTCGGCCGGCGCACTGGCCGCCTGGGCTTCCTGGCGTTACGCGGTGCGGGAAACCCGGATCCTGGCCACCCGGCCCTGGCTGACGCTGGCGATCATTCCGGGCGGCGTGTTTGTCATGCTGCTGCTCACCGCCGTCGCGGTGGCCTTCACCGGACCACCCGAAACAGCGGTCAACCAGGAAGCTGTCCAGGGCCTGGTGGTTTCCCTGCCGCCGCTGCTGATCATTCCGCTGCTGGTCATCATTGCGCCCTTTGTGGAGGAGTACATCTTCCGTCACCTGCTCATCGGCAAGCTCAGCCGGCACCTGAACATCTGGGCCTGCTGCACAATCTCCGTGCTGCTCTTCGCGGGCATCCACCTGGCCGGCAAGGAAGCGCTGACGCTGCCGGTCCTGATGCCGTACCTGGCCATGGGGGCGGTGCTGGTGGGCATCTACGTCTGGGCGGGAAACAACTTCATCCTGTCCTACGCCGTGCACGCCGCCAAGAACCTGCTGGCCGTTGTGCTGACCTACGCTGTGCCGGCGGAACTGCTGCAATAACCCTGGAAGCGCCGCACGCCGGACCCTCCCGCTCCAGCCCGTTGGCCTAGGCGATGCAGAATTCGTTTCCTTCGGGATCGGCCATGGTGTACCAGGAGGATGGCCCCTGCTGTTCCGAATACAGGAAGGTGGCTCCGCGTGCCTCAAGTTCCGCCCGCTTCACGTCCTTGTCCGCCCCGTTGATATGGATGTCCAGATGGATGCGGTCCTTTGCCGTCTTGGGCTCGGGCACGGGCTGGAAAAGGATGCGCAGGCGTTCCGGGGAGCCGACCTCGCTTTCCCGGCAGATCGCCGCACCGTCGCGCCACCGCCGTTGCCCTTTATGGTCAACCAGCATGTCCGGGGAAATGGTCCCCTGATCCAGCAGGGAATCAATCAGGGCCTGGTCAAGGGGTTCATTGACCCAGCCCAGCGTTTCCGCCCACCAATCAGCCTGCTCATGGGCGTTTTCGCAGTCCACGCATATTTGAATGTTGAAGCTCATGCCCGAAGCCTAGCCCCGCGAACCGCCGGCTGCGGGCGTTCCTGCGGACATTTTCTGTCCGCAGAGCCGTCCGTCACCCAAGGCCGGTCACATTGACCGCGTTCCGCCGCCGTGCAATTCTTTACAGAACGAATGGTCAGTAAATGCTGCCCGGCCAGCGTCGGCCGGCGGCACACAGACGGTGGGAGCAACAATGACTGAAGCGTTTCTCGTGGGCGGAGTGCGGACTCCGGTGGGCAGGTACGGCGGCGCGCTGTCCAGTGTCCGGCCCGATGACCTGGCGGCACTGACGCTGCAGGAACTGGTGGCGCGCGAGGGACTGGACCCCGCCGTCGTCGACGAAGTCATCCTCGGCAACGCCAACGGTGCCGGTGAAGAGAACCGCAACGTTGCCCGCCTCGCCGCCCTGTTGGCCGGGTTTCCCGGCGACGTTCCCGGCATCACCGTGAACCGGCTCTGCGCCTCCGGACTGTCCGCCATCATCATGGCCTCGCACATGATCAAGGCGGGGGCTGCGGACATTGTCATTGCCGGCGGCACCGAATCCATGAGCCGCGCGCCCTGGGTCACCGAAAAGCCCACCAAGGCCTTCGCCAAGCCCGGTGAAACCTTCGATACCTCCATCGGCTGGCGCTTCGTGAACGAACGCTTTACCTCCGGAGAACTCTCCCGCGACGGCAAGATGACGTACTCCATGCCGGAAACCGCCGAGGAACTGGCTGCCGTGGACGGCATCTCCCGCGAGGACGCCGACGCGTTTGCCGTCCGATCGCACGAGAACGCGCTGGCAGCCATTGCCGCCGGACACTTCAAGGACGAAATTGTTCCGGTCACCATCCGCGGCCGCAAGGGCGACACCGTGGTGGATACCGACGAGGGCCCGCGCGAGGGCACCACCGCCGAGGTGCTCGCCAAGCTGCGTCCCGTGGTCCGGCCCGGCGGCATTGTCACCGCCGGCAACTCCAGCACGCTGAACGACGGCGCGTCCGCGATCATCGTCGCCTCCGAGCGTGCCATCCGCGAGTACGGGCTCACCGCCCGGGCCCGGATTGTCGACGGCGCGTCCGCCGGAGTGCCGCCGGAAATCATGGGCATCGGCCCCGTCCCGGCCACGCAGAAAGTGCTCGCCCGCAGCGGCGTGAAACTTGCCGACGTCGGCGCCTTTGAACTCAACGAAGCCTTCGCCACCCAGTCCCTGGCCTGCATCCGCCGGCTCGGCGTGAACGAAGACATCGTCAACAACGACGGCGGCGCCATCGCCCTGGGGCACCCGCTGGGTTCCTCCGGCTCCCGGATTGCCATCACGCTGCTGAACCGAATGGAACGCGAGGGTGCCGCCCGCGGCATTGCCACCATGTGCGTCGGCGTTGGCCAGGGCACCGCCATGCTGATCGAGGCCGTCTAAATGGGCGCCGACTACAGCTCCTTCACCACCCTGCAGGTCACCGAGGGGAACGGGCGCGTCACCGCCGTCCTCAACCGACCCGAGGTCCGCAACGCCATCGATGCCGCCATGGTCGAAGAGCTGCACCTGCTCTGCGCGGACTTGGAGGAGAACCCCCGGACCCTCATCCTTGCTGGAAGCAACGGGGTGTTTGCCTCCGGCGCGGACATTGCCCAGCTGCGCGAACGCCGCCGCGACGACGCCCTGCGAGGCATCAACTCCACCGTGTTTGCCCGGATCGCCAAACTGCCGATGCCCGTCATTGCGGCATTGGACGGCTACGCCCTGGGCGGCGGCGCGGAGCTGGCCTTCGCTGCGGACTTCCGGATTGGAACACCCCGCGTCAAGATCGGCAATCCGGAAACCTCGCTGGGGATCCTGGCAGCCGCCGGCGCCAGCTGGCGGCTGAAGGAACTCGTGGGTGAACCGCTGGCCAAGGAGATCCTGCTGGCCGGACGGGTGCTGAACGCCGAGGAAGCGCTGGCCGCGCACCTGGTCACCGAGCTCGCCGAACCGGAAGACCTGCTGGCCGCCGCGCACGCCCTGGCGGACCGGATTGCCCGCCAGGACCCGCTGGCCGTCCGGCTCACCAAAACTGTGTTTGCCGCCCCGGCGGACGCCCACCCCGCCATCGACAATTTGGCGCAGGGGATTCTGTTTGAATCGCAGGCCAAGTTTGACCGCATGTCAGCATTCCTTGAGAGGAAGAAAAAGTAATGGCAGTTCCCTCCACGGTAGGAGTGCTCGGCGGCGGGCGGATGGGCGCGGGCATTGCCCACGCCTTCGTCACGGCCGGAGCAACGGTGGTGGTGGTGGAGCGCGACGACGACGCCGCCTCCGCCGCTTATGACCGCGTCGCCGGCGCACTGGCCAAGAGCGTCGAGCGCGGCACCGTTTCCGCGGGCCTGGCGGACCTGACCGCGCGTTTGTCCGTTTCCACGAACTATGCGGCGTTCTCCGGTGCCGGGTTGGTGGTGGAAGCAGTGCCGGAGGATTTCGGACTGAAGGCAGCAGCCCTGGTTGCGGTCGAGGAGCAGCTGGGATCCGAGGCCTGGCTGGCGTCCAACACGTCTTCACTGTCCGTCTCCGGCCTGGCGGAAAAGCTGCAGCGCCCGGAGCGGTTTTGCGGGCTGCACTTTTTCAACCCGGTTCCCGCCTCCACCCTGATTGAGGTGGTGCTGGGAAAGCAGACTTCCGAGGGGCTGGCCGAAGCCGCCGCCGCCTGGGCGCAGGACCTCGGCAAGACGCCCGTCGTCGTGAACGATGCCCCGGGCTTTGCCAGCTCCCGCCTGGGAGTGGCCATCGCCCTGGAAGCCATGCGCATGGTGGAGGAGGGCGTGGCCACGTCAGAGGATATCGATGCCGCCATGGTCCTGGGCTACAAGCACCCCACGGGTCCGCTGCGGACCACCGACATTGTGGGTCTGGACGTGCGCCTGGGCATTGCCGAGTATCTTGCCGAAACCCTTGGTCCGCGGTTTGAACCGCCGCAGATTCTCCGCGACAAGGTGGCGCGCGGCGAGCTCGGCCGGAAGTCCGGCAAGGGCTTCTTCGACTGGTCCTAGAAGGGCGTGATGAGCAACCGGGATGTGGAGTGGGAAGGCGCGGCGAATGCCCGTGACCTGGGCGGCATCCCGGTTGCCGGCGGCGGCTCCGTGGCACCCGGCCGGATCTTCCGGATGGGCCGGTCCGAATGGCTCACTGAGCGGGGCTGGGCGCAGGCCCGCGACGCCGGCGTCCGCACCGTCGTCGACCTGCGCAACGACGTCGAGCAGGGCCGCCGGGACACCGACCCGGAGGTGGGCCCCGACGCCGCCGCCGGCATCACCTTCCTGACCCGGCCCACCCAGGAAGCGAACGATCCCGACTTCACCGCGCTCTGCGGCCCGTACATGGATTCACCCAAGTGGTATCGGGAGAACCTGCGGCGCTGGCCGGAGAAGATCGCCGCCGTCGTTCAGGCCCTGGCAGACGCCGACGACGGCGCGGTGGTGATCCACTGCTCCGCCGGCCGGGACCGCACCGGGCTCATTGCCATGCTGCTGCTCCAGCTGGCCGGGGCATCGCCGGAAGCCATTGCCGACGACTATGGGGAGGCGGTCCGCGGCATTAATGCCTTCCACGCCACGCAGGTGCATCCGCGGGAAAAGCCGCTGACTCCCGAGCAGGAAGCCGCGAGGGTGGCCGACGGACGGCGGGAACTGCTCCGCGCCCTGGACGGGCTGGACGCGGAACAGTACCTGCGCGACGCCGGGCTCAGCCCTGCTGTGCTGAAGCGGCTTCGGCGCCGGATGCTGAGCTGAACCCGCTACACGGCCTGAGCTTTTCCGGCGTCGCCAAGTAGAAAAAAGAGCGCCGGGCCGGGCCGTCGAAACCGCCGGGGACCAGGAGCGAGGAATACCGGGCGCACCACTGGGCCGCTCCGCCGGAACCGGCGAGGGCCAGGGCCAGCGTCGGCAGGTCATGGAACCACATCAGCTGCTGCCTGCCGTCCACGACCAGCTGGACGATGCCCAGGTCCAGGTCCACGTAGGCCTGGGCATCCACCCAGTCATCGAAGCCAACAAGCTTCTTGGCATGGATCTGATGGATGTTATGGCCGGGCCGGAAGCTGGCGCAGCGGGTGTCACTGGAAGTGCTCACAGCGTGTTCCTTTACAGGTTGTCCTTGCCTGCGCCGGGCGGCGTCAGGCCGCTTCGTCATCCGAACCACCCGCCGAACATGGGGTTGGTGTGAGGCCAGTCGGAGCTTTTACGGACCCGGATTCCTCCGGGCGTTGGCCACCTCTCGTGAAGCTGACACCACCATAGCGCATGCCGGTGACAGCCGGGAACCGCCGCCGTACGGGAGGCATCAGCGCCAGCCGGCCGCCGGCGCGACATGCTTCACGATGTTCTCCAGCAGCTGCACGTTGTAGTCCACGCCCAGCTGGTTGGGCACCGTCACCAGAAGCGTGTCCGCAGCCTGAACCGCGGCGTCCGCGGCAAGCTGGGCGGCAATGACATCAGGTTCGCCAATGTAGCTCTTGCCGAAACGGGCCAGGCCGCCGTCGAGCCGTCCCACCTGGTCGCGTCCCTCGGCCTGGGCGCGCAGCCCGAAATACCGCCGGTCGGTGTCGGTCACCAGCGGAATGACGCTGCGGCTGACGGAGACCCGCGGAGTCCCCTCATGTCCGGCATCGGCCCAAGCCTTGCGGAACACTGCAATCTGCTCGGCCTGGAGCTCGTCGAAGGGAACTCCGGTATCCTCCGTCAGCAGGGTGGAGCTCATCAGGTTCATGCCCTGTTCGCCGGTCCACTTGGCCGTCGCCCGGGTTCCGGAACCCCACCAGATCCGTTCTGCGAGGCCGGGGGACTGCGGATCGATGGCCAGCGCGTCGGAACTGCCGGTCATCATCGGATCCGCGTTCGCCAGGCCTGCACCGGCAATCGCAGCCCGGAACACCAGTGTGTGCTTGCGGGCCTCATCCGCATCGGTGCTGTCCCCGGTGGGAACGTAGCCAAATGCCTCATAGCCGCGCAGCGCGGGCTCGGGTGAACCCCGGCTCAGGCCCAGCTGAAGCCTGCCGCCGCTGATCAGATCCGCGGCCGCTGCTTCTTCGGCCATGTACAGCGGATTTTCGTAGCGCATATCGATCACCGCCGTGCCCAGTTCAAGCCTGTGAGTCCGTGCGGCCATGGCGGACAGCAGAGGGAACGGCGCAGCGAACTGCGGGGCGAAGTGGTGGACCCGAAGGAAGGCTCCGTCAATGCCCGCTTCCTCGGCTGCCACCGCCGTTTCGACGGTCTGCAGCAGGGCGTCCCGGGCGGTGCGGACAAAGGAACCCTGCACGTCGCGGTAATGTCCAAAGGACAGGAAACCGATCTTCTTCATGTTCATTGACAGCACCGGTTTCCGAGCAGATATTCCCGGCTGCCGGCTCCCGGCACCACAGGATGAGAGGCGAACAGCATGCACCTGACCATGGTCCCCGGGATCGGCGGCTCCAATGATGAGCACTGGCAAAGCCGGTGGCAGGACGGTGCCGCGGACGTGTCCCGGATTTCGCCGTCGTCGTGGGATGACCCGAACCTGGAGAACTGGATGGACGCGCTCGACGACGCCGCCGGTTCCCGCGGCGGTGACACCATCCTCGTGGCCCACAGCCTGGGCTGCCTGGCCTCCGCCGAGTGGCTGCTGCGCAATCCGAAAGGCGCCCGGGGTGTGCTGCTGGTGGCGCCGCCGGATCCGGCCGAGCCGGCCTTCCCGGACACTGCCGGATCTTTCCGGGACCCGCGGTTGGAGCCGCTTCCGGTGCCCGGACTGCTGGTTGCCAGCGAAAACGATCCCTACTGCACCCTCCCCGGAGCACGGCTGCTGGCCCAGGCCTGGGGTGTCCCCGTGATCGACGCCGGAGCACTGACCCACATCAATGATGAAAGTGGCATCGGGAACTGGCAGCAGGGCCGGGACCTGCTGACCGCGTTTGCCGCGGGGCTGGGCGTTTCCATTCCCCTCGGCTGAAAACCGGGTAAGAATGGGGCCCATGAAACTTCCGGTAATGCCGCCCGTAGCCCCCATGCTGGCCAAAGCCGTGACTGCGCTGCCCGAGGGGGACTACTCCTATGAGCCCAAGTGGGACGGTTTCCGCTCCATCATTTTCCGGGACGGTGATGAGTTGGAAATCGGCAGCCGCAACGAAAAGCCGATGACCCGGTACTTTCCGGAACTGGTGGACGCGCTCAAGGCCAACCTTCCGCAGCGCTGCGTGGTGGACGGCGAGATTATCCTGATCAGCGAATCAGGGAAGCGGCTGGACTTTGAGGTCCTGCAGCAGCGCATCCATCCGGCGGCCAGCCGGGTGAAACTGCTGGCCGAAAAAACACCGGCGGCCTTCGTTGCCTTTGACCTGCTGGCGCTGGACGACACCGGTTTCCTCGACCGGCCGTACGCGGAGCGCCGCAGCGCGCTGGAAGCCGCGCTTGCCCACGCCGCCGCACCCGTTTATCTGACCAGTCGCACCACTGATCCAGGCACCGCGCAGCGCTGGTTCAGCGAGTTCGAGGGTGCCGGCCTGGACGGCATCGTGGCCAAACCCCTGACGGATCCCTACCAGCCGGGCAAGCGCACCATGGCGAAGTACAAGCACGAGCGGACCGCGGACTGCGTGCTGGCCGGCTACCGGGTGCACAAATCCGGGCCGGACGCCGTCGGCTCGCTTTTGCTGGGCCTCTACAACGACGACGGCGAACTCACCAACGTGGGGGTGGCCGGCGCGTTCAGCATGGCCCGCCGGCGTGAACTGTTCTCGGAACTCCAGCCGCTCGTCTCGGACTCGGCGGACCACCCGTGGACGGCGGACAAGCAGGACGCCGGGACGCGCACGCCCCGCAACTCCGAGGGCAGCCGCTGGAGCGGCGGCAAGGACCTGTCCTTTGTAACCCTGCGGCCCGAGCGCGTGGTGGAGGTCAAGTATGACCACATGGAGGGGGAGCGGTTCCGGCACACCGCCCAGTTTCTGCGCTGGCGGCCGGACCGCTCCCCGGACTCGTGCACCTACAGCCAGTTGGAGGAGCCGGTGAAGTTTGACCTGGCGGAAGTGCTGACCGCACCAGCCGGGACGTAGTTTGAGCCCGCCTCTCAGTCAGCGTCCGCGGCAGTGCCCCTTGCCTCCCTGGGCCAGGCGCTCCACGTCCACAGCGGCGGTAATGGCGGCGAAGTAGCCCTCGCTGTATCCGGTGGCCGTGGGATGCAGGGCAAAGGGGCCGTCCGCAAGGATCCAGGGGTCCGGTGAACCGATGCCGTGGCCGGCGAAGGCTTCGGTCACGTCCACGAAGGTGCCGTCGCCCACCTGCCCGGCGACGACGGCGTTGAGCGCGTCTGTTCCGGCGTTGAACAGGTTCTGTGCCTCTACGCTGAGGATTCCCGGCGCGGCGGCCTCGAACAGGTGAGGATAACCGGCCACCACCAGTTCCGCCCGCGGTGCCGCCTGGCGGATCTCCGCAAAGCTGGCCTGCAGCTGGGCAACGACGGCGGTCTCCGCGTACGCCTGTGCCGCCGCCACTGCGGGGGCGCAGGTTTCCGGCAGCACGGGTCCGGCGCAGGCAGCCACCACTGAGCCGAACTGCACGTCATTGCCGCTAATGGTGACGGTGACCAGATCGGTCTGCCGGTTCAGCAGGTTGGCGGAGACGGCGGTGGAGATCTGCTCCGGCAGGTCCACGGGGCCTGCCGGCGGGGCCGGATCGGTGGTCAGTGCCGTGGCGCCGGCGCAGGACTGATCGCTGTCCAGCTCCACGCGCGGCAGGGCGTCCAGCAGGGTCGGATAGCCCTGGGCCGTGCGGCGGCAGGCATCCAGCAGCGGCCCGCCGCCGAATCCTGAAGCGTAGGAGTCCCCAAACGCTACATAGTCAACCGTTTTGTCCCGGCCGTGGTGGCCGCCGCCGTGGCCATTGCCGTGGCCGTTCCCGTGTCCGTTCCCGTGACCGTTCCCGTGCCCCTTTCCATATCCGCCCCGGTGGCTGCCGTCTGCCCGGGCATCGGTGCCGGAGCCGGACACTGTTTCCGCAGCCGAAGCCGGCGCGGCGGTCACCGCGCCGGCAAGGGCTCCGGTCAACCCCAGCAGCAGGGCGCCAACCAGACCGGTGCGCCGGAACCGGACGGCCGGTTTGGATTTCCCCGGTGACCCGGAGGAAGCGGAGAGCGGAGGCAAAACCGTAGTCGGGGAATGAAACTCGTACATGATGCTCCTCAGGGGATGCGGATGTGCGCTCCAACGTAGTCCTGCACAATCTCCGCAGAACACCGTGGGCAGGGTTCCGGCGCACAGAACGGGTAGATTTCCGGTGCCCCGACCCGGCAGGGTGTGCTGCGCCACATCCTGCTGTAGGCTAAATCCTATTACTGAACGTCCGGTCAGTTATCCCGCGGTGGCCTCCGGCCTGCCGCTGGACCTTTGCACGGACGGGACCGTACCTCAGGTCCCCATCAATGCTTTCGAAAGGGCCAGTCAACGATGACCTCCACAGCCATAGACGTCCGGGTAGTGCCCAGCTACGTTCGGGATTCCTGGTGGACACCGGACCGCTCGGAGCTCACGGCCGCAGGCCCGGCGGAAGTCCGCGATGCCAGCACAGGGGAAACACTGGCCCTGGTCAGTACGGCGGGGCTGGACCTGGCTGCCGCCGTCGAGCACGCCCGCACGGTTGGCCGGAAGGGCCTGCAGCAGCTGACCTTCCACCAGCGTGCCCTCAAGCTCAAGGAGCTGGCCACCTACCTCAACGCCCACCGGGATGAACTCTATGAGGTGTCCGCCCGCAGCGGCGCCACCCGCACCGACTCCCTGGTGGATATCGACGGCGGCATCGGGGTGCTGTTCACCTTCGGATCCAAGGGCCGGCGTGAACTGCCCAACTCCACCGTGCTGGTGGACGGGGCAGCGGAGTCACTGTCCCGGGACGGCTCCTTCATCGGCGAACACATCTACACCTCGCTCCCGGGCGTGGCCGTGCAGATCAACGCCTTCAACTTCCCGGTCTGGGGCATGCTGGAAAAGCTCGCCCCGGCCTTCATTGCGGGCCTGCCCAGCATCGTCAAGCCGGCCACGCCCACCGGCTATCTCACCGCAGACACCGTGAAGATGATCATCGATTCCGGCATCCTGCCGCCCGGATCCCTGCAGCTGATCTCCGGTTCAGCCCGGGACCTGCTCGACCACCTGGACTACCGCGACTACGTGTCCTTCACCGGCTCCGCCTCCACGGCCAAGCTGCTGAAGGCCCATCCGAACGTCGCCGAGGGCGGGGTCCGCTTCACCTGTGAGACGGATTCGCTCAACGCCGCCATCCTCGGACCCGACGCCGTCCCCGGCACCCCGGAGTTCGATGCCTTCGTGAAGTCCCTGGTCACTGAAATCACCGTCAAGGCCGGCCAGAAATGCACCAGCATCCGCCGCGCCATTGTGCCCGCTGAGCTGGTGGACGACGTCGTTGCCGCCGCCGGCCGGCGCATTGACCAGCGCGTGGTGCTGGGCGATCCCCGCGCCGAAGGCGTCACCATGGGTGCCCTGGCGTCCACCGAACAGCTTGAGGGAGTGCGCTCCTCCGTCCAGACCCTGCTCGATTCCGGAGCTGCATTGGCCTACGGATCGCTGGACGCGCCGGAGGTCCTTCGCGGCGACGGAAGCCGCGGTGTCGCCGAGGACGGAGCGTTCCTTGCTCCCATCCTGCTGACCTGGGCAGACGCCGAAGCTGAGGCACTGCACTCCGTGGAAGCGTTTGGTCCGGTGGCCTCCGTGATCGGTTACGACGACGTTGCTGACGCCGTGCGCCTGGCCGCCCGGGGCAGCGGATCACTGGTGGCCACAGTGTGCACCAATGACCCGGACACCGCCCGCGAGCTGACCCTGGGCATCGCTGGACATCACGGCCGGGTGCTGCTGCTCAACCGTGAGGATGCCCGGAGCTCCACCGGCCACGGCTCACCCGTGCCGCACCTGGTCCACGGCGGACCCGGCCGCGCGGGCGGCGGCGAAGAACTGGGTGGCATGCGCTCGGTGCTGCACCATATGCAGCGCACTGCCGTCCAGGGGTCCCCGAACATGCTCACCGCCCTCACCGGCGTCTGGCACGCGGGTGCGGACCGGAACTTCGACGGCACCCATCCGTTCCGGAAGGACCTGTCCGAACTGAAGATCGGCGATGCCGTCCGCTCCGACCTCCGCGAAGTGACGCTGGAAGACATCACGGCATTCGCCAACAGCACCGGGGACACGTTCTACGCCCACACCAACCAGGCAGCCGCCGAGGCCAACCCCTTCTTCCCGGGCATTGTGGCACACGGCTACCTGCTGTTGTCCTGGGCGGCCGGGTTGTTTGTGGAGCCGGCGCCGGGGCCGGTGCTGGCCAACTACGGTTTGGAAAACCTGCGGTTCATCACGCCCGTGGCCGCCGGCGATTCCATCCGGGTCACCCTCACCGCCAAGAAGATCACGCCGCGGGAAACCGACGAATACGGCGAGGTTGCCTGGGATGCGCTGCTGACCAACCAGAACGACGACGTCGTGGCCACCTACGATGTCCTGACCCTGGTGGAGAAGAACCGCAGCACCGACTGATCCGCCGGAGCGGCGGTACTGGGGCGTCCGTGTCCCGTCTGCGGCGTGCACTAACAAACCAAATGTACTTGGTAACGAACCGTTTGGATTGTTAGCCTTGGGGCATGAACTCGATGCCCCACGTTCCTCCGCAGGCCGGCCGCAGGGAATGGATCGCCCTCATTGTCCCTATCCTTGCCGTCACGCTCCTCGCCATTGACGGGACCGTTCTGTACATGGCGGTCCCCGCTCTGACGGCGGATTTGGCCCCCACGGCGACGCAGATCCTCTGGATTGGGGACATCTATTCGTTCGTGCTCGCCGGGCTGCTGGTGACGATGGGCAACCTTGCCGACCGCATCGGGCGCAAACGGTTGCTCATCATCGGCAGCCTGGCCTTTGGTGTTGCCTCCGTGATTGCTGCCTTCGCTCCTTCCGCCGAGGTGCTGATTGCCAGCCGTGCCCTGCTGGGCATCGCCGGCGCCACAGTAATGCCGTCAACGCTCTCCATCATCCGCAATCTGTTCCACGATCCGATCCAGCGCACGCGGGCGATAGCCATCTGGTCAGCGGGTGCCATGGCCGGCGGCGCCATCGGCCCGCTGGTGGGCGGCGCCCTGCTGGAGTTTTTCTGGTGGGGCTCGGTTTTCCTCATCAACGTTCCGGTGATTGTGCTGATCCTGGTGCTCGGTCTCTGGCTTCTGCCCGAGTCACGGAATCCAAATGCCGGAAAGATTGATCTTCTGTCCGCGCTGCTGTCGGTGCTGGCGATTGTTCCACTGGTTTACGCGATCAAGCAGGCCGTCGGATCCGGCCTGGGCTGGCCGGTTCTCGCGGGTGCACTGATCGGCCTGGGCTCCGCCTGGTTGTTCGTTCGCCGGCAGCGCGGTCTGAAGACCCCGATGGTGGACATCAGCCTGTTCCGGATCCCGGCATTCAGCGGTGCGGTCGCCGCCAACACGCTGTCCATCTTCGCGTTTCTGGGCGTGTTGTTCTTCTTCTCCCAGTATCTGCAGCTGGTGCGCGGATACTCGCCTTTCTGGGCCGGCATGGCCGAGATGCCGGCGACCATCGCCTCCCTCGCCGTCGTCGCCGTCGTTGGCCTGGCGCTCTCGAAGCTGGGGCGCGGACGTGCCATCGCCGCCGGACTGTTTGTTGGAGCCCTGGGGCTGGCGGCGCTCGGTGTGACGGAGGGCCTGCCCCATTACCTTGGCATCGGTCTTTCGCTGGCGGTTATTGGCCTGGGAACAGGGCTGGCTATGACACTCTCCACCGATGCTGTGGTGGCGGCCGCGCCGCCCGAACGCGCCGGGGCCGCAGCCTCGATCTCCGAGACGGCCTATGAACTGGGTATCGCTCTGGGCATCGCCGTTCTCGGTTCGCTGCAGACGGCCCTGTACCGGTCCCGGCTTGAGATTCCGGAGGGCACCTCGCCGGAAACTGCGGCAGCTATGCAGGACTCCCTCGCCAGTGCGGCCGGCCGTTTGGGTGAGAGCAACGAAGCCCTGCTTGCGATGGCGCAGCATGCTTTTACGTACGGCATGCAGGTAGCCTCGTTTATTGCTGCCGCGCTCCTGGTTGTGGCCGCAGTCCTCGCCGCTCGGCTGATTCCGTCGGACACCACGAAAGAAGACACTCATGCCATCCACTGAGACAGCTGCCACGCGGGACAAGGAAAGGACCCGGAAATCGATCGTTGAGGCGGCGTCCCAGACGTTGTTTACCCATGGCGGGGGTGTCAGCCTGGCGGATATAGCAGCGGCAGCAGGAGTATCCAAGGGGGCGCTGACCCATCACTTTGCCAGCCGGAACGCGCTGGAGGAAGCAATTCTGGCGGATGTGTCCCAAAAGCTCTGGGATGCCGTGCACGCCCGCGTTGATCTGAGCGAGAACCGGCCCGGGAAGCTGCTGCGGGGCTATGTCCGGGCGCTGACCGACGCGGATAATCCCGCGGTGCGCCAGGTATTTGCCCCCACATCCCTGCTGCTGATCATCGGCAGCACGGAACCGGCCATTCAGGGGTTCCTCCGTGCGGATGCACAGAGGTGGCGGGAAGCATTCGACGCCGACGGGCTGGATCCGGCTACCTCCCTGACCATCCGCTACGCCGCCGAGGGCCTCGCAGGGTCCATCGGGACTCCCTACCTCACCGCGTCGGAACTCCGGACTTCGCGGGCGAGGCTTCTGGAGCTGGCTGAGCCGGAATGACGCGGTTGTGCACCGCACTCCCGTCAGGACCGCGCGTGCAGCCCGTCAAACATGATCGAGATGACATCATCGGCCAGCTGGTCCGGGGAAATGGGGCCGCCGGGCTTGTACCACTCCACAATCGAGTTGATCGTGCCGAAAAGCAGGCGCGTGGTGGTGCGCGGATCGATGTCGCTGCGCAGAGTTCCCTCGCTCCGTGCTGCGTCCACCAGCTTGGCCACCCGGTGGTCGAATTCGCGGCGCCGGGACAGGGCGTCGCGCTCAATTTCGGTGTTGCCGCGCAGGCGCAGCAGCAGCGTTACGAACGGCAGGCGCTCGGTGAGGACCTTGATAGTGCCGCGCAGCACGAACTCCAGCTGCTCATCCGCAGGACCGGTGGAGGCCCGGGCGTCGTCCAGTACTGCCTCCAGCCCGCCGAGTGCGTTTTCCAGTGCCAGGCGCAGCAGGTCCCCCTTGGAGGGCACATGGTGGTAGATCGCTGACTTGGTGATGCCCAGGTTTTCCGCCAGGATCCCCATCGAGGTTGCCTCGTAGCCGTGTTTGTTAAAGACGTCCACGGCAATGGCGAGGACGGACTGCTGATCGTATCCGGGACGGCCGCGGCGGTTGGCGGCGGTGGCAGCGCCGGATGCGGCTGATGGCGTTGAAGGCATGGGGTCCATTTTCTCACGAACGTTCGGCCGGGCGGGCCGGTCCCGGGCGGGCACTGCTCAGCCCTGGACCAGGCCCGCCTCTTTGGCGCGCAGGTCATAGATTCGGCGGAGCTTGCCGCTGGAGCGGGCCAGGGTTCCGGGCTCCGCCACCTGGACGGTGCAGGAGGACCCCACGTGGATCTTGATCTGCGTCCGCAGCTCCATGGCGGCGTTCAGGCACTCGTCCGAGGTCGAGTCTTCGCGCCGTTCAATCTTGACCGTGAGTTCATCCATGCGGTCCGGCCGGGTAATCTCCAGTTGGAAGTGCGGGCTCAGCGCGGGGATGCGCAGGGCAATCTCCTCGATCTGGCTGGGGAACAGGTTCACGCCGCGCAGGATGATCATGTCATCGCTGCGTCCGGTGATTCGGCCCATGCGGCGCATGCCCGGGCGTGCGGTGCCGGGCAGCAGCCGGGTGAGGTCATGGGTCCGGTAGCGGATGATCGGCAGGGCTTCCTTGGTGAGGGAGGTGAAGACCAGTTCACCGGGTTCGCCGTCGTCCAGCACCCTGGTGTCATCAAAGGGGTCGATGATTTCCGGGCGGAAGTGGTCCTCCCAGATGTGCGTGCCGTCCTTGGACTCCACGCATTCCCCGGCCACGCCCGGTCCCATCACTTCGGAAAGGCCATAAATGTCACAGGCGTCCAGGTCCATGGACACTTCCAGTTCGTGGCGCATTTCTTCGGTCCACGGTTCTGCGCCCAGGACAGCGTTCTTCAGGGAGGTGGAGCGCGGATCGATCCCCGCGGCCCGCATCGCGTCGGCGATGGTGAGCAGATAGGTGGGCGTGCACAGGATGGTGTCCGGCTGGAAGTCGGAGATCAGCTGTATCTGGCGTTCGGTCTGTCCGCCGGACATGGGGATGACCGTGCAGCCGAGCTTCTCTGCACCGGCGTGGGCACCCAGGCCGCCGGTAAACAGGCCGTAGCCGTAGGCGTTGTGGACCTTGTAGCCCGGTTTAACCCCGGAGGCACGCAGGGACCGCGCCACCAGCGTGCTCCAGCGGTCCAGATCGCCGGCGGTGTAGCCGACGACGGTGGGCCTGCCTGTGGTTCCGGAGGAGGCATGGATTCTTGCCACCTGCTCCTGCGGCACGGCGAACATGCCGAACGGGTAGGTCTGACGCAGATCCTCTTTGGTGGTGTACGGGAACTTGGCCAGATCTGCGAGCTCCCGAAGGTCTTCGGGATGGACGCCGGCCTCGTCAAATTTCTGCGTGTACAGCGGTACGCGCTCGTAGGCGTACTTCACCGTGTGCTGGAGCCGGGTCAGCTGCAGTGCTTCAATTTCATCGCGGCTCATCCGCTCTTCGGGATCAAGCGACGCCAAGTCTGCAGGGGTGGATTTGAGCAGTGCGGGGGAGGAGGTCATGGAATGCCCTTTGGGTTGGAACGTCATCGTCAAGGAAAGAGCCGCGGCATCGAAGAGGTGGCTAGCTGCGGGAGCGGAAGGCCGGGTTGGGCACTGCACGCGACCGGCCGCGGAACTCCGCAACCACCCGGCTGCCGCCGCCGGGGCCGGAAGCGGTGATCTCGACGTCGTAAACGCCGCTTCGTCCGGCGGAAGCCCGGTGATTGGCCACAGCCCGCAGAGTCTCACCAGGCAGTGCGGAGGAAATGAACGTGATGTCAGCGCCGGACGCGACGGTGATCAGTTCCATCTCCGCGACACTGGTACCGGCGGGATTACAGGCGAGGGCAAAGGCGGTGTCTGCAAAGGCGAAGACCATTCCGCCGTGGGCAATGCTGAAGCCGTTGAGCATTTCGGGGCGCAGCACCATGGTGATGGTCGCTTCGCCGGGAGCCAGGTGCTCCACCGTGAATCCCAGCCAGCGCCCCGCGGCGTCGTGTTCCAGGATCGGATGGTCCAGTCCGTGTTCCTGCACATGAGCGGCAACGTCGATGTCAGCCATGAGACCCTCTCGCTTTATTTACCGAATGTTCATTAGGTAATCCTGTGAGCGAGGTCACTGTCAAGCCGGGCGGTGCTTTGGCATTTTCCAGGGGCAGGGACACGGCGCCGTACCGTGCCGTAGGTTGAGGGGGTGATAGCTTTCGATGCCGCGGCTGCGGCCGGGGGAGCGGCCTGCCGGGCCGCATCAGACGGTGCTCCCTGAATGGCTGGATCCGCAGGTCTTCCTGGCGGATCCGGCGTTGGGGCCGTGGGTGGTGCTGGTGGTCTGCGGCATTGTGTTCGCCGAGACCGGCCTGCTCGTGGGCTTCTTCCTGCCCGGTGACACGCTGCTGTTCACCGCTGGCCTGCTGGTGGCCACCGGAACGGTGCACATCAACGTCTGGCTGCTGGGACTGCTGATTTCCCTGTCGGCGTTTCTGGGCGACCAGCTCGGGTACTGGATCGGCAGGCGGGCCGGTCCCGCCGTATTTTCCCGGCCCGAATCGCGGATTTTCCGGCGCGAAAACGTGGACCGTGCCGAGGCATTCTTTGCCCGGCACGGCGGCAAGGCCATCACCCTGGCCCGTTTCGTGGGCATCGTCCGGACCTTCACTCCAGTGGTGGCCGGAGTGGGCAAGATGCGCTATTCCGCCTACCTGGCCTTCGACGCGGCGGGGGCGCTGCTGTGGGGGACGGGGTTGACGCTGCTGGGATATGTGCTGGGGGACAGATTCCCCTTTATCCGCGACCACCTGGACCTGCTTGTGGTGGGCGTGGTCCTGCTGACCGTGGCGACCATTTCGCTCACGCTGCTGCGGCAGGGTAAAAAGGGCCAGCGGGCGCCGGGGCAGCCGCTGAACAGGCCCGCGCCGGAGCCGGGCGACTGAACGCCCGGGCCCCGGCAGCGGCAGCCGCTAGTTGCCTGCGGTGCCGGGAAGCAGTTCCGTGGCTCCCAGGGCATCCAGCACAAACGCGTAATCCCAGGCGCGGTCCTTCCAGGCCTCGTAGCGGCCCGAGGCGCCGCCGTGCCCGCCGTCCATCTCGATCTTCAGAACGATCGGCTCGGAGCCCGTGGTCACCTCGCGCAGCTTCGCCACCCATTTGGCTGGCTCCACGTACAGCACCCGGGTGTCGTTGAAGCTGGTCACCGCAGCAATGCGGGGATAGTCCACGGCCCGGATGTTCTCGTACGGGGAGTATTCCTTCATGTACCGGTACACCTCGGGGTCGGTGATCGGGTTGCCCCATTCCTCCCACTCCAGTGCCGAAAGCGGCAGTTCCGGATCCAGGATGGTGGTCAGCGCGTCCACGAACGGAACCTGTGCCACGATCGCCCTGTACTTCTCCGGCGCCAGGTTGGCCACAGCGCCCATCAGCAGCCCGCCGGCCGAGCCGCCCATGGCAGCAATCCGTGACGGATCCACCCACCCGGAAGACGCCAGGTAATCAGTGGCATCGACGAAGTCGGTGAAGGTGTTTTTCTTGTTCAGCTTCTTGCCCTGGTCATACCAGGCACGTCCCATTTCGCCGCCGCCGCGGATGTGCGCGACGACGAAGATGACGCCGCGGTCCAGCAGGGACAGCCTGGCCACGCTGAAACCCGGATCCATGCTGATCTCGTAGCTGCCGTAGGCGTAGACCAGGGCGGGGTTGGTTCCGTCCTGCTGAACCTCGGCGCGGCGCAGCACGGACAGCGGAATCCGGGTGCCGTCCGCAGCAGTAGCCCAGGCCCGCTCCGCCACGTACTCGGCCGGGTTGTAGCCGCCCTTGACCGGGGTTTCCTTGCGCAGCTCCAGCTCGCCGGTGGCCAGCACATAGTCGTAGACGCGCGGCGGAGTCAGGTAGGAGGTGTAGCTGAGCCGGATGATCGGGGAGTCATACTCCGCATTGGCCAGGTTGGCCGTGTAGAGCTCCTCGTCAAAGGCCGGCTCCACGGGATCGCCCTGGACTTCGGTGCCCAGGCCCTCCAGCGGAAGGACCTGCACCCGCTCGGTGGTGTCCTTGCGGACCGACACGATGACGTGTGTTTTGGTGACGGCCGCCCCGTTGACGCGGACGTCGTCGTCGTGCGCCACCACGGTGTTCCAGTGCTGCTCGGCCAGCGGATGTGCAAACTCGGTCTCCGCCACGAGGGAGAGCATGGAGTTCAGGGCATCCTTGTTGTGCGTGATGAGGTAGTGGCGCTCGCCGGCGATGGTGACGGGCTCGGCCTCGTAGAGGATGCGCTCGCTGCGCGGAATCAGGGTCCGCACTTCGCCGGCGGGATCTTCGAAGTCCAGGACCCGGTACTCGGAGTACTCGGAGTTGCTGATGCCGATCAGCAGCTGCTGCCGGTCCGCGGAGAGGTCAAAGCCGGTCCACATGGCAACGTCGTCCTCCTGGTAGATAACGACGTCGTCCTGGACCGGAGTGCCGAGGGTGTGCGCCTTGATCTGGTAGGGGCGCCAGGAATCATCCACGACGGTGTAGAACACCCGGGTGCCGTCGGGGGAGAAGGCAAGCGAGTAGAAGACGTTGGTGACCTCGTCCGGCAGCAGTTCGCCGGTGCGCAGGTCCTTGATCCGCAGCGTGAAGCGCTCGTCACCGGCGTTGTCCTGCGAATAGGCCAGCAGGTTGCCGTCCTCGGTGACGGCCAGTCCGCCGAGCGAGAAGAAGGGCTTGCCTTCGGCTTCGGCGTTGCCGTCGATCAGGATCTGCTCGCCCGGAACCGGAACGCCGGGTTCAACGACGGGCGGAGTCCAGTCCGCGTCCAGGTCCCCGGTGTCCTGCGCGGCGGTGCGGCAGTGGATGGCGTACTGCTTGCCCTCTTCGGTCCGGGAGTAGTACCACCAGCCCTTCTTGCGGGCCGGCACCGACAGGTCAGTTTCCTCGGTGCGGTTCTTGATCTCGTCAAAGATCTCCTGCCGCAGCTTCTCCTGATTCGCCGTGACCTCTTCCATGTAGGCGTTCTCTGCCTTCAGGTGCGCCACGACGTCGGGGTTTTCCTTTTCCCGCAGCCACTCGTAGTCGTCAACGAAGGTATCTCCGTGGTGGCTGCGTTCGGTGGGAACCTTGGGGGCAACGGGAGGAGTGGCAGAAGTAGTCATGTCCCGAATATATCGACACCGTCCGGGCGGGCGAAGAACTCCGTGGCGTTTATGCTCGCGGCTTACCGGTCTGAAGGCAGCTCAGCGCAGCAGGAACCAGGCCCCCATGGCGGCGGCTGCGAGGAACAGCATCCAGTTGCCGAGTACTCCCAGCAGGGTCAGGCCAAAAGAGGAGGGCGGAGGGGCGATCATCGGCTCAAGAATGGGGTCCGGAGCTGTGTCCTTGCGGAACTGGCCCCAGAGCGAGGTGGAGAGCAGAACCAGGCCGCCGGTGAGTGCGGTGGGCAGCGCTGGAAGGGTGAAGAGCACCACGTCCCTGGCAAGCACGCCGATCAGGACCTGAAGGGTGAAAACCAGCATTAGCGCGGCGGCGGGACGCCACAGCGGTCCCCGAACGAAGAAGCCCAGGAGGAGGGGCGCGCAGGCCGCAAGGGCCAGCCCGGTCAGCACGATGAGCAGGCCGGGGAGGGTCACCTGGACGCTGCCGTCCGTGGAACTCACCGCTGCCGCCACTGCGAAGAACCCCAGCAGTCCCAGGCAGGTGGGCACCAGCAGGGCGGCCATGCCGGAGCGGGGTTCCTTGTGGCGGGGCAAATCCAGGCTTGCGGCGTACGCCCGTGCCGGGCCGAACACTTCGCCGGGAGTGCCGCCGGAGTCCGCCAGGAACTCCCGGGCGGAGGCTACCGCGTCCCCGATGGCGTCCCCGGGAACGTCCTGTAACCGCAGTTCGACCACAAAGTCGTCAAACCATCGCTTGGTGGCCCTGTCGGTTCGGCCGGCGCGGTTTGGTTTTGGGATGGTCCGGCCGTCACGGGTTTCCATGAGTGCTCCTGTCGGGGGTCTCAGTGCTGCGTCCTTGAGTGCCGAGAAAACGGTCAACCGTGCCGCTGAAGCGCGCCCACAGTTCGCGCTGCTCAGCCAGTTCCCGTCGCCCGGCAGAGGTGAGGGAGAAGTACTTTCTCCCCGGACCGCCGTCCCCGGCCTGCCATGAGACGGTGACCCAGCCTGCAGCCTCGAACCGGGTGAGCAGCGGATACAGGGTGCCGCCCTTTACCGTGCCGAAGCCTTGTTCCTCCAAGCCGGAGGCGATGGCGTAGCCGTAGGTGGCGCCGCCGTCGAGCGCCTTCAGTACGCACAGGCTGAGCGCTGCCCGCATCCAGTCGCTGGGCCAGGAAATGTTCTGCACGACTAGATACTTTCATTAACTAGTTCGCCTGTCTAAATAGTGGGGAATGTTGACGTGAAGTGGATCACGCATATATCCTGACCGAACGGTCGGTAATTATCTTTTGCACTTTCGCATCCGGCTCCTTATCGCACAGTGAGGTGACAGTTATGTCGTTGCATACCGACGCTTCCCCCGGACTGCAGGCCGTTCCGGCCGAAGCACCGAGTGTCTCGGACGGGCCGGAGGCATACTTCGAGCAGCTCCTGGCTGAAGACTCGCGGATTGAACCGCGCGACTGGATGCCTGAGGCCTACCGCAAGACGCTGGTCCGCCAGATTTCGCAGCACGCGCACTCCGAGATCATCGGCATGCAGCCTGAGGCCAACTGGATTACGCGTGCCCCGTCCCTCAAGCGCAAGGCCATCCTCATGGCCAAGGTGCAGGACGAGGCCGGACACGGTCTCTACCTGTACTCGGCTGCGGAGACGCTGGGAACGCCGCGCGAGAAAATGACCGAGGACCTGATTGCCGGCAAGGCCCGGTACTCCAGCATCTTCAACTACCCCACCCTCAGCTGGGCGGACATGGGCGCGATCGGCTGGCTCGTGGACGGCGCCGCCATCTGCAACCAGGTTCCGCTCTGCCGTGCGTCCTACGGCCCCTACGGACGCGCGATGGTGCGCGTCTGCAAGGAAGAGTCCTTCCACCAGCGGCAGGGGTTCGAAATCCTGCTGGAACTGGCGAACGGTACGGAGGCGCAGCGCGACATGGCGCAGGACGCCATCAACCGCTGGTACGCCCCCTCGCTGATGATGTTCGGCCCGCCGGATGATGATTCACCCAACTCCAAACAGTCCATGGCCTGGAACATCAAGCGCTTCTCCAACGATGAACTGCGCTCCCGCTTTGTGGGAATGATCGTGGAGCAGGTCAAGGTCCTGGGCCTGGCCCTGCCGGATGACTCCATCCGCTTCAACGAGGACACGCAGCAGTGGGAGCACGGTCCCCTGGACTGGAACGAGTTCAAGGAAGTCCTCGCCGGACGCGGGCCCTGCAATGCGCAGCGCCTGGCCCGCCGCCGCGAGGCACACGAAGACGGCGCCTGGGTGCGCGAAGCAGCAGCCGCGTATGCAGCAAAGCAGGCAGCGGCACAGAAGACAGAGGTGGCTTAGATCATGGTTTCCGGTTCAACAACGGGCGACGACGGCGCCAAGCCGGTGGGCACGCAGACTTCCGCCGAGCCGGAGACCGCGGCCGGTGCCGCGGCACTGAGTTCGGCCTGGCCGCTCTGGGAGGTCTTTGTCCGTTCATCGCGCGGACTCTCCCACGTCCACGCCGGCTCGCTGCACGCTCCGGACGCGGACATGGCAGTCCGCAACGCCCGCGACCTCTACACCCGGCGCAACGAGGGCGTCTCGCTCTGGGTGGTGCCGGCGTCGGCCATTATTGCCTCCGACCCCGACTCCAAGGGGCAGTTCTTTGAATCCCCGCAGGGCAAGGACTACCGGCACGCCACGTACTACACCAAGTCCGAAGGAGTGAAGCACCTGTGAGCTCGGACAGCGCCACCCGCATTACCCCCGGCAACGCCCTGCGCCCGGAGGACATCGCCGCGGCGGGCATCAAGGCTCCCGCCGACGTCGCTGAATACGCCCTGCGCCTGGGCGATGATTCCCTGATCCTGGCCCAGCGGCTGGGCTGGTGGATCTCCCGTGCCCCGGAGCTGGAAGAAGACGTGGCGCTGGGGAACATAGGGCTGGACCTGCTCGGACACGCCCGGTCCTTCCTGACCTACGCCGGGTCGGCCAGCGGCAGGACCGAAGATGATTTGGCCTACTGGCGCCGCGAGGGTGAGTTCCGCTCCGCACACCTGTTTGAGCAGCCCAACGGCGACTTCGGCCGGACCATCGCCCGCCAGCTGGTGGCGTCCTTCTACCTCTACGAGCTGTACACGGCGCTCATGTCCTCCACTGATCCGACTCTGGCCGCGATCTCAGCCAAGGCCGTCAAGGAAGTTGACTACCACCGCGACCACAGCGCCCAGTGGATCCTGCGCCTGGCCGGCGGCACCGAGGAATCACGGCGCCGCATCACGCGCGCGCTGGAACTGACGTGGCCGTATGTCGGCGAACTGTTCGAGGACGACGATCTGGCCGTCTCCCTGGCCGCAACCGGAGCGGCAGTCCTTCCGTCCGCGCTGCGCGAGGGGTTCGACGCCGGCGTCGGCGCCGTGCTGCGCGAAGCAGGGCTTGAGGTTCCCGCGGTCCCGGCAGCCCCGGGCGGCGGACGCCGCGGAAAGCACAGCGAACATTTGGGATATCTGCTGGCCGAGATGCAGGTCCTGGCCCGCGAGCATCCCGGCGCCAGCTGGTAAGCGGTCATGACTGAGACTGAAGGTGCCACCGCCGTCGGCGCCGAAACGCTCCGTCCCTCCGATCCGGCAGCCGCCCGCGCCTGGGACATTGCCGCGACTGTCTGCGACCCGGAGATTCCGGTGCTCACCATCGAGGACCTCGGTGTGCTGCGGGCGGTTGAACCGACCGCACCGGACACTGTCACGGTCACCATCACGCCCACCTACTCCGGCTGTCCGGCCATGGACGCCATCCGCCAGGACGTGACGGCGGCGCTGAACGCCGCCGGCTATGACCACGTCCGCGTGGACCTGGTGCTCGCCCCGGCCTGGACCACGGACTGGATGAGCGAGGCTGGGAAAGCCAAGCTGAACACCTACGGCATTGCCCCGCCCACGGGCAAAGCCGCGGCTGGCCCGATCCGGCTGGGCCTGAGCGTGAAGTGCCCGCAGTGTTCCTCCCTCAACACCCGTGAACTGACCCGTTTCGGCTCCACCTCCTGCAAGGCACTTTATGTCTGCCAGGACTGCCGTGAACCCTTCGACTATTTCAAGGTGCTCTAACCCATGACTACATCCGTTCCCGCGCAGGCGCCCTCCGCACTGTCCGCGCCCTCCGCTGCGGACGCAGCCGTGCCGTCGCCGGGCCCCGCGCCCTCCCGCCGAACCACCTTTCATCCCCTCACGGTCACCGAGGTGCGCCGGCTCACCGAGGACGCCATCGAAGTGACCTTCATGGTGCCCGAGGCCCTCGCCGGATCGTATGACTACCTGCCCGGGCAGTATGTGGCCCTGCGCACCACCATGGACGGCACCGAAGTCCGCCGCAGCTACTCCATCTGCGCCGAGCCGCGGCCCGGGGAAATCCGGGTGGCGATCAAGCGTGACCTGGGCGGCCGGTTCTCCACCTGGGCCAATGAATCCCTCAAAGCCGGGGACGTGCTGGATGTCATGAGCCCGGCCGGCGGTTTCATTTCCAAGCATCCGATGAACGGCCTGAACCACCCCGAAGACCTGGACGTCACCGGCGAGAACGTTTTTGTGGCGGTGGCCGCCGGATCGGGCATCACCCCGGTGATTGCCATTGCCCGCACGGTGCTGGCCGCGTCCGAGAGCACCCGCTTTGACCTCGTCTACGCCAACAAGGCCGCCATGGACGTCATGTTTCTGGAGGAACTCGCGGACCTGAAGGACCGCTACCCCGCACGGTTCGCCCTGCATCATGTGCTGTCCCGCGAACAGCGGATCTCGCCCCTGCTGTCCGGGCGGATCGACGCCGAGAAGCTGTCCGTGCTGATCGACTCGGTGCTGCCGACGCAGCAGGTGGACGAGTGGTTCCTCTGCGGACCCTTCGAGCTGGTGCAGATGTGCCGGGACGCCCTGGCCGAGCGCGGGGTTGACGCGGAGAAGGTCCGGTTCGAGCTGTTCAGCACCGGCCAGCCCGGCAAGCCGGAAGGGTCCGCGGGCCGTCCCGTCGCCGTCGAACCCGGCGGCGACAACTACTCGATCACGTTCCGCCTGGACGGGCTGCAGGGCAAAGTGGCCAGCCCCACCCACGCCCGTGAATCCATCCTCAACGCCGCGCTGCGCGTCCGTCCGGATGTTCCGTTCGCCTGCGCCGGCGGCGTCTGCGGCACGTGCCGCGCCAAAGTTGTCACCGGCACTGTGGAAATGGACGAAAACTATGCCCTGGAACCGGATGAACTGGCAAAGGGCTACGTCCTGACCTGCCAGAGCCGCCCCACCAGCCCAGACGTCACCGTCGATTACGACGCCTAGTTTTCGAAGGAACGGAGCACCCCTTGATTGAACTGAGTGTCACCGGCGGCATCGCCGAAATAGTCCTCAATGCACCGAAGAAGCTCAATGCCCTGAACGAGGAGGCGCTGGCTGAACTGTCCCGGGCCTACGACGACGCCGAAGCCGCCGGCGTGCGGGCGCTGCTGCTGCGCGGGGAGGGCAGGGCGTTCTGCGCCGGACGCGACATTTCCGCCGTCGACCCCGCCAACGACGACGCTTACGCCTATTTGGGCGACCTGGTGACTCCTTTGTTGAAGAAAATGGCAGCCTTCCCGGCTCCCACCTTCGCTGCGGCGCAGGGTGCCTGCCTCGGCGTCGGACTCGGTCTGCTCGTGGCCACGGATGTTGTCTACGTGGCGGAGGACGCGAAGATTGGCTCGCCGTTCGCCAATCTGGGCGCAACCCTGGATTCCGGCGGACACTGGCTGTTCACCGAACGCCTCGGCGCGCACCGGACCCTGGACCTGATCTACACGGCGGATCTGATGAGCGGTGCCGAGGCCGTGGCCGCGGGTCTGTTCAGCCGTGCGTTCCCGGCCGATGAGCTGCTCGACTCCACCCGGGCCATCGTGGAGCGTGTGGCCAGCGGTGCAACCGGAGCGTTCCGGGCCTCCAAGTCCCTGGTGGCACAGATCCGCGATTCCCGGGTGGGACTGTGGACCGCCATGGAGGCCGAGAACACCGCCCAGGGCGAGCTCTGCCGGACCAAGGACTATGCCGAAGGATTTTCCGCGTTCATCGACAAGCGCAAGCCGGTTTTCCAGGGGTAGCCACGGGACTTTGATTCATCGCTGGAACAGATAACGGGCCTAAACGGTCCTCAGGACCCCATTATCTGTTCGAAGGATTCAGGGGAACGGGTTTTGACCCCGTTATCTGCACGATGAATCGGACGGTCCGCCCGGAAACGTATTCGACAACCCGTAGAAATCCGGGGAGAATGTCAGCAGCCGGACCGAGCACCCGCTCACCCGGTCCGAACCGTCTCCGGGAGGGAACATGAGCACGCGCACCGCACGCCTGGTGCGCGGCTGGGCCGCAGCCTTGTCGGCCACGGCCGTTGCTGCTGCCTCCCACGTCCTCGCCGGCGGGGTCATCCCCAACCCGTTCATCGTGCTGTTCGCCCTGGCGCTGTCCGCGATGGTCTCCTGTGCCCTTGCCGGACGGACTCTTTCCCTGCCGCGTACAGCCGGAGCAGTGCTGGCCAGCCAGGGAATCTTCCATCTGCTCTTTACAGTCGGGGGAGCGGGGCTGACCTCCGGTCCCTCCGCCGCCGGTCTGAGCGCAGTGAGCCACGCGGGGCACGCCGGGCATGTGGAACCGGCAGCACTGGCGGCGCAGTTTGCTGACCCCGGAACGGTTGCATCCGTGAGCGCGGCGGGGCATTCATCGGCCGCGATGTGGCTCGGCCACCTGATCGCCGCCGCAGCAACAGTACTGCTCATCCGCAAAGGCGAAGCTGCCCTGCTGCAGCTCGTGGCAACCATGCGTCTGTCCATCACGGCCATCCTGCCGCTGATCCTCCCGCTGCCGCTGGGACCGCGGATTCCCAAGCTCTCCAGCCTTATCCCTGCTGACCCGCTGGGGAACCTCGGTGTTCCGCTGCTGGTGATGAGACACCGGGGCCCGCCGGCCGCTGCTGTGTTCGTCTAGGCCCGCGCACCTCCGCGCGGAGCCTTACTCCCAGCAGCCGTCGGTAACGGGCCGGCGCAGAAAGCAGTCATGCCCTCTCTCTCCTCAACACCCTTTGCCCACCAGTTCAATTCCACCCCTCGCTCCCGCAGCGCTGTTTCCCGCCGCCTGCTCGCCTTCCGCGCGTTCCTGCTGGGCGCCCTGCTGCTTGCAGGGTTCGGAGCAGCACTGACAGCCGCACCGGCAGCACTGGCCCATGACGAACTTGTTTCCTCCACACCGGCGGACGGCACCGTCCTGGAAGAAGCTCCGGCAGAGCTCGAGCTGGTCTTCAGCTCCGAGCTGATGGACATCGGCAACAAGGTGATCGTCGCGGACGCAGCCGGAACCAACCTGGTCGAGTCCGACCCCGTGCTGAACCGTGAAACCCTGGTTCAGGCACTGCCCGCGCTCGAAAACGGCACCTACCAGGTTAACTGGCGCGCGGTTTCCAGCGACGGACACCCCATCACCGGAACGTTCAGCTTCACCGTTGATGCACCGGGTTCGGACGCCGCGGAGACGAACGCTCCGGCCGGTACACCTACGGAATCAGCAGCAGCATCCGCCACGGCGGAGCCGACCGCTGAGTCTTCCGACCCCGCAGCAACGGAGGAATCCGTGGCATCGCACGTGCCCTGGGGCCTTGGCGGTGCGGCCGTGGGAGCCATCATTGCCCTAGCCGTCTGGGCTGTTGTTGCGCAGCTGAAGAAGCGCCGCCGCGGAGCCGGCTCCTAACCGGTCAACTGCCGTGCGCCGCGCCTCAAACCCCGCGCGCGGCTACTTCAACGCAACCGTAGGGCTGCGTACCTTTAGCGACTTTTCGCCCGGGCCCATGAGCGCGCCCGCGCACCAAACCTTTCGGAGTACCCCAAATGAAGAAACTCTCCCTCGCAGCTGCCGTCCTTGCACTCTCCGCCGCAGGGCTTGCCGGCTGCGCCGCCGATACCCCGGCCACCGGCTCCTCTTCTGAAGCCTCCTCTTCTGAAGCCGCCGAGCAATCCCAGCACCTGGCCGTGACCGGAGCCTGGGCCAAGGCCAAAAGCGCCGGCGACATGACCGGTGCCTTTGGCACCCTGGAAAACTCCGGAGCGGAAGACATCACTGTGGTGTCCGCGACGTCACCTGCCGCTGCCGCGGTGGAACTGCACGAGACGGCAGCCGGCGCCGACGGTGCCATGGCAATGCAGGAAATCGAGGGCGGCTTCGTTGTCCCTGCCGGCGGGGAATACGTCCTCGAACCCGGTGCCAACCACCTCATGCTCATGGGCCTCACCGATGACCTGTTGGCCGGCGAGACGCTGCCCATCACCCTGGAACTTGGCGACGGCAGCACCCTGGAGATGGAAGCCACGGCCAAGGACTTTGCCGGCGCCAACGAAAACTACGACCCGGATGATGCGTCTTCCGAAAATGATGCTGCCCATGGTGCGGGCGATGGTGCCGGACACAGCAGCGAAGAACCCTCCACGGGCCACTGATGAGCCAGGAAAAGCCTCAGGGCGTCGGCCGTCGGCGCCTGCTGTTCGGCGGAGCGGCCGCCGGACTGGGCGCGGTCGCGGCGGCCGGCGCTCAATGGGTGGGAAACAGTTCCAGCTCCGAGCCGGATCTGGTCCGCACCGGGCTGGACGAGGGCGGAGCCAATGGTTCCCAGACGGTCCCCTTCTACGGAAGACACCAGGCGGGGATCGCCACCGAGCCGCAGACGCACGCAGCGTTCGTCGCACTGGACCTGGGCACCGATGTGAGCCGCGACCGGATCCGGTCATGGCTGCGTCTGCTCAGTGACGACGCCGCGGCCCTGACACAGGGCCAGCCTGCCCTGGCGGACACGGAAGCGGAGCTGGCGGTTCGTCCCGCCCGGCTGAGCGTGACCTTTGGATTTGGCCCGGGCCTGGTCAAGGCTGTTGCCCCGCACCTGGCACCGCCGTGGCTGGCTCCGCTGCCCGGCTTCGGCATTGACGCCCTGCAGGAGCGATGGAACGGCGGAGACCTGCTGCTGCAGATCTGCGCCGATGATCCGCTGACCGTGGCCCACGCCCAGCGGATGCTGTTGAAGGACAGCCGGGCGTTTGCCGCCGTGCGCTGGATCCAATCCGGATTCCGCCGTGCCTACGGCAGCGAACAAACCGGCACCACCATGCGGAACCTGTTTGGCCAGGTGGACGGCTCGGCCAACCCTGTTCCCGGAACGGGCGAATTTGACCGGGTGGTCTGGGGCGACGCTGAAATCCCGGCGTGGCTGGACGGTGGCACCTCCATGGTCATCCGGCGGATCGCCATGAACCTGGACACCTGGGATGAACTGGACCGGCACGGCCGCGAGGAGTCCGTAGGGCGCACCCTGGCCAACGGCGCGCCCCTTACCGGTTCCGCCGAGCACGACGCTCCCGACTTTGAGGCCGTCACGGCGCTCGGTTTCCCGGTGATTCCCGATTACTCCCATATGCGCCGGGCGCGGCCGGACAATCCGCGGCAACGGATCCTGCGGCGTTCGTACAACTATGACGACGCACCGGAGCCCGGCGGTCCGGTCTCCAATGCGGGGCAGGTTTTTGTCTCCTTCCAGGCAGACGTGAGTGCCCAGTTCCTGCCGATCCAGGAACGCCTGGACAAACTGGACCTGCTCAACGAATGGACAACGCCGATTGGTTCGGCGGTGTTCGCCGTTCCGCCGGGTGCCAGGGAAGGCGGTTTCGTGGGGGAAGCGCTCTTCGGCTGAGCATCCGGGCTGAGCAACCGCCGCGTCCGGGCCTGAACCGGGCCGGGTTGTTTCTCCGGGGCGCCAGAGACTACGTTGGAAACTAATGATCAGCATGCTGATTATTGTCCGGGCCACCCCGGAAGCACCAGTAGCCACGGAGAGACGGAGGCACAGATGACGGACAGCTACGATCCGAATAATGACCCGGGCAATCCCGACAAGCCCAAGGATGCCGGCAAGAAACTGCAGGACTCCAGCCGGGAGGGCGGCGGCAACGCCGACACCAGCACGGAAAAGGGTAAGTTTGCCAACCCGGACCCCGCGGCAGGGAACGTCACCGGGCTGGAGCCCGGCGGCGGCGTTCCCCCGGGAGAAACCCCTCCCGCAGAGGATCAGATGAGCATGGATCAGGGGCACGACGAAAATTAAGCCGCCCCGGTACTGCGCACAGCGGCCCGCCACCGGACTTCCGGTTGGCGGGCCGCTTGCTGCGTCAGGGTCTTTTGCTGTCTTGGGGGCCGCGGGTGCCGGGTCCGGGGCCTTGCCCTTACCTGGCGTCCAGATCCTCGAACACCAGGAACGTCTGCGTATCCAGGATGCCCGGCATTGATTGAAGCTGGTCGAAGATGACATGGCGCAGGTGCACGTTGTCTTCGGCGCGGACCAGCAGGATTACGTCGAAGGAGCCGCCCACCAGTGCAATGTGATGGATTTCGGGAATGGCGCGCAGCTGTTCACGCAGTTCCCGCCACGAGTGCTGACGTACCTTCAATGTCACATAGGCGGACGAACGCAGCCCTGCTTTCACCGGGTCAACGACGGCGGTGAACCGGCTGAGCACTCCTGTTTCCGTCAGCTTGGCAATCCGGGAATACGCGTGGGCGCGGGAAATGTGCACGGCCTCGGCCACGGCCGTGACGGACGCCCTGCCGTTGCCCGTGAGCTCAGCGAGGATGGATCGGTCGATGTCATCCAGTTTCGGGGCCGGTTGCTCGGTGATGTCCCGTGCCATAGTGTCCACACTCTCCGGGGTAATCCAGCTCACAATTTACATTTCGTCCACCAGCGTAGCCGACAGGGCCTCATTCATCCACGTTTTTGCCGCTCTGTGGATACGAATAAGGGTTCGTCAGCATACTTGGGTAACAGAACATCCACGGCGAAGAGGCGGTGGAAGGGCAGCTGACGGAGGCAAAATGACTATCTCAACGGGCAATCCGCCCCCCGGAGCCATGGACGATCCCCGCAGGGACGCACGCCGATTCGGCACCGCCGGCAGCTCGGACCTGCTGCCCTCGGACTCACCGGTGCAGCTGGTGGACCCGGACGGCGTCCACCGCCACGATGACCGCTATCCGCTGCCCGACGGCGATTCCCTCCGCAGTGCCTACGCCCGGTTGATCGCGGGCCGGCGCATCAACGACCAGGCCAACGCGCTCGTGAGGCAGGGCCGGCTGGCGGTCTATCCTTCCTCCCACGGCCAGGAGGCGTGCCAAGTGGCCGCCGCCGTCGTTCTCGACAAAAACGACTGGCTTTTTCCCACCTACCGCGACACAGTGGCGGTGATTTCCCGGGGCGTGGAACCGCTGCAGGTCCTGACGCTGCTGCGCGGTGACTGGCATTCGGGCTACGACCCCTACGAGCACAACACCGCTCCGCAGGCCACGCCCCTGGCAACCCAGCTGCTGCACGCCGTCGGCGTGGCCCACGCCGCCAAGCTCAAGGGCGAAGACACCGTGGTGCTGGCCATGTGCGGAGACGGTGCCACCAGCGAGGGCGACTTCCACGAGGCCCTGAACTTCGCCGCCGTGTTCCACGTGCCCGTGGTGTTCTTTGTGCAGAACAACGAGTACGCCATCTCGGTGCCGCTGGCGAGCCAGTCGGTGGCGCCGTCCCTGGCGCACAAGGCCATCGGTTACGGCATGCCCGGCGAACGGGTGGACGGCAACGACCTGGCGGCCCTGCTCTCGGTCCTCGGCGCCGCAGTGGACCGGGCGCGTGAGGGACACGGGCCGTCACTGGTTGAAGCGCATACCTACCGCATGCAGGCCCACACCAACGCGGACGACGCCACCCGCTACCGCACGGAGGAGGACGTTCAGAAGTGGGTGCCGCGGGATCCCATCGCCCGCATGCGCACCTATCTGCGCGGCCTCAACCTGCTGGACGACGACGCCGAGACCGGCTTCGCAGCAGATGCCGAGGACATTGCCGCCGCCATGCGCGACGGCTTGAACACCGATGTGGAACCGGATCCGCAGGAACTGTTCAACCACGTCTACACCCGACGCACGCCGCAGCTCACTGAGCAGGCAAACCTGCTGCGCGACGAACTCTCGCGCCAGGCCTGAAAGGCAGCCACGATGACCGTTACCGAAACCCTCGAAGTCCCTGAAACACTCGAAGCGCCGGCCGCGCCGGGCCCGGCCGCCCCTGAGTCCCTCACCTTCGCCAAGGCACTGAACACCGCACTGGCCGATGAAATGGCGGCCAATTCCGCCGTCATCATGTTCGGCGAGGACGTGGGCCCGCTGGGCGGCGTCTTCCGCATCACTGACGGGCTGACCGCCCGTTTCGGTGAAGAGCGCTGCTTCGACACCCCGCTGGCCGAATCCGGCATCATGGGCATGGCCGTGGGCATGGCCATGAACGGCATGCGTCCCGTAGTGGAGATGCAGTTCGACGCCTTCGCTTACCCGGCGTTTGAACAGGTGGTCAGCCACGTGGCTAAGACCGCCAACCGCACCCGCGGCAAGGTCCGCCTGCCAATGGTGATCCGCATTCCCTACGCCGGCGGCATCGGGGGAGTGGAGCACCACTGCGACTCCTCCGAGTCCTACTACGCACACACTCCGGGACTGACCGTCGTGGCGCCCGCCACGGTTGCCGACGCCTACACGCTGCTCCGCGAAGCCATCCGGCTGAATGATCCCGTGGTTTTCCTGGAACCCAAGAAGCTTTACTGGACCAAGGAGGATGTGGACCTCGCCGCACTGCGCAGCCGCTTCGACGCCGAAGATGTGTCCGGCGACGGCACCCGGCTGTCCGGCGGCATCGGCACCGCCGCAGTGGCCCGCTCCGGCTCCGACGCCACCCTGATTGCCTACGGACCGTCAGTGGCCACGGCCATGGCTGCCGCCGAAGCCGCAGCGGAAGAGGGCCGGTCCCTGGAAGTGATCGACCTGCGCTCCATCGTGCCGTTCGACGATGAAACCGTCACCGCCTCGGTTCGCCGCACCGGCCGCGCCGTCGTCATCTCGGAAGCACCCGGATTCGCCTCCGTGGCTTCTGAAATCGTGGCCCGCGTGCAGGAACGCTGCTTCCATTCCCTGGCCGCACCGGTGCTGCGCGTCACCGGGTTCGACATTCCCTATCCGGCACCCAAGCTCGAGCACTGGTTCCTGCCCAGCGTGGACCGGATCCTGGACAGCGTTGACGAACTGCAGTGGGAGGACCGATGAGCACGCGCACCTTCCTGCTCCCGGATCTGGGCGAAGGCCTGACTGAAGCCGAACTGGTGACCTGGCTGGTGGCCGTGGGTGATGAGATCCGCGTGGACCAGCCGGTGGCCGAGGTGGAAACCGCCAAGTCCCTAGTGGAAGTTCCCTCCCCGTTTGCCGGCACCGTGGCGCAGCTGCACGGCGAAGCAGGGCAGACGCTCGACGTCGGGCGTCCCCTGATCTCTGTGGCAGCGGCCGGCGCCGGGACAACTTCCGTCGAAAGCGCCGCCGTCGGATCCGCGCCGGCACCGGGACGCAGCGACCCCGACGGCGAAGCGTACCGGCAGGAAGAAAAGGCCGGTTCGGGCAACGTGCTGATTGGTTACGGCACCCCCGGCGGGCACGCCGTGGCACGCCGGACCCGCCGCCCGCGTACCGCAGCTGCTGGACCGGGTGCAGCTCCGGTTTCATCAGCCCCTCCGGTACCGGTTCTGGCAATAGTCCCGGACATCCCGGCCGAGGCTCCGAGGTGCATCTCGCCGCTGGTCCGCAAGCTGGCCCGCGAGAACGGTGTCCGGCTGGCTGATCTGACAGGCTCCGGCGCCAATGGACTGATCCTGCGCAGCGACGTGGAAGCAGCTCTGTCCGGGGCAGGGTCATCCGAAAAGGCCGAACCCGCCGCAGCCCCCGCAACCCCGGGGATCCAGGCATCCCCTGCCGGCAGCGACCCGCGCACCGGCCTGGCCGTCGCATCGCGGACACCGGTCAAGGGACTGCGCAAAACGGTTGCCGCGAACCTCACCGCCAGCCGGGCCAGCATTCCCGAGGCCACGGTCTGGGTGGATGTGGACGCCACCGCTCTGCTGGAACTGCGTGCGGACCTCAAGCGCCGGCACCCGGATAACACCCCCGGCCTGATGGCGTTCCTCGCCCGCTTTGTGCTGGCCGGGCTGGCGAAGTTCCCCGAACTCAATGCCCGGTTTGATCCGGCATCCGAGGACGCCGACGGCGGTGCAAGCATCACAGCCTACGACGGCGTCAACCTGGGCTTCGCAGCGCAGACCGACCGCGGCCTGGTTGTTCCCTCCATCCGCCGTGCCGACACCATGAACGCCCGCGGCCTGGACGCGGAAATCCGCCGGCTCACAGCGTCGGCACGCGATGGCAAGGCCACGCCTGCCGAGCTGACGTCGGGCACCTTCACGCTGAACAACTACGGGGTGTTCGGTGTGGACGGCAGCGCCGCGATCATCAACTATCCGGAGTCGGCCATCCTTGGGATCGGCCGGATCATCGACAAGCCGTGGGTTGTGGACGGCGAACTGGCCGTACGGAAAATGACCGAGCTGACCCTGGTTTTCGACCACCGGATCTGCGACGGCGGGACCGCCGGCGGCTTCCTGCGCTATGTGGCTGATGCCATCGAGAACCCGGGCAGCGTCCTCGCGGACCTCTGACGGACCAAGGACACCGCGAACCCTGCCGGACCCGCGCCGCAACATTTGCGGACAGTCGTGGTCCGGCCGCCGCGGCCGCGATACCTTGGAACCAGAAGTTGGAACAAGAAATTCACCGCCGGTGCACCCGAGGCTCCGGGCAGCTCACGGACCCCACAAAGGACGGACCCATGACCCACGCAACCGGCCAGGAAACCGAGCAGTGGCTGGAGGTGGCGCCGCGGGTGCTGGTGCTTCGCAATCCCGGCTTCGGCATGAACACCGGTCTGGTCATCGGGGATGAGCAGGCGCTGATCATCGACACCGGTGCCGGTCCCCGGCAGGGCTGCGCCATCCTGACGGCAGTGCGTGAGCGCACCGATCTGCCGCTGATCGCCGTGAACACCCACGCGCACTTTGATCATTTCTTCGGCAACGCTGTATTGGCGGCGAACGGCGTCCAGGACATCTGGGCCACCAGCCGCTGCGCCGAAGCCATCCGCGAGCAGGGCGATTCCCAGCGCCCCGCCGTCGCCGGCGTGGAAGCCGAGATGGCCGCCGGTGAGGGCGTGCACACGGAGATTCTGGCACCCAACCGCCTGGTGGACGGTTCCCCGGTGGACCTGGATCTGGGCGGCATCTCCGTGACGCTCTTCCATCTGGGCCGGGGCCACACCGACCATGACCTGCTCGTCGGCGCCGGCGATGTCCTGTTCACCGGAGACCTGGTGGAAGAGGGCGCGGATCCGTCCTTTGAGGACTCCTTTCCCAAGGAATGGATCCGCACACTGGGCAAGATGACCGCACTGGAGGACCTGTATTCGGTCTTCGTGCCGGGCCACGGCAAACCGGTGGCCGTGGACTTCGTGACTACGCAGATGAACAAGATGCGCACCGCCGTTGCCGTCACCCGCAGCGCCATGGACCAGGCCTCCACCGATATGACCAAGGCCATCCCTATTCTGCCGTACGGGCCGGAGCAGTCCCGGGCCCTGCTGATGCGGCTGCGGACCCTGGCACGCTGGAAGTGGCTTAAGCAATAAGGGCGTACCCTGAACCGGTGCCCGCAGAATCCTTTAGCCTCAAATCCATAGCCATTCCCGCGTTTGGGCCCACGCTCCTGTACGGCCTGGCCACCGGGGCCATCCTGCCGGTGATCGCGCTGACAGCGCGGGATCTTGGAGCCACCGTGGCCCTGGCCGCTTTGGTGATCACCCTGACGGGCATCGGTTCTTTGCTCACCAACGTGCCGGCCACGGTGCTTACCACCCGGTTCGGCGAAAAATGGGCGCTGGTGATCGCTGCACTGTGGTGTTCGGCAGCGATGGCCATGGCTGCTCTGGCACCGGTGCTGTGGATATTTGCCCTGGCCGTGTTCATGGTGGGGATGGCGGGCTCGGTCTTTGGCCTGGCACGGCAGAGCTACCTTACCGAAGCCGTACCGCTGTATTACCGGGCCCGGGCACTGTCCACCCTGGGCGGGGTAAACCGGATTGGTGTCTTTGCCGGACCCTTCGCCGCCGCCGGCGTCATCCATTTCGCCGGAATCTCAGGAGCCTACTGGGTGGGTGCCGCCGCCGCCCTGTTGGCAGCGATTATCAGCCTGCGGGTCCCTGAACTGCGGGTGCCCATCCCGGCGGGCCCGGGACGAGCCCCCGGTCCAGGCTCCGCCGGCAGAGGACGCCGCGGCGCGGGTGACCCGGCTGTTCCCGCGCCCACCGTTCGCTCCGTCCTCGGCAGCCACGGCAGGGTGTTCCGCACACTGGGCCTGGGCATCCTCCTGATCGCGGCCGTGCGGGCATCCCGGCAGGCAGTCATCCCGCTCTGGGCCCAGCACATCGGATTGGACCCCACCCAGACCGCCCTGATTTACGGGTTGTCCGGTGCCATCGACATGCTGATCTTCTATCCCGCGGGCAAAGCCATGGACCTGTGGGGGCGGCGCTGGGTGGCTGTGCCGTGCATGCTGACCATGGCGGCGGGACTGGCGCTGATGCCGTTCACCACCGACCGGACCGGCCTGCTGCTGGTGGCCCTGGTCCTGGGTTTCGGCAACGGGATCGGTTCCGGCATTGTGATGACCCTGGGTGCGGACTTCTCGCCCTCGCCCGGCCGCCCGCAGTTCCTGGGCATCTGGCGGCTGCTGGCGGACACCGGCACCATGGCCGGGCCGGCGCTCCTCTCGGCGGTGACGGCGCTGGTGTCACTGTCAGCAGGCATCGGTGCCACCGCCGTCCTGGGCCTGCTGGGAGCGGCCGCACTGTGGAAATGGGTGCCTAAAGGCCGTCCCGGCTACGGCCAGCCCAAGGGCCAGGCGCGCGGACAGGTCAGCGGGCCGGGTCTCCCGCCTGCATAGAGAAGACCCAGCAGGCCAGCGCGCTGAGCACGTAACCCACACCAACGATCAGGCCCAGACCGGACCAGAAATACAACAGCATGGACTCGCTGCTGCCGAGCACCGTGGTGCCGCTGATGGCGTACAGGTAGGCGCCCACGCTGATCAGCAGCGACAGCAGCCCGGGGATCCAGCACATCGCGGCCAGCACCGGAACTGAACCGCGGCCCCGGCCGCCGGGCGGCCAGTAATTCCACTCAGGGGTGGTGCGCAGCATGACCAACCCGCCAATTAGTGTCCACGTAGCCACCACCAGGAAGGACGCCACGACGTCGGCCGGCCGGTGCCACAGGTTAACAAAGGTGGACGCTCCGGCGAGCACGGCGTAGCTTCCGCCCGCCAGGGCAACCGCCGGACGCCAGCGGGGAGAGGCCAGCAGGAACACGACGGCGGCCGCCGAGGCAGCCAGCGTGGTGTGGCCTGACGGCAGCGAGTTGAAGTCCAGCGTGATGACGCCCCGGTCCGGGCGGTCAAAGAAGAGCCGCTTAAGCAGCTGGCTGCTGATGTTCGCCGCAGCAAAAGTTGCCAGCGCAATCACCGCCGGTGCCAGCCGCCGTCGTCGTACGGTCATCACCAGCACCACGGCCCCCGCAATGAAGACGGACAGCAGCGGCAGATTGTCCAGGAACTCCAGCACCGGCAGCTTTGTTCCGGGCATCGCCACTTCAGCCTCGCGCCAGGCGGATTCATCGGCCAGCTGGCCGGTGGTGGTTCGGACAAAACCCCAGTACGTCAGTGCCACTGCAGCCGCACACAGCAGTGCCCCGAACAGGAACAGGGCTGCATTGGAGGCAGGCGGGCGCCGAGTCGGAGCGCGGCGGTTCAGGAGATCGCGGGTATTCATTGCCTCCTAGTCTGCCACTGGATCTTGGCACTTGGCTGAATGGCCGCCGTGAGCGCCGTCATGCCGTGCCGAACCGATCCCGGGCTAGGCTGGCTGGGTGGCTACCCCTGACTTTTCCTCCGCTTCCGGGTCCCGGCCGGACCTGTCCGTCCTGCTCACCGGAGCCCGCGTCGTCTCGATTCCCATGCGCGTCCGTTTCCGCGGAATCCTGCACCGTGAGGCCCTCCTGATTCCCGGCCCGGCCGGCTGGGGTGAATTTTCCCCGTTTCCCGAATACGACGACGCCGAGGCCGCGCCCTGGCTCGCGGCCGCCCTGGAAGCGGCGGGGGAGGGGTATCCGAAACCGGTACGGACCTCCGTTCCGGTCAATGGAACCGTGCCGGCGGTGGCCGTGGACCGGGTTGAAGGAGTCCTCGCCCGGTTTGGAGCGGTAGATACCGTGAAGGTTAAGGTGGCCGAGCGGGGCCAGTCCGTGGCCGAGGATCTGGCCCGGGTGGCAGAAGTCCGGCGGCTGCTGCCCAACGCAGGCATCCGCGTGGACGCCAACGGCGGCTGGGACGTGCCCACCGCCGTCGCCGCCCTGGGAGCGCTGGCCGAAGCGGGACTGGAATACGCCGAGCAGCCGGTCCCGGACATTGCCGGGCTGCGGGAGGTGCGGCAGGAACTGGCACGCCGCGACATCCCGGTGCTGATTGCCGCCGACGAGAGCGTCCGCAAGGAAACCGATCCGCTGCGCGTGGCACGGGAAGACGCTGCGGACCTGATCGTGGTGAAGGTGGCTCCGCTCGGCGGAGTTCGCCGCGCCCTGGAGATTGTGGCCGCGGCCGGGCTTCCCGCCGTCGTCAGCTCTGCCCTGGACACCTCGGTGGGAATCCGGGCCGGCGTCGCGCTGGCGGCTTCGCTGCCCGAGCTGCCGTATGCCTGCGGGCTGGGCACACTGTCGCTGATGGCGGGGGATGTCGCCGAGGAACCCCTGCTGCCCGACGGCGGCGCCCTGGCAGTGCGGAACGTGGCGGTGTCTGGGGAATTGCTGGAGCGCTACGCGGCGGCGCCGGAGCGCCGGCAGTGGTGGCTGGACCGGCTGGAACGGGTTTATGGACAGTTGATGAGAGGGGACAGGACAGCATGAAGTACGTACTTCCGGCAGTGACGGTTCTGATGGCGGCTGCCGGGCTGGCCGTGTGGATCTTTGCGGACAACCTTCTTTTGGGGCTCGGCCTGGTGGCTCTGGCACTGCTTCTGGGGGCTGTTGCCCCGGGCATTGTTGGCCGGCTGGGAACGGACAACAGCGGCGGCGATGCCGACCCGGCACGGGTGAAGGAGTACCGGGCGCAGCATCCGGGAACGACCATCGCCGACGCAATCCGCGCCACCCGGCAGTAGGGTCCGCCGGATCCGTTGGCTGAAGGCAACGTGCAAGGATCAACCCATGACGCTGGCCACCTTTACCCTGTCCGAGCAGAACTACCGCCTGCGCCGGGCAGGTGCCGCCGACGTCAGGCCGATCGTTGAACTGCTGGCCGCAGATGAGCTGCGGCAGGGTGAGGATTCCGCGGAACCGGAGTGCCACGGAGCATACGTTGAGGCCTTCCGGCGGATTGACGCCGATCCCGCCCAGCTGCTGGTGGTTGCGGCAAACCAGCAGGACAAGGTTGTCGGCACCATGCAGCTGACTGTTATCCCCGGGCTGGCACGTGCCGGGGCCACGCGGTTGCTCGTGGAGGCGGTGCGGGTGGATGCCGGGCTGCGCGGCAACGGACTGGGCTCGGCGATGATGGCCTGGGCGGTCGAAGAAGGGCGGCGGCGCGGCGCCTCGATGGTTCAGCTCACGAGCGACAGGGCGCGCGGTTCCGCCCACCGGTTCTACGAGCGTCTGGGCTTTACTCCGTCGCATGTGGGGTTCAAACTCTTCCTCTAGCGGTCTTCCAAAAGGTGGTGCCCTCAGGCTGGGTCCGAGGCCCTAGGATGAACGACTAGGAAGGAGCGCCCCATGCCCGACTATGGCCGGAACCTGCTCTTCGGAGCATTCCTCACGCCTGCGGCCTCACCGCCGCAGCAGGCGGTGGAGCTGACCGTCACGGCGGAACGGGCCGGGCTGGACCTGGCCACCTTCCAGGATCATCCCTATCAGCCGCGGTTCCTGGACACCTGGACACTGCTGTCTTACGCGGCTGCCAGAACTGAGCAGATCACCCTCGCCACCAATGTCCTGAATCTGCCGCTGCGCCAGCCGGTGATCGTGGCGCGCAGCGCGGCCAGCCTGGACCTGCTCAGCGGCGGACGGTTCGAACTCGGACTGGGTGCCGGCGCCTTCTGGGACGCGATCGAGGCTGTGGGCGGGCAGCGGCTGGAACCGGGTGAGGCAGTCACCGGGCTGGCGGAGGCGATCCGGATCATCCGCGGCGTCTGGTCCGCCGCCGACCGGACGCCGCTGCGGGTGGACGGATCGGTCCACCAGGTCCACGGCGCCAAGCGCGGGCCCGCACCGGCGCACGACGTCGGCATCTGGCTGGGGGCCTACAAACCCCGCATGCTCCGGCTCACCGGGGAAACGGCTGACGGATGGGTGCCCACGCTCAGCTATCTCCGCGGCGGTCCCGCCGATTTGGCAGCGATGAACTCGCGGATTGACGACGCTGCGGTCGCCGCCGGGCGTGATCCGGCAGCGGTGCGGCGGCTGCTGAACATCAGCGGTTCCCTCGAAACCACCGGCGGCGGATTGCTGCAGGGGCCGGCCGCCCAGTGGGCGCGGGAACTCGCGGACATCGCCTTGGAATACGGTATCTCCGGATTCCTCCTGGCCAGCGACAATGCCCGGGACCTGCAGCGTTACGGCGAGGAAGTGGCCCCCGAAGTCCGGTCCCTGGTCGCAGCCGCACGGTAGGGCACCTGCTGGAGTTGTTAACCCGGCGTTCAACCGGCAGCCTCCTGCGCGTCGCTTTCCACTGCCAACGTGGGCAGCGACACATCCGCCGGAGAAAGGCCCGACCCTTGACCGACCTGTCCAATTTTGTGCCGTCCGCTTCTGAGCCCGCCGTGAACGCCGAGTCAAGTCTTGCCGGCGCCGCCCCGAAGAGACGGCTATTGCCCATGCTCGGGCACACCCGAGGCAAGCGTAGTGCTGTCACCTGCGCTCTGAAGTGCGACAACGCCTGCAGCAAAGCAGTCTGCAACACTTCCGCCAACAGCTATTTCCGGGACATCGTGTCGGCCGAGTTTTCACGGCGCACAGCTTTGGGGGTCGGAGCAGCCGGCGCGCTGGGGGCCGCAGTGCTGGCCCTCGGCGGCGCAGCTCCGGCGACGGCGGCACCGGCCGGGCCGGGCGGCGGACGGGGTCCGGGGAAGTCCCTGGGTTTCGCACCCATCGCACCCGTGGACGCGGCAGTGGACAGCTTTGACGTCCCGGCTGGATACGAGTGGGAACCGCTGCTGCGCTGGGGAGATCCACTGTTCATCGATTCCCCCGACTTCAATTTCCGTGACCAGAACGCGGCCGCGCAGGCCCGCCAGTTCGGCTACAACAACGACTATCTGGAAATCCTTCGCCAGCCCAACGGCAAGAAGGGACTGCTCGTCTGCAACCACGAGTATGTAAACCCGGAGATCATGTTCCCGGCTGCCCCGGCCTCCGCCGCCGAGGAAGCCGAGCGGCGCGCCATCTTCCGCAACGCCGTCGGCATGTCGGTGGTGGAACTGGAACGCAGTTCCCGGGGCACACCCTGGAATTATGTCCGCGGCGCCCGGCTCAACCGCCGCATCACCCTGGACACCGTCTTTGAACTCACGGGACCGGCAGCCGGAACGGAGCTGCTCAAAACGGCAGCCGATCCGGAGGGGCGGTTTGTGTTCGGGACGCTTGGCAACTGTGCCGGCGGCAGCACTCCGTGGGGAACGGTGCTCTCCGGCGAGGAGAACTTCAACGGCTTCTTTCGCGCCGACGGCACCAGCGCTGAGGACAAGCGGTATGGCCTGGGCAGCGCCGCGACGGCCATGGGCTGGGAGCAGGAGGACCCGCGCTTTGATGCGCGCACCCCGGAAACCCGCAACGAGCCGAACCGGTTCGGTTACATCGTGGAGCTTGACCCCGAGGACCCGGAGTCGGTGCCGCGCAAGCACACCAGTCTGGGCCGGTTCAAACATGAGGGTGCCAACGTCATCATTGCCCGCAACGGCAAGGCCGTGGCGTATTCGGGGGACGATGAGCGCTTCGACTACCTCTATAAGTTTGTCTCGAAGAACAAGTACCGGAAGAACGACAAGCGGCACAACATGACGCTCCTGGCCGAGGGGGACCTGTATGTTGCCCGGTTTGCCGGCAACTCGCCCGCGGCTGAAATCGACGGTACCGGCTCTGTTCCCGCTGACGGCGGATTCGACGGCCGGGGCACCTGGCTTCCGCTGGTGGTGCGCGGCAAATCGGCCATCCCGGGCATGAGCGTGGCGGAGGTGCTGGTCTACACCCGCCTCGCTGCGGACAAGGCCGGGGCGACCAAGATGGACCGCTGCGAGGACGTGGAGCCGAGCCTGGCCACGGGGCGGGTCTACGTGGCCTGCACCAACAACTCCAACCGCGGCGTCGGCGCCAGCGCAGCTGCCGATGAAGTGAATCCCCGGCGGGAAAACCGTGACGGGCACATTGTGGAAATCATCGAGGACCGCGACGACGCCACGGCCACCAGCTTCCGCTGGAATCTGCTGATGCTCTGCGGGGACCCGGCGCAGGGGGATGCCACCTACTTCAGCGGTTATCCGCGGGAGTTGGTCAGCCCCATTTCCTGCCCGGACAACCTGGCCTTTGATTCCGCCGGCAACCTGTGGATTTCCACCGACGGCGCTCCGTCCGGAATCGGCTATAACGACGGACTGTTCAAAGTGGCGCTTGCCGGACGCGACCGCGGCAAGGTGGAGCAGTTCCTTTCCGTGCCCCGTGACGGAGAGACCTGCGGACCGGTGATCCATGACGAGGAATCCATGGTGTTCGTTGCCGTGCAGCATCCGGGGGAGGACGGCAGCTACGGCGCGCACACGTCCTTCTTTCCGGACTACGTGCCCGATGGCGCCGTGGCGGCGTCAGATGAAGTTCGGGCGCCCCGGCCGGCCGTGGTGCAGGTGTACCGCGAGGATGCCAACCCCGGACGGCCCGGGCACAAGGGACGCGGCAAAAGGGGCCGACTCTAAGTAGGAGCGTAGGGCAGCCCCAGTCAGGTTCGTCAGGGGCCGATGTACTCGCCAGTGAAGCCGTCGACAGTTCCCAGTTGAATCCCGTCGCACTGGGAAATACCGCCGGACGTTACCGGCTCGTAGTTGAGACAGAATGCTACGTAGTAAGGCGTCCCCTGTTGCCAAGCCGCATAGGCCTGATCATACGTAAAGGTGAACCTGGTGGGGCTGTCACGCCAGGAAATCTCCTCATAGTCCTGCGGCCAGAGCGGCTGCGGATTTTTGTAGAAGTAGCACATCTGGGTATCCCCGGACGTGAAAAAGGTATCCCGGGCGCAGTATTCGGACAGGGTGATTTCACCGTTATTGGCCGCATGCATGGCCTCTTCCGGCGTCATCTCCAGTGCTGACCTGTTGGAGCGCTGCTGTGTCGGCGGGGGTGAAGCAATGGTTGGAGCCGGTGACGTTGTTTCCGGCCGCATTGACTCAGTGCTTGCGGAGGCCGACACAGTAATCGTGACGGGTGCTTCAGCCGTCTGGTCCGGGTCGTTTGTACACGCGGAGAGGGCAAGGGAGGCAACGGCCGCTGCGGCAGCCGCTAGTTTGATGGAGAGTTTCATGCCGATTCCTTTGACGGAGCTGTTGCTCCCTTAAAGGCTCGTTACATGCTGCCTCCGGAACAAGGCCTTCCCGAAATTGCCCCGCCGCCGGCCGGGCTTCTTCGCCCGGACCCGTGTCACGCCAGGGACAGGAAGAGCTGTTCCAGTTCCTTCTTGTCCATGGCGTTGTCTTCCTGGGTCAGGCACTGCTGCAGCCCAGTGGCAATGATGAGGAAACCTGCCCGGTCCAACGCCTTGGAGACGGCGGCCAGCTGCGTGACAACGTCCTTGCAGTCGCGGCCTTCCTCCAGCATGCGGGTGACAGCGCTCAGCTGGCCCTGCGCACGCTTGAGCCGGTTGATGACCGGGGTGAGCTCTGTTGCATCAAGTTCCATGGCGTTTCTCCGAAGTTAGGCGAGGTCCCAGCTTATACCCCGGTGGGTGTTTTGACTACCCCCGGGGGTATAAGCAATACTCGGTGGGGTATTCATCTTCCCCGTCCTGAGAGGACCCCATGGCTTCCGCAACACCCTCATCTCCCGGCTCGCCTACCCCCGCATCGGCCGTCACTGCACTCGATGCGCAGACCCTGCAGGCCTGGCAGCGTGAGCGCCCGGACCTGATCGTGCTGGACGTCCGCTCCGCAGCTGAATTCGAGTCCCTGCACATTGCCGGTTCCGTCAATGTGCCCCTTCCGCTGCTCAAGGACCACGCTGATTCCGTGGCAACACGCCTCGGCGGCAGCGTCGTTCTGGTCTGCCAGTCGGGTGTCCGTGCCGAGCAGGCACGGCAGCGGCTCGGCGCAGCCGGTGTCGATGCCGCCACCGTCCTCACCGGAGGCGTACCGGGTTATGCGGCGGCCGGCGGCAACGTTGTCCGCGGAAAGGAGCGCTGGGACCTGGAACGTCAGGTGCGCCTGGCTGCCGGATCCCTGGTGCTGGCGGGCCTGACCGGCGGCCGCTTCGCTTCGCCCAAGGTCCGGACCCTGGCCGGCGTCATTGGCGCGGGCCTGACCTTCTCCGCGGCAACCAACACCTGCGCCATGGGCAAGGCGCTTTCCGTCATGCCGTGGAACAAGGCCGCCGTTGAGCCCACCCCTGAAGACGTCCTCGCCAGCCTGCCGCTGAGCGGAGCCGGGAACACCGCGGCCGCATCATGACCCCGACACTGGTCCTCGTTCTGGCGCTGTCCATTCTCATCGGGCTCTCGCTCGGTGTCCTCGGCGGCGGCGGCTCCATCCTGACCGTTCCGATCCTGGTTTATGTGGCCGGTTTCGACGCCAAGGAAGCCATTGCGGCATCGCTGTTCGTCGTCGGTGTCACGTCCGCGGTCAGCGTGATCAGCCATGCCCGCAGCGGCCGGGTGATGTGGCGCACCGGCCTCATCTTCGGTGCCGCCGGCATGCTTGGCGCCTTTGCCGGCGGCTTGCTGGGCGGCTTCATTCCCGGCGAGATTCTGCTGGTTGCCTTCGCTTTGATGATGGTCGCCACCTCGGCCGCCATGATCCGCGGCCGTAAGAACAAACAGGCGGCAGGCACTGACAGCGGCGGTGCTCCGCGCCGGATGCCGCTCGGAAAAATCCTGGTCGAGGGCCTCGTTGTGGGCCTGGTCACCGGACTGGTGGGTGCCGGCGGAGGATTCCTTGTAGTTCCCGCCCTGGCTCTGCTCGGCGGACTGCCGATGTCCATTGCCGTGGGCACCTCCCTGGTGGTCATCAGCATGAAGTCCTTCGCCGGACTCGCCGGCTACCTCACCACGGTCCAGCTGGACTGGAGCCTGGTCCTGGCCGTCACGGCCGCTGCGATTGTCGGCAGCCTGATCGGCGCCAAGCTCACCGGCCGGATCCCCGAGACCGCGCTCCGCAAGGGCTTTGGCTGGTTTGTCCTGGTCATGGGCGCCTTCGTGCTCATACAGCAGGCACCGGCGGATCTCCAGCTGATTCTCGCCGGGGGCGTTGCGGCACTTGCGCTGGCTGCGGTGGCCGTCTGCTGGCTGTTCATCCCTTCCTGCCCGCTGCGTAAAACCAACCGGCACCGGGGCGACGCGTCCCGGCACCTGCCGGCCTAGCTCCACAGACAACAAACCTTCCACTTCACAACAGAAGGAGCACCCCCATGCTTATCGAACGCATTTATGATGAAGACCTGGCCCAGGCCAGCTACCTGATCGGCTGCCAGGCCAAGGGCGAGGCGATCGTCGTTGACGCCCGCCGCGACATTGCCGGCTACCTGGACCTCGCCGCCGCGAACGGCATGAAAATCGTGGCCGTTACCGAAACCCACATCCACGCCGACTTCCTCTCCGGAACCCGGGAACTGGCTGCGGCCACCGGTGCCACCGTCTACGTTTCCGGTGAAGGCGGACCCGACTGGCAGTATGACTTCGACGGTGAACGCCTGCAGGACCTGGATACCGTCAAGCTCGGCAACATCACCGTCCAGGCTCTGCACACCCCCGGCCATACCCCGGAGCACCTGTCCTTCCTGATCACTGACGGCGCGTTCAGTGATTCACCCGGCTACCTGCTGTCCGGCGATTTCATCTTCTCCGGCGACCTCGGCCGTCCGGACCTGCTGGACGAAGCCGCCGGCGGCGTCGACACCCGTTTTGCAGGTGCCAAGCAGCTGTTCGCCAGCCTGCGGGACAAGTTCCTGACCCTGCCCGACTACGTCCAGGTGCACCCGGGCCACGGCGCCGGCAGTGCCTGCGGCAAGGCCCTGGGGGCCATCCCGTCCTCCACCGTCGGCTACGAACGCCGCTACGCCTGGTGGGGCCCGTACCTCGAGAACAACGACGAGCAGGGGTTCATCAACGAACTGCTCGACGGGCAGCCCGACGCGCACGCCTACTTCGGCCGCATGAAGCGCGAAAACCGGCAGGGCCCGGCCGTCATGGGCGAGCGGGCGCCGCTGCAGGAACTGCCCACGGACGACGTCGTCCGTGATCTCGCTGCCGGCCGTGCGATTTTCGTGGACACCCGCTCTAACGCCCGTGTCCATGAGGGCACTGTTGCCGGATCCCTCAACATTCCCGCCGGCAAGTCCGTTGCCAGCTTCGGTGCCTGGGTCGTGGATCCGGAAAAGGACCAGAACCCGCTGGTGCTCCTGGCCGAGGGTCAGGAGCAGGCGCAGGAAATGTGGGACCACCTGGTCCGCGTGGGCATCGACAACGTTGCCGGTTACGTCACCAGCATCGACGGTCTGCCGCCGTTCACTCCGCCGCTGATCCAGCCGTCCGAACTTCCGGATTTCGACGCCGCCATGGTGCTGGACGTCCGCAACCGCACCGAGCACTCGGCCGGGCACATTCCCGGTTCGTACCAGCTCAGCGGCGGGCGTGTGCTGTGGCACCTGGATGAGCTTCCGGAGAGCGGCACCATTGTGACCTACTGCCAGAGCGGAGTGCGGAACTCCGTGGCAGCCAGCGGCCTGCGCCGCGCCGGGTACGACGTCGTCGAACTGGACGGCAGCTACGCCGCCTGGGTGGCACAAAAGTAACCAGCGAAAGAGAAGCCTCGCCTGGATAAGTGCCTTTGTGAAGTGCGGGGTATGGCGGCGGCCCCGCAATGAAAAACCGGCCTGGGCCGAGCATGTCTGCGAAAGATCCGAAAGTCCCCCAACTTCCGAAAAAACGATCTTCACAATGCTCGGCACCGGGCCGGTGACCCAATAATACATGATTGGAACATGTTCCGAACTACACTTTAGCGTGAGGCCCCACTAAAAATGAGGAACCCCATGGATAAAGACGTTCGACAAACGGCAAAAGATGCGTTCGAGCGACTTCAGCTGCCTGTACGCGTCACACTGGAATCCCTTATCCGGCACGTCGAGATAATCCGCCGGCGTCCCATCGTCATTGTTCAAAGCGAAAAGCTCACGGGTAAGAAAATCTGCGGGCTGTGGATTCCACGGGAGAATGCGGACGTGGTCTATCACTCCGCGACGAAGGGGACTCTTCATCGCCAGCAGCTGATTCTCCACGAACTCTCGCACATGGTCCTCCGCCATGATGAAAGCGTTGAGGCCTCATGGCAGGGGGTCAAAGTCTTCCAGGAACTCTCGGGCGAGGTGGTGGCCAAAGCGTTGGCCCGCGGTGACTTCCGTTCTGATCTGGAAGCGGCGGCAGAACATCTCGCCGATCTTCTGGCCGCAGCCATCCGGGAATCCAGCCATGAAATCTACCGGTACGAGGCGTACTTCGAATGAGCAACCTGATTGTCGTGATTTTCATGTGGCTGCTCGTGCTGACACTGGCGCTCCGGGCGCGCACCCGCCCGGATAACACAATGCTGAAAGCCTCAATAGTCATCGCCGCGTCCTTAACAACGAATATCGACGGGCTCTATCTCTGGGCAGCAGAAAAAATGCCCTGGCCCAACGGGCTGGATCTGGCCGCCAACGCCCTGTTGATTTTTGGTGTCTATTATTTGTCGCGGGCCATCGCCCACGGTGCCAGAGCCGGTGACACGGTAAGCGGCAGGGGAACCCTCTGGCTGCGGCGCGCGGCAGTTATCACGGTTGTCATCATGGCGGTGAGCTTTGCCTTGATCGACGATCCTGTCCCGTCATTCTCCTTCATGCTGGATTACGGAAGCCAGCCGGCGGCAGCCCTTTACTCGGGGATTCAATACCTGTACATACTGGCGGTCATGGTGGGAACCCTGGCCACCTGCCTGAAGAACGTGCCGCATATGAGGCGCAAGCGCTTTCGCGTGGGGTTTCGGATTATTGCGCTGGGATGTGTTGCGGGCATTGTTCTCTGCATCTCCGTGCTTGTTATGGACATGGCAAACGTGACCGGCAACGAGGAACTGAGGCGTGCCGCCGGAACCGTGTATGACGTGTCCAATCCCCTGACGGTGGTGCTGCTGTCCGCCGGGTTGGCGGTGGCACCGATTGGCCGGATCCTCAGCGACCTCAGAGTCCGGCGGCAGATCCGCGTGCTGGAGCCCCGGCTCCGGGCAGTGTGGCTCTCCACGGTCGCTCAGACACCCGCCGTCAGCCTGGTGGGAACCACCGCCCAATCCGTCACCGAAGGGCACCGGAAGCGCGCGCGGAACACCGCCGATACCATTCACCGCCTGGTCATTGAAATCCACGACTGGATGGACCTCTCTGAGAACCGCGGGCAGCAGATGTCACCGGCGGACAGAAGCGTAGTCAACCAGGCCGAGGCGCTGTGCCTGAAACAGGGGAGGCCGCTCTGATGGCGTGGCCAACCGTGCGCACGGTGCTGGCTGTCGCGGCCGCCGCCTGTCTGCCGGCGCTGGCCGGATCCCTGATCCGCGCAAAGGTCACGGATGCGGGCCCGGGCAGGACGCTGGCGCCGGTCCGTGGACACGGGAGGATCGGGAACCGGCAGTACCTTGACTTTGAACCGAACGGATTTGCCGCCCATCCCGGGCGGCTCAGCATGCGTGCGCCGTCGGGCGGCGGGTTAGTGGTGCTGGGGCCGCCCGCCGTCGGAACCGCGGTACGGCGGACGGTGGAGAGCGGTGACCCCGGCCGAATAATCCGGGATGGCAAAGGCCGCCTCAGCGGTCACCTGGGCGATACCCCGGCGGATTTCGGATTCGCCGCCGAGGAGGCAACCATTGGCGGGCTTCCGGCGTGGATCATCCCGTCGGCTCAAGGCAGCGGTGTGTGGGTCATCCACGTCCATGGGCTGGGCAGTTCACGAAGCCAGTGCCTGCGTGGCGTGGCAGCCTTCGCAGACCTCGGCTATACCTCGCTGCTGCCCACGTACCGCACATCCCTGGACCTCGGCCAAACGCCGGGCCGCAGCCATCTGGGGCTCACCGAATGGAAAGACATCGAGGCGGCCAGACGCTACGCGCTGGATCACGGAGCCCGGAGGATCCTGTTTGTGGGCTGGTCGCTGGGTGCTTCCATTGTGCTCCGCACCATCGGGCGGTGCCCGGCGCCGAGCACCGCGGGCGTGCTGCTGGTGTCTCCGGCGCTGGACTGGCCTGCGATCATTTCGGCGCAGCTGCGGCGTGCGGGCTGTCCCGGGTTCCTGGCCCGGTGGCTGCCGCATACCGTCAATCTCCTTCGCCCCCGGGGAGAACCCGTCATCAGGTGGCGCGAAATGCCCGCGACCTACATGCAGAAACATCCAAGTATCCCGACTATGATTTTTCACGGTACTGATGATCACTCCGTACCAGTACAGCTTTCCCGGGCATTCGTTTCCCGGCAAAGCCAGCCTGTGGGATTCGTGGAGTTCGACGGCGCCCACCACACGCTGGAGTGGAACTCTGCTCCACAACTGTGGAATGAATCCGTCCAGGCCTGGTGCCGGTGCCTGGACCTGGAGACACCTGTTGACTTGACCGACCCAGTTTCGGAGGCAAAATAACCGTGGCCGCTGAAAGCGCTGCCCAGCGCAACCTGAGGGAATCCCAAATTCTCGCCCGCAAAATCGACCTGCTGCTGGATGTCGTCCAGACATCCGAGGGCAAGCCATTTGAATTCCACGACATTCAGTCAGCCCTTGCCGAGAAGGGGATCAAGCTCTCACGCACCCGCTGGCACCACATGAAATCCGGGGATGCCACGGTCCGCCAGCCCGTAGAGGTGGTCACGGGCTTGGCCGAGTTTTTCCAGATCAATCCTTCTTACCTGCTGGAGGCCGACGGCGAAGTTCCGGAGCGTATCCAGAGTGAGTTGGAGCTGCTGGCGGCGATGCGCCGGGCTAAGGTTCGCGAATTTGCCACCCGCACTCTGTCCGAGGTGGACAGCGAAACACTGGACGCCATCGCGGCGCTGCTGGACGACTCGACCAAATACTGAGGCTGCTCACGCGGCCGCTATGATCCTGCACGGTGCATGAGAGCGTTCCCCTCCGTTACCGTATCGCGGCGCTGAAGCCACTTCCGGGTGAGGATGAACATGAACCCGCCCAAACAGATATGCACCAGTACCAGCGCAATCGCGTCCGGGGCACCGGCCACACGAAAATCGGTTTCGACTACGTCCACGTCGCCGTGGACGGTCACTCCCGGCTCGCGTTTGTTGAAGTTCACCCCGACGAGAAAGGGCCTACCTGCGCCGGGTTCCTGGAACGGGCTGCAGCGTTCATGGCAGCCCATGGGGCACCGGTGAAACGGGTCATGACAGACAACGCGTTCGCTTACCGGCTCTCCAACGACTTCCAACACGCCCAGAGCACGTTGGGGGCCAAGCACATCCTCATCACGCCCCGCCATCCCTGGCAAAACGGCAAAGCTGAACGGTTCAACCGCCCCCTGCAAGAACGCTGGGCCTACCGGCAGGTTTTCGCCTCGAACCAGGTCCGGACCGATGCCCTGCAACCGTGGTAAGACTTCTACAACCATCAACGCCCGCATGGCAGCCTCGGAGGCAAAGCACCCATCAGGTGTAACTAACGTGCTGTCTGAGTACACCTATGCGCCGGCGTTGCTGCGCTGTGCGGCGGCGGGGGACAGCGCGAGGCGACGCGATGATCCTGCACGCACCGAGCCGCACCCCGTGGAGATCCTGGTGGCACCGGACAGCTTCAAGGGCATGTACTCCGCCGCCGAGGTGGCTACGAACATCGCGGCGGGTATCCGCTCCACCGGAGGAACGGCCGAAGAGATGCCCGTTGCCGACGGAGGAGAGGGAACGTTCGACGTCGTCTTCAGCGGCCTGACCGCCCAACCCCCTCACCCTGCCGACCGTTGGCCCCCTGGGGCGATCCAATCGAGGCGGTCATCGGCCTCAGCGCATCAGGCACGGCCATCGTGGAACTCGCCTCGGCCAGCGGACTGAACCTTCCCGCCAGCGGGAAGCGGGATCCGGTGGCGGCGAGCACCTACGGCACCGGCGTGCTAATTGCGGAGGCCGCTCGCCGAGGTGCCCGCCGGATACTGGTGGCTGCCGGCGAATCGGCAACGACCGACGGCGGCGCGGGTGCAATTCGGGCCATCGACCACGACGGCGGGCTGTGCGGCACCAAACTGGTTGTCCTGTTGGATGTCACCACCTACTTTACCGATGCGGCCCGCGTCTCCGCACCGCAGAAAGGCGCCCATGCGGCAACGGTGGAGCTGCTGACCAGAAGACTCAAGGAGTTGTCCGGGACACTGAAACGCGACCCGCGCACCGTGGACCGGTCCGGTGCCGCCGGCGGCATGTGGGCCCAATACGACGCCGACCTGGTCTCCGGTGCGGACTTTGTTCTGGACCTGCTGGAAGCCGAACCGCGGATCGCCGCCAGCGACGCCGTCGTCGTCGATGAAGGCCGGCTGGACTCCCAAACCGGGCAGGGCAAAATCATTGCGGCCCTGCTGGCCCGCAGCGGTCGGGTCCCGGTTTATGCTGTGGTGGGCTCGGTCCACGAGGATCTGGGCAGTTACGCCGACCGGTTCGCCGGGATCATCATTGCCAGCGACGGCCCGGCCATGGTGGCGGCCGGAGCGTGGATCGTTTCCGGGTACCGTCAGCCCGCGCCGGCCACGGTTGACCGCTGAGAGTCCTCGTGTGGCAGGGCGGATCTTCGCACCCCGTCCAAGCGCGGGGGTGCGATGCCCATCAGCGTCTTGCCTTAGCGATAGTTATAGACATTTCTCCTGAATGAAGCGTATATAGAAACCGGTAGGTGTGTGATCACAGTGGCTTTTAATTCTCGGGAAGCAGAGACATGATGGAACCACTTTGGGAACGGTTACTCGTTGCAGCGGTCGGTCCAATTCTGACTGCTGCTTTGGCTTTATTTGTCATTAACTGGGTCACTGCTCGCGCTCAGAGGCGGCGGGAGTCTTCTGAAATTCGAGAACAGTTGGCAGCTGAGCTCACTGACTGCGGCAACACCCTTTATTTCGGACTTCAATCCTTCTGGCGGACCGCCAAGGACGTGCGCCTTGCTGACAGGGCCACCGATCCCCAGCTCGAAAAAGCGAGGCTGAAACTGGAAGATCTCTATCAGAAGCACCGGGCAGCGGGCAAGGTAATCGAGCAGCGCCTTAGAATCTATTACCGTGACCCGGCCCCGGCGCAGAATTGGCACAGTGCAATGAGCTTACTGTCCGCGCGAAACTTTCTTCTGGTCGAAGGCAATGAGGAGAGCAGGGGTGAGATTCGCCGGAGAAACTCCGGAATGCTGGAGTCCGGACTTTCGGAGGAACAGCTGCAGAACCCCACTCTCATCATGAGTTCTTACCGGCGCAAGTTGGAGGATGCCGTTCAATCGCTTTGGATATGCAAAGTGGACCGACGAGGCAAGCACATGAGTAAGTTGCCTGCCGAATCTCTCGACGAATACCAGAGGGTTAATGATTAGGAGCATTTCTCCTGAGGGATGCAGCCGAGCACCGGCAATCATTCGAGCTCGGCGTTCTCCCGGCGCGGCAGGGTGAGGATGTCGGCGCCGTCGTCGGTAATCACGATCGTGTGTTCGCTGTGCGCGGTCCGGCATCCGGTGGCGCTGCGCTGCGTCCAGCCATCAGCGTCCGTCACCAGCTTGTCGGTGTCCGCAATGATCCACGGCTCCAATGCCAGCAGCAGCCCGGGGCGCAGCTTGTAGCCGCGGCCGGGACGTCCGGTGCTGGTGATGTGCGGGTCCTGGTGCATGGTCGATCCGACGCCGTGGCCGCCGAACTCGGTGTTGACCGGGTAGCCCGCGGCGCTGATGACGGTGCCGATGGCATGGGAGATGTCTCCGGCACCGGCTCCTGGCCTGGCGGCGGCAATACCCGCCTTCAGGGCGCGTTCCATCACCGCGATCATGGCTGCATCCTGCTCCGACTGCGAGCCCACCGTGAAGCTGATGGCAGAGTCCGCCACGACTCCGCCCAGGGACACCGCCAGATCGAGGGAGAGCAGGTCTCCGTCGGCCAGCGTGTAGTTGCGCGGCAGACCGTGCAGCACGGCATCATTCACCGAGGTGCAGATGTAGTGGCCAAACGGCCCGCGTCCAACAGACGGTGCGTAGTCGACGTAGCAGGATACGGCTCCCGCCTCGAGAATCATGGCCTTGTCCCACTGATCGATGTCCAGCAGGTTGGTTCCCACCGTGGTGCGGCTCTTGAGCGTCAGGATGTTCGCAACTAGCGCGCCGGTTTCCCTGGCCCGGACCAGCTCAGCGGGACTCATGACCTCGATCATGCGGGACCTTTCTGTTTTCCAATAACTATCCCGGCAATCCTCGGTATTAGTATTCTCGCCATGGTTAGACTGCCGCACACTCCCGCCGAGGTGCAACAGGGACAACGCCTCGGCGTTTTGCTCCGCCGGGCCGGGGAGAACGGCCCATGATAACGACGGCGCTTGATGCCTCCGTCTCGCCGGAGACGCTCCGCAAGATTGAGTCCTGCCGGGTGGCCACGCCGGCGTTTTCCACCATCGCCACCATCGCCGCCATCGCGGGTGTGTTGGGGTTGTCCCTCGATGAGGTGTGGGCGGAAATCAGCCGGCCCGATCCTTCGGCTGCATCCGCTGCATCCACTGCACCCGGTTCCGGTCCGGGGGAGCGTTTGGCCTCCTAGCGCGGTTCTCCGCGCCGGGGCGCGAAACCCAATGCCCCGGCGGTGCAGGCGGCGGCGGCGACGAATGCCGACCCGAAACCTGCTGCCTCGATCAAGGCGCCGGTCAGGGCTGAGCCCGCGGACTGTCCCAAGACGAGGCTGATGAACAGGACGGAGGTTCCGGCGGCGCTGCTGGCCGATACCTGCGAGGCCCAGATGATGAGCACCGAGGTTGCGCTGGTGTAGGCCAGGCCGAAGAGCGCCGAGGCGGCGAAGCTGAGAATGACAATGTCTGGAGCCACGGCAAAGGTGCCGGTGGCGGCGGCGACGGCCAGGACGGTCACCCGCCAGGTTGTTCCTACCGCGTGTCGGGCGAGCCAGGGTGCTGTCAGGACTGCGGCGCCGCCGCCCAGGCCCAGCGCAACCCAAGCGGCCGCCGTGGCGGCAGTTGGCATGCCGCCCTGTTCTTGGAGCAAAAGCCGGCCGTGCACCCATACTGCAGCGGAGCCGGCGCCGAAGATGAAGGCCGCCGCGATGGGGCGCCGGAGCTTCCGCAGGCTCACTGCGTGGGCCTGCGCATCCGAGGCAGCGCCGCTCCCGCCGCCACTGCCTCGCCCGCCGTCACCGCCGGAAATGGAGGTGCTCGCGGAGGTGTCCGCGCGCAGCACAGCGATCATGGCCGCGAGGGTGATCACGGCTATCAGCCCCCAGGCCAGCCGCCAGGATGAGCCCGCGGCCAGGGCGAGCGTTCCTGCCGCAACCACCCCAAATCCGGTGCCGGAGTTCACCACCGACTGAAACTTCTTCTGCTTCCCGGAGCCGACGTTGCGCTGGACCAGTTCCACCAGGGCCGGCGATGCGAAGCCGGCCCCCAATCCCGCAATAAGGACGGAACCTGCAAAAAACGCCGTGCCGGGCGCGGAGGCAATCCCTGCGCTGCCAAGAGCCGCCGTCGTGCCTGCCAGCAAAGTCATCAGCCGCGGCCGGGTGGGCGCATAACGAAAGCCCGCCAGCGCTGCCGCGCAGTAGAGCACCGACGTTCCGGACGCCAGCAGTCCGCCCACGGCGGGGCTGAGGGCGAAGGCGGCCGAAAAAGCAGGCAGGAAAAGACCATAACCAAGGCGGGCCAGGCCATACGTGGCGGCGATCAGGGCAACGGCACCCGCTGCGAACAGAGGGGTGGCCGGTGCGTCAATGGACTGTAACGTTCGTTTCATTGAAACGGACGTTATAGCCTTGGGGCATGACTGCGCAACCGAGTGCCCGTGAACGCCTGCTGGATGCCGCCGATGACCTTGCCTTCACGCAAGGGGTGGCTGCAACACCGGTGGATGAAATCCTTCGGCGGGCCAACGTGGCGCCAGCTACCCTCTATGCGCACTTTGGCAACAAGGAAGGCCTCATTGTTTCCGCGCTGCAGCGCCGGCTCGCCCGCTGGGATAAGGCTTGGCAGCAGGAGATTGATGCCGCGCCGACGCCGGAGGCAAAGCTGCTGGCGGTGCTGCCGGCCATTAGACACTTCCGGGATGACGCGAGTGCGGCGCGGTGGTGCGCGTTCCTCGGCGTCGCGGCCGAGTCGCCGCACCCGGGGCAGCCGCTCCAGGATGCGCTGGCCAGTGACACGCACCTGCTGACCACCCGCCTGCGGTCGCTGTCCGTCCCCGTTGCCGGACCTGAATTCGCCGACTTCCTAGCCTCGCAACTGGTGTTGATCTTTACCGGGGTACTGGGCATGATCCTTCGCGGAATGGATACGAATGACGCCGTGGCGATGGGCATCCGCACCGCAGGAGCGGCGGTGAACGCAGTCCACGGGCAGGCTTCCCGTCACGGTGCCTAGCCAAACAGACAGGTGCGAGTAACATGTTACCGAGATCACCGACGAGGGAGACCCCATGCAGTTGAGCACCGACGTCAGAAGCCGCCTGCGCACCGACGGGGCAACCCTTGGCGCCTATGTGTCCGACGCATCCATTTTCCGGCGCGTGCCGAAGGCCGTTTTCGAGCCCCGGACCGTGGAGGACATCCGCGGCGTCCTACAGGTGGCACGGGACGAGAACTGGCCGGTCACCGTCCGCGGCGGCGGCACCTCGGTTGCCGGCAACGCCATTGGCGAAGGCCTGGTCATAGACACGTCGCGCCACTTCAACCGCATCCTCCAAATTGACCCCGCGGCGCGCACGGCGCGGGTTGAACCCGGCGTGATCTGCGACCAGCTGCGCGACGCCGTGGCCGAGCACGGACTGACGTACGGGCCCGATCCCTCAACTCATAACCGCTGCACCATTGGCGGAATGCTCGGCAACAACGCCTGCGGTTCCCACTCGCTGCAGTGGGGGACGGCGGCGGACAATGTGGTGGAACTGACCGTCATGCGGCCCGACGGCGAGCTGGTCCGCCTTTCCCGCGGCGGAACGGATGACGCCGGGCTGAATGAAGCGCTCACCGCCCTCCGGGACGCCGAACTGGCGCTGCTGCGCACCGAGCTCGGGCGCTTTCCCCGCCAAGTCTCCGGCTACGGGTTGCATTACTTGAGCCCGGAAAAGGGCTTTGACGTGGCCAAGGCTTTTGTGGGGACCGAAGGCACCTGCGGCATCATTGTCGAAGCCGTGGTCAAACTGGTCGAGAAACCGGCGGCAACGGCACTGGCCGTGCTGGCCTTCAGTACTGTTTTCGACGCCGCGGCGGCGGCGCCGCAGGTGCGGCGGGAGGGGGTCGCGACAGCCGAGGGGATGGGCGGAGACCTGCTCGATGCCCTGTACATCAGCCAGGGAAACACGGGAGCCGAAGCCCTTCTTCCCGGCGCCGTTGGTACGCCCCGCCCGGCCGGCGGATGGCTGTTCTGCGAAACCACCGGTGCCACTCCGGACCAGGCGCGGCAGCGGGCCGCCGCACTGGCGACGGAATTTGCGGCGCATCCCACCCGGCCCACCATGGACTCCCTGGTGGTCAACGAGCCGGCCGAAATGCGGCAGCTGTGGCGGATCAGGGAGTCCGCCGCCGGCCTGGTCACCCGCCTCCCGGACGGGCGGGAAGCCTGGCCGTCCTGGGAGGACTCCGCCGTTCCGCCGGAGAACCTGGCGGCCTACCTCCGCGACCTCTACGCACTGCTCGAGCGGCACGGCCTGGAGGGAATACCGTTTGGCCACTTCGGGGAAGGATGCGTCCATCTGCGCATCTCCTTCACGCTGGGGACGGAGGAAGGGGTGGCGATCTTCCGTGCCTTCATGCTGGACGCCGCCACCACCGTGGCCAGCCACGGCGGCTCCCTCTCCGGGGAGCACGGCGACGGGCGGGCCCGCTCCGAACTGCTCCCGCTGATGTACACGCCCGCCGCGCTGGCCGCCTTCGAGAAGTTCAAGGACATTTTTGACCCGGAGCGCGTTTTCAACCCAGGGGTCCTGGTCAGCCCCGAACCCCTCGACCAGGGGCTGCGTCCCGGGCCTGGACAGCGGACACGGGAATTCATTCCGCTGCACGCCCTCACCCGCGACGGCGGTTCGATGGTCAACGCCGTCAACCGGTGCGTGGGAGTGGGGCTGTGCCGGTCCGAATCGGAAGCCATGTGCCCCTCGTTCCAAATCACCGGAGACGAGGTCCACAGCACCCGGGGCCGGGCCCGCGTCCTCTCCGAAATGTTCCGCGGCGAAACCTACCCCGAGGGAACGGATTCGGAGGACGTCAAGGACGCACTTGACCTGTGCCTGAGCTGTCATGCGTGCGCCTCTGAATGCCCGGTGAACGTGGACATGTCCACCTACAAGTCCGAGTTCCTCAACCAGCACTACACATCCCGCCGCCGCCCCATGGCGCACTACTCCATGGGATGGCTTCCCCTCTCGGCCCACCTGCTGCACCGGATTCCGGGCGCCGCCCGGATTGCCGACAGCCTGCTGCGCCTGCGCCCGGTCGAGAAGCTCGTGATGCGCCTGGGCGGCATAGACCCCAGTCGCGGCATGATCCGCTTCGCGCCACGCAGCTTTCAGGCACTGGCCCGGCGTCGCAAAACGCCCACCCGGGGCAGCTCCGGCAAAGTGGTGCTCTGGCCCGACAGCTTTTCCAACCATCTGGACACAGCGGTTCCAACTGCGGCGGCCGAAGTCCTCGAGGCCCTGGGATATGAAGTGATAGTGCCCCAGGGATTCGTGTGCTGCGGACTGACCTGGCACTCCACGGGCCAGCTGGAGAACGCAAAGAAGGTCATCAGCGGCACCCTGGACCGGATAGAGGAACACCTGGACGGCTCTACGCCCGTCATCTGCCTGGAGCCGTCCTGCACCTCGATGCTCATGGAGGAAGCACCCCAGCTGCTTCATGACGATCCCCGCGTCCATTCCCTGGCAAAGCAGGTTGTTTCGCTCGGTGAATTCGTGGCCAGCCGGTCCACGGAGACAGCAGGGCAGCCCTGGCCCTTCGGGGAAGTGCGTGCCGAGGCGCTCAGCCAGGTCCACTGCCACGAGCGGTCACGCAAAGGCCACGGCGGAACGTCCGAGGTGCTGGAGCAGCTGGGCGTCAACGAGTCGACGATCGAGACCGGGTGCTGCGGGCTGGCCGGCAACTGGGGGTTCGAGCCCGGACACGCCCAGATGTCGCGCGACCTCGGTGAGCGGGAGCTGTTCCCCCGCATCCGCGGACTGGGGGATGGCGCCCTCATCCTCGCGGACGGATTCTCCTGCCGCACCCAAATCCAGGAAGGTACGGGCATGACGGGAAAGCACCTGGCGCAGGTTCTGAGGGACGCAATAAAAGAGGAGCAGAGCGAGTAACATGTTACTGTGATCCAGGTCGCAATAACATCTACCTGGAGCCGCCTCATGGGCATCGTCGCCCTCCTCATCTTCATCGTCGTCACGGTGGTCATGAACGTCATCGTGAAGCGCCCGATTTCCGAATCCCTGCTGGTCGCCCTGCTGGGCGCATCACTCGCCGGGGGCACGCAGGCCCTTCCCCTCCTGTGGCGGAGTGCAACGGGGGCGGTGGCTAATGACGTCACCTTCGCCGGCATGGCCTTCGTCTTCATGGGCGTTGTCGTGGCCGCAACTGGCCTCATCGAGCGGTTGATCGAGATTTTCAACTCGATCTTCGGGCGGCTTCGCGGCGGGGCGGCCTACGTTTCCACCGCCGGGTCCGCCGCCGTCGGCTTAGTGGCAGGTTCCACAGCCGGAAACGCAGCCACCGTGGGATCGGTGACCATCCCGTGGATGAAATCCACCGGATGGTCCGGTCCCCGGGCCGCTACCCTGGTGGCCGGCAACTCGGGCCTGGGCGTTTCCCTGCCGCCAAACTCAACCATGTTCATCCTCCTGGCCACTCCCGCAGCTGTGGGTGTTTCCTCCGGCGATGTCTACGTATCCCTGGCCGTGGCCGGCACATACTGCGTGCTGTACCGGCTGGCTCTGGTGTGGTTCTGGACGCGCAAGGACGGAATCCCCGCAACCCCGGCCGAGCTCGTGGTCCGGTTCGGCGTCGCCCTGCGCCAGGGTTGGTCCTCGACGCTCATCTTCATTGGCATCCTGGTGCCGGTGCTGCTGACCTTCGGTCCGCTGTCAGAGTTCCTCTCGAGCCCGGATCGTGTCGGTGAAGACGCCATTGGCTCCATCTCCATCATTGTGTGGGTTCCGATCCTGATTTCCGTGATCGCCCTGATCGAAGGCCGCAAGCGGCTTCGAGCCCGATGGCCCGCATTCATCAAGTCAATGCGCAAGGAAATACCGCAGTTCTCCACCGTCGGCGTATCGCTGTTTGCCGCGCTGGCAGCTTCCGGAGTCATGGAAGAACTCGGTGTGGGACCGCAGCTGAGCGGGATGCTCGACGGACTGGCCCTTCCCAAGGCCCTGATGATTGCCGTGGTGTGCGTGCTGTGCGTCATCGTGGCCACGCCGCTGTCGTCCACGGCTACCGCCGCCGCCATCGGAGCGCCCGCCGTGCTCGGACTGATCAGCGTCGGCGTTCCGCCGGTGGTGGCGATCTGCACCGTGCTGGTCTGCACCTCTACGGAGGGTGCCTCGCCGCCGGTCGGCGCCCCGATCTATCTCGCCTCCGGCCTGGCGGAAGTCAATCCTTCAACAACCTTCCTGCCGCTGGTGACCTACTTCGTAATCCCCATCATTTTCATTGGCTGGTTGCTCGGAATGGGCTTCCTTCCGATTCCCAGTTAGGACCCCGCAACCATGAAACGCCTTCTCGAGATCCTCTTCTGGATAACACTCGCCGCATTCCTGGTCTCCGGCGCCGTCGTTGTCTTCGGGCAGATGGCCGGGGTCCTGCTGCTCAACGGGGACATTGTCGCCGGAGTGGACGCCGTCTTCGCGGACCTGACGTTCTCCCTAGCCACAGCATGCGCCCTGATCGCCTTCATCCTCCAGTACTTCAAACGGACGGCTGACGATGACGCCGGCGAAGGCCAGAGCGAAGGCTAGGGAAAAGCTACGAGAGGTAACCGGCGGTCAGTCGGTCCCACAACTCGTCAGCGTCCTCGGAACCGCCCGTGCGTTGCAGCGCCTGGTCAACCAGGAGGCGGCCGGTCGAAATCAGATGCTCCCGCATCGCCCGGCCGGCTGCCTCCTCATCTCCGCGTCCAATAGCTTCCAGAACCGGATCATGCTCCCGGGTAATGTCCTCATACCCGCGGTGGGATACAGCGGTGGATGCGCCCAGCAGCCGGGTGGCTGAACGGAGCCGGTCAATAACTTCCCGCGCCCGCCTGGCTCCGCCGGCCACGAGGATCGCGTCGTGCAGGTCACGGTCCAGCTGGAAAAACAGTTCCTCGTTATCGTCCGCTGCGGCCACGTCCATTGCTGCGCGCAGCTCCGACAGGCACGCGGCGCCGCCCGCGCGGGCAGCACGGCGTGCGGCCGGAACTTCCAGTGCGATTCGGATGGAGAAGATCTCGGCGACATCGGCCGGCGTGGTTGGGATTACCCGGAATCCCCGGTTTTTGACGAATTGGATCAACCCGGCCTCCTCCAGTCGTAACAGGCCGTCCCTGACCGGCGACCGGGAAAAGTTCAGCTGATCCGCCAGCTGGTAAACGCTGTACCAGTCCCCGGGAGCCATCGCCCCGGAGATCACCGAGGCACGCACATGCTCCATGACCTGTTCGGTGAGGTTCGGCTTCCGCTGGTCGGCGGGGGCGGAGAGGTTCGGCTGCATCACTTCATTCTGCCCCACCGCTCCGACCCCTGCTCACCGGCTCGCAGCGCTTGGCGCTCCGATTCCCGGATCGATTTGGAATGGTCCCGAGGCCGAAGGACGGATATCAAAGTCGAAGATTGAGGTGGGTATGTAGACGGTGGAACAGGAGTTCGGAATGTCCACCACGCCCGAGAGCCGGCCCTCGATCGGGGCGGCGCCGAGCAGCAGGTAGGCCTGCTCGGGGCTGTAACCGAACTTGGTTAGGTAGTCGATCGCGTGCAGGCAGGCCCGCTGGTAGGACAGGTGCGAATCCAGGTAGCGCTGCTCGCCGTCGAGCGTGACCGAGGTGCCGGAGAAGGCGATCCACTCGCTGAACTGCGGTTCCACGGTGCCGGGCATGAAGATCGCGTTTTCGTGGACACCGTACGTGTCCATGCCGCCCTTGATTAGATCAACCCGCAGGTCGATAAAGCCGCCCATTTCAATGGCGCCACAGAAGGTGATCTCGCCGTCGCCCTGGGAAATCCCGGGGCACCCCGCCGAGCACTGCATGTTCTGCCTCGGACGGCAGCGCCAGCGGCGGTACCCGGTGCGGGTCGGTGGCAATCAGGTCACCTTCGCGCTTGTTCCATTTGGACAGCAGTGCGGCCGACGGGGCGGTTCCCATCAGCCCGGGATGGATCAGCCCGGTGAACGAGACTCCGGGTACGTGCCGGGAAGTGGCCGTCTGGCCGGTGAAATCCCAGATGGCCTTGTAGGCGTCAGGGAATTGTTCGGTGAGGAATCCTCCGCCATTCTCCCGTGCAAAAATGCCGGTGTATCCCCAGCCCTGACCGGCCAGCGGTCCGGTGTCCTCCTGCGGGATGGGTCCGACGTCGAGGATATCCACCACCAGCAGGTCACCGGGGCGGGCGCCCTCCACCGCAAACGGACCGCTGAGCTTATGTACGGTCAGCAGCGGAGCGTTGAGAATGTCCTCGGCGGAGTCATCATTGACGATGGCGCCGTCGAACCATTCCCGGCAGTCCACAAGGATTCCCCGGGCTTGAGCACCTCCACCGGCGGGATCTCAGGATGCCAGCGGTTGTGGCCCAGCTTTTCCTGGTCCTCAAATTTCTTCGATGAATCGAGTGGAAAGACGGCCTTTGGCATGATTGCTCGTTCTGCTGACGGGGAACCTGGGGATCAGTCGGGGCGGGGAAGCTTTCGGTGGAGCGGATTGGTGGTGATGTTCCCGCCGGCGTTGCGGGGTGCCGGCCCGGGAGAGCGGACGACGGCGGGCTCCGCTGCCGAGCGCTTGGTGCTTTCGATCAACCGGTACGCGCTGGAAGAAGCGCGGGAGAGGTTGGGTGCGGTGAAGCGCCGGGCGGAGGGGGTTCCGCAGGCAGGGCAGGGGAGGGAACCGGCCGCTTTGCCCATAGCAACGGAAATCTCAAAGTCTGAGCAGTCCGGGCAACGGTAGGCATAGAGCGGCATGTCATATCCCTTCGGGCATCTGCAGGAGCGGTCGTGGAGGGACAAGCTGTGCTGCTCCGGCTTGCCCGTCAGCCTAGGAAGGAGTCTGTGGAGAGTCAACTATGTGGCAGGAGTGAACTGTGTGCGGTCCCTGCGGGTGCGAGTTTCGTCACAGAGGGAAGCGGCAGCCCTAGTAACGACGGAGTTTTGCACTCGGCCGGCAGTCTTCCGGAAATGGGAGCAGCCATCCCCAATGGAATAATTTCTCTCATCATGAATACAGACCCTTCACCGCCACAGCGCGTCCCAGGCAGTACTGACAGGTCAACTGCCGCCGGTCCGGCTACGGGAGCTGTCGCCGCCGGCGGACCCGTTGAACGGGTCAAGAAGGCCCTGCAACACGTTGCCTCACCGGCTTTCGGCATCCACCCCGGGCTGGTCCCGGGCATCAGCGTCGAGGACACAGGTGTCAGTTATCCGACCCGGCGCGGTGTGTTCATTTCTGCCATGGCCATCTCCCTCGCCGTTCTGGCGTGGGCGATTTTTGCGCCCGACAACCTCAGTTCCGTGGGCGCCGGCGTACAGGCCTGGGTGGTTGTGCATTTCGGCTGGCTGTTTAACGCCACCATGGTTGCCGCTGCGATCTTCATGCTGGTGGTTGGCTTCGGGCCGACCGGCAAGATCCGGCTGGGGGCCGACGACAGCACGCCGGAGTACTCCACGGCGTCCTGGATTTCCATGCTGTTCGCAGCTGGTCTGGGCATTGCACTGATCTTCTACGGGCCGATGGAACCGCTCAGCCATTTCCTCTCCCCGCCACCCTCGACCGATGCAGAGGCCGGCACTTACGCCGCTATCCTGCCGGCCATGGCGACCACCTTCCTGCACCAGGCCAGTCTCGCCTGGGTCATCTACGCTCTGGTGGGCGGCGCCCTTGCCTACGCCTCGTTCCGGCGCGGCCGGTTGCCGCTGATTTCGTCGCTGTTTGAACCGGTGTTCCCCGACGGCAACAACCGGATGCTGGGAAAGATCATCGACGTTTCCGCCGTGCTGGTGACACTGTTCGGCACCGCAACGTCGCTGGGCATCGGCGCGATCCAGATCCGCACCGGAGTCTCGATCATCACGGGCCAGGAGCTGGGCAACGGCTTCGTCGTCGTCGCCATCAGCCTCCTGACGGTTGTCTTCACCATCTCCGCTGTCGCCGGCATCAAGAAGGGCATTCGGCTGCTCTCCAACCTCAACATGACCCTGGTCATTCTGTTGACGCTCTTTGTCCTGCTGGCCGGGCCGACGTTCTTCCTGCTCGATCTGCTGCCGGCCTCGCTCATCGCGTTTGTCGGCAACCTGCCGGACATGCTGACCGTCTTCGCCGGCCAGGGCGCCGAGCAGGAGGAATTCCTGACCGGCTGGACTACCTTGTACTGGGCCTGGTGGATCTCCTGGTCGCCGTTCGTGGGAATGTTCATCGCCAAGATCTCCAAGGGCCGCACCCTGCGCCAGTTCGTCACCGTCGTCGTCTTCGTTCCCTTGACCATCTCTGTCTGCTGGTACACGGTCTTCGGCGGTACGGCCATCTGGATGAACCGGAACGGGGTGGACCTGGCCGTGAAGGGCACCGGAGAGAACGTCATGTTCGATCTGCTGGCCAACCTGCCGTTCAGCTCCGTGACGCCCATCGTGTGCATGCTCGCGATTCTGGTCTTCTTCGTCACCGCCGCCGACTCGGCCGCCAACGTCATGGGCTCGATGTCGCAGTCGGGCCGGCCCGTGCCCTCGAAATCGGTGACCATCATCTGGTCGGCCGCGCTCGGGCTGATCGCCATGTTCCTGCTGCTGGCCGGGGGCCGCAACGCCCTTTCGGGGCTCCAAGCCATCATGGTGACCTGCGCGCTGCCGTTCACCGTCATCCTCGTCGGCGTGATGATTTCCTGGGCCAAGGACCTGCGCAACGACCCGCTGATGATCCGGCGCCGGTATGCGGTGGAGGCCATCAGCGGCGGCGTGCGCCGCGGCATCGACGAGCACGGTGACGACTTCGTGTTCGGCACTGCCCATGTGCCGGAGTCCGAAGGCGCCGGTGCCGACTTCGAGAGCGACGACCCCGCCCTCACCGACTGGTACACGGACAACGTGCAGGAACCGGCCCCGGCTGATCCTGAAGCTTCCGGGGATCCTGAGGGTGCGACGGCAGAGGGGCCGGATAAGGCAAAGACCGGCGGCACAAACTAGCGGGGGACAGCCGGACTCTTCCGGGGCGGCCGCGACTTGCGGGGCACGGCGCTGGCGATCGGCCTTGTGTTCTCCGCCGGTCTCGGCTGGCTCTTCAGTTGGTTTGGCGGGGGAGCGAGAATCCTCTGCTGGAGTTCACCGTGATGGCTTTTTGTACCTTGCCGGAGGCGGCCGGCGGCGCCTTAGGGGACATCCTCCTTTGTTCCGCTTAGCTCTCAGCGGCGGCACTTCGCCGGGTGCGGGAGGTATGCGCCAGTTTGCATGCGAGGGCGATGCAGGCCACGAGCGCGACGGTGGAGAGCAGCTGTGTCCGTGCAGCCGGATCGAGGCAGGCCAGCACAAGGATGGCTGCCAGAAGGACCATGCCGGCCACCGTCAGGTACGGAAAGCCGCGCATCCGCAGTTTGAGGGCCTGGCCGGCACGGTCGGCCCTGCGGCGAAGCACAAACTGGGACAGCAGAACCGAAGCCCAGACCAGGAGCACGGTGGATCCGACGACGTTCAAGAGGGCGGGGAGCACCCGGTCCGGGAAGAAGAGCTCCAGCACAGTGGAGACAACCCCCACGGCCACCGAGATGAGCACGGCAAGAACAGGTGCTTTCGCCTTGTTGAGCCGCAGCAACGCCCTGGGCGCATCACGGCGTTCGGCCAGCGAATAGACCATCCGTGAGGCGCCGTACAGGTTGGCGTTCAGCGCCGACAGCAGGGCAACGGCCGCCACGAGGATGATGGCCGTTTCTGCCCCCGGGATCTTGGCCGTTGCCAGGACAGCGGCAAACGGTGAATCGAGGGCTTCGGAATCCCAGGGGATAACAGTGACGATGACGGCCAGTGAACCGATGTAGAACACCAGGATGCGCCAGACAACGGTCTTGATGGCCTTGCCCACGCTGCGGGCGGGGTCAGCGGTCTCGGCTGCGGCGACGCTCACGATCTCGGTCCCGCCGAACGCGAAGATCACCACCAGCAGTGCCGAGGCAATGCCTGCCATGCCGGTCGGGGCGAAACCGTCGTTCCCGAAGAGGTTGCTCAGTCCGGGGGAGGTGGTGTCGGGCAGCCAGCCGAAGATGAGGGCGGCGCCGATCGCCAGGAAGAGAATAATGGCGGCAACCTTAAGGATCGCAAACCAGAATTCGAATTCACCGTAGTTCTTCACACCCGTGACGTTGATGAGCGAGAAAACCGCAATGAAGAACAAGGCCATGAGCCAGACGGGCAGGTCCGGGAAAACGGACGCCAAGAGACCGGCGGCGCCGATGGCTTCGGCGGCAATCACCACAACAAGCTGGAACCACCAGAGCCAGCCGACAGCGGATCCGGCCGTCTTGCCAAAGGCTTTCTCGGTATAGACAGAAAATGCACCCGAGCTCGGATTGGCCGCAGCGAGTTCGCCCAGGGCCTGCATCACGATGATGACCAGGGCGCCGGCCACGAGATAGGAAATCAGTACGGCGGGTCCGGCCGCCTGGACACCCACCCCCGATCCAAGGAACAGCCCGGCGCCAATTGCGCTGCCGAGCCCCATCATGGTCAGCTGGCGGGAATTCATTGACCGTCCCAGACCGGACCGGTTCTCGGGTGGTGCGGAGCTGGTTGTCAGATCAGCAGTGGTCATGCAGGTGCCTCACAAGCGTCAGGTGCGGAGGTGCTCCGCATCGAAAAAAGAAATCGGGGGCGGGCCGGCGGCACACTCGTCAATGAGTGGGGTCCAAACGCGGCAGCCTCGGAGTGACGCTAATCACAAAAGCGGTCATGAGCAAATTCGCGGAGAAAGGTTGTGCAATTTGTACAGCAGATACACGGCGAACTCCGGCCGAAGGTGGCACTCTGTGAGGTGTTTGCTGTGCAGCTTGTTTTGCGTGACCAGTATTACTTAGCCTCATTGGGCGGCGCGCCGGCGCTGCAGCTTATCTTTCGCTCCGGCCCATCAGGAGAATCATGAACATCACGCACCGCGCCGGGCTTGAAAACTTCCCGCCGTACCGCCAGGGAAAAGCTCCCCGGGCCGTTGACGGCCTGGAGGCCTTTAAACTCTCCTCGAACGAGAATCCCTACCCTCCTCTGCCTTCCGTGGTGGAGGCCGTTGCCGGCGCCGTGTCCAGCATCAACCTTTATCCGGAGATCGCCGCGGAAGAACTCCGCGGTGCGATCGCGTCCCGCTGGGCGGTTTCACCGGACAACATAGCGCTCGGCGCCGGGTCGGTGGAGGTTGCCAGCCAGATCATCCTCGCCGTGACCAATCCGGGGGACCAGGTGATGTTCGCCTGGCGGTCCTTCGAGGCCTACCCGCTTCTGGCCACCACGGCAGGGGCGGAACCGCAGCCCATTCCGCTGGCCGAGGACGGCGGCCACGACCTCCACGCGATGGCCTCCGCTGTCACCCCAAGAACCCGGGTGATCTTTCTCTGCAATCCGAACAATCCCACGGGCACGGTCCTCAGCGCCGCAGCGGTGGACAGTTTTATCTCATCCGTCCCCGCGGATGTCCTCGTGGTGCTGGACGAGGCCTACGTCCACTTCAACCGCGATGCCGACACCGCCGTCGGGATCGAAATGTTCCGCAAGTATCCCAACGTTGCTGTTCTGCACACCTTCTCCAAGGCCTACGGGCTCGCCGGGCTGCGCCTGGGCTATGCCATTGCCGGCCCGGAGCTGGTTGTAAATCTCCAAAAGGTGGCTGTTCCGTTCGGAGTCACGTCGCTGGCACAGCAGGCCGGGCTGGCATCCCTGCTGGCCGAAGATGAACTTCAGGAGCGGATTGATGTGCTCGTCACTGAACGCCGGCGTGTGTACGACGCCCTGTTGGCTGCCGGGCTGCCGGTGCTTGCGTCGGAAGCCAACTTTCTCTGGCTCGACAGCCGGGACCGGACGGGCGCTCTCGCCGCGCTCTTTGAGGAGAACGCCCTTTCCGTCCGCGTCTTTCCGAACGAGGGCATCCGCATCACCATCGGTGCACCTGTTGCCAACAACAGGATTCTCACCGTCGCCCGTCAGGCAGCGGCCCTGCTGACACCACAGCACTGATCTCAAGGAACCGACATGACTGAACAACTGAACGTATCCGACGTCGTCGCGGAAGTGTGTGCGCGTCACTCCGAGGTCGTGTTTGGCCTGATGGGCAACGGCAACGCCTTTTTCACCTCCAATCTCACGGCCCGCGGCCTGCCTTATGTCAGCGCCCGGCACGAGGCCGGAACCGTGGCCATGGCTGACGCCTATTACCGTGCCTCGGGCAGGATTGCAGTGGCAACGGTGACCTACGGAGCCGGTTTCACCAACTCCCTGACAGCGCTGACCGAAGCTGCCAAAGCCCGGATTCCGATGGTGCTGGTTGTGGGGGAGGCTCCCACAACCGGAGCCCGGCCGTGGGACATCGACCAGCTGATGGTTGCCCGGGGTCTGGGGGTGCTCACCCTCACCGTCGCAGCAGGGAACGCGGAGCGTCTCACTGAAGAAGCCTGGTCCACGGCCCGCAACGAGCGGCGTCCCGTGATCGTGTCCATTCCCTACGACCTCGCCAATGAAGCTGCCGGGACCCAGGAGCCGGCGGCGCATCCGCAGCCCGCCGCGCGGGTGCTGCCGGACCCGGCTGCAGTGGAACGCGTCGCGGCACTGATAAACCGTGCCAGGCGCCCCCTGATCCTGGCCGGCAACGGTGCCGTGGTCTCCGATGCGGGAACTGCCCTGGTGGAACTGGGGGACAAGGTAGGTGCGCTGTTTGCGACTTCCCTCATGGCGCGGAACTACCTCGATACGCCCTGGGATTTGGGTATAGCGGGGGGCTTCGCACGAAGGGCTCCGCTGCAGATCATGCGCTCCGCCGACCTCGTCCTGGTTGCCGGTGCCAGCCTGAACGCCTTCCAGGCCCGCTACGGATCCCTCTTCGCTGAAGACGCCGAGGTCATCCAGATTGATGAAGCCGATGCGCCCACGAACCCCCGGGTTTCGAGCTTCATTCAGGCCGATGCCCGGGAAACCGTTGTGGCACTTACGGAAGCAGTTTCCGCTGTGCAGGGCGGGTGGCGGACGCAGCATCCGGAAGTGACCGCGCCGTCGTTCACCTCTGACCCTGCCGCGGACGAATTTGCGGCCGACGGGCGGCTGAATCCCCGTGCCGTGGCGCAGCAGCTCGACGCCGTCCTGCCCGCGAACCGCACCATCGTCCAGGACGGCGGGCACTTCTGCGGCTGGATCCCGATGTACTGCCAGGCACCTGACCCGCAGGGGCTCATGATGGTGGGCACAGCGTTTCAGTCCATCGGCCTGGGCATCCCGGCAGCGGTGGGCGCGGCGGTGGCCCGTCCGGACCGGACCACCGTGCTCATCGCGGGCGACGGCGGAGCCCTGATGGCGCTGGCCGACCTCGAATCGGCCATCCGCGCCATTCCCAGCGGAGTGATGGTGGTGTTCAATGACGCCGCCTACGGCGCCGAGGTTCACCAGTATGCAGCCCGGGGCCTCGACGACACAGCCATGCAGATCCCCGAAGTCGATTTCAGTGCGCTGGGCCGTGCCATGGGTGCGCGCGGCGTGAAAATGCGTTCCCTGAGCGACCTCACGGAGCTGAAGGAATGGCTTGCCGACGGTGCCGAGGGTCTCTTTGTGCTCGATGTTGCCGTCACGCAGAGCGAGGTGGCCGATTATATGCGTGAAAGCATGGCCCCCATCCTTGCCGCGGCAGCTGCGGGGTAGGGAACAAAGTAGCGTTCCGAAATGCAATTAGCATTAGTTGGAATTAACTGCTACTTAAGCAGTGAATAACTTTCCTTCCAATAGTGGTCCAATTGTTATGAATTAGAGCAGTTGCAGGTAAATGCACTAAAGTCGTGCGTTATGAATTCTGACCCTTTACATTTTGACGGAGCGGCAAACAGCACGGACAGGCCGCCTGCGCCCGGTTTGCAGGGACAGAAACCGGGCGGGCGGCCGGTCGAACGGGTAAAAAAGGCACTGCGCCATGCCGCCTCCGAGCCAACGTTCGGTCTTCACCCCGGACTTGTGCCGGGAATCAGCGTTGAGGACACCGGGGTTGGTTTTCCAACCCGGCGCAGCGTGTTCATTGTCGCGCTGGCTGTTTCCCTGGCAATCCTGACGTGGGCAACACTTGCGCCGGCCAACCTCAACCTGGTCGGCACCACCATGCAGGGCTGGGTGGTGGTTCGCTTCGGGTGGCTGTTCAATGCAACCGTGGTGGGCATCGTGATCTTCATGCTGGTAGTGGGTTTTGGCCCCACCGGCAAGATCCGCTTGGGTGCCGACGACAGCACCCCGGAATACTCGACTCTGTCGTGGATCTCCATGCTGTTCGCCGCCGGTTTGGGTATTGGCCTGATTTTCTACGGACCCATGGAGCCGCTCAGCCATTTCCTTAGCCCTCCGCCGTCGACGGATGCCGAGGCCGGGACCTCCGACGCCATCCTGCCCGCCATGACTGACGCCTTCCTGCACCAGGCGTCCATCGCCTGGTGCATCTACGCCCTGGTGGGCGGGGCACTGGCTTACGCCTCCTACCGGCGCGGCCGCCTGCCGTTGATTTCCTCACTCTTTGAACCGGTTTTTCCGGACGGCAACAACCGTGTTTTGGGCAAGATCATCGATGTCTTCGCCGTGCTGGTGACCCTGTTCGGCACAGCGACGTCGCTGGGTATCGGCGCACTCCAGATCCGCACGGGCGTTTCGATGATCACCGGGAAGGAACTGGGCAATGGTTTCGTCGTCGTGGCCATCACCATTTTGACGGTTGTCTTCACCATCTCCGCAGTGGCCGGCATTAAAAAGGGCATTCGGCTGATGTCCAACGCCAACATGACCCTGGTCATCCTGCTCGCGGCTTTTGTCCTGCTGGCAGGACCGACCTTCTTCGTGCTGGATCTGCTGCCGGTTTCACTCATCGCGTTTTTCGACAACCTGCCGAACATGCTCACGGTCTTTGCCGGCCAGGGCGCCACGGAGGAGGCGTATCTGACGGCCTGGACGACGCTGTACTGGGCCTGGTGGATTTCGTGGTCCCCGTTCGTGGGAATGTTCATTGCGAAGATTTCCAAGGGCCGGACCCTGCGACAGTTCGTCACCGTGGTGGTGTTTGTTCCCTCGGCCATCTCCATCGTCTGGTTCACGGTCTTCGGCGGCAGCGCCATCTGGATGAACCTGGAGGGCAGGGACATGACGGTGGTGGGTGCCGGGGAGAACGTCATGTTCGATTTGCTGGGCAATCTCCCCTTCAGTACCGTGACATCGGTTGTCTGCCTGGTGGCCATTCTGGTCTTCTTTGTCACCGCCGCGGACTCCGCAGCCAACGTCATGGGGTCCATGTCCCAGTCGGGGCGGCCGGTCCCCTCGAAATCGGTGACCATCGTGTGGGCTTCCGCGCTTGGACTGATCTCCATGGCCCTGCTGCTGGCCGGCGGACGCAACGCACTCTCGGGGCTGCAGTCCATCATGGTGACCTGTGCCCTGCCCTTCACCATCATCCTGATCGGCGTGATGGTGTCGTGGGGCAAGGAGCTGCGCAATGATCCCTACATGATTCGCCGCCGGTATGCACTGGAGGCCATTAGGGGAGGAGTGCGCCGGGGTATCGGTGAGCACGGTGACGACTTTGTCTTCGGTGCCGCTCCCGTGTCGGAGGACGAAGGAGCCGGCGCCGACTTTGAAAGCGATGACCCCGCGCTCACCGAGTGGTACACGGAGGCCGTGCAGGATCCGGACGTCGTGGAGGGTCCGGAGGAGCAGCCGGACAAGGTAAAAGCCGCCACCGCCGACTAGCGCCTGGACCGGGGTGAGCCGTTGCTGCCCGGGTGAAAGGGAAGCGGGAGCCATCTTGGTTCCCGCTTCCGCGGTTTAACGGTGCCCCGGAAGGTATCGCTCCGGACACGGGGACCGGATCTCGTCACACTACGCCGCATATCGGCCCGGTGCGGTTAGGATGATCCCACTTCGAAACCAAGCAAGTGCTTTGCTAACGGAAATCGAACGGACATTGACAGTCCGACGGCGCATTGATGAATCCGAGCAACGAAAGTGAATAGATGACAACGACGTCAGAGCTGCCTCAGGCATCCTCCTTTCCCCGAGTATCCGCTCCCTCCACGGCAGCAACCAGTTCCGCGACCAAGTCCGCCGGCCACGTGATTGTTGATTCGCTGGCTGCTCACGGAGTGGAGCGGGCCTACGTGGTGCCCGGCGAAAGTTTTCTGGATGTGCTGGATGGACTGCACCAGTCAGCGATTGAAACCGTCGTATGCCGGCATGAAGGCGGGGCCGCCTACATGGCCGAGGCCGCAGGCAAGATGCAGCAGCTTCCGGGCATCGCCATGGTTACCCGCGGCCCGGGCGCGGCAAACGCGCACGTCGGCCTGCACACGGCCTGGCAGGATTCCACGCCCATGGTGCTTTTTGTGGGCCTAATTCCGTTCGAGCACCGGGACCGTGAGGCGTTTCAGGAATTCGATATCAAGGCCTGGTTCGACACCGGCGCCAAACGGGTGATGGTCCTGGACCACGCCGAGCGGGCGTCCGAGATTGTGGCCGAGGCGATCTTTGCCGCGATGAGCGGCCGTCCGGGCCCCGTCGTCGTCGGCCTTCCCGAGGACATTATTCGCAAGGAAATCAGCGCCGACCTGCATCCGCCTATTCCGGTTGCCCCCGGCGGCATGACAGTGACGGACTGGAAAGCGCTGCAGGCTGCGCTGAAGGAAGCGGACAAGCCGCTGTTTGTCACCGGCGGCAATGACTGGACGCAGGAAGGCGCAGACGCCCTGACCCGGTGGCTGGAGGAACACAACCTCCCCGCCGCCGCTGAGTGGCGCTGCGAGGGAATCGTACCCTTCGACTCACCCTCCTACGTCGGGCCGATCGGGTACGGCAGGCCGAAGCCCACGTACGACCTGCTCGAAGAGACGGACCTGCTGGTCTTTGTCGGTACCGTGCCCGGTGACGTGCTCACCGATGGTTTTGTCGCCAGGCAGGACTGGGGTAAGAAGAACTTCCTCGTCACGATCGATCCCTCGCTGCGCGGCCGTTCCGGTCCGGTTTCCTACCAGATCGTCGCCAAGCCGGATGTCTTTGTCCGTGACCTGGTGCTGATGGATCTGCCGGTGAAGGACGAGTGGAAGGCCTGGACCTCCCGCATGCGCGGTGAGCAGGAATCGTTCGCCGCCCTGCCGCCCGCCGGACCGCAGACCGGGCAGGCACGGATGGACACCCTGATGGCGCTTCTGGTGCCGACGCTGCCGGATGACGCCATGGTCACCCTGGGCGCAGGCGAGCACACCAACTGGGCCCACCGCTATTTCCCCACGAAGCGATACGCCTCCATGGTCAGCGCCCGTAACGGTTCCATGGGCTATTCCGTGCCATCGGCTGTGGCTGCGTCGCTGACCTACCCGGGCCGGCGCGTGGTGACCATCGCCGGCGACGGCGAGTTCCTGATGAACGGCCAGGAGCTGGCCACGGCCGCCCAGTACGGGGCCACCCCGCTGGTGATCGTCATGGACAACCAGGAATATGGCACCATTCGAACCCATCAGGAGCGCCACTACCCCGAGCGGGTCTCCGGCACCCAGCTGAAAAACCCCGAGTTTGGGCTCATGGCCCAGGCCTTTGGGGGCTTCGGCATCAAAGTGGAGCGCGACGCCGATATTCCCGCGGCCATCGAGGCTGCGCTGAAGGCTATCGATGAGGACAAGACCTTTGCGCTCATCCACCTGGTTGTCGAGCAGCGCGTGAAGGCGTACTGAGCGTACTGAGGAAGGGGTCGGCTGTCCGCGGGCATCTCGCTGCGGCTGCGCCCCTGCCAAATCCCTCCGCTTGGGGAAAAGGCGACCGGTTTGGGATTTTGCTGCCGCTGCGGAACGGCAGGGATCTCCCAAAACGGAGGGGATTTCCCAAACCGGAGCAGACGACGACGGCTGCCTGCCTTTCAATCCGGTATCGACCGGCTGACGATACACACCAGCCCCCGAACCCTAGGATGGAGAGGTGACCGGAACCTCGAAATCTCCCAGCCCGTCGGCCTCCGCCGCATCCTCCGACCCGAAGGCGGGAAGCAATCTCAGTTCGCTGCAGGCCGCCCGCTCCGCGGTGGCCGCACTGACCGCCGCAGGGGTGACCGACGTCGTCATTGCCCCGGGATCGCGCAGCGCCCCGCTGGCTTACGCGCTGGCGGAGGCCGAGGTGCAGGGACGGGTGAAGGTGCACGTGCGGATCGACGAACGCGTGGCCGGCTTCACCGCGCTGGGCCTGGCCCGCGGCGGACACCGGCCGGCCGCCGTCGTCACCACCTCCGGCACCGCGGTGGGCGAACTGATGCCCGCCGTCATGGAAGCCCACCATGCCGGCGTGCCGCTGGTGGTGCTCTCCGCCGACCGGCCCGCGGAGCTGCACGGGACCGGCGCCAACCAGACCACCGTCCAGCCCGGGATCTTCGCCGAGTTTCCCGCCTCCACCGCGAACGTCCGCGCCGGAGATGACCCCGCCGGAGCCATCGGTGCAGCCTTCGACGCGGTCAGTGCCGGCAGCCCGGTGGGGCCGATCCACATCAACCTGCAGTTCCGTGACCCGCTGATCCCGCAGGACAGCGACACCGCCGAACTGGCGGTCCCCGACGCCGAAACTCCAACCGAACTCCCGGCAGAACCCGTCGCCACCGGCCGCGAGGCAGCGGCCCTGGCCAACCACCCCGGAACTCGCCGCGCCGTGGTCATCGCCGGCGACGGCGCCGGCGAGATTGCCGCACTGTTTGCCCGCCGCGCAGGATTGCCTCTGCTGGCCGAACCGTCCTCGAACGCCCGTTTCGGCCCGAACGCGATTGGTGCCTACCGCCTGCTGCTGGAGGAACTGGGCCCGGAGGTCGAGCGCGTGGTGGTCTTCGGCAGGCCAACCCTGTCCCGACCCGTCGCCGGACTGCTCGCCCGCAGGGACGTGGAGAAGGCCATTTACGTACCGCGCCCGGTGAACTGGTTCACTGCCGGACGCCGCCCCGAAACTCTCATCACCGACTTGGCCGGACTGTTCGACTTTGTCGGCGAAGGCACTCCCGGCTGGCTGGAGCGCTGGCAAACCGCCTCCGCCGCGGCGATGGCCGCGGTATCCTCGCTGCTCGACGGGGAGAGTGAACTAAACGGCCTGCACGTGGCGGATCTGGTGTGGGACCACACGGACGGCAACCTGGTGCTGGGCTCTTCCAACCCCATCCGGGACATGGACCTGGTGGCGGCCCCGGACTGGCATCCGCTGGACGTCTACGCCAACCGCGGCCTGGCCGGCATTGACGGCACCATTGCGACGGCGGCCGGCATTGCGCTGGCCAACGGCATCCCCACCCGGGTGCTGCTCGGCGACCTCACCTTCCTGCACGACGCCGGCGCCCTCCTGCTCGGCCCCGACGAACCTGAGCCGGACCTGCAGCTGGTGGTGCTGAACGACGGCGGCGGCGGCATCTTCTCCACGCTTGAGCACGGGGCGCTGGGGGAGCGCGAGGAGTATGCTGCCGTCGTCGAGCGCTTCTTCGGCACCCCGCACACCGTGGACATGGCCGCCCTGGCCGCCGCCTACGGTGTGCCGCACACGCTGGTCCGCACGGCGGACGAGCTCGACGCCGCCCTGGACGCCCCCGTCACGGGCCGCTCCATCCTGGAGGTTCCGGTGCGCCGGGACGCCCTCCGGGAACTGCACGCGGCGGTCAAGGGCGCCGTGCAGAACGTGCTCAGGTAACTTTCCAGGGCACCAACAAAAGCAGCCCTCCCGCACGTGGCGTGCGGGAGGGCTGCTTTGCTGTGGAACGCTAGAGCACCTTGGAGAGGAACTCACGGGTGCGCGGGTGCTGCGGGTTATCCAGCACGTCGCTGGGGCGGCCCTGCTCGACGACGACGCCGCCGTCCATGAACACCACGCGGTCACCGACTTCCCGGGCAAAACCGATCTCGTGGGTCACCACCATCATGGTCATGCCCTCTTCGGCCAGCTTCCGCATGACCGCGAGGACGTCGCCCACCAGTTCGGGGTCCAGGGCGGAGGTCGGCTCGTCAAAGAGCATCATGTCCGGATCCATGGACAACGCCCGGGCAATGGCCACACGCTGCTGCTGGCCGCCGGAAAGCTGCGCGGGGAACGAGTCGCCGCGGTCGGCCAGGCCCACCTTGGCCAGGTTCGTTCTGGCGATTTCCTCAGCCTCGACTTTGCCGCGCTTCTTGGCCCGGCGCTGGGCGAGAGTGAGGTTTTTCAGCACGTTCAGGTGCGGGAAGAGGTTGAACTGCTGGAACACGATACCGATCCGGGTGCGGACCTTGTCCAGATCCGTCTCGGGATCGGTGATGTCCACGCCTTCCACCAGGATGGTGCCGCTGGTGGGCTCCTCCAAGCGGTTGACGCAGCGCAGCAGGGTGGACTTGCCGGAACCGGACGGGCCGATCACGCACACCACCTCGCCCTGGTCCACGTGGAAGTCGATGCCCTTGAGCACCTCTTTGGAACCGAAGCTCTTGTGCAGGTTCTGAACCTGGATGGCGGGAACCGCTTTGCTGGCGGCGGCGGGGGAGCTGGATGCTGCAGTACTCATGGCAGTCACCGGCCTCTCTGGTTGTGGCGCTCAAGCTTGGCTACCAGCTGCGTCAGCGGCAGCGTGATGATGAGGTACATCAGTGCAGCCAGCACCAGCGGAGTGGAATTGGCGTTTTGGGACACTGCGTCGCGGGCGAACGTTGTCAGTTCACGGTCCGCCAGCGCCATTCCGGCAATGAACAGCAGCGAGGTGTCCTTGATCAGGATGACGAGTTCGTTGGTCAGCGGCGGGGTGATGATGCGGAACGCCTGCGGCAGGGTCACGGACACCATGGTCCAGGCCGGGCCCATGCCCAGGGAACGGGCCGCTTCGATCTGGCCGGCCGGTACCGCCTGGATGCCCGCGCGGATGGTCTCGGCAATATACGCGGCCGAGACCACGATCAAGGCAATGAGGCCGCCTCCGGCATTTCCTCCGGGCCACTGCCAGGAGAAAGCGATCGGCACGGCGAAGGCAAACGCGAAGATGACCAGCAGAGCCGGGAGCCCGCGGAATAGTTCAATGTAGGCCGTCGCGGCCCAGCGGTAGGGTGCCACGGGGGAGAGCTTCATCAGGGCCAGGATCAGGCCAAGTGCCAGGCCGCCGGCAAAGGCGATGGCGGTGTAGATGATGGTGTTCTTGACGGCCACGGTGATGATCGTCGGGAAAGCCTTCTTGGCCACTTCGGCGTCAAAGAAGTTCACCCCGATAGCTTTCCAGTCCGCAAGCAGGACGATGGCCAGAACGGCCAGGATGAAGACGACGTACAGGACGCCCCGGAAGAGGCGTCTGCGGGTGGAGGGTTTCAAGGTGGAGCCTTCCGCGGAAGATATGTGTGGCGCCGCCCCGGAGTGGGTCACAAACCGGGACGGCGGAACGTTCAATGCTTGTCAGGGCTTATTCGGCAAAGTACTTGTCGTAAATTTCGGTGTATTTGCCGTTCTCCCGGAGGTCGGCCAACTGGGCGTTGACCTCTTCGATCAGGGCAGTGTTTTCCTTTTTGGTGGCGAAGCCGTAGGACTCGTCCGTCTCGTATTCTTCTACGATGTCGTACTCGCCCTCCTTCGTGTGGTTCGTGTTCACGGCGATGTCCTGGAGGATGGCGTCGATGCTCCCGGCCTGAATGGCCTGAAACAGCTCGCCGTCGCCGGGGTACTCAAGGATCTCGGCGCCCTCGACGTTTTCCTGTGCATATGCGGCACCGGTGGTGGACTGCTGCACACCTACGCGCTTTCCGGCCAAATCGTCGATGCCCGTAATGTCCGAGCCTTCGGGAACCATGAGCGTCTGCAGCGAGTCATAGTAGGGATCACTGAAGAGCAGATTCTCCGAGCGTTCGGGCGTAATGGTGACTGCGCTGGCGCTGAGGTCGCACATTCCCGCGCTGACAGCCGTACCGCCCTGAATTGCTTCAAAGGCCGACTGCTGGATCTCTGTTTCCAAACCCATGCCGGTGGCGATTTCCCGGATCAAATCAATGTCAAAGCCGGTATATTCTCCGTCCTCGACATATTCGAACGGCACGTAGGGGATTTCAGAGCAGACCTTCAGGGTTCCTTCCGAAACCAGGCCGAGTCCCGAGTCAGCGGCACCGTCGGCGGATGAATCGTCACCACCGCAGGCGGTCAGGGCCAAGGCGGTTAGCGCCACTGTGGCGAGGGCGGTTCGGCGTGCGTTGTTCAGCATGGATTTACAACCTTTTCATGGACGGACCCAGTGGCGATTGCCCCTTTATAAACAGATGAAAGCACTCTAGATTCTACGCATGTCACATTTCATCGGGGTACTGAACACGACGGCGCCGTTCGCGTATTGGGCTCCGCCTACGCGTTATTCGGTGAAGTACTTGTCGTAAATCTCCTGGTACTTGCCGTTGCTGTGCATCTCGGCGAGCTGGGCGTTGATCTCAGTGATCAGCTTTTCGCTGCCGTCCTTCTTTGCAGCCAGACCATAGGATTCACCGGTGGAATAAGTTCCGGCGAGGCTGAAATTCTTGTCATCCGCGTGCTTGAGGTTTACCGGCAGGTCTTGGAAGACGCCGTCAATGTTGCCGGCCTGCAGCGCCTGGAACAGATCCGCGTCCGTCTGGTAGGCGATAACCTCGGTGTCGGAAGGTGCATTGTCACGGGCATAGGTTTCGCCGGTGGTGCCCTGCTGAATGCCGATTCTCTTGCCGGACATGTCCTCCAGTGACTTTGCCGGAGAGTCCGCAGGAACCAGCAGTGACTGCAGGGAGTCGTAGTACGGATCGGAGAACGCGAGGTTTGCTTCGCGCTCCGGGGTGATGGTCATGGCCGCGGCGATCAGGTCGCACTGGTTGGCGGCCAGGACGGTGCCGCTCTGCAGGCCGTCGAAACTGGCGTTCTGCACTTCCAACTCCAGGCCCATGCCGGCGGCGATCTCACGGCTGAGGTCCATGTCGAAGCCGGTGTACTCGCCGTCCTCGCCTACATATTCAAAGGGCTCAAACGGAACGTTGGAGCAAACCGTCAGTGCGCCGTCGTTCACGATCGGAATCCCGGATTCCGTTTCCGCAGAACCGCTGCCGCCGCTGCAGGCAGTGGCGGTCAGGGCGCCGACAGCCAGGACGGCGGCCAAGGCGGTGCGTGTTTTGTACAGCATGGGAATTACAACCTCGAAATCGGAAAGGGACGGGACCGGCCGGAGGGGCCGGTGCTGCTGCCTGAGCTATGCATAAATATGCACGATCACTCAATTATACGCACTCCGAAGCGGTGCGATACACAACCTTCGTCACACCGTCAAGGGAGGCGCTTAAAGTTTAGGAGCAGGCGGCCCTGAGTGCTAAGCCCGGGATCCGGCCACGGCACCGCGGGCGCGGTCCAGTTCCAGTGCTTCGAGCATGGGGCGGAACTTGCTCCAGGTTTCCGCCAGTTCCGCGGCCGGATTGGATCCGGCCACAATGCCGCAGCCTGCATACAGCCGCACCGTGCGGGGGTCCTCAATGACGGCTCCGCGCAGGGCGATGCCCCATTCGCCGTTGCCTGCGGCGTCCATCCAGCCCACGGGGCCGGCATAGGGTCCGCGGTCCATGTGTTCAAGTTCACTGATCAGTTCGCCGGCAACGCTGGTGGGGAAGCCGCAGACTGCCGCGGTGGGATGCAGTGCCTCCACCAGGGCAAGCGACGTCGGGATTCCGCCGTCGGCGCCGGGCGCCAAGTCGGCGGCCACGTCGGACGCGAGGTGCCAGACGTTGGGCAGTTCCAAGACAAACGGCTCGCTGTGCGAAGTCATGGAGGAGGTGAAGGGCTGCAGCTGGCGGGTGAGCGAATCAATCGCGATCTGGTGTTCATGACGCTGTTTGTCGGATCCGGCCAGCACCCGCTGCGGATAGTGCGGATCATCCGCCGGCGCCGTGGCACGGTCCAGGGTGCCGGCCAGGACGCGGGCGCGGGCGACTCCGTTCTCCACCTTGATCAGCATTTCGGGCGTGGAACCGATCAGGCCGTCCACCGAATAGGTCCAGCAGCTGCGGTACCGCAAAGCCAGCTCGCGCAGCACCTGCGCCGCAGACACGGGCGAACCGAGGGACGCCACAATGTCGCGGGCCAGGACAATCTTGCTGAGGTCCCCGGCGTTGATGTGCGCCACCGAGCGGGCCACGGCGTTCTTCCACTCGGCCTCGCTGAGGATACCGGGCAGGATGCGGTCCTCCGGGTCCGGCTCGCGCGCAACCGGAACTTCATCCAGATACAGGTCCAGGGCCGACCTGGCGGAGGCCGGGCTCAGCTCGGCATCGGGATCTGCTGTGGTCTGCGTAATCCAGGTGACACCGTCGCGTGAACCCACCACGATCTCCGGCACAATGAGCCGGGATTCAAAAGGAGAGCGTTTGGAGAATCCGAAGGATCCGAAAGCGGCCAGGCCGCTGCCGGGAACCGACAGCGGATTCTCGATCTCGGCGTCGTCCGCCAGCTTTAGCCACCACTGTTGCGCGTCCGCGAAGCGTTCGGGGCCGCTGGAGGTGAAACGGGCACTTTCACCGAAGCCCACCAGCCCTTCTCCGCTGCGGATCCAGGCAAGCTGGTCATTAAGGACCAGATACTCCAGCAGCCCGATTGTGGCGGACAGCTCACCAATGGGCACGGTCAGGGAACGCAGGGTGGTCATAATGACTCCAGCCTACTCCTCGCGCGGATGTGTCCCGGGCGGCGTTCCACGCCGCTGAGGGCACGGGGCCATCCTCCGTGAGGCGGAAGACACCTGCAACTGCGCGTTCGGTCCCGTGGACATTCTTTGAGACAATGATCGAGTGAAGCGCGCATCGTTGGAAAAACGCCCTGATGAAGTCGCTGCCATGTTTGACGACGTGGCACCGAAATACGACGTCGTGAATGACGTGCTGTCCCTGGGACAGACGCGCCGTTGGCGTCGTCTGGTGGTGGACGCCGTTGGCGCCCAGCCAGGCCAGCGGGTCCTTGACCTGGCCGCCGGCACCGGCACCTCCAGTGAACCCTACGCAGACGCCGGCATCAACGTAGTTGCCTGCGACTTCTCCCTGGGGATGCTCAAGGTGGGCAAGCGGCGCCGTCCGGACATCGACTTCGTGGCCGGCGACGCCACCAATCTGCCGTTCGAGGACAACTCCTTTGACGCCTCCACCATCTCCTTTGGCCTGCGCAACGTGAACGAGCCGAAAAAGGCGCTCTCCGAGATGCTTCGGGTCACCAAGCCCGGCGGCCGTCTGGTGATCGCCGAGTTCTCCTCTCCCACCGTTCCGGTGTGGCGGACCATGTACACCGAATACCTGATGCGGGCCCTTCCGCCTATCGCCCGCAAGGTTGCCTCCAACCCCGATGCTTACGTTTACCTCGCTGAGTCCATCCGCGCCTGGCCCAACCAGGACGGACTGGCGGCCTGGATTTCGGAGACCGGCTGGGACGACGTGGCCTACCGCAACCTCTCCGGCGGCATCGTGGCCATCCACCGTGCTGTAAAGCCGGGGAGGACAGCCATCTAAGTGAAGGTCCTTATTGTCGGTGCCGGGCCCGCCGGTTCCACCGCTGCCTACTACCTGGCCCGCGCCGGAGTGGACGTTACCGTCCTGGAAAAGACCTCCTTCCCCCGGGAGAAGGTCTGCGGCGACGGCCTGACGCCCCGCGCCGTCCGTGAGATCCAGCTCCTCGGCCTGCCCCATGAAGAATCAGAGGGCTGGCGCCGCAACAAGGGCCTTCGCCTCATTGCAGGGGGACGCACCGTTGAACTTCCCTGGCCGGTGCTCTCCGATTTCCCCGATTACGGACTGATCCGCACCCGCCTGGGCTTTGACGAGGCGCTGGCCCGCCACGCGCAGGCGGCCGGGGCGCTCATTCTGGAGCGGCACTCGGTCACCTCCGCGCTGCGCAGCGATGACGGCCGGGTTACCGGGGCAGTGGCCAACGTGCTCGACGACGCCGGCCGGCGCACCGGTGAAACCCGCGAATTCTCCGCTGACGTGGTGCTCGCGGCTGACGGCAACTCCAGCCGCACCGCCCTGAGCCTGGGCATCGAAAAGCGCGACGACCGGCCGCTGGGCGTGGCCGTGCGCACCTACTTCGAAAGCCCGCGCAGCAACGATGACTGGATGGAAGGCTGGCTGGAACTTCCCGACGCTGCCGGAAATCCGCTGCCCGGCTACGGCTGGGTCTTCGGGGTGGGCGACGGAACGTCCAATGTGGGCCTGGGCATCCTGAACTCGTCCAAGGAATTCGGAAAGCTGGACTACCGCAAGGTCCTGCGCGACTGGACCGCGGGTATGCCCGCCGAGTGGGGTTTTTCTCCAGAGAACCAGGTGGGGGAGATCCGCGGTGCGGCGCTGCCGATGGGCTTCAACCGCACCCCGCACTACTCACCGGGGCTCCTGCTGCTGGGCGACGCCGGCGGCATGGTCTCGCCGTTCAACGGCGAGGGCATTTCCTACGCTATGGAATCCGCGCGGTTCGCCGCCGACTTTATCGTGGCAGCCGAGGCTGAGGCACGCACTCCGGGAATCCTGTCTGCCCCGGCAGCCTTTGATTACCGTCTCTCGGGCTACGCCGACCATATCCGTGCAGAGTGGGGAAGCCACTTCACCCTGGGCCGGATCTTCGCCGGACTGATCGGCAAACCCGCCATCATGAAGCTCGCGCTGCGCACCGGAATGCCGCTGCCGGTGCTGATGAAATTTGTGGTGCGGATGCTGGCCAACCTCACGGACCGCAGCAACAAGGGTTTGGAGGATAGAGTTATTGCCGTGCTGGAAGCCCTTGTCCCGGCAGCCTCGAACCAAGACGATCCATCCCGCCCGCTGTCCAAACCGCTCCGACGAAAAGTTAGTTCACACCGTGACTGAATCCTCGAACACCAGCCCGGATACTGCCGCTGACGACGCCGCGCCCGCACTGCCGGCAGGATTCGCGCTTATCGCCGAAGACCCCCAGCTGGGCCCTTCCATTGCCGCCGCCCTGGAGCTGGTGGAAGCCCGGCTCCTTGAAGCAATCTCCAACTCGGATCCCTTTGCCAACGCCACCTCACGGCATCTGGCGCAGGCCGGCGGCAAGCGAATCCGCCCGCTGCTGGCGCTGCTGGCCTCACATCTGGGTCCCAACCCGGTCAACGACGACGTCATTCAGACCGCCGTCGTCGTTGAGCTGACGCATCTGGCCACGCTCTATCACGACGACGTCATGGATTCCGCGCCCCTGCGCCGCGGTGCGCCCACGGCCCACGAGGTGTGGGGCAACTCGGTGGCTGTGCTGACCGGAGACCTGATTTTTGCCCGTGCCTCCTCACTAGTGTCCGAGCTCGGCGGCGAAGCCCTGGGCATTCAGGCCCGCACCTTTGAACGGCTCTGCATGGGCCAGCTGCATGAAACGGTGGGACCGCGCGAGGAACAGGATCCGCTGGAACACTACCTGTCCGTCATTTCCGGCAAGACAGCGTCGCTGATCGCCGCTGCCGGCGAGTTCGGCTCGCTCTTCTCCGGTGCAGACCGCCGGGCCGTCGACGTCATGGTGGAGTACGGCGAGAAGGTGGGTACCGCGTTCCAGCTGGCCGACGACGTCATAGACGTCACCGGACTTCAGGCTAAGTCCGGCAAGACGCCGGGTACTGACCTGCGTGAAGGCGTGCCAACCTTGCCGGTGCTGCTGCTGCGCCGCAACGCTGCTGCGGGCGATGCCGATGCCGCCGCCGTACTTGAGCTGGTGGACGGGGACCTGAGCTCCGATGCAGCGCTGGCTGCAGCCGTGCAGGCACTGCGGGAGAACCGGGCCACGGCGGAGGCCTGGGCGGTTGCCCGGCAGTGGTCCGATGAAGCCGTTGCCGCGCTGGAACCGCTGCCGGACACCGTGGTCAAGCAGGCGCTGGCCAGCTTTGCCGTGGCCGTGGTGGAACGGGAAGTCTAGGGCGCACTCTAGCGGACACGGCCACCCCCGGCAATGCTTATAAGCATACTTACTATAGTTTTCTGCAGGTGAGAAGGCACTTTCCGGGTCTCTGCAACGCTGTGAAGCACTACGTTGTAGTAGATGCCAGAGGGAGAGACCATGAGCCAAGTTGTGGCCACGCGCCGTGAAGTGCAGCAGGTGGGGGCGGTGCCAGCCAGGTCCTTGCCGCAGAAGGCTGATGTGACGGGCTGGTGGGTGCTGACGGTGCAGCCAGCGCGTGCCGAGGTGTGTGACGCCGTCGTTAGGCATGTGGTCACGCCGCTGATTGCTCAGGCCAGAACTTGGGGGGCCGAGCGGAGTTTCTACTTACGGCATCTGGATGCCAGGGAACCGAGCGTGCAGGTGCATTTTTTGGTCCGAGGCGAGATCGCGGGCCGACTGAAGCGCTTTGCACAGGCTCTTTCGCTTCAGTGCTCGCCCCAGCTGGGGGAGCTGGATCTTTCCGAGAAACACCGCGGCGAATACCCGCCACCCCAGGGCGGGCCAGCCACGCCGCACGTCGAGGCAGTCATGGCTTCCTTCGGAGGTATCAAGGGTATTGCGCTCACCTGCGAAGTGGCGGAACTCTCCTCGGACCTCGCGGCTTGGGGGCTGGGCCGTTTTGAGGCCGCCGGCACCCGCTCGGCGTTTGCGGCCCTGCTTCTCCACGACACGGCTTATGCCATGATGCGCGGACCCCGTTCGGCATTGTGGCCGGATCGCCGGACGCTTAGCTGGGACTACTACTGGACGAGGCATCTGCGCAGCTGCACGGAATCTTTTGGACCCCAGGCAGAACGCGCACGCCGAGCCCTGACATTGCGGACGGCAACGCAGGTGGTTCCCGCACTCAATATCATGTCCGCCATCGCTTCCGAGCCATCCGTCGACACCTGGCGTAAGCGCTGGAGCCGCGCCGTGGATTCTTACCTGTACCAGGCGGATAAGGCCCGCATCAGCCGCAGCGCGGAGTTCCTGACCATTTATCAAAGCCGAAGGTTGCTCAACAGGTTTGGCATTGCTCCACCGGAGGAAGCCGCGCTTGGCCTTTACTCCCAAGCCTGGAGCCAGGACCGTGAACCCAAGACTGACCGGTCACGGCCGTAGGGCCGGGGCCGGCAATACTCTCGGCGCAGCATCAATGCCGGCTCGGTCCGCCCTGTAGGACGGCGCGAAGTTCGGCGGCCTTCCGGGCCCGCACCGCGGGGTCCACAATCGGGCGCTTGGGCGTGAAATAGAGCCCGTCATTGTTCCAGCGGGGGAGCACATGCTGGTGGTAGTGCCAGACGTGCTGACTGCCGGCGGGCTCGTTGTGCTGCCGGGTGGTGACGCCGTCGGGATGCCACGCCCTCTTGATGGCCACCGCCATGTCCCGGGTGACAATCATGAGGCGGGCAGCGACGTCGTCGGGCAGTTCATACAGCAGCTCAAAATGTTCCCGGGGCGTCACCAGGACGTGGCCCGGCTCCGGATCGAAGCCGTGGGACGCGATGAACGCCAGTACCAGCTCGTCGGAATACACCAGGTCTCCGGGCTCGCAAAGGTTGTCCGGGAACGCGAACTCTCCGGACGCCATGTCGCAGAACGGGCACTGGTAGTTCTCCGGCGCGTGGCTGGGCCACACCTCATCGACGGTGCCGGGCTGCTGCATGCGTGGCTCCTTCCGGGAAGGGTTAGTTGGGATCTTCCTCGAAGACCCACTCGAACATGTCAAAGACGTATTCGCTGAAGGTGCCCTCTTCGCTTTGCCAGTCGCCGCGGGCGTTGTTGCGCCGCCACACGATCGGGTCCGGCACGTCCAGCTGATCCACACGGAAGCCCCAGACAAACTTCTCGTCCTCGTCTTCGAGGAAGAGCAGATAACCGTCTTCGATTTCCAGCTCGTCCGGATCCCAGAAGAAGTGGTAGGCCTCCATGAGGTCTTCACTGTTGCCCAGGGCAAGGTAGAACTCCCGCAGCACCAGGGGAATGGCGAAATCGTGGGCGTCGAGCATCTCATTGAGGATGTCGGCGGGGATGCCGTCTTCTTCTTCGCGCCAGTCGTCCTCAAGATACTTGGGGACCAGGGCTTTGAATTTGTCCAGGAACATTTGGCTCAATGGGGTCTCCAAAATTGCGGATGGTGTACTTCAATCCTAGCCGCGGGAGGAGGCAGCCCGGTGCACTCGGAAGCCGGGGCCAGGGAAGGCAGGGTTAGGGCAGGCGGCGGGCCAGGCCCGGATAGTCGATGACCACACCGTCAGAATCCACAGTCAGCTCGGCGGTGAACCCGCGGGAAGTGGAACTGAAGAGGACCACACCGTAACCCCGGTCCTCGCCGTAGGCCGAAACCTGGGAATAGACCTGATCGCTGGGGAGCACCCGCAAGCTTGGCATTTCCACCCGGGCCATGGTGAGTTTGGTGTCATCCGCAGGGGCTGACGCGTTCAGCAGGTCCAGGCGGAGGATGGGCATGGTGTTGGTCAGAGGACACAGGTCAAGGTCCACGTCCTGGGCGTTGTCCAGCGCGCCGGCGTCCTCGATGCCGGGAGCAGGCAGGCTCCAGTTCCCTGATACCTGCGTGTCGGCAGTCCATTTTCCTTCGGGGGAGCGCGTGAGCTCCAGGGAACGCGACCAGTCAGGTGCTTCGACCCGGATGCAGAAGCGGGTGGTTACCCAGCCCGGCGAGGTGGAAAGGGTCCACGAGGCGGTGTACTCCTCGGCGACCGAGGTGCCGCCGGCAGCCAGTTCCCGGTCCCGGAACGATACGGCTGCGGTGTCATGGCGTGCGGTGTCTTCCAGACCCTGCCAACGGAGAGTTCGGGCGGGTTGCACGCAGTTTTCCATTCCCCCACATTATGGTTACCGGGCGGTAAGCGGCAACGGGAGGTTTTGGTGCTTGCTGTGCGGCCGGAGCGGCGGGCCCATGGTTCCTTTGTTCTGTACGTCCAGACCGAGCCTGGACAACATCGCGGATCGTTCTTCGGTGATGTTTTCTTCAGTAATCTCCACAGGACTTCACCTCCTCGTGAAAAGACACATCTGAACTCCGGCAGTGCAGGCATGTTCAGAGTGCACTCGCTCAGACGAGCCAGTTGGGAGTAACCGTATGCCCGCCAAACCCGGACAACGAGGGACAACCGCCCGATCCCCGGACTACGCCGCTCAGGGGGCTGAACGCACCGCTCAACACCGAATCCGCCGTCTGATGCAACGCAACGGCCCGCATTTGCCCCTGCGTGCACGCGCGATGCTGCCCGGGGGAGGGGGTGAAGACGAGAAGGACCTGCGCGTTACCAGATGCTGACGCGTTGCTCCGGATCCAGCCACATGCCGTCGGAGGCGGTGACCTTGAATGCTTCATGGAAAGCGTCGAGGTTGCGGGCTATGGCGTTTGTGCGGAACTCGTTGGGAGAGTGGGGATCCGTCGCCAGTCTCCGGATTGCTTCCTCGGAACGGATTACCTGGCGCCATACGGCTGCCCATGACATGAAGAACCGCTGCTGTCCCGTGACGCCGTCAATCACCTCCGGTTCGGCTCCGCCCAAGCTGAGGAGGTAGGCCTTATAAGCGATCGCCAGACCACCGAGGTCGCCGATGTTCTCGCCCAGGGTCAGCTTTCCGTTCACCTTGTGGCCTGGTGCGGCATACGGAGAGAGCGCGTCGTACTGCGCCACCAGCTTGGCCGTCAAAGCTTCAAACGCGGCCCGGTCCTCGTCAGTCCACCAATTCCGCAGCGCCCCGCTGCCATCGAACTGTGAACCCTGGTCATCGAATCCGTGGCCGATTTCGTGGCCGATCACCGCTCCGATTCCTCCGTAATTGACGGCGTCGTCTGCTTCCGCGTTGAAGAAAGGCGGCTGGAGGATGGCGGCGGGAAAGACGATCTCGTTGAGCGTCCGGTGGTAGTACGCGTTCACCGTCTGCGGTGTTAGGCGCCATTTGGTGAGGTCAACCGGTTTGCCGACCTCGTCCAGATGCCGGTCGACGTCCGCGTTGTGGGCCCGCTCGATATTGCCCAGAAGATCATGCGGATCGATCTCAACGTCCGAGTAGTCGATCCATTTTTCCGGGAACCCCACCTTGGAACGGAAGGCCTTCAGCTTCATCAGTGCTTCAGCCTTCGTTTCTTCGCCCATCCACTCCAGGGAGGAGATGCTGTCCCGGTACGCCTCGGTCAAGTTGGCAACGAGGGACTCCATCCGGGCTTTGTGGCCGGCGGGGAAGTGCCGCTCCACGTAGATCCGGCCCACTGCCTCGCCCAGGTTCGCTTCGACGACGGCCACCCCGCGCTTCCACCGTTCCTTGTTTTGGGGTGTCCCGCTGAGAGTGGTGCCGTAGAAGTCAAAATGCGCCTCCACAAATTCAGAGGACAGGTAGGGGGCGGCCGAGCTAAGTGCCCGCAGGGTCAGCCATTCCTTCCAAGTGCCCAGATGTTCGGACTCCAGCAAGCCGGCGGCACCGGCGAAGAAGTCCGGAGTGCTGACAATGACCTCATCCCGTTTGGCCGGTTCCACCCGGGCGGCTTCGAACCACGTGTCCAGCAGCGGAAAGAGAGCAGCGGCTTCAGCGGCTGTCTTGAGGTTGTAGGTCTTGTGGGCATCCTGCACCGTGACCCGGTCCCAGTGATACGAGGCCAGGGCCCTTTCGAGTTCGACGACGCGGGACGCCGCGGCTTGGGCATCAGGGATGTCAGCGAGGGTGAACAATTTGGCAACGTAGTCGCCGTAGGCCGCTGCGACAGGGGCAAACTTGTCCTGGCGGTAATAGGACTCATCCGGCAGCCCCAGGCCACCCTGCCCGAGATGGAGGATGACCCTTTCCGGGTTGCCCGCGTCCGGGTCGGGGTAGATGGAAAAGAGACCGTGGACGTTGGAGCGGAACAGCCGGCCAAGCAGGCCCGCGAACTCTTCGATTGAGCGCACGCCGCGGATTTGTTCCAGACGTTCCTGCAGGGGTTTCAACCCCAGCTGGTCGGCTGCAGCGACGTCCATGAAGCTGGAGTAAAGGCCGCCAATTTGCTGCTCGACGCCGGATGCGGACTCTCCTTTGGCGGCGGCTTCTTCGATAATCGCCTTGACTGCCAGTTCAGCTCCGTCACGCAGGGCGGTAAACGTGCCCTCCAGCGGCCTGTCATCAGGGATTACGGTGCTGTTGAGCCACGCGCCGTTCACGTGCTGGTAGAGGTCGTCCTGGGGACGGACGCTGTTGTCAGCACTGGAAAAATCGATCCCCGACTGCGGCATTGCTGGCTCCTCGTGTGGACACTGCAGCGGGCACTCTTAAGGTCGCGGCGTCTACGTGATGGTGGTTTGCACTTTGATTACATGCACCGTACTAGATAACGCGGAGAAGTTTTGTGTCCCGCACCTCAGGGCGCTCCGAGGCCGAGACGGCGAACATTCAGTGCCAGGAACAGATGTACCCGGTCCGCGGTGACGGCGGGGTCGTAGCCGGTCAGTTCGGTAATCTGCCCCAGGCGGTAGCGCACGGTGTTTCGGTGCAGTCCCAGCTCATCCGCCACGGCAGCCACGGATCCGTTCAGGGCCAGGTAATGATCCAGGGTCTCCAGCAGGTTTGCGTCGTGGGCGGCGTCAAATTCCGTCACCGGGTCCAGCGCTTCGGCGGCGAGATCGGCCAGCGGAACGTCGGTGCCGGACATCAGCAGTGAGGTGAGGCTCAGCCGAACCGGTTCGTTGAGGCTCTGGCCCCGCTGGAGGGCTTCCTTGGCCTCGAAATAGCTCCAGCGCAGCCCGGCATGGTCCGCGTAGGAACCGCCGATGCCGATCTTCGCGGTGAGCCCGCTGCCGTAGAGGTAGTCGGAAAGGATCCGGGCGAGTTCGGGGCGGGAACCCTGCGGAACCACGACAACCAGCCGGTCATCGACGACGGCGGTGGCAGCGCCGTCGAACTCCGCGGGCAGCGGAAGGGACGGCAGCGAGCGCACCTGGCCGGAAGCGGCTTCCACCAGGAAAGTCACGTTGCGCCCGGTCATGGAGATGCCGGCCCCCTGCAGGCGCATCGAGGCATCGGTGCCGGTCAGCCGGCCCGCGACGACATCGGCCAGCAGCTGACCGGTCACGGCGCGCTCGCGGGTGCGCCGGCGGGCCTGGTTGCTTAGTTCGACACTGATCAGGCTTTGGGCGTAGGCCACAATGTCCGACCGGAGATAGGGTTCAGCGATCATCAGGGTGCACCGGTCCCGGAGGCCGGTGGCGATGGGAACTCGCCGGCGCAGCCCGGACTCGGCGCGGGCACCGGTGGTGAACAGCCGCGCACCGTACTGGTACAGGGCAACCGGGCTGTCCAGCAGCCCGGAGAGTTCCTGCAGCAATCCGGGCAGGCCTTTCCCGCCCAGCAGCGCTGCCGCCAGGGACTGGTGTGCAGCGAGCAGATCGCGAAGCTGAGTGACGTGATCAGCCGCCAAGGCGTCCGCCACCATCTTGCCAAGGGCCACGAACGGGGTCTCGTAGGGAACTTCGAAGACGGACAGGCCGCGCTGGTCCGCCGCTTCGAGAAGGGCAGCCGGCACCTTTGCGTGGCTGAGTCCGGTGCCAAAACCAATAGCCAGCGCTCCGGCCCGGTGCACGCTGTCCACGAAACTGCGCTGCACGGCTCCGCTGCGCTGCCGCAGCCCCGTCGTCAATACGACCTCTCCGCCGCCCAGGAAGGGGAACGGATCTTCAAGTTCGGTCACCGCAACCCACTGGAGGGGTGCGGGTGTGAGCTCGGCAGTGCCGCATTTGCGCAGGTTGAGACCGGGAGCGGCGAGGAGATCGGACAGTTGGATTGGCATGCAGCAACTATACGGGCGGGCTTTGGTCGCCTGCACAGACCAAGACGGTGACCGTTGTAGTTTTGTCCCTATGGAACGAAGTCTTCACCGCATAGGTTGAGAGGAAAGTCCCGGGCAACGGAGTCCGGGCTTACCTCCACCCGAAAGGACAGTGCGAGCCATGGCCCAGACGCTGCAGAACTTCATCAACGGAGAGTTTGTCCCGGCACAGGGAACCGAGCAGCTGGAAATCATCAACCCGGTCAACGGCGAAGTGGTTGCCTCGTCTCCGGTGTCCAATCAGGCCGACGTCGACTCCGCCATGGAGGCCGCCGCGGCCGCCTTCAAGACCTGGAAGCGGACCACTCCGTCCGAACGCCAGCTCATGCTCCTTCGTCTGGCCGACGCACTGGAAGCCAATGCCGATGAACTGGTGGACGCCCAACACCGCAACACCGGACAGGTGCGGTCGGTCATTGCCGCGGAGGAAGTGGCCGTGGGAGCGGACCAGCTGCGCTTCTTTGCCGGTGCTGCCCGTCTGCTGGAGGGCAAGGCAGCGGGGGAGTACATGGAGGATCACACCTCATTCATCCGCCGCGAGCCTATCGGCGTCGTCGCCCAGGTTGCCCCCTGGAACTACCCGCTGCTGATGGCCGTCTGGAAGATCGGCCCGGCGCTCGCCGCGGGGAACACCGTAGTGCTCAAGCCCTCCGACACCACGCCCGAATCCACACTCGTTCTGGCCCGCCTCGCCGGGGAGATTTTCCCTGCCGGCGTCCTGAACGTGGTCCTGGGCACCGGAGAAACCGGTGCCGCAATGGTGGAGCACCCCGTGCCGGGCCTGGTGTCCATCACCGGTTCGGTCCGCGCCGGCATCGCGGTGGCTTCCGGCGCCGCCAAAACACTCAAGCGTGCGCACCTGGAACTCGGCGGCAAGGCGCCGGCTGTGGTGTTCGCTGACGCGGACCTGCAGAAGACTGCCCGGGCCGTGGCCGAGTTCTCCTTCTTTAATGCAGGCCAGGACTGCACCGCCATCACCCGCGTACTCGTGGAGGACTCTGTCCAGGACGAGTTTGTGGCCGCCCTGGTGGAGCACACCAAAACCCTGCAGACCGGGCACGAGGATTCCGAGGAGAACTACTTCGGACCGCTGAACAACATCAACCACTTCAACGCGGTCAACGCCGTCATCGACGCCCTGCCGGAGCACTGCAGCATTGTCACCGGCGGCAAGCGTGCCGGTGCCAAGGGGTTCTTTTTTGAACCGACGGTCATCACCGGCGCCCGCCAGGATGATGACATCGTCCAGAAGGAAACCTTCGGCCCCGTCATCACGGTGCAGAGTTTCCGCACCGAGGAAGAGGCGGTGGAAATGGCCAACGACGTCGAATACGCCCTGGCTTCCAGCGTCTGGACCACCAACCACGGCCGGGCCATGCGGCTGGCCCGCGACCTTGACTTCGGCGCTGTCTGGATCAATACGCACATCCTGCTGACGGCCGAAATGCCCCACGGCGGGTTCAAGAGCTCCGGCTACGGCAAAGACCTCTCCATGTACGGCGTAGAGGACTACACGCGGATCAAGCACGTCATGACCGCGCTGGACGCCTAGGCTTCACTCCCGCCGCAACGCAGCACCTACCTCCCCGCAACACCGTTTGAAAGGCACGCCCCATGAGCACCCAAGCCCTCTCACCCGCCTACCGGCTGGAGCAGAAGCGCAGCATCAACGGGACCTTCCCGGGTCCCAGGTCCACCGAGCTGAACGCCCGCCGGGCAGCGGTGGTTGCCAAGGGCGTGGCCTCGTCCGTTCCGGTGTATGTCTCCGACGCCGACGGCGGCATCATCCGTGATGTGGACGGCAACTCCTTCATTGACCTGGGTTCCGGCATTGCCGTGACCAGCGTCGGTGCGTCGGATCCCGCCGTCGTCGACGCGGTGAAGCAGCAGGTGGAACATTTCACTCACACCTGCTTCATGGTGACCCCCTACGAGGGTTACATTGCGCTGGCCGAAAAGCTGCACGAAGTGACCCCCGGGGACCATGAGAAGCGCACCGTCCTCTTCAACTCCGGCGCCGAGGCCGTGGAGAACGCCATCAAGATTGCTCGGTCCGCCACCGGCCGGAACGCCGTCGTCGCCTTTGACCACGCCTACCACGGCCGCACCAACCTCACCATGGCGCTGACCGCAAAGGCCATGCCGTACAAAACCGGCTTCGGGCCGTTTGCCTCGGAGATCTACCGGATGCCCATGAGCTACCCGTTCCGCGAGGAAAATGCGGAGATCACCGGTGCCGAGGCCGCGGACCGGGTGATCCTCGCCATCGAAAAGCAGATTGGCGCGGACCAGACCGCGGCCATCCTGATCGAGCCGATTCAGGGCGAGGGCGGTTTCATTGTTCCGGCGGAAGGTTTCCTGCCGCGGCTGGCCGAGTGGGCCAAGTCCAAGGGAATTGTCTTCATCGCGGACGAGGTCCAGTCCGGCTTCTGCCGTACCGGCGAATGGTTTGCCGTGCAGCATGAGGGCGTCATTCCGGACATCATGACCATGGCCAAGGGAATTGCCGGCGGCATGCCGCTCTCGGCCGTCACCGGCCGCGCCGAACTGCTCGACGCCGTCCACGCCGGCGGTCTGGGCGGCACCTACGGAGGCAACCCCGTTGCGTGCGCTGCGGCCTTGGCAGCAATCGAGACTATGGAAGCCTTCGATCTTTCCGGGCGCGCCCGCCGGATCGAGGAGCTGGCGGTTCCACGGCTGCAGCAGCTCGCTGAAGACACCGGCGTTATCGGCGAGGTCCGCGGCCGCGGTGCCATGCTGGCGCTGGAATTCGTCAAGCCCGGCACCAAAACCCCTGACGCTGACATCACCAAGGCCATCGCCGCGGCGTGTCTGGCTGAAGGCGTCATCATCCTGACCTGCGGCACCTACGGCAACGTGGTGCGCCTGCTGCCGCCGCTGGTGATTGGGGAAGAGCTGCTGTCAGACGCCCTCGACGTGTTGGAAGCGGCGGTGCGCGCACAGCTTTAGCTGCTGGGCCTACATGCCCTCTCGGTGCTGGAGATGCGCCGGACTCTGCGAAGAGCCCGGCGCATCTTTTTGCGTCCCGGGCCACCCTCCGGCAAGCCCGGTACTGACAGCGGTTACCGGGTTCAGCGTGTCCTATTTGTTATTGGTGTTACTGATGTTATTAGAGGGCCTGTTGTCTATTGGTGGTGCCTGCGGTAAATTCACATCGTTGCCCCGTGACGTTTTTACCGGGCACCGCAGTCTTCTGGGGAGTCTGCGCACGGCCGGCACCGGTGTTTCACCGGGTCCCGAGGCATAAGGATGCACTTTGCGCTTTAAGAAACTTGTGGGCGTCTTCACGGCGCTCGCCATCGCACTCATGACGGCGTTGATCTCGATCCCGTCCGCAGCGGCAAGCTCCGCGGACGCTCAGTTCGCCAACCGCCTGTACGTCTTGATTAATGATTACCGGGCACAGCATGCGCTGGCCCCGCTGCGCTGGAATGACCAGATGTCTGCCGAGTCGCAGTCCTGGACACAGCAGTCGGCCGACCAGGCCAACATCTACGGAGCCGGCGTCTTCCAGCACAGCCCGGGATCCTATGCGTTCCCCGAGAACATCGTCTGGAACATGAGCGCCGACCAGGCTTTTAGCTGGTGGGTCAATTCGCCGGCGCACCGCGCCAACATGCTCCGTGCCGCTGACACGGATATTGGAATCGGAGCAGTCCAGCTGACTGCCGGTCCCAACCAGGGCGCCTACCTCGCCACTGCGAAGTTCGGCCAGTACGCGGTCTCGCCGCAGGACGAAGCAGCAGCCCGTGAGGCCGCCGCGCGCGCCGCCGCGGAAAAGGCAGCTGCTGAAGCTGCTGCCCGCGCTGCCGCCGAAGAGGCAGCGGCACAGGAGGCCGCCGCCCGCGCCGCCGAGGAAAAGGCCGCCGCTGAAGCTGCTGCCCGAGCTGCCGCCGAAGAGGCTGCCGCCAACGCCGCCCGCGAGGCCGAGGCTGCCAAGGCAGCTGCGGAAGCCGCCGCCAAGGCTGCGGCCGAAGAAGCCGCTGCCAAGAAGGCCGCCGAAGAAGCGGCAGCTGCTAAGCCTGACACCGCCCCGGTGGAGGACAAGGCCGCTGAAGAAGCCGCGGCTCAGAAGGCCGCCGAGGAAGCCGCTGCTGCAAATAAGGCCGCGCAGGAGGCCGCCGCTCAGAAGGCTGCTGAGGAAGCCGCTGCTCAGACTGCTCAGAAGGCTGCTGAGGAAGCCGCAGCACAGGAACGCCAGGCCGCTGAAGAGCAGGCCGCCGCTGACGAGGCCCTTGCCCAGGAAGCCGCAGCTGCCGAGGCCGCCGCACAGGAAGCTGCCGCCCAGGAAGCAGCTAATGAGGCCGCAGCTAAGGAAGCAGCCCAGACGGCTGCCGCAGCGCAAGCTGCTGCGGAAGAAGAAGCACGCCGTGCAGCCGAGCAGGCCAAGGCCAAGGCTGCGGCCGGGGTCGCCACTGTTGAACAGGTGACGCTGGGGCAGGACACGCTCCTCACCGAAGCCGCGCGGGGAACGGTCACCGCTGCTGCATCCGGCAGCCAGCTGCGCATCTCGGGCCTGAACGGCGGAACCGCCTACGAAGTGGTGCTGCCGTCCGCAGGCGTCAATCTGGGTGAGGTTACTGCAGACACCCAGGGATCACTGGCTGTGGCTGTTCCGGCCGTTCTGGCAGCAGGTGAGCACAAGGTGGCTCTGTTCCGGAACGGAGCCCTTGCAGGCTGGACAACCTTCACGGTTGAGCAGGCTGTCACCGTCCTGGCAGCGCAGCCGGTTCCGGCTGCAGCTGACGGGACAGCGGAGCTGGCCGCAACCGGCCTGAATGCCGCGCAGCTGGCCATCGGCGGGATCGGCGCCCTGATGGCGCTGACCGGTGGTGCCGCCCTGGTGGCACTCCAGCGCCAGCGCGCAGCTTCGGTCCGCTAAACGCTTCACGCAGACCAAAACAGCCCCCGCCGTCCTTTCGGACAGCGGGGGCTGTTTTCTTTTTGAGTCGTTGCTCCTGCTCAGACCCCGGCGGCGCGGAGCAGCCGGTTCCGTCGGGGACCGCCCATCATGTCCACGGTCAGGATCACCAGCGCCAGCCAGATCAGTCCGAAACCTGCCCAGCGCTCCGGCGGCATGGTTTCCTTGAAGACCGCCAGAGCAATAATGAACTGCAGGGTGGGCGCCAGGTACTGCAGCATGCCCACAGTTGAGAGCGGAAGGCGCCGGGCGGCGGCGCCGAAAAAGATCAGCGGAACAGCCGTAATGATGCCGGAAGCGGCGAGCAGCCAGAAGTGAGCGGCGCCGTTGCTGAGGATGGTGGACGTTCCGCTAATCGAGAGCCAGATCAGGACGCCGACGGCGATTGGCGTCAGAGCGGCGGTCTCAATGGTCAGGCTGGAGATTGCATCAACCTTTCCACCCACGCCCTTCTTCACCAGCCCGTACAGGCCAAAGCTGAAGGCGAGGGCAAGCGCCACCCAGGGCACAGTGCCGTAGGCGAACGTCAGTACCAGCACGGCAACAAACCCCACCGCCATAGCCACCCACTGCAGCGGCCTGAGTTTTTCCTTGAGGATCACCACGCCCAGGAGCACGGAGACCAGAGGGTTGATGAAGTACCCCAGGGCGGCCTCCACCGCGTGTTCATTCAGGACGGCCCACGCATAAGTGAGCCAGTTAACGGCAATGAGTACGGCGGCTCCGCTCAGCGTGGCCACCAATCTCGGGTTCCTTGCGGCTGCGGCCGTGGCCTTCCACGAGCGCAGGGTGGTGAGCAGCGCAGCGCAGAACACCAGGGAGAAGACGATTCTGGAGGCAACAATCTCCACCGCTCCCGCCGGAACCAGCAGGACAAAGTACAGGGGCAGCAGTCCCCACAGCACATACGCACCGACCCCGAACAGGATGCCCGTGGAGTTTTCGCTGCGTCTGCCGGACGACGCCCCGGACGGCGGCGGCGACGCCTGCGCCGCCGGCTGCTGCGGGGCGGAACGGGCGGGCGCGGACGCGGGGGAGGATGCGGAGGCGGACAAGGATGCGGAGCGCTCGGCGCCGGTTCCGTTCGAAGAAGACACGTGAGCCACAACATGCTGAGACCGCCGGGTATTCCCGCCGCAGCGCAGCCGGTGGCCAGGAGCGCAAACCCGTCCCCCGCCCATCCGCGGGGACGTTCGCACCGAACCGTTTAGACGCCGTCGTACGCGGCATTTAGAATAGGAAACTGTGCGTTATTCCGCACAGGATTTCTCCCCGAGACGAAGGACTATCAGTGTCTAATTCAGCCGCGGACCGGTCGCAGCGCCCCATGCGAGTCGCCATCATCGGCGCTGGCCCCGCCGGTGTTTATGCCGCAGATATCCTCACCAAAGCTGAACGGGACTTCGAGGTCAGCATTGACCTCTTCGACAAATACCCCGCACCCTACGGCCTGATCCGCTACGGCGTGGCTCCGGACCATCCCCGGATCAAGGGCATCGTCAACGCCCTGCACAAAGTCATGGATCGTGGTGACATCCGGTTCCTCGGGAACGTGCACTACGGCAAAGACCTGACCCTCACCGACTTCCGGCACTTCTACGACGCCATCATTTTCGCCACCGGCGCCATCAAGGACGCGGACATGAGCATCCCCGGCGTCGAGCTCGAGGGCTCCTTCGGCGGTGCCGACTTCGTGTCCTGGTATGACGGACATCCGGACGTGCCGCGGGAATGGCCGCTGGACGCCAAGGAAGTTGCCGTCATCGGCAACGGCAACGTGGCCCTGGACGTCGCCCGCATCCTGTCCAAGCACGCCGATGACCTGCTCACCACCGAGATTCCGGACAACGTCTATGAGGGCCTGAAAAAGTCCCCCGTCACGGACGTCCACATCTTCGGCCGCCGCGGTCCGGCACAGGTGAAGTTCACGCCGCTGGAACTGCGTGAACTCTCGCACTCCCGTGACGTTGACATTGTGCTCTACCCGGAGGACTTCGAGTTCGACGAAGGCTCGGACGAGCAGATCCGGACCAACAACCAGACCAAAACCATGGTCAACACGCTGACCAACTGGCTGGTCGAGGAACAGGACTCCGGTGCCTCCCGCCGCCTGCACCTGCACTTCCTGCACAGCCCGGTGGAGATCTACGAGGACCCCGCCAACCCCGGCAAGGTGGCCGGCATGAAGTTCGAACGCAATGAATTGGACGGAACCGGCAACGCCCGCGGCACCGGAGAAATCGTCGATTACCCGGTCCAGGCGGTCTACCGGGCGATCGGCTACTTCGGGTCCGAACTGCCGGAGGTGGGCTTTGACTCCCGGCGCGGCGTCATCCCGAACGAGGGCGGAAGGGTCATTGACGAAGCCGGCACCCCCGTTCCCGGCATCTACACCACCGGCTGGATCAAGCGCGGCCCCGTTGGCCTGATCGGACACACCAAGGGTGACGCGCTGGAAACCATCGGCTTCCTGCTGGAAGACCGGCTGAACCTGCCGGCCGCCGAGGAACCGGATGAGGAATCCATCATCAAGCTGCTCGAAGACCGCGGCGTGGAATACACCACGTGGGAGGGCTGGCTGAAGCTGGACGCCTACGAAAAGAGCCTCGGCGCCTCCTACGTCCATCCCGATCCCGCCACGGGCGAGCTGGTGCGCGAGCGCGTCAAGGTTGTGGACCGTGACGAGATGGTCCGGATCGCCCGCGGACAGTAACCCGCCGTCGGCACGCCCGGATAACACCGAAGCTTCGGCCCTTTCCCGTGGAACGGACGGAAGCGGCATGAGTAGACTGTCCTGACACCCGCAGTTGCGGGTGTCAGGACAGTCTCCTTATCGGTGTGGATAGGTCGGGGCAGTGCACAATCAGGACTACGATGATCCGTCTCCGCGCACTGCGGACGCCCTGCAGCGCGATGCCTTCCGCGCTCACGAAAACCTTGGTTCTGCGGACGGTTTGACGCGCTGGCTCCGGCCCCCGGTCCGTGAATCCTGGCAGCGGTCCCTGCGCCACCACACAGACCCGGACGAGGCCGTTCCACAGCTGGTGTTTACCGGCTCCGAGCTGGGGGAGTACCGCACCTCGCATCCCCTGGCAGCCATCATGCCGGTCATCAGGCGGCTGCTGGTCCGCCCGGGCACCGACACCGGGCTCCTCGTGGCCGTGGGAGATGAACTGGGCCGGCTGCTGTGGGTGGAGGGCGACGACGACGCACGCCGGCTCGCGGAAGGAATGCTGTTTATCCCCGGCACGGACTGGTCGGAGCGTTCGATTGGAACAAGCGCCCCGGGGACTGCGCTTGCCTCGGGCCAGAGCGTTCAGATTTCGGGAGCTGAGCACTTCAGCCGCCAGGTCCATTCGTGGAGCTGCACCGCGGTGCCCGTCCACGATCCGGATACGGGGACCCTCATCGGCGTCGTGGACATCACCGGGAAAGACGAAGCCGTGGCAGCCCACACCCTGGCGCTGGTTGAAGCCACCGTGGCGGCAGCGGAGTCCCAGTTGAAGGTGGAGCGTCTGCAGGAGGCTGGCCGCCGCCGCAACCTGCGCCGCCGTCCGCGCCTGCCGGGTGCCTCGCCGCGCTCAGCACACCGGACTCTCCTTCAGCAGGACAGCCTGCAGATTCTGGGGCGTGATCCTGCAGTAGTCAACGTCGGCGGACGTCCCGCGACGCTCAGCACCCGGCACGCTGAGCTGCTCACTCTCCTTGCCCTGCACCCGGGCGGGCTCACCGCCGATGAACTTTCCGTCATGGTCTATCCGGAGCGCACCTCCGTGAGCACCGTCCGTGCTGAAATGCTGCGGCTGCGGAATCTGCTGGGAAAGCACAGCCAAGGTGCGCCGGAGCCTGCCCTGGTACCGCAGTCCCGTCCGTACCGGCTTCCGCGCGGGGTGGTCATTGATGCCAAACAGGTGCTCGGATACCTGGAGAACGGCGCCTATCGGCTGGCGCTGGGACTGTACCGGGGGCCGGTCCTGCCGCGCTCGGATGCCCCGGCCATTACCGCTCTGCGCAGCGAGGTCAGCATGGTGCTGCGCGAGGCGATGCTCTCGGACGCCGGTCCGGATTCGCTGCTGGCATACCTGGCGTTGCCGGAGGGCAGGGACGACGCCGAGGCCTGGTCCCGCGCCCTGCAGCTGCTTCCTGCGCGCTCCCCGCGGAAAGCCTCGATAGTGGCCGGCCTCCAGCGCATTGAGCGGGACCTGGGCTGACCCGGGACCGCGGCTACGGAGAACTTGCGCCGGGCCCCTCTTCCGGAGCCCGCACACCGGCCGGCTCACCGGCCTGCGGCCCGATAACCGGCTTGATGCGCAGGCTGGTGAGGAAGCCAATCAGCAGTGCGGCAGCGGCGATCCAGCCCGCCAGGGACGCCCCGTTGGTCATGGCTTCCCGAGCGGCGTCCGCGATGAAAGCGGTCTGCGGATCCGCTGCCAGTGCGGAGATGCTGCCGCCTGAGGTTGCATTGACGGAATCCACCACAGCACCCAACTGGGGGTTGCCGGCGACGGCGTCCGCCACCCGGTCTTCGGTGCCGGTGCGCAGGGTGGTGAAGAAGGCCGTTCCCAGCACGGCGATGCCCAGAGCGGATCCGGTCTGCCGCGCGGTGCTCTGGGTAGCCGAGCCCTGTCCGCTCTTGGCGATGGGAACTTCGGCAAGGACCACTGAGGTGAGTTGGGCGGTGGCCAGTCCCACGCCAATGCCGTAAACCAGCAGGATGGGCGAGGTCAGCCAGGCTGTGCTGTCCGGCCGGATCAGCAGGGCCAGGGCGGCAATGCTCAGGATTTCCAGGCCCAGTCCCATCCGGACCACCAGGATGGGGCTGAACCTCCGTGCCAGCGCCGCAACGCCTCCGCTGGCGAGGAAAGATCCCGCGGCCAGCGGCAGCAGGGCCAGGCCGGCTTGGAAAGCGGTAAAGCCCAGCACATTCTGGAACCACAGCGGCAGCGAAAGGATCAGCCCAAACTCGCCGAAGCTGACAATGAGCGCGGTGACGTTGCCGTTGGCGAAGGACGGGATCCGGAAAAGCGACAGATCCAGGATCACGCCCTTCCCCGCAGCCGTCCGTGAGCGCTGCAGCAGCACAAAACACGTCAGGGCCACCACTGCGAGCAGGAAAGCCAGGGGAACAGGGGAGAGGTTCCCCACCTGGAACGCAGCGTCCTCGGACGCATTCCACCAGCCGTAGGTGCGGCCTTCGATCAGGCCGAACACCAGTGCCCCGAAGCCGATAATGGACAGGGCGGCTCCGCCCAGGTCCAAGCGCTGTGCGGCGCCGACCACGGGTTCGGACGACTCCGCGACAAACAGCAGCAGGCCGCCCACAATCAGCACGCCAACCGGGATGTTGATGCCAAAAGCCCAGCGCCAGCTGGCATTCTCGGTGAGCCAGCCGCCCAGCAGCGGGCCAATGGCCGCCATGCCGCCGATCGTTGATCCCCAGATAGCGAAAGCGATGCCGCGTTCGCGTCCCTGGAAGTTGGCGTTGAGCAGGGCCAGCGTGGTGGGCAGGATCATCGATCCGCCCAACCCCTGGATGGCGCGCCCCAGGATCAGTACACCGCCGGACTCGGCGAGGGCGCACAGTATGCTCGCGGCAACAAACAGGACGACGCCGACCAGCATCACCCGCCGTCGTCCCACCCGGTCCGCGATCCGGCCCCAGGTGAGGAGCAGGGCAGCGAACAGCAGGGTGTAGATTTCCTGGACCCACTGGATCTGGGTGCTGGAGATGCCCAGATCACCAACGATTGAGGGCACGGCCACCGACACGATGGTGGCGTCCATGATAATCATGGCCACACCGAGGCTGATGGCCAGCAGGCCCCACCACCGGTAACGGATGTAGCGGCTGGTGCCCGGTGCCCCGCCGTCGGTACTGCGTTCGACAGCCATGTGCCGTCCTTGTCAGGTCCGTCCGGGGGCAGGTCCGGAAAATTGCCCACGGCAACAATAATGCCGGTGCAGGCGCTGCACCATCCCTGGCGCTACGTAGATGCAACGTAGCCGGGTCTACGCTCATGCCACCGACGGAAAAGACACCGACGTCACAACTCCAGGAGCGCAACATGACTGTATATGCACAGCCCGGCACCGAGGGCTCCAAGCTTTCCTTCAAACCCCGATACGAGAACTGGATTGGCGGCGAATGGGTGCCCCCGGTCAAGGGCGGGTACTTTGAAAACGTTTCTCCGGTCACCGGAAAGGTGTTTTGCGAAGTGGCCCGGGGTACGTCAGAGGACATTGACCTGGCCCTGGACGCGGCGCACAAGGCCGCTCCGTCATGGGGCAAGACTTCGGTGGCGGAGCGGGCACAGATCCTGAACCGCATCGCCGACCGCATCGAAGAAAACCTGGAGCTGCTGGCTGTTGCCGAGACCTGGGACAACGGCAAGCCCGTCCGTGAGACGCTGGCCGCGGATATGCCGCTGGCCGTTGACCACTTCCGCTATTTTGCCGGAGCCGTCCGCGCGCAGGAAGGCACGCTCTCCCAGATTGACGACAACACCACGGCTTACCACTTCCACGAACCGCTGGGTGTGGTGGGACAGATCATCCCGTGGAACTTCCCCATCCTCATGGCTGTCTGGAAGCTGGCTCCGGCGCTTGCCGCGGGCAACGCCATCGTCCTGAAGCCGGCCGAGCAGACCCCGGCCTCGATCATGGTCCTCATGGAACTGCTCGCGGACATTCTGCCCGCCGGTGTGCTCAATGTGGTCAACGGCTTTGGCGTGGAGGCCGGCAAGCCGCTGGCATCCTCAAAGCGGATCCGCAAGATCGCCTTCACCGGTGAAACCACCACCGGCCGGCTGATCATGCAGTACGCGAGCCAGAACCTCATTCCGGTCACCCTCGAGCTGGGCGGCAAGAGCCCGAACATCTTCTTCGCCGATGTCGCCCAGGAGGATGACGCCTTCTACGACAAGGCACTGGAAGGGTTCAACATGTTTGCCCTGAACCAGGGTGAAGTGTGCACCTGCCCCTCACGGGCGCTGGTCCAGGACTCCATTTACGACTCTTTCATGTCCGATGCGCTGGCGCGCACCGCGCAGATGATCCAGGGCAATCCGCTGGATACCAACACCATGGTCGGTGCGCAGGCGTCCAACGACCAGTTGGAAAAGATCCTCTCCTACATGGATATTGCGCATCAGGAAGGCGCAAAAGTGCTCACCGGCGGGGAGCGCCTAATGCTCGACGGCGACCTCGCCGGCGGTTTTTACGTGAAGCCCACCGTGTTTGAAGGCACCAACAACATGCGCATCTTCCAGGAGGAGATCTTCGGCCCGGTGGTCTCGGTGACCCGCTTCTCCGACTACGGCGAGGCTCTGGCCATCGCCAACGACACCCTCTACGGCCTGGGAGCCGGCGTATGGTCCCGCAACGGCAACACCGCGTACCGCGCCGGCCGGGACATCCAGGCCGGCCGGGTATGGGTGAACAACTACCATGCCTATCCCGCACACGCGGCGTTTGGCGGTTACAAGTCCTCCGGCATCGGACGAGAGAACCACGCCATGATGCTGGACCACTACCAGCAGACCAAGAACCTGCTGGTCAGCTACGCCGAAAACAAGCAGGGCTTCTTCTAACCCCGGACGGTCGAACCTACGCTGAACTACACCCGTGCGGATCAAGGAGAGATGAGGACCGAATGGCAAACATGCAAGCAGCCGTAGTCAACGAGCTTGGACAGGAACTGTCAGTGGAAGAAGTGGCGGTCCCGGACCCGGGACCGGGACAGGTGCTGGTCAAGCTGGTCACCACCGGCGTCTGCCACACTGACCTTCACGCTGCCCAGGGTGACTGGCCGGTGAAACCCACTCCGCCCTTCATCCCCGGCCACGAGGGCGTCGGTGAAGTTGTTGCTGTGGGAGACGGCGTTACGGACGTCGCCGTTGGAGACATGGTGGGCAACGCCTGGCTGTGGTCTGCCTGCGGTGTTTGTGAATTCTGCCGCACCGGGTGGGAAACGCTGTGCGAGCAGCAGCAGAACGGCGGCTACACAGTCGACGGATCCTTCGGTCAGTACATGCTGGTTGACGCCAAATTTGCCGCCCGCATCCCCAAGGGCGCGGACCCGGTGGAGATTGCGCCGATCCTGTGCGCCGGAGTGACCGTCTACAAGGGGCTGAAGGTCAGCGAAGCACGGCCCGGGCAATGGGTGGTGATCTCCGGCGTTGGCGGGCTGGGCCATATCGCGGTTCAATATGCCAAAGCCATGGGACTGCGGGTTGCCGCTGTGGACATCGCTGACGACAAGCTGGAGCTCGCCACCTCATTCGGCGCCGAAGTGGTGGTCAATGCACGCAACGAGGATCCCGTCGAGGCCATCCAGACCAAGATTGGCGGTGCCCATGCCGTGCTGGTCACGGCAGTCCATCCCTCGGCATTCGGACAGGCCATTGGCATGGCACGGCGGGGCGGCACCATTGTCTTCAACGGCCTTCCGCCGGGAGATTTTCCGGCACCCATCTTTGACATTGTGCTCAAGGGACTCACCATCCGCGGCTCGATTGTGGGCACCCGGCAGGACCTTGCCGAGGCGATCGACTTCTACGACCGCGGCCTCATCCACCCGAAGGTGAGCACCCGGAACCTTGAGGAGATCAACGCCGTGATGGAGGAGCTGGAGCAGGGCAAAGTCGACGGACGGGTGGTTGTCCAGTACTGATGGCTGCAAACCAGGAAGCAGGCTCCAACCGCGCCGCCATCGTGTCTGCAGGGGCGCTGGAGGCCGCCGTCACGCTGCCCGGGGAGAACTTTTCCCGGGTGGCGTTGACGCCTGCTGCGCACCAGCTCCTGCTGCAGCTGCGGGAACAGCACGGCCCGCTGATGTTCCATCAATCGGGCGGCTGCTGCGACGGCTCATCACCGATGTGCTATCCGGCCGGGGACTTCATCACCTCTGAAGCGGATGTGTTGCTGGGGACCTTTGAAGTGGCGCCCGGGGAACAACTGGACTTCTGGATGTCCCTGGAGCAGTTCGAGTACTGGAAGCACACTCACCTTACGGTCGACGTGGTCCCGGGCCGGGGGAGCGGCTTCTCTGTCGAAGCTCCGGAGGGCAAGCGGTTCCTCATCCGGTCCCGCCTGATGGGCAGCTAGGCACACCGGTACGCGGAACCGGTCCGGACATAGTAAGGTTGCTGTTGATTCTTCCGCTTCCGGCGGTAGTGTGCGTATGAACACCCAGACGGTATTCGCAATGCCCCTCACGGGGGCAGGAATGAGGAGCACCATGGTTAAGAAGTTCGTATTTCTGGCCGGCGCAGGCGTTGGCTACCTGCTCGGTTCCAAGGCCGGCCGCGAAAAGCTGATGGAACTTTGGAAGGACCCCAAGGTCCAGGAAACTGTTTCCCACGGCACGGAGTGGGCAAAGGAAAAGGCACCCGGACTGCAGGAGAAGGTGTCCGAGGTTACTTCCACTGCCAAGGACAAGGTCTCGCATTCATCGGATTCCGGTAAGCCCGCCTCATCGGCAGGCTCGTCCGCTTCCAAGCCCGCTGAAGCGAGCGGAACCGGCTCCGCTTCCAACGGATCCTTCACCACGGGTGGTAACCACACCATGGCTCCGGCCGAAGTGCAGCCCGAGCCCAAGAAGCCGTAGCAAAACTACACGGATAATTCGAAGGGGCGTTCCGGAAACGGGGCGCCCCTTTGGCATGCCCGGGGCCGGCGCGGCAGGGTGCCGGACCTGCCCTGGGCGTACGGCGGGCTGCACCTGATTCGGCCTGCGGCGAATATGTCCGGATTGTTGCCCTTGGAGGCAGGGGAGTTGCCGTCCATCCGTTACGATCAAGGCCGGATCCGACAATGAGCTGAAAATAGGAGTGTGAGCCAAGGAAGATGGCGACAGATTACGACGCACCGCGCAAGACCGAGGACGACGGAGCATCCACCGCGTCCCTTGAAGAACTGCAGGCCCAGCGCAGTGTGACCCCGTCCGCCACCGCCGTAGACGTTGATGAAACGGAGGCCGCGGAGAGTTTTGAACTCCCCGGCGCTGACCTCTCCGGCGAGGAACTGCTGGTCCGCGTGGTTCCGGCGCAGGACGACGAATTCACCTGCGCCTCCTGCTTCCTGGTCCGCCACCGCTCCCAGGTGGCCCTGGAAAAGAACGGCATGAAGTACTGCTCTGACTGCGAAGGCTGACATCGTGCCCGTCCCGGTGGTTGGCCTTGTGCTGGCTGCCGGGGCGGGCACCCGTTTGGGTCTGGGCACCAAAGCACTGCTGTCCTTCCGGGGCAGACCGCTGATTGAACACATCCTCACGCAGCTTCGCAGCGGCGGCTGCACTGACATTACCGTGGTCCTTGGGGCCCAAGCCGACCGGGTGCTGGCCCATGCGCGGCTGGACCGGGCCGGAATAGTTACCAACCCGTCCTGGGAAACCGGACTGGGATCCTCCTTTAGCCGAGGCGTCAACGCCGCGCTGGCGGACCACCCCGGCGCACAAGCGCTGCTGGTGGCACTCGGCGACCAGCCCGGGGTGAGCGCCGCCGTCGTCGGCCGGTTGATTGCACGCCATCAACCCGGCCGTATCACCGCCGCCGGCTACCGGCAGCCCGGGTCAGCCGATCTTCGCCGCGGCCATCCGCTGGTCTTTGACCCGGTCCTGGCCGCCGCTGCGGCGAAGACGGCGGCTGGAGACGCCGGCGCCAGAGCGTACCTGCACGCCAATCCCTCACTGATCGACGTCGTCAACTGCTCTGATCTTTCTGACGGTTTGGACGTTGACACCCCGGCTGACCTGCCGCTTCTGGAGATCCCCGCGAACAATGAGTGGCAGTAACGCTTCCAAACCCGTTAGACTGATCCCTTCGTAGGGGAGTATCCACCTCGCCGTTATCCGTCAACACGCTGGGCACCGATGCCCCCGCCGGATGCAGCGGGCACCTGTTCAAGGTTGCCGGAGAGACCTATGGTTCTCTGACGACCCTACGAAAGCGGATTTCCATGACTGTTTCCCCCTTGATCTGGGGAGTGACGATTGCCGTCATTCTGGGCCTGCTGGCCTTCGATTATTTCTTCCACATCCGCAAGGCGCATATTCCCACGCTCAAGGAAGCCGCTGTCTGGTCTTCCATCTACGTGGGTCTTGCGCTCGTCTTCGGCGTCCTGGTCCTGGTCTTCGGCGGAGCCACCGCCGGCAGTGAGTATTTCGCCGGATACATCACTGAGAAGGCTCTCTCAGTGGACAACCTCTTTGTCTTCCTCATCATCATGGCCAGCTTCCGGGTGCCCCGCGAAGACCAGCAGAAGGTGCTGCTCTTCGGCATCGTCTTCGCCCTGATCGCGCGGACCGGGTTCATCTTCCTGGGCGCGGCGCTGATCAACTCCTTCTCGTGGATCTTCTACCTGTTCGGCCTGATCCTGCTGATCACGGCCGGCAATCTGCTCAAGCCCGAGAACAGCGAAAAGGATGAGGCAAACAACTTCATCATCCGCATCGCCAAACGTGTGCTGCCCACCACCGACCATTACGACGGCGACAAGCTCGTCACGGTGGAGAACGGCAAGAAGGTCCTCACCCCCATGCTGCTGGTCATGGTGGCCATCGGCGGAACCGATATTCTCTTCGCCCTGGACTCCATTCCGGCCATCTTCGGCCTGACCCAGAGCACGTTCATTGTCTTCACCGCCACCGCGTTCTCCCTGATGGGCCTGCGCCAGCTCTACTTCCTCATCGACGGACTGCTGGACCGCCTGATCTACCTTTCCTACGGTCTGGCCGCCATTCTCGCCTTCATCGGCGTGAAGCTGGTGCTGCATGCACTGCACGAAAACACGCTGTGGTTCATCAACAACGGCGAGCATGTGGAGGTCATCGAGATCGGCACGGGACTGTCCCTCGGTGTGATCATCGGGGTCCTGACGGTCACGATCATCGCGTCGCTGGTCAGCCCGGCCGGCAAGGCCCAAACGGCCGTGAACAATGCCCGCCGCCACGCCAACGCCTACCTGGACCTGTCCTACACGACGGATGAAGGCGAACGGGAACGTATCTACACCGCGCTCTGCGAGGAAGAACGGCAGATCGCCGGGATGGACCTCAAGTACCGGAACAAGGTCAAGGACATCGAGGAGATCCGGGCAGAGGTAGCCCGGGCGCACGAGGCGCACGCGAAGTACATCAGCAAGTAGAAGTACATGAGCGAGTAACCGCACAGCAGGATCAAAGTCCGGACGGGGCGCAGGGCCCCGTCCGGACTTTTTTGTGCCTGGCCGCGGATTCAACGGGCACGGACGGGCGGGGCGCAAGCGCCGGCCTGCCCGTTTACCGCAACGTAACGAGGAAAGTACGCCGGTGGTAACAATGCGTTCCTAGGCTCAGGACTTATTCGCCTACGGAAAGCCTGATACCGATGAGCCTTACCTCCCGGCCAACACGACGTTTCACGCCAGCCCTTGCCGCTCTGGCCGCATCCAGCCTGCTTCTGGTCACCGCCTGCACGGGGTCCGAGGCGGAGGCCGGCACAGATGCCGGCGACTACGGCACCCTGGACATGAACCTGTCCTGGATCAAGAACGCGGAGTTCGCCGGAGAGTACTTCGCCGACGCGAACGGCTACTACGCCGAGGAGGGCTTCAGCGAGCTGAACCTGATTGCCGGCGGACCGGGCGGCACGTCCACGGAAACCATGCTCCTTTCCGGCGGGGCCCTGGTGGGCACCTCGAGCCCCATGGGTGTTGCACCGGTCATTGTGGAGGAAGACGCGCCGCTGAAAATCATCGGCACCACGTACCAGAAGAATCCGTTTGTCATCATTTCTTTGGACGGCAACCCGATAACCGCCCCGGAAGACCTGTTAGGCCAGCGGATAGGTGTGCAGGCCGGGGTCAACGAGACCCTGTTCGACGCTCTGCTGGAAGTCAACGGCATCGATGCCGGGACGGTCGAGAAGGTGCCGGTCCAATATGATCCCCAGCCTCTCGTCAACGGCGATGTGGACGGCTTCTTCGGTTACCTGACCAACGAGGTGCTGACCCTGGAACTGGCCGGCCACGCGACGGCAGTGCTGCCCTTCGCGGACAACGGACTGCCCTTTGTCGCGGAGAGCTTTGTCACCACGGATGAGAGCATCGCGGACCGCCGCGAAGAGCTCAAGGATTTCCTGCGTGCCACACTGCGCGGCTGGAAGGACGCCGTGGCGGATGCGGAGGAATCGGCACGTCTGGCTGTGGAAGTCTACGGCGCCGACCTGAACCTGGACATGGCCAAGGAGAAGATGCAGGCCGAAGAGCAGAACACCAAGCTGGTGGTTACCGAGGAGACCGAAACCAATGGTCTCTTCACCATCTCTGATTCCCTGATCGAAGAGAACCTCTCGATCCTGAAACTGGCCGGCTATGACCTCGCTGCCGAAGATGTCTTTGACATGAGCCTGCTGGCGGAGGTTTACGAAGAAAATCCGGAGCTGAAGTAATTGCGCCGGGACTTCGTGGCTGCCGCAGTGCCGCCCGCAGGCACATTGGTGCAACCGGAATCCGCGGGGTCCCGGTCAGGAACGGGAATCCGGCTCGCAGACCTGGGCAAGACCTTCATCTCCGGCCGGCAGAAGGTCACGGCTTTGGAAGCTGCCAATCTCATGACCGAACGGGGCTCGTTCCTCTCTCTGCTCGGACCATCGGGCTGCGGCAAATCCACCGTGCTCCGGATCCTGGCCGGGCTGGAAACCCCCACCACCGGTGAAGTGCTGGTGGACGGGAAATCCCCGCAGGATCTTCGCCGCGGACACGAACTGGGCATCGCCTTCCAGGATTCGGCGCTGTTGCCGTGGCGCAGCGTCTACACCAACATCCGGCTGCCGCTCGAAGTCTCGGGGCTGCCCGCTGATGACGCGTATATCCGTGAACTGATCAGCCTCGTGGGGCTGAACGGGTTTGAGAAGGCCCGCCCGGCACAGCTTTCCGGCGGAATGCGCCAGCGCGTCTCGATTGCGCGGGCCCTGGTCCTGAAACCGTCCGTCCTGCTCCTGGATGAACCCTTCGGAGCACTGGATGACATGACCCGCCAGCGGCTGAACCTGGAACTGCTGCGAATCTGGACCGAGAAACCTGCCACCACGCTGATGGTCACCCACGGTATCTCCGAAGCCATTTTCCTCTCTGACACCGTTGCGGTCATGAGCCCGCGGCCGGGACGGATCAAGGAAGTCATCACCGTGGACCTGCCGCGGCCGCGCACTCCGGACATGATGCGCACCCCTGAATTCCACGCCCTGCATGACCATGCTTCAGAACTGCTGTTCAGCGGTCCGGTGTCCGGGGAGACCCCGTGAGACGCCTACAGCTTCCGCATTGGGCCGTGGGCCTGTCCGGGGCGGGCGCTGCACTGGCGCTGTGGTGGATCGGTGCCGCCACATTCCTGCGCGGTGTCGGGGCCCCGGCCGGGGGCGGCACAGGAGCCATACCCACACCCTGGCAGGTGCTGAGCCAAATGGGAGCTGACGGATGGGGGTTTTACTGGCGGAACGCCGCAGTGACCCTGCTCGAAGCCGGTGCCGGCTACGCGTGGGGCAACGCCCTGGCTTTGCTGTTGGCGTTCCTGGTGTTGCTGGTTCCGCCGCTGGAACGCCTGGCAACGCAGCTGGCCGTCATTAGTTACTGCCTGCCGGTGGTGGCCGTCGGCCCGGTGATCTTCATCGTCCTGGGACCTCCGCGCTCCGGTGATCCCTCAGGCACCGCCGTCGCACTGGCTGCCCTGTCCGTCTTCTTCACCACTATGGTCAGTGCCCTCGCCGGGTTGAAGGCGGCCGACCGGTCCTGCCTGGATATTGTGGCGGTGTTCGGCGGCCGCAGGATCCACCAACTCATGAAAGTCCGCATCATTGCGGCCCTCCCGGCGGTCTTGGCGGCCTTTAAAATCGCGGCCCCGGCCGCGTTGCTGGGCGCCATCCTGGGCGAGTATGTCGGGGGAGTGGACCGCGGGCTGGGACCGGCAATGGTCAACGCCCAACAGACCCTGGAAGTAGCCCGGGTCTGGGGAATTGCCTTTGCCTGTGCCGCCCTGGCCGGGGGAGCGTACGCCGTGCTGGGACTCCTCTCCCGGTTCGCTGCACCTTGGGCTTCCAGCGTCCGGGCCGGAGGGTTCTGATGCGCGGGGTGCTCCGGTCTACGGGGAAGATGCTGTTTGGTCTTGTCCTGTCCCTGGCCGTTGTCGGGGCGCTGTGGGTTGGGCTGCTGCGCGTGTTCGAGGTTTCGGCCTACATCGGCAAGGGTCCCTGGGACGTTTACAGCTATTTGCTCCGTGATCCGGATTCAGCGGAAAACCGGGCCCTCATCATGGGGCAGCTGGGCCAGACCCTGCTGGACGCCGGAATGGGGTTCGCCGCGGGAATGCTCGCCGCCGCCGTCGTGGCCTGCCTTTTCACGGTCTTCCGAGGAGTGGAACAAGCCCTGATGCCCCTGGCCATGCTTCTTCGGTCGGTGCCGCTGGTGGCGCTGGCTCCCATGATCATCCTGATTTTTGGCCGGCAGGAAGCCGCAGTGGCTGCCATGGGCGGCATCGTGGTGCTCTTCCCTGCACTGGTCACGATGGTGTTCGGACTTCGATCTGCCTCGCCGGCCATGCTGGAGGTTGTCCAGGTCTACGGCGGCAGCCGGCTGGACGCCTTCCGGAAGGTGGCACTGCCCTCCGCTGCGCCGGCTTTTTTCACGGCTCTGCGGGTGTCGATTCCGGGAGCACTGACGGGAGCGCTGCTGGCCGAATGGCTGGCAACCGGCCAGGGGATAGGCTACGGGATCGTGTCAGCCGTTTCCCGTGCCCGGTATGACCAGGTCTGGGCCGGCGTCGTCGTCGTGACCCTTGCGTCGATCGTGCTTTACGCGCTGGTATCAGCGGTGGAGGCGGCGCTGCAGCGGCGAACCGGCACCTGATGCTTGAGCTGCTGATTCCGGGTTCCGCCGGATCATCTGATCCATCACGACGCCGGCGAGCAGCGAGCCCAATCCGCCGGCTACGAGGTCACCCATGGTGTCCTGGTAGCCCACGTTGATGGCGGCGTCCACAAAGGAGTTGCCCCACCACTCGCCCAGTTCCCACAACACGCTCACGGCCAGCCCCAGGGCGAAAACCAGCACCGGCACGGCCAGCCGGGCTGCGGCAGGCGCGGGGCGACGCTCGGGAACGGAAATCACACCGAGGCGGGACAGCAGGAAGTACGTCATGCCGGCTATGACACCGGTGGCGGCGAAGTGCACCGGAAGGTCCCACCAGCCCACCCGCGCGTACACGTCCAGGACGCTGCTCCATGCCGCGGTCAGCAGCGTCAGCCCGTAGAGCCCGTCAAAAAGCCGGGAGATGTTCAGGGAACGTGAGACCAGCGTTCCCCCCAGAACGAGGAAAAACAGGGCCACGTCCACCGGGCCGTACCAGAGGAGAGCTGCAGCGAGGCTGAACAGGACGGCCAGGCGCACCCCGTCAGCGAAGAACTCTCCGGAACCCGCGGAACGACGGAGGAGGGCGTCAATCATGAATTCACGGTAGCGCAGCGTGCAGCCCGGCGGCAGACGAGCAGCATCCGGGAGGTCCGCCGTGTCCCAGACGGATGCCGGTCCCGGTAGACTTCCCCCATGTCTGCCGCCCTGCCCTCAGTCAGCGTGGTGATCCCCTGTTTGAATGACGCGGCCGCCCTCCAGGGGTGCTTGGCCTCCCTCGCCGGACAATCGGTGCCGCCGCTTGAAATCGTGGTGGTGGACAACAACAGCACTGATGCCAGCGCCGCCGTCGCGCGCCGGTTTGGTGCCCGCGTGGTGTTTGAGGGGGAACGCGGAATTCCGGCCGCAGCTGCCGCCGGCTACGACGCCGCGTCAGGAGACATCATTGCGCGGTGCGACGCCGACTGCGTGCTGCCGCCGGATTGGATTCAGCAGATAGCACAATCCTTCTGCGCCGATCCCGCCCTCGCGGCGCTCTCCGGGCCCGGCTCCTTCTACGGCTTCCGCAGGCCGGTTGGCGCTGTGCTCAGTGTGTTGTACCTCGGGTCCTATTACCTGGCCATGGGTCTTGCCATGGGGCATCTGCCGCTCTTCGGCTCCAACCTCGCCCTGCGCCGTTCAGCGTGGTGTGAGATCCGCTCCGAGGTGCACCGCAGCGATCCGGAGATGCACGACGACGTCTGCCTCAGTCTGCATATGGGCCAGCGCTACCGGTGCCGCTTTGAACGGACCTTAGTGGTGGGCATGGCCCCGCGGGCGCTGATCGGAACCGCGAACATCATCCGCCGTTTCCGCCGGGCCTTTCACACCCTGTGGGCACACTGGCCCGCTGAAGCGCCGTGGGTTCGCTGGCCCCGCCGGTTCTCCTTTGCGGCCTATGCCGGCACGGAGGAACCGCGGCCCGCGAATACCTCCGGATAGAGCAGGGGCAACTGCAGCACCAGCCAGGGGCTGAAGGCCCATGGGGTCAGGCGCACGGCCTCGGCCAGCGCGAGCGGATCCGCCCACTTCCAGTCCATGACTTCGTCCGCAGCAGGCACGGGATCTGCGTCCGTGACCGCCGTGTAGACAGGACAGATCTCGTGCTCCACGATTCCTGAGGCATCCACCGCACGGTAGCGGAAATCCGGCAGCCGAAGGTCAAGCTGGTCCCGGGCCAGTGTCAGGCCCAGCTCCCTGTCCGCCCGGCGGATGGCGGCGTCTTCTGTGGCCTCGCCGGGACCGGGATGCCCGCAGAAGGAATTGGTCCATACTCCCGGCCACGTCAGCTTGCTTAAGGCCCGCCGGGTTACGAGCAATTGTCCGGCGCGGTTAAACACATGAGTGGAAAACGCCAAATGCAGGGGCGTATTAGTTGTGTGGACCGTTGATTTTTCCTGCGTTCCGACGGGCGTGCCATCCGAATCCACGAGAACTACGAGTTCCCCGCGTTGCGACATTTCTCCTCCGTATACTCACCGTGTTTACTGGACCTATGGAGACCGAACCACTGCTTGACCCAGCCGTCGGATACGAGCAGGTGGAAGGTGTCCTGCGTGAATTCTTTTCCCAGGCAAAGCTTCGTGCAGCCAAACTTAGTCCCAGCTACCTTAGCCTGTGGGACACATTGGAGAAATCCACGGTGGGCGGCAAACGCGTCCGCCCTGGAATCCTGATGACTGCTTATCATCATCTGGGCGGCACGAACACGGAAGCGGCGGCCCGGGTGGGTGCGGCCTTTGAGCTGCTGCACACGGCGCTGATCATCCACGATGACGTCATCGACCTGGATTTCATGCGGCGCGGACACGAGAATGTTTCGGGCACCTACCGGGCCCTGGCGCAGACAGCCGGGCAGACACCGGAATCCGCTCGGCACCGGGGCATGTCAGCGGGAATCATCGCCGGAGACCTGGCACTGATCGGGGCGTTCCGGATGCTGGACACCGTTGACACCGACCAGCAGACCCGGCTTCGACTCGCGGCGATCCTGGATGACGCAGTCTTTGCCTCCGCCGCAGGCGAGCTGATCGACGTGGACTTTTCCTTTTCCCCCGGTGCACCGCAGATCCCCGAGATCCTCGACATGGAGCGCCTGAAGACAGCTGTCTACTCCTTCGAAGCACCTTTGCAGGCTGGTGCGGTGCTGGCCGGAGCAGACGACGACGCCGTCGCAACGCTGGGCGACTTTGGCCGGGACACTGGAATTGCCTATCAGCTCGTCGATGATCTGCTCGGTGTTTTCGGCAAGGAGAGCGCCACCGGGAAGTCGAACCTGAGCGATCTGCGGGAGGGAAAGCGGACGGTTCTCATTGCGCACGCCGCCCAGGGTGAGTCGTGGGAAGAACTGTCCCATCTCATCGGCTGCCCGGATCTTACCGCCGAGGAAGCGGACCGCGCACGGGAACTGCTGATCAGTTCCGGGGCCCGTGACTACGCCCGGACCCTGGCGGAGGAATACGCGGACCGCGCCCGGTCCCACCTGGACTGCCCGTCCATCCCGGGGCCGCTGCGCCAGGTGCTCGAACGCATCGTGGCCGGCGCCGTAAACCGGGGACGGTAGGGGATGGCCAGGCAGAGCGGCCTTTCGCTGTACAACAAAGTCGCCGTGGAGACGGCGTCTGTGGTGATCCGTTCCTACTCCACATCCTTTGGGCTGGCCTCGCGGCTGCTGCAGCCCCGGACCCGGCTGCAGATCGAGGCCATCTACGCGCTGGTGCGGCTGGCAGATGAAATCGTGGACGGCGTGGCCGCGGAGGCGGCCCTGCCGCCGGAGGACGTTGCCCGCGTACTGGATGCCCTGGAAGCGGAAACACGGCAGGCTTTGAACACCGGTTACAGCGTGAACCTGGTGGTGCACGCCTTCGCCCTGACCGCCCGCGCCACCGGCATTACCGGGGAACTGACCACTCCGTTCTTCCGGTCCATGCGCGCGGACCTGCTCCGCACCGAGCACACCGCCGAATCCTTCAACGACTATGTTTACGGCTCGGCCGAGGTTATCGGACTGATGTGCCTGCAGTGTTTCCTGCACGGCACCGAGGTCAGCGAGGAGCGGGGCAAACGCCTGCAGGAAGGTGCCCAGCGACTGGGAGCCGCCTTCCAAAAGGTCAACTTCCTGCGGGACCTGGCGGACGACTTCGACACGCTGGGCCGCAGCTACTTTCCCGGCATCAGCGTGGGGTCGTTCTCCGAAGCGGATAAGCACCGGTTGCTGGATGACATCGATGCAGACCTTTTGGTCTCCGGAGCGTCCATCGCGGAGCTCCCGCCGGCTGCGCGGCCCGCCGTGGCGCTGGCGCAGGAACTGTTCAGTGAACTGTCGCGCCGACTGCGGGCCACACCCGCCCGGCAGCTGCGCAGCAGCCGCATCCGGGTGCCCAACCCGGTGAAGCTGCGCATTGCGGCACAAACGCTTTACACCCACCGCCTCCGCCGCCCGGCGCTGCGCGGCACCGAAGCCGGAAGGCAGCCATGACCCGCAGGACCGCATCCGCACCTCCCCGCACCGCCGTAGTGATCGGCGGCGGCATCACGGGCCTGGCCACTGCTGCGCTGCTGGCTCGGGAAGGCCTCCGGGTCACCGTCCTGGAGCAGCAGTCAGTCCCGGGGGGACGCACCGGTACCTGGCAAAGCGCCGGCTTCAGCTTCGACACGGGGCCCTCCTGGTACCTGATGCCCGAGGTTTTCGACCATTTCTTCCGCCTCATGGGCACATCCGCCGAGGAGCAGCTGGACCTGGTGCAGCTGGACCCCGGCTACCGGGTCATCTTTGAAGGTTCCGGTGAACCCGTCGACATCGCGGCCACGCGCGCTGAGAACGTGAAACTGTTTGAATCCCTCGAGCCCGGCGCCGGAGCCAAGCTTGAGAAATACCTGGATTCCGCCGTCGACGTCTATGACATGGCCAAAAAGCGGTTCCTCTATTCGACCTTCGCTTCCTTCCTGCCGCTGCTGCGCCCCGACGTGCTCAAGCGCGGTCCCCGGCTTGCCCAGTTGCTGCTGCAGCCGCTGAGTTCCTTCGTGGCACAGAAGTTCACCGATCCCCGGATCCGGCAGATCCTGGGCTATCCGGCCGTGTTCCTGGGCTCCTCCCCATTCACCACGCCCAGCATGTACCACCTGATGAGCCGGCTGGACCTGGCGGACGGAGTGCTCTATCCGATGGGCGGGTTTACCCGGCTTATCAGCGTCATCGCCGATCTGGCCACCGCGGAGGGCGTCACGATCCGTACCGATGCCACCGTCACGCGGATCCGCACCACGGATCCTGAGCCGGCCGGGCGGCTGAGCCGTTTCCGGCGCAGCCCCGGCGTGCGGGCCACCGGCGTCGAATACACCAATGTTGCCGGACAGGCACTGGTGCTGGACGCCGATCTGGTGGTCTCCGCGGCGGACCTGCACCATACCGAAACTTCGCTGCTGCCCCGGAACCTGCAGACCTATCCGGAGCGTTACTGGAAAAACCGGATCCCCGGCCCCGGCGGGCTGCTGCTGCACCTGGGGGTCCGCGGGACGCTGCCGTCCCTGGCCCACCACACGCTGCTCTTCACCAAGGACTGGGAAGAGAACTTCGGGAAGATCTTCGGCAAGGAAACCTCGGTGCCGGATCCGGCGTCGCTCTATGTCTGCCGCCCCAGTGCGACCGACCCGGACGCCGCCCCGGACGGCTATGAGAACATCTTCGTCCTGGTGCCTGTTCCCTCCGATCCGGCTCTGGGAGCCGGTGGCATGGACGGCAGCGGCGACGAACGGATCGAGCGGATGGCCGACGCCGTCATCGCCCAGATTTCCGACTGGGCAAACATCCCGGACCTCGCCGAGCGCATCACGGTCCGGCGAACCGTGGGCCCGCAGGACTTTGTTCAGGACCTGAACTCCTGGCGCGGAACGCTGCTCGGCCCGGCGCATGTGCTCAAGCAAAGCGCGTTCTTCCGCGGTTCCAATGCGAGCCGCAAGGTGGACGGGCTGCTCTACGCCGGCGGCTCCACCCTGCCGGGCATCGGACTGCCGATGTGCCTGATCAGTGCAGAACTGGTGCTCAAGCGGCTGCGCGGGGACACCAGCACGGAAGAGTTGCCCGTGCCGTCCGGACACGGGGACCGGGCTCCGGGAGGCCGCGGCTAGTGGGATTCCTCTATCTGTTCCTGCTGCTCGCGTCGATCGGCTGCATGGTACTGCTGGATCACCGGTTTCGGCTCTTCTTCTTCGCGGACGCCAGGCGTGCCTCCTGGGTGACGGCAATCGGGCTGGTGTTTTTCCTGCTGTGGGACCTGGGCGGCATTGGCCTGGACATCTTCTACCGGGGTGAAACACCGATCATGCTCGGCATTGTCCTGGCACCGCACCTGCCCGTGGAAGAAGTCTTTTTCCTCGGCTTCCTCTGCTACCTGACCATGGTCCTGTTTGGCCTGGTGTCCCTGGTGCTGAACCGCGCCGGAAAGCGCAGCACTTCCCGGCAGGAGGCGGAACAGTGACGTACTGGGCATTGAACGCAGTGTTCCTGGTTCCGGCCGCCGCTGTGCTGGTCTTAGCACTGATGCGGCGGACCACGACGACGGCGGGCGGCCGGAAGGGCGTGCTGGCGGCGCTGGGCATCACCGCTGTTGTCCTGCTGCTCCTCACTGCCGTTTTCGACAACGTGATGATCGCCGCGGGACTGTTTTGGTACAACCCGGAGCGCATCTCGGGTGCCTTTATCGGCAGGGCACCGCTGGAAGACTTCGCCTACACGGTTGCCGCCGTGCTGCTGCTGCCGGCGCTGTGGATGCTCCTTGGAAAACGGAAGAACCCCCTGAAGGCCCGCAACGCCGCCATCAATCCCCAGGAGAAACAGTGAGCACAACCACCCGTACGGCGGGAACGACGCTGCGGATGCTGCTGGTCTCGTCCAGGCCGCTGTCCTGGGTGAACACCGCGTATCCGTTTGCCGCCGCCTACCTGATCACCACGGGCGGCATTGACCTGACCTGGGTGCTGGGAACGCTGTACTTCCTGATTCCCTACAATCTGGCGATGTACGGCATCAATGACGTTTTCGACTACGAATCCGACCTGCACAACCCCCGCAAGGGCGGAGTGGAGGGGGCGGTCCTGGACCGCGGCTTCCACCGGATCACCCTGTGGGCCGCCGTCGTCACCAATGTTCCGTTCCTGGTTGCGCTGATCGTGCTCGGCAATCCGCTGTCCTGGCTGGTGCTCGCTGTAAGCGTCTTTGCCGTCATTGCGTACAGCGCCCCCGGGCTGCGGTTCAAGGAACGTCCCTTCCTGGACTCCATCACGTCCAGCACCCACTTCGTCTCGCCCGCGGTCTACGGGCTGGTGCTGGCCGGAGCCGTGTTCACGCCGGGGCTGTGGGCGGTGCTGGGGGCGTTTTTCCTCTGGGGGATGGCGAGCCAGGCATTCGGCGCCGTGCAGGACGTGGTGCCGGACCGCGAGGGAGGGATCAGTTCCATCGCCACGGTCCTCGGCGCCAAAGCAGTGGTCCGGATTGCCGCCGCAGCCTATCTCGCCGGCGGCCTGCTGATGCTCCTCACTCCGTGGCCGGCAACGCTCGGAAGCCTGCTGGCGCTGCCGTACATCCTCAACCTGCTGCCCTTCCTCGGTATTTCGGATGCGGATTCGGAGCGTGCCAACGCCGGCTGGAAGCGTTTCTTGAAGCTGAATTTCCTTACCGGCTTCCTCGTGACCATGCTCATCATCTGGTACTGGCCCGACCGGTAGGGAAACACCAGCAACCGAGGTTTCCCCTCCGTTTTGGGCAGATGTAACCGGTTTGGGAAATCCCTTCCGGTCCGCACAGGCAGGGATTTCCCAAACCGGGCGCCGACGCCCAAAGCGGTCGCCAATTACACAAAAGCGGCCGGCCCCGAAGGGACCGGCCGCTCATGTCATTTCACCAACCACCGAAGCGGTTGCCGGAGTATCCGGAGTTAGTCGGCAACGCCCACGAACTCGGCCTTCTCGATCGGCGTCGTCTCGCCGGAAGCGAGGTTCAGGCGCAGCTTCTCGCCCAGGGTCGCGTCAACGTTGGTCCAGTACTGGATCGCAGCTTCGCGGATGTGCGGGCGCTGAACGCCGGAGACGGCACCGGTGATCGTTTCCAGGAAACGCTCCTTGGCAGCGTCGTCGAACACCTCGCGGTACAGCGTGCCGGCCTGGCCGAAGTCGCTGTCCTCGGAGTGCAGGGTAGCGGCGGCGCGGACCAGCGAGCCGTCGCTCTCCCAGGAGCCCTCGCCGGCAAGTGCGGCATCGGCTACGGGGCCGCCCAGGGTGTTGGGCGCGTAGACCGGGGTCTCGGGGGAGTTGTAGGAGAAGCGCATGGCGCCGTCCTGCGAGTAGTTGTTAACCGGAGCCTTCGGCGAGTTCACCGGCAGCTGGTTGTAGTTGGCGCCGATGCGGTAACGCTGTGCATCCGGGTAGGAGAAGATGCGGGCCATCAGCATCTTGTCCGGGCTGGCGTCAATGCCGGGAACCAGGTTCGCGGGGGAGAGGGCAACCTGCTCGATCTGCGCGAAGAAGTTCTCCGGGTTGCGGTTCAGGGTGTGGGTACCCACCTTGATCAGCGGGTAGTCCGCGTGCGGCCAGACCTTGGTCAGGTCGAACGGGTTGAACCGGTAGGTCTTGGCATCTTCGTACGGCATGACCTGGACGTGCAGGTCCCAGGACGGGAAGTTGCCTTCGGCGATGGCCTCGTACAGGTCGCGGCGGTAGTAGTCGGCGTCGGCGCCGGCAATCTTCTCTGCCTCGGCACCGTTGATCTCGTGGTTGCCCTGGTTGGACGTGAAGTGGTACTTCACCCAGAAACGCTCGCCGGCGGCGTTGATCCACTGGTAGGTGTGCGAGCCGAAGCCGGGCATTTCACGCCACGACGTCGGGATGCCGCGGTCACCCATCAGGTACGTGACCTGGTGTGCGGACTCGGGGGAGTTGGTCCAGAAATCCCACTGCATGTCAGCGTCACGCAGGCCGGAGCCCGGGAGGCGCTTCTGCGAGTGGATGAAGTCGGGGAACTTGATGCCGTCGCGGATGAAGAACACCGGGGTGTTGTTGCCCACGATGTCGTAGTTACCCTCGGAGGTGTAGAAACGCAGTGCGAAGCCGCGAACGTCGCGCCAGGTGTCGGGGGAGCCCTGCTCGCCGGCCACCGAGGAGAAGCGCTGGACGGTTTCCGTCACGGTGCCCGGCTGGAAGACAGCGGCACGCGTGTACTTGGAAACATCCTCGGTGACAACGAACTCACCGAATGCGCCGCCACCCTTGGCGTGCACGATGCGCTCCGGGATGCGCTCACGGTTGAACTGGGCCAGCTTCTCGACCAGGTAACGGTCGTGCAGGGCGATGGCTCCGTTGGGGCCGGCGCTCAGCGAGTTGGCATCGCTGCCAACCGGTGTGCCGGTCTGGGTGGTGGTGAAATTCGACATGCTCTCTCTTTCTTAAGGGTGTTCAGATGACGTCAGGAAGCTTGGCCGGCGCAGTCTGCGCAGAGCCCCCGGTAGAGCACATCCGCAATTTGGATGGTCATGCCGTGGGTGTTCTCCGGCGTCAGGCAAGGCGCGTGCCCCACTGCGCAGTCCACGTCCTCGATCCGTCCGCAGCCGGTGCAGATCGCGTGGTGATGGTTGTCATCCACGCGGGTCTCGTACCGGGCGGGGGAGTGCGGCGGCTCGATCTTCCGCAGCAGCCCGGTCTCGGTCAGGTCCGCCAGGACCACATAGACCGACTGCAGGCTGATGTCCGGAAGCTCCCCGCGTGCTGCGGCGGCGACGTCGTCGGCCACGGCATGGGGGTGATGTTCGACGGCGGTGAGGACCGCCAGCCGCTGCTTGGTGACCCGACGACCGTGGGTGCGCAGCGCTTCGGACCACCGTGCGGTGGTCTCTGCGGTGGCTGCTGTCGATGTCATGGCCACTAGCTAACCACTTATTATGAATAATTCATAATAAGACTCGAGCCTGCCCACTAGTGTGGTCTCAGGAGTTCGGACCGACGTTCAATACAGGGGAATCCTTTGACAGGTACCAAGGCACAGCCAACCCATAAGCGCGTGCGGGTGGGAGAGTACGACGTCGACATCCGCACCTACGGGTCCGGGGCCGATCAGATGGTGCTGGTGCACGGCCTGGGAGCCTCCGGGCGCTATTTTTCCCGGCTGGTGGACGAACTGGCGAAGGATTCCACGGTACATACGCTGGAAATGCCGGGTTTCGGGTCCGCATCCACACCGCACCACGGTCTGGACATGGCCGGCTTTGCACAGATCAGCTGCGATGCCCTGCGGGCCGCCGGGATCGGTCCCGCCCAGTGGGTGGGCCATTCCATGGGTTGCCAGGTGGTGACGGAAATGGCGCTGTGCGCGCCGGACCTGGTGACCTCCGTGGTGCTGATGGGGCCCACGACCAACAGCGGGGAACGCCATGCCGTGCTGCAGGGACTGCGGCTGGCGCAGGACTGCCTGCGGGAACCTCCGGTGATCAACTGGATTCTGCTGACCGACTATCTGCGGGCCGGTCCCCGCTGGTACCTGCGCACCATGCCGAAGATGGTGCGGCACCGGCTCGAGGAGCGCATCGGCAGGGTCCAGGCGCCGGTGACTCTCGTCCGCGGCGCCAGGGACCCCATTGTTCCCGCCCGCTGGCTGCGGGAACTGGCCGCCGCGCGCCCCGGAGCGGTTGCCGTGGAGCTGCCCGGCCAGCCGCACGTGTGCATGTACACCGAGCCGGCGCAGACCGCGGCGCTCCTTCGGGAAGCAGCACGCCGGCAGTGATGCCGCAGCGGATGCGCCGCCGGGCGGCGCTGGCCAGGGCCTGGGCAGCGGACTACGCCTATGTGGGGTTTTGGCAGGTGAACGGGTTCCTGTTCCGCAAGGATCCGTCCGAGTACCTGGTGCCGGAGGCCGGTGCGGCGGGACGCCCGGTGGTCCTGATTCCCGGGGTGTATGAGAACTGGCAGTTCCTGCGCCCGCTGGCGCAGGCACTGTCTTCCTGGGGGCATCCGGTTCACACGGTGGCGCCGCTGGGCTTCAACCGGGGCCGGATCGACCGCATGGCGGAACTGGTCCAGCAGTATCTCGTGGAACGGGACCTTAGCGATGTAATCGTGGTGGCCCACAGCAAGGGCGGCCTCATCGGCAAGCAACTGATGCTGCTGCCGGAAGGTGCCCGGCGGGTGGACCACATGGTCGCCGTCAACACACCCTTTTCCGGCTCCGTCTACGCCCGCTTTTTCTTTGTTCCGTCCATCCGCGCCTTTTCGCCGCGCGACAAGCTGCTGCTGCGGCTCCAGGGCAGCAGCGACGTCAACGCGCGCATCACCTCCGTGTACAGCCGCTTTGACCCCCACATTCCCGGCGGCAGTTCCCTGCCCGGAGCGCGGAATATCCAGCTCGAAACGATGGGGCACTTTCGTCCCATCGGCGATCCCCGGCTGCTGGATGTGCTGAAACAGGAAGTCGAGCGGGAGCCTTAGGACGCCCCGCGCGCCAGCGCCTGCTCGACGGCGGCCTCGGCACCGCCGGTCCAGGGCTCTCCATGGCCGGTCAACAGCGTGGGGGCGCCTGTCGCGGCCAGCAGTTCCAGGGATCGAAGCGCCTCCGGGCTGTTGGCGGTGGCCGCTCCGGAAACGATCTGCGGCCCCTTGGTCCCGGTATACGGGTTGAGCGTCACCAGGGAATCCCCGCAGATCAGCACGCCCCGGTCCGGATAGTGCAGGGCAACGTGCCCGGCAGTGTGCCCGGGTGTATGGATGATGCGCGGTGATCCGGGAAGGGTGGAGCCGGTGTCTTCCCCGAGGCTGTGCACATCGGTGACACCGCGGACGTTTAGCGCTCCCGCCAGGGTCATAGCGCCCAGGTAGGGGATCGACGCGGGGTAGCGGACGGGATAGAGGAACCTGTTGTTCTCATGCTCATATCGGTAGGGGTGGGCCGCAATGTACCGGTCGTCGTCGTGCACCAAAATGGGCGTCCGGAACTCCCGCCGGATTTTGGCGGCTGAGCCTACATGGTCGAAATGCGCGTGGGTCAGCACCAGCGCCGACACGGATCCCGGCCCGTAACCCAATTCGCGGACGGCCCGGGACAGCTCCGGCCACATGCCGGGCAGGCCGGCATCGATGATGGCCAGGCCGCCGTCGTCTTCCACCAGGTAGGTGTTGACGTAGGCATGTTCGATGCGGTGGATTCCCTCTGCAACGTTCCGGGTAAACACGTGACCTCCAAGGATTCGCGGCTTTTCCTCCATCGTAAGGGTGCTGTCTATCGGTGCCGGCAACCCGCCGGAGGCGCCTGTAAGAGGGCCCGGCGGCCTCCGGCTTAGACTGCTCGGGTGCCAAAACTCCTCGCTGACCTGACCCCGCTGCGTGAAAGCCCGGATTTCCGCCGCCTCTGGACCGGAACGGCGCTTTCCGCCGTCGGCACCCAGCTGACGCTGGTGGCCGTCAGCCTGGAGGTCTATTCCCTGACCCAGTCGAGTTTTTATGTGGGACTGCTCGGGTTGGTGGGGCTGGTTCCGCTGGTGCTGGCCGGGCTCTACGGTGGCTCCGTGGTGGATGCGTACGACCGCCGCAAAGTGGCCCTGTTCTCCTCCGTTCTGCTGTGGCTGTCCACGATCGGCATTGCCGCCCAGGCATGGGCGGGACTGGGCAACATTTGGCTGCTCTATGCCCTGGTGGCAGTCAACGCCGGTGCCGGCGGGCTAAACCATCCCGCACGCAGCGCCATCATTCCGAGGCTGGTGCGGCCCGAGCTGCTGCCGGCCGCCAATGCCCTCAGCATGATCACCTTCGGCCTGGCCATGACCATCGGCCCCCTGCTGGCCGGTGTCCTGGTGGCCAGGGTCGGTTACGGCTGGACCTACACCGTCGACGTCGTCACCTTCACCGCCGCAATGTGGGCGGTGTACCGGCTGGACCCGATGCCGCCCGTTGGTGAGGTACAGAAGGCCGGCCTGAAATCGGTGCTGGAGGGCTTCCGCTTCCTGGCGACCCGGCCCAACATCCGCATGACCTTCCTGGTGGACCTTGCCGCCATGGTCATGGCCCAGCCCCGGGCACTGCTGCCCGCCATCGGAGCCGTGCTGCTGGGCGGGGGAGCCACAACGGTGGGGGTGCTGCTGGCAGCCACCGCCGTGGGCGCTTTCCTCGCCGGTCTCTTTTCCGGGCCACTCGGCGCGGTGCGGAGGCAGGGGCTGGCGGTGCTGTGGTCGGTGGTGGCGTGGGGCCTGTCCGTGTCCGCGTTCGGTGTGGTGGTGGTGATGGCCGGACGGAACGACGGCGCCGAACCCACCGCATGGCTCATCCCGGCTGCCATCGCCATGGCGTGTGCGGGCATCGCCGATTCCGTCAGCGGAGTCTTCCGTTCCACGATCCTGCAGTCCGCGACGCCGGACGCCATGCGCGGGCGGCTGCAGGGGGTGTTCGTGGTGGTGGTGGCCGGAGGCCCGCGCCTGGGTGACCTGGTGGCCGGCGTCGACGCCTCCTTCCTGGGTGAAGGATGGGCAGCGGTTATCGGTGGCCTGGTCTGCGTGGTCCTGGTGGGAGTGCTGGCCCGGAGCCAGCCGCGTTTCGCCCGGTACGACGCCCGGCACCCCGGGCCCTAGCGGAACAGACGCGCCCCGTGAAACGTTGATATCGGTGAATCCACTGACGAAAGGACCACCTAAGTGCATCAACACTTCAACGGACTGAAGACCGCCGCGTTGTTCGGTGTGCTCTTCGCCGTGCTGCTGGGCATAGGCGCCCTGCTTTCCAGCGGAACCGGCAGCTCCTCGTTCATCTGGATCTTCCTGTTCATCGGGCTGGCCACCACCGCATACAGCTACTGGAACAGTGACAAGCTTGCCATCCGCGCCATGCGGGCCATTCCCGTCACCGAACAGCAGGCTCCTCAGATGTACCGCATCGTGCGGGAGCTCTCGGCCCGCGCCGGTCAGCCGATGCCCAAGCTCTACATTTCACCCACCATGGCACCCAACGCGTTTGCCACCGGCCGCAACCCGCAGCATGCGGCTGTCTGCTGCACCGAGGGCATTTTGACGCTGCTCGACGAGCGGGAGCTGCGCGGAGTGCTGGGCCACGAGCTCATGCACGTCTACAACCGGGACATCCTGACATCCTCGGTGGCGGCCGCCATCGCCGGCGTCATTACCTCACTGGGGCAGTTCCTGCTGTTCTTCGGTGGCGGTGACCGCCGCAACGCCAACCCGCTGGCCATGATCGCGATGGCTGTTCTGGCCCCGTTCGCCGCGTCGCTGATCCAGATGGCGATTGGCCGGACGAGGGAATACGACGCCGACGAAGATGGCGCCAAGCTCACCGACGATCCGTTGGCGCTCGCCTCCGCACTGCGCAAGCTCGAAAGCGGAACCCAGCGTGCACCGCTGCCGAACAATGACCAGCGGTTGGTCAACACCTCGCACCTGATGATCGCCAACCCCTTCCGGAACGGCGTCCGCGGGCTGATGGCCACCCACCCGCCCATGGCCGACCGCATCCGCCGGCTGGAAAACATGGCCGGACGTCCGCTCGGATCCTGACCGCTGCTCTCGTCCTCGCCGGCCGGCACCAATGCCGGCCGGCGGACGAAGGGTAGGCTCTCAGGCATGCGCCTCATTCTTGTCCGCCACGGCCAGACTCCCTCCAATGAGCACCATTTCCTGGACACTGATGTCCCCGGTCCGGGGTTGACGGAGCTGGGCCTTGCCCAGGCAGCAGCGTTGCCGGAAGTCCTGGGCCATGAGCCCATCGACGGCATCTTTGCCTCCAACCTGGTCCGGACCCAGCTCACTGCTGATCCGTTGGCCGCAGCTCTGGGCCTGCCCGTGGAGGTTCGCCCAGGGCTGCGGGAGATCTCTGCCGGCGATCTGGAAATGCGCAATGACCGCGACGCCGTCATTGCCTACCTCAAAACCGTCTACAGCTGGGTTCGGGGAGATCTGGGAGTGCACATGCCAGGCGGACCCGACGGCCATGAAACCTTCGCGCGGTTTGACGCAGTGATCGAAGAATTACAGTCAGCCGGACTGAAAAACCCTGTGGTGGTCAGCCACGGCGCCATGATCCGCGCCTGGTGCACAGCCCGGGCGGAGAATGTGGAGCCCGACTTCATCGTGGAGAACGCGCTGAGCAACACCGGCGTGGCTGTGATGGACCGGGTCGACGGCGACGGCGACGGCGCCGGCGACGGCCAAGGCACGAAGGGCTCATGGAAGCTGCTCACCTGGATGGGTGAGGCAGTGGGCGGCAGCGCCCTGCGGGACTACGGCGAGGACGGTCCCGCCGGCGAAGATGTGAAGCTCTAGGCACGAACCGGGGCGCAGGCAATCCTTCGCACAGATAAAGGGGTTCTCCGGAGCTGATGAGCCCTTTATCTGTACTAGCGACTTATCTGTACCAGCGCCAGAGGCGGCGTCTGATCAGGCGGGACCCCCCGGATCTGCCCGACTGAACAGGTGCTGCAGGGAGATGCCCGGACAAGGCGACGGCGCCGCACCCCACCAAGGGGAGCGGCGCCGTCGTCGTACTTGCGCTGGATAACCGGCTGCCGCGGCAGCCGCAGAAGGCCTAGCGGAAGTTGATGAACTGCAGGTCCACGTCCACGTCGGCACCCTTGAGTAGTGCCATCGTCGCCTGCAGGTCGTCGCGGGACTTGGATGTCACGCGCAGCTCGTCGCCCTGGATTCGGGAGTTCACGCCCTTGGGGCCTTCGTCGCGGATGATCTTGTTGATCTTCTTGGCCTGGTCCTGGGCGATGCCTTCCTTCATGGAGGCTTCAATCCGGTACTCCTTGCCGGAGGCAAACGGCTCGCCGGCATCCAGGGACTTCAGGGAAATGCCGCGACGGACCAGCTTGGACTGCAGGACGTCGAGTACCGCCATGACGCGTTCCTCGGAGTTGGCCTTCATGAGGATCTTCTCGCCGCTGAAGTCCACCTCGGCGCCGACACCCTTGAAGTCGTAGCGCTGGGACAGTTCCTTCTGCGCCTGGTTCATGGCGTTGGCAACTTCCTGTTTGTCGATCTTGCTCACAACATCAAATGATGACTCGCTGGCCATGTGCGCTCCTTGCAGTAGTTTTTCTCCTGCATCCAGCCTAGTAGGTCCGGGCATCCGTGGCAGCCCTCACAGGCTGCACCCAGCATTTGCCGGGATGGGTCCCATCTTTCCGGGCGACAGTATTGGGGTGAACAACACCGCCAACCCTCCGTCCGATCCCCGTCATCGACGAAGCCAGATGGGCAAACTCCGCACCGCCGCGGCAGGATCCGTGCTGGCTGCGGTTTCCATCACTGGTGTGGGAGCCGCCGCGGCCCCCGCGCAGGCATCGGAGCTGCGGTCATTCCTGACACCGGTGGAAGGGCTGGGTGCAGCGGTCGCCGGCGCCGAGGAGACAGTCTCCGCTCCCCACGCGTCAGCGGAGCGCCGGTTGCTGGGCATCCGGGAAGACCTGGCCAACGCCGTCGCGTGGGGTGCCGTGACGCGGGCGCAGGCCGATGTGTTCTACGCCCAGATGCAGTCACGGATTGCCCGCGGGCTCTAGTCCGGACTGCCTTCAGGGCGGGGCAGGAAGCAATTCACGCCGCCGATTCGTATCTTGGGCAAAAGTTCTGTAAAGTTGTTTAGGCCGCAGTCGCTTGCGGCAGTCTTCCGCGAAGATGTTGATCGCGAAGATGTTCGGCAGATTACCCGAGCGGCCAAAGGGGGCTGACTGTAAATCAGCTGGCAACGCCTTCACTGGTTCGAATCCAGTATCTGCCACCGAACGGGAAGAGCCCGCTCCGCCAGGAAACTGGCCGGGGCGGGTTTTTTCTTGCCCGGGGCACGGCCCCGCATTGCCGCCTTCACCGCTGAGCGAACAACTGCAGACATCTCCGCATCCCCCGGATAGCGTTGAAGGATGGCAACTATCGACATCACTGAGGCAACGTTCCCCGAGACCATTGAGGAAAACGACATTGTGTTCGTGGACTTCTGGGCGGACTGGTGCGGCCCCTGCAAGCAGTTCGCACCGGTGTACGACGCCGTGTCCCAGAAGCATGACGACATCACCTTCGCGAAGGTGGACACCGAAAAAGAGCAGGGCCTGGCGGCTGCTGCCGGCATCACCTCCATCCCTACGCTGATGGCTTTCCGCGAAAAGGTCCTGGTCTTCTCGCAGCCCGGCGCGCTCAACGCTTCCCAGTTCAGTGAACTGGTGGATGCGGTCAAGGGACTGGACATGAAGGCTGTCCACGAGCAGATCGCGGCCCAGGAAAGCGGGCAGGCAGCAGCAGGGTCAGACGGACAGGCCAACTAGCCGTTCACATTCGCCGCTACCGATGAGCGGCACAGGCTTCGCACACTGCGGGGGTCCCCTCAACGGGGACCTCCGCGGTGTGCGTTAAGCGCGTCGTATCAGGCAGCACCGGTTGCGCCGCGGCCGGGGTTACTCTGGCGCCGGCCGCTGTCCCGGTCTAGGGTCTAGGCATCCCGCGGCGGCACCGGCTCCGGCAAACGGTGTACATCCAAACGGCGTACATCGGTGAAGCCCGGGCCCGTATCAACGACGATAAGGCGAGGCGAAGAATCCTATGAGCTCAAACCGCGGAGTTGCCTACATAGAACCCGGTGTCGTGGAAGTGCAGGACATCGACTATCCAACCTTTGAACTCCGGGACGGACCCGGAGTCAATCCCGCCAATGTGGGGCGCAAGGTGCCCCACGGGGCAATCCTGAAGGTGGTCACCTCCAATATCTGCGGATCGGACCAGCACATGGTCCGCGGCCGCACCACCGCTCCTCCCAACCTGATCCTGGGACATGAGATCACCGGAGAAATCGTGGAAACCGGCCCTGACGTGGAATTCCATTCCGTGGGGGATTTGGTGTCGGTGCCCTTCAACATTTCCTGCGGACGCTGCAAGAACTGTAAGGAGCGGAAAACGGGCATCTGCCTGAACGTGAATCCGGACCGTCCGGGCAGCGCCTACGGGTACGTGGACATGGGCGGTTGGGTGGGAGGCCAATCCGAATACGTGCTCGTTCCGTATGCGGACTGGAATCTGCTGCGGTTTCCGGACAAGGACCAGGCAATGGAGAAGATCCTTGACCTGACCATGCTCTCGGACATTTTTCCCACCGGCTATCACGGGGCGGTCACCGCGGGGGTCGGTGTCGGATCCACCGTCTACATCGCCGGTGCCGGTCCGGTGGGCCTGGCCGCGGCGGCCGGAGCGCAACTGCTGGGAGCCGCCGTCGTTATTGTCGGTGACCTGAACAAGGACCGCCTGGCACAGGCCCGCAGCTTTGGCTGCGAAACGGTGGATGTGTCCCTGGGAGACCCCAAGGACCAGATTGAACAGCTCCTGGGCGTCCCCGAAGTGGACTGTGCCGTGGACGCGGTCGGGTTCGAGGCACGCGGCCACGGCCATGGTTCGTCCACAGAGGCGCCGGCCACGGTGCTGAATTCATTGATGGACATCACGGCCGCAGGCGGTGCCCTGGGCATTCCCGGGCTATATGTCACCGGCGATCCGGGCGGAGTGGATGAGGCGGCGCAGAAGGGCTCCCTGAGCCTCGATCTGGGAACCGGCTGGGCTAAGTCATTGGCCTTCACCACGGGCCAGTGCCCGGTGATGAAGTACAACCGGGAGTTGATGATGGCGATCCTGCATGACAAGGTCCAGATCGCCAAGGCTGTCAACGCCACGCCCATCAGCCTGGACCAGGCTCCGGAGTCCTACCGTGAATTCGACTCCGGGGTGGCGCGCAAATACGTCATCGATCCGCACGGCATGGTGGGCGCCCGGGCGTCCTGACCGCAGCGCGGGGGCAGTTCAAGGGCCGGAACCGGAAACGGTTTCGGCCCTTTGGCTGCGTGCAGGGACCTGTCCTCTTCTTATGGGTTTGGCCGCGGAAGTAAGCTCGTAGCTCCGGTGGACCGCGCTGGCTGCGGCGCGCCGGACGCACCATTCACCTGAAGCAGAGCCGGAACGGGGACGTCATGCCCACTTGCAAGCTTGCTGCTCGATACACCTTCCACGGTCAATCCATACCCCGGGACAAGCGGGGCCGGGGAATCTTCCCGCAGGACGGCCGGCCGTGAACGGCGCGGATACCGCCTGGGTACTGATCTGCGCAGGCCTGGTGCTGTTCATGATTCCAGGGCTGGCACTGTTCTACGGCGGCATGGTTCCGGTCCGCAACGTCCTGACCATGATGATGCAGAACATCATCCCGCTGGGCATCATCACCGTCACCTGGGTGCTGGTGGGCTACACCCTGGCGTTCAGCAACCAGGGGAACTCCCTGGTGGGGGAGTTCGACGCGTTTGCCCTGATCGACGTGGACACCCCCCAGTTCCACACTGTGGCGGCGGGGGTAACCATCCCCGCGCTCGCCTTTGTCGCCTACCAAATGATGTTTGCCATCATCACCCCGGCGCTGCTGACGGGGGCGACGGCGGGACGGCTGAAGTTCGCCGGCTGGACCGTTTTTCTGGCCGCATGGTCCATCCTCGTCTATCCGCAGGTGGCCCGCTGGCTCTGGCATCCCAAGGGATGGCTGACTCAGCTCGGCGCCCAGGACTGGGCCGGAGGAATGGTGGTGCACGCCTCGGCCGGAGCCGCCGCCGTCGCCGTGCTCCTGGTTGTAGGCCGACGCCGCGGCTGGCCCAACCTCAAGACTTCGCCCAACAACCTGCCGCTCATGCTGGTGGGCGGCGGCATCCTGTGGTTCGGCTGGTTTGGGTTCAACGCCGGCGACGGGCTCCAGGCCAACGACATCGCGGCCCAGGCCCTGATGAACACACACGTGGCGGGCGGTGCCGCCATGCTGACCTGGCTGCTGGTGGAACGCCTGACCAGCGGCCACTCCACCCTGGTGGGCGCGGTTTCCGGGGGTGTCGCCGGCTTGGCCACCATAACCCCCTGCGCCGGCTTTGTCAGCACCGGCGGAGCACTGCTGATTGGCCTGATTGCCGGCTGCGTCTGCTGCTTCGCGGTGGGGCTCAAGCACGTGCTGCGCTATGACGATGCCCTGGACGTCATCGCCGTCCACTTTATCGGCGGCGTCCTGGGATCCTTCCTGCTGGGCTTCTTCGCGGACAGCTCCGTGAATGCAACCAGCGACGACGGACTGTTCAACGGAGGCGGCGGGCTGCTGCTCTGGCACCAAGTGGTTGCCATTGTGTGCGTGGTCCTGTTTTCCTTCATCCTGAGCTGGATAATTGCCGCGATCATCAGCCGCACCATGGGGCTGCGCGAGCCCGGCCCGGAACAGGACGACCTGGACCAGATCCAGCAGGGCGCCTCAGCCTACGCGCTCAGCGGGATCACCTCACGGCCCACCACCAGAGGACGGGGCTCCGACATGACCTCGACAACCGGAGACGGCGCTCAAAGCCCTTCCAGCGCCCCCGGCTATTTGATCAGCGCGGTCGTCAACACCGATCGTATCGATGGCCTCCGCGATGCCCTGTTGCTGGCCGGGGCCAGATCCCTGGAACTGGCAGACTCCGCGGTGTACTCGGACAGGGTGCGTACGGAAAACTTCCGCGGCGACCAACGGAAAATGGACTTCGAGGATCGGCTGCGCGCACAGGTGGCCGTTGACCGCGAGCACGAGGAGGCGGTGGTGGCAGTGCTGAAGCGCTTTGGGGCCGAGCCGTCGTCCATCTACCGGTTGGCGATCACCCCCTATTAGCCCTTCGCAGGCGGGGCAGGTCTTGGCAGCGACGGGACAGAGAGAAATCCGTGCCCTAACGGCCGCGGTGGTCCTCCGGGGCCAGCCGCGGCCCGAAGGCCTGCTTCCGGAAGCCGCTTAGCACCAGCAGCCGCACGAGCCGCTGCCGGTGGCCCCGCCAGGGCTCCAGCAGCTCCAGCATCCCGGCGTCGTCCGTCCGGCGCCCGGTCAGCGCTTCACCCACGAACGCTGCCAGGTGGTAGTCGCCCACGGAGACTGAGTCCGGAGCGCCGTGCGTGCGCTGCGTGATCTCCGCGGCGCTCCAGGGGCCGATGCCGGGAAGCGAACACAACCGCTCCGTCAGGTCCGTGCCGAGCGGAACCCCGGACAGCCGTTCCAGGCCGGAGGCAGCCGCGCAGGCCCGCAGAATGGTGCCGGACCGGTGGAAATCCACCCGGGCACGGTGCCACTCCCAGCTCGGAACCCGGCGCCAGGTTTCGGCGCCGGGCGGAACTTTCAAGCCGGCGGGTGCCGGGCCCGGAGCATCGGCACCGTATTTGGTCACCAGATACCGCCACGCGTAATAGGCCTCCATGGCGGTGACCCTCTGTTCCAGGATGACGGGAACAATGCTGTCCAGCATCCGGCCGGTGCTGGGCAGCCGCAGTCCGGGGTTCCGGCGCCGGGTTTCCGCCACTGCGGCGGGGAGGGAAGCGGCGAAGTCGGGGTCATCAAAGGCCGTCCAGTCATCACGTTCCCCGAGCAGACCCGGAACGCCAGCCAGCGCCGCCTCGGCGCCCGGCCCCCAGGCCCGGGCCAGCACACGGGCGCCCGGTGCCGGTGCGGGCTGCTCGCTGAGTGCCAGCGTGGCGTTCCCTTCCGGCGTCGAAAAGGCCAGCCACGCAACCCCGGGGCCAATCCGCACCGACGGATCTTTTCTGCCGTGGGCCAGAATGCCCAGCGTCTGGGTCAGGCTCAACGGCCGGTCCGATTCCCAGAGGATGGAGAGCGGCCCGGCTCCGGAGCAGGCGCCGGGTTCCCCAGCGGCGGACACCGGTACGGAGAAGGACATATCTCCATGGTGGCACGCACCGCTGACAGCTCAGGGCCGGGGAGGGGGCCGGGCGGTGTGGCTTTTGCTACGCCGGGTTCCGGGGAAGGCTGGACCCGTGGAACCGAACAAGTAACGTGTTGCACATGAAGTTTGCAGATACTGTCCTGGACCTGATCGGCAAGACCCCGCTGGTGAAGCTGCACCACGTTACCGATGGCATCGCGGCCACGGTGCTCGTGAAGCTGGAATACCTGAATCCGGGCGGATCCATCAAAGACCGCATCGCGGTCCGGATGATCGAGGCTGCTGAACGGGAAGGCAAGCTGAAGCCCGGCGGCACCATCATCGAGCCCACCAGCGGAAACACCGGCGTCGGCCTGGCACTGGTGGCACAGCAAAAGGGTTACCGCTGCATCTTCGTCACGCCGGACAAGGTGGGGGTGGAAAAACGCGATGTGCTTCGCGCGTATGGCGCCGAAGTGGTGGTGACACCCACCGCCGTCGCACCCGACAGCCCCGACTCCTACTACGGAGTCTCCGACCGCCTGGTCCGGGAAATCCCCGGCGCCTATAAGCCGGACCAGTTCTCTAACCCCTCCGCCCCGGAAAGCCACTATGAGTCAACGGGCCCGGAGATCTGGGCGGACACCGACGGCACGGTGACCCACTTCGTGGCCGGCGCCGGCACGGGCGGCACCATCACGGGCACCGGCCGCTACCTCAAGGACATCTCCGCCGACCGTCCAACCGGCCCGGTGCGCATCATTGCCGCCGATCCGGAGGGCTCGGTCTACTCCGGCGGCACGGGACGTCCCTACTTCGTGGAGGGCGTAGGCGAGGACATGTGGCCGGGCAACTATGACCCGTCCGTTCCGGACGAGGTGATTCCCGTGAACGATGCGGAGTCCTTCGCCATGACCCGCCGGCTCGCCCGGGAGGAAGGCCTGCTGGTAGGAGGCTCCTCCGGCATGGCAGTAGTGGCGGCCCTGCGCGCTGCCCGCGACCTGGGCCCCGACGACGTAGTGGTGGTGGTGCTGCCGGACAGCGGCCGCGGCTACATGGGCAAGATCTTCAACGATGAGTGGATGCGCTCCTACGGTTTCCTGCAGGGCCCGGAGCAGGAAGCCGCCGTCCGCGACGTGCTGGCCACCAAGGACGCCTCGCTGCCGGACCTGGTGCACACCCATCCCAACGAGACGGTCCTGGACGTCATCAACATCCTGAACGAGTACGGTGTCTCGTGCATTCCGGTCCTGTCGCAGGAACCGCCGGTGCGCATCGGCGAGGTCCTCGGATCAGTGGACGAGCGCTCGCTGACGGAGAAGCTGTTCCGCGGCGAGGCCAAGCCCACTGACAGCATCAGGGACCACATGGGACCGCAGCTGGCGATGGTCGGCGCCGGGGACTCCGTGGCTGCCGCTAAGGAAAAACTGCAGGAGAACGACGCCGTCATGGTCACCTCAGAGGGCGCGCCGGTGGGAATACTCACGCGGCATGACCTGCTGTCCTACATGAGCGTCTAACCGACATCCATCCTGAAGCAAGGGAGCAAACCATGAGCGAAGGCTTCAACACCCGCGCCATCCACGCGGGCCAAACCCCGGACCCCACCACCGGTGCGGTCATTCCGCCGCTATACCAAAGCACCACCTACGCCCAGGACGGCATTGGCGGACTGCGCAACGGCTACGAATACGGCCGCGGCACCAACCCCACCCGCGATGCGCTGCAGGACCAGCTGGCCGCACTGGAGGGCGGCGCCCACGCGTACTCCTTCAGTTCCGGCCTGGCCGCGGAGGACGCCCTGATCCGCGCCCTCCTGGCCCCCGGAGACCACATTGTGCTCGGCAACGACGCCTACGGCGGCACCTACCGATTGATCAACAAGGTTCTCTCCGCGTGGGGCATCACCAACGCTGCGGTGGACATGTCCGACGTCGGCGCCCTCACCCGGGCCATCGCCGCCGGCAACACCAAAATGGTGTGGCTGGAAACGCCGTCGAACCCCATGATGAAGATTTCCGACATTGCCGCTGTCGCCCAGGCCGCGCACGACGCCGGGGCCTGGCTGGTTGTCGACAACACCTTCGCTTCCCCGTACCTTCAGCAGCCGCTGGCACTGGGCGCGGACATTGTGGTGCACTCCACCACCAAGTACATCGGCGGGCATTCCGACGCCGTTGGCGGCGCGGTCATCCTGAACGACGACGCCGCCGCCGAGAAGATCGGCTTCATCCAGTTTGCGGTCGGCGCGGTGTCCGCTCCGATGGAAGCCTGGCTGACCACGCGCGGACTGAAGACCCTGGGTGTGCGGATGGACCGGCATTCGTCCAACGCCATGGCGGTCGCCAAGTGGCTGCGGGACCAGCCCGCCGTCGAAAACGTGCTCTATCCGGGGCTGGAAGACCACCCCGGACACGACCTGGCCAAGGCCCAGATGAAGGACTTCGGCGGAATGGTCTCAGTGTCCTTCAAGGGCGGCGAGGCCGCGGCCAGGAAGGTGGCCGAATCCACCCGTGTGTTCACGCTGGCGGAGTCGCTGGGCGGGGTCGAGTCGCTGATGAATTATCCGTCGGAAATGACGCACGCATCAGTCAAGGGCACCGAGCTTGCCGTTCCGGAGAACCTGCTGCGGCTTTCCGTGGGCATCGAGGATCTCGAAGACCTGATCGCGGACCTGCAGCAGGCACTGGACCAGTTGTAGGAAACCTGCAGCCTTAAGGCCGCCGCCGGCCCAGGAGCCGGCGGCGGGCCTTGGGATCTCGTTCCTGGAAGAACCTGCTGCTTTGCGGCAGCCACAGCAGCAGCACACACAGCAGCAGGACGGCGCCGAGGGCGACCAGCGCCGGGCCGCGGAACAGCAGCGGTATCCCGAGAATCATGCCCACGGTGGTGAGTGTCTCGCGTGCGCTGCGTTTCCCGGTCCGCAGGCGCAGCGCATAAAACCCCATCACCACCGCCACAGCCAGGGTCACCAGCCCCAAACTGGTGAGTGCGGCGCCGTCGCGGTGCTGGGTCTGGGCTGACGTGATGAAGGAAATCCCGGCCACGGCCACGAGAACGGCCGCCGCCAGCCAGGCTCCGAAAGCGGCCCGGATGATCTTGGGCAGAGGAGTGCGGGGACTGTTCGTCACGGGGCTGCGGTCTGCGGGTCTGGTCACTGGCGGCCGGCCACTACGGGCGTCCGGGTCTGGGTGTCATAGCGGTAGACCTCGCGTCCGCCGATCCACACGGTCAGCGCCCGCTGCATGACATCGAGCGGATCTCCGCTCCAGAGCACAACATCGGCGTCCTTGCCCGGCTCAAGCGAACCGATGCGGTCTGCCAGGCCCAGGACCTTGGCGGGATTGATGGTGACCGAACGCAGGGCTGTCTCGGGATCCAGTCCTTCCTTCACCGCCAGGGCTGCCTGATAGATCAGGAAGTTGATCGGCACCACCGGATGGTCGGTGATGATGGAGATTTCCACGCCCGCTGCGGCCAGCTTGCCCGGGTTTTCCATGCTCCGCTGGCGCAGCTCCACCTTGGAACGGGTAGTAAACAGGGGTCCGATCAGCACCGGCACCCCGCGCTCGGCCAGGACGTCTGCCAGCAGGTGGGCCTCGGTGCCGTGGTCCAGGACCAGGTCATAGCCGAACTCGTCGGCCAGCCGCAGGGCCGTGCCGATATCGTCGGCGCGGTGGGCGTGCTGGCGCCACGGGATTTCCCGGCGCAGTACCATGGCGAGGGCTTCGAGCTGGGGGTCGCGGTCGTCGTCGTCGTTCTTTCCCATGTGGTTCTGCGCATCCATGAACGCCTTGCGGATCACCAGCGCCGTGCCCAGCCGGGTGGACGGAGTCTGCTTCTTGTCGCTGTACACGCGCTTGGGATTCTCACCGAGGGCGGACTTCAGGCCGCTGGGGGAGCGGAGGACCATTTCCTCCACATACCGCCCGTGCGTGTGCAGGGCCACGGCCAGACCGCCAATGGGGTTGCCCGAACCGGGGTTGATGTTCACTGCGGTGACCCCTCCGGCGAGCGCATCATCGAAACCCAGATCGTGCGGGTTGACGCCGTCGATGGCGCGGACCCCGGCCATCACCGGGTCCGTCATTTCATTCGTGTCGTTGCCGGCCCAGCCTTCGCCCTCTTCATGCACGCCGAGGTGGGTGTGCGCGTCGACCAGGCCCGGCAGCAGCCACTGGCCGCCGGCATCGATGACCTGCGCTCCCTCCGGAACGGTGACGTCCGGGCCAAGCTCCCGAATCCTGCCGTCTTCCAGCACCACCGTGCCGTCGAACGGCGGCGCAGTGACGGGAACAACGCGGGCATTAACGATGGCCAAAAGCGGTGCGGACATGAGCAACCTTCCAATGATGGATTGACTGCGCCCAGCCTATCCTGTGCCCCGGACAGTTCACCGATGCGCGGCCCCCGGTAGACTTGCGAGCGTTAATATCTCGGTTGGCTGTAGTGCAGGGAGAATCATGGGCCTGAAGACCCGATCCGGAATGGCCCGGCTGGCAGTAACTCTGGCGGCGCTGTTCGCTGCGGCACTCATGATCACTGCAGCCTTTGTGATTTCCCCCCGGCACGGGCTGGATTTCAGCGTCTACCTGACCGGTGGACAGAGCGTGATCGACGCCGGAGGCGAGCTCTACACCAAGGAACTGCGGTACCGCGAGGGCAGCAGCCTCCTGTTCACGTATCCGCCTTTTTCGGCGCTCCTGTTCGCCGTTCTGGCGCCGTTCGGGCAGAGCCTCGGACTCAACATTTTCACCGGCATCTCGCTGCTGATCGCCGCAGCCACTGCCGTGTTGGGTGTTGCCTACGCCTTCCGGCAGCCGGGAGTGCGCGCCGTCCTCAAGCACCAGTGGCTGCGTCCGCTGGCGCTGGCCGGCATTGGCTTCGTGATCCTGCTGGGACCCTGGCGGGAAACCCTGGCGTTCGGGCAAATCAACATTCTGCTGTTCGGGCTGATCATGGCGGACTTCCTGATTAAGCGGGACACCTGGCCCACGGGACTGCTGACCGGCGTCGCTGCCGGCTTGAAGCTCACGCCGCTGGTGTTCGGCCTGTATTACCTGGCGCGCGGAGACTGGCGCGGCCTGCGGAACATGACCTTTGGCTTCCTGGCCACCTTTGGGCTTGGCTTCTTGATCCTGCCGCGGGAATCACGCACCTATTGGGCCGAGCTGCTGCCCGACACCTCCCGGATTGGCGGGGCCGGATATGTGGACAACCTGGGTATCAAGGGCGCCATCCTGCATTTCACCGGACCGGATTTCCCCGTGGACCTGCCCTGGCTGCTGCTGTCCCTGCTGATGATTGCTGCGGCGGCCGTGATCATCCGGCTCGCCGGCAACCGCGGAGACCTGATCACTGCCCTGGCTGCAACCGCGCTCCTCATGCTGCTGATCTCACCGGTCTCCTGGTCCCACCACTGGGTGTGGGCGGCCCTCTTCATCCCGGTCCTCTGGCGGAACATCGCGGACTTTACGCAGCAGGGAACAGGGGTTCACCGCTGGGGCATGGTCCTGCTGGTCTCATCCTTTGTGGTTTTCCTGCTCTCACCCAAGGCCATTGGCTGGCTCATGGGGGCACCAAACCTTGATTCCCAAATACCCGAGGCATGGCTCATGGCCTCCAGCGTCGGTGTCTTCTGGGGAGTGGGCCTGATGGCCTGGTGGCTCGTCGCGCTGTGGAAGAGCCGCCCGCAGCGTTGGTGGAAACAGTCCGTTTCGGAACAGATCCCGCTGGCTCCCGTGAAGAACGTTCAGCCGTAGTTTCCGGTCACTGCCCGCCGAGTGTCAGGCGGAACACAAACCAGCCTCGTAGAATCATCCGCATGACCCCGGGAACCCTGCTGGCCGTGTGCCGCGTCCACGAACTGCTGCCCACCACCGATTCCACCGGCGTGACGGCAATCGACAAGCGTCCCGTCGTCGGGCCCGTGAAGGTTCACGGTCTCGGTTTGAGCGGGGACATTCAGGCCAGCCGCAAGCACCACGGCGGGGAATCCAAGGCCGTTTACGCCTATTCGCAGGACGACGCCGACTACTGGGCAGGCGAACTGGGCGCGGACATTCCTCCGGGCCTTTTCGGGGAAAACCTGCGGATTGCCGGCCTTCCGGTATCCGAGGCCGTGATCGGTGAGCGCTGGCAGATCGGGGACCGGACCATCCTGGAAGTGACCTGTCCCCGCACGCCGTGCCGGAATTTTGCCCAGCGGATGGAGCAGCCCGGCTGGGTGAAGCGGTTCGCGGCGGCCGGCCGGGTAGGAACCTATTTGCGCGTTGTCCGCAACGGGGCCATCAGCGCAGGAGACCCGGTGACTGTTATCCGGCGTCCGGAACACGGGGTGACCTCCGGCGATGTTTTCCGCGGGCTCAGTCCGGCACAGGCAGGGCTGCTGGCCGACGCGGAGGCTGAAGGGGGACTGGTGCTGTCCCCGGAAATCAAGAAGGTCCTGCGCACCCTGGAATCACGGCAGTCCCGGGAAACCGCGGCCGCCGCCCAATAAACCCAAAAGATCAAGCGAACTCCGGAAAACGCCGTCAAACCAGCAAAATCGAGAGCCGGGAGACCGGCCAAAACAGCTGATTATGGGCCCGTGTGCCCAAGCTCACCGGCAACTGTGGACGGGCCACCCCCGGCATGCCGTACACTTGAAACATCCCCCACTCCGGTATTCCCTTATTCTCCTACGGTTTCTGACCGTTAGGTACGTTGTGTTGGGGCTCGCGTTTTCGAATGCGGGCAGATTCATCTTTTTGGGAGCGCCGGCAAAGAAATCGTCACACCGGCCACGCCTCACAATCCAGTGAAATTGGCCTACAGCTGTGACGGAAAGTCCTGCCATGGGATTGCAACAGCGCCGGACTTACGTCCTGCGGCCGATATTGGCCGCGCGGTCCCAATGAATGAGGATTATTTCTTTTGCTTGACACTGTAGAAAACACTGACACCGCAGCAACCGCCGCTCCCGAAGCAGCTGAAGAGAACCAGGTTCTCTTCACCGATTTCGGTCTTGATGCCCGCGTTCTGCAGGCCCTGGTTGACGTCGGCTACGAAAAGCCGTCCCCCATCCAGGCAGCCACCATCCCCCTCCTGCTTGAAGGCCGCGACGTCGTCGGCCTGGCGCAGACCGGTACCGGCAAGACTGCCGCGTTTGCTGTTCCCGCCCTGTCCCTGATGGCCGGCCTGCCCGCCACCAAGGACACCCAGATCCTGGTGCTGGCGCCGACCCGCGAACTGGCCCTCCAGTCCGCTGAAGCCTTCGCTTCCTACGCCAAGCACATGGACAACTTCACCGTCCTGCCCGTCTACGGCGGCTCCGCTTACGGCCCCCAGCTGGCCGGCCTGCGCCGCGGCGCCCAGGTTGTTGTCGGTACCCCGGGACGCGTCATCGACCACATCTCCAAGGGTTCCCTGGACCTGTCCAACCTGCAGTACCTGGTTCTGGACGAGGCTGACGAAATGCTCCGCATGGGCTTCGCCGAAGACGTTGAGCAGATCCTGGCGACCACGCCCGCCGACAAGCAGGTGGCACTGTTCTCCGCCACCATGCCCGGCGCCATCCGCAAGATCGCCAAGAAGTACCTGAACAACCCGGCGGAAATCACGGTCAAGTCCAAGACGACCACCGGTGCGAACACCCGCCAGCGCTACGTGCAGGTCATGGGCCCGCACAAGCTGGACGCCATGACCCGCATCCTGGAAAGCGAAGACTACGACGGCGTTATCGCCTTCGTCCGCACCAAGATGGCCACCGAGGACCTGGCTGACAAGCTCAAGGCCCGCGGTTACCTGGCCGCAGCAATCAACGGTGACATCCCGCAGCAGCAGCGCGAGCGCACCGTCGAGGCCCTGCGCAGCGGCAAGATCGACATCCTGGTTGCCACCGACGTCGCCGCCCGCGGCCTTGACGTTGAGCGCATCAGCCATGTCATCAACTACGACATTCCGCACGACACGGAGTCCTACGTCCACCGCATCGGCCGCACCGGCCGTGCAGGACGCACCGGCGACGCGATCCTCTTCATGACTCCGCGCGAGAAGTACCTGCTGCGGGCCATCGAAAAGGCCACCCGCCAGCCCGTTGAGCACATGCAGCTTCCGAGCATCGACATTGTGAACAACAAGCGCCTGGCGAAGTTCTCCGAGCAGATCACCGAAACCCTGGCGTCCGAAGACGTTTCGGTGTTCCGCGACCTGGTCACGACCTACCTGGCTGACCACGACGTCACCGCCGAGGAAGTTGCCGCTGCACTGGCCGTCATGGCACAGGGCGGCCGCCCGCTGCTGATGGAAGAAATTCCCCAGGCTCCGGCCCGCCAGCGTGAGCGCTCCGAAGGCCGCAACGACGGCAACGGATCCCGCGGCCCGACACGCCCGCTGACCGAAGGCAATGCAACGTACCGCATCGCTGTCGGCCGCCGCCAGCGCGTCATGCCCGGCTCCATCGTTGGCGCCATTGCCAACGAAGGCGGACTGTCCTCCGCACAGATCGGCGGCATCGATATCCGCGCCGACCACACGCTCGTTGAGCTCCCGGCTGACCTCAGCCAGGACCAGCTGCGCGCTCTGTCCCGCACCCGCATTGGCGGCGAGCTGATCCACCTCGAGCTGGACAACGGCCGCAAGCCGGCCCGCGAACGCGAAAGCGGCGGCTTCAATGACCGCGGCGACCGCGGCGGCTTCAAGAAGGACTTCAAGAAGCGCGACGGCGAGCGCAGCTTCGGCGACCGCAGCGGCAGCGACCGCGGCGGCTTCAAGAAGCGCGACGGCGACCGCGGCGGCTTCAAGCCGGCCGGTACCCGCGCACCGCGTTTCCGCGACTAAGCACCGGGCTTTTTGGAGGGGCAGCGCCGAGAGGCGCGGCCGCTCTGAGATAAGTTACTGACGCACAGGAAAGGCACCTCCGAATTATCGGAGGTGCCTTTCCTTTTCTGCGTGTGGAAGTCTCTCGGGAGTCCGGGGAGTCCGGTGCGTTACGGCCCGGTCATGCAGTTCAGGAGACCAGCGTGCGCTGGCTCTCCAGCCGCAGTTCCAAGTCATTCATGACGATGGCGGCCAAGTCCTCGAGAGTCTGAACATCGTTTTCCGTGAATTCCCGTGGCTCCCGGTCCAAGACGCACAGGGTGCCCAGGTTGTAGCCGTCGCGGGTCTGCAGCGGCACCCCGGCGTAGAACTGCATCCCAAACTCGCCGGCCACCAGGGGATTGGCCAGAGTCCGCGGATCCACCCGCGCGTCGGACACCACCCAGGCATCGTCCTGCAGGATTGCCGAGGCGCACAGTCCCGGGTCCCGGCCGATCTGCTTGACGTCAGTTCCGTGGTGGGACTTGAACCAGATCCGGTCCGTGTCCACCACACTCACTATCGCCACCGGGACGGAGAACAGCCGTGCAGCCAGGGCCGTGATGCGGTCAAAGGCACCGTCCGGGGGAGTGTCCAGCAGGTTGTAGCGCCGCACAGCTGCGATGCGCTCGGCTTCGTCGGCCGGAATCAGCGGCAGGCTCATCCGGTGGCGGGCGCGGGGTGCCACCGCAAGTTCATACAGGGCGAGGGAAGCCTCGTGGGCGGACGGGCGGTCACAGGGCTTTAGAGCCGTCATGGCGGTCAGCAGGCTCCGGAACCCATCCTCGAGGTCCTCGGGGATGGCAGGGGTGCGCAGGAGGCGTGCCACAGCACTCTCCAGGGCGGGCCCCGGGTAGGCAGGTACGCCGGTGAGGCACTGCAGGAGCACCAGGCCCAGCGAGTAGATGTCCGATTCCGTGCCTACCGCCTCGCCGCGGGCCTGCTCCGGGCTCATGTACGCAGCGGTGCCGGTGAAGGTGCCGTTCTGCGGCTGCGGCTCCCGGGCAATCAACGCCACGCCGAAATCGGTGAGCTTGGCGCGGAGGCGGGCGTCGTCACCGCGGTAGTCAAAGAGCATGATGTTGGCCGGTTTGACGTCCCGGTGCACCACGTGGGCGCGATGCATGTAATCCAGACCCACCGCGAGGTCATAGCCCAGTTGGGCCACCTTGCGGGGAGCCAGCGGTCCGTCCTGAAGCCGCAGCCGCAGATCCGCACCCTCCACCAGTTCCATCACCAGGTACACCTGCTGGATACCGGGAGCGGCGAGATGTGTCCCGGCGTCGAGCAGAGTCACGAGACTGTGGTGGTTCAGCCGTGCCAGGATCTTCGCCTCGGCGTCGGCCTGCTCTTGTTCTTCTGCCGTGGCAGCCGAAGTCCGGACCACCTTCACGGCTACGTCGCGGCCCAGGAATTCATCCCGGGCGCGGTAAACGGTGCCCATGGAGCCGGCACCGATTTGTTGCTCCAAACGGTAGCGACCGCCCAACAGGGCACCGTCCGGGTGCTGCGGTGAATCTGTCACTATGCCTACTTTCTCGTCCCCTAAGCATACTGACTATTGGCGGAAAACCCTCCTTCGGGGCACCGCTTCCAGGCGGAGCGGCGGGCTCGGGAAGCTGCCGATTTCCCCGCAGCTCAGAGTGGCCCGGATCACTTTATCTGTGCGGTTTTTGCCCGATTTCATGTTCTCGAAAACTACTGGTAAAGTATTTACTCGTTGCCCCGATAGCTCAGTGGTAGAGCGCCATCTTGGTAAGATGGAGGTCCCGGGATCGATTCCCGGTCGGGGCTCTCAATGGGAGGGCCCGTGTTGCTAAGGCTGTTTGTTTTTGCAGAGGCCAATTTAGGGACGCGGGCTTCACTCATTTAGTGGCGGTGTAGCTCAGTTGGTTAGAGCGCACGACTCATAATCGTGAGGTCGGGAGATCGAGCCTCCCCACCGCTACAGACTAAAACCCCCGGTTTTCCGGGGGTTTTTTCTTTTTCCCGCCGGTTGCCCACCTGCCGCGCACAATCCCTGTCCAATTAGGCCCGCACGCCGCGTCCGGTGTGCAGAGCGCCCTGCGGCAGGACAATTCGTCCAAATCTCCGGTCCGGCCCGTGCCTAAGCTGGATGCACCGTCCGGCGTGACGAGTGACACAGGGGGAATTCCCCGAGAGAAAGTCCGCCGGGGAACAGGGGAGCATACAGATGGTGAATTCAGCATCGCCGGGCGGACCGGCCGCACTGGATGGACCGGCCGGACTGGACGGATCAGCGGCAGGCTGCGCAGCGGACGCCGCGGGCCAGCGGCCGCTTGACGGGATCCTGGTTGCGGATTTCTCCCGCGTGCTGGCAGGCCCGCTGTGCACCATGACGCTGGCGGACCTGGGCGCCCGGGTCGTGAAGGTGGAACGCCCGGGAGCCGGTGACGACACCCGCAGCTGGGGGCCGCCCTGGTCGGAAACGGGTTCAACGTATTTTGAATCGGTGAACCGGAACAAGGAGTCCGTCTGCCTGGACCTCAGCGACCCTGACGATCTGCAGGCGGCGCGGGAATTGGCACTGCGTGCGGACGTGCTGGTGGAGAACTTCAAGCCCGGCGGACTGGACCGGCTGGGCCTGGGGTACGCCGAACTCAGCACCGCGAATCCCGGGCTGGTGTATGCCTCCATCTCCGGCTTCGGAACAACCGGCGGCAGGGACATTCCCGGATATGACTTCATCGTCCAGGCCCTTGGCGGACTGATGAGCATCACGGGGGAAGCCGACGGCGCTCCGTACAAGGCCGGCGTCGCGCTGGTGGACGTGCTGACGGCCAAGGACGCCACCATTGCCGTATTGGCGGCCCTCCAGGCCCGCCGCGCGACCGGGCGCGGCAGCCACGTCCAGCTGAATCTGCTCTCCAGCCTGCAGGGAGCCCTGGCCAATCAGGGGCAGGCCTTCCTGGGGGCCGGAGCGGTGCCGGCCAGAATGGGCAACGCCCACCCGTCGATCGTGCCGTATCAACTCCTTGAATGCGCTGACGGACCGCTTGCCGTCGCCTGCGGCAATGACGCACAGTTTCGCCGCCTCGCCGGGGAGCTGGGAGCGCCGGACCTGGCCGCTGACGGGCGCTTTGCAACGAACAGTGCCCGGGTGCAACACCGTGAGGCGCTGGTGCCGCTGCTGGAAGAGCTGCTGGCGGCGGCTCCGGCTGCCCAATGGCAGGAACGGCTGACGCGGGCCGGCGTGCCGGCCGGCCGGGTCGCGGGCATCGATGACGGCATTGCCTACGCCGAATCGCTGGGACTGGAACCCACCATCGAGGTCCGGGACGCCTCGGGCGCCGTGAGCGGGCGGCAGCTGCGGCACCCCGCCGTCTGGGAGCCGCCGCTGGCACCGCGTGTCCAGGCCCCGCCCCGGCTGGGCGAGCACACGGACAGTGTGCTCTCCTGGCTGCGCAGCGAAGAGGCCGAGAGGCAGCCGACCGATCACCTTTCGTAGTGCCGCAGCTCCATCCACAGCGGTGCAAAGACATCGGGATCATCCAGGTCCACCCCGAGCAGCGAGGAAGCAAGGCTGATGCGGTGCCGCAGCGAGTTGCGGTGCACCCCCAGGCTGCGGGAGGCGTTTTCCCAGTGGCCGCGGTGGCGCAGATACTCGGTTACTGTGCCCACCAGGTCCGCCCGCGGGTAGCCCTGCAGAAGAGTCACCCATTCACGCGCCCGGGAATTGCTGTCACTTCCGGTCCCCACCAGCGAACCGGGCGGTGCCTGCCGCAGGGCCCGCCGGACGGCCGGCATCACCGACGCCGCTTCCCCCAGCGGGACCGGCTCGCTCAGGGCTCCGGCCAGGTGTGGATGGGCCGCCGCAGGGCTGGACGCCGCGGCCCCCGGTTCCTGCCCCGCGGCCGGAACTTCGTGGGCCGGAAGCACCAGGTACAGGGCTGATTCCTCCTCATGGCGCAGCAGGCCGGCGGCCGAATAGTCCGGAAGGGGAGGCAGCCCGGCATCGGGAACCAGAGCGGAAGCGGCCCGAATCAGCAGTCCCGGGTTCTCGCCGGCCCGGACAGTAAGTCCCAGCACGCGCACCCGGCCGGGCAGTTCCTGCAGGCCCACGTCTGCAGCGAGGATGCGTGCCGCCTCCGTGTGTCCGTGAAGGACGAGCTTGGCCACGGCAGCGCCCAGCGTCGCAGTGGCGCCGGAAACCACCTCCCGCTGCCGTGCCTTGAGCGCGAGCAGCGTGCAGACGGTCAGGATCACCTGGCGGTCCGCCGCCGTCAGCGTGCGTCCGGGGCCCACGGCGAGGAAACCGTGGATGCGTCCGCTGGTGCCGATGGAATACTCCACAACGGCCTGCCCGTGAATTTCAAAAGTGGCCGCAGAGTGTGTTCCGGCCCGGTTGAGCCGGAGGGTTTCGGCGCGCAGCGGCGGAATGTACCCCTCGGCGCTGGCGGGCCAGAAGGTTGACGGCCCCGAATCGGCGGGCAGATACGCGGCCCAGCCCCCCAGCGCCTGCGCCAGGCCGCGGACGACGGCGGTGGTCGCGTCCGGGCGCATCGCCGCCTGGGCGAGGGCTGTCTGGGTGCCCAGGCTGCTCATGAGGTCGGCCTGGCTGCTCCTGGCGGACAACCGCCAGTACGCCCGGGAGATGTTCTGGAACGGCACTCCGTCGGGAACGGTCAGCAGTTCAACGCCCGCCGCTGCGCAGGCCTCGGCCACCGGCAGAGGAACCTCCTCCAGCCACGGGCCCAAACCCAGGCCAAGGGCCAAAATTCCCTTGTCCCGAAGCCGCGCCACGTACTCTCCGGCAGCGGCATCATTGCGCACCAGCGGCATGCCGGTGGTGAGCAGCAGTTCCCCGCCCTCCAGATACGGCGTGGGGTCCTCCAGCTCGGACACATGGACGCCGGTGAGCTGGCGGCTAGGCTGCCGCCGTCCGGAGTGGAAGACCAGGAGGGGGCCCAGGGCATTGCTGAGCTCAGTGAGGGAGACCATAGACAAATCATCCAGTACCGCGGCCGAAATTGGCTCAAATGTTCAATGACGCACGTCGCATTGCTCCGTAGCGTGTGCGCATGACCGAGACATCTTTTGAATCCGCAGCCGCACCCCTTCCCCAGACCAGGCACCTGGCAACTGACGTGCCGGGCCCCCGTTCCCGGGCGCTGCACCAGGAGCGCACGGCCCACGTCAGCGCCGGCTTCGGCGTCACATTGCCCGTGTTCATTGACCGGGCCGACGGCGGGATCCTCCAGGACGTGGACGGCAACCGGTTCATCGACTTTGCCTCCGGAATTGCGGTGACCAGTGTGGGTGCCGCCAATCGGCGGGTCCGGCAGCGGGTGGCTGCGCAGCTGGAAAAGTTCACCCACACCTGTTTCATGGTTACCGAATATGACTCGTTCACCCAGGTATGCCGCTGGCTCAACGAACACACCCCCGGCGATTTCGACAAGCGCACCGCCCTGTTTTCCACCGGCGCCGAAGCCGTGGAAAACGCCGTCAAGATAGCCCGCGCGGCAACCGGCCGGCCTAACGTGCTGGTTTTCGACGAGGCCTACCACGGGCGCAGCCTGCTCACCATGGCCATGACCGCCAAGGTAAACCCGTACCGGCTCAACTTCGGTCCGCTGCCCGGCGAGGTTATCCGGGCAGCCTCGGCCAACCCCCTGCGCCCTTCAACCGGTGCCGAGGCAGGGAACGCCGCAGCTGCACTGGCCTCCGTTGAACAGACGCTGGCAGAAAGCGGCCCGGAAACCTTCGCTGCCATGGTCATCGAGCCGATCCAGGGCGAGGGCGGGTTCATTGTTCCGGCGCCCGGTTTCCTGGCCGGACTGCGGAAGATCGCCGACCGGCACGGGATTGTCCTGGTCATGGATGAAATCCAGGCCGGGATGGGCCGCACCGGCACGCTGTATGCCAGCGAGTACGAGGGCGTGGCCGGCGACATCACCCTCAGCGCCAAGGCACTGGCCGGGGGCCTGCCGCTGTCCGCCGTCACCGGACGGACAGAACTTTTGAACGCCGTGCATACGGGCGGACTCGGCGGCACCTATGCCGGCAACCCGCTGGCCTGCGAAGCCGCACTGGCTGTCTTTGAGGAATTCGAAGACGGCACCCTGCTGGCCAACGCCCGGTCCATTGAAGCTGCAGCCCGTGAGCTGCTGGAACCGCTGGTGGAGGAGGTCGGCGCCGTGGCCCAGTTCCGCGGCCGGGGAGCCATGCTGGCCCTGGAGTTTGCCGATCCTGACACCCTGCAGCCCCGGCCGGACCTGGCCGCAGCTGTTTCCGCAGCCTGCCACGCCCAAGGTGTCCTGACCCTGACCTGCGGTACCTACGGAAACGTCATCCGCCTCCTGCCGCCGCTGGTCATTGGCGACGAACTGCTGCGCGACGGGCTGGATGTTCTCCGCACAGCCATCCTTCAGACGGCATCCTCCGCCGCACCCGCAGCCAGCATTTCCTGACACACCCGGCCCGCTGATAGGGGCCGGCCCGACAGCACAACCGCAACGCCCTACAGAGATGGAGCATCATGACCGCCCTTGCCGCCCAGGAACCCGGCGAAGCAGCCTTGGAACCCGCAGACCTCATTAACTTCGACTCCCTGCTCACCCCTGCGGAGCTGGAACTGCGCGCACGGGTGCGCGGTTTCGTCAATGACCAGATCCGCCCCAACATCGCGCGCTGGTACGAGGACGCCCATTTCCCGCTCGAAATTGTTCCGGAAATGGGCAAACTCGGTCTTCTGGGCATGCACCTGCACGGCTACGGCTGCGCAGGCGGTTCCGCGGTCGAATACGGGCTGGCCGGAGCAGAGCTGGAAGCGGGCGATTCCGGACTGCGGACCTTCGTTTCCGTGCAGGGGTCACTGGCGATGAGCGCCATCGCCAAATGGGGCTCGGAGGAGCAGAAAACCCAGTGGCTGCCGGGAATGGCAGCCGGCGAACTCATCGGCTGCTTTGGGCTCACCGAACCGACTGCCGGATCCGATCCCTCATCCATGAAGACTTTCGCCCGCCGGGACGGGGACGACTGGGTGCTCAACGGCACCAAGCGCTGGATCGGACTGGCCAACGTTGCCGCCGTCGCCGTCATCTGGGCGCAGACCGACGACGGCGTCCGCGGCTTCGTTGTGCCCACCGACACGCCGGGCTTTGCCGCCACACCGATTGAACCGAAGCTCTCGATGCGTGCCTCGATCCAATGCGAGATTGAACTGACCGACCTCCGCCTGCCTTCTGATGCGGTCCTGCCCGGCGCCAAGGGACTGCGCGGACCCTTCTCCTGCCTGAACGAAGCCCGCTACGGCATCATCTGGGGCTCCATGGGCGCCGCACGCGATTCCTTCGAAACCGCCCTGGCCTATTCCAAGGAGCGGCTGCAGTTCGACAAGCCGCTGGCCGGCTACCAGCTGACCCAGCAGAAGCTGGTGGACATGGCCCTGGAAATCAACAAGGGATTCCTGCTGGCCCTGCACCTGGGACGGCTGAAGGACGCCGGAACCCTGCAGCCGCACCAGATCTCAGTGGGCAAGCTCAACAACGTGCGCGAAGCCATTGCGATTGCCCGCGAAGCCAGGACCATCCTCGGCGGCAACGGCATCACCTTGGAATACTCACCGCTGCGCCACGCCAACAACCTGGAGTCGGTGCGCACATACGAGGGCACCGATGAAGTGCACACCCTCATCCTGGGGCAGAAACTCACCGGCATCCCCGCCTTCCGCTAACCGCCCGCGAATCCCGTCCGCAGCCTCACCGCCGTCCCACACCAGGAGCTCCCTTGACGCACTCTGCACCAGCCGCCGCACTGCGGCACTACATCAACGGAACATGGGAAGAAGGCACCGGTTCCGTCCTGACTTCGGTCAACCCGGCCCGGCCCGGCGAAACAGTGGCACACGGCCCTCAGGCCTCCACAGAACAGCTGGACCGTGCGGTGGCCGCTGCGTCGGCGGCGGCGGGTGCGTGGGCCGGTACTCCGATGCATGAGCGCGGGGCAATCCTGCTCCGGGCCGTCGGCATCCTGGAACGGGACCAGGAGCGCCTCGGCCTGGAACTGGCGCGGGAGGAAGGGAAAACCCGAGCCGAGGCACAGGGCGAAGTGCTCCGCGCAGCACAGATCCTGCGGTACTACGGCAACGAAGGGGACCGGTCCGCGGGGGAGGTTTTCTCCTCCCCGCGCCGGGGCGAACGGATCCTGGTGGTCCGCAAGCCGCTGGGTGTGGTGGGGGTGGTGACACCGTTCAACTTTCCGATCGCCATCCCGGCCTGGAAGATCGCCCCGGCGCTGGCGTACGGCAACACGGTGGTGTGGAAACCCGCCAGCACCGTGCCGCTGCTGGCGTTGCGGCTGGCCGGTGCCCTGGCGGAAGCGGGGCTCCCCGCGGGTGTACTGAACCTGGTCATCGGACCGGGGAGCCTGGGCAGCGCCCTGGTGGAACACCCGCGGCTGGACGGTCTCACCTTCACCGGATCAACCGGCATCGGACGGCGCCTCGCCGCAGCCGGTGCCGCGCGCGGCGTTCCGGTGCAGGCGGAGATGGGCGGCAAGAACGCGGCCGTCGTTCTCCGGGATGCGGATCTGGATCTCGCAGCCGAGCAGGTCCTGCTGGGAGCGTTCCGTTCCACCGGCCAGAAATGTACCGCAACCTCGCGCCTCATCGTGGACGGGGCGGTGGCCGATGATTTCCTGGACCGGCTCCGCGCCCGCCTTGATGCCTGGGTGACCGGTGACCCCGCCGACGACGGAGTCCACATGGGGCCGCTGATTAACGGAGCGGCTGCGGACAGCGTGAGCGCCGGGGTGGAGGCAGCCCTGGCCGAAGGAGCGGAACTTGCCTATCAGGGCAAGGCTCCGGGCCGCGCCGATCCGGACGGCGGGTTCTTCCTTCCGCCGACGGTGCTGGAACTGCCGGGCGATCCGGCGGCCGGGGCAGCCAACACTGCTTGGCGGGAAGAGTTCTTTGGCCCCGTGCTGAGCGTGCGCCGCACTGCTGATGCCGGACAGGCTTTTGAACTGGCCAACCAGAGCGAATTCGGGCTCAGCGCCGCCGTCTTTACCCAGGATGTCACCCGCGTGCTTGATGCCGTGGACAGCCTTGACGTTGGCATCCTGCACGTGAATTCGGAATCCGCCGGCGCCGATCCGCACGTGCCTTTCGGCGGTGCACGGAAATCCGGGTACGGACCGAAGGAACAGGGCGGCGCGGCGAAGGAATTCTTCAGCCACACCACCACCGTCTATCTGCGCGGGGGAAATCCGGGCTGACAGTTCGGCGCCGGGCACCGCATCACCACCACCGCAACACTCACCCGAGGTAATCACAGAATAGGTAGATCAATGGGCAGAACAGAAGTGAAGTCCACGCGGGACGCAGAGCCGTCCCTCCTCAAGGTCCTCGGTAACTGGGACGTTCTCGCCCTGGGTTTCGGAGCCATGATCGGCTTCGGCTGGGTGGTCCTGACCGGCGACTGGATCACCTCGGCCGGCACCATGGGCGCGGTCCTGGCCATGGTCACCGGCGGCCTGATCATGGCGGTGGTTGGCCTGACCTACGCCGAACTCGTGGCAGCCATGCCCAAGGCAGGCGGCGAGCACAACTACCTGCTGCGCGGAATGGGACCGCGGTGGTCCTTCATCGGATCCTGGGGGATTACCGGCGGGTACATCACCATTGTGGCCTTTGAGGCCGTGGCCCTGCCGCGGACCGCCACCTATCTGTTCCCCAACCTCAACGCGGTTCCGCTGTGGGAGATTGCCGGGGACCACGTGCACCTGACCTGGGCGCTGGTGGGCGCGGTGGCCGCCGTCGTCATTACGGCAGTGAATATTCTGGGTGTCAGGCACGCCGGCGTGGCGCAGACCTTTGTAGTTCTGCTGCTGATCGTTGTCGGACTGATGCTGGTCTTTGGCTCCTTCACCGGCGGATCGACAGCCAACATGGAGCCCTTCTTCACCGGCGGGATGGGCGGCTTCTTCGCGGTGCTGGTGGTGGTTCCGTTCATGTTCGTGGGCTTTGACGTCATACCGCAGTCCGCGGAGGAAACCCACATCCCCGCACGGCAGATCGGCCGCCTGGTGGTCATCGCCGTCGCGCTGGCCACCGTCTGGTACGTGGGCACCATCCTCACCACCTCCTCCGCCATGAACGCGCAGGAGCTCGCCGGCACCGACATTGCGACGGCGGACGCCATGGGCAAACTGTTTGGCTCCGACATCATGGCCAAGATCCTCATCGCGGGCGGAATCGCGGGCATCCTGACCTCATGGAACTCCCTGCTGCTGGGTGCCTCACGGCTGATGTATTCGATGGCGCGCGCGGGGATGCTGCCGGCCTGGTTCGGCAAGCTGCACCCCAAGTACCGCACCCCGGTCAATGCGCTGCTGTTCATCGGGGCGCTGTCCGTCCTGGCGCCGTTCTTCGGGCAGAACATGCTGGGCTGGCTGGTTGATTCAGGGTCACCGAGCATTGTGATTGCCTATGCGCTGGTTTCGCTGGTGTTTGTCCTCCTGCGCCGCCGCGAACCGAAGATGGACCGCCCGCTGCGTATCGGCGGCAAGGGCAACGGCGGTCAGCTGATCGGCATCGCCGCGGTGGTGCTGTGCCTGGGACTGCTCTCGCTGTACCTGCCCGGCATGCCGGCCGCGCTGGGTGCCGTCCCGTGGCTGCTCTTTGGCCTGTGGTGGACGCTGGGACTCTTCTTCCTGCTGCGTATCCCCGGCGGGATCGCCCCCGGGGAACATGCGGAGGAGGATCTGCTGGAACGCCTGGCCGCGCGGCGCCGGCGCTAAACGGGGACGGAGCGGCGGTGGGCCCGGTCAGGGCATCCAGGATCCTAGGACCAGGCCACCACCAGGCGCGCCGCCTGCTCCGGCACCATCACATCAATGCCGGTGAGCTCGGTGAAGCGGCGCAGCCGGTTCATCAGGGTATTCCGGTGGCAGAACAACTGCTCCGCGGACCGGGCGATGCTGCCGGTCGCCAAGTAGGTGCTCACGGCCTCCTGCAGCCGCTCCCGCTCCACGGGGCCGCAGCCCTGCAGGGCCGCGTCCACATCCGGGACCATGGGAATGCCGGTCTCCGCCAGCCGGTGCCGTGCAAGGCGGGCCCACGCGCTGCGCATGGTTAGGGCTCCCCGGTCGCCGGGGCCGGCCAGCGCCGCCAGTGCCCGGGCTGTCTGCGCGGCCAGCCTCAGGCCGGCCAGCCCGTGCACGCGTTCCACCAGACCGCACGGAATGCCGCGGACCTGCTCGGCGGCGTCCCGGACGGCGCTTCCGCTCCGCTCGTCGCACACCCAAAACACCACCAGCCCGTCCGGCAGGGGATGCGTGAACAGGTCAGCGCCGCGCCGTGAAGCCGCTGCCACAGCCAGATGGAGGGCGGCGGTGTTGTCCGCGGCGGCTGCCGCCACCATCAGGATTGCGTCTTCGCCCACCCCGAGGCCCCGGGCAATGCGGGCGAGCATTTCCGGCGGCGCACTGACCGGCCCGAACAGCGCCGCAACATAGCCCTGCCGCAGCGACGTTGCCTCCTGTGCCATTCGCTGGCGCTCCAGAATGTATGCGGCCTGCGCCTGGGAAGCATAGGAATCCACCACTTCCCAGACTGTCTCGGCCCGCCGGACCAGCAGTTCGGCGTCCGCGGCATCAGCCAGGTTCATCAGCTCGCTCCACAGGATGGTGAAATCCAGGCGTATCGCCGTCATCAGCGACTCCACCGGAACACCTGCCCGGGCGCGTGAGACCCCCACATCCAGGGCAATGTCGTGGCGCTCCGCCACCAGGCGCGGGCTGTCATCCCGAGGACGCAGGCTTTCAATCAGTGCGCCGAAGGACACGGTGGCGGTGCGGCGGATCTCGCTGGCCGGCAACGCGCCGTCGTGGTAGTCATTCAGCTGCAGTACCCGCTCCAGGAACAGCGCGGTCAGCCGCTCCACGCTGAGTCCGTCCAGGAGCGCGGTCCACCGTGCTGAGGAGTCCTCGATGTTAAATCCGTGTTTCTGCATGATTACCACTTGATAAACCGCCCTGTTTTTGTGCTTTTGCACATCTTACGGGGCGTAATCCACTGAATTTGTTGCACGCGTCATACGGAGCGCCCTGAGATGCTGGTGCTTCGTTCCCGTCCAGAACGACCGTTTGAACGGTTTGGCACCAGCAGCTGCGGAGGCAGGCATGACACAACCACTGAACCTCGAGGCCGGGGCAACCCGGACTCTCACCGACAAAGAGGCCATGAAGGTTTCTGTCGGAGCCCTGATCGGCACCGCCATGGAGTGGTACGACTTTTTCCTCTTCAGCGCCGCTGCAGCGCTGATCTTCAACGTTCAATACTTCACCAATGAAAATGCCACGGCGGCGGCCCTGGCCTCGTTCGCGACGTTCGGCGTCGGCCTGCTGGCACGGCCGCTGGGCGGAATGTTCTTCGGCGCCATGGGGGACCGGATCGGCCGGCGCAAGACGCTCATGATCACCATCGTGGGCATCGGAGTCGTCACGGGCCTGATCGGTGCGCTGCCCACCTACGCGGCCATCGGCATCGCCGCCCCGGTCCTCCTGGTGCTCCTGCGCGTGGCCCAGGGCCTGTTCGTGGGCGGGGAATGGTCCGGAGCCATGACCATCGTGGTGGAAAACGCACCGCTGGAGCGCCGTGCCCGGTACGCCGCGTTCCCGCAGATTGGTTCACCCATCGGAACCATCCTGTCCTCGGGCGGATTCTTCCTGATGACACTGCTGTTCTCGCAGGAAAACTTTGACAGCTTCGGCTGGCGCATTCCTTTCCTTGCCGCCATTCCGATGCTCCTTGTTGCCGTGTACATCCGCAGCCGGCTGGAGGAATCTCCCGTGTTCGCGGAGCTGCTTGAACACGGGCAGGTGGAAAAGACCCCCATCCGCACCACCCTGAAGGACTCCTGGAAGCAGATCATCGTAGGCATGGCCGCTGCATTGCTCGGCGTCGGCGGCTTCTACCTGGTGACCGCCTTCGTGGTCTACTACGGCGTGTCCATCCTGGGCTACTCCTCCCAGCTGATGCTGCTGGGCGGCATGGTGGCCGCGGCGGTGGAAATTCCCGTGCTCATCCTGGGCGGCCGGCTCGGCGAGCGCTTCGGTTCCAGCCGGGTGATCCTCTACGGCGGCCTCGGATCCGCCGTCGCAGCCATCCCCTCTTTCCTGCTCATCACCTCCGGCACTCCGGTGCTGGTGATCCTGGGCATGACACTGGCCGTGGCCACGCTGTCCCTCCCGTACGCCGCAAACGGCACCATCCTGACGGGGCTCTTCCCCGCCCGCACCCGGTACACGGGCGTCGGGTTCGCGCAGAACACCGCCGGCATGGTGTCGGGCTTCATTCCGCTGGTGGCCACCGGCCTGGTGGCGGCGGCCTCCGATCACTGGTGGCCGGCTGCGGCGATGCTGGTGGTGCTGAGCCTGTTCACTGCGGCCGCCGGAACCATCGCCCCGCGCATGAGCGTGGACCTTCCCGGCTTCAAGCACTAGGTCAACCGGAAGGAATTTCTTGTGGCACAGCGCTCAGCAGGCCATCTCATTGTCCGCCAGCTGGAAGAGCACGGCGTAAAGCGGATTTACACCGTCCCCGGTGAAAGCTTCCTGGACGTTCTGGACGGGCTCCATGATTCAGCCATGCAGACGGTGGTCTGCCGGCAGGAGGGCGGAGCCGGGTTTATGGCGCTCGCGGAGTCCCGGCTCACCGGCGCACCCGGCGTGGCAATGGTGACCCGCGGGCCGGGAGCGGCCAACGCCATGATCGCGGTCCACACCGCCTGGCAGGACGCCACTGCGCTGGTCCTTTTTGTCGGACTGATTCCGCACGCAGACCGCGGCCGGGGCGCCTTCCAGGAGTTCAGCCTGGAGGGCTGGTTCTCCACCACGGCCAAAAAAGTGATGGTGCTCGACGACGAACGCCGGGCAGCGGAAACCGTCGCCGAAGCCATGCACCTGGCCGCCTCCGGACGGCCCGGGCCGGTGGTGATCGGGCTGCCCGAGGACGTACTCGTGCGTCCGGCCGGACAGGGGACCGTGCCGCCCCGCAGAACCGCCGCCGCGCAGCCCGGCGCAGCGGATCTTGACGAGCTGACAACCCGGCTGGCCCGTGCGGAGCGTCCGCTGCTGATCGTTGGCGGAGAAGGCTGGACGGCCGACGACGGCGGGCAGCTGACCGCATGGGCCGTCTCGGCACGGGTTCCGGTGGCTGCGGATTTCCGGTCCTACGACGCCGTGCCGCACACTTCTGCGGCCTGGGCCGGGTGGCTGGGATACGGGCGGGCCGACACCCTGGCGGCACGGCTGGACGAGGCGGACCTGCTGCTCTTTGTTGGCTGCGCACGCACCGACGTCCTCAGCGACGGCTACACGCGCGGGGCGGGAACACCAACCGTCCTGGTACTGCCCGATCCCGATGCAGCAGGCCACGACGGACGCATCGACCTGCATCTGACCGTGACCCCCGCGGCTTTCACCCGGTCCCTGCCGGACCCTTTGGCGGTCCGCGGAAATCGGGACGGTTCGTGGATGGAAGCACTCGCCGCTGATCAGCGGCGGTACGCCGTACCGCGGCCGGACGGAGGCTCCGGCGTCGACCTGGCAGTGGCCTTTGGCCTCCTGGAAGGGCGGCTGCCGGAGAGCCGGATCCTGACCTACGGAGCCGGGAACGCCACCATCTGGGGCGCCCGCTACCTCAGTCACCACGGCGCGGGCTCCCTGGTGGGCCCGCGCAACGGGGCCATGGGACTGGCAGTGCCTGCCGCGGTGGCTGCATCGCTGATCCACCCCGAACGCCCGGTGGTTGCCGTTTGCGGTGACGGTGACTTCTTCATGAACGCCCAGGAACTGGCCGTCGCCGCAGCACAGGGCGCAGCCCCGCTGGTGATTGTGGTGGATAACGGCGGCTACGGCACGATCGTGGCACATCAGCGCCGAAAATATCCGGAGCGGCCCTCCGGCACAGCGCTTGCCAACCCGGACTTTGCCGGCTGGATCCGCAGCTTCGGCGGACACGGAGAGCGGGTGGAGAACACCGCTGCGTTCGGCCCGGCACTGGACCGGGCCCTGGACAGCGGGCGCCTGGCGCTGCTGCATGTGCTGACAGATCCGGACACCATGGCCCCTGCCACGGCCAACACCCTCGCACGAGACACAGCCTCAGTCCCCGGCCGCAGTGCGGAACCGGCGGCGCTGGAAGGAATCCGATGAAACTTGACCTCATCCTGCACGGCGGGAACATCGTCACCTTGGAGGAGGAGCGGCCCGCGGCCCGTTCAGTGGGGGTGCTCAACGGCCGGATTGCCGGCTTTGACGAGGAGCTGGAGGGATGCACCGCCGAACGGAGCATCGACCTTGACGGTGCCACCGTGGTGCCCGGTTTCATCGATGCGCACTGCCACACCACCTGGTGGGGCCTGGGGCTGGACGCCATCGATCTGGAGCAGGCCCGCGGCCTTGATGAGCTGTACGCATTGCTGGAGAACGAAGTGCAGCGGCTGGCGGACACACCCGGGGCCTGGATCAACGGCACGGGTTTCAATCACAAGCATCACGGCGGAGCCTTTCCCGACATCGACCGGCTGGACCGGATCACCGGCGACCGGCCGCTGTATCTGCGCCATGTCTCCGGGCACCTGTCCATTACCAACACCGCCACGCTGCAGCTGGCGGGCGTCTTTGAACCGGGGTTCGCGGATCCCACCGGCGGCGCCGTCCGCAGGGCAGAGGACGGATCACCCAACGGAATCGTGGAGGAAGCAGCCCAGCAGCTGCTGCAGGGCCTGCTGCTGCCCTATCCGGTGACACAAATCGTTAAAGCCCTGGACGCAGCCACCGCCCGCTACGCCGCCGTCGGCATCACCAGTTTCACCGAAGCCGGCGTGGGCGGCGGCTGGATCGGCCACAGTCCGGTGGAAGTTGCGGCGTATCAGCAGGCGGCCGCCGCGGGACGTTTGCATGCCAGAGCTCAGCTGATGCCGGCACTGGATTCCCTGCAGCCGCTGCAGGCCAATGAAGCCGACATGCACGGCACCGGAGCCGGCCGCGGGCTGGATCTGGGGGTGGTGGCCGGTTTTGGCGATGACCGGTTATCCCTGGGCCCGGTCAAGGTCTTCATGGACGGCTCGCTGCTGGGCGCGACGGCGGCGGTCACCGAAGACTACTGCGGACATCCGCACAACACCGGGTACCTGCTTGATGATCCCGACGTCTACCGTGAACGCGTCGACGCCGCCTACCGGGCCGGCTGGCCCATCGCCCTGCACGCGATTGGGGATGCAGCAATCGACCTGGCGACCGAAATCATTGTTGCGTGCCAGGAACGCTACGGCCGCAACGCCCTGCCCAACCGGATTGAACACTTTGGCATCGCCCGCCCTGACCAGTTGGCCGCCGTCGCCGCCGCAGGCATTGCCGTTACCCCGCAGGCAGCGTTCATTGGTCCCCTCGGGGACCAGTTCGCCGCCATGGTGGGGCCGGAGCGCGAGGGCTGGCTGTACCGCGGGCGGTCCCTGGTTGACGCGGGAATCCTGGTGGCGGGCAGCTCGGATCTGCCGGTGGCGGACAACAACGTCCTGCGTGCCCTGCAGTCCTGCGTGGACCGGAAAACCGAAAAGGGAAAAATCCTGGGCGGTGCCGGCGAAGGCCTGACCCCCGAGGAAGCGCTGCGCACTTATACCGACTGGGCGGCCCAGGCCACCGGCACGGCCGCGGACAAAGGCACCCTGCGCCGTGGAAAGCTCGCGGACTTTGCGGTGCTCTCCGGTTCACCGCTGGATGCGCCGGACGTTTCAGCCCTCCAAGTCCTCGCCACCCTTGTGGGCGGCGAATTCACCTACAACAGGCTTGCCGGAGCAGCACCGGGCATCGAACCGGCGGCCCAGACAACAGGAGCTATCCAATGACCACCACCGCACCCCAGTCCCCGTCCCTGCGCGGCAGCGACGCCGAAGCCTTCCTCGCCGATTTCCGCTCCATGAGCACCTTCGGAGCCACCGCCGGGGGAGGAGTGGACCGGCAGGCCGGAACCCCCGCGGACGGGCAAACCAGGAACTGGTTCCGCGGGCTGGCCGAGGGACACGGGTTCGAGGTGCGCTATGACGAAGTGGGCAACCAGTTTGCCCTGCTGGAACTGGTTCCCGGGGCGCCGTACATTGCGATGGGTTCACATTTGGATTCCCAGCCCCTGGGCGGCAGGTACGACGGCGCTTACGGTGTCCTCGCCGGGGCGCATGCGGCCATCCGGCTGCAGCAGCAACTGGCCGCCGGCGGCGACGAGCCGCTGTTCAACATTGCGGTAATTAACTGGTTCAACGAGGAAGGCTGCCGGTTTAAGCCGTCGATGATGGGCAGCGCGGTGTTCACGGGCAAGCTTCCGGCGGAGCAGGTCCTGGCGACCACCGATCCCCGCGGCACATCGGTGCGGGAAGCACTGGAGAGCATTGGCACCATCGGGGATTTCTCGCTGGACCTGGCCGCGTACCTGGAGATCCACATTGAGCAGGGGCGCTCGCTGGAAGATGCCGGCTTGACCATCGGCCTCGTCGAATCCACCTGGGGTGCCAACAAGTACGAGTTCACGGTCCACGGCGAACAGGCCCATACGGGTGCCACCGTAATTGCCGACAGGCATGATGCCCTGCTGGGGGCCAGCGCCCTGGTGGTGGCGGCCCGGGAGATCGCTGACGGGTTCAGCACCCAGGAACACGCCGTCATAACGTCCTGCGGTGAATTCACCGTCTATCCAAACTCTCCCGTGGTGGTCGCCAGCCGGGTTCAGCTGCTGGTGGATGTGCGCAGCACCGACGCCGATGTGCTGGCCGCAGCCGACGCCGAACTCCACCGGCGCATCGCCGCCATTGAAGAGTCCGCCTCCGTACGCATCGAACAGGGAGCCCAGCATGTGTGGGCCGCCAAGGCCTACGACGAGGCCGGCATGGCGCTCGCTGCCGACTGCGCCCGGTCCCTGGGCCTGCCGTACGGAACAGTCCGCACACTGGCCGGGCACGACTCCACCAACCTGAAGGACCTGGTGCCCACCATCATGCTTTTCGTGCCCAGCGTTGAAGGGATTTCCCACAATGAAAAGGAACTGACCAGCGACGCGGACATGCTGGCCGGAGTGGACCTGTTGACGGAACTGTTGGGACGCGTGGCAGCAGGGGGCTTCGTGAGCGGGAAGTAGGCCGGACACGGCCCGGCAACTTGAGGCCCCTTGCACTCCAAGGGGCTATCGCCGGGCCGGCCCGTTGTCTACGCGGGGCAGGCCCGGGCGCCGTTGCTCCTTTCAGATAGCGGAGTCGGCCGTAGCAAGTGCTGCAAGGACTTCTGTTGCAGTTCGCTGCCCGGAGCGCACGGCGCCGTCCATATAACCGTTCCAGATCTCTGACGTTTCGGCGCCTGCCCAATGAATCAGCCCAACCGGTTCGCGCAAAGACTTTCCTAGGCGGGTCCATAGACCGGTTCCGAGCCGCCCACCGTAGCAGCCGCGCGTGAACTCTTCCTCACTCCAGTTCCGTTCCAGGAAGTCAGTAGGCTGCGCGGCCTCAGGGCCGAAGAACTGTTCCAGTTCGGACAGAACGAGGTTCCGTCGCTGTACTGATGTCAGTTCGTTGGCATGGCGGGCATGCGCACCTTCGATGAAGGCCACCAGCACACCCCGCGAAGTGCCGGGAACACAATTGTCGTATACAAGACCGACAGACGTGTCCAAGTTCAACACTGCACCATTGAGGCCAGTCTCGCGCCAGAAGGGCCGCGCGTAACCGACTTGGAATTTGATAACCGTCCCGGCAGGCATTTGCTGAGTGAGGCTGTCTCGGTTGGCTGGCATGGGCGGATCGTAAACCAGCCGTCCGGCCAAGACGGGTGGCAAAGCCACGATGAGGCGGCGCGCCGAAGCGCTTCCCCCATCGAATTCGACATCGACTACCGATTCTCGGCAGCGTATTCGACGCACCGGTGATTTCAACTGCACCCGTGCGCCCAGAGCTGCGGCCATCTCTTCCGAGATTCTGTGTGTACCCCCCGCAACCCTAGAGTCCTGGGCTCCATCTAACGTTGCCATCAATCGTCCCAAGCCGCCGCCGGATTTTATATAAAACAGCAGATGCAGGAGTGAGAATTCATCAGTGTCGGCGGCGAATATTGTGGCCAACATCGTGTCGTAGAACCGTCGGACCACCGGGTCAGCGGTTTGTTCCCGAATCCACGCGTCGGCGGTAACGCGGTCGAGGGCGGCTGCGTCGGGAGTCTGTCCCGGATCAGCCAAATCTATGGATTGGGCCAGCGATTCTATCTGGGCAAGCACGCGGCGGAATGCAGTCACTGATGAGCGGGGCAGACCGAACGTATCGTCCTCGGCGTAGTGCAGTTCCCGGTCAAGACGCAACATGGAACGGCCATCGTTGTAGACCTGAAAGGTTTCCAGCCCGAGTTCACGAATAAGTGTTAGAACTGCGTCCTGCGTCGGCCCGACCCACTGGCCACCCAACTCCACCGGAGTGCCATCGCTGAGGTGCCCACCTTCGTTCCTTCCACCTACGCGGTCCCGCGCCTCCAAAACCAGAACATCCATTCCCGCATTTGTAAGCTGGCGGGCTGCCGTAAGGCCGGAGAGCCCAGCTCCAACAATTATGACGTCATGCATTGATGATCCTTTCGGCGCTGACAGCCTGCGCTGCCTTAGAACCGGCAGTCTATCCGCGGCCGTTCCAACGCTTATGGATGAAACGTCCTAGGCCAGACCCAGTTTTCGGCGAAAGATCTCTTGTGAGGTCTGGACAGCGCCACGTAGCGTCTGCGCAGAATCTCTCCCAAGGAGCCATCATGAATCCACAGTCCAGCACGTCCCGGGTCCCGGGCCCGAACACCGCTTCACCTTTGGCACAGGAGAGCCAGCCGGCACTGAAACGCGTCATGGGAACGACCTCTCTGGTGCTGTTTGGCCTGGCCTACATGGTGCCGATGACCATCTTCACTACCTATGGATTAGTGACCACCCTGACCGAGGGCCACTTGCCAGCCGCCTACGCCGTGACCTTGGCAGCGATGATGTTCACGGCCTTTAGCTACGCCTTCCTTGTCAAAGTGGTCCCCTCGGCCGGATCCGCATACAGCTTCACCCAGCGGATTTTCGGAGGGCATCTGGGTTTCATTACCGGCTGGACTTTGATGTTGGACTACTTGCTGCTGCCGCTAATCAACTACCTGCTGATCGGGATCTATCTCAACGCTCAGTTCCCCGCCATCCCCCTATGGGTGTTCACGTCCGCCGCTATCGTGCTGGTAACCGTTCTCAACGTGGTGGGACTCACTGTGGTACGCAGCGCCAACCTTGTGCTGGTCGGCGCGCAGGCAGTCTTTGTGGTTGTTTTTGTAGCGCTGGCACTGGCAAAGGTTCCTTCCGGCGCTTCTCTCATCGAACCGATGTTTTCAGTTTCCATGTCCCCGGAGCTGATCATGGCCGGGGCAGCAATCCTCTGCCTGTCCTTCTTGGGATTCGATGCCGTTTCGACAATGTCTGAAGAAGCACGAGATCCCCTGCGCACAGTTCCGCGGGCCATTATCTTGACCACATTGTTCGGTGGGGCGGTCTTTATCTTGGTTTCATGGGTCAGCCATCTGGTGCATCCCGACTGGCAGTCGTTCACAGATCCAGATGCCGCGGCAATCGAAATTATGGAAGGAATCGGCGGACAGCTACTCACCGCATTCTTCTTGGCGGCTTATGTAGCGGGAGCCACGGCCTCAGCCATGGCGTCCCAGGCAAGCGTGTCCCGAATCCTGTTCGCAATGGGCAGAGACGGGGTGTTGCCCCGTCGGGTCTTCGGCCAGATCAATATCAAGTTCCGGACCCCGGTCGGAGCAATTCTTGTCGTTTCAATGATCTCGCTGCTGGCCCTCGTCGTTGATCTGGAAACGGTAGCCGCCGTAGTCAGCTTCGGCGCACTTTTCGCTTTCTCACTCGTCAATCTGGGGGCGATCAAGTATTTCCTTGTCGATGGTGGGATGCGCCGGCCGGTCCTCGTGCTGAAATACGGTGTTGTGCCCGGTATCGGGTTCGTCCTCACTGTTTGGCTTTGGTTCAGTCTCTCCGGTTCTGCCATGATGCTGGGTCTGGCCTGGGCGGGAGCGGGAGTGCTCTATCTCGTCGTCTTAACTCGCGGTTTCCGGATGGCTCCACCGCGGGTGGCCTTGGACGAAACGGACGTCGCCGGTTGACGATCCCCTCATTCGGTTGGGACGCGTGGCAGCAGGGGCCTTCGTGAGCGGGAAGTAGGCCGGACGCGGCCCGGTTCTGTGAGCCGCGGGGGCCTTCTGTAGGGTGGAAAGGCCTTTACATTCGCCGGGGGGAGCGGAATCGGGGGTGCAGCAGCGGTATATGAGCTGTCCGCACCCCGTGTTCAGCCCACCACACAGCCCGGAACGAAAGACGAAGACATGCGCGAGCCCAGTCCCGAATACCCCGCTGCCCAAGACCATTTCACCCAAGGCTCTGAGGGGCGGGAAGCCGCCAATCTTCCTGCGATGAGCCGGCGCAGCCGGCGGGGGATCGAGGGCCGCACCGCGGCGGTGTCCGCTCCCGTTCCGCCTGTCCAGCCGCCTGCCGGCTTCGCGGAATCCCTCCGGCAGGACAACCCGTCTTTGGTTTGGGAGGACGAAGCCGGGTATGCCGCGGAGACCGGGCTCGCCGCCGAACAGCCCGATGCCCCGGACTGGAGCAGTGTCATCGCCGGGGAACCGGAAACACGTGCCACCGCCCGGCGCCGGGCCTCCTTCCTGGACACCCAGACTGCCCGCATTCCGGCCACCCGCGGCTTCCGCGGACTGCTGAGCAGCATGGGGATCCGGATGTCCCCGTCCGAGTCCGAGCAGGCCGAGCGCCGTGACATCCGGGCAGTCAGCCAGCATTGGCCCGGTCCAAGGACCATCTCCGTGGTCAACGGCAAGGGCGGCGCCAACAAGACACCCACCACCGTCATGCTGGCGGCCGTATTCGCCCGCAACGGCGGGGGTCCGGTCCTGGCCTGGGACAACAACGAAACCCGCGGAACCCTGGGCTGGCGCACCGAGCAGGGGCCGCATGACTCCACCGTCATGGACCTGCTGCCGAACACCGGCAACCTGCTGTCGCCGTCGGCCCAGTCCGCCCTGCTGGCCCGCTTTGTGCATCACCAGACGGAGGACAAGTTTGACGTCCTGCGCTCCAAGCCCGACGTCCTGGCCTCCGAACAGAAGATCACCATGGCGGACTTCGACGCCCTGCATGAGGTGGCCTCGAAGTACTTCCGGCTCAACCTGGTGGACTCGGGCAACGATGAAAGCGCAGAGCGCTGGCTGCGGATGATCCACCACACCGATCAGCTCGTCATTGCCACCACCACGGTTGAGGAACACGCCGAGGCCGGAGCCCTCCTGCTCGAAGCCCTCCAGGAGCGCGGCGGAATGTTCGCCGAACTCGCCACCAACGCCGTCGTCATCGTCAGCCAGTCGGACCGTAACGGAACCGATGCCCAGGTCCGCGGCGTTGCCCGCGGCTTCGAACCGCTGGCCCGGGCCACGGTGACCATTCCCTACGATGCGGCGCTGCGCAAGGGCCAGATCCGCTACGGTTCGCTGCGTCCGGCCACCCAGCGGGCCTGGCTGGCAGCTGCCGCCGCAGTCGCCGAGGGCCTGTCTGCCAGCTAAGGGGCATTTAGTCAGCTTGCTTATTGTCGCCGGTCTTTCCTAGGGTGGGGGCAACGGAATCGTTCGATTCCAGGCGGATACATACCGCCCCTAGAAGTCTGCGAAACGGAGGCAACATGTCTGAACATGATATTTCCGGCAAGAAGGTCGCTTTTCTCCTCACCGACGGTGTGGAACAGATCGAGCTCACCAGCCCCTGGGAGGCCGTGAAAGCCGCAGGCGGCGTGCCCACCCTGGTCTCACCGTCCAGCGGCACGGTCCAGGGCTTCGACGGCATGGACAAGGGCGAGACGTTTACCGTTGACCTGGCCGTGGCAGACGCCAACGCCGATGATTTCGATGCCCTGGTCCTCCCCGGCGGCGTGGTCAACGCTGACTTCCTGCGCGTGGACAAGGACGCCCAGGCTTTCACGCGGGCGTTCTTCGAAGCGCACAAGCCGGTGGCATCCATCTGCCACGGACCGTGGCTGCTGATCGAGGCCGGCGTCGTTAAGGGCCGTGACCTGACCTCCTACCACACGCTGGCCACGGACCTCAAGAACGCCGGCGCCAACTGGAGCGACGAGGAAGTGGTGGTGGACCAGGGCCTGGTGACCAGCCGCAACCCGGATGATTTGCCGGCCTTCAACGACAAGCTGCTGGAGGAAATTGCCGAGGGCGAGCACGAGGGACAGCACGCCTAACCGGTCAAGCGGGATAATGGGGCGGGGAGACGCGCAGGCGTCTCCCCGCCCTTCGCTTTGCGCCCTGTTCCCTTTTTCTCTGGAGACTCACCCGTGACGACTGCCCCCGGCCGGTATCTGAGCGCCGGAGTTTCGTGGGACGACGACGGTCCGTACCTTGCGCTGCGCTCGCCTGTTGGCGTGTCCTTGCAGATGAGGCTCAACGCCGGGACCGTCCTGTCCTACCGGGTTCTTCCCGGCGAGGACGGCGCGCTGCGGCACTGCCTGGGGTCGGTGAAGGTGCAGGACCGGCACACCCGCATCGCCCAGCCCTGCCCTGAGCATTCGGCGGCAGAACGCGGCTATCAGTGCGGGCCATGCTTCGCCCGCGACGACTGGCGGCTGGTGCATAACGTCCACCGGTCCGGAATCGCGTCGCCGGGACTTCAGCTGTACCTCGAGCAGCCGCACTGGCTGTACGTTGCCACCTTTGCGGACGGCACGAGCAAGGTGGGGACCGCTGCAGCCGGAAGGAAACGCCTGCGCCTCGTGGAACAGGGCGCGGTGGCCGCGCGCTACGTGGCCCGCGCAGACGACGGGCGGGTGGTGCGCATCCTGGAAGACCTGGTCACAGCTGAAGCGGGACTGGTGCAGGCGGTGCGTGCCGGCACCAAGGCCGCTGCCCTGGCGCGGCCGCTGGCGGAGGAATTCCTGGACCGGACCAACTCCCTGCACGCGGCGAAGGTCCGGGAACTGCTGGCCGGGGCGGGCATCCGCGGATTCAGCGTGGTGGCTGAAACCTGGGAGCGTCCGGCCCAGGCCCGGGTGGTGCTGGACGCGGCCGGAGCTGTTGCCTATCCGCTGGACCCGGGCAGCGGCGAGCACGCCATGGTCATTGAAGCCATGGTGGGAGCAGCGGCACTGGTGACGGTGGAAGGTTCGGACACACCGCTCCTTGCCGATCTGGCCCGGCTGAAGGGTCGCCGGCTGAACCTCGGCGCCTATCAGGCACGGCTTCCCGCCCTGCAGACTGCGCTCTTTTAGGGTCAGGAAGGCTCCCGGCCCCGGACCCCCGTTTCGCGGCAGGAGGTGCCCCGCCTGTATTCTGGGGGCATGCTAAACACCCCGTGGGAAACCGGTTCCGCCCTGTATCGCAAGCTGGTTGTATCCGCCCTGGTGGTTTCCGGAGCCGGCGTGCTGATGGTCGTTTTCGGTGCGATCGGAGATTCCCCGCTGCTGATGTACATCGCCGCGCCCGTGATTGTGGTGGGCATGTGCCTGCACCTGAGCGGTATGGTGGTTCGAGCCCGGGACGCCCGGCGCCGGATGAAGGGAACCAAATGAGCATCAATCCTGAACTGCAGGGGCGCAGCTATCCCGCCAGTGAGCCCTATCAAGTGGGCCGCGAGAAAATCCGTGAGTTTGCCCGCTCCGTCAAAGCCGGCCATGCCGCGCACTATGACGTAGCGGAGGCCGCGCAGCTGGGGTACTCGGACCTGGTGGCTCCGCCCACCTTTGCCGTCATCGTGGCCCAGCGCGCCGATGCGCAGCTGATCTCCGACCCGGAGGCCGGCATCGACTTCACCCGCGTGGTCCACGCAGACCAGCGCTTCACGCATCACCGGCCGATTGTCGCCGGGGATGAGCTGATTGCAGAACTTCATGTGGATTCCGTCCGGGCCATGGGCGACGGCGCCCTGCTCACCACCCGCTCGGAAATCTCCACCACGGAGGGCGAAAAGGTCGCCACTGCCGTGTCATCCATCCTCGTCCGCGGAGAAGGGCAGTAACGCCGTGTCGATTGCATTAAGCGAACTCGCCGCCGGACAGGAAATAGGCTCGGCCACGCTGGAGATTTCCCGCGCCGATCTGGTCCGTTACGCGGGAGCGTCCGGAGACTTCAACCCCATCCACTGGAACGAGCGCTTTGCCCGCAGCGTGGACCTGCCCGGCGTCATCGCCCACGGCATGTTCACCATGGGCGCCGCTGTGCAGCTGGTGACCGACTGGATCGGCGATCCGGGTGCCGTGATCGACTACCAGACGCGTTTCACCCGGCCGGTTCCGGTGGAGGATGTTGACGGCGAGGCCGGCGCCGTCGTCGAAGTCACCGGAGTAATTGGAGCGCTCGACGCTGACAATTCCACCGCACGCGTGGACCTCACCGTCACGTTCAACGGCCAGAAGGTGCTGGTCAAGGCACAGGCGGTTGTGCGGATCTGGTGAGTGCGCTGACCTCTTTGCCCCTGGCCTCCCTGACCACCTCCCGCGTGGGCGGGCCCGCCCGCCGCTACATCAACGCCGAAACCGAGGACGAACTCATCGGTGCGGTCCGTGCCGCCGATGAGGCGAAGGAACCGCTGCTGATTGTGGGCGGCGGTTCCAATCTGCTGATCTCCGACGCCGGGTTCGACGGCGCGGTGGTCCACGTTGCCACCCGCGGCTTGGAATTCACCGAGGACAAAAACACGGTCACCGTCCGTGCGCAGGCCGGTCACCCCTGGGATGAGCTGGTGGCGGAAACACTGCGCCGGGGCTGCTCCGGCCTCGAGGCGCTCTCCGGCATTCCGGGCCTGGCCGGTGCGACGCCGGTGCAGAACGTGGGAGCCTACGGCGCGGATGTTTCGCAAAGCATTACCGGCGTCCGCGCCTGGGACCGGGAAACCCGTACCGTAGTGCAGTTCACCAATGAAGAGCTGCAGTTCGGGTACCGGGACTCGGTGCTGAAACGCGCCACAGTGAACGGTTCACCGCGGTACGTGGTCCTGACCGTGGACTTTGGCCTGACCCGGGGCATGGAAAGTGCGCCCGTGCGCTACGCCGAGCTGGCCCGGGCACTCGGCGTGGAGGCGGGGGAGCGGGCCGCTGCCGAAGACGTCCGCCGCGAGGTGCTGCGGCTGCGCGCCGGCAAGGGCATGGTGCTTGACCCCGAGGATCCGGACACCTGGAGCACCGGCTCCTTCTTCACGAACCCGGTGGTTTCCGAGGAGGAGGCCGCGCATCTGCCGCCCGAGGCGCCGCGCTACCCGGTGGAACAGCCCGGAATGGTCAAACTCAGCGCCGCCTGGCTCATTGACCGTTCCGGTTTCCCCAAGGGCTTCGGCCTGCCGGAGACCGGCCAGGGGGCCGAACTGGCCGGCGGCCGGGCTTCCCTGTCCACCAAGCACACCCTTGCAGTAACCAACCGCGGCAACGCCTCGGCCGAGGACCTGCTGGCTGTGGCGCGGGCCGTGGCAGACGGCGTGGACGAAGCCTTTGGCCTTCGGCTGCACCCGGAGCCGCTGCTCATCAACTGCTCGCTGTAATCAGGCTTCCCCGCCGCGGTTCCGGCGCATGATTTGGGCGGCGGCCAGGACTTCGCGCACCTGTCCGCCGTGCCACGACCGGTCCACCAGTGCCCGGCTGCACAGCCACTGCACCAGCCGGGACGTCAGGCTCACCTGGGTTCGCCGGTCCTGCAGTCCGGGCAGCAGCCACTGCGGGTCCAGGAAGCCGTGCAGCGTATAGAGCAGGTCCTCGGCGTCGAAAATCCGCGCGAAGGCGTTCTCCGGGTTGAAGCTGCGTTCCAGTTCCAGCAGGACGGCACGGTCCGGGGTCAGGTATATCCAGCCGTCTGTTTCCAGGTACAGCCGCAGCTGTGCCAGAACCCTGGCGTACCGCGCTGCGGTGGCTGTTTGTTTGCCCTCGGCGCTGAGGGTGAAGAAGGTGCGGAGGATTTCTTCCACGGTGAACTTGTCCATAGCGCCACCTTCCCACCTGCCGCTGACACTCAGCGCACGCAAAAGCGGACCCGTCCCGCAGGGAACGGATCCGCTGGCTGCAGCCGGGTTCGGACCGGGCTGGCAGGGTTAGAGGTTGCCGGTGGCAATCCGCAGCATACGCCGCAGCGGTTCGGCTGCGCCCCAGAGCAGCTGGTCGCCGATGGTGAAGGCGCTGATGTACTCCGGACCCATTTCCAGTTTCCGGATCCGGCCCACCGGAATGTCCAGGGTTCCGCTGACGGCCACCGGGGTCAGCTCCGCCATGGAGGCTTCCTTGGTGTTGGGCACCACCTTGGCCCACTCGTTGTCGGCGTCGATGATCCGCTCAATCTCCGCCACTGTAAGGTCTTCGGTGAGTTTGAGGGTCAGCGCCTGTGAATGTGAGCGCATGGCGCCGATGCGGACGCAGAGACCGTCAAACGGAATTCGTCCGGCCGTGTCCCGGCCCAGGATCTTGTTGGTTTCGGCACCGGCTTTCCACTCTTCCTTAGACTGCCCGTTGCCCAGGTCTGCGTCGATCCAGGGGATCACCGAACCGGCCAGCGGCACGCCGAACTGTGAGGAGTCCATGGCGGGGTTCTTCTGCTGGGCCAGCACCGCGCGGTCGATGTCCAGGATGGCGGAGGCCGGGTCGGCAAGCTGGTCCGCAACCACGGAGTTCAGCGAGCCGAACTGATTGAGCAGCTCACGCATGTGCCGGGCACCGCCGCCGGAGGCAGCCTGATAGGTCATGGAGGTGCCCCATTCCACCAGGCCGTTGCGGAACAATCCGCCCAGCCCCATGAGCATGCAGGAGACGGTGCAGTTGCCGCCCACGAAATTCTTCACCCCGTGGGCCAGCCCGGCGTCGATGACGTCCCGGTTCACCGGGTCCAGGACGATGATGGAGTCCTGCTCCATCCGCAGTGTGGACGCGGCGTCGATCCATAGCCCGTTCCAGCCGGCGTCGCGCAGTTTGGGATAGACCTCCGAGGTGTAACCGCCGCCCTGGGCAGTGACGATGATCGGCAGTTTGGCCAGCGTCTCAATGTCGTAGGCATTCTGGAGCTCTCCTGCACCCGAAGCGAAGGACGGCGCGGCGCCCCCGGCGTTGGAGGTGGAGAAGAACACGGGGTTGATCAGGTCAAAGTCGCCTTCATCCTGCATGCGCTGCATGAGGACGGAACCGACCATGCCCCGCCAGCCGATGAAGCCCGCGGTGGGTACAGGGGTAGCTGCGAAAGTCATGGTTTCAGTTTAGGGCAGGGCCGCGCTGCCGTGGTGGTTGGTGACGCCGCTGTCCGTATCCCGGACCCGGGACCAGAGGGCTATCCGGTAGCAGGTGCCGTTGGTTCCCGTGTGCCAGCCTTCGGCGGGGCTCACCGCAGTGAACCCCCAGTCGGGGCCGAGATGCGGAGCGTAGGTGTCGCCCTCGGTGCTCGCATCAATGACCGTCACTACGGCGGCGTCCGCCAGGGGAGCAGCTGCCTCGTACATCTGGGCACCGCCGACAATCCAGATCTGTTCGCTGCCGCCGGGGCTGTGCCGGGCGGTGTCCAGTGCCTGTTCCAGCGTGGGAACCACGACGGCGCCGGCCGGGGAAATCTCGTCCGCCAGCGTTTTGCTGGAGCTCACCACAATGTTGGTGCGGCCGGGCAGCGGCCGGTAGGCGGCGGGAAAGGACTCCCAGGTGCGCCGGCCCATGATGACCGGGTGTCCGGCCGTGGTGTTCTTGAAATGTGCCAGGTCTTCGGGCAGGTGCCACGGCATTCCTCCGTCCCGGCCGATGACGCCGTCCACGGTTTGGGCCCAGATCATGCCTACCAGCGGCTGCGGCATCCCCAGGGGATTGGCCGCTGACAATGCCGCCAACAGGTCCATGCCCTCAGGAGAAGCATCTCCACCGCTTGTGGCGAAATAGCGGATGCCGGCGGGTTCATTCAAGGGAACGCCTTTCAGACTGCAATCGGAGCTTTGATGCCGGGGTGGTGGCGGTAGTCCAGGACCTCAAAATCCTCCAGGACGTAATCGAAGATCGAGTCAGGCGTCCGGGCCAGGCGCAGCTGCGGATACGGGAAGGGTGCGCGGCTGAGCTGTTCGCGGACCTGGTCCACATGGTTGTCGTAGATATGGACGTCGCCGCCTGTCCAGACAAATTCGCCGGGCTGGAGGCCGGTCTGCTGCGCCACCATGAGCGTCAAAAGTGCGTAGGAGGCAATGTTGAAGGGGACGCCGAGGAACAGATCGGCCGAGCGCTGGTACAGCTGGCAGGACAGTTTCCCGTCGGCCACGTAGAACTGGAACATCGCGTGGCACGGCGGCAGGGCCATGTTGTCCACTTCGGCCGGGTTCCAGGCCGTGACGATGTGCCGGCGGGAGTCCGGGTTGGTGCGGATGCTTTCAACCACCTTGGCGATCTGGTCAATCTGTCCGCCGTCCGGGGCCGGCCAGGAGCGCCACTGGACACCGTAGACCGGGCCCAGTTCGCCGTCGTCGTCCGCCCACTCGTTCCAGATGCTGACGCCGCGCTCCTGCAGCCAGCGGACGTTGGAATCGCCGCGCAGGAACCACAGGAGTTCGAGGGCCACCGACTTGAAGTGCACCCGCTTGGTGGTGATCAGCGGGAAGGAATCACTGAGGTCAAAGCGCATCTGGCGGCCAAAGACACTGCGGGTTCCGGTGCCGGTGCGGTCGGATTTTTGCGTTCCGTGGGCCATCACGTCGCGGAGCAGGTCTTCATACGGGGTTGGGATAGTCACCCCTTTAGTCTATAGCTCAGTCCTCGGCGGAGAGGGCGGCTACCAGACGGCCGTAGCGTCGCCAGGCGAGCAGCCCGGCCACGGCCACCACACCCAGGAAAGCCAGTGTGGGGAGTACGAGCAGGAGATCCGACGCTTCCGGGGGCAGGAACCAGCTGCGCAGAGTCATCCAGCCAATCAGCAGGGATAACGCAAACGCGCTCAGTGCCAGGAAATACAATGTTGAGTCCATGCCGGCCCGCTGGTGCACCTGCTCGTCCACGCCGTACGGGGCGGAATTGTTGAGCGGAAAACGCCGGATAATCAGGGCGGTTGCATAGAGGAACAGGAGCAGTCCGAGGCAAATCAGGGGCCCGGTGAACACGGTCCAGAAGGACTTCTCCGCATAGCGGTCCACATTCCCGGCGCCGTCCCAGTGCATGGGCAGGCTCTGCGGGATCGTGGACCAGGCCAGCGAGCCCGTGGCTGCCACCAGGCCCACCAAGAACCCGGAGGCCAGATACCAGCCGCGGTGCACGCCGGGCAGAGGGATGTTCTTCTTCGCCGTCTCTGTCATTTGGTCTCCCTGTTGCTTCCGGTCCCCGGGAATGTATCGGTCAGAGGGCTCCGCCGGCAGCCTCGGGAGCGCCGGCGTCGCTTCCGCCGCCGTCGCCAACCTGTTCCCGTGCCATGAAATTCTCCAGGTCGAAGAGGTTGTCGGCGCGCTTGGCCACCGTGAGGAGGGTGGACATGGAGGCGACTTCCTCCACCTGCTCCTTGAGGAACCAGAGCATGAACTGCTCTCCCAGGGCATCGCCCTCCGCACGTGCGGCGGCGAAGAGAGCCTCAATCTGGCGGGTGACCTGGCGCTCCTGCTCCAGAGCCAGCTGGATCGGTTCCACCACGGTGGCAAAGTCGTTGCGCACCGCGGCGACGCCGGGGATCCGCACGGGCATGTCCCGGTCCAGCATGTACTGCACCAGCATCATGGCGTGGTTGCGTTCCTCAACCGACTGAGCATAGAAGTGCCGGGCCAGCTGCGGGAGGTCTTCGCCGTCGAAAAACACTGCCATGGCCACGTACTGCTGCGAGGCATTGAATTCGTTACCGATTTGGGCTTCGAGGAGTTCCGTGAAAGTTGTCATTGCCCCACCATAGGGCGGTGGCCGGGATCAAAAAAGGACGGTTAGGCTTAGCTATCCGGTGCGGCACGGCGGAAAACCTAGTCGTCGAATGCCCGGAACCGCTCCAGCGACACGATGCGCCCCTCCTCGGCGGAGGAGACCTGGCAGATGATGGCTTCGCCCGGCGCCAGATACGGATCCTTGTCCGGCAAACCAATGGACAGGCCGGCCGGCATATGGTCTGCCAGAACCTCGAATGTCAGCGGCAAAACCGGCCGGTGCGTGCACAGGGCAACTGGTTTGGCCTTGTCGAACAATGCTTCCACCGCGTTGCGGGCCTTGCCGGGCTTGCGCTTGGCGCTGTGCTCGGTAATGGCGTCGACGGTTTTGAACTTCACGGCCCGTGCCTTCACATAGGGACGCACAGTCTGCACGCAGCGGACCCAGGGACTGGACACCACCCGGTCCGGCAGCCATGCGGCCAGCAGCCGCGACACGGCCTGTGCCTGGCGCAGGCCGGTGGCGGCCAGCGGACGGTCCCCTTCAGCCCGGGTCCAGGATGACCGGGGCTTGGCTTTGGCATGGCGCACCACGATCAGCGGCCATGTCCGGAGCCGGCCTTCGGCATGGGCCTCCTCCAGGATGCGCAGCGGCAGCCGGTCCGAAGGATTGCTGAGCTCGGCATGGGCCTGCGCCGGAGTGCACCAGCGGACGCCGTCCACTTCCTTGCCGTCCGGCCGGGGCTTTCCCTCCTCGATGCGGGCGGCCCAGTAGTGGACGATCTTCATTCCCGACGCCACCGGATATACCGTGGCCGGCAGCGGAATGCCCAGCCTGATCCGGACCCCGGCTTCCTCCTGCACTTCGCGCACTGCGCACTCAGGAGTTGTCTCGCCGGCATCCAGTTTCCCCTTCGGCCACGACCAGTCCTTGTACCGGGGCCGGTGGATCATGAGGACCTCGAGTTCGCCGTTCCGGGTGCGCCAGCAAATGGCGCCTGCAGCCACCACTTTGATGTCTGCGGGCACGGGATCCCCGGGACCGGTTTCCAGCCCGCGACGGGGGAGAGTGGCCTGTTCACCCATGGAAGCTCCCGGTTCGGTGGGCATGGTCATCAACGGCGGACAGCGGCGCGCTGCCGGGACCGGGAAGCGAGCAGCCACGACTGCACATCCAGCAGCGGCTCCCCTCCTTCATTCTTGTGGTGCCGGGTCCAGATGCCGTCCTTCTCCAGATGCCAGCTTGCGGTGGCCGGATCCATGTAGCGGTCCATCAGCGCGATGAGGTCAGCGATGTCCTCCCGGGAGGCAAGCTGCACCAGGGCCTCCACCCGGCGGTCCAGGTTGCGGTGCATCATGTCCGCTGAACCGATGAACACCACAGGGTCTCCGGCATTGGCGAAGGCAAACACGCGCGAGTGCTCCAGGAACCGGCCCAGAATGGACCGGACAGTAATGTTCTCGCTCAGGCCGGGGACGCCCGGGCGCACGGAACAGATGCCGCGCACAATCACATCCACCCGGACACCGGCCTGGGAGGCACGGTACAGCGAATCGATGATGGCTTCATCCACCATCGAGTTGACCTTGATGATCACCCGGGCGGCCAGACCGGCCTTCTTATTGGCAATTTCCCGTTCAATCCGGTCAATCAAACCTGACCGCACCGACCGGGGAGCCACGAGCAGGCGCTTGAACGTGGACTTCGGGGCATACCCGGAGAGCTGGTTGAAGAGCTTCGTCAGATCTTCACCCACCTGTTCGTTAGAGGTCAGCAGCCCCAGGTCTTCGTAATAGCGGGCGGTGCGGGGGTGATAATTTCCGGTGCCGATGTGGCAGTAGCGCCGCAGCCCGTCCACTTCCTGGCGGACCACCAGTGACAACTTGCAGTGCGTTTTCAGCCCCACGATGCCGTAGACCACGTGCACGCCGGCCTGCTCCAGCTTGCGGGCCCAGGAAATGTTGGCCTGCTCATCGAACCGTGCCTTGATTTCCACCAGGGCCAGCACCTGCTTGCCGGACTCCGCGGCATCAATCAGCGCGTCAACAATGGGGGAGTCCCCGGACGTGCGGTACAGCGTCTGCTTGATGGCCTGGACCCGTGGGTCGGCGGCGGCCTGCTCCAGGAAGGCCTGAACGGAGGTGGAGAAGGAATCATAGGGGTGGTGCAGCAGGATGTCGCGGCGGCGCATTGCAGCAAACACATCCGCCGGCTTGGAGGTTTCGGACTCCTTCAGGTGCAGGGACGTATGCGGCACCTGCTTGGGGTAGTGCAGGTCCGGGCGGTCGATGCGGCTGATGCCGGCCAGTCCGCGCAGGTCCAGCGGTGCGGGCAGCGCATACACCTCGTCTTCTTCCACGCCGAGTTCGCGCACCAGCAGCTCGCGGATGCTGGGGTTGATGTCGGTGGTGACTTCCAGGCGGACGGGCGGGCCGAACCGGCGACGCAGGAGCTCCTTTTCCAGCGCCTGCAGCAGGTTCTCGGCGTCGTCCTCCTCCACCTCCAGATCCTCGTTGCGGGTAACCCGGAAGGCATGGTGTTCCATGACGTCCATACCGGGGAACAGCTGGTCCAGATGTTCGGCAATGACGTCTTCCAGCGGAATGAAGCGGGCCACCCGGCCGGCAACATTTCCGGCTCTGGGGCCGTCCACGGAGATCAGCCGGGGCAGCTGGTCCGGAACCTTGACTCGGGCGAAGAACTCCTTGCCGCTCACGGGGTTGCGCACCACCACGGCCAGGTTCAGGGAGAGGCCGGAGATGTAGGGGAAGGGGTGCGCCGGATCCACGGCCAGCGGGGTGAGGATCGGGAAAACCTTGGACGCGAACTGGCGGTGCAGATAGGCCTTGGCGGTGTCATCGAGCTCGTTCCACCCCACGAGATGGATCTGCTCCTCGGCCAGCGCCGGGCGGATTTGACGGGCAAAGACCTCGGCATGGCGCTGCTGGAGCCGGTAGCCGGCCTCCACGATGTGTTCCAGCTGTTCCATCGGGCTCAGACCGGCAGCGGAGGGAACCGCCAACCCGGTGGCGATGCGGCGCTTGAGGCCGGCAACCCGCACCATGAAGAACTCGTCCAGGTTGGACGCGAAGATGGACAGGAAACTGACCCGCTCCAGCAGGTACAGGTCCGGGTCCTCAGCGAGCTCAAGGACACGGGCGTTGAAATGGAGCCAGCTGATTTCACGGTCCAGGAAACGCTCGGGGCTGATGTCCCCTTCCGGGACGAGTGCCGGACCAAAGTCCGGAATATCAATCCGGTCCTCAGTGGCCCGGGGCGCCGACATGGACTCAGCCGATCCGAAAGTGGAGTGCGGCTCGGCGGCGGTATCGGATCCCATGGTTTCTCCCTGCAGTATGGCGGCGGTCAGGCGGTGCCTCCCGGAGGACCGGGCGGCAGGGCCGTCAATTCAACATTACAAGCTGTTCCGGCTCATCCGGCCGCGTACATCACATCCGCGTCCCAGCGGACGAAACCCAGCCGCTGGTACAGCGCCATGGCCGGAGCGTTGTCCGCATCCACGTAAAGCATGATGGCCGGCAGGCCGCTGTCCTGGAGATGCCGGATGCCGGCAACGGTCAGGGTGCGGCCCAGTCCCATGCCCTGGGCCTCGGGAACCACTCCCACCACGTACACCTCTCCGATGGGCGGATGTCCGCCGGCACCGGGATGGACCTTGGTCCAGTGGAAGCCGAGGATGGCATTGTCCTCGTCCCGCACAGCCAGCAGGAATCCTTCGGGATCGAACCAGTCCTCCGCCATGCGTGCGGCGAGGTCGCTCCGGGTCATGCCGCCCTGCTCGGGGTGGTGGGCAAAGGCGGCCGCGTTGGCTGCCAGCCAGGCGTCGTCGTCGGCCCCCGGATGAAAGGCCCGCAGCGAGACGCCTTCGGGCAGCTCGGCAGCGGGCAGCCCGTCAGTTCCGGCGCCACGGCTCAGCCGCAGGCGCAGCAGCTCGCGCACCGGACGGTAGCCAAAACGCCGGGCCAGTTCGACGGCGGCGTCATGGTTGCCGTGCGACCATGCCTGGGGTGCGGGGACGGTGCCGGCGCTAACGTGCTCCTGCACGGAGGACGCCAGGGCGGTGCCCACACCCTTCTCGCGGTAGGCAGGATGGACCACCAGTTCCAGCACGCCCGGTTCTTTCGGACCGTCACTGATCAGTACAGCGACGCCGGCCAGCGCCTGGGTAGCCGACGGATCCGAGGACTCATCATTGGCATAGGTGGCGAAAACCAGCAGGGAGTCCGGGTCCGTGTCACCGGAACGCAGGTCAACGAGGGTCTGTTCGGAGAGCGGCGGGTTACCGTCCGCATCGGCGGCGGCGGCGGCCAATTCGCGGATCCGGTCCAGCTCATCGGGCTCCGGGGTTCCCTTGGTGACTGTGACGGGCCAGGGCATTACGCGTTCGTCTCTCATTGAAGAAGCCTAGCGCCCGGAGGGCACCGGACAAGCGGAGGCGTCCAAAGTTCCCGCAGGCAGTGTCGCAGCAGGTCAGGCTTCTTGGCTCGCGGGCTGCGCGGGATCCCCGGCCAGCCGGGACCGGGTGAACCGGTAGCCCACGTTGCGGACCGTGCCGATCAGGTTTTCATGGTCCGCACCCAGCTTGGCCCGCAGCCGCCGGACGTGGACGTCCACCGTCCGTGTGCCCCCGTAATAGTCGTAGCCCCACACCTCGTGCAGCAGCTGGTCGCGGGTGAAGACACGGCCGGGATGCTGTGCCAGGTACTTCAGGAGCTCAAACTCCTTATAGGTGAGGTTCAGCGCAGTGCCGTTCACCCGGGCCGTGTAGCTCGCTTCGTCGATGACGACGCCGGATGCACGGATCTCGGTGCTGGCAGCTTCCGAGGACGAGTTGATCCTCGCGGACATGAGCCGCAGCCGGGCCTCCAGCTCGGCCGGTCCGGCCGAATCGAGGATGACGTCGTCGGCCCGCCAGTTTGCCGCCACGGCAGCCATTCCGCCTTCGGTAAGAATAAGGATCAGCGGCGTGTCCAGTCCCGTTGCCTTCAGCAGCTGGGTGAGTGAACGGGCGCCGACCAGATCCTTGCGGGCGTCAATAAGCACGACGTCGCTGGGCTCTGTGTCGAGCAGTGCCGTGGGTTCGGCGGGAACAACCTGCACTTTGTGGTTGAGCAGACCGAGGGCCGGCAGGACCTCAACAGAGGGTCCCGGACTGTTGGTCAGCAGCAAAATGTGCGACATGGATCCTCCAAGGTTGGGCGCACATCATCGGGCACAAGCTGGGCCGCGTCCGCAGGCGGGGCGAAGGTGTTGAAAGTATACCCACGGGGCCTCGCCGGACCCGTAGCTTTCATCTGCACTACGTAATAAGGCAGGATGGCTTAGGTGAAACTTTGGAGCGTAGCGGTGCTGGCGGCAGCAGCCCTCATAGGCATCGTCGGTGCTTCGTACTGGTCCGTTGGGGCCGTGGCAGTGGTTACCGGCATTCTTTGCATCGTGGTGGGGATCGGCTGGCCGCACCTCCTGGATGTTCCGGCCAAAAAGACCCAGGGCGCCGTACTGGCGCTCGCAGGCGCAGCCGCCTGTGCCGCCGCGCTGGTGGCACCGTCCACGGCATTACTGACCTGGCTGCCCGGGGTGGCGGCAGTAGGCGTAGGCGCCATCTTCCTGATCCAGCTGCTGCGCGGAACCGGACAGGCCCACCGGCTGGAATCAACCATCGGCAACATCGCAGGTGTCCTCCTGACGGTGATGGGTTCAGGCTGGGTGGCCGCGGACAGGCTGGCCGGTGCCGACGGCAGCCCGGCAGGCCTGACCATCAGTGCAGCCGGCATCCTCGCCGCACTCGCTGTGTCCCTGATCCCCCTGCCGGACAGGATTACCGCCCCGCTGGGCGTAGCCGCCGGCGCCCTGGCCGGTGCGCTGGCCGGAGTCCTGCAGCCGGAAGCCGGAGTGCATGCTGCCGCTGCTGCGCTAATGGGCGCCGCGGGTGCCGCCGTCGTCATGGCGGTCCGCCGGCTGATCCTCTCCCGCGATGATATTTCCACCCGCCGGGGGCGGCTGGCCCTGGCCCTGGCACCCATCGTGGCGCTGGGCTCCGTGGTCTATTTCCTGGCCAGCCTGCTCGTCCCCTGACCTCTTCCTATCCCGGCCGGCAGGTCATGGGACGAAACGTCCGCGGCTCCGGGTTAGGATGTAGCTATGGATTCGCTTGTAGCCCTTGAAATCTTCTTTATCGTCCTGCTTGGCATCACCGGCGTCGGCATGGCCGCATTCGCCGGCCTGGTCATCAGCCGCCTGTACAAAGGCCAGAAGTAGCCCGCCCAAGAGCAACCGAAGGAAGAGGTCAGCGCCATGCCCATGGAGATCCCCACCGATCTGACCCCTGAGCTCGTGCCGCTGTCCTGGCTCCTTGGAGTCTGGGAGGGCTCCGGCAGGCTGGGGGAGGGTGAAGCCGATTCCGAGCACTTCACCCAGCGTGTGACTTTCAGCCAAAATGGCCTGCCGTACCTGAAGTACGACGCCGAAAGCTGGCTCACGGACGAAGACGGCACCGTTCTGCGCCCGCTCGCCGTTGAGACGGGATTCTGGGCGCTGGACCGCCCCCTGAACGACGCCGACGGAGGCCCCGGGCTGACCCCGGCGGACATTGTTCCGGCGCTGCGCAGCGCCGACGAAGTCGAAAAGCTCCGCAATGACAGCGGCGGCTTTGACATCACCGCCACCATCGTCCATCCCGGCGGCATCGCAGAGCTGTACTACGGCCAAATCAAGGGCCCGCAAATTCAGCTGACCACCGATCTGGTCATGCGGGGCGTGAACTCCAAGGAGTACACCGCCGCCACGCGCATCTTCGGTTTGGTCAACGGTGACCTGTACTGGCGCTGGGATGTAGCTGAGGGCGGCAACGCGCTGAAGGCCCACGCCTCCGCCATCCTGAAGAAAACCTCCTAAGCCTTCCGGCGCTGCGGAAACCAAGCACGGAATAGCCGCCCCCGCAAGGACGTTGCACCCGTTATGACTTACCTCAGCCCCCTCCTGTCCCGCCACGGTGCGGTGGAAGCCGGCGGCCTCGACGCCGGTGTTGCAGCCCACTACGGCGATCCCCTGCGCGAGCAGCGGGAACTGGCCCGCGGCAATGCCGTCACGGACCTGTCCCACCGCGGTGTTGTCACCGTCACCGGCCCCGACCGCCTCAGCTGGCTGAACACCCTGTCCTCCCAAAGCGTGAGCGACCTGCAGCCAGGCACAAGCTCGGAGCTGCTGCTGCTCAGCGTCCAGGGACGCATTGAGCACGACGCACGGATCCTGGACGACGGGAACACCGCGTGGCTGATCGTGGAAGCCGCTGAGGCGCCCGTCCTGGCCCAGTTCCTGGAACGGATGAAGTTCATGCTCCGGGTCGAGGTGGCCGATGTCAGCCGGGACTGGGCCGTTGTGGGATCAGTGACGCCAGTGGAGGCCTGGGCCAACTATTCCGTCTGGACCGATCCCTGGCCGAACATTGGTGCCGGCGGTTTCGCCTACACCGGCGTCCCTGAGGATTCCCATCCGGGACGCGACCGCCCCTGGCATGAGTATCTGATCCCGGCAGCGGAGCTGGAACAGGCCGTTACGGACTCAGGGCGCACCCTTGCCGGCACCATGGCCTCCGAAGCCCTGCGGATTGCGGCCTGGCGTCCGCGGCTGGGCGCCGAGACCGACGACAAAACCATTCCGCATGAGCTGGATCTGATCCGGACAGCGGTTCATCTGGCCAAGGGCTGCTACAAGGGCCAGGAAACCGTGGCCCGTGTGCACAACCTGGGGCATCCGCCCCGCCGGCTCGTGTTCCTGCAGCTGGACGGTTCCCAGCACACGCTTCCCGCGCCGGGCAGTGCAGTGATGCTGGGGGAACGCAGGGTGGGAGCGGTGACGTCGGTTGCCCAGCACTATGAAATGGGCGCCGTTGCGCTGGCCGTGATTAAGCGCTCCGTGGATCCCGCGGCAGAGCTGGTGGTGGACGACGATGGCGAGCCCTACGCCGCCGCGCAGGAAATCATTGTTGCCCCGGATGCCGGCCAGGTTGTCGGCCGTGCCGGCGGATTCCTGCGCCCGCCCCGGGCATAGCGGAGTTCAGCACCAAAGACGTTAGACCGATGTACGCACTTGAAAGGAATCCCCATGAGCACCCCGGAATCCCGCCCGGAGATTGACGAAGACATCATCGAACTGGCCGGTTTGGTGTTCGATGCTGCGCGCGCCGGTGATACGGAGGGGATCCGGGGTTACCTGGATGCCGGAGTGCCCGTGAACCTGACCAACGGCTCAGGCGACACACTGGTGATGCTGGCCTCCTACCACGGCCACGAGAGCCTGACCGCGCTGCTGGTTGAGCGGGGCGCGGATGTGAACACCCAGAATGACCGGGGCCAGACCCCGCTGGCTGGTGCCGTCTTCAAGGGCTACACCGGTATCTTCCGCATCCTGGTCGAAGGGGGAGCGGACCCTGACGCCGGTTCGCCGAGTGCACGGGACACGGCAGGATTCTTTCAGCGGCAGGAAATGCTGGCCCTGCTGCAATAACTGCAGGTCCACACGCTGCCCCGAAAGGCTAGGCCGTCAGCTGGACTTCGGAGCGGATCCCGACGGCAAGGAAACCTGCTCCGGCCGCCGTCCGGGCCGCCCCGATGTTGTCCAGGGGCGTGCGGTACTGCGGGATCAGGCCAGCCGCCATGGACTCCTCCACTGCAATGGACGTGACATAGCGTCCCAGTCCGTGCCGGCGGCTGGACGGCGCGGTGAGCGTGGAGATGTCAGCCAGGATGCCGTCCCGGATGTTGTAGCCGGCCCCAGCCAGTGGAACCGGAACTTCTGCGCTGTCATCCACGACTATGAACAGCGCTTCCTTGCCCGCCAAGCCTGCTTCAGCGACGTCGTCGGGCGGGCACAGACGCTCCAGCTGGACGGCAATCTCCGGGTCCTCGGAGACAGCCAGTTCCTCCGCCGGTTCCATGGGCTCCGGGAACGCATCGGCAAAACACAGATGTTCGGAGCCAACGGTTCTTCCGCCGTACTCCGCGGAAAGGCCGGCGAGAGAGGTTTGGCGGCTGAGTTCCGCTGCGCTCTTGCCGCGGGCACGCCGAGCCGCCCATTCGGGCCCGCAGAAGACCTCCCGGCCAAAAAGGCGCATGAAGGACACGCTGCGGGACTCGTCCTGCACGCTGTAGATCCGCGTTCCGTCCCCGGCGGCAGACAGGGCATCATCGGCCAGGCCTAAGCGGCGGGACCAGGCGAGCTGAATGATCGCAATCGTTCCCGGATCCAAATTCATACGTTTCAACCTACACCCGGTCCCGTCTGTGGCTCAGGCCGTCAGCCGAAGAGAATGGACGCTTCGTCGTAGCGGTGCTGGGGAACTGTCTTGAGATTGTCCAGCGCCTTTTCGAAGCCCACGTGCACAATGTCCGTGCCGTGCAGGGCCACCATGGTTCCCCACAGCCCGTCGATCACGGAATCAATGGCAGCCATGCCGAGCCGTGTGGCCAGTACCCGGTCATAAGCGGTGGGAACACCTCCGCGCTGGATGTGTCCCAGGACAGTGGCACGGGTTTCGATGCCGGTCCGGGCTTCGATCTCCGGGGCCAGCAGCTCTCCGATGCCGCCGAGCCGGGGCCGGCCGAAGGCGTCCAGCCCGCGTTCTGAGTGCGGGGACTCCATGTCAGTGGTGACGAAACCCTCGGCAACGACGACGAGCGGGGCGCGGCCGCGGTCACGGGCATGGGTGACCCACTCGGCAACCTGATCCAGGCTCTGCGGATTTTCCGGAATCAGGATGGCGTGCGCGCCGGCAGCCATGCCGGAGTGAAGCGCGATCCAGCCGACGTGACGTCCCATGACTTCAGCGACCATGCAGCGGTGATGGGATTCGCCGGTGGTCCGCAGCCGGTCAATCGCTTCGGTGGCGATCTGCACAGCGGTGTCAAAACCGAAGGTGTAGTCGGTGGCGTCCAGATCGTTGTCCACGGTTTTGGGGACGCCCACGATGTTCAGGCCCGCATCTGTGAGGCGCTGCGCGGCCGCCAGGGTGCCCTCACCGCCGATCGCGATGATGGCGTCGACACCGAGCCGGTCCATGGTGGCCTTGATTTTTTCCGGCCCGCCGTTGGGTCCTTCGAAGGGATTGGTGCGGGAGGTCCCCAGGATGGTTCCACCCTGTTTCGAAATGCCGCGGACGCTGGTTCGGGGGAGGTCGATGATGTCGCCGTCCACCACGCCGCGCCATCCGTCCAGGAACCCGACAAACTCCTGGTTGTGGACCTTGATGCCCTTGAGGACGGCTCCGCGGATTACCGCGTTGAGTCCGGGGCAGTCGCCCCCACTGGTTAGGATGCCGATCTTCATTGTTAAAACCTCTGGTTCAGTTGGGCGGCTGGTGGATCCTCAGCCTTGATTCTAGCCATCGCCGGGCTGCCGGCCATCGCACGGAGGGTCCAGCCGGCCCCGAGGAGCCAAAACAAGCCCAGACTGCTAGCGTTTGCCGATCAGCTGCTCCAGCGCAATGGTGCCGTCATCCTTAGGCAGCAGGAGCCAGGCGGCGAGATACGTCCATACGCCGACAAAAGGCAGCAGGAAGCTGAGCAGGACGGCTATCCGGACCGCTGAGACGTCCCAGCCGTACCGCGCTGCCACCCCGGCGCAGACCCCGCCGGCCCAGCCGCGGGTCCGGCGGACGGGGGAGGAACGGAGAATGTCAAAGAAACGGTTCATGGTATTAGTCTGCCTGTCCGGTGGGGCGACGGGTGTCGTTTCCGCCGCTGGTGAAGTGGTTGCGGCCGCCGAAGGCGGAGATTGCGCCGCCGATCAGCAGGGCGGTGCCGCCGCCCAGCAACAGGCCCAGCAGCACTGCCAGGGGGTCGAAACTGATGTCGGTCAGCAGCCAGGCCAGGAGCAGGACCGCAGCTGCGATGATCAGCAGTCCCCAGACAATGGTGCCGGTCCGGACCGGCCGCTTGGCGGGGGAATCTTCAGGGAAGTGCTCGGAGGAACCCTGGGGGTACGCGGAAGCATTCATCGGTCCAGGTCGCTTTCGTTTACGGTCACCAGGACATTGCTGGCAACTCCCTTGATACGGACTACTAGGGGGTCGCCGTCCGTGTCATTCATTCGTTCATCCGCTGTTTTCCATAACCCCCCGGATTCGGTGAGGGTGACGCCGTCGTCAATCTGGACGTTGCCCGCAAACATGTCCGCGCGGACGAGGACGGGGACATCGTCCGGCACCAGGATGGTGAGGTCGCTGGCAGCCACGTTGACCGGGATCTCAACAGCCGGGTCTGTCTCATCCGCAAGGTAGCGCAGGTCCAGGTTCCCGTCGGCGGCCGCAAGCGTGTAACCCCCGGTGGCCGGAGAGGAAGCAGTGGGTGTCCAGTTCCCCTGATTGGCGACGACGACGGTGTCGAAAGTGCCAAGGTTGCTGCCCGCCACGCCGGCACCGGCCACTGCGGCGATGGCGGTCAGGCCAAGGATTCCGGAGGAACGCCCAAGGGCCCCGAGGATGACGATGCCAAGTCCGTTGACTGCCGCCCCCGCCGCGAGGGCAACGGCCACCGGGGTGCCGATGTCGATAACCGAGGCGTAATCCAGGGTCAGGATGACGCCGATGGTCAGCAGCACCGCTCCAAGGACAACCGCGGTTTCGGCGGCTCCGGGCGTGGTCCGCCGACGGGGCGGGACCGCAGCGGGCCGGACCGACGAAGCCGCAGGCCCCTGCGCGGCGTAGTGGGCGGAAGCTGCAGGACCAGGGGCGGAGGCTGCGGCATACGGAGCGGAGGGGACCGGCGGCATCGGCGGGACAGGCGCGGCAGAAGTGTGGGGGTCGCTCACGGCACCGCGGCCGTTACGGGTGAAGAGCCAGTACACCAGCAGCCCGAGGCCGCCAACCCAGAACAGTGTCCAGAAGAAACCGCCGAGCAGCCCGTCGCCGGACCAGAAAATGCTGGGACTTCCACCGCCCAGGACGCAGGCCACGAGCGCTCCGGTGGTCCCGGACGTCCAAGAGCCGCGCAGGGCTTCCTCTGCATGGATGCGTCCGTCGGGCTCCGGGAGCAGTGCCCAGGCCAGGCCGTAGAGCAGGAGTCCGCCGCCGAACAGGCCCAGGACAATGAACAGCCCGCGGACCAGGACCGGATCCAGTCCGGTGCGGGCTGCGATTCCCTCACAGACCCCGCCCACCCAGCGGTCCTCTCCGCGGACGATGCCCAGGGAACGCAACCAGGTGAAGAAGCCGTTGGGACGGGGCAGCGGGCGGGTGGGATTCTCAGCGGAGTCAAAGGGCGGCAGTGGTTCCGTGGGGGAGCCGGCCGGGTCCGGGACTGGGGGTTGCGGGGTCATGCTTCCATTCTGGCCGGCTGCAGACTGCTGAAACATCCGGGACAGCCCTGAGGAAACCCTGAGATGGCCCTGAAAACAGGCCGGGGACTGGCCCCCGGGACGTTCCGGGACAGCGAACGTGCTTGGATTAGGACATGTTGGATCCGCTTCTGAGAACAGATGACCGCGTGGTGGCAGGGGTCTGTTCCGGGCTGGCCGGGCACCTGGGCTGGTCAGTCGGATTGGTCCGGGCACTCATGGTTCTGCTGGCGCTGGCCGGAGGCGCAGGCCTGGTGCTGTACGCCTGGTTGTGGGTGCTGGTCCCCACGGCGGATGAAGCCGCCGACAAGGTGCAGTCCCACCGCGACCCCAGGAGTGTGGCCCGGAACTTTGCTGCCTACCTGAACGAGCAACCGTCCGGGGAGTCCGACGCCCGGGAACCCGCACCGGCAGATTCCCGCTGGATTGCAGCAGCGTCCAACAGAGAGGTCCTCGCCGGGCTGGCACTGCTTGCCGTGGCCGGAGCGGTCATTGCACAGCGGTTCGGCGCCGATGTGAACTGGCAGCTCCTGTTTCCCGCGGGGACCATCATTGTTGGAGCCGTCCTGGCCTGGTCCCAGCTTGATGAAACACGACGGGCGGGTTTGCTCAGCCGTGCGGGTGCAGACCGCCGCACCGGTCTGCTCAGGCTGGGAGGCGGACTCCTGCTGGTGGTTGTGGGGGTGATCCTCATGGTGTCCGGCGCCTTGACCTGGGACGTCCTGCTGGCAGGCCTGCTTGCCTCGGCAGCTGTCTTGGCCGGAGTGGCACTGGTGTTTGCGCCGTGGGCCGTAAAGTACTGGCGGGATCTGGAAACGGAGCGGACAGGCCGGATCCGGGAGCGGGAACGGGCGGAAATTGCCGCGCACCTGCATGACTCGGTTCTGCAGACCCTGGCCCTGATCCAAAACCGGTCCGGCTCGGAGCAGGACGTTCTGCGTCTGGCACGGGCGCAGGAGCGCGAGCTGCGGCGGTGGCTCTACGCTGATGATCCGCGGACGGCCGGACAGCTGTCGGACCGCCTCAAAGCGGTGGCTGCTTCGGTTGAGGACGAGTACGGGTACCCCGTGGAGGTGGTGGCGGTGGGTGATGCGACCCTGGACCAGCCTGCGGACGCCCTCGTCCAGGCCGCACGGGCGGCGCTGATCAACGCGGCCCAGCATGCACCCGGACCGGTCTCGGTCTACGTGGAATGTACCGCTGATCGTGCTGAGGTCTTCATCCGCGACCGCGGACCCGGCTTCAATCCCGAGGAAGTGCCCGAAGACCGGCTCGGTGTCCGCGAATCAATTGTCGGCCGGATGAGGCGCCACGGCGGCACCGCCGTCATCCGCAGCGGGCCGGACGGAACCGAAGTGCGGCTGGCCCTGCCGCTGACCCGCCCGGCAACGGAAACCACCCCGGCAACGGGAGCTGACCCATCAACGGAAACCACAGAGAACAACCAGCAGTCATCGGAGCGCAAATGATTCCCGGCACCATCGACGTCGTAGTGGTTGATGACCACGCAATTTTCCGTTCGGGCCTGAAAGCGGACCTGGACTCCCGGCTCCGCGTTGTGGCCGAGGCGGATACCGTGGAGCGCGCCGTCGCCGCTGTCCGCGCGCACCGCCCCGCCGTCGTGCTTCTTGATGTACATCTGCCCGGCGGAGTGGGTGGCGGCGGGGCCGAAGTCATAGCCGGTTGCCGCGATTTGCTGGGCAGCACCCGGTTCCTCGCGCTCAGCGTTTCGGACGCGGCGGAGGATGTTGTGACCGTGATCCGCGCCGGCGCCCGCGGCTACGTCACCAAAACGATCTCCGGTGCCGAGATCTCCGATGCCGTGGTGCGGGTGGCAGGCGGCGACGCGGTGTTCTCGCCACGGCTCGCGGGTTTTGTCCTGGATGCGTTCGGAACTGCTGCGGTCGCCGCGGTCGACGACGAGCTGGACCGCCTCTCCGCCCGCGAGCTGGAGGTAATGCGGCTGATCGCCCGCGGCTACAGCTACAAGGAAGTGGCCAAGGAGCTTTTCATCTCCGCCAGGACGGTCGAAACCCATGTTTCGGCCGTCCTGCGAAAACTCCAGCTCTCCAACCGGCACGAACTCACCCGCTGGGCTGCGGCACGCCGGCTTCTTTAGTTCCCCGCAGCCCGGGGCCGGGTCAGCTGGCCCGGCCGAGGAATTCCGTCAGGCGGGACATGCCTTCGGCAAGGTCCTCGTCGCCCAGTGCATAGGACAGGCGGAGGTAGCCGGAGGGGCCAAACGCCTCGCCGGGAACCACTGCCACCTCCACCGTTTCGAGGATCAGCGCCGCCAGCTCGGCCGAGGTCTGCGGCCGGACCGGACCGTCAGAGCCGGGGAACTCCTTGCCCAGCAGCTGCCGAACGTCGGCATAAGCGTAGAAAGCGCCTTCCGGCATGGGGCAATCGACGCCGTCAACCGAGTTCAGTGCCGCCACCATGGCTTTGCGGCGGCGGTCGAAGGCTGTTTTCATCTCTTCCACTGCGGTCAGCGGACCGGAGACAGCAGCAAGTGCGGCCATCTGGGAAACGTTGGCCACATTGGAGGACAGATGGGACTGGAGGTTGGTGGCAGCCTTGATCACGTCCGCGGCGGCAATCATCCAGCCCACGCGCCAGCCGGTCATGGCGTAGGTCTTGGCCACACCATTGAGCACGACCACCTTGTCGCCGAGCTCGGGCGCCGCGGTCGCAATGGAGGTGAATTCCACGCCGTCGTACGTCAGGTGTTCATAGATCTCATCGGTGACTACCCAGAGGCCGCGGGCTGCAGCCCACCGGCCGATTTCGGCAACCTGCTCGGCGGGATAAACGGCACCGGTGGGGTTGGAGGGCGAGCAGAACAGCAGGAGCTTGGTCTTGTCGGTGCAGGCTGCCTCGAGCTGCTCCACGGTGACCATGTATCCCTGCTCGGGGCCGGCAAACACTTCCACGGGAACGCCGCCGGCCAGCCGGATGGCTTCCGGATACGTCGTCCAGTAGGGAGCGGGGAGCAGAACCTCGTCGCCGGGGTTCAGCAGGGTGGCGAAGGCCTCGTAAACCGCCTGCTTGCCGCCGTTGGTCACCAGGATTTGGCTCGGGTCCACGGCATAACCGGAATCGCGCAGCGTTTTCTCCGCGATGGCCTTTTTCAGTTCAGGCAGCCCGCCGGCGGGGGAGTAGCGGTGGAAGCGCGGGTTGCGGGCGGCCTCGACCGCCGCGTCGACAATGTACTCCGGGGTCGGGAAATCCGGCTCGCCTGCACCGAAGCCAATCACCGGCCGCCCTGCTGCCTTGAGTGCCTTCGCCTTGGCGTCTACGGCAAGTGTCGCGGACTCCGCGATCGAAGCGATGCGCTCTGAAATTCGGCCGGTGGAAGGCATGGCGTTCCCGTCTGTGGTTGCGTTGATTTCCCGAAGGGGACTTATGGCATACGCGGCTGCCGGATATCCGGCTGCCGGTTCCAGTTTAGGTGCAGGGGCCGGTGCACGCCTTTTCTTACGGTGCTGCCGCGAAAAAACCAGGCGGCCAACAGCGTGCTGAGCATCGGAAAATGCACGGCAATCCGCCGTCGTAAAACGCCGGTTCGACGGAACAGCAAACATTGAGTAGACTTGATCTTCGTGTTGAAGTCCCAACACTGGTCTGTGCCTGTCGCCGGTTCGCTGACGACGGTTATTACCGGTAGAGTGGTTTCCTCCATAGGGTAGTGGCGCAATTGGTAGCGCAGCGGTCTCCAAAACCGCAGGTTGCAGGTTCGAGTCCTGTCTGCCCTGCGCACGGCTGTCATCACGGCAGCTCAGCAGTCCTTCATGAAGCAGCAGTCCCAGCACTTGCTGCGGCTGTGAACCGAACAGATGAGTGAGGCGATGGTGACCGAGACAGCTGCCGGCAGCTCCAAGGGACACCCCTCCAGCGGGCCCAAGAAGCGCGGCTTCTTCGCGGCCATTGCGCTCTTCCTGCGTCAGGTCATTGCAGAACTGAAAAAGGTGGTCACCCCCACCCGCAAGGAACTGCTGAGATACACCCTCGTGGTCCTGGCCTTCGTGGTCGTGATGATAGTTATCGTGACAGTTCTGGATTTTGTCTTTGGTGCGGGAGCACTGTGGATCTTCGGTGAGGGCAGCGGCGAGAGCTAGCGCCTTCCTTGAGCCCCGCCCCAAGGGCAGGAACCTCAGGCCTTTGAGCTGGAGCTAGTGACAAACCCTATAGAGCTCTGAAGAAGAAAGCAGGAATCTACGTGTCCGAGCAAGAACTCGAATCACAGATCAATGACAATGCCGCTGATCTGGATGCCGAGGATGAAACGACCGCAGCAGACGTCGCCGAGGCGCCCGCTGAGGCCGACGTTCCGGCAGAGGATGCCGACGCCGCCGATGAGGCCGTGAACTCTGATTCCGCAGACTCCGAAGACTCTGAAGAAGAGCCCGAGGAAGATCCCGCAGAAGCCTTCAAGGCCAAGCTGCGGCGCCAGGAGGGTGACTGGTACGTCATCCACTCCTACGCAGGTTACGAAAACCGCGTCAAGGCCAATCTTGAGACCCGCATCCAGACCATGGAAATGGAAGATAACATCTTCGAAATCCAGGTCCCGATGGAGGAAGTCGTCGAGATCAAGAACACGACCCGCAAGATCGTCAACCGGGTCCGAATCCCCGGTTACGTGCTGGTCCGTATGGAACTGACCGACGCCTCCTGGGGTGTTGTGCGACACACCCCCGGTGTTACAGGCTTCGTGGGCAACGCCCACAACCCGGTGCCGCTGAGCCTCAAAGAGGTTTACTCCATGCTGGAGCACACCGTGGTTTCCCCGAAGATCGAAGCCGGCAAGCCCGCGCAGGAATCTTCGAACTACGCAGTGGACTTCGAGGTCGGCGAGCCCGTTACGGTCAACGAAGGACCGTTCGAGACGCTTCAGGCCACGATCTCCGAGATCAAGCCCGAGTCCCAGCAGCTGGTGGTCCTCGTGACCATCTTCGAGCGCGAGACTCCGGTTACGCTTGGCTTCGGCCAGGTCACCAAGCTGCAGTAACACAAAGACTTCGTTGTCTGCAGGTCCGCTTTACCCTGCCGGCAGCGTCCGGCCGCCACGCCATGGCGGCCACCAACCCGGACGGACGCTCCTGTTCCCCGGGAACATAATTTAGAGAAGGACCCTTTCATGGCCCCCAAGAAAAAGGTCACCGGCCTCATCAAGCTGCAGATCAACGCAGGTGCCGCCAACCCGGCTCCTCCGATTGGTCCGGCACTTGGCCAGCACGGTGTCAACATCATGGAATTCTGCAAGGCGTACAACGCTGCAACGGAATCCCAGCGCGGCAACGTTATCCCGGTTGAAATCACCGTTTACGAAGACCGTTCGTTCACCTTCATCACGAAGACTCCTCCGGCTGCTCAGCTGATCAAGAAGGCTGCCGGTGTTGCCAAGGGTTCCGCAACCCCGCACACCGCCAAGGTTGCCAACCTGACCCAGGCTCAGGTCGAAGAGATCGCCACCATGAAGATGGAAGACCTCAACGCCAACGACGTCAAGGCTGCTGCCAAGATCATCGCCGGCACCGCCCGCTCCATGGGTATCACCGTAGAAGGCTAATAACGCCTTTTCCGTGACGCGGGTTCGCCCGCCGAACAAACACTTACACTCAAAAAGCTGCTCGTGCCATAGGGTACGACGGCGTGTGGCAGGGCCGAGCGCGGTCCGACAGACCACAACTGCACAAGGAGAAAAAGCAGATGGCAAAGCGCAGCAAAGCATATGAAGCAGCTGTAGCCAAGATCGATGCGGACAAGCTGTACGCACCGGTTGAGGCTGTAGAGCTGGCGAAGGAAACCAACCCGTCCAAGTTTGATGCCACCGTAGAGGTCGCATTCCGCCTGGGCGTCGATCCCCGCAAGGCCGACCAGATGGTCCGCGGCACGGTTAACCTGCCCCACGGTACGGGTAAGACCGCCCGCGTCCTGGTTTTCGCAACGGGCGAGAAGGCAGAGCAGGCTATTGCAGCCGGCGCTGACTTCGTTGGTTCCGATGACATGATCGAAAAGGTTGCCGCAGGCTGGGTCGACTTCGACGCCGCCGTTGCCACCCCCGACATGATGGGCAAGGTCGGCCGCCTGGGCCGCGTCCTCGGCCCGCGTAACCTGATGCCGAACCCGAAGACCGGCACGGTTACCCCGAACGTCGCCAAGGCTGTCACCGACATCAAGGGCGGCAAGATCGACTTCCGCGTCGACAAGCACTCCAACCTGCACTTCATCATCGGCAAGGTGTCCTTCGACCAGCAGAAGCTGGCCGAGAACTACGCCGCAGCCCTGGAGGAAGTCCTGCGCCTGAAGCCGTCCGCTTCCAAGGGCCGCTACATCCAGAAGGCAACCGTTTCCACCACGTTCGGCCCGGGCATCTCCGTTGACCCCAACGTCACGAAGGTTCTCGCCGACGCATAATTCGGCTTAGGGGCGCCAGCGTTCCGATTCCGTCTCAAAGGCGGCCGCAGCATATCGCTGCGGCCGCTTTTTTGTGCCCTGCAGCAGGTTGCGGCAGGATGTGATCCATGACACCTGACTCTGCGGTTATCGCTCCGCTGCCCATCCCCGGGAGCCTGGATTCTTCGGATCCTGCCTCGGCGGATTTCATCGCCGCCGTTGAGCTTCTGAATGACGCCCTGCGCGAGACGTGGGGCAATGACGACTTCCGGGACGCACCCCAGACGCAGCTGGCGGGCTTTCGTCCTTCATCAATGCGGCGGCGGATTCTGCTGGGTGCGCGGATCGGCGACGAGCTGGTGGGAGTGGCCGCGTTGAAGCTGCCGATGCTGGACAACATCCACTCGGCATGGGTGAATGTGGCCGTGGCTCCCGGTATCCGGCGGACCGGGCTGGGAAAGCGCCTGTATGCGGCGGTTGAGCAGGCTGCAGCGGCCGACGGGCGCCGAACCCTTTTGGGGGAAACTGATCATCCTGTGCGGCCGGGCTCTGATTCCGGCCCGGTGCTGGCGCCGAAGAGCGGGATCGGAGCCATTCCTGCGGACAGCGCCGCACGCTTTGCCGCGGACCGGCACTTTGAGCTGGAACAGGTGGAACGGGTCAGCCTCCTGGATTTGACGGGCAGCATTGACTGGCAGGGGAAGCTGGACGCTGCCGCGGCGGCTGCCGGACCGGACTATGCCCTGGAGTTCTGGCAGGGTGCCTGCCCGGAGCACCTTGTGGATGCGTACGCGCTGCTGCGGCAAAGGATGAGCACGGATGCCCCCATGGCCGGCCTGGACGTGGAGGAGGAGCGGTGGGACGCCGGTCGGATCCGTGAGGGGGAGGCGAAAGTGCGTGAAATGCAGGCCGAAGAGCTGGTGAGCGCTGTCCGGCATGTTCCCACCGGCCAGCTGGCCGGGCACACCGTCCTGATGGTCTTTCGCAGCAACCCGGCGGTGGCCTTTCAGGACGATACCCTGGTCCTGGATAAACACCGGGGCCACGGGCTCGGCATGCTGCTCAAGGCTGCCAACCTGGTGCGGCTGCGGCAGGAGCTCTCCGCGGCATCACGTGTTTGGACCTGGAATGCAGCCGAGAACGTCCACATGCTGGCCATCAACGAGGAGCTGGGGTTTGAGCCCGTCGGATATTCGGGGGAGTGGCAGAAGGTTCTCTGAGGCCGATTTGGCCTGCCCGGGATTCTCCCGTACGCTGGAGATACCAAAGACCGTCGGTCGATGTGCTTTCAATCCCACTCTCATCCTGGATCTCCGGGACCGCGGGTGGACTCCGGTTGATCGGACATCCGAAAGTCCCTTCACAGGGCGGCCTGCGCAGGTGAACGAACTCAGCCAAACGGTGCGCGTCAATGCGTGCCTGCTGCTAAGCCCCGTGCATCTGCCCGGGGCGTTTTTTATGTTCGGGACCCGATCCACCGGCACTATTCCCCGGAAGGAGGGTTATGGCAACGCCAACAAAGGTATCGGCAGTTGAAGAAATCACCACAGATTTCAAGGAATCAACCGCTGCTGTCCTAACCGAATACCGCGGGCTCACCGTTGCACAGCTCAAGGAGCTGCGTCGTTCGCTCGGCCAGGACACCAAGTACTCGGTCGTCAAGAACACCCTGACTGGCATTGCAGCCAAGGAAGCCGGCATCGACGCGTTCGACGGCCAGCTCTCCGGCCCCACTGCAATTGCCTTCATCAAGGGTGACGCAGTTGCAGCTGCAAAGAGCCTGACGGATTTTGCCAAGACCAACCCGCAGCTGATCATCAAGACCGGTGTCTTCGAGGGCAATGCCCTGGATGCTACCGGTGTTGCCGCCTTGGCTGCCCTTGAATCCCGTGAGCTCCAGCTTGCACGCGTCGCCGGTGTCCTCAAGGCACCGATGTCCATGCTGGCACGCTCGGTCGATGCCCTGCGCGTCAAGCTTGAAGAGGGAAGCGATTCTGCTCCCGCCGCGGAAGAGGCTCCGGCCGCCGCAGAAGAAGCTCCGGCCGCTGAAGCAGCCACCGAAGAGTAATCGCTCTTCCAATCCACACTCCGGTGCCGTCGCACCACTAAGGTGCCCGCGCACCACTTATAGGAAGGACGCCACACCATGGCGAAGCTGACCAACGAAGAGCTCATTGAAGCCTTCAAGGAACTGTCCATCATCGAGCTCTCCGACTTCGTGAAGCTCTTCGAAGAGACCTTCGACGTTACCGCTGCTGCTGTTGCAGTTGCCGGTCCCGCCGCCGGTGCTGCCGAGGCCGAAGACGAGAAGACTGAATTCGACGTCATCCTCGAAGCTGCAGGCGACAAGAAGATCGCAGTCATCAAGGAAGTTCGTGCCCTGACTTCCCTGGGCCTGAAGGAAGCCAAGGACGTTGTCGACAGCGCCCCGAAGGCTGTCCTGGAAGGCGCTACGAAGGAAGCCGCAGAGAAGGCAAAGGAAGCCCTCGAGGCTGCCGGCGCCACGGTTACCGTCAAGTAGTAGTTTTTCCCTTCGCGGCTTGACGCCGCGCAGACAGAAAGACCCCGTCCCTTGGGACGGGGTCTTTCTGTTTAGGTGCGGTCCCCGCAGCCTGGTGCTGTCCGGTGCGCGGACGGAGCCCCGGGCCGGCGGGAGAACGGGCTAGTCAGGCCTCGTCGCGGAACAGCAGCAGTGCTTCACCCTGACCGCCGCCGCCGCACAGGGCAACCGCAGCTTTGCCGGTGCCGCGCCGCTGCAGCTCGAAGGCTGCGGTAAGGGCCAGCCGGGCACCCGAAGCTCCGATCGGGTGACCCAGGGCGATGGCACCGCCGTACAGATTGCACTGGTCCAAATCCATTCCCAGTTCATTCAGGGACTGGACGGCCACAGCACCAAAGGCTTCATTGATCTCGATGAAATCCAGGTCCGCGGGGGTCCAGCCGGCCCGGTTTAGGGCGGCAAAGATGGCGTTGGAGGGCTGTGAATGCAGGCTGTTGTCGGGACCGGCCACCTGCCCCGGGGCACCCACCACCGCCAGGACGTCGAGACCGCTCTCTTCCGCGTAGGCGCGTGTGGTGAGAATCAGCGCGGCGGCGCCGTCGGAAAGCGGCGACGAGTTGCCTGCCGTGATGGTGCCTTCGGGATCAAAGGCAGGACGGAGGCCGGCCAGTGTTTCGATGGTCGTAGCGGGACGCACGCCTTCGTCGGAGGTAAGGATGAGCGGCTCGCCCCGGCGCTGCGGAACAGTGACGGGCACAATCTCGGTTTCGAACACCCCGGATGCCATGGCGGCGGCGGCCCGACGGTGTGAAGCGGCGGCCACTTCGTCCTGCTCCAGCCGTTTGATGGCCAGCTTGGTGTTGCCGCGCTCGGTGGAGATGCCCATGGAGTCATGGTCGAAAGCGTCCGTCAGCCCGTCATGGCCGACGGAATCCAGGGCACTGATGTTGCCGTAGTTCCAACCCTGGCGGGACCCGGGCAGCAGGTGCGGCCCGTTTGTCATGGATTCCTGGCCCCCGGCCACCACCACCGTGGCTTCACCGCCGCGGATCAGGCGGGCGGCGTCAACCACGGAGGCCAGTCCGGACAGGCAAACCTTGTTGATCGTGACAGTGGGGACATCCCAGCCAATGCCGGCCTTGATGGAGGACTGGCGGGCCGGGTTCTGTCCGCAGCCGGCCTGGACCACATGACCCATGATGACGGCCTGCACATCGGCGGCCGGCACACGGGCCTGCTCCAAAGCACCCGCAATGGCGAAGGCGCCGAGCTCCACGGCGCTAAAAGAGGCAAGCTGGCCGTTCAGTCGTCCCTGCGGGGTGCGTGCACCACCGACGATGACCACTTCGGTCATGGCTGCTGCATCTTGGTCTGGACGGTTGCTCATGGCGGAATAGTCTCTTTCGTCGTCGAATCTGCTGTGAGCCCGGTGATGCGGACCACGCTGGAACAAGGGTACGCCAAGACACGGGTGCGGGGAGAGAAGAGTCACACCGCCCTCGGCGGGCGGCCGGGCACCGGCGCGCACAATTGGGGCTGCGTGCGGTAAGGTATCTGTATCCGATGCGTCAGCGGTGCGCCGGTGTTGCCTGTAGCTCCCCGTAAAGCGGCCGGCTGGAACACGATTCCAGCCTTGCCCGGCGGGTTGAGCCACGCAGGGTTTCAGGGACCGGGTAGACTTGTCTGCCCATAATGCCCTATAGTAGATATTTGCTTCCCTCTCTTAACCTTCAGCCTTCATATAGCGGTGGGCTCCGTCCTGTGCCAGGCAGCGTTTTGCGCGCCCGGCCGGATGCAAGGACGCACGCGGACCAGGTCCGCTCTGTGCAGAGAAGGAGGCGCGAAACACGCCTGAAGGTCTGTGGAAGGATCCCTCTTGGTCGCCTCGAGCACCTCTAATAATGCAACCGCTAACATCCCGGAGAACATCGCTCCCCGGATTTCATTCGCAAAGATTCACGAACCGCTTGACGTTCCCAATCTTCTTGCCCTGCAGACCGACAGCTTTGACTGGCTTGTCGGCAACGAGCGCTGGAAAGCGCGCGTAGAAGAGGCCAAGCAGACCGGGGAACAGGGCATTGCCACCACCTCCGGCCTGGCCGACATCTTCGAGGAAATTTCCCCGATCGAGGATTTCCAGGGCACCATGTCCCTGAGCTTCTCGGAGCCGGAGTTTGCCGACCCGAAGTACACCATGGCTGAGTGCAAGGACCGGGACGCCACGTACTCGGCCCCTCTGTACGTTAAAGCCGAATTCATGAACAACAACACGGGCGAAATCAAGCAGCAGACTGTGTTCATGGGCGACTTCCCCCTCATGACAGACAAGGGAACGTTCGTCATCAACGGCACCGAGCGTGTCGTGGTTTCCCAGCTGGTCCGTTCCCCGGGTGCCTACTTCGAGCGCACCGCTGACAAGACCAGTGACAAGGACATCTACACCGCGAAGATCATTCCTTCCCGCGGTGCATGGTTCGAACTGGAAATCGACAAGCGCGACCAGGTGGGCGTCCGCCTGGACCGCAAGCGCAAGCAGTCCGTCACCGTGCTGCTGAAGGCACTGGGCTGGACCGAAGGCCAGATCCTGGAAACCTTCGGCGAGTACGACTCCATCCGTGCCACCCTGGAGAAGGACCCCACGGAAACCCGCGAAGATGCCCTGCTGGACATCTACCGCAAGCTCCGTCCGGGCGAGCCGCCCACGGTCGAGGCTGCCCAGACCCTGCTGGACAACCTGTACTTCAACCCGAAGCGCTATGACCTGGCCAAGGTTGGCCGCTACAAGATCAACCGCAAGCTGGGCATCGACAAGCCGCTGACGGATTCTGACGCCTCGGTCCTGAACAACGACGACATCGTCGCCATGATCAAGTTCCTGGTGGCGCTGCACGCCGGCGAGAAGACCGTCCCGGGCAAGCGCAACGGCGAGGATGTTGACATCCGCGTCGAGGTCGATGACATCGACCACTTCGGCAACCGCCGTATCCGCGCCGTCGGTGAACTCATCGAGAACCAGATCCGCACGGGCCTGTCCCGCATGGAGCGCGTTGTCCGTGAGCGCATGACCACTCAGGACGTCGAGGCCATCACGCCCCAGACGCTGATCAACATCCGCCCCGTCGTGGCAGCGATCAAGGAGTTCTTCGGAACCTCCCAGCTCTCGCAGTTCATGGACCAGAACAACCCGCTCGCCGGACTGACGCACAAGCGCCGCCTGTCCGCGCTGGGCCCGGGTGGTCTGTCCCGTGACCGCGCAGGCATGGAAGTCCGAGACGTCCACCCCTCGCACTACGGCCGCATGTGCCCCATCGAAACCCCTGAAGGCCCGAACATTGGTCTGATCGGTTCGCTGGCGTCCTACGCCCGGATCAACGCGTTCGGCTTCATCGAGACCCCGTACCGCAAGGTCATCGACGGCGTTGTCACCGACCAGGTTGATTACCTGACCGCTGACGACGAAGTTGAGCGCACCATTGCCCAGGCAAACGCTCCGCTGCGCGAAGACCAGCACTTCGCCGAGGACCTGGTCCTCGTCCGTGCCCGCGGCGGTTCCGGCGAGCCCGTTCTCGTTGAGCCCGAAGGCGTCGAGTACATGGACGTCTCCCCGCGCCAGATGGTGTCGGTGGCTACGGCCCTGATTCCGTTCCTGGAACACGATGACGCCAACCGCGCCCTCATGGGTGCGAACATGCAGCGCCAGGCTGTCCCGCTGCTCCGTTCCGAGCGCCCCGTTGTGGGTACCGGCATGGAGAAGTACGCCGCCGTTGACGCCGGTGACTCTGTTACCGCCGTCAAGCCCGGTGTTGTCACCGAGGTCTCCGCTGAGCTCGTTACCGTCATGAACGACGACGGCACCGAGTCCAACTACCCGATCATGAAGTTCGCACGCTCCAACCAAGGCAACGCGTACAACCAGCGGGTACTGGTTTCCGAAGGCGCACGCGTCGAGGTCAACAGCATCATCGCCGACGGTCCCTCCACGGACCAGGGTGAACTGGCTCTGGGTAAGAACCTGCTCGTGGCATTCATGTCATGGGAAGGCCACAACTACGAAGATGCCATCATCCTCTCGCAGCGCATGGTCTCCGACGATGTCCTGACTTCCATCCACATCGAGGAGCACGAAGTTGATGCCCGCGACACCAAGCTTGGTGCCGAGGAAATCACCCGTGACATCCCGAACGTGTCCGAGGAAGTGCTCTCCCAGCTGGACGAGCGCGGCATCATCCACATTGGTGCCGAGGTTGAAGCCGGCGACATCCTGGTTGGCCGCGTCACCCCCAAGGGTGAAACGGAACTGACCCCGGAAGAGCGTCTGCTGCGCGCCATCTTCGGCGAGAAGAGCCGCGAAGTCCGCGACACTTCCCTGAAGGTGCCCCACGGCGAGTCCGGAACGGTCATCGGTGTCCGCATCTTCGACCGCGACAACGACGACGAGCTGCCCCCGGGCGTGAACCAGCTGGTGCGCGTCTACGTGGCGCACAAGCGCAAGATCACGGACGGCGACAAGCTGGCCGGCCGCCACGGCAACAAGGGCGTCATTTCCAAGATCCTTCCGATCGAGGACATGCCGTTCATGGAAGACGGAACCCCCGTTGACATCGTCCTGAACCCGCTGGGTGTTCCGGGTCGAATGAACGTCGGCCAGGTCCTGGAAATCCACCTCGGCTGGGCTGCCAAGCAGGGCTGGAAGATCGACGGCAACCCCGACTGGGTCAAGAACCTGCCGGAACTGCCGCGCGAATCCGGCCCCACCACGGTCGCCACCCCGGTGTTCGACGGCGCCAGTGAAGATGAAATCACCGGCCTGCTCGATTCCACCAACGTGACCCGTGACGGCAACCGCCTGATCGGCGCCTCCGGTAAGGCCCGCATGTACGACGGCCGCTCCGGCCAGCCGTTCCCGGAGCCCATCTCCGTGGGTTACATGTACATCCTGAAGCTGCACCACCTTGTTGATGACAAGATCCACGCACGCTCCACCGGTCCGTACTCCATGATCACGCAGCAGCCGCTGGGTGGTAAGGCACAGTTCGGTGGCCAGCGCTTCGGTGAAATGGAAGTTTGGGCCCTGGAAGCGTACGGCGCCGCCTACACGCTGCAGGAGCTGCTGACGATCAAGTCCGATGACATCCATGGCCGCGTGAAGGTCTACGAAGCCATCGTCAAGGGCGAGAACATCCCGGAGCCGGGTGTTCCCGAGTCCTTCAAGGTGCTCATCAAGGAAATGCAGTCGCTCTGCCTGAATGTGGAAGTACTCTCCACCGAGGGCAACACGATTGAAATGCGTGACTCGGATGAAGAAGTCTTCCGGGCCGCGGAAGAACTGGGTATCGATCTGTCCCGCGCAGAGCCCAGCTCCGTAGAAGAGGTTTAGCCGAGCCGGCCGGCCCGCATCAGCGGGCCGGCCTCCGGCAGCCCCTTCCCGTACCCGAGACATTCAGATTTAGAGAACAAGAGAGAACAGGGACCCATGTCCAACGATTCCACGTTCGGCCTTATGCGAATCGGCCTTGCCACCGCGGATGAAATCCGCGGTTGGTCTTACGGCGAGGTCAAGAAGCCGGAAACCATCAACTACCGAACCCTGAAGCCGGAGAAGGACGGTCTTTTCTGCGAAAAGATCTTCGGTCCTTCCCGCGACTGGGAATGCTACTGCGGTAAGTACAAGCGAGTTCGCTTCAAGGGCATCATCTGTGAGCGCTGCGGCGTCGAGGTCACCCGTGCCAAGGTGCGCCGCGAGCGCATGGGCCACATTGAGCTCGCCGCTCCGGTAACCCACATCTGGTACTTCAAGGGTGTCCCCTCCCGCCTGGGCTACCTGCTGGACCTGGCGCCGAAGGACCTTGAAAAGGTCATCTACTTCGCCGCCTACATGATCACCTCGGTCGACGAAGAAAACCGCCACGCGGAACTTCCGAACCTGCAGGCTGAGCACGACCTGGAGCGCAAGCACCTCGTCGACCAGCGCGACTCCGACATCGCGGCCATCGCCAAGGACCTCGAAGGCGAGATTGCCCGCCTCGAGGGCGAAGGCGCAAAGGCAGCCGACAAGAAGAAGGCCCGCGACTCCGCCGACCGCCAGATGGCCAAGGTCCGCCGCGACGCCGACAACAACATCGAGCGCCTCGAGCAGGTCTGGGACCGCTTCAAGAACCTCAAGGTCGGCGACCTCGAGGGCGACGAAGGCCTCTACCGGGAACTTCGGGACCGCTACGGCCTGTACTTCGAGGGCTCCATGGGTGCCGAAGCCATCAAGCAGCGCCTGATGGACTTCGACATGCAGGCTGAGTCCGAGCTGCTGCGCGACATCATCCAGAACGGCAAGGGCCAGCGCAAGACGCGTGCCCTGAAGCGCCTGAAGGTTGTCAACGCATTCCTGACCACCACCAACAGCCCGCTGGGCATGGTCCTGGACGCTGTCCCGGTCATCCCGCCGGAACTGCGCCCGATGGTTCAGCTCGACGGCGGCCGTTTCGCGACGTCCGACCTCAACGACCTGTACCGCCGCGTGATCAACCGCAACAACCGCCTGAAGCGCCTGCTGGATCTCGGTGCCCCCGAGATCATCGTGAACAACGAAAAGCGCATGCTCCAGGAAGCTGTTGACTCCCTGTTCGACAACGGCCGCCGCGGCCGTCCGGTCACCGGACCGGGCAACCGCCCGCTGAAGTCGCTCTCCGACATGCTCAAGGGCAAGCAGGGTCGTTTCCGCCAGAACCTTCTGGGTAAGCGCGTTGACTACTCCGGCCGTTCCGTCATTGTTGTTGGTCCGCAGCTGAAGCTGCACCAGTGCGGTCTGCCCAAGCAGATGGCCCTGGAGCTCTTCAAGCCGTTCGTGATGAAGCGCCTGGTTGACCTCAACCACGCACAGAACATCAAGAGCGCCAAGCGCATGGTCGAGCGTTTCCGCCCGCAGGTCTGGGACGTGCTGGAAGAGATCATCACCGAACACCCGGTGCTGCTCAACCGTGCACCCACCCTGCACCGCCTGGGTATCCAGGCATTCGAGCCGCAGCTCGTTGAAGGCAAGGCGCTTCAGCTGCACCCGCTCGTCTGTGGCGCGTTCAACGCTGACTTCGACGGTGACCAGATGGCAGTTCACCTGCCGCTGAGCCCGGAGGCCCAGGCCGAGGCACGCATCCTGATGCTGTCCTCGAACAACATCCTGAAGCCCTCGGACGGCCGCCCGGTAACCCTGCCTTCGCAGGATATGATCATCGGCCTGCACCACCTCACCACCAAGAAGGAAGGCGCAGCAGGCGAGGGCCGGTTCTTCACGACACCGTCCGAAGCCCTGATGGCGTACGACCTCGGTGAGCTGGACCTGAACGCTCAGGTCAGCATGCGTCTGGAAGGCTTTGTGCCCTCCGCCGACCGTCCGGCTCCGGAAGGCTGGGAAGAAGGCACTCCTGCCCTCATCCAGACCTCCCTGGGCCAGGTCATCTTCAACCAGACCCTGCCGGCGGATTACCCGTGGGTTGAGAAGGTTGCAGACAAGGGCCAGCTGTCCACGATCGTGAACGACCTGGCAGAGCGCTACCCGAAGGTGATGACGGCGGCAACGCTGGATAACCTGAAGGACGCCGGTTTCTACTGGGCCACCCGCTCGGGCGTCACCGTTGCCATCTCGGACATCTCCGCGCCGATCGACAAGCCGGCCATCATGGAGGTTTACGAAGCACAGGCTGCCAAGGTTGAAAGCCAGTACGGCAAGGGCCTGATCGCAGAAGACGAGCGCCGTCAGGAGCTCATCGACATTTGGAACAAGGCAACGAACGAAGTTGCTGCGGCCATGCGTGCGAACATGCCCAAGGAAAACAACATCAACCGCATGGTGTCTTCCGGTGCCCGTGGTAACTGGCTGCAGGTTCGCCAGATTGCCGGTATCCGTGGTCTGGTGGCCAACCCTAAGGGTGAGATCATTCCCCGCCCGATCAAGTCCTCGTACCGCGAGGGCCTGTCGGTGCTGGAATACTTCATCGCCACCCACGGTGCCCGTAAGGGTCTTGCCGATACCGCTCTGCGTACCGCCAACTCGGGTTACCTGACCCGTCGTCTGGTGGACGTCTCCCAGGACGTCATTGTCCGCGAGGAAGACTGCGGCACCGAGCGCGGCCTGAATGTCACCATCGCAGTGCCGGACTCCAACGGTGAACTGCAGCTGCACGAAGAGGTCGAGAACTCGGCGTACGCCCGTACGCTGGCCACCGACGTCGTCGACCCCCAGGGCAATGTCCTGGCCAAGGGCGGCGACGATGTGGGCGACGTCCTCATCGCGAAGCTGTTCGAAGCCGGAGTTACCAACATTAAGGTCCGCTCCGTACTCACCTGTGAGTCCGCCGTCGGTACCTGTGCACTGTGCTACGGCCGCTCCCTGGCCACGGGTAAGACCGTGGACATCGGCGAGGCCGTCGGCATCATCGCCGCACAGTCCATTGGTGAGCCGGGCACCCAGCTGACCATGCGTACCTTCCACACCGGTGGTGTTGCTTCCGCGGAAGATATCACCCAGGGTCTGCCCCGTATCCAGGAGCTCTTCGAAGCACGCACACCTAAGGGTGTTGCTCCGATCTCCGAGACCGCGGGTCGGGTCACCATCGAAGAGACCGACCGCCAGATGCGTCTGGTTGTCACTCCCGATGACGGCTCCGAGGAAATCGCGTACCCGGTCCTGCGCCGTGCCCGCCTGCTGGTTGCCGACGGCGACCACGTTGAGGTTGGCCAGCAGCTGGTCTTCGGTGCGGTGGATCCCAAGCAGATCCTCCGTATCCTCGGCCCGCGCAAGGCACAGGAATTCCTGGTGGACGAAGTCCAGCGCGTGTACCGCAGCCAGGGTGTAGGCATCCACGACAAGCACGTGGAAGTCATCGTCCGCCAGATGCTGCGCCGCGTGACCGTGATCGAGTCCGGCGATTCGGATCTGCTCCCGGGTGAGCTGGCCGAGCGCCGCCGCTTCGAGAACGAGAACCGCCGCGTGGTATCCGAGGGCAAGAAGCCGGCCTCCGGCCGTCCCGAGCTCATGGGTATCACCAAGGCGTCGCTGGCCACCGAGTCCTGGCTGTCCGCTGCTTCCTTCCAGGAAACCACCCGCGTCCTGACGCAGGCGGCCATGGAAGGCAAGAGCGATCCGCTGCTCGGCCTCAAGGAAAACGTCATCATCGGTAAGCTGATCCCGGCCGGAACGGGCCTTCCCCGTTACACCGAGGTCACTGTCGAGCCGACCGAAGAAGCAAAGGCCAACCTGTTCACCGGCCCGAGCGCCTTCAGTGACTTCGACTACGCCGGAGTGGACGGCGGCCTGAGCCCCGAGTTCCATGCCATCCCGCTGGATGACTACGACATGGGCAGCGACTTCCGCTAACCTGAAACGCTGCGGCCCGCCACACGGCATGCCGCAGTAAGGAAAGGTCCCGCACCGTTTGGTGCGGGACCTTTCGCGTTTGTGCCAGACTCTGGGAATGGCCGACAGGCAGCTTTCCAAGGAGTACTGCATGGGCGCAGCACGCACCATTCTCAAGGCCCGGGTCGGCATCGTGGGCGCCGGTCCTGCCGGACTGATGCTCTCGCATCTGCTGGCTCAAGCCGGCATTGAGAGCATTGTGGTGGAGAAACGGGATTATCACACCATCCGCACCACGCACCGTGCCGGAATCCTGGAGCACGGGTCGGTGCGGATGCTCACCGAGGGCGGTGTCAGCAACAGGGTCCTCACTGACGGGCACCGCCACGACGGTATTGACCTTCGCTTCGGCGGCGTCAGCCACCGGATAGATTTCCAGGATCTGGTGGGGGAGTCCGTTTGGCTCTATCCGCAGAATGAAGTGTTCGTGGACCTGGCTGCTGCCAGGGAGCGCGACGGCGGGGACGTGCGGTGGGCGGTCTCCGACACTGAGGTTCTTGACCTTTCCTCCGATACGCCCAAAATCCGGTTCACCGACGCGGAGGGTGCCGCTTTCGAGGTCCACTGCGACATCCTGGTGGGCGCGGACGGTTCGCAGGGCATTTGCCGGCGGGCCATCCCGGCCGGACAGCGCAGGGAGAATTTCATTGAGTACCCCTTTGCCTGGTTCGGGATCCTTACAGAGGCACCGCCGAGTGCACCTGAATTGATCTACACCAACTCCGGCCGGGGCTTCGCGCTGATCAGCCAGCGCACCCAGACTATCCAGCGGATGTACTTTCAAGCCGACCCTGAGGAGAACCCCGACGATTGGTCCGAGGAGCAGATTTGGGAGGAGCTCCAGCGGCGGGTGGACGGCCCCGACGGCTTTGAGCTCAAACGGGGCCCGATCTTTGAAAAGACGCTGTTGAAGTTCCGCAGCTATGTTTGCGAGCCGCTGCGCTACGGGAAGATGTTCCTTGCCGGCGACGCAGGACACACCGTGCCGCCCACGGGAGCCAAGGGGCTCAACCTTGCCCTGGCCGACGTCCAGGTTCTGTCTGAAGCCGTTGAATCGTTGTATGCCACCGGAAAAACAAACCTGTTGGACGGATACAGTGAGCGCGCACTGGCACGGGTTTGGCGGGCCCAGAATTTCTCTTACTGGATGACTTCCATGCTGCATACCAGGGCCGATGCCAGCCCCTTTGAACGCAAGCGTGCGCTGGGGGAGTTGGCCGGCGTCGTTGCCTCCCGGCACGGCAGCGCCTACCTAGCGGAGGCCTACACGGGCTGGCCGGCGACAATCTCGAAATAGAAAGTTCGCATAGTGAACATCTGTACACAAAGTGAACATTGACGTAGGGTGGTCCCATCCTCAAGATGCTTGGCAGCGGTACGGGCGGAGGGGAAACATCGACAAGGGAGAACCATGGAAATGGAAGAAGGCCTGTTCCAGGACAGCCATGTGATCGAACGGCTGGATGCTGCGGAAGCCTCGCAGGACCAGATTTCCGCGGAGATTGATTCGATCCATGCCGCCTACCGCAAAACGGTGGACGACGGCGGTACGGAGGAGACCCAGCCCCGCGTGGACTTCCAGCCGTACCGCAGCTCCCTTCTGCGCCACCCCACCAAGGATCCGCACCACGCGGACCCCGAAACCATTGAGCTGTGGTCCCCGGCCTTCGGCCACCAGGATGTCCACGCCCTGGAAAGTGACCTGACGATCCAGCACAACGGCGAACCGCTGGGGGAGCGGATCATTGTCCGCGGACGCATCCTCGACGGCGACGGGCATCCGGTCCGTAACCAGCTGGTGGAAATCTGGCAGGCGAACTCGGCGGGACGCTACATCCACAAGCGGGACCAGCACCCGGCGCCGATCGACCCCAACTTCACCGGCGTCGGCCGCTGCCTCACTACTGAGGACGGCTTCTACGAGTTCACCACCATCAAGCCCGGACCGTACCCGTGGAAGAACCACTACAACGCCTGGCGGCCAGCGCACATCCACTTCTCGCTCTTCGGCACCGACTTCACCCAGCGCATGATCACCCAGATGTATTTTCCCGGGGATCCGCTGTTCGCCCTGGACCCGATCTACCAGTCGATCACCGACCAGAAAGCACGGGACCGCCTCGTGGCCGCGTACGACCACAACCTCACCTCGCACGAGTGGGCCACCGGCTACAACTGGGACATCGTGCTCACCGGCAGCAACCGCACCTGGATGGAAGAAGAGGACGCAGAGTAATGAGCGAACAGAAGCTGACAGCCACGCCGGGCCAGACCATCGGCCCGTTCTACGGCTATGCCCTCCCCTTCGAGAAGGACAACCAGCTGCTGTCCCCGGGCGTGCCCGGGAGCGTCCGGCTGCAGGGTACCGTGACCGACGGCGCCGGGGATCCCATCCCTGACGCCCTGCTGGAAATCTGGCAGGCGGACGCCGACGGCAATATCCCGCAGCGGACCGGATCCCTGGTCCGCGACGGTTACACCTTTACCGGCTGGGGCCGCACCGCAGTCGACAATGCCGGCAACTACACCTTCACCACGGTCAACCCCGGTCCCGCGGAAGAAGGAGCGGCACCCTTCATTTCCTTCGTCATTTTTGCCCGCGGCCTGCTGAACAAGCTGCACACCCGGATGTACCTGCCGGACGACGAAGAGGCCCTGGCCCGGGATGCCCTGCTCTCCTCGCTGCCCGAGGAACGCCGCCGGACCCTGATCGCCACCCGTGAGGCGGACGGCGGTCTGCGCTGGAACATCAGCCTGCAGGGCCGGGATGAAACCGTTTTCCTGTCCTTCCCCGGAGCCTAACCGATGACCGGATCAGTAAGCGCAGCGGACACCGCAGACTACGGGCTGTTGTCCCCGGTGTGGGCAGGCACCACCGGTGCGGGCCGGACTGGTGACCGCCGGATTGTTCAGAAACTGCTGGACGTCGAACTCCAATGGCTGCGCGTCCTGGCCGGCGCGGGCGTCATTGCACCGCAGTTGCCCGACGAGGCCGCCCCCGCCTTCCTTGCCGACCTCTACGACCCGGCGTCCCTGGCAGCCCGGTCCGCCGGGGGAGGCAACCCGGTGATTCCCCTCCTGGCTGACCTGCGCGCCAAAGTGCGCGATATTTCACCCGCTGCCGCCGAAGCTGTGCACACTGCCGCCACCAGCCAGGACATCCTGGACACGGCACTGATGCTGGTCTCCGCGGACACGCTGGCAGGCATTGCCTCCGATACCCGGCGGACCATGTCTGCCCTGGCCGGTCTCGCCGTCGAGCACCGGCATACCCTCTGCGTGGCCCGGACCCTCACCCAGCATTCACTGCCCTCCACCTTCGGTCTCCGCGCCGCCCAGTGGCTGCACGGGATCGGGCAGGCGGCGGAAGCGCTCGAAACAACAGCAGCCCGTCTGCCCCTGCAATGGGGCGGCGGCTCGGGCACGCTTGCGGCCCTGCGCACCGTCGTGGATGCCAGCGGATCAGCGGCAACGCCTCTGGAGCTTGCCGACGAACTGGCACTCCGGCTGGGACTGGCAGCGCCGGCCGCACCCTGGCAGGGAAACCGGCTGCCCGTCACTGCAGTGGGTGCTGCCCTGCAGGACCTGCTGTCTGCCGCCGGCAAGATCGCCAATGACGTCCTGCTGATGAGCAGGCCCGAGGTAGCGGAGGTCTCCGAGCCGCGGGCGGCTGGCCGCGGGGGATCCTCGGCCATGCCGCAGAAGCGGAACCCGGTGCTGTCCGTGCTCATCCGCAGCGCCGCGCTGGCCGGTCCGGGCTGCGGGGCGGCGCTCCAGACCGCGGCCGGAGCTGCGGACGACGAGCGCCCCGGCGGCTCCTGGCACACCGAGTGGCAGGCACTGCGCTCCCTGCTGCGGCTGGCCTCGGGCGCTGCGGAGAAACTCGCTGAACTCACCGAAGGGCTCACCGTAAACACCGCAGTGCTTCGGGACAACCTGCTCACCGCCGGACCGCTGGTGGTCAGCGAACGGTTGATGGCCACGGTTGCCCCGCTGCTGGACGACGACGGCGGACCCGGCAGCGGCAAGGCCCGCCTTCAGGAGCTGGTCACCGCCGCCCAGACCATGGGGAGCTCTCTGGGCGAAATGCTGCGCGAGTCAGTATCCGCCGATGTGCTGAGCGATGCCGAGCTTGCCGCCCAGCTGGATCCCGCCAACTACGTGGGCGAGGCCTCCGCCCTGATTGACCGCATTCTTGCCGCCTATCCCGTAAGGAGCTCCAGGTGAGCCAGCCCGTCCTCAAAGCCAGCCTCCTCAGCGCCGCCGGCGCGAATGCTCCCGTCCTCATCGCCGGCCCGTCGCTGGGGACCTCCGCCGCGGCGCTGTGGTCCCCGGCCGCCGCCGTGCTGAAGACCTTCATCGTGATCGCCTGGGACCTTCCCGGACACGGCCTCAGCCCCGCAGCCGCCGAGCCGTTCAGCGTGGCCGACCTGTCCGACAGTGTTGCGGCCCTGGTTGCCGCAGCACGTGCCGGCGGCGACATCACAGCGCAGCAGAGCGTGTACTACGCCGGAGTGTCCCTGGGCGGGGCCGTGGGACTGCAGCTGGGGCTGGACCATTCCCAGGAATTCGAGGGACTGGCGATTCTGTGCTCCGGCGCAAAAATCGGCGACGCCGAAGGCTGGGCAGAGCGCGCCGATACGGTCCGGAACCAGGGCACTCCCGCAGTCCTGGCCGGCTCCGCTGAGCGCTGGTTTGCCCCCGGCTTTATCGACCGTGAACCGGCCGCCTCCGCTGCCCTTTTGCATTCCCTCCAGGACGCAGACCGGTTCTCTTATGCGTTTTGCTGTGAGGCTCTGGCCGAATTCGACGTCCGCGGCAGGCTCGGCGACATCACCCTTCCCCTGCTTGCGCTGGCGGGCGAGCAGGACGCGGTCACCCCGCCGTCGTTCGCCGAGTACGTTGCCGAGCGCACGCCCAACGGCACCAGTGCCGCCGTCGGCGGCGCCGCCCATCTGCTTCCGGCCGAAAAGCCGGAAGAAACCGCTCACCTGCTGCGCAACTTCTTTGGTGCCGCATATCAGGAAGGACTGTAGGTTCCATGATTGAGGATGCAGACAAGACCCAGCAGGACGTCTACGACGAGGGGATGGCCGTCCGCCGCGAGGTGCTCGGTGCTGCCCACGTGGACCGCGCGAACGCCGCCAAGGACGAATTCACCGAGGACTTCCAGGAGCTCATCACCAAGTATGCGTGGGGGAGCATCTGGACCCGGCCCGGACTGCCCCGGACCATGCGCAGCGCGATCACGCTCACCGCACTGATTGCCCACGGGCACACGGAGGAGTTCGCCATGCACGTCCGCTCAGCGCTGACCAACGGGCTGACCCGGGCCGAAATCAAGGAAATCATTCTGCAGTCGGCCATCTACTGCGGCGTTCCGGCTGCCAATTCGGCATTCAAGACGGCGCAACAGGTTTTCGCAGAACTCGACGGGCTGGAGAAGCGATGAATCAGGCGTACATCTACGACGCAGTCCGCACGCCGTTCGGCAAGTTCGGCGGTGCGCTGGCCGGAGTGCGGCCGGATGACCTGGGAGCACGGGTCATCCGTGCGGCAGTGGACCGCGCACCTGACCTGGATCCCGCGGCCGTGGACGAAGTGGTCTTCGGCAACGCCAACGGCGCAGGCGAGGAGAACCGCAACGTCGCCAGGATGTCGTCACTGCTGGCTTCCCTGCCCACGTCGGTCCCGGGAACCACCGTGAACCGGCTCTGCGGCTCTTCCCTTGATGCCGCGATCATCGCGTCCCGGCAGATCAACACCGGGGAAGCTGACCTAATGCTCGTCGGCGGCGTGGAGTCCATGAGCCGTGCGCCCTGGGTACTCCCGAAAAACGAGAAGGCCTATCCCGCAGGGAACCAGACGCTTGCCTCCACCACGCTGGGCTGGCGGCTCGTGAACCCCGCCATGCCCGCGGAATGGACCGTGTCGCTGGGCGAAGCGACCGAGCAGCTGCGCGAAAAGTACAACATCACCCGGGACCGCCAGGACGAGTTTGCGGCAAAGTCCCATGTGCTGGCCGCCAAGGCCTGGGACGAAGGCAACTACGCCAACCTGACCGTCGCCGTCGACGGTGTTGCCCTGGACCGGGATGAATCCATCCGTGCCGGTTCGACGGTGGAGAAACTGTCCACCCTCGCCACCGTGTTCCGCCCCGCCGGAGACGACGCCTCGGGCGGCACTGTGACCGCCGGCAACGCCTCGCCGCTGAATGACGGTGCCTCGGCCGCCTGGCTGGGAAGCGAGGCAGCCGAGCGTCTTCTCGGGCTGCCCCCGCTGGCCCGCATTGCCGGGCGCGGCGCCGCCGCAAACGAACCGCAGTACTTCGGCTACGCGCCGGTCGAAGCCGCTAATCTCGCCCTTAAGCGTGCCGGGATCAGCTGGGGTGACGTGGGCGCCGTCGAGCTCAATGAAGCCTTCGCCGCCCAGTCCCTGGCATGCCTCGATGCCTGGGACATCGACCCGGACATCGTCAATGCGTGGGGAGGTGCGGTGGCCATCGGACACCCGCTTGGTGCCTCAGGCACCCGCATCCTGGGAACGCTGGCTCGCCGGCTCCAAGCCTCCGGCGAGCAGTGGGGCGTCGCGGCGATCTGCATCGGCGTCGGCCAGGGACTGGCCGTAGTGCTCGAAAACTCAACAACCACCGCGAACTAGGGGAAACTGTGCTCAACATCGTGCAGGACGTCGACGAAGCTGTTGCGTCCATCACCGACGGGGCAACCGTCATGATCGGCGGCTTCGGCAAGGCCGGACAGCCCGTGGAACTGATCGAGGCGCTGCTCCGGCAGGGAGCCTCGGACCTGACAGTGGTGAATAACAACGCCGGCAACGGTGAACACGGCCTGGCAGCGCTCATTGGTGCCGGCAGGGTGAAGAAAATCATCTGCTCTTTCCCGCGGCAGTCCGACTCCCAGATTTTCGACGCGAAGTTCCGGGCCGGGGAGATCGAACTCGAGCTGGTGCCGCAGGGCAACCTTGCCGAGCGGATCCGGGCCGCCGGGGCGGGCATCGGCGGCTTCTTCACGCCCACCGGGTACGGAACGATGCTCGCTGAGGGCAAGGAGACCCGGATCATCGACGGCCGGGGCTACGTTTTCGAATCCCCGCTCTCGGCGGACTTTGCGCTGGTCAAGGCACTGCGTGCCGACCGGGCAGGGAACCTCGTCTACCGCAAGACCGCCCGGAACTTCGGTCCCATCATGGCCGCAGCGGCGACGAACGCCATTGTCCAGGTCCGCGACGTCGTGGACCCGGGGGACCTGGATCCGGAGCACGTCGTCACACCGGGTATTTACGTGAACACGCTGGTGCGCGTGGCAGAGGAAAAGGAGCCGGCAGCAGCATGAACATTTCAACTGAAGGCACGAGAGCAGAAGGCACAGCAGGCGGGACGGAAACCGGGGACCGCCTGGACAAGTTCCAGCTAGCGGAACTGGTGGCGCGGGACATCGCACCCGGTTCCTACGTCAACCTCGGGATCGGCCAGCCCACCCTGGTGTCGAACTACCTGGTGCCGGAGCAGAAGATTACCCTGCACACCGAAAACGGAATGCTGGGAATGGGGCCCCAAGCGCAGGGCAGCCAGATCGACGGCGACCTGATCAACGCCGGAAAGATCCCGGTCACCGAGCTGCCGGGAGCGGCGTACTTCCATCACGCCGATTCCTTCGCCATCATGCGCGGCGGTCACCTGGACGTCTGCGTGCTTGGCGCTTTCCAGGTTTCAGCTTCAGGAGACCTGGCCAACTGGCACACCGGCGCCGCCGACGCCATTCCAGCCGTGGGCGGAGCCATGGACCTGGCAACCGGAGCCAAGGATGTCTACGTCATGATGTCCCTGTTCACCCGGGAAGGCCTGAGCAAACTCGTCCGCCAGTGCACCTACCCCCTGACGGGAGTGGGCTGCGTGACCCGCGTCTACACTAATGAAGCGGTCTTCCTGCTGAAGGAGGACGGCGTGCACGTGCGGGAAACCCACGGCATCAGCTTCGAGGAGCTTGCCGCCGTGATGGATGTTCCGCTGATCCGCGATCCGGCCGGCACCTAAGGCCGGCACCGTTATCCACGAGGGAGAAATGAGCGAGACCTCCGCCGCAAGCGGCCAGCACGTCCAGTCGCTGGCGCGCGGCCTAAGCGTGATCCGGTCCTTCGATGCAGACCACGTCAGCATGACCCTGAGCGAGGTTTCCCGCCGGACCGGGCTGACCCGTGCCACCGCCCGGCGGTTCCTGCTGACCCTCGTGGATTTGGGGTACATGCGCACTGACGGCCGCAATTTTGAGCTGACCGCCCAGGTGCTGGGCCTGGGATATTCCTACCTCTCGGGCCAGACCCTGCCGCAGTTGGCGCAGCCCCTGCTGGAAGACCTCTCCCGCACCATCTCGGAGTCCACGTCCGCGTCCATCCTTGATGGCCAGGACATTGTCTACGTCGCCCGAATCCATACCCGGAGGCTGATGCGCGTTGGCATCGCCGTCGGTACCCGGTTCCCCGCCTATGCCACCTCCATGGGGCGGGTCCTGCTGGCCGGCCTGCCGGACGGGGAGCTGGAGCAGTACCTGGCTCAGGTCCAGCCCCAGCCGCTGACGGAACGGACCCTCACCTCCGTCACGGACCTCCGGGAAGAGATAACCAGGGTGAGGGAAGCCGGCTGGGCCGTCGTGGACCAGGAGCTCGAAGCGGGGCTGCGCTCCGTTGCCGTCCCGGTCCGAGGGCCGGGCGGGGATGTGATTGCAGCCATCAATACCTCCATGCAGGCATCGTTGGGGACAGGCGGGAGTACTCTGGAGGAAGCTGTTGCGGAGGTCTTGCCGCACCTGCAGCAGACTGCGGCGAAGATTACCGCCGCGCTGGTTGCCGGGAGCTAGCCTCAGGATGTGATTCTTGCCGCATCGTCAGGCGGGGAAGCTTAAGTCTGTTAGACTAATAATCAATTGTTTGTGTGGCAGTGGATGAAGGACGCTTATCGTAGCGGGCCTGTTTCCGGGTTGCAGGGTTCCTGTGCAACGAATGCCACACTTTTGCACGCCTACGGTCGCTTTCGGCGAGACTATCGGAGCTTCTCGGGGCATTGCGGAAACGACGACTTAAAGCGCGTCGCCTCGGCTGTTCCAACAGCTGACAGCGGGGCGGAGCAACCAAGAGAACTTATCTCGAGAAAAAACGGAGAACACGAAAGTGCCTACGATTCAGCAGCTGGTCCGCAAGGGCCGGTCACCCAAGGTCTCCAAGACCAAGGCTCCTGCCCTCCAGGGCAGCCCGATGCGCCGTGGTGTCTGCACCCGCGTTTACACCACCACCCCGAAGAAGCCGAACTCTGCACTGCGTAAGGTTGCCCGCGTGCGCCTGAACGGTGGCATTGAAGTGACCGCCTACATCCCCGGTGTTGGTCACAACCTGCAGGAACACTCCATCGTCCTCGTTCGCGGTGGTCGTGTGAAGGACCTGCCCGGTGTTCGTTACAAGATCGTTCGCGGCGCACTCGACACCCAGGGTGTCAAGAACCGCAAGCAGGCTCGCAGCCGTTACGGCGCGAAGATGGAGAAGAAGTAATATGCCCCGCAAGGGTCCGGCCCCCAAGCGGCCGCTCGTACTGGATCCCGTCTACGGCTCCCCGCTGGTCACTCAGCTGATCAACAAGGTTCTCGTCGACGGCAAGAAGTCCACCGCTGAGCGCATTGTTTACGGTGCACTCGCAGGCGCTCAGGAGAAGACCGGGGGAGACCCCGTTGCAGCCCTGAAGAAGGCCATGGACAACATCAAGCCCAGCCTTGAGGTCAAGTCCCGCCGCGTCGGCGGCGCCACCTACCAGGTTCCGGTTGAGGTCAAGCCGGGCCGTGCAACTGCACTGGCCCTGCGCTGGCTGGTTGGCTACTCCAAGGCCCGCCGCGAAAAGACCATGACCGAGCGTCTGCGCAACGAGATCCTGGATGCTTCCAACGGTCTTGGTGCAGCAGTCAAGCGCCGCGAAGACACCCACAAGATGGCTGAATCCAACAAGGCCTTCGCACACTACCGCTGGTAATAAGCCAGGCCGACGGCGGCCACTCCTTCAAGGCCCTGCATTCCGCTTACGGCGGGGTGCGGGGCCCGAAGCAGATAAACGCAGTCGAACCGGCAAAAACCAACTAAGGGAGAAACCGTGGCACTTGACGTGCTTACCGACCTGAACAAGGTCCGCAACATCGGCATCATGGCCCACATTGATGCCGGCAAGACCACCACCACCGAGCGCATCCTGTTCTACACCGGTGTCAACCACAAGATTGGTGAGACCCACGACGGTGCGTCCACCATGGACTGGATGGCACAGGAGCAGGAGCGGGGTATCACCATTACCTCCGCAGCTACCACGTGCTACTGGGACAACAACCAGATCAACATCATCGACACCCCGGGTCACGTTGACTTCACGGTCGAGGTTGAGCGGTCCCTGCGCGTGCTCGACGGCGCTGTAGCCGTTTTCGACGGCAAGGAAGGCGTGGAGCCGCAGTCCGAGACTGTTTGGCGCCAGGCTGACAAGTACAACGTTCCGCGCATCTGCTTCGTCAACAAGATGGACAAGCTCGGCGCTGACTTCTACTTCACTGTGGACACGATCATCAACCGCCTCGGCGCGAAGCCGCTGGTTATCCAGCTGCCCATCGGTGCCGAGAGCGAGTTTGAAGGCGTCGTTGACCTGGTCGAGATGCGTGCACTGACGTGGCGCGGCGACTCCAAGGGTGACGTCACCATGGGTGCCAAGTACGAGGTCGAGCCCATCCCGGCCGATCTGGCCGAAAAGGCTGAAGAGTACCGCGCCGCGCTCATCGAGACCGTTGCCGAAGCCAGCGACGAACTGATGAACAAGTACCTCGAAGGTGAAGAATTCACCACCGAGGAAATCAAGGTCGGCATCCGCCACCTGACCATCAACTCGCTGGTTTACCCGGTGCTGTGCGGTTCCGCGTTCAAGAACCGCGGCGTACAGCCGATGCTTGACGCCGTCGTCGCCTACCTGCCGAACCCGCTGGACGTCCCGAACATCAAGGGCCACGACATCCGCGACGAAGAGGTCATCCTCGAACGCGCCGCTGATGCCAACGCTCCGTTCTCGGCCCTGGCGTTCAAGGTTGTCACGCACCCGTTCTTCGGCCGCCTGACGTACATCCGCGTGTACTCCGGTCACGCTGCTTCCGGCGCCCAGGTCATGAATGCGACCAAGCAGAAGAAGGAGCGCATCGGAAAGCTCTTCCAGATGCACGCCAACAAGGAAAACCCGGTCGAAGAGATCACCACCGGTCACATCTACGCTGCGATTGGCCTGAAGGACACCACCACGGGTGACACCCTGTGCGACCTTCAGAACCCGATCGTGCTGGAATCCATGAGCTTCCCGGAGCCCGTGATTTCCGTGGCCATCGAGCCGAAGACCAAGGGTGACCAGGAGAAGCTCTCCACGGCCATCCAGAAGCTCTCCGAAGAGGATCCGACCTTCCAGGTCTCCCTCGACGAAGACACCAACCAGACGATCATCGCCGGTATGGGCGAGCTGCACCTGGACATCCTGGTTGACCGCATGCGCCGCGAATTCCGCGTCGAGGCAAACGTGGGCAAGCCCCAGGTTGCCTACCGCGAAACCATCAAGCGCGCTGTGGCCAAGCATGACTACACGCACAAGAAGCAGACCGGTGGTTCGGGCCAGTTCGCAAAGGTCCAGATCGCGATCGAGCCGATGGACACGTCGGAAGGCGTGTTCTACGAGTTCGACAATAAGGTCACCGGTGGCCGTATTCCCCGCGAATACATCCCCAGCGTTGACCAGGGTATCCAGAGCGCGCTCACCGAAGGTGTGCTCGCCGGTTACCCCGTGGTCGGTGTCAAGGCAAGCCTGCTTGACGGCGCCTACCACGACGTTGACTCCTCGGAAATGGCGTTCAAGATCGCCGGACGACAGGCTTTCAAGGAAGCCGCCCGCCTGGCGAACCCTGTACTGCTCGAACCGCTGATGGATGTTGAAGTCCGCACCCCTGAGGAATACATGGGTGAAGTTATCGGTGACATCAACTCCCGCCGCGGCCAGATGCAGTCCATGGAAGACGCCGCAGGCGTAAAGGTCATCCGTGCTCACGTACCGCTGTCCGGCATGTTCGGCTACATCGGCGACCTGCGTTCAAAGACGCAGGGACGCGCCGTGTACTCCATGTCGTTCAACAGCTACGCGGAGGTCCCGAAGGCAGTAGCCGACGAGATCATCCAGAAGACGCGCGGCGAATAAAACCCTGGTTGGTGTTCCGGGGGCAACTTCGGAACACCAGCTGTGTGCAGCGGGCCAAGGCCCAGGCCGGAAGCCCGCTGCATAGCCAGACTGAGCGGCCTCGCCAGGCTGCTGCGGATATACGGCAATTTCATCAAATAAACAGCCCCCAGTAGACTTACATCAGTTTCAGCAGCGAGAAGCGCTGTTGGAGATTGAGTCTTCAACCTTTCTAGGAGGAACCCGTGGCGAAGGCAAAGTTCGAGCGGACTAAGCCGCACGTCAACATCGGCACCATTGGTCACGTTGACCATGGAAAGACGACGTTGACCGCTGCCATTTCGAAGGTGCTTGCTGACAAGTACCCTGATCTGAATGAAAAGCGCGATTTCGCTGCTATCGACTCTGCACCTGAAGAGCGCCAGCGCGGTATCACCATCAACATCTCGCACATCGAGTACCAGACCGAGAAGCGCCACTACGCACACGTAGACGCCCCCGGTCACGCTGACTACATCAAGAACATGATCACTGGTGCAGCTCAGATGGACGGCGCAATCCTCGTGGTTGCCGCTACCGACGGTCCGATGGCCCAGACCCGCGAGCACGTTCTGCTGGCCCGCCAGGTTGGCGTTCCCTACCTGCTGGTCGCACTGAACAAGTCCGACATGGTCGACGATGAGGAACTGCTGGACCTCGTTGAAATGGAAGTTCGCGAACTGCTGAGCTCCCAGGAATTCGACGGCGACAACGCTCCCGTCGTTCGCGTCTCCGGCCTCAAGGCTCTGGAAGGCGACCCGAAGTGGGTTGCTTCCGTCGAAGAGCTCATGGAAGCCGTTGACAACAACGTGCCGGACCCGATCCGCGACAAGGACAAGCCGTTCCTGATGCCGATCGAGGACGTCTTCACGATTACCGGTCGTGGAACCGTTGTCACGGGCCGCGCCGAGCGCGGTACCCTTGCCATCAACTCCGAGGTCGAGATCGTCGGCATCCGTCCGGTCCAGAAGACCACGGTTACCGGTATCGAGATGTTCCACAAGCAGCTTGACGAAGCATGGGCAGGCGAGAACTGTGGTCTCCTGCTCCGCGGCATCAAGCGCGAAGACGTAGAGCGCGGCCAGGTTGTCGTGAAGCCGGGTTCCATCACCCCGCACACCGACTTCGAGGCCAACGTCTACATCCTGTCCAAGGATGAAGGCGGACGCCACAACCCGTTCTACTCGAACTACCGCCCGCAGTTCTACTTCCGCACCACGGACGTAACCGGCGTTATCACCCTGCCCGAGGGCACGGAAATGGTTATGCCCGGCGACAACACTGAGATGACCGTTGAGCTCATCCAGCCCATCGCCATGGAAGAAGGCCTCGGCTTCGCTATCCGCGAAGGCGGCCGCACCGTTGGTTCAGGCCGTGTCACCAAGATCATCAAGTAATTTCCTTACTTGCTGAATCCACGGTGAGGATCCTGCCTCCGGGTAAGGATACGAACTGAAAAGATGTCCCCGCTGCTCACGCAGCGGGGACATCTTGCTTTAACCGGGGTGGGCCGGCAGGCAGGGGAGTTATCCCCATCCGTGCACTCTGTCCTGAAGCCAAAGACAACGCCTCTATGATGTGAAGCAGATTTGCATCGCTTAATGGGGGTTGACGGGCAATGGAGATAGTAGTTGGGGCGGTCCTGGTGCTCATGGGCATCGGCTTCGCCATAGGCTGGTTCTGCCGCGGCCACGGCTCGCAGGCTTCGGAACCTGCTGTGCAGGCACAGGCACAGGCACAGGCACAGGCACAGACGGCGCCCGTGGCGTCAGAGGCTCTCAGCAAGGCTTTCAACGAAGGTTACCGGGCCGGCTACACCATCGCTTCTGCGGCGCACGGGGCCGACAGCGATACTGCCCTGCGGCAGCCCGTCCTGGAAATTCCCAGGCCACCCGAGACTGCCAGGCCATCGGAGACTGCCAAACCACCCGAGACTGCCAAACCGCCGGAAACTCCCCGCCTGGACGGTCCGCCGCCCGAGGCACTCCGGGCCGGACCGGTTCCGTCCCTGTCCACTCCCGCCCGGCCTGCGCCTCCTACGGCCGTGACTCCCGGTCCCAAGCAACTTGCGGCTCTGAAGGCGGAAGAGGAAGCCCGCAAACACCGCAGGGACCTGCGCAACATCAACATCACCCTGTACGCTGCCTGCCTCCTGCTGGTTGCCGCCGCCTCACTCTTCATCGGCTTGGCAATATCGCAGACCGCACGGTTTGCGGGCGTGAGCATTGTTTCCGGCATGTTTTACGCCGGCGGGCTGGCTGTGCATGCGCGAAGCCGGCGGCTGCGGCCAGCCGGGGTGGCCTTTACCGGAACCGGTTTGGCTCTCATCCCTGTGGTGGGCCTGGCTTTGAACAACTTTGTGCTCCGCGATGCGCCCCTGGCCTGGCTGGCCACCTCGCTTGTCGGAACCATGGCGTTTGGCTATGCAGCTGCAAAGCTGGACAGCAGGGTTGTTGCCTATCTATCCATAACCTTCCTGCTCTCGACAGCGCTGGCCTCAGGCGCCGCCCTGCGCTCCGGAATTGTCTGGTACTTTCTCTTCACTGTCCTGTTGGCGACGGCGATCTCCCTGGTGGCCATGCGCCGTCCGGCGTGGCTGAACAACCTGTAGCTGGACGCCTTTGTCCGCTCCCACCGCTTCCTGGTTCCCGCCACGGCAGCCGTGGCGGTCCTAACAGCCGCAGAGCTGGGAGGATGGCAGTTCTCCATCCTGTTCCTGTCGTTCGCCTGTTACTACGCCGTTCTGTTCCTGCAGAGCCCGCGGCGGGAACGCCTGATCAACAGCTACGGTTTCCGGATCTCGGCCACGGCAGGACTGACAGTGCTGTCCTACGAGGTTGGCGATGATCTTGGAACCGCGCTCCTTGTCCTTTCCCTGCTCCTGGCGCTCCAAACGGCGGGACTGGCGGCGTGGCGCCGTCACTATGTTGCCGTTGGCGGAAAACGATTCTTCGGCGTCGATCTGGTTCTCCTGCTGTGCCTACAAGCCGCTGCCGCAGTTGCTGCAGGAATCGCAGCATCCTTCGAAGGCGGCAGCGGGAGCTTGGCCACGTTCACCGCCACGTCCGTGCTGGTACTGATCGCGTTCATGGTTGCAGCTTGGAAGGTTCCTTTTGTTCCCGCCGCAACGGTTGCAGCGGCGGCACTGCCCGGCTTTATTCCCCGGCTCTTTGACCCTTGGGACGGATCCCTGTGGACGGCCGTCCTGCTGGGCGTGTTGGTAGTGGCCTTCCTGGTCCTGCGCGCTGTCTCCTCGGCCGGCGTGCAGCGCCAGGACTTTATCGTCGGCGCGCGGTGCGCCGCTACCGGCCTGGTGCCTGTCCTGTCCGTGGCGGGAATGGAAAGTGCCAGTCTGGATGGGCAGACTGTGTGGGCTTGGCCCCTGACCCTGTCTATTGCCGCCGTACTGCTGAACCAGGTGGTGTCCGTTTACCTGCTGGGCGCCGGCCGTCCGGTTCGGTTTGCGGATGCCGTGCTGGGCGGCGCGGCCGGGCTGGTGCCGGTGCTGACGGTGTGGCTGCGGTTCGTGGAGGATCCGGGGACTGTGCTCACGGTGTGCGTGGTGTTCGGTGCGCTGGCCGTGAATGTGCTGACGTCGGTGGTGCTGCGGCGGTTCTTCGCCGCGAGTTCCTGGTTGGAGTGGGTGGGCCCTGGCGGGTTTGCTGCGGCTGCGCTGGTTGGTGCCGGGGTGCTGGGGCTGCGCGGGTATGAGTTGCTTGCTGGTGCGGCTTTGGTTTACTGCGGGTTCATGGCCGTGCGGTGGGCGCGGGCGGAAGTGCGGGGCCGGTACGTGCTGGCAGCCCAGGTGATGCTGACGGTGTTGGCGGCGCTGGTTGTTGCGGACCTTGAGTTGAGCGTGCACGGGGTGTTTGTTGCGGTGGCTGTTTCGGTGGCCGTTCAGCAGGTGGTGCGGACGGTGTTGCAGGACCGGTTCGGCAGTGTGGGACTGGGGCAGCTGGTACCGGTTGCTCAGTGGGGGAGCATCGCGGTGCTGGCTTTGCTGCCCCTGGCCTACTTCCTCATTGCTGTTCCGGTCCAAAAGTCCACGTACGTGCTGCTGCTGGGAATTGCCATCGGGATGACTCTCTTTATGCAGGCAGCGGCAACGGCACGAATGGTTTCCGGCCGTCCGGTTCGGTTTGCGGATGCCGTGCTGGGCGGCGCGGCCGGGCTGGTGCCGGTGCTGACGGTGTGGCTGCGGTTCGTGGAGGATCCGGGGACTGTGCTCACGGTGTGCGTGGTGTTCGGTGCGCTGGCCGTGAATGTGCTGACGTCGGTGGTGCTGCGGCGGTTCTTCGCCGCGAGTTCCTGGTTGGAGTGGGTGGGCCCTGGCGGGTTTGCTGCGGCTGCGCTGGTTGGTGCCGGGGTGCTGGGGCTGCGCGGGTATGAGTTGCTTGCTGGTGCGGCTTTGGTTTACTGCGGGTTCATGGCCGTGCGGTGGGCGCGGGCGGAAGTGCGGGGCCGGTACGTGCTGGCAGCCCAGGTGATGCTGACGGTGTTGGCGGCGCTGGTTGTTGCGGACCTTGAGTTGAGCGTGCACGGGGTGTTTGTTGCGGTGGCTGTTTCGGTGGCCGTTCAGCAGGTGGTGCGGACGGTGTTGCAGGACCGGTTCGGCAGTGTGGGACTGGGGCAGCTGGTACCGGTTGCTCAGTGGGGGAGCATCGCGGTGCTGGCTTTGCTGCCCCTGG
>NZ_PJIJ01000001.1:941879-1379344 GCF_002929255.1 Arthrobacter sp. ZGTC212
CGGCAGTGTGGGACTGGGGCAGCTGGTACCGGTTGCTCAGTGGGGGAGCATCGCGGTGCTGGCTTTGCTGCCCCTGGTCTACTTCCAAATTGCAGGCAGCGGGACTCAGCGCCATGTTGTGGCACTCTGCTTGGTGCTGCTCCTGAGCGTGTCCCTGGCGGCTTTCCGAAAGGACCGGAACGGCAACGCCCTGTATGCCGGCGTCTATGCCCTGGGACTGCTTCCCGTTGTGCTGGCACCTGTCATCCAGTTCAGCAGCGGAGGAGTCCTGGGCAAGGGGACCGGAGCCGCCGAGTCGCCCATCTCCGTGGACGCTGCCTGCGTGGCCCTCCTGGTGCTTGGGGCAGCAGCGCTCTTCGGCGAGTGCCGGAAAGAGGCCGGGCGAAACGTCCGCAACCCCTTTCTTGTTGCCGCCGGCGGCTATCCCGTTCTGGTGCTGGCACTGGCCGTCTGGGAAAGACAGGCGTTGTTTGACGGATTGGCCCTGTTGCTTCTGGCCGCAGGGTTTCTCGGTGTTTCTTTCACCCGTAAGCTTCCGTGGCTCGCTGCTGCAGCATCGGCGGGAGTCCTGGCTGCTTCGTTCCTGCTTTACGGATGGATCATCCGTGACATTCTGGAGATCGCATTCCTGCCCGGCTCCGCGCAGTTGTGGCCGGGTTTTTCAGCTGCCGTGGTGCTGTACGCGGTACGGACTGTGTGCTCCGTCCTTCCACAGAATCCCGACGCCGTGCTGCGGCAACGCATTTTAGGCTCCAGCGCGTCTCTCATCGCCGCGGGCGCAGGAGTCGCGGCCATGTCCACGGACAACGCCTCAGCGCTTTACGGTTCCGTGGTCCTGATCTGCGCTCTGGCGGCAGCAGTCCTGGAAGTACCGGCCGAGCGGCGGGAGGATGCGGGGGAAGCCGGTGCCCTCGTGGGTGCACTGGCACTGCAGCGCATCATCTGGTTCTTCGTTGAAGACACCGGCTGGTTCTGGGCACTGCAATTCTGGGTGGTGTTTCTGGCAGCGCTTGCCGTCTACGAGTTCTACCGCCGCCGCAGCGCGCGGGGAGCAGTTGTCCTGTCAGCCTCCGCGGCGCTGCTGTCCGCTACCGGTTTGACCACGGTAGTCAGCGGGAACGCCGGCGAGCAGGTGTGGGCACTGGTGGCGCATACTGGCCTGCTGGCGTTCGGCGTCCTCGCCAGCCGGCGGCTGTTCACGGTTTGGGGCGCCGCCGGAGTTGCCCTTGCTGTGCTCTGGTATCTGCGCGGCTACACGTTCCTGCTGCTTGCGCTCCTGGCCGCAGCCCTCATTGCCCTGGCTGTCTGGAGGCTGAACCGGGTGCGTTCGGACTCAGCAGGAGAACCCGCATCCTAGAGGCTGACCCGCGTCTGGTTTAGGATCGAGAAATGGAACTACTGATCATCCTTGCCGTTGTTGTGGCTGTCGCAGGCGCCGTCGTGTGGGGTCGGCGGACCTTCCGCCGTGAACTCGACCGGGGCAAGCGCATCCGCCGTTCCAACCGCAGGCCCTGAGCCTGGTTTTCCGTGGGCCCCGGCCTGCGCTAAACTGGGGAACGTTGACTTGTTATACGCCGCGGACCATCGCGGCTGATCTGCTTGGCAGCAGAACGCCGATTGGCGGATTCTGCGCTGTTCTGGCAGACTAGAGAAGTTGTTCAAGCGCTTTTGTGCCCGCATGCGCCGTCCGGTCCGAATGGATCGGCCCCAAGCGTGTGATGAGATTGCGTCCCGGTCAGGATAATGCCTGATGCAGGGGCGGATCCTTTAGGGGAAAAGCCCATATATAACCCACCCCCATTCTTGCCAGGGCGTCGCAGATGCAACATCCGCGACACGCCCGAGCGCGGGGGTCGGAGCCTCGGCAGGGTGAGGAACCCGGATTTATCCGGATTCAGTCTGTTGGAGGAGTGCCAGGCCGTAAAGGCAGCTAGGTACAAAAACTGTACAGAGAGCAATACTCGAAGAAAGAGGCACGACGCCATGGCGGGACAAAAAATCCGCATCCGGCTGAAGTCGTATGACCACGAGGTCATCGACGTATCAGCACGGAAGATCGTTGAGACGGTCACGCGTGCAGGCGCAACGGTAGTAGGCCCCGTGCCGCTGCCCACGGAAAAGAACGTGTACTGCGTTATCCGTTCGCCGCACAAGTACAAGGACAGCCGCGAGCACTTTGAAATGCGCACGCACAAGCGTCTGATCGACATCATTGACCCCACGCCTAAGGCCGTTGACTCGCTGATGCGTCTTGACCTGCCTGCAGACGTGAACATCGAAATCAAGCTGTAGGGGGGGAGCAGATACATATGTCTACTTCACTTACACGCCAGGTCAAGGGCCTTCTGGGTACCAAGCTGGGCATGACTCAGGTCTGGGACGAGAACAACAAGCTCATCCCGGTGACCGTTGTCCAGGCTGACTCAAACGTTGTTACGCAGCTGCGCAACGCGGACAAGGACGGCTACACCGCCGTTCAGATCGGCTACGGCCAGATCGACCCGCGCAAGGTGACCAAGCCGCTGGCCGGCCACTTTGAAAAGGCAGGCGTCACGCCTCGCCGCCACGTTGTTGAACTGCGCACCGCAGACGCCGACACCTACGAGCTGGGCCAGGAACTCTCTGTTGAGATTTTCGAAGCCGGCCAGAAGGTCGACGTCACCGGAACCTCCAAGGGCAAGGGCTTCGCCGGTGTTATGAAGCGTCACGGCTTCCACGGCGTCGGTGCCTCCCACGGTGCACACAAGAACCACCGTAAGCCCGGTTCCATCGGTGGCGCATCCACCCCGGGCCGCGTCTTCAAGGGCGTTCGGATGGCAGGCCGCATGGGCGCCGTCCGCCACACCACGATGAACCTCACGGTTCACGGTGTGGACGCCGAGAAGTCGCTCCTGCTGATCAAGGGTGCCATTCCCGGCGCCCGCGGCCAGGTCGTCCTCGTACGCACCGCCGTGAAGGGAGCTTAGTCTCATGGCTAACGAAACCACTGTTGAATTCCCCGCAGCACTCTTCGACGTTCAGACGAACGTTCCGCTTCTGCACCAGGTTGTAGTTGCTCAGCTTGCAGCTGCCCGCCAGGGTACGCACAAGACGAAGACCCGCGCAGAGGTCTCCGGTGCAGGCCGCAAGCCGTTCAAGCAGAAGGGTACCGGCCGCGCCCGTCAGGGTTCCATCCGTGCTCCTCACATGACCGGTGGTGGCGTGGTTCACGGACCGACGCCCCGCGACTACAGCCAGCGCACCCCCAAGAAGATGATTGCCGCCGCACTCCGCGGTGCACTCTCGGACCGGGCACGCAACGGCCGCATCCACGTGCTGGAAACCCTGGTAGCCGGCGAAACGCCGTCCACCAAGGCTGCTCGTGAGTCCCTGCGTTCGCTGACCGAACGCAAGAACATGCTCGTTGTTATCGAGCGCGCCAACGACGTTGCTGCACTGTCCGTGCGCAACCTCACCGATGTTCACGTGATCTATGTAGATCAGCTGAACACGTATGACGTGCTGGTTGCCGACGACGTGGTCTTCACCAAGGCTGCCTACGACGAGTTCGTCGGCAAGAACACTGTCAAGGAGGACGCCAAATGAGCGCGACCACCGCTAAGGACCCTCGCGACGTAGTGCTTGCACCCGTCGTTTCGGAAAAGAGCTACGGCCTGATCGACGAAGGTAAGTACACCTTCCTGGTCGACCCCCGCTCCAACAAGACCGAGATCAAGCTGGCCGTGGAGAAAATCTTCTCCGTCAAGGTCGACTCGATCAACACCATCAACCGTGCCGGTAAGCGCAAGCGGACCAAGTTCGGATGGGGACAGCGCAAGAACACCAAGCGCGCCATTGTCACCCTGAAGGACGGCACAATCGACATCTTCGGCGGTCCGCTCAGCTAGGGCGGAGACCACTTTAACGAGGAATAAATAATGGGAATCCGTAAATACAAGCCGACTACACCGGGCCGTCGCGGCTCGAGCGTAGCCGACTTCACCGAAATCACGCGGTCGACGCCGGAAAAGTCGTTGGTACGCCCGCTGCCCAAAAAGGGCGGCCGTAACAACACCGGTAAGATCACGACCAGGCACAAGGGTGGTGGGCACAAGCGTCAGTACCGTCTGATCGACTTCCGCCGCCACGACAAGGACGGCGTCGACGCTCGCGTTGCCGAGATCGAATACGATCCGAACCGTACCGCCCGCATTGCACTGCTGCACTACGTTGATGGCACCAAGCGTTACATCATTGCTCCGAACAAGCTCAAGCAGGGCGACCACGTAGAGGCCGGCGCCGGCGCTGATATCAAGCCCGGCAACAACCTGCCCCTGCGCAACATCCCCGTGGGTACCACCATCCACGCAGTTGAACTGCGTCCGGGCGGCGGTGCCAAGATGGCCCGCTCCGCCGGTGCATCGGTTCAGCTTGTTGCCAAGGAAGGCCGCTTCGCCCAGCTGCGTCTGCCTTCCGGCGAAATCCGTAACGTCGACGCCCGTTGCCGCGCAACGGTCGGCGAGGTCGGCAACGCCGAGCAGTCCAACATCAACTGGGGTAAGGCCGGCCGTATGCGCTGGAAGGGCGTACGCCCGACCGTCCGCGGTGTCGCCATGAACCCGGTCGACCACCCGCACGGTGGTGGTGAAGGTAAGACCTCCGGTGGACGCCACCCGGTCAACCCGAACGGTAAGCGCGAAGGCCGCACACGCCGCCCCAATAAAGAGAGCGACAACCTCATTGTGCGTCGCCGTCGTTCCGGCAAGAACAAGCGATAGGAGCCTGGAAACATGCCACGCAGCCTGAAGAAAGGCCCCTTCGTCGACCAGCACCTGTTCCTTAAGGTAGCGGCCGAAAACGAAAAGGGCACCAAGAACGTCATCAAGACGTGGTCCCGTCGTTCGATGATCATCCCCGACATGCTCGGGCACACGATCGCCGTACACGACGGACGTAAGCACATTCCGGTGTTTGTCACCGAGTCGATGGTCGGGCACAAGCTCGGCGAATTCGCTCTGACGCGGACATTCCGCGGCCATGTGAAGGACGACCGCAAGGGCAAGCGCCGCTAGGCGCTGCTCTTTCGGCAGAAGACGAGAGAAGGAAAGCAATGGAAGCCAAGGCAATTGCGCGTCATATCCGCGTAACGCCTATGAAGGCCCGGCGCGTCGTCAACCTTGTTCGTGGCAAGCAAGCGAATGAGGCTCTGGCAATTCTGAAGTTTGCCCCCCAGGCAGCTTCGGAGCCGGTATTCAAGGTAGTTCAGTCGGCCATGGCCAACGCACGTGTCCTCGCGGACCGTGACGGTGTGGCCTTCGATGAGGGTGACCTCTTCATCAGCGAAGCATTCGTTGACGAAGGGCCCACCATGAAGCGGTTCCAGCCCCGTGCACAGGGCCGCGCGTACCGCATCAACAAGCGGACCAGCCACGTCACTGTGGTTGTCGCAACCCCCAAAATCGAGGAGGAACGCTAAGTGGGACAGAAGGTTAACCCGCACGGGTTCCGACTCGGCATTACCACTGACCATGTATCGCACTGGTTTGCTGACAGCAACAAGCCGGGCCAGCGCTACAAGGACTTCGTCCGCGAGGACATCAAGATCCGTCAGCTGATGTCCACCGGCATGGACCGCGCCGGCATCGCCAAGGTTGAGATCGAGCGCACCCGTGACCGTGTCCGCGTGGATATCCACACGGCTCGTCCGGGCATCGTCATCGGTCGCCGCGGCGCCGAAGCAGACCGCATCCGCGGCGAGCTGGAGAAGCTCACGGGCAAGCAGGTTCAGCTGAACATCCTCGAGGTCAAGAACCCCGAGATGGAAGCACAGCTTGTTGCCCAGGGCGTTGCTGAGCAGCTCTCTTCCCGCGTGGCTTTCCGCCGTGCAATGAAGAAGGCTATCCAGTCCGCACAGCGTGCAGGTGCAAAGGGTATCCGTATCCAGTGCTCCGGCCGTCTGGGCGGCGCTGAAATGAGCCGTTCGGAGTTCTACCGCGAAGGCCGTGTGCCCCTGCACACCCTCCGCGCGCAGATCGACTACGGCTTCTTCGAAGCCAAGACCACCTTCGGCCGCATCGGTGTGAAGGTTTGGATCTACAAGGGTGACGTTACCGCCAAGGAACTGGCTGCACAGCAGGCTGCTGCACCGTCCCGCGGACGTTCCAGCGACCGTCCGGGCCGCGGCCCGGCCGATCGCGGAGACCGTGGCGGCGACCGCCGTCGTCGTCCCGAGCGTGCCGACAAGGCCGCCGCGCCTGCTGCTGCAGAGGCTCCGGCCGCTGAGGCAGCCGCTCCCGCAGCAGAAGGAGGACAGGCTTAAATGCTTATCCCACGTCGAGTCAAGTTCCGCAAGCAGCACCACCCGGGTCGTTCCGGCGCTGCTACCGGCGGCACCGCAGTCAGCTTTGGCGAGTGGGGTATTCAGGCTCTGACGCCTGCATACGTCACCAACCGTCAGATCGAAGCTGCACGTATTGCCATGACGCGCCACATCAAGCGCGGCGGTAAGGTCTGGATCAACATCTACCCTGACCGTCCGCTGACGAAGAAGCCGGCCGAAACCCGCATGGGTTCCGGTAAGGGTTCTCCGGAGTGGTGGGTTGCAAACGTGAAGCCGGGTCGGGTTCTCTTTGAGATCTCCGGTGTTAATGAAGAGGTAGCTCGTGAGGCACTGCGCCTGGCGATCCATAAGCTGCCGTTGAAGGCACGCATTGTGCGTCGCGAGGGTGGTGAATAGAAATGGCAATTGGTTCAAAGGAACTGGCATCGAAGCAGCTTGACGGCTTCGATAAGGACCGTCTCGTCGAGGAACTTCGCAAGGCCAAGGAAGAGCTGTTCAACCTCCGCTTCCAGTCCGCAACCGGCCAGCTGGAAAGCCACGGCCGTCTGCGCGTAGTGAAGCGCGACATCGCACGCATCTACACCGTGCTGCGTGAGCGCGAGCTGGGGATTCGTCCCGAGGTTGTTGCTCCCGTTGAGGAAGCAGCTCCTGAAAAGGCAGCGAAGAAGTCCAAGAAGAAGGCTACTGAGTCTGAAGCTGAAGCCAAGGTCGCTGAGGATGATGCCAAATGAGTGAAAACAAGAATGAGGCAGCAGTGACAACTGACGCAAACGGCGCCGATGCCCGCGGGTACCGGAAGACCGCACGCGGCTACGTGGTTTCGGACAAGATGGATAAGACCATCGTTGTCCAGGTTGAAGACCGCGTGAAGCACGCCCTGTACGGCAAGGTGCTTCGCCGCACTTCGAAGCTCAAGGCCCACGACGAGCAGAATGCTGCCGGCGTTGGAGACCTCGTGCTGGTCTCGGAAACCCGGCCGCTCTCCGCTACGAAGCGGTGGCGCCTGGTCGAGATCCTCGAAAAGGCCAAGTAACAAAGAAGTACATCCGGCCGGCCGCCGGTGAGCTGATCCTCTCGGGATGAGCTCGCCGGCAACCGCCATCCGGCGACAGGGCCCCGGCCGCGTTATCATCCGATTTCGCATCCGGGGCCCTTTCGCGGTAAACTTGAAATCTTGTCTGTGCGGTGCGGAAGTGTGTCCAGTTTTGGACTGAACATCCTCACCGCCGTATGAGACAAAAGCCCGATAATCTTGTTCGGCACTTTGCCGCGGCCAGCCGCGGTTCGCCCCTGGCGGGGAAGTGCTGAGTACCAGTATTACGGGGTCCACCCATATCCGTTCCGCAAGGCTCAATTTGAGAACCGGCGCGACGACAGGAGTAATAAGTGATTCAGCAGGAGTCGCGACTGAAGGTCGCCGACAACACGGGTGCCAAGGAAATCTTGACCATCCGCGTTCTCGGTGGATCCGGCCGTCGCTACGCAGGCATTGGCGACACCATTGTTGCCACCGTCAAGGATGCAATTCCCGGCGGCAACGTCAAGAAGGGCGATGTGGTCAAGGCCGTCATCGTTCGTACCAAGAAGGAACGCCGCCGCCAGGACGGTTCCTACATCAAGTTCGATGAGAACGCTGCAGTGATCTTGAAGAATGACGGAGACCCCCGCGGTACCCGCATCTTCGGCCCGGTCGGCCGCGAACTTCGCGACAAGAAGTTCATGAAGATCATTTCGCTGGCTCCGGAGGTGCTGTAGTCCATGGCAAAAATCAAAAAGGGTGACCTGGTTCAGGTCATCACCGGTGCAAAGGCTGACCGCGGCGGCGACCGCGGCAAGCAGGGCAAGGTTCTGAAGGTTTACACCGACACCAACCGCGTTCTGGTTGAAGGAATCAACACTGTCAAGAAGCACACCAAGGTTGGACAGTCCTCCAAGGGCTCCAAGACCGGTGGCATCGAAACCGTTGAGGCTCCCATCCACGTTTCCAACGTCGCAGTCGTTGACCCGGAAACGAAGAAGCCGACCCGCGTTGGCTACCGCCAGGAAATCGTCGAAAAAGACGGCCGTGAGCGCACTGTGCGTATCCGCGTCGCCAAGGGCTCTGGGAAGGACCTCTAATGACTGAGACTGTCACCAAGACCGTCCCCCGTCTGAAGACCCGCTACGCAGCGGAGATCAAGAAGACCCTGCAGGACGAATTCAACTACGCAAACGTCAACCAGGTTCCCCGCCTCGTCAAGGTGGTTGTGAACATGGGTGTTGGAGATGCCGCCAAGGACTCCAAGCTCATTGACGGCGCAGTCAAGGACCTGACCCAGATCACGGGTCAGAAGCCGCAGGTTACGAAGGCCCGCAAGTCCATCGCTCAGTTCAAGCTGCGCGAAGGCATGCCCATCGGCTGCCACGCAACTCTGCGTGGAGACCGCATGTGGGAATTCGTGGACCGCCTGGTTACCCTCGCCCTGCCGCGTATCCGCGACTTCCGCGGCCTGAACGGCAAGCAGTTCGACGGCAACGGCAACTACACGTTCGGCCTGACCGAACAGTCGATGTTCCACGAAATCGATCAGGACAAGATCGACCGCGTACGCGGCATGGACATCACCGTGGTTACCACTGCAAAGACCGATGACGAGGGACGCGCGCTGCTGAAGGCGCTCGGCTTCCCGTTCAAATCCGAAGATTAATTACTACGTAACAGGTCCGACGGACTCCCGGCCAGGTGCGCCTGAGCCGGAACTCCGCAGGAAACCGTTACGAGGGAGGGCAAGAGCCCAATGACAATGACAGATCCTGTCGCAGACATGCTTACGCGTCTGCGCAATGCAAACTCGGCATACCACGATTCCGTGTCCATGCCTTACAGCAAGCTCAAGGCACGCGTTGCTGACATCCTGAAGGCCGAGGGCTACATTGCCGGCTGGAAGGAAGAAGAGGCCGTCGTCGGCAAGAAGCTGACCCTTGATCTCAAATTCGGTCCGAACCGCGAGCGTTCCATCGCCGGCGTGCGTCGTATCTCCAAGCCCGGTCTGCGCGTATACGCAAAGTCCACCAACCTGCCGCGTGTTCTCGGTGGTCTGGGAATCGCAATCCTGTCGACGTCGTCAGGTCTCCTGACCGACCGCCAGGCCGCCAAGAAGGGTGTAGGTGGGGAAGTCCTCGCCTACGTCTGGTAGCAGGGAAGGGAAAGAAAAATGTCACGTATTGGACGTCTGCCCATCTCGGTTCCTGCCGGAGTTGAAATTTCCGTTGACGGCAACCTTGTCTCCGTCAAGGGTGCCAAGGGCGAGCTGAGCCACACTGTGCCCAGCCCGATCACTGTCACGCTCGAAGACAACACCATCACCGTTGCCCGCCCGAACGACGAGCGCGAATCCCGTTCCCTTCACGGCCTGACCCGCACCCTGATCAGCAACATGATCACCGGTGTGACCGAAGGCTACAAGAAGGACCTGGAAATCGTTGGTACCGGTTACCGCGTAGTGGCCAAGGGTTCGGACCTCGAGTTCGCTCTGGGCTACAGCCACCCGGTTCCGGTCACGGCACCCGAGGGCATCACGCTTACCGTCGTGGGCCCCACGAAGGTCACAGTGTCCGGCATCGACAAGCAGCAGGTGGGCGAGGTTTCGGCCAACATCCGCAAGCTGCGCAAGCCCGATCCCTACAAGGGCAAGGGTATTCGTTATGCCGGCGAGATTGTCCGCCGCAAGGTCGGAAAGGCTGGTAAGTAACCATGGCCATCAGCATTAACAAGAAGCGTAATTCCAAGAGCAAGTCGGCTGCACGCAGCCGTCGCCAGCTGCGCATCCGCAAGCGGATCTCCGGTACCGCGGCTCGTCCGCGCCTGGTGGTCAACCGCTCGGCCCGCCACGTATTCGTCCAGGTTGTCGATGACACCCGCGGCGTAACCGTTGCATCGGCTTCCACCATGGAAGCTGACCTGCGCGCACTGGACGGCGACAAGACTGCCAAGTCCAAGCGCGTTGGCGAGCTCGTTGCCGAGCGTGCCAAGGCTGCCGGCGTTGAAGCCGTTGTCTTCGACCGCGGTGGCAACCGCTACCACGGCCGTATCGCGGCCGTTGCAGACGGCGCACGCGAAGGTGGGCTGTCACTGTGACCGAGGCTAACAAGGAAAAGGAAAATCAGGTGACTGAAGCTACAGCTGCTGAGGCAACTGAGACCAAGGACGCCGCCGCTCCCGCCACTGACGACCGCCGCGGCGGACGCAAGGGCGAGCAGCGCTCCGACCGTGGAGGCCGCGGCGAACGCGGTGGCCGCGGTGGCCGCGACGGCGGACGCAACGATGAGAAGGACAAGTTCATTGAACGCGTCGTGACCATCAACCGCGTCGCCAAGGTTGTCAAGGGTGGTCGTCGCTTCAGCTTCACCGCCCTCGTTGTTGTCGGAGACGGCAACGGCATGGTTGGTGTCGGCTACGGCAAGGCCAAGGAAGTTCCCTCCGCAATCGCGAAGGCCGTTGAAGAAGCCAAGAAGACTTTCTTCCGCGTCCCGCGTATCGGTGGAACCATCCCGCACCTGGTCCAGGGCGAAGCTGCTGCAGGCGTTGTCCTGCTGCGTCCGGCTTCCCCGGGTACCGGTGTTATCGCCGGTGGTCCGGTCCGCGCCATTCTCGAATGCGCCGGTATCCATGACGTACTGTCCAAGTCGCTCGGGTCCTCCAACGCCATCAACATCGTGCACGCCACGGTTGATGCGCTGAAGCGCCTCGAAGAGCCTCAGGCAGTGGCTGCCCGCCGCGGCCTGCCGCTGGACGAGGTTGTGCCTGCTGCGATGCTCCGCAACATGCAGAAGGCAGGTGCCTGATGACTACTCCGAAGAACGTTGCCGTCAGCACGGCAACACTGAAGATTACTCAGATTAAGTCCACCATCGGTGGTAAGCAGAATCAGAAGGACACGCTGCGCTCATTGGGCCTGCGGCACATCGGTGCTACCACCGTTCGTACTGCAGACGCCGTGACCGTTGGCATGATCAACACGGTTCCGCACCTCGTGAAGGTTGAGGAGGCGAATTAACATGGCCGAAGAAAACAACAACGAGCACGCGCTCAAGGTTCACCACCTGCGTCCGGCACCCGGTGCCAAGACGGCCAAGACCCGTGTTGGCCGCGGTGAAGGTTCCAAGGGTAAGACCGCAGGCCGCGGTATGAAGGGCACCAAGGCCCGTTACCAGGTCAAGGCCGGTTTCGCTGGCGGGCAGCTGCCGCTGCACATGCGCCTGCCGAAGCTGCGCGGCTTCAAGAACCCGTTCCGGGTCGAGTTCCAGGTTGTAAACCTGGACAAGATCTCGGAGCTGTTCCCCGAAGGCGGCGACGTCACCGTTGCCGATCTGGTGGCCAAGGGCGCCGTTCGCAAGAACCAGCCCGTCAAGGTCCTGGGCTCCGGCGACATCACCGTCAAGGTGAATGTCACGGCGGATGCCTTCTCCGCCAGTGCGGCTGAGAAGATTGCCGCTGCAGGCGGATCGACCACGGCGCTCTAAGCACTGTGTCTGATTCGTGCAATGACTTCGGGCGGCCGGGAGACCGGCCCCCGGCAGTCGTCTGCACGGCGAGCAGGACTACGACTAAACTCTTGGCGGGCCGCCCTGCGGCCCGCCGGGGGTTTAGTTTTGTTTAAGGCACTACTACGCCGCGGGCCCCGTTAACGTTCTACGGGGCATGAGCGGATAGACTCTGTTTTTGTTACCAGTCCATTTGGACTTCACCTACTTCAGATCTCATTCAGGAGGACGCTTGCTTAGCGCTATTGGCCGGGCTTTCCGGACGCCAGACCTGCGACGCAAGCTGTTGTTTACGCTGGGAATCATCACTATCTTCCGCATGGGTGCTTTTATCCCGGCCCCGGGTGTTGACTACGGCAATGTGCAGCAGTGCTTGGCTCTGGGTGCCACTTCAGGTGGCCTCTACGAATTCGTTAACCTCTTTAGCGGCGGCGCCCTGCTGCAGGTCTCCATCTTTGCCCTGGGCATCATGCCGTACATCACCGCCAGCATCATCGTTCAGCTGCTGCGCGTCGTGATTCCCCACTTCCAGGCCCTCTACGAGGAAGGGGCCCAGGGACAGTCCAAGCTGACGCAGTACACGCGTTACCTGACCATCGCCCTTGGCCTGCTTAACGCCACCACCGTTGTCTCCCTGGCCCGCACAGGAGCGCTGTTCAACAACGCCTGCTCCGTGCCGATCATCCCGGATGACAACATCATCACCATCCTGCTGCTCATCATCACGCTGACAGCCGGCACCGGCCTCATCATGTGGATGGGTGAACTGGTCACCGAAAAGGGCGTCGGCAACGGCATGTCCCTCCTGATCTTCACCTCGATCGCCGCAGGCTTCCCGAGCTCGCTCGGCGCCATCCTCAGTGCGCAGGGCTGGACCGTCTTCCTTGCCGTTCTCGCCATCGGCGTCCTGGTGGTTGCCCTCGTCATCTTTGTCGAGCAGTCCCAGCGCCGCATTCCGGTGCAGTACGCCAAGCGCATGGTGGGCCGCCGCACCGTCGGGGGCACGAACACCTACATTCCCATCAAGGTCAACATGGCCGGCGTCATCCCGGTGATCTTCGCGTCCTCCATGCTGTACCTGCCGTCGCTGATTGCCCAGTTCAACACCCCTGCCAACGGCGCACCGCCGGAGTGGGTCATCTGGATCAACAATTACCTCACCAGCGGCGACCATCCGTTCTACATGGCCGTCTACTTCCTGCTGATCGTGTTCTTCACCTACTTCTACGTGTCGATCACCTTCAACCCGGAGGAAGTCTCGGAAAACATGAAGAAATACGGCGGCTTCATTCCCGGCATCCGGGCCGGCCGCCCCACCGCCGAATACCTGCAGTACGTGCTGTCCCGCATCACCCTGCCCGGCGCCCTCTACTTGGGTTTTGTTGCCCTCATTCCGCTGATTGCTCTGGTGCTGGTCGGAGCTAACGCGAACTTCCCGTTCGGCGGAACCTCGATCCTCATCATGGTTGGTGTGGGACTCGAAACAGTCAAACAAATTGACGCGCAGCTCCAGCAGCGTCACTACGAAGGGTTATTGCGATGACAAGAATGCTCATTATCGGACCTCCCGGCGCCGGCAAAGGCACACAGGCGGCCCGGATCTCGGAGCGGCTTGGGGTCACTGCAATCTCCACCGGCGACATCTTCCGCGCCAACGTCAAGAATGAAACACCCCTTGGCATCGAGGCCAAGAAGTACATCGACGCCGGAAACTTTGTGCCGGATTCCGTCACCAATGAAATGGTCCGGGCGCGGCTGCAGGAAGACGACGTGAAAGACGGGTTCCTCCTGGACGGCTACCCCCGCACTGCTGCGCAGGTTGAAGAGCTGGACGACATCCTGGCCGGGAAGGGCCAGAAGCTCGACGTCGTCCTGCAGCTGACGGCCGACGACGAGGAACTCGTTCAGCGCCTGCTCAAGCGGGCAGAACTTGAAGGCCGCGCCGACGACAACGAGGACGTCATCCGGCACCGTCTGGACCTGTACAAGGCCCAGACCGCCGACGTCGTCGCCAGCTACGACAAGCGAGGCATCGTGGCCCGCGTTGACGGACTGGGCGGCATTGACGATGTCACCGAGCGCGTCATGGAAGCCCTCAAAGATATTTGCTAGAGAGTTAGAAGAGATATGTTCGGCCAGCCTCGAATCCAATACAAAACCAATGCGCAGATGCGCATCATGCGCGAGGCCGGCCTCGTGCTGATCCGGGCGCTTGACGCCGCCGTAGAGGCCGCGGTGGTTGGTGCAACCACAGCGGACATCGACGCTGCGTTTGCCGCGGTGCTCAAGGACGCGGGGGCAACCTCGAACTTCCTGGGCTACCACGGCTACCCGGCAACGGTCTGCGTGTCGGTGAACGAGGAAGTGGTTCACGGCATTCCGGGGGAGCGGATCCTCACAGACGGGGACATCCTGTCGATCGACGGGGGAGCCGTGGTTAACGGCTGGCACTCGGACTCGGCGCGCACCGTCATTGTGGGCACCGCGGATCCCGAGGACCAGCGGCTGTCCGACGTCACGGAGCAGGCCATGTGGCACGGCATCGCTGCCGCAGCCAAGGGCCGGTTTGTCGGCGACATCGGAGCGGCCATCGATGACTACGTTTCTTCGGTTCCGGGCAAGCCGCTCGGGATCCTGGAGGACTATGTGGGTCACGGCATCGGTACCGAGATGCACCAGGCGCCGGATGTGCTCAACTACCGGACCTCGCACAACGGTCCCAAGCTCCGGCCCGGACTGTGCCTGGCCATCGAGCCGATGCTGGTCCGCGGCAAGATTGAGACCGTCACGCTGGAGGACGACTGGACGGTGGTTACCACCGACAAATCCCGAGCCTCGCAGTGGGAACACTCGGTGGCGGTTCATGAGAAGGGAATCTGGGTCCTGACCTCCCCCGATGGTGGAGCCGCAAAGCTGGCTCCGCTGGGCGTGACGCCGGTGCCGATTCCCGAAGAATGATTGCTGTACCCGGTCCCCGTTCGCGGGGACCGGGGGCGGCAGGCGGGGTGGGATTTAACTTAATCCCCCTTGTCGAGTAGAGTTATCTGTTGGTTGTCTCTATATTCGTGCCCTTTTCCAAGCACGCGGGCCGCTGTTCAAGCGGCCGGCAGTGCGGACTTCGCCTCAGTTGGCGGGGGCAGGAAGCATCCGGGAGAACCAAAGACATAAACCGTCCTGCGCGTATGCGCATGGACACAGACGTTAGCGGAGGATATGGCCAAGAAAGACGGCGTCATTGAGATTGAGGGCTCGGTCAACGAAGCCCTGCCCAACGCGATGTTCCGCGTTGAGCTGGCCAACGGCCACATTGTGCTCGCACACATCTCGGGAAAGATGCGTCAACACTACATTCGCATCCTCCCCGGAGACCGCGTTGTGGTGGAACTTAGCCCGTACGACCTCACCCGGGGCCGTATCGTCTACCGCTACAAGTAAAAACCGCCGCAAACAGCCGGCGTTCCGGACAGTTGGAACGCCTGCCGCCAGCGGCCCAACCCTGCAACCACGCAAAGGATAACCATGAAGGTCCAGCCGAGCGTCAAGCAGATCTGCGATAAGTGCAAGGTGATTCGCCGTAACGGTCGAGTCATGGTGATCTGCGAGAACCCGCGCCACAAGCAGCGCCAGGGCTAATTTCCTGCTTTCAGGGACGGCCCACGCGTAGTAGTAATTTGAATATGGCAGTGCAGCGTTGATACGCGTAACGCATACCCCCGGCACGGAGGCCGGGGACCTGGCAACAGGGACGCACTGCTTCAGACCTCCGGTGAAACAAGAGGAGAACCGCCGATATGGCACGTCTCGCTGGCGTTGACATTCCCCGCGAAAAGCGGGTAGTGATTGCGCTTACCTATATCTACGGCGTGGGCAAGACCCGTGCAGACCAGACCCTGGCAGAGACCGGCATCAGCCCGGATACTCGCGTCAAGGACCTCACGGACGCTGAACTTGTTCAGCTGCGTGACTACATCGAGGGCAACTTCAAGGTTGAGGGTGACCTCCGCCGCGAGGTAGCCGCTGACATCCGCCGCAAGGTGGAAATCGGCAGCTACCAGGGTATCCGCCACCGTCGTGGCATGCCCGTTCACGGCCAGCGCACGAAGACCAACGCTCGTACCCGCAAGGGCCCGAAGCGTACGGTTGCCGGTAAGAAGAAGGCCGCCCGCTAAACCTAGCGGTGTGAGGCCACGGCCCCTTTAGCGGGCCACCTAAACCAAACTCTTTGTAGGAGAAGCAATGCCCCCCAAGACTCGTGGAGCGGTCCGCAAACCGCGTCGCAAGGATAAGAAGAATATCGCGCTGGGCCAGGCGCATATCAAGAGCACGTTCAACAACACCATCGTGTCCATCACGGACCCGTCCGGTGCTGTTATCTCATGGGCTTCCGCCGGTGAGGTTGGCTTCAAGGGCTCTCGCAAGTCCACCCCGTTCGCTGCGCAGATGGCTGCTGAAGCCGCTGCAAAGCGCGCCCAGGAGCACGGCGTCCGCAAGGTCGACGTCTTCGTCAAGGGTCCGGGATCCGGCCGCGAAACCGCTATCCGTTCGCTCCAGGCCACCGGCCTGGAAGTTGGCTCCATTTCGGATGTCACCCCGAGCGCGCACAACGGCTGCCGTCCCCCGAAGCGCCGCCGCGTCTAAGCAGCACTTGCGGTACCGGTAATATCCGGCGGGCGGTCCACCCTTCGGGGCGGGCCGCCCATCGGACGCCTCCGGCTCCGGGCACGTGGCTGCCAGCCGTCCAAGACGCCCGCGGAAGACCCGTCGTCGTCGTTTCCACCATTTGTGTTGCGTCATATAGCGGACGCTCGCTGAAAGGAAATGCAAGTGCTCATTGCACAGCGCCCCACCCTCACTGAAGAAGTCGTAGCGGACAACCGTTCACGGTTCATCATCGAACCGCTGGAACCCGGTTTCGGCTACACCCTCGGCAACTCCCTCCGCCGTACGCTCCTGTCCTCGATCCCCGGTGCTGCAGTAACCAGCATTCGGATCGACGGCGTGCTGCACGAGTTCACCACGGTTCCGGGTGTGAAGGAAGATGTCACTGAGATCATCCTGAACGTCAAGAACCTGTCGGTCTCCTCCGAGCACGACGAGCCCGTTGTCGCCTACCTGCGCAAGCAGGGCCCCGGCGTCGTAACGGCTGCGGACATCGCTCCGCCGGCCGGCGTGGAGTTCCACAACCCGGATCTGCACATTGCCACCCTGAATTCGAAGGGTAAGTTCGAGCTCGAACTGACCATCGAACGCGGACGCGGCTATGTTTCCGCCAGCCAGAACAAGTCCGGTGACCAGGAGATCGGCCGCATTCCGGTTGACTCCATCTACTCGCCGGTCCTGAAGGTGACCTTCCGCGTGGAGGCCACCCGTGTTGAACAGCGCACCGACTTCGATCGCCTGATCGTTGACGTTGAGACCAAGGATGCCATTGCACCGCGCGACGCCGTCGCCTCTGCCGGCACCACCCTGGTTGAACTGTTCGGCCTGGCCCGTGAACTGAACAGTGCTGCTGAAGGTATTGAAATCGGCCCGAGCCCCACGGATGCCGCCCTGGCAGCCGACATGGCTCTGCCGATCGAAGACCTTGAGCTCACGGTGCGTTCCTACAACTGCCTCAAGCGTGAAGGCATCCACACTGTGGGTGAACTCGTTGCCCGCTCCGAGGCTGACCTGATGGACATTCGCAACTTCGGTGCAAAGTCCATTGATGAGGTAAAGGCAAAGCTGGTCGAGCTCGGTCTGTCCCTGAAGGATTCCCCTCCCGGATTTGACCTGGCCGCCCGTGCCGCAGCTATTGAAGAGGACGAGTCCGAATACTCGGACGACGAGCTCTAACACACGCAAAATATTGCCGTCCGGGCCACAAGAGCTCCGTTCGGCACCGTTTGAGGAGAAAATGTAATGCCTACACCCACCAAGGGTAAGCGCCTCGGAGGCAGCCCGGCCCACCAGCGCCTGATGCTGGCGAACCTGGCTGCCCAGCTGTTCGAGCACAAGCAGATCACCACCACGGTGACGAAGGCCAAGCGCCTGCGTCCCTACGCCGAGCGTCTGATCACGTTCGCAAAGCGCGGAGACCTGTCTTCCCGCCGCCGCGTCCTGGGCCTGATCTCGGACAAGGGTATTGTCCACGAGCTCTTCACCGACATTGCTCCGGCAGTCGAGAAGCGCGACGGCGGCTACACCCGCATCACCAAGATCGGCAACCGCAAGGGCGACAACGCTCCCATGGCTGTCATCGAACTGGTTCTCGAACCCCTCTCGGCCAAGCAGGCCGTAGTGGCTGAAGCTGAAACCGCTGCTGCTGTTTCCGCTCCGGTCGAGTCCGCTGAATCTGCAGAGTCCGCCGAATCGGCCGACTCCGCTGAGTCCGCAGATTCCGCTGAGTCTGCCGACTCCGCAGATTCCGCTGACGAAGCAGTGGAAACCGAAGAGAAGAAGTAATTTTCGCTTCAGCACTCAGTCCCTTAATATTGAGGGCATGAGTATCGAGAGGCCCGCCGTACCTTCCCAGGACGGCGGGCTTTTTCGTGTCCGGATGGACCTGTCCTACGACGGCGCGCCGTTCTACGGCTGGGCCTGCCAGGACGGCCTGCCAACGGTTCAGGGAAGCCTTGAGGCGGCCCTGGAGGTATTGATCAGGAGGACTGTCCGGGTAACCGTCGCCGGACGCACGGATTCCGGCGTCCATGCCCGCGGGCAAGTGGTCCATTTCGACCTCACCGGCCCCGAATGGGCGGGGTTGCCCCGCGGAGCAGCCCTTACCCCGGAAGAGGCCCTCATCCGGCGCCTGCGCGGCATCCTGAACAAGGACCTCACCATGCCGCTGCGCAAGGCGAAAGCCTCCAAACGCGCCATCCACGCCATGGAGGGAGCTATTGCGGTCCATTCGGCTTCCCTGGCGCCGGAGGGGTTCGACGCGCGCTTCTCGGCACTCTGGCGCCGATACAGCTACCGGATCGCAGACCGTGAAGCCGGCCGCGATCCGCTGACCAGGGCAGTGACCCTGTGGCATGACTTTTCCCTCGATGAGCACCGGATGAACGCAGCTGCCGATACAGTTCTGGGTGTTCGGGATTTCCTGTCTTTCTGCAAGCCGCGCACCGGTGCCACCACGGTTCGGGAGCTCCAGGAGTTCTCCTTCCTCAGGCGGCCCGACGGCGTCATGGAAGCGCATCTGCGCGCCGATGCCTTCTGCCACAACATGGTGCGCTCCCTCGTAGGGGGCGCCATCCTCGTGGGAGCGGGGGAGCGGCCCCCGGAATGGCTGGCCACGAGACTCCAGGCACGGGTCCGGGATTCCAAGTCGCTGCTTGCCCCTCCGCATCCGCTGATCCTGGAAGAGGTCCGGTATCCGCCGGAGGCCGAAATGCAGCTGAGGGCGGAGAATACGCGCGCCAGGCGTGCCATCCCCGGTTTTTGACCTGGCCCGGGAAGCAGGCTATTGTTTATAGTCGTTGTGCGTGTCCTACCTCGATAGGTCTATGCCCACGGGAGCGGCTCAGTTGCAGAGCCACCTGGCCCCGGGGAAATAGCCGAGTACATCAGGACCACTGGTTACATCAGTCCTCACCTGACCATCCGGTAAACGCATAGAGAAGCTGCGGAACATGTGGCATCCATATGGTCCGCGCCACCTAAGAAGAAGAAACGAAGGCAAACACCGTGCGTACGTACACCCCGAAGCCCGGCGACATCAACCGCCAGTGGCACGTCATTGACGCCACCGACGTTGTCCTAGGCCGTCTTGCCAGCCAGACCGCAACACTGCTGCGCGGAAAGCACAAGCCGACCTTCGCTCCCCACATGGATATGGGCGATTTCGTCATCATCATCAACGCTGAGAAGGTTGCCCTGACCGGCGCCAAGCTCGAACAGAAGCGTGCCTACCGCCACTCGGGTTACCCGGGCGGTCTGTCCTCCGTCAACTACGCAGAACTGCTGGAGTCGAATCCGGTACGTGCAGTTGAGAAGGCCATCCGCGGCATGCTGCCCAAGAATTCCCTGGCTGCACAGCAGATCAGCAAGCTCAAGGTCTACCGCGGTGCAGAGCACCCGCATGGAGCCCAGCAGCCCAAGACCTTCGAAATCACCCAGGTCGCCCAGTAGTTCTGGCCCCGCCAACTAAAGAATTAATTCAAGGAGAATCGTGGCTCAGAACACTGAAGAGCTGAATGAATCAACCGAGGAGCTTTCCAGCTACACCTCGGAAACCCCTGATGCAGCCGAGGCTGCTGTCAAGGAACGCCCGGCACTGACGGTCTCCGGCTCTGCCGTTGGCCGCCGCAAGCAGGCAATTGCCCGCGTGCGCGTTGTCCCGGGCACCGGCAAGTGGCTGGTAAACGGCCGCGAGCTGGCTGCTTACTTCCCGAACAAGCTGCACCAGCAGGACGTCAACGAGCCCTTCAAGGTCCTGGACCTCGACGGCGCCTACGACGTTATCGCCCGCATCCACGGTGGTGGCCCCTCCGGCCAGGCCGGTGCGCTGCGCCTGGGTGTTGCTCGTTCGCTGAATGAGATCGACCGCGAGAACAACCGCCCGACCCTGAAGAAGGCCGGTTACCTGACTCGTGACGCCCGCGTCATCGAGCGCAAGAAGGCCGGTCTCAAGAAGGCCCGTAAGGCACCGCAGTACTCCAAGCGCTAATTCAGCGCTTCTCCAAGCGCCGAGGCGTTTGGACCAAAAGGCCGTCCGCATCAGCGGGCGGCCTTTTGGCGTTTTTGGACGTGATCTTCGACGCGGAAACCGTGTACTTTCGCCCCGCTTGCGCAGGCCACTTAGTAGGCCGAGCCAATCCAGTGGCACAATAGCCCAGTGGGCCGCCCCGTTCGGCGGCCTCATGCCCTGCCCCCTGTTTGAGGATTATGTGCGATGACTAGATTGTTTGGAACCGACGGCGTCCGTGGCCTGGCCAATGGCCTGATCACCGCCGAAGTGGCCCTGGGCCTGGCGCAGGCGGCCGCCGTCGTTTTGGGGCACCGGCGTGTAGAAAACGGCCGCAGGCCGGTTGCGGTAGTAGCCCGTGATCCCCGAATCAGCGGAGACTTCATCTCGGCGGCCGTGGAAGCCGGACTGGCCAGCTCCGGCGTGGACGTCTTTGATGCCGGCGTGCTCCCCACCCCGGCAGCGGCCTTCCTGGTCGCGGACCTGAATGCAGACTTTGGCGTGATGATTTCCGCATCGCACAATGCAGCCCCGGACAACGGCATCAAATTCCTGGCGCGCGGCGGGCAGAAGCTCGACGACGCCGCTGAAGACGACATTGAAACTGAGATGTCCAAGCCGAACCTGCGGCCCACCGGAGCCGAAGTCGGCCGGATCCACCGCTTTGCGGACGCGGAAGACCGGTATGTCATCCACCTGCTGCAGACACTGCCGAACCGGCTTGACGGACTGAAGGTGGTACTGGACTGCGCCAACGGTGCCGCCAGCGGCTGTTCTCCCCAGGTCTTCGCGGACGCCGGTGCCGAGGTAATTGTCATTGGTGCGGATCCGGACGGGATCAACATCAATGACGGCTGCGGCTCAACGCACCTGGAGAAACTGCAGGCTGCGGTCTTGGAACACGGCGCGGACATGGGCGTTGCCCACGACGGCGACGCCGACCGCTGCCTCGCCGTGGACCATGAGGGCACGGTCGTGGACGGCGACCAGATCATGGCGATCATGGCGGTCTCCCTGAAAGCAGCCGGCAAGCTCAAGGACGACGCGCTGGTGGCGACCGTCATGAGTAACCTGGGCCTGAAGCTTGCGCTGAGGGAAGCCGGCATCAGCGTGCGGGAAACCGGAGTGGGGGACCGGTACGTCCTGGAAGGCATGCGCGAAGGCGGCTACAGCCTGGGCGGCGAGCAGTCCGGGCACGTCATTTTCTCCGAGTACGCAACCACGGGCGACGGTGTCCTTACCGGCCTGCAGCTCGCCGCGCAGGTCAAGCGGACCGGACGTACGCTCAAGGAACTGGCCGGCATCATGACCAAGCTTCCCCAGGTCCTGATCAACGTCAAGGGCGTCGACAAGGCTGCCGTGGACAGCAACGAGGCTGTCCGGCAGGCCGTAGCGGATGCCCAGTCAGTCTTGGGGGAGACGGGCCGGGTCCTGCTGCGCCCCTCGGGAACCGAGCCCCTGGTCCGCGTGATGGTTGAAGCGGCGGACATGGAGACTGCGGCCTCGATTGCCTCCAAGCTTGCAGAGACTGTCGAGAACAATCTCGCGTTGGAGCCCTTCGCCCGGGCATGACCCGAAAGCCCCGCGGGCGCAGTCCTAGGTCTTGCGCAGGAGCATGCGGCTCACCGAGTGGTCCGCATCCTTGGTGAGAACCAGCTGGGCGCGCCCGCGCGTGGGCAGCACATTGGTGATGAGGTTGGGCTCGTTGATGCGCTTCCAGATGTCCAGGGCGGTTGCCCGGGCCTGCTCATCCGTCAGGTCTGCGTACCGGTGGAAATAGGATTCCGGGTCCGCAAAGGCTCCGCCGCGCAGAGACTGGAAACGCTGGACGTACCATTCCTCGATGTACGAGGTCCGGGCGTCGACGTAGATCGAGAAATCGAAAAAGTCGCTCAGGGCAAGGCCGGCCCGGCCGTCGGCGCGTGTCCGGGCCGGCGCAAGAACGTTCAGCCCCTCAACAATCAGCACATCCGGCCGCCGGACAACAATCTCTTCGCCCGGAACGATGTCGTAGGTCAGGTGTGAGTACCGCGGTGCCCGCACTTCCTCGGCACCGCTCTTGATGGCGCTGACAAAACGCAGCAGGGCACGACGGTCGTAGGACTCCGGAAAGCCCTTGCGCTGCATCAGGCCGCGCCTTTGCAGCTCGGCGTTTGGATACAGAAAACCGTCGGTGGTGATGAGCTCCACATTTGGCGTGTCCGGCCAGCGCCGCAGCATCTCCCTCAGGACGCGTGCGGTAGTGGACTTGCCCACAGCCACGGAGCCGGCCAGGCCGATGACGAAAGGAGTCCGGGTGGTCTTCTCACCCAGGAAAGTGGTGGTGGCGCTGTGCAGGCGCCCGGCGGCTGCAACGTAGAGGTTCAGCAGGCGCGAAAGAGGAAGATAAACCTCGCGCACTTCATCAAGGTTCAGTTTCTCGCCCAAACCGCGCAGCCGCAGGATGTCATCCTGGTTCAGCGGTGACCGGATTTCGTTGGAAAGCCGGGACCACGTCTGCCGGTCGAGTTCCACAAACGGCGTAAAGCCGCTGTCCCCTCCGTTCCCGGAAGAGCTCTTGGCTGACGGGGTCTGACCTGAGTTTGATGTTCGGTCGCTCACTTTATGATTCTGCCCTGCCGCGCACCCAATCCAAAACGGAGCGCCCGGCGGCGCGGTGGAGCCCCGGAGCCCGGTCCCGCTTTGGCGTTGCAGGAGCAGTTGCCGGTACTCTTAGCCGTATGTGTGGAATCGTTGGATATGCAGGCCGCCGCCCCAGTGCCGCCGCCGCAGAGCAGGTCAAGAGTCATGAACACGGCGCCCTTGATGTGGTCATGGAAGGCCTGCGCCGCCTGGAATACCGCGGCTACGATTCCGCCGGCGTGGCAGTGCTGACTGACAACGGAATCGAATCCCGCAAAAAGTCAGGCAAGCTCGCCAACCTGGTTGCGGAACTCACCGCCGCACCGCTGCCCGAGGCGACCACCGGCATCGGCCACACCCGCTGGGCAACCCATGGCGGACCCACCGACGAGAACGCACACCCGCACTTGGCCGATGAAGGCCGCCTCGCGCTGATCCACAACGGCATCATCGAAAACTTCGCGGAACTCAAAGCCGAACTGCTCGACGCCGGAGCGCAGTTCCTCTCCGAAACGGACACCGAAGTAGCCGCTGCCCTGCTGGCTTCCATCTACCGCGGGGAGGGCGGGGGAGACCTGGCTCTTTCCATGCAGCTGGCCTGCCGCCGGCTGGAAGGTGCCTTCACGCTTCTGGCTATTCACGCTGACTCGCCCGACGTCGTCGTCGCGGCGCGCCGCAACTCTCCGCTCGTCGTCGGGCTCGGCGACGGTGAAAACTTCCTGGGCTCGGATGTTTCCGGCTTCATCGACTTCACCCGCCGTGCCGTTGAGCTGGGACAGGACCAGATCGTCACCATCACCCCCGAAACGGTGGATATCACCGATTTCTACGGCAACCCGGCCACGGGCACGGAATTCGAGGTCAACTGGGACGCCGCCGCCGCGGAAAAGGGCGGATACCCCTCCTTCATGGAGAAGGAAATCAACGATCAGCCGCAGGCGGTGGGGGACACCCTGCTGGGCCGCTCCGACGCGGAGGGCCGTTTGACCCTGGACGAGCTGCGCATCGACCCCGAAGAGCTCAAGTCCATCAACAAGATCATGGTGCTGGCCTGCGGTACTTCCGCCTATGCCGGGCAGGTGGCCAAGTACGCCATTGAGCACTGGTGCCGGATCCCCGTGGAAGTGGAGCTCAGCCACGAGTTCCGCTACCGCGATCCGATTGTGGACGGCAACACGCTGATCGTGGCGATCTCCCAGTCCGGTGAGACCATGGACACGCTGATGGCCGTCCGCTACGCCAAGGAGCAGGGCGCCAAGGTTCTGGCCATCTGCAACACCAATGGCTCCACTATCCCGCGCGAGTCCGACGCCGTGCTGTACACGCATGCCGGTCCGGAAATCGCCGTGGCCTCCACCAAGGCTTTCCTGGCGCAGATCACCGCCGCCTACCTGCTGGGCCTGTACCTTGCCCAGCTGCGCGGAGATAAGTTCCAGGGCGAAATCAAGGACCTGCTGACCGACCTTGCGAAGGTCCCTGCCAAGATCCAGCAGGTGCTGGACAACTCAGGACAAATCAAGGAACTGGCCGAGATGATGGCCGACACCAAGTCCGTGCTGTTCCTGGGCCGCCATGTTGGCTTCCCGGTGGCCATGGAAGGTGCCCTGAAGCTGAAGGAACTGGCTTACATCCACGCCGAAGGCTTCGCCGCCGGCGAGCTCAAGCACGGTCCGATCGCCCTGATCGAAGAAGGCCAGCCGGTCTTTGTGGTGGTTCCCTCCCCGCGCGGCCGCGATTCGCTGCACGCCAAGGTGGTTTCCAACATCCAGGAGATCCGCGCCCGCGGCGCCAAGACCATCGTGATCGCAGAAGAGGGCGACGACGCAGTGAAGGCTTACGCCGAGTACGTGTTCTATGTACCGGAAACGCCCACGCTGCTGGCCCCGCTGCTGACCACCGTTCCGCTGCAGATCTTCGCCTGCGCACTGGCCACGGCCAAAGGCTTCGACGTGGATCAGCCGCGTAACCTCGCCAAGTCCGTCACGGTCGAATAATGATCGTCGGCATCGGCGTGGACGTCGTGGACGTGCCGCGCTTCGGCCGCCAGCTGGAGCGGACCCCCGGCCTGCGTGCCCGGCTGTTTGTGCCGGCCGAGCGTGAACTGAACCTGCGGTCCCTTGCGGCACGCTTCGCAGCGAAGGAAGCGGTTGCCAAGGCCCTCGGGGCGCCGGCCGGCATGAACTGGCAGGACTGCCAGGTGGATCTTGACGCCGCCGGAGCCCCCGCCGTCAGCGTGCGCGGCACGGTGGCAGCTGCCGCGGAGGCCAAGGGCGTGCGGGTCTGGCACCTGTCCCTGAGCCACGACGGCGACGTTGCCACAGCAATGGTGGTTGCCGAGAGCTAGTCTGTAGGCATGATCAGTGCCTACTCCGGCACCGCTGTGCGGGCCGCTGAAAAACCCCTGCTCGAGGCCGGAAACGGTCCAGCACTGATGCAGCGGGCAGCGTACGGGCTGTACGCTGCCTGCGCCCGGGAACTGCTGGAGCGGCGCGGTTCCCTGTACGGGGCGCGCGTGACTGTGCTGGCAGGCGCCGGCAACAACGGCGGCGACGCGCTCTTCGCCGGAGCGAGGCTGGGCCGCCGCGGCGCAGCCGTTACGGCCGTCCTTACCTCGGCTGTCTCCCATCCACAGGCACTGGCCGCCTTCCGGTCCGCCGGCGGCAGGACCGTAGAGCTTTCCAGCGCCGTTGAGGAGTGCACCCGGCTTTGTGCGGCGTCGGATCTGGTCATCGACGGCATCCTGGGCACCGGCGGCAAAGGCGGTTTGCGGGGTCCTGCCGCCGAGCTGGCCCGTGCATTCGCCGGTCTCACCTCCGGCAGCAACCCTTCACCGGTGATGATCGCCTGCGACCTTCCCAGCGGCGTGGATGCCGACACCGGCCGCGCCGACGGGGTGCATCTGGCTGCGGACCTCACGGTGACCTTCGGCGCAGCCAAAACCGGTCTGATGGCCGGACCCGGGGCGGTGGCCGCAGGCCGGATCGAAATCATCGATATCGGCCTGGGAACGGTCCCGGGCCAGGCTGTCCGCCGGCTCGAAACTGCCGACCTCACCGGCCTGCTGCCGTCTCCGCGGAAAACAGATCAGAAATACTCCCGCGGTGTCCTCGGTATTGCGGCCGGCTCGGCAACTTACCCCGGCGCCGCAGTGCTGGCCACTGGAGCCGCCCTGGCCACCGGCGTCGGGATGGTCCGCTACCTTGGCCCGGAATCGGTCTGCCGGCTGATCAACACCGCTCATCCGGAAGCCGTCTGCGCCACCGGAAACGTTCCCCTGGCGCACGTGCAGGCCTGGCTGGCCGGACCGGGAGCCGGAACGGATGAAGACCAGCGGCGCCGGGCACTGGAGGCCATGACCTCCGGCCTGCCCGCGGTGATCGACGCGGACGCCATTTCCTACGTGGAGCCGGGTCTTGGTCCGCAGGTGGTTTTGACCCCGCACGCCGGGGAGCTCACGGCCCTCCTCATCCGTTTGGGGGAGACGGTCACCCGGGAGCAGATCGAAGGAGATCCCCTGCGGTACGCCCGCCGCGCTGCGGAACTCACCGGGGCTACGGTGCTGCTCAAAGGCTGGGCCACGATCACTGCGTCACCCACCGGTGAAACCTACAGTCAGGCCGAGGCCACACCCTGGCTCGCGGCCGCCGGTTCAGGGGACACTCTGGCGGGCATCCTGGGTGCCCTGCTTGCCACCACCCGGTGTAATCGGGACGCCGACCCGGAACCCCCGGCGGGGTACTACGCCGAACTGGCCGCAGCGGCAGCCAGTATCCACGGCAGGGCCGGAAACCTCGCCGCGCAGGCGGGACCGCTGGAACCATCAGCGCTCCCGGCAGCTATCCGGACCGTGTTGGGGGAGTTGGCGGCCATGCGGGAAGCATCGAAACGTGCCGGCCGGCGGCCGAAAAACAGGGAGTGGCAATCGGTCCCGTTTAATGCTTTGCCCCGTCTGAGGTAAAAAAGTAAGTAGACATACTACTTTGCTTGTTGTCATCTGGAACTAGTCAGGAGCTCTACATGGAAGTTTGGCCGGGAGACGCCTATCCGCTGGGCGCTACCTACGACGGAAACGGCACCAACTTTGCGTTGTACAGCGAGGTGGCGGAGTCCGTCACGCTGTGCCTGTTTGACGACGACGGCGTCGAGACCTGTGTGCGCCTCACCGAGGTGGACGCCTATGTGTGGCACTGCTACCTGCCGCAGGTGATGCCCGGGCAGAAGTACGGCTACCGCGTTGACGGGCCCAACGATCCGGCCCAGGGCAACCGCTGCAACCCGAACAAACTGCTGCTGGACCCCTATGCGAAGGCAGTATCAGGCGAGATCGACTGGGACCAGTCCCTCTTCGGCTACAACTTCGGCGACGAGAACTCACGCAATGACGAGGACTCAGCGCCGCACATGATGATGGGCGTGGTGATCAACCCCTTCTTCAACTGGGACGGTGACCGCAAGCCCAAGATCCCGTACCACCAGTCGGTCATCTATGAAGCCCACGTCAAGGGCCTGACCGAGCGCCACCCCGAGGTTCCCGAGGAACAGCGCGGTACCTATGCCGGCGTCGCGCACCCCGCGGTGATCGCCCACCTGCAGAAGCTGGGCGTCACCGCCATCGAACTGATGCCGGTGCACCAGTTCGTGAATGACTCCACGCTGCAGGAAAAGGGACTGTCGAACTACTGGGGCTACAACACCATCGGATTCTTCGCGCCCCAGAACACCTACAGCGCCACCGGTGACGACGGCCAGCAGGTCCAGGAGTTCAAGGGCATGGTTCGTGCCCTGCACCTGGCCGGCATCGAAGTCATCCTCGACGTGGTCTACAACCACACGGCAGAGGGCAACCACATGGGCCCCACGCTGTCCTTCCGGGGCATCGACAACCAGGCGTACTACCGCCTTGTCGATGACGACAAGCGCTACTACATGGACTACACAGGGACGGGCAACTCCCTGAACGTGGGAAACCCGCACTCGCTGCAGCTGCTCATGGATTCGCTGCGCTACTGGGTCACCGAAATGCACGTTGACGGTTTCCGCTTCGACCTCGCCTCCACCCTGGCCCGCGAGTTCTATGACGTGGACAAGCTCTCCACCTTCTTCGAACTGGTGCAGCAGGACCCGGTGGTTTCCCAGGTGAAGCTGATCGCCGAGCCCTGGGACATCGGACCCGGTGGTTACCAGGTGGGCAACTTCCCTCCCCAGTGGACCGAATGGAACGGCAAGTACCGCGACACCGTGCGCGATTTCTGGCGCGGCGAGCCCTCCACCCTGGGGGAGTTTGCCTCCCGCATCACCGGGTCTGCGGACCTCTACGAGTCCTCGGCACGCCGCCCCGTGGCGTCCATCAACTTTGTCACCGCCCATGACGGCTTCACCCTGCGCGACCTCGTCTCCTACAACGAGAAGCACAACGAGGCCAACGGTGAAGACAACAACGACGGCGAGTCCCATAACCGCTCCTGGAACTGCGGAGCGGAGGGTCCCACGGATGATCCCGAGGTGCTGTCCCTGCGCGCCCGGCAGCAGCGGAACTTCCTGGCCACGCTCCTGCTGTCACAGGGCGTTCCCATGATTGCGCACGGTGATGAGCTTGGCCGCACCCAGGAGGGCAACAACAACACGTATGCCCAGGACTCGGAGCTGAGCTGGATCGACTGGGAGAACATGGACACTCCGCTGCTCGAATTCACCGCCGCGGTCAACACCCTGCGCGCCGAACACCCCACGTTCCGCCGCCGCCGCTTCTTCGATGGCAGGCCGGTGCGCCGCGGCGAAGGCGAAGCACTGCCGGACATCGTTTGGCTGGCGGAAGACGGAAGCCCCATGACCCAGGACGACTGGGACACTCCCGTGAGCCGTTCCCTGGGCGTGTTCCTGAACGGACAGGGAATTTCCGGCCGTGATGCCCGCGGAGAGCGGATCACCGACGTGAACTTCCTGCTGTACTTCAATGCCCACGACGAGGCGGTCAAGGTCACCCTGCCGTCGCGTGAGTATGCGCCGATGTGGGACGAGGTCATTGACACGGCCGGTGAATTTGCCGATTCCGGATCCATTCCGGCGGATGCCAAAATCACCATTGCAGCCAAGTCCATGGTGGTCCTGCGTGCCCACGAAGCGGAGGAAGAGCACGACCACTCCGTGGCTGCCTCCCTCGCAGCCCTGGCCGGTTCCAAGCAGCACAGCGGCGAGGCCGCCGTATGAGGACCCCGCTGTCCACCTACCGCCTGCAGATCCGGCCGTCGTTCACGCTGTTCGACGCCGCCGAGCTGGTCCCGTATTTGAAGGATCTGGGGGTCGACTGGATTTACCTGTCACCGATCCTGACCGCCGAACCGGGTTCGGACCACGGTTACGACGTGGTTGACCCGACGGCGGTGGATCCTGCCCGCGGCGGCGCCGAAGGGCTGAAGTCCCTCTCCGCCGCCGCCCATGCCGCCGGCATGGGGGTGCTGGTGGACATTGTGCCCAACCACATGGGGGTCGCCACCCCCGCGCGGAATGACTGGTGGTGGTCGCTCCTGAAGGAAGGCCGGGGTTCCCGGTACGCCGAAGCTTTCGACGTCGACTGGGACGCGGCAGGCGGAAAACTCCGCCTGCCCGTCCTGGGCGACGGCGACAACGAGCTGGAGCAGCTGAAACTGGTCAACGACGAGCTGCACTACTACGACAACCGATACCCGGTGGCGCCGGGAACGGCGTCCGACGGCGATTCGGCCGTGGACGTCCACGCCCGCCAGCACTACGAACTGGTGAACTGGCGGCGGGCAGACAATGAACTGAACTACCGCCGCTTCTTCGGCGTGAACACCCTCGCCGGCATCCGCGTGGAGGAGCCCTGGGTCTTCGATGAATCCCATGCGGAGATCAAGCGCTGGTTTGATGAAGGACTCGTGGATGGTCTGCGGATCGACCATCCGGACGGGCTGGCCGACCCCAAGGGCTACCTGGCCCGGCTGCGGAAACTGACCGGGGGCGCCTACATCCTGGTGGAAAAGATCCTGGAGCCGGGGGAGACGCTGCCCCGGAACTGGGAAACAGAAGGAACCACCGGATATGACGCGCTGGCGGACATCGACCGGCTTTTCGTTGACCCGGCAGGCGAGGGCACCTTGACGGCCATGGTGCCCGTGGAACCGTACGCGGACATGATCCACGGCACCAAACGCGGCATCGCCGATCAGCTGCTGCACTCGGAAGTGCAGCGCCTGGTCCGGCTGCTGCCGTCGGACTCCGGGCTGGAACCGGAGACCGCAGCGGATGCACTCGCGGAACTGCTGGCCTGCTTTCCGGTGTACCGCAGTTACCTCCCGGACGGGGCAGGATATTTGACCGATGCCGTCATCGCGGCCACAGTGCGCCGGCCGGACCTGGCTGCTGCCCTGGCTACCCTGGGCGGGCTGCTGAATCCGCTGGGAACAGGGGAAACGAATGACGTCTCCCTCCAGGCCCTGGGCGAGCTTGCGGTGCGCTTCCAGCAGACTTCCGGCATGGTGATGGCCAAGGGCGTGGAAGACACTGCGTTCTACCGTTACTCACGCCTGACCTCGCTGAACGAGGTGGGTGCGGATCCGGCACATTTCGCGGTGGCACCGTCGGACCTGCACAGCAAGATGTTGCGCCGGCAGCTGGAGCAGCCCGCTGCCATGACCGCGCTGACGACGCATGACACCAAGCGCAGCGAAGACACCCGCGCCCGGATTTCGGTCCTTTCGGAGATTCCCGACGAGTGGAATGAAACCTTCACCGCTCTGGAGTCCCTGGCACCCATGGGAGATGTGCCGATGGCCAACCTGCTGTGGCAGGCGATCATCGGTGCCTGGCCGCTCAGCCGTGAGCGTGCCCATGCCTACGCTGAAAAGGCTTCGCGCGAAGCGTCGAGCAGCACCACATGGACTGCACCCAACGCCGAGTTCGAAGAGCGCATGCACGCAGCCGTTGACGCCGCCTTCGACAACCCTGAGGTCACCGCCCGCATTGAAGCGCTCGTGGAGCGGATCCTTAGTGCCGGCTACTCGAACTCCCTTTCCGCCAAGCTCCTGCAGCTGACCATGCCCGGGGTTCCGGATGTCTATCAGGGCACCGAGTTCTGGGACCGGTCGCTCGTCGATCCGGACAACCGGCGCGAAGTGGATTACACCCGGCGCCGCGCCGTTGCCGAATCCCTGGCCGGCGGCACCGTGCAGGCACCGGACCTGGACGAAGAAGCAGCCGCCAAGCTGCTCGTCACCATGCGGGCACTGCAGCTCAAGCGCGGGCGCCCGGAGCTTTTCACCCACTACGTCCCCGTAGCGGTGGAAGGTCCGGCGGCAGAGCATCTCTTTGCCTTCGACCGGGGCGGAGCCATTACAGCTGTCACCCGGCTGCCGCTCGGAATGGAGCGCGACGGCGGATGGCGGGACACCGCCGTCGTGCTTGATGCGGGAACCTACCGTGACGTGCTCACAGGCCGGATGCTCGAAAGCAGCGGCCGGCTGGCGGCCGCGGATCTGTTTGAAATCTATCCGGTGGCACTACTCGTTCGGGAGGACGGCGAATGAGGACGAATTTCGACGTATGGGCGCCCAAAGCCGGCACGATGACGCTGCTGGCCGACGGCCGCAAATTGTCCATGAGCCGCGGCGAAAACGGCTGGTGGCATGCCCAGCACGCCGAACTCACCGGGGACATTGATTACGGGTACCTGATTGACGACGCGCAGACACCGGTTCCGGATCCCCGGTCCCGGCGCCAGCCCGAGGGCGTCCATGCGCTGTCACGCACGTTCGATCCGGACGAATACCAGTGGCATGATGCGGACTGGAAATCGCCCGGCCTGGACGGCAGCGCCATCTACGAGCTGCATATCGGTACGTTCACGCCGGAAGGCACCCTGGACGCGGCCATCGGCAAGCTCGGCTATCTGGTGGACCTGGGTGTTCGGTATGTGGAACTGCTGCCGGTGAATGCTTTCAACGGAACCCACAACTGGGGTTACGACGGCGTGCTCTGGTACGCCGTGCAGGAAACCTACGGCGGCCCCGAGGCCTACCAGCGGTTCGTTGATGCCGCGCATCAAGCAGGACTCGGAGTCATCCAGGACGTGGTGTACAACCACCTCGGACCCAGCGGCAACTACCTCCCGATGTTCGGTCCGTACCTGACGGAAGGCAAGGCCAACACATGGGGCGATTCGGTAAATCTGGACGGCCCGCTCTCTGACACCGTCCGGCAGTACATTGTGGACAACGTGCTGATGTGGTTCCGCGACTACCACGTGGACGGACTGCGCCTGGATGCGGTGCATGCGCTGCACGACGAGCGCGCCATCCACATTCTGGAAGAGATAGCGCAGGAAACCGAAAAGTGCGCGCGCGGTCTCGGCAAGCCGCTGTTCCTGATCGCCGAATCGGATCTGAACGATCCCCGGCTGATCAGTCCGCGGAACCTGAACGGCTACGGGCTGGACGGCCAATGGTCTGATGATTTCCACCATGCCGCACATACCAACCTCACCGGGGAAAACGGGGGTTATTACGAGGATTTCGATTCCCTCGGCGCCTTGGCCAAGGTGCTGCGGGACGGGTTCTTCCATGACAGCGGTTTCTCCTCCTTCCGTGGCCGTGCCCACGGAAGGCCCATCAACAAAGACGTGATCTCTGCCCGGCAGCTTGTGACCTGCATTCAAAATCACGACCAGATTGGCAACCGGGCGGCCGGGGACAGACTCAGCGCGAGCCTGGGTTATCCGCAGCTGGCGCTTGCCGCAGTGCTGAACCTGACCTCCCCGTTTACGCCGATGATCTTCATGGGCGAAGAATTCGGTGCCTCCACGCCCTGGCAGTTCTTTACCTCCCACCCGGAACCGGAGCTGGGCAAGGCAACGGCGGAAGGCCGGCTGCGGGAGTTTGAGCGGATGGGCTGGGACCCGGACACGGTGCCCAACCCCCAGGACCCGTCAACCTTCGCCAATTCAAAGCTGGACTGGTCCGAGGTTGAAGAGGGTGACCATGCGAAGCTGCATGCTTTGTACCAGCAGCTCCTGACGCTTCGCCGTGACCGTCTTGATCTGATGGACCCGGATCTCCGCAGCGTCAGCGTGGACTTCGACGAAGTGGGCCGGTGGCTTGTCCTGCAACGGGGAGACACCGCCGTCGTACTGAATTTCGCGGGCGATTCCCGCGAGATCCCCCTTCCGATCAGCTCTCCGCAGCTGCTGCTGGAGACGGCACCCGCGGAGCTGTATGAAGACGGTGTTCAGCTGCCCGCTTACGGCGCTGCCGTCCTCGCGACATCGAATGGCAGGATGTAACCCATGACCTACATTGCTGCGGAAAACCGCTACGATTCCATGCCCTACCGCCGCGTCGGACGCAGCGGGCTGCAGCTGCCCGCTGTATCGCTTGGACTGTGGCACAACTTTGGCGACGATAAGAACTTCGAGACCCAGCGTGCCATCCTGCGCCGGGCGTTTGATCTGGGCGTGACCCATTTCGATCTGGCGAACAACTACGGCCCGCCCTACGGCTCGGCGGAAACCAACTTTGGACGCCATTTCAAGGACGATTTCCGTCCGTACCGGGATGAACTGGTCATCTCCTCGAAGGCGGGCTACGACATGTGGCCCGGTCCCTACGGCAACTGGGGGTCCCGCAAGTACCTGCTCGCGAGCCTGGACCAGTCCCTGGAACGCATGGGCCTGGACTACGTGGACATTTTCTACAGCCACCGTCCCGATCCCGAGACGCCGCTGGAAGAGACCATGGGAGCACTGGACACCGCCGTGCGCTCCGGCCGGGCCCTGTACGCCGGCATCTCGTCCTACTCGCCGGAGAAGACCATTGAAGCTGCGCGGATCCTGCGCGACATGGGAACTCCGCTGCTGATTCACCAGCCCTCCTACTCCATGCTGAACCGCTGGGTTGAGCAGGGGGACCCGAACCTGTTCGCTGCTTTGGAGGAAGTCGGGGCGGGCTCCATCGCCTTCAGCCCGTTGGCGCAGGGTCTGCTGACCAGCAAGTACCTGAACGGGGTGCCCGAGGATTCCCGCGCCGCGGCCGGGAAATCGCTGGAGAAGTCCCAGCTGTCCGAGGACAACCTGCGGCGGGTGCGGGCACTGAACGACCTGGCGGAATCCCGCGGCCAGACGCTGGCCCAGATGGCTATTGCCTGGGTGCTGCGGCCGCAGTCCGGAGGCGGTGCCGTCACATCGGCGCTGGTGGGTGCCTCCAGCGTCCGTCAGCTTGAGGACAGCCTTGCGGCAGTGAATCGCCTCGACTTCACCGCCGAGGAACTGGCCAGCATCGACGAGCATGCGGTGGACTCCAACATCAATTTGTGGGCCTCGGCTCTGGACGCCTAACAAGTGAGGCTGCAGCCGGTTCCACCGGTTGCAGCCTCACGGGCGACCCGACCGGCGCCGGTACAGTGCGGGAAATGAAAGAATGGTCTGGTGAACGACCAACAAGTACCTCCTCCCGCTGAACGCCTCGCCCTCATAGATCTAGCCGCCGTGCGGCACAACGTCCGCCACTTTGTCCGGCTCACCAGTCCGGCCCGCGTGATGGCAATCGTCAAGGCTGATGCGTACGGCCACGGCGCGGAGCAGGTGGCACGCGCAGCATTGGAAGCCGGAGCCACTTGGCTTGGTGTCGCCCATATTTCCGAAGCGCTCGCGCTGCGAAGTGCCGGCATTTCAGCTCCGATTCTGGCCTGGCTGCATACCGTGGACACCCCCTTTGCCGAGGCAGTGGCTGCCAACGTTGATTTGGGACTTTCGGGATGGGAACTGGAGTCAGTCGTGGCCGCTGCACGGGAACTGCAGATTCCGGCACGGGTGCACCTGAAGATCGACACCGGGCTTGGCCGCAACGGCTGCCCCGAGGACAAATGGGAAGCGTTCGTTGGCCGGGCCCTGGCCTATCAGGAGGAGGGGCTGCTGCGCGTCGTCGGAATCTTCTCCCACTTTTCCGTGGCAGATGAACCGGAAAGGCCGGAGACTGACCTGCAGCTGGAGAAGTTCCGCACCGCCGTGGCAGTTGCCGAAGACGCCGGAGTGGACCATGAAGTGCGGCACATCGCCAACACTCCCGCAGCACTTTCCCGCCCCGATTCCCACTTTGACATGGTGCGGGTTGGGTTGGGCATGTACGGTCTGTCGCCCTTTCCGGAGCAGTCACCCGACGAGCTGGGCTTGCGCCCGGCCATGACCCTGAAGACCACCATCGCCAACTGCAAGGAGGTCCCCGCCGGGCAGGGTGTTTCCTATGGGCTTCGTTACACCACGCAGGAGCCCACCACGCTCGCGCTGGTTCCCTTGGGCTATGCCGACGGCGTCCCCCGCGTGGGCACGGGCGGTCCCGTCTGGGTGGACGGCAATGTTTACCCGGTAGTCGGCCGGATAGCCATGGACCAGATGGTGATAGACCTTAAGGCCACCGGCATTGCAGGAACCGGCAAAGACCTCGTGGGCCGGGAAGCAGTGCTGTTCGGCGGTGTGGGAATGCCTTCCGTGGATGAATGGGCGGAGGCCTGCGGAAGCATCAACTACGAGATCATTACCAGGATCAGCTCCCGCGTTCAGCGTAAGTACACCGATTCCGAGGAGGCCGGGCTATGAGCGGAAAGTTCGCTGCCACCGGCGCAGCTGAACCCGTATGGGAAGAAGAAATCCGCACTACGGATGCCCTGCAGACACAGGCCGTGGCCGAGCAGCTGGGTCACCGGCTGGCCGCAGGTGACCTCCTGCTGCTCACGGGCGAACTCGGAGCCGGTAAAACCACTTTCACCCAGGGCCTGGGCCGCGGGCTCGGTGTCCGGCCCGGAATCATTTCCCCAACCTTCGTGCTGATGCGCATCCATCCGAGCCTGGCGGACGGACCCGATCTGGTGCACGTGGATGCCTACCGGCTCGGGTCCAGCGGTGAGATTGATGACATTGACCTGGAAAACACGATGGATACCTCCGTCACCGTGGTCGAGTGGGGCCGGGGCCTGGTGGAACACCTGTCGGACAGCCGGCTGGAGGTGACGCTCCTGCGTCCCACCGGCGGCGGCACTGTGGGTGGGCAGGAGACCGGCCAGCCGGTGCAGGAAGCCGCCGGCCTGAGCTTCGAGTACGACGATGATCCTGATGAAGAACGGGTGATCCGGTTCGCCGCCTACGGCCCGCGGTGGAAGGACAACCGCCTTTCCTGACCTGCCGGCGGGCTTCGACCGGTCCGGGACGCAAAATGCGGAGCAAAAGGGGACGTAAAATAGGCACCGTGCTTATTCTCTCTATTGACACCTCCGCTATTGCCAGTGCGGCACTGCTGACCGGGGAAGGGGAGACCCTGGCCGCGTTCGCCACGCAGGACACCCGTTCCCACGCCGAAGTGCTGGCACCGGGTATCCGGAACCTGATGGAAACAGCGGGCGTCACCGCCGCTGACATCGACGCCGTGGTGGTGGGAGTGGGTCCCGGACCGTTTACGGGGCTCCGCTCCGGCATTGCCACAGCGCGTACCCTCGGCTTCGCGTGGCAGAAACCCGTGCATGGAGTGATGAGCCTGGACGCGATTGCGGCTGACGCAGCCCTGGACGCCTGGCGGCTGGGCATTGACGAATTTGTCGTGGCCACCGATGCCCGGCGCAAGGAAGTCTACTGGGCGCATTACCGCAGCACCGGAGGGACACCCGAACTCCTGGCCGGGCCGTTCGTGAGCGATCCAGCAGAGGTGCCGGACCTGCCGGCCTACGGTGCCGGGGCCGGGTTGTACCCTGAGGTCCTGCGCGGTGTCGCTGACTTTGCCGGCACCCAGCCCACCGCGGAAGCCCTCGGCCGCACCGCCGTCGTGCGGCTGGTCCGCGGCCTTCCACTGCTGGACAGCACTCCGCTGTACCTGCGCGAATCCGATGCCAAGGTGCCAGGCCCGCGGAAGCGCGCGCTGTGACCGGCCATACCGCTGCCGTGCCCGCGAAGATCCGGACCATGACCGTTGACGATATCGCCGCCGTGGACGCACTCGAGCGGGCCCTGTTCCCGGTGGATGCGTGGCCGCTGCAAATGTTCTACGACGAGCTGAACCAAGCAGATACCCGTTCCTATTACGTCGCCGTGGACAGCCGCGGCACGGTGATTGGGTACGCCGGACTCATGTGCGTGCTGCCCATAGCCGATGTGCAGACCATCGCCGTCGCGCCTGAGGCTGAGGGCGCCGGCATCGGCTCTGCACTCCTGACCACGCTCATCGAAGAGGCCAAAGCCCGCGGAGCCGACGACGTGCTGCTGGAAGTGCGGGCGGACAACCCCCGGGCCCAGCGGCTCTACCGCTGGTTCGGATTCGAGCAGATCCACATCCGTCCGCGCTACTACCGTGACGGCGCCGACGCACTCATCATGCGGCTGGACCTTTCCACTTGGAACGGGTCCCCGCACGCAACAACGAAGGACCCGAAATGAACCGCACCGACCCCCTGGTGCTTGGCATCGAATCATCCTGTGACGAAACCGGAGTCGGGATTGTCCGCGGCGACCAGCTGCTGACCAACACCGTTTCCTCGTCGATGGATGAGCACGTCCGTTTTGGCGGCGTGATTCCGGAGATCGCCTCCCGTGCACATCTGGACGCCTTCGTTCCCACGCTGCAGCAGGCCCTGGACGAGGCCGGAGTAACCCTGGCCGAAGTGGATGCGATCGCCGTGACCTCCGGGCCGGGACTGGCCGGAGCACTGATGGTGGGTGTCTGCGCTGCCAAGGCGCTCGCCGTTGCCACAGGTAAGCCACTGTACGCAATCAATCACCTGGTGGCCCATGTGGGCGTGGGCGTGCTCGACGGCGGAACCCTGCCGGACAATCTCGGCGCCCTGCTGGTATCCGGGGGCCACACGGAGATCCTGCGCGTGAAGTCGCTGACCGGTGATGTGCAGCTGCTCGGTTCCACCATCGATGACGCTGCCGGCGAAGCCTATGACAAGGTTGCCCGCATCCTTGGGCTCGGTTATCCGGGCGGCCCTGCCATCGACAAGCTGGCCCGGCAGGGAAATCCCAAGGCCATCCGTTTTCCCCGCGGACTGACTCAGCCCAAGTACATGGGTTCTGCAGAAGAGCCCGGCCCGCACCGCTATGACTGGTCCTTCTCGGGACTGAAGACTGCAGTTGCCCGCTGCGTTGAAGCATATGAAGCTGCGGGTGAAGAACTTCCCGTGGCCGACATTGCTGCTTCCTTCCAGGAAGCCGTGGTGGATGTCATCACCGCCAAAGCGGTCCTTGCCTGCACGGAACACGGCATCACAAATCTCCTGCTGGGCGGGGGAGTGGCGGCCAACTCCCGGCTCCGCGAGCTGACGAGGCAGCGCTGCGAGGCCAAGGGCATTTCCCTGCGCGTGCCGCCCATTTCCCTGTGCACGGACAACGGTGCAATGGTTGCTGCCCTGGGGGCGCAAGTGGTGATGGCGGGGGCCGAGCCCTCGGGCATCACTTTCGCGCCGGATCCGTCCATGCCGGTCACGAGCGTCCATCTCTAATCAGCTCACCTAACCGGCTTCCGTAGCCAACTTGTTAGCCCACGCCGACCGATGGCAGCCGAGGTTAGCGGAATCCCAACCGGACAGGTTTTCTTAGCCGGACAGGTTTGCTTACCAGGGATATGGGCAGGGACAGGGGCGCTGGCACGGAACGTCCGGGCCAGCGTGTGGTTCCAGGTAGGGGCGGCGCGGTTGACCGGTAGACGTGGCCGGTGGGTGTGCGCGTTTCGACCGTATGCGGTTGGAGGGTGCGTGGTTCGCGAGCATGGGGCTGGATCGGAGGCTCGGTGACAACTGTGGATTTCCAGCCGGGTGCTTCTTTGGCCTGGTTGCAGGCCTCGCACAGTCCCTGCAGGTTGTGCGCTGTGGTGGGTCCGGCTTCGTGGAAGGGGCGGATGTGGTCGACGTTCCGGATCGGCGCTCCGCACCACGGCATCCGGCAGAGCTGGTCGCGGACCGCGATGAAGCGTGCCAGCCCGGACGGTACCAGCCGTGCCCGGGAGTCCATTCCCACGAGCTGCCCGGTGGACGGTTCCATGTAGAGGCGCCGCAGCCAGGTGCGAACGGTCTTGTCGGGTTGGATGTCCGGGCCAGGCGCGCCGGGACCGGTGTCCGGCCCGACCCGGACGAGGTTCCGGGCGGTCTGTGCCGGGATCATGCCGTAGCCGGGCAGCACGGCCGGTTCGGCGGATCCGGCGAGCAGGGCCCGGTCCGTCATGATCAGCTGCACCTCGATCCGCACGTCTTCGGCCCGGGCCTGACCGGTGGTGCGTTCCACGAAGGTGTCGGCCATGATCTGGCCCTTGGTCCGGGGATCCCCGGCAGCGCGCAGCCGGTCCGCTTCCCGGGTCAGCGCCGCGTAAACGCCCACTCCCTGGGCCACGGGCAGCAGTGCGGTCACGTAGGTCATGGTGTCCGGTGCCGGGCGGCAGGACACGAACCGTTCTGCGGCGGCTTTGGCGGTCCGGTTCACTACGGAGTGCGGGTCCAGGGTGTAGGCGAGGGTTTTGATCCGGGCAATGAGCTGCCGGTCGCCGAGCTGTTCCAGGGCGGAGAGGTTGCCGGCGACGAGTTCGTCCACGCGCTGCCGGTCCTCCCGGGTTAGGCACGCGGTTTCCCGGACCAGGAGGGTGGCCCGCCATTCGCTGATGACCCCGGTGGTGAGGGCGTGCAGGGTGTGGGGCATTTCCCGGGTCAGGATCCGGGCCAGACCGAGCAGCCGGTTTCCGCGGTGCGGGGATTCCCGGCGGGCGAAGCCGATCTGCGCGCCGACTCCCTTGCCGAGGTCTTCGGCCCGGGCGCCGGCTGCGGCCTGGGTTCGGCGGGTGATGGCGTCGAACAAGGCTGTTGCGCGGGCTTGGGCGGCGGACGCGGCTGCTTTGAGTTCTTCCAGCGCCCGGATCTGATCGATCAGTGCTGTCAATGCTGCCAATGCTGCCGGTGCCGCCGGCACAGAGCTCTCGGGATCCGGGCCCGCCACGGAAGGACCCGGGTCAGCGCTCCCGCTGATCCGGACGGTCTCCTGTGCTTCGCGGCCCGACAGTTCCTCGTACATGTGTTCTATTTTAGTGCTGCATCTCACACCCGACACCGAGGATGATTACGGGTAAATTACTCGAATCTAGCCACACCGGGCATCACTTTACTGGTGGCATGCCCGGGTGAGCGTCCAGGGTTCTGCCTGAGGTCAGGCTTCGCCGCGCAGCTGTCGGATTCCGTCTTGCACCACCGCGCGCAGATCGCCGTCGTTCTCTGCAGCAATGCGGCGCTGCCGCTGGTAGCCGGCACCGCGTTCAATGATCGATGCCACGTCCGCCAGCTCGGCAGAACAGCCGAGCTTCTCCGCAACAGGAGCCAGGCGGGGGAGGACATCCTCCAGCAAATGGTCCGTCACCAGCTTCTCGTTGCCGGCAGCATCAAGGATGATGATGGCGTCGAGGCCATACCGGGCCGCACGCCATTTGTTTTCCTGAACGTGCCACGGAGGCATGGTCGGGATGCTGCCGCCGTTGTCCAGGATGGTGGAGAACTCGTCCACCAAACACTGGGTTAGGGCTGCCACGGCGCCCACATCCTGCAGGGTGGCCATGCCGTCGCAGACCCGCATTTCAATGGTGCCCAGGCCCGGCACAGGTCGGATGTCCCAACGGATCTCGCTGATCGAGTCGATCACTCCGGTGGTGAACATGTCCTGGACGTAGGACTCATACTCGGCCCAGGAGCCGAACTGGAAGGGAAGGCCGGCTGTGGGCAGCTGCTGGAACATCAGGGCACGCTGGGAGGCGTAACCGGTGTCCTCGCCGGACCAGTACGGCGAGGAAGCGGACAGCGCCTGGAAGTGCGGGAAGTAGTTGACCAGGCCGTCAAGCACCGGAAGCACCTTGTCCCGGCTGTCCAGACCCACGTGGACATGAACCCCGTAGATGAGCATCTGCTGGCCCCACCACTGCGTGCGGTCAATCAGTTTGGCGTAGCGTTCCTTGTCGGTGACCGGCTGCGAGCGCGGGGCACTGAACGGATGGGAACCGGAGCAGAACAGCTCCACGCCCATGGGATCGGTCACCCGGCGCAGTGCCTCGAGGGAACGGGTCAGGTCAGCTTTGGCGTCAGCAACGGTGTTGCACACACCGGTCACCAGCTCTACGGTGTTTTCGAGCAGTTCCTGCTTGATGTGCGGGTGCTCGTCACCTTCACTGATCCCGGGATGCGCGGCGCTGACGCCGCGCAGAACCTCGTCGGCAACGGACACCAGTTCCCCGGTGTTCCGGTCGACAAGTGCCAGCTCCCATTCAACGCCAAGGGTTGATTGTGCCGACTGGGCGAAACCGATTTCCAAACTGTCTCCTGCTGTATATGTAGCTGTTGGAGGAACTCGGTTTCCGCAGCGTTGCGGTAGAGAACCCGGATCCAATCCTAGCCGCGGGAGAGGGGTATTCCGTTCACTCACTCCTAATCCCCGACCTGCCGCACCGCCGGGATACCCCGACATAATGGGAGGATGCCCATCCTGAACAAAGACATGACCCTGTGCATCTCCCTCGCTGCCCGGCCGTCAAACATTGGCACGCGCTTCCACAATTACCTGTATGACCTGCTCGACCTGAACTATGTCTATAAGGCGTTTGCCCCCGCGGACCTGGCCCAGGCCATCATGGGCGTGCGCGGCCTGCCGATCCGGGGGTGTGCGGTGTCCATGCCGTACAAGGAGGACGTCATAGCACTCGTGGACCGCTTGGATCCGTCCGCCGAAGCCATCCATTCAGTGAATACGATAGTGAACGACGACGGCGTCCTCACCGCCTACAACACCGACTACCTGGCCATCTCCCGGCTTCTGCGGGACCACCACGTGCCGGTGTCCTGGTCTGTGTTGCTCCGGGGATCGGGAGGCATGGCCAAAGCCGTTGCCGCAGCGCTGCGGGATGCCGGTTTCACGGACGTGACAATCGTGGCCCGCAACGAGGCTGCCGGGCGGGCACTTGCCGATCTTTACGACTTCAACTGGCAGCCCGTTCAGGGTGAAAGCACCGCAGACCTGCTCCTCAACGTCACGCCGCTGGGAATGACCGGAGAGCATGAAACCGTTCAGGCATTCACTGACCCGGCCATCGCTGCGGCACGGACAGTGTTCGACGTCGTCGCACTCCCGGCCGAAACGCCGCTCATCACTGCAGCCCGCGCCGCAGGCAAGCCCGTAATTACAGGTGCGGAAGTCATTGCCATCCAAGCAGAGGAACAGTTCGTGCTGTACACCGGGGTGCGGCCCACTCCGGAGCAGGTGCGGGAGGCCAGCGAATTCTCCCGCGCGTAGGCTGCGGAACCTACGCGGCGGGCAGTGCCACCGGTTCCACCACGATGGCCACCCGGTCCTCGCCCAGGCGCGTCAGGACGAGCGTTGCTTTGTTGGGGCCCTTCCCGGAACCGGTGAGCAGTTGCTTTCGCAGTTCCTCGGGGGTCACTGACATGCCGCGCTTCTTGATGTCCAGCACGCCGATACCATTGGCCTTCACCCAGGCCTTGAGGGCCTTGACGTTGTACGGGCGGACCTCGAGCACCTTGTAGGCGCGGGCAAACGGCGTGTGCAGCAACTCCGGGGCACCAATGTAGGCAATGTGCGGATCCAGCAGGTGCCCGCCCAGGGAACGCGCGACGTCGGCGACGAGGCCCGCGCGGATCACCGCACCGTCGGGCTCGTACAGGTAGGCGTCCACCGGACCAATGCCCACGTCCTGGGCACCGGCGTCGTAATCCACCGGCGAGGTGAGCTCGGCGGCACCCTCCGGGCCAATCACCAACGCTGCGCGGCGGACGCCGTCGCGGCGCAGGGCGTTGAACCATAGGGTCGCCTCGGTAACGTCACCGTCCACTGAGACCCACTGCACTTCACAGTTTGCCGGCAGGGCATCGTGCGGAATGCCCGGACCCATCTTCACGCCCACCGGCAGGCCGCGGTCGGCCAGGGACTCCACGAAGGACAGCGGCGGGGAGAAAGCTTCCGGATCAAAGATGCGGGTGGTCCCGGAGGTGGACGTGGTCCGGCGGGCCGGATCCAGCCACACGCCGTCGAACCCGTCCAGATCGAACTCCTCGGCAGCGCCCTGAACCACCTTTGCGTTGGGCCAGGGCATGAGATTGATGGTGGCGGCGGCAGCAGTGATCTCATCAAGTTCGACGGCGGTGACCTGCCGGTCCAGGGTGGCCAGGGCCAGGGAGTCGGCGCCGATCCCGCAGCCCAGGTCCGCAACTTTGTCCAGGCCGGCCTGGACGTAACGCTGGGCATGCAGGGCGGCCACGTTTAGCCGGGTGGCCTGTTCCAGCCCGGGCGCGGTGAACAGCATGTGCTCGGCGAACGGGCCGAACTTGGTCCGTGCTTTCATCCGCAGCTTGGCCTGGGTCAGGACGGCGGCAACCACGTCGGGGGAGTGCCCGGCCTTACGCAGGTCAGTGTTGAGCTTGAAGGATTCGGACTCCAGATACGGGCCAAGGGAGTTCAGCAGTTCCCAGCCTTCGGACGTCAGGACATGGGCAAGCGAAGTATCCGGCATGACTACCAGCCTAGTTCTTCTGCGGCCGGGCACGTTAGCTGTAGGTTGGGCGGCATGAGGAAGATCGAGGCCGAGCCGCTGTCCGTACTGCGTACACGCACCAGCTATAAGTGGCAGACCTACCCGGCAGATGTCCTGCCGCTGTTTGTGGCAGAGATGGACTATCCGTTGGCTGAACCGGTGCAGCAGGCGATTATCGGCCGGGTGCTGGCCTCGGATACCGGCTATGTCGCCGGACCGGAACCGGTGGCCGATGCGTTCGCCGGATACGCGCGGCGGACCTGGGACTGGCAGGTGGATCCCGGGGATGTCCGGACCACCACTGATGTCAGCGTGGCCATTGTCGAGTGCCTGCGCCAGACCGTCCCGGTGGACGGTTCGGTGGTGATCACGCCGCCGGTGTATCCGCCCTTCTTTGAGCTGCCGCTGGAGGCCGACGCTTCAGTGGTGGAGGTTCCCCTTCTACTCACCGGCACAGGATGGCAGCTGGACCTTCCGGCACTGGAACGAGCGTTCGCCAGGGGCGCTGATGCCCTGCTGCTGTGCAACCCGCACAATCCGCTGGGGCTGGTGCACTCTGCCGAAACCCTGGGGGCGCTCGCCGATCTGTCAGCGAAATACGGAGTCGCGGTAATCAGCGATGAAATCCATGCCCCGCTGGCCTATGACCCGCGTTCCTTTACGCCTTACCTCTCAGTCTCCGACGCGGCACGGGAATATGGCATCTGCGTCAGCGCAGCCAGCAAAGCGTGGAACATTGCCGGAACCAAATGTGCGGTCATGGTGGCCTCGAGCGAGCGCACGCGGCTGCAGCTGGATTCGATGCCCGAGGAGGTCTCGGCCCGGACCTCCATCCTGGGCCTGCATGCCTCCGTGGCAGCTTATGACGACGGCGGACCGTGGCTGACGGCGGTGCTGAACTCCCTTGCGGAGAACCGGGAACTGCTGGCCGAGCTCCTGTCTGCGTATCTGCCCGAGATTGTCTACCGTCCTCCCTTGGCCGGCTATCTCGCGTGGCTGGATTTCAGGGGTGTGGGCTGGGGTGGGGATCCGGCGGCAGTGGCCCTGGAACAGGGACGTGTTGCACTGGAATCAGGCCTCAAATTTGGTCGGCAGGGCACGGGGTTTGCCCGGCTGAACTTTGCCTGCTCCCCGGAGGTACTGACGGAGGCCGTGACGCGGCTGGCTGCAGTGCGGGCGGCGCCGTCGGACCTATAGCGCCTGAACCTCAGAGTCTCAGGCGGCAGGGGCCAGGATGCTCAGCTGCTGCGGAGCCAGTAGTTCCTGCTTATGCCCGGTCAGCAGGGGCAGCGCACCGGTTTCGGAACTGAGGCGAAGGTCGTTGAGAGCAGCAGGAGTAATTGTCGCCAGATGCAGGTCAAGCACTACTTTGAGGCCAGGCAAGGTGGCGTTGGCCCGCCGCGCCAGCACATACAGCACCCTGCTGTTCTGCTCGGTGACACGGCCCCTGACCACCAAACGCACCTTCCGGAGATCTATGTCGAATTGGGCGACGACGCGCAGCTTGGGCTCCATGGAAACCTTCCTCGGTGTGCCTGACCAGTTGGCCGAACACTCAACGTAGGAGAGGCCTGCGGCGCGCCGCAATGCGAACAGGAAATACTGCCGCCGCCTAAGCCCAATTAGCTCGCGGGACACCCCTGATTGGCTTGTAGCCGAAGGCAAGGGGGAGGTTATCCACACCGGGTAATGCATCCGTGGACCGGGTTCGGGGAACCCCCTAGGTTGAGGGCAGGACGGAACGGACTAGGGGAGTGGGAACCATGCTGCTGGGCAATTACAGCGTAAATGCCGAGGGTTGCGAGCGTATTCTCGCGCAGGTCGAGGACGACGAGGCCAGGGCAGCTTCGTCGTCCACGCTGCGGACCAGGGTCACGGATGCGCAGTGGGCGTGTTCCAGCGGCTCAGGCGTGGTGGTGCGGGCTTTGGAAGAGCTTTGGTGCAATACGCTGCTGCTCCAGGCAGATGCGGCCGAGACGAGGATCGGCAATGCGGTTGCCGGGGTCCGTCAAGCAGTGAACATCATCTCCGAGGCGGACCGGGCGATGGCCGATGCAGCCGGGGCGAGCTTGGCACAGCTGCAATCGGGGATCTGCCGGGCACCTTCGCTGACCGGGACCCGCTGATGTCCGTTGACACCTCCGGACTTTTCGATTGGCCTTCTCCGGATGCCGTCGAGGGTGCCGCACCGGGGATCGGCGCCGGCGGCCGGGCCTATCTCAGGAGCGTGGAGCGGGCTGCGGCCACGTGGGTGCAGCTGAATGCTCACTATCGCGGTGACGGCGCCGAGGAAATCCAGGACGCCTTCGGGGCAGTTCTGCCCCACGCAGGCCTGCTGGCGCAAAGTGCGGAGCAGGCCACCGGCGTGCTGGCCGAATTTGCGGAGGGAATCCGGGCGCTTGTGGCTCAGCGGGATGCGTTGATGGTGCAAATTGATGCAGCCAACTGCGCCCTGCTCGACTCCGCGGACCAACCGGATCCGAACACGGCATCCACGCTGCCGTCAACGGAGCTTCTGCTGCGCGCAGCAGCGGATTCCGCCGCCGTCCTGGCCCGGAACTACACCTTGTTGGAGGAAGCGACGGCGGGCAAGCTGACTGCCATCGTCCTGGGGGACCATAACCTCACTAACCTCATCACGGACCGGACAGGCACGGTGGCTACGGGGGTCGCGGGTAAACTCGCCGGCTTGCCCTCGTCACGGCGGACTGTCGTGAAAATTCCAACCCCTTCCCCCGTCTACGTCCGCTATGAAACCGAGGCTGAACGAGTGCGGTACATGGCACGCGGACGATGGGTGACCGACGGCCGCTGGGCGCTGGTGTCCGTCAACATGTTGGAACTCAGGCCCAAAGTCAGCACGGTGCTTCATAAGCACTCGCGCGGCTACAGGAATCGGGTGGAGGCCAACAGAGCGAAGTGGGCGCCGGACATGGGCGGGTTGCACGAGCTGACTAAAACCTGTGCTGCTTTCAGAGTGGGCGGCGGAATGCTGTCAGTGGCAACGGCAGGATTTACGATCGCCGATGAGCGGCAGGATGCCTATAACGAACTCCTGCAGGCCCATCCGGACATGGACCCTGACGAGCTGAACGAGCGGGCGGACTCGGTGGGAGCGGTGAAGGGCAGTGCCAAGGCCGGAATCGATCTTGCGGCGGCCGGGACCGGCGCCCTCATCGGGAGCGCAATAGGGGGACCGGCGGGGACAGTGGCAGGTGCCGCGATCGGCATTGGTATTTCGGTTGTCACCTCGCTCGAATTCGGTTTCCTGGACAACCGCACCATCAAGGATGCAGCAGCGGAGACCGCCTTGGACCTGGTGGACGGTTTCATGGAATCAAACCTGATGAAGTCTGACGCGGGCAAGGCGGCACGGGGAGCAGCGGATGCGGTTGCCGACTGCTGGAACAAGCTCTTTGGCCGATAGTCCGGGCTTCACACCAATGCAGTGCTCAGCTAGGCAAGGGATGAGACATGGAAACTGAAACGAACGACTGGGCACTCTTCGCCGTTTTGTTCCCCTTCGGGCTGCTGCTCTTCGTCGGCGGATTGCTGGTCTACAAACAAAAGATGGTGCCCCCGGCGCTGGATGACCGGTTCCCTGGAAAGCCCTCGCTCGCCTGCACCTTCCTGGGCATGTGGCTCATGCTTCTGCCGGCTTCGAACTTCCGGGAAATAACCTCCAGCGACATCATTTTTGTTCCCTATGCCCTGCTGACGTTCGCCTGCCAGGGCATAGGGATGCTCGGCTGGCTCTGGATGCCCAAGTTTATGCAACCGGCGTGGTTGAAGGAGGCTGACCGGCTCAAGGCCCGCGGCAAGGTTCGGCGTATCAGGCAGTACGTCAAGGGGAAGGGTAAACGATGACTACGGCTGCCCAGGGATTCAGCTACGAGCGCCTGCACGCTTTCAACCTGCCGCGTCCGGATGGCTGGGAGCGGGTCGAGACGGAAGCCGGGGTGCTGGCAGTAGCTCATCCGCCGGTGACGGATGGAGACTTCCGGCCCAACATGGTGTTGTGCGGGGGACCGGCAGACGGGATTTCCATTGCCCGGTTCGCGACGGCGGCACTGGCCTCAACGCTCGAGGAGTTCCAGGACGTTCGGATTCTCTCCAACGATCTCTGGAGTCCGGAGGCGTTGGGCACGGAGGGCAGCGGCCGCAGGCAGCGGTTTGTCCACCGGGCAGGCCGGCATCCGGTCTGCGTGGACCGCTGGATCTGGATGGATGACGGGTTCGTCATGGAGGCAACCGCCAGCTACACCATTGAGCAGCACACCGGAATGAAACTCCTGTTTGAACAGATGGTCCGGGATATCCGGATCAACACCGCCGTCCGGGATATGCCCGGTAGCCAGGCCGTCCGGGAAGGCCGGCGAGACATCGATCGGATAGCCCCGCAGGAGCCCCGGCTGGATGATTATGCCTCCCGGTGCGCGGGTGCCGAGTTGGAAGATTTGGGCAGCATCGCTGCAGCACAACCCTATCGGGAAGGCGGAAGGCTGCTGCCGATTCCGGCCCTGGAACTACTCGATACGCTTTTGGTGAGGGACCGGTTGGGACGGTTTCAACGGAAGGATCCGTCTGTGGCGACGCTCCAAGCCGCAGGTCTGCTTACGGCTGCAGCAAAGCTGACTCCGGCAGGGGAACAGTTCCTCCTGCCCCTCCGGAAGCTGGATGCTTCCTTTCAAGTGGAAGCATCCAACGCAGCGGGAGGCTCAGTGCTGCAGGCGTGGATCGGCGGCGGACTTGGGAAGATCACTGCCGGGCCGTCGCTGTTCCCGGCTGCGTCGGCGGCCTTTGGGCCCGATGATGTAGCCGCCAGCATTATGCAGGCCAACATGGTGCCTAAGCGGATTGCAGACTGGGCAGGTCTTTCTCCGGGCTGGAGCATCCCGCACGAGCCGGTGGTGCTGGGCATGGACCACTATGAGGCCCGGCTCAAGTCGGCGCGGACCCCGGCACCGAAGACGCTGGATCAAGCTGCGGGGCAGATGTGGCAGCAACCGTGGGCCGAATGGCAGATCCTGAACGAACAAACCGGCGGGTGGTTCGGCTGGGTGAACGCCGGGGCGGCCGGGCAATACCGGCTTTCACCCGGTGATGGATATCAGGAGCAGGGCCGCACCGTGCGTCTCGAACCCATGTCCCCCGCCGTCGTCTGGGACATGCTGGTGCGGTTCATCCACTCCGCTGTGGAAGGGATTCCGCTCCGGTTGCCCGAGGTGCCGGGCTTCAACGGCTAGGCGAAGTACACGCCTATCCGGTTGCCCTCGATCTCTTCGATCCGGATATCGATTTCGTAGATATCCTTCAGGACCTCGGGCCGCATGATCATGGACGGCGGCCCCTGGTGCAGGAGCCTGCCGTTGGCCATGGCAATAATGTCGTCGGAATAGCAGGAAGCGAAATTGATGTCGTGGATAACCAGTACCACCGTCTTGCCGAGCTCGTCGGTGAGCCGGCGCAGCAGCCGCATCATTTCCACGGAGTGCTTCATGTCCAGGTTGTTCAACGGCTCATCCAACAGCAGGTAGTCGGTGTCCTGGGCCAGCACCATGGCAATAAATGCACGCTGCCGTTGACCGCCGGAGAGCTCGTCAACAAACCTGTCCGCCAGATCCGACAGGTCCAGGAAAGCCAGGGACTGCTCTATCTTCTCCCGGCACACCGACGTCGGACGCCCGCCGTTGTGCGGGTACCGTCCGAAGCCGACCAGATCGCGAACGGTCAGCCGCACGGTGAGATGGTTGTCCTGCCGCAGGATGGCCATCTTCCTGGCCAGGTCCTTACCCGGTGTTTTCACGACGTCGAGGCCGTCCACAGTCACCGTTCCCGCGTCAGCGGGCAGCAGGCGGCTGATCATGGAGAGCAGCGTGGACTTGCCGGCACCGTTGGGGCCAATGATCGAGGTAACTCCGCCTTCTTTGATATGGCAGCTCACCTCATCAACAACGGTGGTGCCGGCATATTTTTTGGTGACGCCGTTGACGGAGATCATTTGATGGAGCCTTTCAGGAGCAGGATCAAAAAGACGATCCCGCCGACAAATTCAATGACAATGCTCAGGGCTGTATCGAACGCAAACACGCGCTCCAGGACCAGTTGGCCGCCCACCAGGGCAATGATGCCCAGCAGCACTGCGATGGGGACAACAGCGGCGTGCTTGAAATGCGAACACAGCTGGTAAGCCAGGGAAGCCACCAGCAGACCGAAGAAGGTAACCGGCCCCACCAGAGCGGTGGACACCGCAACGAGTACCGAGCAGATCACCAGCACCAGCGTCACCGTGCGTTTGTGGTTGATGCCCAGGTTGATCGAGGTTTCCCGGCCCAGCGAAAGCACATCGAGTGAGTGCCGCAGGCGCCAGGCCGGAACTGTGACGATGGCTGCAGCGATCAGCGAGTAGCCAAGCAGCTTGGCGTCGACGTTGTTGAAGGACGCAAAAAACAGGTCCTGCAGGATGATGAACTCGCTGGGCTCGATCAGCCGCTGCAGCAGCGAGGACACACCCCGGAACAGCGTGCCCAGCACAATGCCCACCAACAGCATCAGATGGAGGGACTTGCCGCCGCCGGTAAACAGCCACCGGTAGAGCAGGAACGAGAACCCCACCATCAGGGCAACTTCCATGCCGTAACGCAGCGGATCGGACATGGCGAGGACAAGGCCGCCGCCGAGGGTGAACACCAGGATGGTTTGGATCAAGACGTACAGGGCGTCGAAGCCCATGATCGAGGGCGTCAGGATCCGATTGGCGGTGACCGTTTGGAACAATACGGTGGAGACGCCGACGGCGTAGGCCACCAGGATCATTGAGCCCACCTTGACGGCGCGGCGCGGAAGGACATAGCCGATGTTTCCGCGCAGATCGATGGTCATGAAGACCACGACCAGAGCGGCTGCCGCCAAGGACAGCAGGATGATCCAGAACCGGGGGGAGAGGTTGCGCACCGGACGGCGGCGCTGCACGGTAAGTGCGGAGGGGAGGGCGCTGACTGGACTGCTAGGCACGGGCGGAGCGCTTTCTCAGGAGCAGGTAAAGGAACAGGGCGCTGCCAATGGCGGAGACGATGACCCCCACCGGAATTTCGTACGGGTAGCGGATGGTCCGGCCGATGATGTCGCACGCCAGGACGAAGCCGGCCCCGAAAATGGCGACCCACGGTATGGCCCGGCGGACGTTGTCCCCGATCATCAGCGAGACCAGGTTGGGAACGATCAGGCCCAGGAACGGCACCGAGCCGACGCTGACAACCACGACGGCGCTGATCAGGGACACGATGATGAGGCCCAGCGTCATCACCCGGTTGTAGTTCAGGCCCAGGTTGGTTGTGAACTCCTGGCCCATGCCTGCAACGGTGAAACGGTCAGCTGCCAAATAACCGATCAGGGTCAGGGCGCCTACAATCCAGAGCAGTTCGTAGCGCCCGCGCAGTACGCCGGAGAAATCTCCGACCATCCAGGAATTCAGGGTCTGCAGCAGGTCGAACCGGTAGGCGAAGAACGTGGTCACGGCCGCAATAACGCCGCCAAGCATGATTCCCACGAGGGGAACGATCAGCGTGTTGCGCAGCGGAATCCGGCGCAGGACCAGCAGGAAGAGGGCGGTCCCGGCCACGGCGAAGACGGTTGCGGTGGACATTTTAAGGAACAGCGAGGCCCCCGGCAGGAACACCGTGACCACCAGGATGCCCAGGGAAGCGGACTCCACTGTGCCCACCGTGGACGGCTCCACGAACTTGTTGCGGGCCATCAGCTGCATGATGAGACCGGCGACGCTGAGCGCCATCCCGGCAAGAATGATGCTCAGGGTCCGGGGAACCCGGCTGATCCAAAAGATGTCCCACGCGTGTTCGTCGCCGGAGAGCAGGCCGGGAAGCGAAACGTCGCTCACGCCGACAAACATGCTGACAACGGCAAGCACCAGGACAGCTGTTCCTCCCAGCAAAAGCTTGGCTCCGGGGCCGAGGAACCGGCGGCGGCCGGAAACAGCAGTTGCCCCGGCGGCTGCCGGGGCTGTGGGGGTTAGCGCAGTGGTCATGGTGCGTTCCGTCTCCCCCGCCGGCCGGCCCTGCTCCCGGAGGGGAGGAAGGCCGGCCGGCAAGGATTGGCAGGTGGGCTGGACGGTTAGGAGATGCCGTCCTGAACAGCGCTGACCATGGAGTCAACATTGTTCAGGCCGTAACCCACGAGATACCAGCTGGAGGAATCGAGCATGGTGATGCGGTCATTCTTGGCGGCCTTGGTGCCCATCACGAGTTCGTTGTCCAGTACAGCGGAGGCAACTTCACCCGCATTGCCCACCGCGACGTCGCGGTCGATGACAAACAGGTTGTCCGGGTTGATCTCGGCAACGTATTCGAAGGACACGGATTCACCGTGCTGTGCTTCGGACTTGATGTCGGCAGCGGTGGCAACCCCAAGGACGTCATGGATCAGGCCGAAGCGTGAACCTTCACCGTAAGCGGTCATTTCGCCGCCGCTGGTCATGATGATGAGGCCGTTGCCGGCGTCGGCGGCGGTTGCCTTGGTGTCTTCCACCTTGGTCTCGAGTGCAGCGAGCTTCTCTTCAACTTCGGCTTCCTTGCCGAAGATGTCACCGATGATCTCGGTGTTGGAGATGAAGGAATTCCACGGATCCGCAGCGTCGGTGCTGAGGTTGATCGTGGGGGCGATCTTGGAGAATTCTTCGTAGGAGTCAGCGGTGCGGCCGGACATGATGATCAGGTCGGGGGCGCCGGCGCTGATGGCCTCGAAGTCGGGCTCCTTCATGCTGCCGATCTTGGTGTAGTCATCGGAGCCGTACTTGGAAAGGCTTTCGGGGAAGTTTGCGGCGGGAACGCCGTCAACCTCGATACCCAGGGCATCCAGGGTATCCAATGCGCCGAGGTCGAACGTGTAGACAGTCTCCGGGTTCACGGGAACTTCGGTGGTGCCCTGGGTGTGTTCAACGGTAACCATGGTGGGCTCGGACGCATCGGCGGTGGCGTCCGCGTTGGCCGAACTGTCTGATCCGCAGGCGCTCAGGGCCAGGAGGGAGGCGAGGGCGGTCCCGGCGACAAGGCGGGACTTGAGGGTTTTCTTCACGTCAGGGGCTCCAGCTGTTCGGGTCTATCGTCCGGCCCGGCGGGGGAGGCCCGCCAATAGGACACAGATGTTTGCGTATTTAGGACATATAAATGTTTGCTAATTTTGCGCGCCTTTGAAAACTACAGGGTTAGGTGAGGCTAAGCAACTTTTATGTCCCGGTGAGCGGGCTTTGGTTACGGGGCGTCGTGACGCGGCAAAGTAAATTGGCACTCACCTTGACCGAGTGCCAGCCCTTGCATAAAGTCGGAGCTAGCACTCTCCCTGTGAGGGTGCTAATTCCTGAGGGAAGCGCCAACCGGCACCGCGACGACGGCCAGCGCCCACCGACGGTCCCTATCCGTTAGTAACTACGCAAAGGAGAGCCCGAGTGTCGGTCTCTATTAAGCCCCTTGAGGATCGCATTGTTGTCCGCCCCCTCGAAGCCGAGCAGACCACTGCTTCCGGCCTCGTCATTCCGGACACTGCAAAGGAAAAGCCCCAGGAGGGCGAAGTTGTTGCAGTAGGCCCCGGCCGCGTTGACGACAACGGCAACCGCGTTCCCGTGGATGTTTCCGAAGGTGACGTTGTCATCTACTCCAAGTACGGCGGAACCGAAGTCAAGCACGGCGGCTCCGAATACCTGGTGCTGTCCGCCCGCGACGTACTGGCCATCGTCGTTAAGTAGTTGAAAAAGGAAGACCCCGGCCAATCTGGCCGGGGTTTTCTGATGCAGGTGCAGATGTAGCTGTCGGAAAGGACACACACATGGCAAAGCAATTGGAGTTCAACGACTCCGCCCGCCGCTCGCTGGAGGCCGGCGTCGACAAGCTGGCCAACGCCGTCAAGGTGACCCTCGGCCCGCGCGGCCGCAACGTAGTGCTCGCCAAGACCTGGGGCGCTCCCACCATCACGAACGACGGCGTGACCATCGCCCGTGAAGTCGAGCTGGATGATCCGTATGAGAACCTCGGGGCCCAGCTGGCCAAGGAAGTAGCCACCAAGACCAACGATGTTGCCGGTGACGGCACCACCACCGCCACGGTGCTGGCTCAGGCCCTGGTCAAGGAAGGCCTGCGCAACGTTGCTGCAGGCGCCGCTCCGGGCCAGCTGAAGCGCGGCATGGAGACGGCCGTGGAAGCGGTAGCTGCACGGCTGCTGGAAAACGCCAAGGAAGTTGAGGGCAACCAGGTTGCCCACGTAGCTGCCATCTCCGCCCAGAGCATGGAGATTGGCGAACTGCTGGCCAAGGCCTTTGACACCGTCGGCAAGGACGGCGTCATTACGATCGAGGAATCCTCCTCGACGCAGACCGAACTGGTCATCACCGAAGGCATGCAGTTCGACAAGGGCTACCTGTCCCCGTACTTCGTCACTGATCCGGAGCGCCAGGAAGCCGTCCTCGAAGACGCGCTGATCCTGATCAACTCCGGCAAGATCTCCTCGGTTGCCGAGTTCCTGCCCCTGCTTGAAAAGGCGCTGCAGACCTCCAAGCCGCTGTTCATCATTGCCGAGGACATTGAAGGCGAAGCCCTGTCCACCCTGGTGGTCAACAAGATCCGAGGCACCCTGAACGTGGTTGCCGTCAAGGCACCCGGTTTCGGTGACCGCCGCAAGGCCATGATGCAGGACATCGCCACCCTCACGGGTGCGCAGGTTGTCTCCCCGGACCTGGGCCTGAAGCTGGACCAGGTTGGCCTTGAGGTGCTGGGCTCCGCCCGCCGCATCACGGTTACCAAGGACAGCACCACGATTGTCGACGGAACCGGCTCCGAAGCCGACGTCGCTGACCGCGTGGCTCAGATCCGTGCCGAGATCGAGCGCACGGACTCCGACTGGGACCGCGAGAAGCTGCAGGAACGCCTGGCCAAGCTCTCCGGCGGCATTGGCGTCATCAAGGTTGGCGCAGCCACCGAGGTGGAGCTCAAGGAAAAGAAGCACCGCATCGAAGACGCCGTGTCCTCGACGCGTGCGGCCCTGGAAGAGGGCATCGTGGCCGGCGGCGGTTCCGCACTGGTCCACGCTGCCAAGGCCCTGGACACCGACGCGGAGGTGCTGAAGCTGGAAGGCGACGCCGCCACCGCCGTCGGTCTGGTGCGCCGCGCCCTGGCACAGCCGCTGCGCTGGATCGCCGAGAATGCGGGCGCCGAGGGCATGGTTGTTGTCGCCAAGGTCACTGACCTTGAGGTCAACAACGGCTTCAACGCCGCGACGGGCGAATACGAGAACCTGATCGAGGCCGGCATCATTGACCCGGTCAAGGTCACCCGTTCGGCGCTGCGCAACGCCGCATCCATCGCCGCCCTGGTCCTCACCACCGAGGCACTTGTGGTGGAGAAGCCGGCCGACGACGAAGAAGATCACGGCCACCAGCACTAGGTGACACAGAGGCCCCGGCGCTGCAGCAGTACTCTCTGCGGCACCGGGGCCTTTTGCATGCCCGGCTGTGAGTGATGCCACCAGTAAGGATTTGGAATAGGGACCGGCGGTCTTTCGTTTTAGGATGTAAGGAAGCCAGCCGGTCGTTTTTCCGGCGTTTCCCCCATCCCTCCGGTCCTTCCGCGAAAGAGGCGCAGTTTTGAGCCAGCAGTCCACAGAGCATGACCCGTTCGGCTTCATCGGCCTGACGTACGACGACGTCCTGCTGCTGCCCGGCCCCACGGACGTCATTCCGTCCGAGGCGGACACCTCCTCCCGCCTGTCCAAGCGGATCACCGTCCAGACACCGCTGCTTTCGGCCGCGATGGACACGGTGACCGAATCCCGCATGGCCATCGCCATGGCACGCCAGGGCGGACTCGGTGTCATCCACCGCAACCTGTCCATCGCAGACCAGGCCGAGCACGTGGACCGCGTCAAGCGCAGCGAATCAGGCATGATTACCAACCCGGTGACCATCTCCCCGGACGCCACCCTGCAGGAACTGGATGACCTGTGCGCCCACTTCCGTGTCTCCGGCCTGCCCGTTGTGGATGCGGACGACAAGCTGCTGGGCATCGTGACCAACCGCGACACCCGTTTCATCCCGCGTGCCGACTACCCCGCCCGCAAGGTTCATGAAGTCATGACCCGCATGCCGCTGATCACCGGCCGCGTGGGTATCAGCGCCGAAGAAACCGTGGAACTGCTGGGCAAGCACCGCATCGAGAAGCTGCCGCTGGTCGACGACGACGGCCGCCTGCAGGGCCTGATCACGGTCAAGGACTTCGACAAGGCCGAGCAGTACCCGCTGGCCACCAAGGACGAGGAAGGCCGGCTGCGTGTCGGCGCCGCGATCGGTTTCTTCGGTGACGGCTATGAGCGTGCCATGACACTCGTTGACGCCGGCGTGGATATCCTCGTCGTGGACACCGCCAACGGCCACAGTGCAGGCGTGCTGGACATGATTGCCCGCCTGAAGAAGGACCCGGCGGTGGCGCACGTGGACATCATTGGCGGCCAGGCAGCCACCCGCGAAGGCGCCCAGGCCCTGATCGACGCCGGCGCCGACGCCATCAAGGTGGGCGTGGGTCCCGGATCCATCTGCACCACCCGCGTGGTGGCGGGAGTGGGCGTTCCTCAGATCACCGCCATCTACGAAGCTGCCAAAGCCGCCATCCCGGCGGGCGTGCCGGTGATCGCCGACGGCGGTCTCCAGTACTCCGGCGATATCGGCAAGGCCATCGTTGCCGGCGCAGACACCGTCATGCTGGGCGGCCTGCTGGCCGGTTCCGCCGAAAGCCCGGGTGACCTGGTCTTCGTCAACGGCAAGCAGTTCAAGTCCTACCGCGGCATGGGTTCGCTCGGTGCCATGCAGAGCCGCGGCAAGAACACGTCCTACTCCAAGGACCGCTATTTCCAGGCCGATGTCCCCAGCGACGAAAAGCTGATCCCCGAGGGCATTGAAGGCCAGGTTCCCTACCGGGGTCCGTTGTCCGCCGTCGCTCACCAGCTGGTGGGCGGCCTGCGCCAGACCATGTTCTATACCGGTGCGCGCACCATCGAAGAGCTGAAGCAGAAGGGCAAGTTTGTCCGGATCACCCCGGCCGGCCTCAAGGAATCCCACCCGCACGACATCATGATGACGGCGGAGGCGCCGAACTACGGCACCCGCCGCTAATTTTCGGCACCGACGGCAGCAGCCGCATCCATCCTCCAAATGACGGGGAAGGATGCGGTTGCTGCTGCTTTAAGGCCCGGCTTCCAAAGCTGGGATAACCTAGAGGCGTGAGCAATGAGATAGAAATTGGCCGTGGCAAGCGTGGGCGCCGAGCCTACTCCCTCGATGATGTGGCAATTGTGCCGTCCCGCCGGACGCGGGACCCGCAGGATGTTTCCATCAACTGGCAGATAGACGCCTACCAGTTTGAAATGCCGGTCATGGGAGCCCCCATGGACTCGGTGATGTCCCCGGCCACCGCTATAGCGATGGGCCGCCTGGGCGGATTGGGTGTGTTGAACCTTGAAGGGCTGTGGACCCGCTACGAGGACCCCCAGCCGCTGCTGGATGAGATCGCGGTCCTCAGTGAAGATAACTTTAATCCCGCGGCCACCCGCCGGCTGCAGGAAATCTATGAAGCACCCATCCAGGCGGAGCTGATCACCTCCCGCCTGGCCGAGGTGCGCGACGCCGGCGTGACCGTTGCCGGCTCCCTGACCCCGCAGCGCACCCAGGAGTTCTACAAGACCGTCCTGGCCGCCGGCGTGGACATCTTCGTCATCCGCGGCACCACCGTCTCTGCCGAGCACGTCTCCAAGACCGTTGAGCCGCTGAACCTCAAGCAGTTCATCTACGAACTGGACGTTCCCGTCATCGTGGGCGGCGCGGCCGGCTACACCCCGGCCCTGCACCTGATGCGCACCGGAGCCGCAGGCGTCCTGGTCGGCTTCGGCGGGGGAGCGACCACCACCACCCGCCGGGCACTGGGCATCCACGCCCCCATGGCCACCGCGATCGCGGACATCGCCGAGGCGCGCCGCGATTACATGGACGAGTCAGGCGGACGCTACGTCCACGTAATCGCCGACGGCGGAATGGGCACCAGCGGTGACATCGTCAAGGCGATCGCCATGGGCGCGGACGCCGTGATGCTCGGATCGGCTCTGGCCCGGGCGGAAGAAGCCCCCGGACAGGGATGGCACTGGGGCCAGGAAGCCCACCACAGCGAACTTCCCCGCGGCGACAGGGTCCGGCTGGAGACGGTCGGCCCGCTGCAGGAAGTTCTCTGGGGTCCGTCGCACCACACCAACGGCACGTCCAACCTGATGGGTGCCCTGCGTCGTGCCATGGCCACCACGGGTTACTCCGATGTGAAAGCCTTCCAGCGCATTGAGGTGCTGGTCGCGCCCTACCTATCCGCCATGTAGTTCCCTACAGTGGCTCCAAAGACCACTGCGCCGCCAGCGCGTCCCAGAGAGGAAATCTTGACCATGAGCAAAGATGCACTCAGTCCGGAATACCGGGAGGACGCCCTGGCGGCGCTGCGTTCCACGGCGGAGCCCGGCCAGCAACTGGACATCCTGATTGTTGGCGGCGGCGTGGTGGGTGCCGGTGCCGCCCTGGACGCAGTCACCCGCGGACTCAAAGTGGGCATGGTGGAGGCCCGGGACTGGGCGTCGGGCACGTCGTCGCGTTCCTCCAAGCTTATTCACGGCGGTCTGCGTTATCTGGAGATGCTGGATTTTGCCCTCGTAGCCGAGGCGCTGAAGGAACGCGGCCTGCTGATTCAGCGGATCGCCCCGCACCTGGTCAAGCCCGTACCGTTCCTCTACCCGCTGACACACCGGTTCTATGAGCGCCCCTACGTTGGTGCCGGCATCATGCTGTACGACACCATGGGCCTGACCTCCGGTAATTCCCGCGGGGTGCCGATGCACAAGCACCTCAGCAAAAAAGCCACGCTCCGGGCGGCGCCCAGCCTGAAGGATGACGCCATGGTTGGCTCCATCCGCTACTACGACGCCCAGGTGGACGACGCCCGGTATGTTGCCAACATGGTCCGCACCTCAGCGCACTACGGCGCCACCGTGGCCAACCGGGTGTCCGTGGTGGACTTCCTTCGCGAGGGTGAGCGTGTAGTGGGTGCCCGGGTCAAGGACTCCGAGACCGGCCGGGAATTCGATGTGTTCGCCCGCCAGGTGGTCAATGCCACCGGCGTGTGGACCGACGAAACCCAGGCCATGGTGACGGACCGGGGACAGCTGAAAGTCCGGGCATCCAAGGGTGTGCACCTGGTGGTTCCCCGCGACCGGATCCAGTCCACCGTGGGCATGATCCTGCGCACGGAAAAATCCGTGCTGTTCGTGATCCCGTGGGGCCGGCACTGGATTGTGGGCACCACGGACACCGACTGGAATCTGGACAAGGCACATCCCGCAGCAACCTCGGCGGACATCGACTACTTACTGGAGCATGTGAACAGCGTGCTGAAAACTCCGCTGACGCGCGAGGACGTTGAAGGCGTCTACGCCGGCCTGCGGCCGCTGCTTGCCGGCGAGAATGATTCCACGGCCAAACTCTCCCGCGAACACGTGGTGGCCCATCCCGTGCCGGGGCTGGTGGTTGTTGCCGGCGGCAAATGGACCACCTACCGGGTCATGGCGAAGGATGCCGTGGATGAGGCCGCCCGGGCGCTGGACGGGAAGGTGCCGGAAAGCTGCACCTCCACCATCCCGCTGCTGGGTGCGGTGGGCTATAAGGCTGCCTGGAATCTCCGGCACCGCACCGCGGAGCACTATGGAGTCCATGTGGTCCGGGTGGAGCATCTGCTCAACCGTTACGGATCCCTGGCCAACGAGGTGCTGGAACTGATCCGTGCCAATCCTGAGCTGGGGGAGCCCCTGCCCGGAGCGGACGATTACCTGCGCGCCGAAGTGGTGTATGCCACCACGTCTGAGGGTGCCCGGCATGTGGAGGACGTCCTGGCCCGGCGCACCCGCATCTCCATCGAGTCGTGGGACCGGGGAGTCTCCGCTGCCCCGGTTGTGGCCGAACTTATGGCGCCCATCCTGAACTGGAGTCCGGAGCGGGTGGAGCAGGAAGTGGCCCACTACGAGGCGCGGGTGGAAGCCGAGCGGCGCAGCCAGGAACAGCCCGATGATGTTTCGGCCGACGCAGCACGGTTGAAGGCCCACGACATCGCTCCGCTGGCCTGAACCGGAACCGACGGAAGTGGAACCTGAACTCTCCCTGAATGAAAAGGGCGCCGTCCTGACGGTCCCTGAAATGGTCATTCTGCAGATGGAAGCGGCCGACCGCTCGGATGCGGCAGCCCAGCTTGCCCGGCGGATGTATGACCAGGGACGGATCCGTAATTTGGAGGTGTTCCTGGAGCAGGTCAATGCCCGGGAACACCAAATGGCCACCGGGCTGCCCGGCGGCATCGGCATGCCGCACGCGCGCAGCGAGGAAGTGGTGCAGACCTCAATTGCCGTGGGGATCACCCGCTACGGGCACAGCATTGATTTTGGTGCGTCGGACGGACCGGCCACCGTGGTTCTGCTGATAGCCACGCCTGCCAAAGCCTTCTCTGAACACTTGGAAGTCCTGGCCACCCTCGCGCGGTCGCTGTTCCGCCCGGCCTTCCGGGATTCGCTCCGCCGGGCCAACGACGCCGAAGTCATTTCCGAACTGATCAACTCCTCGCTGGTGTTTTTTGACCATTGACGGCGCCTGCTGATGCCGTGGTGCCGGAGCTGCGCACAGCAGGCATTGGGTTTTCTACACGGGTACGAAGTACGGTTAAGGGGTGCTGAAAACTGCCCTGCAACCCCGCTGGATCGCCGCCCTTCTCTTTGCGCTTGCGATCTCGACGGTCTTCGTGCTCCTGAGCCAGTGGCAGTTTTCGACCGCCGAGAGTGAGCTGCCGCCCGCCGCAGGTGAAACCGAAAACGTCCGTCCCCTCACCGAGGTGTTCACCCCCGGTGTGGAACTGATGGGCACCGAGGCGGACCAGATGGTCTCCATGAACGGTTCCTTCCGTGGTGAGGACACCGTACTGATTGACCAGCGGCTGTACGACGGGGACCGCGGATACTGGGTGGTCACCGCATTCGCCGTGGAGGGAGCACCGGACGGCGCTGTCATGCCGGTGGTCCGCGGCTGGGTTGCCGAGCCCGGCGATGCCGAACCCGCCCCGTCCGGGGACGCCGTCGTCGTCGGCCGTCTGCTGCCGCCCGAAGGCCCCATCGCAAAGGCACCTGAAGAGGAAGGCGTCCTGCCCAGCCTCTCCAGCGCCGAACTGATCAATGTCTGGGACACCCCGGGGTATGCGGCGTTCGTCACTGCCAACGAGATCACGGTGGACGGTGAGGCTCCGGAAACCGGAGACATGCGCGTAGTCGACGTGGATGCGCAGCCCCAGGAAACTTCAGTGAACTGGATGAACATCTTCTACGCCATCGAGTGGGTGGTCTTCGCCGGGTTCTCCGTCTTCCTGTGGTGGCGCCTCGTGGCGGATGCCCACCAGCGTTCCCTCGAGGACGACGACGATTATTACGACGACGACGACGAAGACGACGACGAGGGCCCCGTCCCGGGGCGTCCGGCACCGACCAGTGAGGTACAGAAGTGAGCGACCCAGTACAGGCCCCCGCCGGGGCACCCGCAGCAACCAAGAAACCGCGCCGGAAGAAGCGCCGTTTTGGCGGCACCCACGCCCAGATCCGTTCGGCCCTGACCTTTTACAAGGTTTCTTCCTACGTCACGGGTGTGTTTCTTCTCCTGTTGTGCATTGAGATGATCCTCAAATACGGGTTGAAGATCGAGGAGATCACCGTTGGCCCGCTGAACCTTTTCACGGGTGTGCTGATTGCTCACGGCTGGTTGTACGTGGTCTACCTGCTGGCTGACTTCCGCCTGTGGCAGCTGATGCGCTGGCCGTTCTCGAAGTTCATCCTGATCGCCCTGGGCGGTGTGGTGCCCTTCCTGTCCTTCATTGTGGAGGGCCGTACGCACAAACAGGTCCTTGCGGAACTCGCTGCCCACCCGGAAGCGGCCAAGCGCTACTGAGGCACCGGCTCCCGCGCGGATGTGCGGCGCGGATGCTCCGGCGACTATCCTTGAAGCGTGACTAATTCCGCGACCCCTCCCATAGAAGAGCGCCCTGTCCTAGTTGTGGACTTCGGCGCCCAGTACGCCCAGCTCATTGCCCGCCGGGTACGCGATGCAGATGTCTATTCCGAGGTGGTGCCCCACACCTGGACCACGGAACAGATCCTGGCGAAGAACCCGGCCGCGATCATCCTTTCCGGCGGCCCTTCCAGCGTTTACGCCGAAGGCGCCCCCGCAGTCAGCGAAGGCCTGTTTGAGGCAGGTGTCCCCGTCCTGGGCATCTGCTACGGCTTCCAGGCCATGGCCAACGCCCTGGGCGGCAAGGTCGCCAAAACCGGCCTGCGCGAATACGGCTCCACCGACGCCACCGCCGTCGGAGGCCCGCGCTCCATCCTTGAGGGCACGCCGGAACAGCAGAACACCTGGATGAGCCACGGCGACAGCGTCCAGGAAGCTCCGCCCGGATTCGACGTGCTGGCCACCACGGCCGGTGCCCCCGTTGCGGCTTTCGCCAACGAAGAGAAGCAGCTCTACGGCGTCCAGTGGCACCCGGAGGTGAAGCACTCCGCGCACGGCCAGTCCGTCCTGGAGAACTTCCTGTTCAAGGGTGCACGCCTGGACCGCAGCTGGACCACGGGCAACATTGTGGAAGAGCAGGTCGAACGCATCCGCGAGCAGGTGGGCAGCTCCCGCGTGATCTGCGGGCTCTCCGGCGGCGTCGACTCCGCCGTTGCCGCAGCACTGGTGCAGCGTGCCGTCGGCGACCAGCTGACCTGCGTGTTCGTGGACCACGGCCTGCTGCGCGAAGGTGAAGCCGAACAGGTGGAGCGCGACTTTGTGGCATCCACCGGCGTCAACCTCTACGTCGCCAATGAGCAGAAGCGCTTCCTCGAAGCCCTCGCCGGCGTCACGGATCCGGAAACCAAGCGCAAGATCATCGGCCGCGAGTTCATCCGCGCGTTCGAAGAAGCCGAGCGCGCCATCATGGCCGAGGCAGCTGCTGCCGGTGAACCCATCCGCTTCCTCGTTCAGGGCACCCTGTACCCGGACGTCGTCGAATCCGGCGGCGGCGAGGGTGCAGCCAACATCAAGAGCCACCACAACGTGGGCGGGCTGCCCGAGGACCTGAAGTTCGAGCTGGTGGAACCCCTGCGGGCCCTGTTCAAGGACGAGGTCCGCGCCGTGGGCCGCGAGCTGGGCCTGCCGGCCGAGATCGTGGGACGCCAGCCGTTCCCCGGCCCCGGACTGGGTATCCGCATCATCGGCGAGGTCAACCAGGAACGCCTGGACCTGCTGCGCCGCGCCGACGCGATCGCCCGTGCCGAGCTGACCGCAGCCGGCCTGGACAACGACGTATGGCAGATGCCGGTTGTCCTGCTGGCCGATGTGCGCAGCGTGGGCGTCCAGGGCGACGGCCGCACCTACGGACATCCGATCGTCCTGCGGCCGGTTTCCAGCGAAGACGCAATGACTGCTGACTGGTCACGCCTGCCGTATGACCTGCTGGCACGCATCTCCAACCGCATTACCAATGAAGTCGACGGGATCAACCGCGTGGTGCTGGACGTGACGTCCAAGCCGCCGGGAACCATCGAGTGGGAGTAGATTGACCGCGGGGGACAGCCGAACAGGCTGTCCCCCGCGTTGCTATGTCGGGTAAACCCGGCAGGAAGCGATAGTTTGGAAGGTATGCCAATTTGGTCAAGAACGTCGCGCGGAAGTGCAGAAAAGAGGGCACCAGTGTCTGAGCAGAATCCCGGGGACAACGCCTCGGACTTCCTGCTGCCGTGGCTGGGACAACTGGGACAGCATGCCGGATCGGACACGTTGCTTCACTTCACCCCGTCACCCTCCAACAGCATCGATCTGACCCATGCGCACCCGTCCGGGCTGGCCCAGCTGCTGGCGGGACGCCGCACGCGCCTGTCCACCCTGCTGCGCGACTCAGAGCAGTACGGTGCCGCCATGAAGGCCGGGCGCCTGCTGCGTGCGAAAATCTACGAGCTCGGCACGGACCGAGGCATCGACGTCGGCTACCTGGCCGCCGGCACCGCCTCCTGGCGCTACGCTGACGACGACGCCGTCCGCCCCGAGTCGCTCACCGCTCCGGTCCTGCTGACCCCGGTCTCGCTGACCGTGCACCCCTCACAGGACGACTATGAGCTGCAGCTCACCGACAAGGCAGCCCTGAACCCCGCTTTTGTCCGCCACCTGCAGCATGAACAGGGCCTGGACATCGACGTCGAGGCACTGGCGCGTCTTGCCTACGGCACCGCGAGGTTTGATCCGCACCCGGTCCTGGAAAAACTGCGGGCCGTCACGGAGGGGGTCCGCGGCATCAACATTGAACACCGCCTCCTGGTCTCCACCTTCGCTGATCTGTCGGATCTGGCTGAAGACAGCGCCCTGGACCCCGCCCACCCCATCCTGCGGGCCCTGATGGACTCCGCACGCGGCACGGGCAGCGCCGCCCCGGATGCCAAGGATCCCGCACTGCCGCCGTTGGATGACCGGCTGCCGGCCGATGAGCTGCTGGTACTGGATGCCGACCATGAGCAGCAGGACGTCCTGGACCTGATCCTGGACGGCCAGTCACTGGTGGTCTCCGCGCCTCCCGGAACCGGACAGACGCAAACTGCCCTCAATGCCGCGGCTGCGCTGGTCCATGCCGGGAAGTCCGTTCTCGTGGTGGCCGAACGCCGCGGGACGCTGAATCAGTTTGTCTCCGCGCTGGATTCCCTGCACCTGGGATCCGCCGTGCTCCAAATCAACGCCGGCCTGACTGAGCAGCAGCTGAAGGATCAGTTGATTCGGGCCATCGTCCGCAACGAAAAGGCTGCGGACCCGGATCTGGAAAGCCTGCACAAGGTTCTGGTCTCCAACCGGCACCAGCTGCGCGACCACGTGAAATCACTGCACAACGTTCGCCGGCGCTGGGGCTGCTCGCCCTACCAGGCCATGCAGTCCCTGGCGGAACTCACGTCCATGAGCCCTGCACCGGCCACCACTGTCCGGCTCAAGCGCAGTGTCCTGGACAGCATCACGGACCGGACCGAGCTGACCGGAAGGCTGCGCCGGGCCGCGGAATTGGGCAGCTTCAGCCGTGCCGCCACCACCAGCCCCTGGTTCGGCGCCAAGCTGCTCAACCGCAAGGAAACGGAAGAGGCGTACGAGCTCACCCAAAGCCTGGCCCGGGACCTGCCCGAACTGCGCGCACAGGTGCAGTCCGTTGCCGAACACTCGCAGATCCGCCTTGGTGAAACTTTTGCACAGTGGGGCGAGCAGCTGGAGCTGCTGGTCGCGGTGCGTGAAAGCCTGGACAAGTTCACCCCGGACATCTTCGACCGTCCGGTCAGTGACCTGATTTCCGCCACGGCGTCCTCGTCCTGGCGGCGTGAACGCGCCGTGGACATGAGCTCCATGACCCGGTCCCGCCTGCGGCGGGTCGCCAAGGAGTACATCCGGCCCGGGGTGCACATTTCAGACCTGCACTCCTCACTGGTTGAGGTCCAGCAGCAGCGCGCCGTGTGGGGCCGCTACGCCACTACGCAGCGCCACCCCTCGGTGCCCACCGGGCTGGCCGACATCAACCGGTCCTACATCACCGTCAAGGACCAACTGGACACCCTCACGGGCATTCTTGACGGGACGCCTGCCAAGCCGAACCTCGCCGAGCTGACGCTGGATGAGCTGGAGAAGCAGCTCGATGCGCTGGCCGGGGACCGGGAAACGCTGGAAACCCTGCCCGAACGCACCCTCCTGCTGGACGAAATGCGCGGCCAGGGTCTGGGCGAGCTGCTGGATGACCTCGAAGCCCGTGAAGTCCAGCCGCGGCAGGTTGGCTATGAGCTTGAGCTTGCCTGGTGGCAGTCGGCTCTTGAAGCGATGATCAGCGGCGATGATTATTTGGCTATGTCCGACGGCGACAGCCTGCGCCGGCTTGAAGCCGAATACCGTCTGGCGGACAACGCGCACATTGCCTCCGGCAGCGCCCGGGTGCGGTTTGCCCTCGCGGACAGGTGGCGCCGTGGAGTGAAGGCTGCGCCCTCCGATGCAGCCGCTCTGCGCGACGCCATCAAGAACGGTCCGCTCACCCTGCCGGACCTGTGCGCTCAGTCAGCCGAGCTGGTTTCCGCACTGCTGCCGGTCTGGGCCGCCAGTCCGCTGGTCCTGCCCATGGTGCTGCCCGGCACCAGGTCCTTTGACGCCGTCATTGTCCTCGACGCCGAATCCACCTCCCTGCAGTCCGCGGTTCCCGCCCTGGCACGGGCCGCCCAGGTCATCGCTTTCGGTGACGGGGAGCTTGGCGGTCCGAGGCCGTTCACGATTGGCGTTGAACCCTCCCGTCCGGCGGGGGAGCAGCATGACCTCGTCAGTGTTTTCGAAGCCCTGACCGCCGTCCTGCCGACCCGGACGCTGTCCACCGTGTACCGCGGCACTGACCGCGCACTCATGAATCAGCTGAGCCGCAGTTTCTATGACGGCCGCCTGACCATGGTTCCGCGCGGCGCCGAGGTTTCTTCCGCTGAACGTCCGCTCACCGTCGAATACCTGGCGGACGGCACGGGTATGCCCAGCGCCGACCACGAGGGTGTCGAAAGCGTGGCCGCCGAGGTCAACCGCGTTGTAGACCTGGTCTTCGAGCACATCCGCCGCCGTCCGCACCAGTCCCTGGCAGTTGTCACGGCCAGCCCGCGGCATGCCGTGCGTGTTGCCGAGGCAATCCGGGTGCAGATGGCCAATTTCCCCTGGGCCTCCGACTTCTTCACTCCGGGCAAGGAATCCTTCCGGGTGGTCCCCGTGGACCGCGCGGCCGGGCTGGTGCGCGACAGCGTGATTTTCTCCCTCGGGTTCGGGCGCACTCCCCACGGCCGTGCACTGCACACCTTCGGGCCGCTGTCCGCGTCCGACGGGCGGGGAAAGTTCCTCACGGCCATGACCCGTGCCCGCAGCAGGCTGCATGTCCTGACATGTTTCCGGCCCGAGGACCTGGACAAGTCCCGCCTCGGGTACGGTGCCCTCGATTTCTACGACCTCATCAAACGGGAACTGGACCAGTCGGCGCCTTCCGCCGCCCAGCGCAGCGAAGCTGCCGAAACGGGTTCGGCGCCCCGCGGAGCCGAGAACATTGCAGGCGGGATCATGGAGGAGGATCCGCTGGTGGCTGACCTCGTCAACCGGCTGCGGGCCCGCGGTGCCAAAGTGTGGGACCACTATCAGGGAGCCATCGATATTGTGGCTACCGTTGACGGCAGCAACGCCGACGGTGAACCCGCCGTGCCGATGGCCATCGAGTCCGACGGCACCGAGCGGTACCGGACAATGAGCGTGCGTGAGCGCAGCCGGCTGCGGCCCCAGCTGCTGGAACGTCTGGGGTGGCGCTATATGCCGCTGTGGACCATTGAGGTTTTTAGCGATCCGTCAGCCTGCGCGGATCTGGTGGGACGATACCTCAACCTGCCCGCACCCAGGGAAGGTGAAGGAAAGCCGGTCCAGTCCGGGGGGACTTCCGTCAGCGGGTCGCTTGCCCGCCGCGGCAGCCTCCCCTCAAAGCCGCACGGCAGCAGCCGGATCAGGGAACGCGGCACAGTTGCACCCAAGCCCGAGACTGATCCTGATGCATCAAGCCGGGAGGCACGGCGGCCGTGACGCCCCGGAAGCCGCACCGCCGCGCGAGCGGGGGCACCGTCCCCCGCCCGCTGCCGGCACGGAAGGAAGAAGCCCCGGCCGAACTCAAGGCCAAGGCCGCGGAGGACGATCCCCGGGTGTGGGGCGATGAACCCGAGGACCGGGACACCTGGCTGCTCGAACAGCGGCCGCCGCACTGGGACTGACACTGTCGTCGCCGGGACTGTCACTGTCGTCGCCGGGAAAAGCTCAGCCCCCGGTAAGGATCAGGTGAACCAGGCCGGACCCCGAGGCGGAGGCAAGGGCGGCAGCCTGGTCAGGTGCGGCCGCCAGTACCACCATGGCATCGGTTTCGGCGGAACCCGGCCACGCGGAAGCACCGTCCGCAGCCGTCCACAGGATGGGTGCTCCGGAGGCGAGAAGCACCGGGCTGTCCGAATGCTGCATGCCGTCGGAGCCTGCGAGGACCACGTCCACCAGCTGTCCAGGGGCCAACAGCGCAACCATGGCAGGATCGGCTGGGCGGATCGCCACCGCCACGGAACCGGGCGGGGCTCCGGTCAGGAGTCCTTTACCCACCAGCGATGTCTGCAGCACCGGGCTGCCCTGCTTCAGGGGAGTGGCCAGCCGCTGGCCGGCAACCTGACCAGGGGCAGCGAATGAGCCCGGGGGCATGGTTGCTGCCGGAACCGTCACCGTCCGGAGGTCCCGTGACGTGAGTACGGCTCCGGCCGGCAGGTCCGAGGCCGAGACGACAAGTGGATTTTCACCGGCAGCAGGCGGCAACAGCGCCTGGACGGCTGTGCCCGCGGCGGCGCAGCACAAGAGGGCCGCGATCAGGCGCCTGCGGCGGAGCAGGAATCTTTTTAACCGCAGGCGAAGGGCGGAGGCGAAACGGGGACTTGGTGCGGGGTAAGGACTCACGCACCGAACCTAGGCCCGGTCAACCGGGCAGGAACGCATCGTTCGGGCTGCTGAGGATATTTCTTCCCCGAATGTCCCCGTATGCCCGCTGGGGAGGAGCGTTGGGCCGCTAAGCGGCGGAAGAGCCCTTGCCTGAGGACGAGCCGGAGGATCCTGCGGACGCGGAAGAAGTTGCCGGTGCCGGTGACGAGGCAGCTGTAGAGACAGTGGACGAAGCACTGTCAGTCTTGGCCGGTGCTGCCGGAAGGGTGCTCTTGGCATCGCGGGAATCAGTGCGGTAAAAACCCGACCCCTTGAACACCACCCCTACACTGTTGAACTTCTTCCTCAGGTTGCCGCTGCACTCGGGGCAAACCGTCAGGGTGTCATCGGTGAAGGACTGCTGGATATCGAACGTGTGGCTGCAGTCCTTGCAGGCATAGGCATACGTAGGCACTGTTACTTACTCCTCCTGAAAACCAAGATGTCAGGACCCGGGCCCGCCTGATTCACTGACTACTGTCAGGCCCGGCTGGCACTCGGTGCCCTTGAGTGCTAACTATACACCGGCCTAAGCGGCAGATTCGTCCACTGTGAGGGGGTCAGCACCGCGTTCACCGGCTGGTCCAGGGAATCGGATTCCCAGGACCCTGCAGACACAAATTCCTGGTCATAGACCACGCCAACCGCCGGGGCAGCGTTACCCCTGGCCCTGAAACCGGACAGGAACCGGTCGTAGTAGCCGCCGCCCTTGCCCATCCGCATCCCCTCGGCATCAACGGCCAGGGCCGGGATAAGGAGCAGTTCGAGGTTTGGGAGGTCCTGCACCGACAGCCTGGGCCCGGCAGGTTCGGGAACGGACGGGAATAACCCGGGTACGAGGGATGATTCGGGTGTCCAGCGGCACCAGGAAAGCTGGCGCTCAGGCTCGCAGACCGGAACCACGACGTCGTATCCCCCCGCGTGCAGTCCTGCCAGCAGCGGACCTGTGTCAGGTTCACGTCCGGCGGACAGGTACGCGGCCACCGTGGCAGCGGGGGACACCAAACGCGGAATGACGGTGAAAGCACGGGCTGCCAGCGACCGGCCGGCAACCAGCGCAGCGGCGGATGGCAGCTCCCGCCGGCGCCGTCGATATTCGTTCCGGGCCTGGTCCTTGGAAGCAGCAGAGTGAGGCATCCGACCATTGTCCCAACCGCGGCGTGAAAATGGCGCGCATTTGGTGGAATGGGGCCCCGCTTATGTACTCTTACGGACATGACTTCACGTGCCACCGTAACCAAAGCCGTAATTCCCGCAGCCGGGCTGGGTACCCGTTTCCTGCCGGCAACCAAAGCCATGCCGAAGGAAATGCTGCCGGTAGTGGATAAGCCCGCCATTCAATATGTGGTGGAGGAGGCCGTCAATTCCGGTATGTCCGACATCCTGATGATTACCGGCCGTAACAAACGATCCCTCGAAGACCACTTTGACCGCGTCCCTTTTATCGAAAAGACGCTTGAGGATAAGGGCGATCTCGAAAAACTTGCACTGGTGCGGGCGGCTTCTGAACTCGGCGAGATCCACTACCTGCGCCAGGGTGACCCCAAGGGTCTGGGACACGCCGTGCTGCGGGCCAAGCTTCACGTCGGAGATGAGCCGTTCGCTGTACTCCTCGGTGATGATCTGATTGACGCCCGTGACGAACTCCTGACCAAGATGGTCGAGGTCCAGGCCAAGACCGGCGGTTCGGTTATTGCCCTCATCGAGGTGGAGCCGGAGCAGATCAGCGCCTATGGCTGCGCCGACATCTCCGTGGTCGAAGGCGAAGACTACGTCCGTGTGAACAAGCTGGTGGAAAAGCCGGATGTTGCTGACGCACCGTCCAACCTTGCCGTTATCGGCAGGTATGTCCTGCACCCGGCGGTGTTCGATGTGCTGGAGGAAACCGGCCCCGGACGCGGCGGAGAAATCCAGCTGACCGATGCCCTGCAGACCCTGGCCGCACGGGAAGAGGGTGAAGGCGCCGGCGTGTACGGCGTCGTGTTCCGCGGCCGCCGGTATGACACCGGTGACAAGCTGAGCTACCTGAAAGCCGTAGTGACGCTGGCCTCCGAGCGCGAGGACCTCGGTCCGGACCTGCGCGAGTGGCTCAAGGACTTCACCGGTACGCTCGAAAGCTGATGTCGTGTGGGGGTCGGCCATCTGGCCGGTGACGCTGGAATGCGGCGACCTGGGGCTGCGCCCCATCCGCTACCGCGACCGGCGCGAGTGGACGGACCTCCGCATCCGCAATGCCCAATGGATGGCGCCCTGGGAAGCAAGCAATCCGCTTCCCGGCGGCGACCTTCCGTCCTATGCGGCTATGGTGCGCAGCCTGAACCAGCAGGCGCGCCAGGAAACAGCACTCCCTTTCCTCATCACTGAACGCGAGGGACTGCGTTCTGCGCCGGCGATTGCGGGGCAGCTGACCGTGTCCACCATTGTCTGGGGATCAGCCCGCATGGCCACCCTGGGGTACTGGGTGGACGAAGCGAGGGCCGGCCGGGGGATCGCGCCGACAGCGGTTGCTCTGGCTACGGACCACTGCTTTGGTGCCCTTGGACTCCACCGGATGGAAATCAACATCAAACCGGAGAACGCCGCCAGTCTTCGCGTTGTCGAAAAGCTGGGTTTTCGTGATGAAGGGCTGCGGAAACGATATTTGCACATTGCCGGGCAATGGGCTGATCACCGCAGCTTTGCCCTCACTACCGAAGATGTTCCGGAGGGATTGCTGACCCGCTGGCTGGCCAGGACATGACAGCGGGGCATCCTTTTTTGGCACTGAACTCCGACACACCGACACGAATGCGCAGTCACCTGTGCATTAGCTCATAACGTCGTAGTTGTGGACTTCCCTCTTAACAGCTCCCTGATCCTGGCCGTCACCGTTGGTCTCTGGCTGCTGTGGGTTGCCCCCTATATATTCCGCCTGTCAGGCACTGCACTGGTGCCGGCAGCCCACCGGCCGGCGGTCCGCCCGGCTCCCTCCTCAACAGCCATCCGCTCTTCCATCTCCGCTGATGGACTGTCCCAGCAGGGAAACACCACTATGTACAACGAGTCCACCTCGTACAACGAGTCCGCCGCCGGGCTTGGAAACCATGCTTCCCGGACACCGTCCCCGGACGCGCCGCGCGGGCACCAGGGCCCGCAGCCGGTTTTCCGCGTCCGTTACGGCCGCACCGCACTGGCCCTGATGGGTGCGCTGGCCCTGGCCGCAGTTGTCCTTGGACTCCCGCTGGCCGCTTTCGGTGCTGCTTCATGGTGGATGCCCGTGGTCGGAATTGTCCTGGCCGGGGCAGCAGTTGCCTCGCTTCGTGCCCTCGCGGTACGGGACCGCCGCCGCCGCGTCGACGCAGCCTTTAGGGTTGCCATGAGCGCCGGGAGCCGGCACCAGCCGGTGTCCGCACCGGAGCCCGCGTACGAGGCAGACGAGCCGCAGGAAGTTTCCCCGGAGCCCGTAAGGCCGCAGCGTGAAACTGTCCTGTTTGACGCTGAAAGCAGCCCGGAAGCCGACAGCGGGTCCGCCGTTGCCGGAGCTCCGGGTCAGGCCACAGTCACCACGGCGCCCGGTTCTTCCGACCGCCCGCTCACAGCAGCGGAACTGCGCAGTGCAGCCCTCGATTTCGCTGCCGCCTCAACCCCGCAGGGCCCTGCCGGACCGCCGAAAACCTCCACCACCCCGTGGGAACCGGTTGCAGTGCCCAAGCCGATTTATGTGGAAGCACCCGTGGCCCAGCGCCCGGCACCGGAACCGCTTGTTCCGCCGCAGACCCCCAAGCCTGCCGGCCGCACTTCCCTCCGCGCCGGGGTTACCCCCGCGGTTACAGAGTCCTCGGACTCCGCCGGAGCCGAGGCAGCTCCCGGGACCGGCAAGATCAATCTCGACGATGTGCTCCAGCGCCGCCGCGCTTAAGAAATCCCGTTTGGAAGGTCCGGGCATGTCCGGACCGCTGATGGCTGCGGTGCGTCCGCTGGGGTTGGTGCCCCTGTCCTGGAGCCACCTGCGCACCCATCACCGTCCGGGTGCAGGAATCAGTGCCCTGTACCGGGTCGAAGCAGTATCCCGCCGCGGTTCAGCCGACAGCGGCCGGCAATCCGTACAACTGCAGGTGGGTGCAACCACCGCTGCATTGACCCCTGAACAAAGCCGCCGGACCGTGCGGGGCTCCGTGGACGGTACGGCCGTGAGACTCTGGGTGCATCCCCGGGACCCTGTCCTGGCGGGTTTGGCCTGGGCTACCAGCCCCGGCGCCGTGGCCCGGGACCTCTTTGGCGCCGGAACGGACGGCGCCCGGGCGTCTTTGACCCTGGCGGCTTACCGGCCGCTGCGCCGCGCAGTCGTCCGCGGCACCTTCGAAGGTGCCACGGCCTACCTCAAAGTTCTGCAGCCGGGACTGGCTCCCGAGCTTCGCCGCCGGCTGGAAGCGGCGGCAGCTGCGGGACTTCCCGTGCCTGCGCTGCTGGAGATCCCCGCCGGAGCCGTTCCGGAGCCGGACAGTGTCCTGGCCCTGCGGGCACTTCCAGGCCGTTCCCTGCATCAGCACCTCCATGTGTCCCCGGATGATGTTGACCCGCAGTCGCTGCTCGATCTCCTGGCGGGACTGCCGCCGGAGGCACTGGCTTTTCGCCGCAGACCGGCATGGGCCGAACGCGTTGTGGACTACGCCGCGGGAGCCGCCGTCGCGTTCCCGCAGGAGGCGGAACGGATTACCCGGTGTGCCCGCGAAATCGACGCTGCGGTCCGCGCTGCCGATCCGGGCCCGCTGGTGACCGCGCACGGTGACTTTCACGGCGGCAACCTCCTCGTAGACAACCCAGGCCGGGCCGGGTGGAAGATCAGCGGAATGCTGGATGTGGACGCCCTCGGCCCCGGACACCTGGTGGATGATCTCGCTTGTTTTACGGGGCACCTGTTTGTTTTTGCGGCGGTAAACCCGCGGAGCCCGGGTCTGAGGGCCTCCGCGGACCGCTTTGCGGGCGCCTTCGCGGCCGAAACGGATCCCGCCGCTCTCTACTCCCGGGCGGCCGCCGTGGCGCTGACCCTCGTGGCCGGTGCGGCGGGGCGGGGCACGGAGGCAGCGGACCGAACGCTGGCCGCAGCACAGGAGCTTCTGGTCCGTTCCCGGGAACATTCCTGACCGCACCGAAAGCGCTCCGCAAGTGCCGCTCGGCGCTCCAGGAAAGTAGGGTGGACAAATGGACATTCTCCGCGGGGCACAAAGCAGCGGTTCCGGCCAGATCACCATTGGCCTGGACATCGGCGGAACCAAAACCCACGGGCTGCTCCTCGTTGACGGGGTTCCCGCCGGGGAAGCAGTGAGCGGCAGCGCCAATGTCCAGAACGTTACCCCGGCGCAGGCTGCCGCCAACCTCGCCGAGATTTTTTCGGCTTTGGGCTCCGTTCCGGTGAACCGCGTTATCGCCGGTTCCGGCGGCATTGACACCGCCGACGACGCCGACGCGCTCCGTGCGCTGATCAGCCCCCACGTTCCAGGCGCCGCGGTGGACGTCATCCATGACACCCGCCTGATCCTGGCGGCCGGACAGACGCCGGCCGGCATTGCCTTGATTGCCGGGACCGGATCCGTGGCGTGGGGGCTCAACCCGGCCGGGGAAGAGGCCCGCTGCGGAGGCTGGGGTTACCTTCTGGGCGATGAGGGCAGCGCTTACTGGATGGCGCGTGAAGCCGTCCGGCATACCCTGCGCCGCTTCAACCTTCGCCAGCAGCCGGATGAGTTGTCCGCCGCGCTGCTGACCGCCTGCTCAGTGACCGATCCGGAGCAACTCATCGCCCTGTTTCACGACACCGGCACCGGGCGCCGGTACTGGGCCTCGAAAGCCTCAGTGGTCTTTGATGCTGCAACGCAGGGCAGCGCCGCGGGCAGCGAAATTGTGGCGGCAGGAGCGCGTCACCTGGCGGGGCTGGCGGCGGATACTGCCCGGTTGCTGGACATTAGCGGCCCCGTGGTGGTTGGCGGTGGCCTGGGCATGTATCAGCCGCTGCTCCGGGACCGGCTGCGCCAGGACCTGGAACGCGCCGGGCTGACCGGCATCCGGTTCCTGGAACAGGACCCGGTGCACGGTGTCCGGTATTTGGCCGCGCAGGACGTCCAGCGTGGCTGAAAGTTTCGACACCCGGGTGGGCGCATACGCCGTCATCATCCGAAACGGCAGCATCCTGCTCTCGCACTGGCGTGACCACGGCTATTCCAGCTGGACCCTGCCCGGGGGAGGACTCGAGGTGCGTGAAGACGCGACCGCCGCCGTCGTGCGGGAAGTCCGCGAGGAGACCGGCTATTTTGTGGAACCGGAGGAGCTGCTGGGGGTGGACAGCATCTTCATCGAACCGGAGCACCGCTTTCCCGGCGAAAACCGGAACCTGCTCCACGCACTGCGGATCGTCTACCGTGCCCGTGTCCTGTCTGGGACGCTCACCCATGAGCTGGACGGCAGCACCGACGAGGCAGCCTGGGTGCCGCTGGACCGGGTTCCCGAGCTGGGACCGGCACCCCTGGTGCAGGTGGGGCTGAAGATGGCAGCCATCCGCCCGGCTGTCCGTTCCGAATGATCTGCTGGACTACATCCACCGGGTGTCCTACCGTAAACACACGTCAGGACGGCCCGTCTGCGGACCCCCCGCAGCCAGAGGCGGGACTCCCGCACAAAAAACGGAAGGTTTCCCCATGACCCTGCCGGACTCCGCCCCGCGGGCCGTCGAACCGATGATCACCTTCCGCGGTGTCACCAAGTCCTTCGCCGGCTCGGCCTCGCCCGCCGTGGAGAACCTGAGCATGGACATCGACCGCGGTGCCGTCACCGTCTTTGTTGGACCCTCGGGCTGTGGAAAGACAACATCCCTGCGAATGATCAACCGCATGGTGGAACCCACGTCCGGAACCATCACAGTGGACGGCGCCGACGTCAGCGGGGTCAAAGCTCCCCAGCTCAGGCGGTCCATGGGATACGTTATGCAGTCCGCCGGCCTGATGCCGCACCGCACCGTACTGGACAACGTGGCAACCGTTCCGCGCCTCAACGGACAGTCCCGGACCAGCGCCCGTGCCCGTGCCGCAGAACTGCTCGACGTCGTCGGGCTGGCCTCTGCAATGGGCGGACGGTACCCGGCCCAGCTATCGGGGGGACAGCAGCAGCGGGTCGGCGTGGCGCGGGCGCTCGCCGCAGATCCGCCCGTACTGCTCATGGATGAGCCGTTCAGCGCCGTGGATCCGGTGGTGCGTGCGGAATTGCAGCAGGAACTGCTGCGCCTGCAGCGGGACCTGGCCAAAACCATTGTTTTTGTCACCCACGACATTGATGAAGCAACAATCCTGGGAGACAAGGTCGCGGTTTTCGGCGCGGGCGGACGGCTGGCCCAGTACGCGGCACCCGAAGAAATCCTGCGGGCCCCGGTGGATGACTTTGTGGCTGGCTTCGTGGGGCGGGACCGCGGGTTCCGGCATCTGTCCTTCCAAGCGGGAAACGGTGTGCCACTGCATCCGGTGCAGCTCCTGACACCCGCCGAACTGGCGAATCCTGCGGTGGCTGTGGAGGAGGACTGGGCGCTCGCAGTCGACGACGGCGGGCGGCCGCTGGGCTGGGTGCCGGCGTCCCGGCGCGCGTCGTTCACTGCCGCGGATCAGCTGGTCCCGGGAGGGTCGCTGTACCGCGAGGGGGAAACCCTGCGGCAGGCGCTCGACGCCGCACTGTCTTCCCCCGCGGGGCTGGGCGTAGCGGTGGACCCGGAAAACCGCGTCACGGGAACCATTAGGGCCGCCGAGGTGCTGGAACTCATCGAGCAGGCCAGGCTGCAGCGGAGCGCGGGCTGACATGGAATGGTTCCTCGCCCACACCGACCAGGTGTTCCGGCTGACCGGACTGCACCTGTACCAGTCCATCGTGCCGCTGGTGCTGGGCATCCTCATCGCGGTGCCGCTGGCAGCTCTGGTCCGCAACAGCAACCGCGTCCGCGGCATCATTCTTGCCGCCGGGTCGCTGCTCTACACGATTCCGTCCCTGGCGCTTTTCGTGACGCTGCCCGCCATCCTTGGAACCCGCATCCTGGACATCAGCAACATCATCATCGCGCTGACCATCTACGCCGTGGCGCTGATGCTGCGCGTGGCCGTTGACGCCTTCGACTCAGTGGACGACGGCGTCCGGCAGGCCGCCGTCGCCATGGGGTACCGGCCGCTGCGCCGGTTCCTCACCGTGGACCTGCCGCTGTCCGTTCCGGTCCTGATTGCCGGGCTGCGGGTGGTGTCGGTCAGCAACATCTCCATGGTCAGCGTGGGCGCCCTCATCGGAGTGGAAAACCTGGGCTTCTTCTTCCGGGACGGGCTGCGCCGCTACTTCATCACCGAGATTGTGGTGGGCATTGTTGCCACGCTTGTCCTGGCCTTCCTGATGGACCTGGTGTTCGTGCTGCTGCAGCGTGCGCTGACGCCCTGGCTGCGCGCCGGCCGGGTTCCGGGAGCCTCCGCAGGTATGTTCGGGTTGCGCAGGCGCAGGGGCGCCGGCACTGCCGGCGTCCCCGGGCCCGGAGACCAGGCCGCCCCCGGCACCCCGGCAGCGGCGCCCGACGTCGCACTGAAGGGGGCGTAATCCGGTGGCCGTGACGATTCCCCGCACCGAGTACACCTCCACCAATGCCCTGGGGCAGGGCTGGGAATGGCTGACGGATCCCGCAAACTGGACCGGAGCCGCCGGGATTCCCGTGCGCACCCTGGAGCACCTGCAGTACACCGGACTGACTCTGCTGATTGCCCTGGCCATCTCCGTGCCGATTGGTTTGTTCATCGGACATACCGGCCGCGGCCAGATGGCCGTTGTGACCATCTCCGGATTGCTGCGCGCCCTGCCAACCCTGGGCATGTTGACCCTCTTTGTCCTCCTGGCCGGTCTGGGCCTCATGCCGCCCATTTGGGCCCTGGTCCTGCTGGCCGTACCCCCGCTGCTGGCCGGCACCTATTCGGGGATTGCTGCCGTGGACCGCAGCATCGTGGACTCGGCCCGCAGCATGGGCATGACGGAACTGCAGATCCTGTTCCGGGTCGAAATCCCCAACGGGCTGAAGGTCCTGTTCGGCGGACTGCGGGGCGCCACACTGCAGGTCGTGGCCACCGCCGCCGTGGTGGCAACCATCAACCTGGGAGGACTCGGGCGGTACCTCATCGACGGACTGGCCGTTGGCGACTACGGCAGGGTCTTCGGCGGCGCGGTCATCATTGCCTTGCTGGCGCTTGCAGTGGATGCCGTGATTGCGTTGGCAGCACGTCTTTTGATTTCACCCGGGCTGCAGAAGGGCCGCGTCGCCGCGGCCGGTACAGCAGCTCCGACCGCACCTACACCCACCGGCGGCGGATTTTCCGCTGCCGGCTCACAAGGAGGAAAACAATGACGCAGCACAAGCGCCGGATTGCCCGGCCCAAGGGACTGATCGTTCTGGCCGGAGGCATCACCCTGGCCCTCGGGCTGGCCGGCTGCAGCGGCGGCGGAGGTGACCCGCTGGCCTCGGAATCGCCGTCGGAAAGCGCTGCGTCCGGGGCTGCCGAAACAATTGTGGTGGGATCGGCGGACTTCCCCGAATCCAGCACCCTGGCGGAGATCTATGCCGGTGCGCTGAACGGTGCCGGAATTCCCGCAGAGACCAAGCTCGGCATCGGTTCACGCGAGGTCTACCTCCCCGCACTGGAGGACGGCTCCATTGACCTGATCCCCGAATACACCGGCGCGCTGCTGGTGGGAGTGGACCCGGACACTGAACTCGTGGACGCCGGGGAGATCATTGATGCCCTGCCCGGTGCCCTGCCCGAGGGTCTGGTCATCCTCGAGCCGTCCGACGCCGAGAACAAGGACGCCATGGTGGTCACCAAGGCCACGGCGGAGAAGTATCAGCTGGAGAGCATCGAGGACCTGGCCAAGGTCTGTGACCAGCTGACGCTGGCTGCACCGGCGGAATTCGCGGAACGGGTCCAGGGCCTGATCGGGTTGAAGGACAAGTACGGCTGCGAGTTCAAGGAGTTCACGCCGATCGGTGACAGCGGCGGGCCGCTGACCGTGGACGCCCTGCTCAAGGATGACGTGCAGGTTGCAGACATTTACACCACCACCCCGGCCATTGTGGAAAATGACCTGGTGGTGCTGGAGGACCCGCTGCAGAACTGGCCCGCCCAGCAGGTGGTTCCGCTGGCCTCCTCGCAGGCAGTGAATGACCAGGCTGCAGAGGTGCTGAACAAAGTGTCTGCGGAACTGACCACCGAGGACCTGATCGACCTGAACCAGGCCGTCAGCGGAGACCAGAAGATGGATCCCAGTGAAGCAGCCCGCATGTGGCTGGAAGAAAAGGGCTTCGCCTAACCCTTGGTTCGCCGTCGTTACAGGGACCCCTTTCCGCTTCACATGTGCGGGGAGGGGTCCCTGCCTGTGGCACCATGTTTTCATGGCCGAATTCAAGCAGTCCCACAAGCTCCACAACGTTCTCTATGACATCCGTGGGCCGCTGCTGGAGCATGCACAGCGCATGGAAGCAGCCGGTCAACGGATTCTGAAGCTGAATATCGGCAACCCCGCGCCCTTCGGTTTCGAGGCGCCGGAAGCGATCTTGGTGGACATGATGCGCCACCTTCCCAAGGCCCAGGGCTACAGCGATTCCCGCGGCATTTTCTCCGCCCGCACCGCCGTCGTCCAGTACTACCAAAGCCGCGGCATCCAGAACATTGACGTCGATGACGTCTACCTCGGCAACGGGGTCAGCGAACTGATTACGCTTTCGCTCCAGGCGCTGCTGAACAACGGCGATGAGATCCTGGTGCCCGCTCCGGACTATCCGCTGTGGACAGCCTCCGTCTCACTTGCCGGCGGCACCGCTGTGCACTACCTGTGCGACGAAAACGAGCACTGGTGGCCGGACGTCGAGGACCTTGAGTCCAAAATCACCGACCGCACCAAGGGGATTGTGCTCATCAACCCCAACAACCCCACCGGGGCGGTCTATCCGGAGCACGTCGTCAAGGCGATCGTGGACCTGGCCCGCAAGCACGGGCTGATCATCTTCTCGGACGAAATCTACGAAAAGATCTTGTACGACGACGCCGTGCACCTGAACTCAGCCACCATCACCGGCGAAGATGTCCTGTGCCTGACCTTCAGCGGCCTGTCCAAGGCCTACCGGATTGCCGGCTACCGCAGCGGCTGGATGGCCATCTCCGGACCGAAACATGAGGCGCTGGACTACATCGAGGGCATCAATCTGCTCGCGAACATGCGGCTGTGCGCCAACGTTCCCGCGCAGCACGCCATCCAGACCGCACTGGGCGGCTACCAGAGCATCAATGACCTGATCCTGCCCGGCGGCAGGCTCAAGGCGCAGCGCGATCTGGCCCACAAGATGCTCAACGACATTCCCGGCGTGAGCTGCGAGCTGTCCATGGGGGCCCTGTACCTGTTCCCGAAGCTGGACCCCGAGGTTTATCCGATCGCCAGCGACGAACAGTTTGCCCTGGACCTGCTCAAGCAGCAAAAGATCCTGATCTCCGTGGGCACGGCCTTCAACTGGGTGCGGCCGGACCATTTCCGGATGGTGACCCTGCCCAACGTGGATGACATTGAGGACGCCATGATCCGGCTCGCCGAGTTCCTGAGCACCTACAAGCAGTAGGCCTGTTCGGGGGAGGCTATTCGGCTGAGGCTATTCGCCTGCGGCTGCCTCGCGGGCGGCATCGAGGCGGCGGCGGGCACCTTCCAGCCAGGACTCGCAACGGGTGGCAAGCTGCTCGCCGCGCTCCCACAGAGCCAGAGATTCCTCCAGAGAGGCGCCTCCGGTTTCCAGCCTGCCGACCACGGAAACCAGTTCGTCCCGGGCCTGCTCGTAGCTCATGGCTTCAATGTCTGCCGGGATGGTTGATGCTTCGTTTGCTGCGGGGTTCATTTTCGGGTCTTCTTTCGGTTGGAGCTGTTGATTCTGCATGTTCAAGCGCCGGGCTTTTCTTCAGCCGGCGCTGCCGCCGTGGCGGCCAGTTCGCCCACGGCAACCCGGATGCGCAGGTGCGCGTCGCCGGGAACGGCCGCTGCCTCCCGGACCACGGAGCCGTCGGCCAGCTGCACGACGGCGTAGCCGCGGTCCAGTGTGTTCTGGGGTGAGAGGGAGCGGACCTGCGCCCGCAGGTACGCGATCCGGTCGGTGTCCCGCCGCACTTCGGAAGTGATGCAGGACAGGGCGCGCTCGCGCAGGCGGGACACGTCCTGCTGGCGCAGGTCCACCATGGTTTCCGGAGCGGCCAGCACGGGACGGGACCTGATGTGGTTCAGCCGTTCGATCTCCCGGCCGACTGTCAGGTCCACGATGCGTCTCAGCTGGGCACGGGCTGCACCAATGCGCTGCAGCTCCTCGCCGACGTCCGGAACAATCCGCTTGGCAGCATCGGTGGGCGTAGAGGCCCGGAGGTCTGCGACCTCGTCCAGCAGCGGCCGGTCCGCTTCATGGCCGATCGCGCTGACCACAGGCGTCTGCGCGGCGGACACGGCCCGGACCAGGTCCTCGTGGCTGAACGGCAGCAGGTCCTCCAGGGACCCGCCGCCGCGGGCAATCACAATGACGTCCACTTCCGGCATGGCATCGAGCTGGGCCAGCGCCCGGGTCACCTCCGCCACGGCGTTGACGCCCTGCACGGCTACTTCGCGCACTTCGAAGACCACGGCCGGCCAGCGCAGGGACGCGTTGCGGATGACGTCCTTCATGGCATCGGAGTTGCGTCCGGTAATCAGCCCGATCCGGTTCGGCAGCAGCGGCAGCGGCAGCTTCCGATCCTCCCGGAACAGCCCTTCGGCGGCCAGGGCCTGGCGCAGGCGTTCGATCCGGGCCAGGAGATCACCGATGCCCACCGGGCGGATGTCCCTGGTCTGCATGGAAAGCCGTCCGGTTTTGACCCAGAAATCGGGCTTGACCTGGGCAACCACCCGGGCGCCGCGTTCCAGCGGCAGCTCCAGCCGGTTCATCACCGTGCTCCACACTGTCAGGGACAGCGAAATCTCCGCATCGACGTCGCGCAGTGTGATGTAGGAGGCGTTGGCCCGTTTGTTCAGCTCGATAATCTGCCCCTCCACCCAGGTGGCAGGGGCGCGGTCGATGTAGCTTTTCAGGTTCCTCGACAGCAGCTGCAGCGGCCACGGATTCTCGGGACTGGTTTCCGCGGCGGTCTTCGGGAGGCTCGTCGCAGCGGCGGACTCATCGGGTTCGGTGCGCTCTATGGGGTCTTGCATAAGTTAATGTCTATCAGGTGCCGCCCACAACGCGGGTTCCGCAACCAGAGTGAGGAAACACCCGATGCGAACATTCGGCTCGGCCATCTTGGGTTTTGCCGCCGTCCTGCTGGCAGTTGCCGCCCTGTGTTCGGCCTGGCTGGCCGAAAACGTGGTGTCTGAAGACGGATTTGTAGCCCTGGGCCAGCCGCTGGGCACCAACGAGGCCTTCCAGCAGGACCTCGCCGAGGAGCTGGGGGCACAGGTGACGGACAGCGTCCAGCTGCCCGACGCCGTCGCCTCCTTTGTGCAGCCGCTGATCACCAGCGCGGTGCAGGGAGTGCAGTCGCTGCCCGGCTATCCGCAGGCCTGGGACGAGACGCTGCAGCGCTCGCACGCCCAATCATTCGACGGCGGCGGCGGAGTCACCCTGGATGTCGCCCCGGTGGTGGGCCTGGTGGCGAACGAGCTCGGCAGCGCCGCCGGGACGGAGGTGCAGGCACCGGAACAGTCGCTGCTGGAGCTGGGCGGGGTGGATCAGCGTTCGGACATCGAGTTTGCAGCCAACGCTGCCAAGGCGTGGCCTTTTCTGGCTCTGGGCTCGGGCATAGCAGCGGTGCTGGCCCTGCTGGTGGCTCGGAGCGGGGGAGCGGCACTGGCCTGGATGGGAGGAGGGGCACTGCTGGCCGGGGGTGCGCTGTGGTTTGCCGCCGGGTCCCTTCCCGCACTTGCCAGCCGTCCCGCCTACAGCAGCGCCCTGGCGGAGACTTTTGCCGCAGCGTTCGCTGCGGAAGCAGGACCCAGCCTGCAGGCATGGACGCTTCCCTTCATGGTGGGTGCGGCTGTGCTGCTGGTGCTGGGACTGCTGGTGCGTGCCATCGGCGGTTCCGGGCGGCGCTGAGTGCTCTGATCCGGGAGCAGTGCGCCGACAGCGGACGGAACGCCGTCGCGCGCGTTCGGTGCCGGTCCACCCGATAGCATGGAGGCATGACCAGCACTGCCGTTTCCGTGCCTATGCCCACCGTTCCGCGCAGGCGCCGCAGCCCGCAGGAGGTATCCGCCGCCGCTCCCGTCTCCGGCGCCCGCCGCGTCCTGCTGGCCGCACCGCGCGGCTACTGCGCCGGCGTCGACCGAGCAGTGATTGCCGTGGAGAAGGCGCTGGAAGCCTATGGCCCGCCCGTCTACGTCCGCAAGCAGATTGTGCACAACCTCCACGTGGTCCAGACACTGGAGGAGAAGGGCGCCATCTTCGTCGATGAAACCGACGAGGTCCCGGAAGGCGCCCGCCTGATCTTCTCCGCACACGGCGTCTCTCCCGCCGTCGTACAGTCCGCAAAGGACCGGAACCTGCAGACCATCGACGCCACCTGCCCGCTGGTGACCAAGGTCCACAAGGAAGCGGTGCGTTTTGCGCGCGACGACTTTGACATCCTGCTGATCGGACACGCCGGCCACGAGGAAGTTGAAGGCACCTACGGCGAGGCACCCGAGCACACGCAGATCGTCAACGGTCCCGAAGACGTGGACAAAGTGGTGGTCCGTGATCCGAACAAGGTGATCTGGCTGTCCCAGACGACACTGAGCGTGGATGAAGCCATGCACACGGTGAACCTGCTGCGCAAGCGGTTCCCCACGCTGCAGGATCCGCCCAGCGACGACATTTGCTACGCCACCTCCAACCGGCAGGCTGCGATCAAGAAGATCGCTCCCGAAGCGGATCTGGTGCTGGTGGTAGGTTCCGCGAACTCCTCCAACTCCGTGCGACTGGTGGAAGTTGCACTGGAATACGGCGCCAAGGCCTCGCACCGCGTGGACTTCGCCAACGAGATTGATGAGACCTGGTTCGAGGGCGTTGCCACTGTTGGTGTGACCTCCGGCGCATCCGTGCCGGAAAACCTGGTCCAGGACGTCCTGCACCTGCTGGCCGAGTACGGCTACGGCGACGTAGAGGAAGTGGTCACTGCGCAGGAGGACATCATTTTCTCCCTGCCCAAGGAGATCCGTGCCACGCTGAAGGCGATGGGGGATACCTCGCGCGGTCTGGGCGGGCGGCGCGCCGGAGCCTGACGGGCACCGGTATGATGGCAACGTGGCTCTTACTATTGGCATCGTCGGCCTGCCCAACGTCGGCAAATCAACCCTGTTCAATGCGCTGACCCGCAACAACGTTCTGGCGGCGAACTATCCGTTCGCCACCATCGAACCGAATGTCGGCGTCGTGTCCCTTCCGGATCCGCGCCTGGCCAAGCTGGCCGAGATTCACGGTTCCGCGCGCATCCTTCCGGCAACCGTGTCCTTTGTGGACATTGCCGGCATCGTGAAGGGCGCGTCGGAAGGTGAAGGGCTGGGCAACCAGTTCCTCGCCAACATCCGTGAAGCCGAGGCTATTGCCCAGGTCATCCGCGTGTTCGATGACCCCGACGTCATCCACGTGGACGGCAAGGTGGATCCCCGCTCCGACATGGAGACCATCAACACCGAACTGATCCTGGCCGACCTGCAGACGCTGGAAAAGGCGATTCCGCGGGTCGAGAAGGAAGTCAAGATCAAGAAGCGCGAGCCCGCGCAGCTGGCTGCCATGCAGGCCGCGCAGGCTGTGCTGGAGCGCGGCGACACCATCTTCTCCTCCGTGGAGAAGGACAAGCTGGAGATGGAGCACCTGCGGGAGCTGAGCCTGCTCACCGCCAAGCCCTTCATCTACGTGTTCAACGTCGACGACGCCGTGCTGGGCAACCCGGAGCGCCAGGAGGAACTGCGCGCCCTGGTGGCCCCGGCGGACGCCATCTTCCTTGACGCCAAGCTCGAAGCCGATCTGGTGGAGCTGGACGAAGAAGAAGCCCGCGAAATGCTGGAGATGAGCGGCCAGGAAGAGTCCGGTCTGGACAAGCTGGCCCGCGTCGGCTTCCACACCCTGGGCCTGCAGACCTACCTGACGGCCGGTCCCAAGGAAACCCGTGCCTGGACCATCCGCAAGGGTGACACCGCGCCCCAAGCTGCCGGCGTCATCCACACCGACTTCCAGCGTGGCTTCATCAAGGCCGAGGTTGTGTCCTTTGATGATCTGGTGGAGGCCGGTTCCATGGCCGAGGCTAAGTCCCGCGGCAAGGTCCGCATCGAAGGCAAGGAATACGTCATGGCCGACGGCGACGTGGTGGAGTTCCGCTTCAACGTCTAGGTTCTTCGCCTGAATCAGTAGAAATGCCGCCCTCCGCGAAAACGCAGGAGGGCGGCATTTCTATATCCGGGGCAAGCTTTGATAAGTGTCTATTCCGGCAGGCGCCAGTCGGTTACCTTCGACTCATTGCCGACGATGCTTACACCACCAACCAGTATTTCTCGCCCGGCAGGCGCCCGAAAAACCTAGTTTGAACAAGGACGCAGCGCTGCGGGCATCTACCCTGCGAACTCAAAGGCGACGGTGATCTCGGGATCGACGCTTGCGATGATCCCGGAGTAGGTCACCTTGGCCTGCTCTTTCAAGGCTGCTTCGTTTTTGCTGATGAGCGTCTGCTTGTTCTCGTCGCTGAGAATGTTGTTGATCATGCGAGTTTGAACCACTGGCGGTGTCAGCCAGCTAAGCGCGTTGTTGTCCTCGAGGGCGTCCTTGAACACGGGATCGTCAAAGCCGATGCCGATGAATTCAGGGATAGTCACGAGAAACGACCCTGGGCCGGTGGGTTCGATCTTCACCTGTGACCCATCGATGCCTAATTTTGCGTCGAACTCGTACTGGATCAGCGTCGTTTTCTCGCTCGCGGGTACGGCCACGCCGAAAATCTCGCGATTGCTTTCCTTTCTGTCGATACCCTCGATGTGAAGGCTCAGCAAGGCGACCTCTTGCATTTGCGTGACGGACTGAACCACCTGCGAATCGCGTTCGCTCGAACTGCTGGTGAACAGCGACTTGAGAGCGAGAGCGTTGAGTCCACCGAATGCGAAAGCGGCGCCCGTTCCCCCGAGAACCAAGAAGGTGATCAGCAGGAGAGGCCAAAGCAGAACCCGCGCTTTGAAAATGTTCATTACGATTAAGTCTCCAGTTTTTCGACGTCAAAACGCCTTCGGAATTCCGCGGTGTTGAACGGTCACAACAGAAAGCCGCACTAAGTCCCCTCGAACCATATAAGCAAGCAGGAGTTGGCCGATTAAGGCGCGCCTTCCGACCTAGAGATGCGGCTGCGAGCCGATGCGCACGTGTCGGGTGTCTTGAAGCCGGAGGTGGGCGGTTCCTTTGCCTCGCATTGCTCGTACGTGTCCAATGGCCGGCTGATCCGGGCGGCAGCAGCGCTGGAGTCCGACTGGTCGCTCACGATGCCGCCGGTCCGATCCTGCTGGTCCGCGTCTCGCACCGCGAGCACGACTATGGACGCGGGATGGTCGGTCCCGGGCGCCGGACTCGACTGGCAGCTTCCAGAGGGTATTCGGCTACGGAACGTGGTGGAGTTCCGCTTCAACGTCTAGGTTATTCGCCTGAATCAAGGGAAATGCCGCCCTCCGTTAAGTTTCGGGGGCGGCATTTTTCTTATGTATTAGCGGAAAAGAGCACAGGGCTGCCACGCCCCGATCCGAGGGTTCATAGGTGGCACATAGAGGCATGCCAGACTGGCCCGATGAGCGAGCCGACGAGACAGACCAGACAGACCAGACCCGAGAGTCTCTACAGCCGGACGGAATGGATTTTTGCGGGCTTCATTGCTCTTGAAGTCCTCGCTTTCACTGTCTTCCCGGGACTGCCCTTAGTGGTGGCCGGAACGGCGATGGCCACCCGGTTGCGGGAATCCAGGAAGCGGACACTAGCGCTGTGGATTGTTGCCGGGGCCCTGACGATCGTCGCACTGGCACCGTTCCTCCTCGGGATGCTCGGATTGTCGTCGTTTGCCGAAGTGGATACAACGTACGGTTCGGGTCGCTGAGAGGAAGGGAAGCCTCGTCTGAAACAGCCCCTTTCCCTGCGTGGGGAGAGGGGCTGTTTCTGCGGTGCTGGACGTACGCCTTAGTGCCCGACGGTGAACCTCTGACGCGGATGGGCGTGGTTCTCGATCTCGTCGACGAAGGCAAGCGCGAAGTCGGTACCGGAAATTTCCGAGGAGCCGTCATCTTTGGTCACCAGGATGTCGCCGCCCGTCCGGTAGGCGCCGGTGCTCTCGCCCGGAGCGAAGACACCGAAGAGCGCTGCCGGGCTGACATAGAACCAGTCGAGGTCCTCGGGTGCCTGCCGCAGCGCCTCGAGAACTTCGGCGTGCGCCAGAGCTTCGGGCTTCCAGTCATCGAGGAAGTCCGGTGTGTCGACCAGCCGCGGACCACCTTCCGCGACCAGCGACGAGCCTGCCCCGCCAACGAAGGCGAGGCGCGCGCCGCTGCTGCGCGCGGCCTCGATCAGCTGCGGCATGTACGTGGCAAGCGGAGCGCCGTCGACGTCGGCTCCGTGCACCGCCACAACGAGGACATCAGCATCGGCGGCCGCCGCGGTGAGCACTTCCGGGGAAGCCAGCGATCCGGTGCGGTATTCCACCCCGTCCAGCGGCTCCTCCGGTGCACTGCGGGTGTAGGAGATCACCTGGTGCCCGCGGGAAGCCGCCTCGCGGGCGATGTGTCCGCCGGCGTAGCCGGTGCCGCCGAAGATCACTACTCGTGCCATGTGCGTTCTCTCCTTGCAGTAGGGAGCCGGCAATTCCCCGGCGAAGATGCAACCAGCTGCCGGGTCCACGTATTCCCTCCCCACTCGGGGCAGAGTTATCCTGATGCCGGTGGCCCTGCCACCGAGGGCACTTCCACGTGAAGACCACGTGAATCATCGCGGAGAGGACTGGCTCCCCAGGACACGTCCCGATGGAGTGCGGCGCACTGATGCGCCAGCTTCATTGCACCGATGCCGCGGCATCGGCTGTCGAAAGGACGCGAGATGTCATCGAAAGACGAAAAGAACCTGGGCCAGGTCGTGGACAAGATCGCGGGCATGGATGAGCCGCAGCGCGGGCTGATGCAGCGGGTGCATGACGTCATCATGGACGCGGCTCCAAGCCTGAAACCACGTATCTGGTACGGCATGCCCGCGTACGCCAGGTCTGCAGGCTCCCCGGCGCTGCTGACCCTGCGCAACGATGAACGCCTCAACCTGTCGGTCACCGAGAAGGCGCCGCTCCGCCCGGCCGGCGGGCCGGACGGCACGCTTATGCCTGCCGCCTGGTACTTCGAAACCATCGACGCCGATACGGAGAAGCGCGTCGCGGAGATCGTCCGCTCGGTTCTCGACTAAGCCCGGCTCCCGCCCTTCGCCGGCAGAACACGGGACCGGCGTCGGCGGAGGGCGGGACCATGCCACAGACACACATATGGCAGGCTGGCAGCCATGAGCCTCTCAACTCCTACCCTGGACACTGCGCGCCTGGTCCTGCGGCCATTCGTTGATACGGACGCGGACAGCCTCTTCGCACTGCAGAGTAACGCAGAAGTCCTGCGCTACTGGGACAGTCCGCCGTGGTCCAGTCCTTCACAGGCCACACACTTTCTGGATGGTTGCCGGAAGATGGCGGAGGAAGGCACCGGAGCGCGGCTGGTGATTACCAGGAAATCAGACGGGAGCTTCCTGGGCTGGTGCACCTTCAACAGCTGGAACCCCGCCTTCCGGAGTGCTTCCCTCGGCTATTGCCTGGCAAAAGAGGCCTGGGGGAGCGGCTACGCCGCTGAATCAGGACGCGCCATGCTGCAATGGGCCTTCGATACCCTGGACCTGAACCGGGTCCAGGGCGAAACGGACACACGCAACATCGCCTCCGCCCGGGTCCTGGAGAAGCTCGGCTTCCTGCGCGAGGGCGAACTGCGCGAGGACTGCATCGTCAACGGCGAGGTCTCCGATTCCTGGATATACGGCCTTCTGCGCCGCGATTGGACCGGCTGACTCCGCAAACGGTTGCAGGGGAGGGCCCGAGATTTAGAATCGCTCCATGGGCGCTCTGACTTTCAGCATCAACGTCACCCTGGACGGTTGCGCCGACCACCAGGAGGGCATCGTCGACGACGAGACGCACACCCATTACACCCGGCTCCTGAACGAGTCCGGCGCCATGCTCTGGGGGCGCACCACGTACGAAATGATGGAGAGCTACTGGCCGGCAGTTGCGCGGGGTGACGTCGAAGCGCCGACAGCGGTGCGCGACTGGGCCCTCACGCTGGAGGCCAAACCGAAGTACGTCGTGTCCTCAACCCGCAGTAACTTCCCGTGGAACAACAGCCACCGCATCGACGGTGACCTGCGCACCGGGGTGCAGGACCTCAAGGACCGGACCCCGGACGGGGTGCTCGTTGGCAGCGGCCGGCTGGCGGCAGGTTTGGACCGGCTGGATCTGATTGATGAATATAGGTTCCTGGTGCACCCCATGATCACCGGCCACGGTCCCACGCTCTACGAGGGACTTCTCGACAGCACACGCCGCCTCGAGCTGATCTCGGCGGAACCGATGAGCAACGGTGCAGTTTCCATGCACTACCGGCGGACTGACTGAGACCCACAGCGCTGATGCTGCGCTTCCGTCCAGACGGCGATGCAGCCCCTGCTAGCCTCGCTTCATGCGCAAAACGCCGGGACGAACCCCAAAGACCGCTGCAGGGGAGCGCGTACTGATCCTGTCCGCAGGCGTGGGCGCCGGGCACAACAGTGCCGCAGCGGCGGTGCAGCAGGCGTGCGCCGCGCGTGCCGACGTCGCCGAGGTCCAGGTACTGGACGTGCTACAAGTCAGCAGCGTGCTCTACCGGGCACTGCTGAACAAGGGCTACTTCGTCCTGGTCGAGGGCTTGCCGTGGCTGATTGACTGGGGCTACGACATCAGTGACCGTCCCTTCCGGCGCCGGGGCCCCATAGACCCCTGGACACGGATGAACTCCGTTCCGGTCATTGATGCCATTAAGCGGTTCCGGCCGACCGCGATCGTGTGCACGCATTTCCTGCCCGCCCAGCTGCTGGCGTCGCTGCTCCTTCGCGGCGTGACCAACGCGAGAACCGCCGTCGTCACGACGGACTATGACTTCCAAGGGCTGTCCCTTACCGGCGCGTTTCACGCGCTTTTCCTGGCCCGGGAGGAGGGGAGGGTGGAACTGATGGCGCTTGGCCTGCCTTCCGACCGCGTCGCGGCCCCGGGGATTCCGATCGCCACACAGCTGAAGGCTCCGTCCGGGCGTGATGCAACCGAGCCCCCGATGCTGCTGATCTCTGCGGGCGCGTCCGGCGGCGACTACGCCGCCGCGGTGGTGCGGCAGACGCTGCACATGCGCTCGCCCTTCACGGCGACGGTTGTGTGCGGACGAAACGATGCCCTGCGGCAGCGTATCGAGCAGCTGGTGGCACCCGCCGGGAACCGCTACCGCGTGCTCGGCTTCACCACGGAGATGCCGCAGCTGCTGCGCCGCGCCGACCTGTTTGTGGGCAAGCCCGGCGGGCTGTCCGTGTCGGAGTGCATGGCTGCCGGCCTGCCCATGGTGATGGTGAACCCCATTCCGGGGCAGGAGGTCCGCAACGGCGACTACCTGTTGGAACAGGGGGCGGCGGTCCGCTGCAACACTTCAGCGACAATTGGCTGGAAGATCGACGAGGTGCTGCGCGAGCCTGGCCGCCTGCAGCAGATGCAGGCCGCGGCGCAGAGGACGGGCCGACCTGAAGCTGCGGCAGATGTGCTGTCCCGACTGCTGGACGGGCCGTCCCGTCCGCTGGTGATAACCCGCGCGGCGCAGAAGACAATCCTCTCCGCCAGTGAGGACCGCGTTGTGGCGACGGATCTGAGCGGACCATCCGCGCTGGTCCGGTTGATCGACTCGGCTACGGGCAGCACGGTCGCCCTGCTGCAGGCCCAGGAGCTGGAGGATTTGCAGAAGCGGTACGGGACCCCGGACGGGAGCCTGGTGCTGCGGCGCAGCCAAGCGTTCAGGTCGCTCAGGTGGGAGGAGCGGCGGCTGCTCCGCGCCATCCTGCGGGGGGATGACACGCTGGCCGTTCGTGTTGAGAGATCCCGTCCTCATCGGCCGGTTCCGCAGGGCGCCGCAATCGGACCGCGTCCGCCCAGCTGACCGGGCAGTGCTGGTCGGCGAGCAGGGCCCAGTCCCCGGCGCGGGGGGACCAGCACCGGGTGTCCGGATTGCGCTGCAGCGTAGGCCCGGCATCCAGGGAAACCCGCACAGCTGTCTCCATGCCGGGCTGCAGCGTCACCTTTTGGAAACCCAGGAGCTGAGCCACCGGCCTGCGGACTGACACGTCTGCGGCGTAGACCTGAACAACAGTGGACCCCCGGCGACCGCCGGTGTTCGTGACGAGCACGTCAGCCCAGCCGCCCGTGTCGTCGAAGTGATGCTCGAGAAGCCGGTGTTCGAACGTGGTGTAGCTCAAGCCGAACCCGAACGGGAACGCCGGCGCGTGTCCCTCGCCGTCGAGCCGGCGTTGACCCCACAAGTCGTCATAAACCACGGACTTCGCCGTGCGGTCAAAGGGCGGCAGATGCGCGGGGTCCGTGGGCAGCACAAACGGCAGCCGCCCGCCGGGGTCCGCAGCACCGGTCAGCACGTCCGCCAGCCCGCGGCTGCCCTCCATACCGCCGTACCAGGCGAGGACGAGTGCGGGCACCTGTTCCCGCCATTCCTCCGTGAGGATCGCGCTGCCGCCGATTAGTACGACGACGGTCCGCGGGTTCGCAGCCACGACGGCACGGATGAGGCGCACATCGGAGGGGCGCAGGTCGAGTGAGCTGCGGTCGCCGCCTCGGACGAACCGAGAGGCCAGATGCGCGAGACCGGTGACGACCCGACTGAGGGCACCCGACCCGAAGGCCGGACCGAGCACGCCCACGTTAACGCCTCCGGTGACAACGGACTCGCCCTCGTCGTGCTGGTCCAGGCCGACGACGACGATCGCCGTGTCTGCGGCGGCTGCCAGCGCGGCCGCGGCGCGTTCGTTCCGTCCTGAGTCGGTCGTGATGCGCACCCGGGGGAGCGCCTCACGCAGCCCCTGCAGCACCGAAGCCGCGGAGGGAGGCCGGACGCGTGAGGAGCCGTGATCGCCCAGGTTTGCCCGGGCCGCTAGTCGTCCGATCACCGCAAGATGGGAAATGGCGGGCGCCAGCGGCAGGAGCGGTGTTTCGCCAAGAACTTCATTCTTCAGCAGCACGACCGATTCCGCGGCGACCCGGCGGGCAAGCGCCCGGTGCGCCGGGGAAGCGATCAGGTCCGCGCCTGGCTCCGCCGTCTCCCGTGTTGCGGCGTGCAGCACGGTGGTGCGCAGGATGCGGCGCGCGGACTGCACTACAGTCGCGCGCGCCAGCTGACCGCTCCGCAGCGCTGCAGGCAAAGTACGGGCCCGGAGCAGCCGCAGCGGCATCTCCACATCCATCCCCGCCTGCAGGCTGGTGACGGCGTCGTGGGTGCCGAAAACCCAGTCGCTCGTCACGAATCCTCGGAAGCCCCACTCATCCCGCAGCACGTCGGTGAGCAGGGCGTGATTGACATCCATGTACTCGCCCCGCACCCGGTTGTAGGCACTCATCACGGAGTCGGCACCGGCTTCCACAACGGCCTTGAAATGCGGCAGGTACACCTCGTGCAGGGAGTGCTCGTCGACGGACACATCCACCTCGAAGCGCTCGTCCTCCATCGAGTTCAGCGCGAAGTGCTTCACGCACGCCATCGCGTGCACGCGCACACCCCGGGTCATCGCCGATCCCATCCGGGCGGTGAGCACCGGATCCTCCCCGTAACACTCCTGCGCCCGGCCCCACGCGGGGTGGCGAAGCAGGTTCACACAGATGGAGGCGGAGTAGTTTGCCCCCCGCGCCCTGGTCTCCAAGCCCACCGCGAGCCCGACCCGTTCCTCCAGTGCCGGATCCCAGGTTGCGGCCCGCGCCATGGTCACGGGGAAGGCCGTGGAGGCGCCGATGACGACGCCGCGGCCGCCGTCGCTGAACCGGATTCCCGGGATGCCCAGCCGCGGGACCGCCCCGGCGACGAACGGCCGCCGGCGCAGCAGCATCGGGATGAGCGGGAGCAGCAGCCCGGGGGAGTCGCCGTCGAGCAGCCCGAGAAGCTCCGTTGCCGTCATCTGGCTGATGAGCTGCTCGGCTGCCTGGTCCGGACCGAGCGCGCCCTCCCGGACCGCGCGGACTGCCTCACCGTACGCGCTGGCCTCCGGAGTGATGTTCATGCACTGCATTCTCCACCCGGCGTCTGCGCGGCGCGGATTAGCCGCTCCATCCGGACCTGAACCCGGGGATCATGTGGGGTCCGTGGGTTAGGCCTGTTGGCCTCGGCTCCAGAGAAGATACGCCTCGGCCAGCTGGTCCGGCACGCCCGGGGCTGCTCCACGGATGGGGGCGACCTGTGGACGGGTGATCGTCGCGACCGCAACTATCACGTCCAGGGCAGAGAGGGCCTCCCGCACTGCACCGCGCCGCTTGAGCTCTGCAAGCACATCGTTGAGGGCATCTACTGCGGGCTGCTGAACCTGTGCCAGAGGCGTGGCTTCCAAATCCTGGACGGCCCCAGCCTGCAGTGCGAGCCCGTCCGTTAGCGCACCGAGTTCCATTGCCGTCAGGCTGGACAGCAGGTCCTTCCATGCCGCAGCCGGATCAGTGTTCAGCGTGCTCCGGGTCTGATCCACGGCGTGGATGATCTGTTCCACAATGTCCTGGAGCACGGCGTGGACAAGGTCCCCGCGGGAGGGGAAGTTGCGGTACAGGGTGGCAATCCCCACCCCGCTTGCAGCGGCTACAGCCTCTAGTGCAACATCGCCGCCCCGCTCGGCAAACAGGTGCCTCGCATGGGTGATGATCGCTTCTCTTCGCTGCGCAGCGTCAGCTCTCATCCGCACTCCCTTCAAATTGACCTTCAGTCTAAACCGGAGGAATATCATCCGTAGAAGCGGAGGAAGTTCCTCCGAAAAGAAGAAGGATCATGACAACACAAACGCCGTCATCCGGCTCTCATCGAAAGCACGCGGCCGTTTGGGTCGGTTTAACCACCGGGCTTTCCGTCATCCTGCTGGCCCTCCTGATGCTGTTCATCTCGCCCTCGCTCCATTCCGGACCCCGTGATTTGGGTCTAGGTGTGGTGGGGCCGCAGGACCGGGCAGCATCGGTCGCAGAAACCTTGGAGGACCAGTCACCGGGGGCCTTCGTGGTGCAGTCCTACGAGAATGCCGAGGACCTCGAGCAGGGCATCCGTAACCGGGAGATCGTTGGCGGATTCGACTTCACCGATCCGGATATGACCGTCTATGTGGCCAGCGCCGGCTCAACGGCCGTTTCCGGCACGGTCAGCAATGTCGGGGCCACGATGGCGGGCAGCATGGGACAGACCGCCGAGATCGTGGACGTGGTTCCGCTTCCTTCCGGAGACCCGACCGGCGTCGGCATCGGAGGCCTGGCTTTTCCGCTGGTGTTCGGCGGCATTGTGCCGGCCGTGGCATTCCGTTCCATGCTGTCCGGCCAGCGCTGGTGGATCTTCGCCGGCCTCACCGGTTTTTCGGTGGCGGGCGGGTTCGTGGTCGCGGCCGTATTGAAGTACCTCTTTGGCAGCATCGAGGGCCCCCTGGTCCCGGTTGCGGCAAGCGTTGCCCTTGGCATCGCAGCACTGGCCCTGCCCCTGGCCGGCCTCAATGAGTGCTTTGGCACCAAAGGGTTCACTATTGCGGCAATGTCCATGATGTTTGTGGGCAACCCCTTCGCCGGCATCTCGACGAGCGCCCAGTGGCTGCCCGCCGGGGTGGCCATGGTCGGCCAGCTCCTGCCGCCCGGCGCTGCCGGCACCCTGGTCCGTTCCGTGGCGTACTTCGACGGCGTCGGCGGAGGCGCTGCGGCCCTGACCCTGAGTATCTGGGTTCTGGCGGGGATCGTGCTGTGGTTTAGCGGTCCGCGCATCTCGGCTGCCAAGACCCGGAAAGAGGCAGCACCCGCCACGGTCTAAACGCCTGTGCGGGCTGGAAGGGAAAGCCCCGCCTTTGGTGGGGCTTTCCCTTTTTGCTGCTGAAGAACAACGGGCGCCGTTTCGGACCGTCCGTGCAGGGCACCCGTGCGCGCGCCGGACTGTGTCGCTGGCAAACGGACGACAGATGTCTTGGTAGACAGGACTCATGGGTGGCACTGGCGTAAAGCAGACCAATGGCAACTGGATTGCAGTCCGGGACGAGCCTGTGCCCGACGACGTCGCCCGGCTGCTGGCAACGGTCCCCGAGTGGTTTGGGCAGCCGGACTCAAATGCCGAATACATCGAGGCGGCAAGAACCAAGGAGACGTGGACCGCGCGCGACGCCGACGGGAGGGTTGTCGGGGTCACTCTCGTTGATCGCCACTTTCCCCACGTGGCGGAAATCCATCTCACAGTGGTCGGACGAGCAGCACACGGGCTCGGCGTTGGAACGGCGATGCTCGCGGCCATCGAGGCAGATGCCGTCGCCCGGGGTGTCCGCCTGCTGGAGGTCAAGACCCTCGGCCCCTCTCATCCGGATACCGGGTATGCGTGGACCCGTCACTTTTACGAGAGACGGGGTTTTCTTCCCCTGGAGGAAACGGACCTTTGGGGCGCGGACACGCCCTGCCTGATCATGGTGAAGCCGCTAACTCCGAGCGGGGCGGGCGCGCGAACGCCGGATATCGCATGACCGGCCATCTGCACCGGCGTTCCGTGCGGAAGGCCGTCGGCTATGTTGTCCACCGGGAGCGGCTGCTGGTGTTCACTCACAATCACGTGCCGATCGAGGCCGCCGGCGTGCAGGTCCCCGCCGGAACTATCGAGCCGGGTGAGGCACCCGAGGAAGCTGTGGTTCGCGAGGTACTCGAAGAGACCGGGATGCGAACGCGCGTCGTCCGTGCGCTCGGAGTGGACCGCTATGACGTGTGGCCCGCGAAACCGGAGATTCATGAACGGCACTTCTTCCAGCTCGAGCTTCTGGATGACACGCCGCCGCGTGAGCGCTGGATTGCTGGGGAAGAGCACCCGTCAGACGGCGGTGCAGCTCACACTTGGACGTGCTGGTGGGCGCCCCTGGAGAACGCCCATGTTCTCTGTGCGGGTTTCGGTGCCAGGCTGGGGGAGGTTGTTCTTGACGTGTCACGTCCGCGGTGACGCAATCTCCCGAGAGAGCGCTTACTAGCGGGCATCGAACCGGGAGTGCGCCTAGCTTGTCTTTGGATTGTCAGGACAAATGACGTAAGCGCTTACCCGACGGCGCTTCAGTGCCGCGGCACTGTGGCAATATGTAGCCATGAGCGAGACTCGAGCGCGGCGCCCCGGGCGTGCCGTCACCACCCTTGCCGATGTGGCGGCCGCTGCAGGGGTATCCACCGCGACAGTGTCCCGCGTGATGAACCGCGTGCCTACAGTCAATGCGGATCTGGCGCTTCGGGTGGAGGCTATCGCCCGGCAGATGGGCTACCAGTTCAATGCTGCTGCCCGCACGCTGGCCACCGGACGCACCGGGGCCGTTGCCCTGATTATCTCTGAGGCCGATCTCTCCCAGCCGTACTCGTTTACCTCGGCGCCGCTGCACGGTGTGCTGTCCGCAGTTGCCCGGCATGACCTGCAGATCGTGATGCTTCTTTCCGGAAGCGCACAGCAGGAGTCATACCTCCTCGAGTATCTGCGTCGAACCGGCGTGGACGGAGCGATGGTCATCCTGGAAGACGAGATCTCACACCTTCCTGAGCTTCTCCGCGATGCCGGTGTTCCCGTTGTTTATCTGGGCAGGCCGCTGGGAGATGCAAAAGCACAGTCTTATGTCGACGTTGACAACGTGGGTGGCGCCCGGCTGGCCACCGAGGCTCTCGTCGAAGCAGGCCGGTCCCGAATTGCCATCTTGGCTGGCAACGATCGGCTGACGGCGGCGAGGGACCGGCTCGATGGGTGGCGGTCAACCATGTCCGAGCACGGCCTCGAGGCTCATCGAATTGCCCGGGGGGCGTTTTCGCCGGCCGGAGGGTCGGAGACCATGACACGGCTTCTTGCCGCCTACCCCGACATTGATGGTGTCTTCGTTTGCTCGGATTACATGGGCTCCGGAGCGCTGCAGGTTCTGGCCGCGGCCGGACGCCGGGTACCCCACGATATTTCAGTGGTGAGCTACGACGATTCTGTCCTGGCTGAGGTGGCGAATCCGCCGTTAACCTCGGTGAGCCAGCCGTTGGAACGAATGGGTGAAGAGATGGTTGATGCGCTCGCCGCCCTCATGGCCAGCTCCGGCACCTCCGTTGTGCAGCGCGTCCTGCCGAGCAGCCTCACCCGCCGGGATTCCCTCTAAGCGGCGTATTCCGCCGGCGTCTGTAACGCGTCCTTCTCAGCACGCGCTTACCGGTGATCCGCCACTTCTGCACATGTTCCGTTTATGGAGCGCCAAAAGAAACCATTGACGCGCCAAAACATCGACGTTAGTCTCCGAGATAGCGCTTACTGAACACCAGGCCTGAGGCTTGGATGTGAGTTCGAGCACACAGCGGTCGGGGTGGTCTCGATCGTCGAAAGGACAATGATGTTCACTTCACGAAAGAGACTCGCCGGCGTCGCGGCGCTGGCAGCCACGGCCCTGCTGGTCACCAGCTGCCAGTCGGGCGGGGGTGCGGGCGAGGAAAGTGCTTCCGGGGGCGGTGATGCCATCCTGACAATTCCGGGCAACTCGTCCACTCAGTTCACCGAGAACTTCAACCCGTTCTCCACCACGGCTCTGCTGGGCGTTCAATCGACCGTTTATGAAACCCTGTTCTTCGTCAACCGGGCCGCCGAGGGTGACCCCACCCCGGTCCTTGGCACCGAGTACTCGTACAACGACGAGGGCAACGTTCTCACCATCAACACCCGTGAGGGGGTTTCGTGGAGCGACGGTGAACCGTTCACCGCCAACGACGTGGTTTTCACTCTGAACCTGATCGCCAACACGCCCGCGCTGAACACCGGCGGGTTCGACGGCGTGGCCGAGGCCGTGAGCGACACCGAGCTCACCATCACCTACCCCAAGCCCGATGTGCTCAACTCAATTGGTGCCCTGAGCTCCATCTACATTGTTCCCGAACACATCTGGTCCGAGGTGGAGGATCAGGCCACGTTCATCAACCAGGATGCCGTGGGCACGGGGCCGTTTGTCGTGTCCGACTTCTCCCCGCAGAGCTATTTGCTGGAAAAGAATGAAGAGTACTGGGAAGCGGGCAAGCCCGAGCTGGACGGCGTGCGGTACGTGTCCCTGTCCGGCAACCAGGCCGGCGTCGATTCAATCCTCAACGGCGACGTTGACTGGATGAGCATGTTCATCCCCGAGGTGGATACTCTCCTGGGGCCGGAGGAGGACGTGGAATACGTCAACACCGTCCAGAACCAGCTGTCCCTGGTGACCTGCTCCAATGTTGAGCTCGGCTGCACCGGTCCGCAGACGGATCCGGCTGTCCGCCAGGCGATCTACGCGGCCATGGACCGCGACCAGCTCAACTCCCTGGCCTTCTCCAACCTCAACGGCGACGTCAGCCCCACGTACGCGCTGCTTCCCCGGGATGAGAAGTGGATTTCCCCGTCGATCGAGGAGCCGGTTGCCTCCAACAAGGGTGACGCCGCCAAGGCTGAGAAACTGCTGACCGACGCTGGCTTTGCCAAGGGCGCCGACGGCATCTACGCGAAGGACGGCGAGCGCCTGAGCTTCTCGGTCAAAACCGTTACCGGCTGGACGGACTGGATTGCCGGAATCGAGACGATGGCCCAGCAGCTGCTGCCGGTCGGAATCGAGCTGAAGGCAGAGCAGATGTCCTGGAACGAGTGGACCGAAGCCACCAACACCGGAAACTTCCAGATGCTGGTAAACAACCTGTGGCCCGGTGCCGGCTCCGAGCCCTACTACCTGTACAAGGCCTTCTTCGACAGCGAATCGACGGCGCCGGTGGGCGAGTCTGCCAACCCGAACTGGGCCCGCTACTCAAACCCGGATGTGGACGCAGCACTGGATGTGCTCAACGGCACCACCGACGAGTCCCTGAAGATGGAGCAGTACGCCATCATTCAGGAAGCCATTGCCGAGGACATGCCGTACATTCCCATCCAGTCCTACGGCAGCCTGAGCACATTCCGCACGGACGTCGTCACGGGCTGGCCCAGCGACGACGATCTCTACGCGCTTCCCATGGTGTGGCAGGCACCTGACTACGGTCAGGTCCTCAAGAACCTCACCCTTAAGTAAAAATCCCATCGAGATCAGTGGCGGGCTTCGGGCCCGCCACTGATCTATGTCGGAACGAGAACCGCGTGAGATACCTCCTGAGGAAAATCCTCTTCTACATCGTTGCCTTCTGCGCGGCGATCACCATCAACTTTGCCCTGCCGCGCCTGCTCCCGGGCAACCCGGTGGACGTGATGCTGGCAAAACTGGCCCAGCGCGGCCAGGTTGCACCCGAAACGCGCGAGGCCATTGAGGCCATGCTGGGAACCACCGATGACGCATCGCTGCTTTCCCAGTTCGGCGATTACCTGGTCAACATTTTCCGCGGCGATCTGGGCGTCTCGGTCACCTTCTTTCCCACGCCGGTGGTCACTGTCATCGGGCAGGCGCTGCCCTGGACCATCCTGCTGGTGGGCATCGCCACCGTGATTTCGTTTGTCATCGCCCAGCTGCTTGGCATGCTGGCCGGCTGGAAACGCGGGGGCTGGCTCGACAGCCTCATCCCGACGTCGACAGTCCTGCAGGCGGTGCCCTACTTCTGGCTCGCCCTCATCCTCAGCTACGTGTTTGCCGTGACGCTGGGGTTCTTCCCCATCAGCGGCGGATACGACTACCGCACAGTGAGCGCCGGCTGGAGCTGGGAGTTCCTGGCCAGCGCGGTAAAGTACGGCACCCTGCCGGCCCTGACCATCGTGATCAGCTCCCTGGGGGCCGGTCTCGTGGGCATGCGCAACATGATGGTCTCCACCATGGCCGAGGACTACGTCGTCACCGCCGAGGCCAAGGGGCTGCGGCCCCGCCGCATCATGACCATGTACGCCGGCCGCAACGCCATCCTGCCCTCGGTGGCGGGCTTCGGCATTGCCCTGGGCGCCGTCGTGGGCGGGTCCATTCTAACCGAGCAGGTGTTTTCCTACCCCGGTATCGGCCAGACCCTCCTGCAGTCCGTCCAGAACAATGACTACGCCCTGATGCAGGGTGTCTTCCTGATCATCACCACCTCGGTGCTGCTGACCAACTTCTTCGTCGACGTGGTCTACGGACTCATCGATCCCCGAACCCGGCACCAAGGATAGAGGGCCAGATCATGACGTCCACCGCTCAACTTTCCACCTTCAGCCCCGAGCCGCAGCGGCGGTTCGACGGGATGCGGCGAAGCCTTCCGCCCCGGACACCCAAACTGGTGATCGGCCTGGGGATCACCGTTGCGATTGCGCTGTTCGGGCTTATCGGGCCGCTGCTGGTCACCGATCCCATGGCGATCAGCAACATTGGACTTTCCGGGCCCTCCGGAGAGCACCTGCTGGGCACCACCCAGACGGGGCAGGACGTCCTCGCCCAACTCGCCCATGCCACGCGCGGTTCACTGATTGTGGGCGTCACGGTCGGGTTCCTTGCCGTGGCGCTTTCCGGGCTGGTCGGGATCCTCGGTGCCTACCTGGGCGGACGCTGGGATGAAAGCTTTTCCCTCTTCACCAACGTGGCCCTGGTGATTCCGGGCATCCCGCTGATGATTGTGGTGGCCAGCTATGTGGAGCAAAAAGGGCTGCTGATGATCATCGTTGTCCTCACCCTCACCTCCTGGGCCGGCGGGGCACGGGTGCTGCGGGCCCAGACCCTGTCCATGCGCAACCGGGACTACGTGCTGGCAGCCAAGGTGGCCGGCGAACCGACGTGGCGCATCATCCTTGTTGAGATCCTGCCCAACCTGCTGCCCGTCCTGGCCTCCCAGTTTGTCTTCGCGGTCATCTTCGCGATCCTCGGCGAATCGAGCCTGTCCTTTCTTGGCCTGGGTGTTTCCGGCACGTTCTCCTGGGGCAGCATGCTGTTCTACGCGCAGAATGCCTTCTCGCTCAGACTGGGCGCCTGGTGGTGGTTCATTCCGCCGGGACTGATGATTGCGCTGCTCGGCGCCGGACTGGCGTTGATCAACTTTGCCATTGACGAGGTCATCAACCCCAAGCTCCGCCTGGCCACCGCCGCCAAAGCCGCACGAAAGGCCACCCGATGAGCGAGACACCCCATACCGCCGAAGCGCTGCTGACCATTGAGAACCTCAACGTGATTTATCACGCCGCCACCCGGGTTCATGCGGTCAAGGACGTGAGCCTCACCGTCCGCCGCGGAGAGATCCTGGGCCTGGCAGGGGAGAGCGGCTGCGGCAAATCAACCCTTGCGTACGGCATCAACCAGCTGCTGAAGCCGCCCGCCGTCATCGAAAACGGTGCGGTGACCTTTCACGACGCCTCGGGCAGCGACATCGATGTTCTCGCACTGTCCGGTGAACGGCTGCGCAGCTACCGGTGGGACAAGACATCCATGGTGTTCCAGGGAGCGATGAACTCGCTGAATCCGGTGCTGTCGGTGCAGGACCAGATCGACGACGTTCTAACGACGCATCGCCCAAAGATGAAACGCGCTGAACGCCGGGACCGCATCCGCCACCTCGTTGAACTGGTGGGGGTGTCAGCCGACCGGATGCGGGCCTATCCGCACGAGCTCTCCGGCGGCATGCGCCAGCGGGTCATGATCGCCATGGCGCTCGCATTGAACCCGCAGCTGATGATCATGGATGAGCCGACGACAGCCTTGGACGTGGTGGTGCAGCGGGAAATCCTGGGCGAAATCCAGCGGCTGCGCGACGAGTTCGGCTTTGCGGTCATCTTCATCACCCACGACCTGCCCATGCTCCTGGAAATCTCCGACCGGATAGCGGTGATGCTCGCCGGGGAGATCGTTGAACTGGCGACGGCGGAGAAAATCTACGCCGACGCAGACCATCCTTATACCCGCAAGCTGCTCAAGTCCTTCCCCTCCCTGACCGGAGCACGGGGAGACTTCATCCGCACCGGGGAATCCATCAACAGCTCAACCACAACGGCAGGGGCAATCTGATGTCCACCCTCTCAGTCAACGGCCTCATCAAGGACTTCCCCTCCCGTTCCGGCGGCGCCAGGGGCAGATTCCGTGCAGTCAACGACGTTTCCTTTGAACTGACCTCGGGACGGACGGTTGCCCTGGTGGGGGAGAGCGGGAGCGGCAAATCCACCGTGGCACGCATGATCGCCCAGCTGGAAAAACCCACCGCCGGCAGCATTGAACTCGACGGTCTCAAGATCGCATCCGCCGGCCGTGCGCTGCGCCGGTACCGGAGCGCAGTGCAGATGGTGTTTCAGGATCCGTTCGCCTCGCTGAACCCCTACCACTCCATCAGCCATCATCTGCGCAGGCCGCTGCAGCTGAACCGGCAGGCCGAATCCGCCGCCGGATATGACCGGGAAGTGCTCCGGCTGCTGGAACGGGTGAACCTCACCCCGGCTCCTGATTTCATCCACCGCCGCCCGCATGAGCTCTCCGGCGGACAGCGGCAGCGGGTCGCCATTGCCCGGGCGCTGGCACCGAAACCGCGGGTGCTCATCGCCGATGAACCAGTCTCGATGCTTGACGTCTCCATCCGGCTTGGCGTGCTCAACCTGATGGCGCAGCTGCAGCGGGAGGAGGACCTGGCCGTCCTGTACATCACCCATGACCTGGCCACAGCCCGCCATTTTTCGGACGAAATCCTGGTGATGTACCGGGGCGAGGTGGTTGAGCACGGACCGTCCGACGCCGTCATCCTCGATCCCCGGCACGAATACACGAAGCGGCTGCTGGCGGCTGCTCCCGACCCGGGAACACATCCTCGGTTCGCCGAGCTGCAGGGCAGAGCCTGACCCTGCGCACCGCTGTGGCCACACACTCGCTCCGGGGTTGTCCGGCCACGCACCGAACCCTTTCTTCACCGATCTTCGATTCACCGAGTCCAAAGGAAGCACCCCATGACTGACGAGACTGCGCACACCCTGACAGAGGCCCCCGACGTAGAGAGCCTGATCAACGCCCTGACCCTGGAAGAGAAGGTGGCCCAGCTGGTCGGTCTCTGGATCGGAGTGGCCGACGGCGGCGAGGTGGCACCGGCCCAGGCCGAGAACACCGGCCGGGCCAAGGCCTGGGCGGAGACGGAGGCCGAAGGCCTCGGCCAGATCACGAGGCTCTACGGCACGCGCCCGGTTTCGGCCCAGTACGGGTTGGAAACACTGCGCCGGCTGCAGGCAGGACTGCGCGACGCCGCCCCGCACGGAATCGGTGCGATCGTCCACGAGGAATGCTTGACCGGCGTGGCGGCATGGGGAGCCACCACCTTCCCGTCACCTCCCGCGTATGCGGCAACCTGGGACCCGGAACTGATCGAGCGCGTGGGTGCTGCGATCGGCGACAGCCTGCAGGGACTGGAGGTCCACCAGGGACTCGCACCGGTGCTGGACGTCGCCCGCGACGCCCGCTGGGGCCGCACCGAGGAGACCTTCGGCGAGGATCCGTACGTGGTGGGAACCCTGGGCGCCGCCTACATCCGGGGCCTGGAAAGCAGGGACATCATCGCCACCCCTAAGCATTTTGTGGGGTATTCCGCTTCCCGGGCCGGGCGCAACCACGCACCCGTGGACGCCGGGCCCCGGGAGCTGGCCGAAGTCTTCCTCTATCCCTTTGAAGTTGCCATCCGCGAAGGCTCGCCACGCTCCATCATGCCGTCCTACTCCGCGATTGACCACGTGCCTTCGCACGGTGACAAACACCTGCTCACGGATGTGCTGCGCACCGGCTTCGGTTTCGACGGCACCGTGGTTTCCGACTACTTCGGCGTAAATTTCCTGCAGACAACGCAGGGCGTTACCCGGTCCCGCGCGGAGTCCGCGGTGCGCGCCATTTCAGCCGGCGTCGACGTCGAGCTCCCGGACGCCGCAGCATTCCCGCACCTGGTTGCCGCCGTTCGCTCCGGGGATTTGGAGGAGGAAGCGGTTGACGCCGCACTCCGCCGGGTTTTGCTGCAGAAGCAGCACTACGGGCTGCTGCCGGCCGGCTTCGCGGCCGCCGCCGGTTACGCGGAGCGCGCCGGCACCGAGGCCGTGGCTCCGGACCTCAACCCCGCAGCCCACCGGGACCTCGCACGGGAAGTGGCCGAGAAATCGATCATCCTGCTCGCGAATGACGGCACGCTGCCGCTGGAAGCCGCCGCCCGGATCGCCGTGGTAGGTCCCAACGCGGACAGCAGGACCGCCCTGCTCGGAGATTACAGCTTCACCAACCACGTGGAGGCCCATTATCCCGATGTTGCCTCCGGGATCGATATCCCCACCGTCTTGGACGCCCTGAGGAACGAATTCCCGTCCCTTGACTACGCCCGCGGCTGCGAGGTTGAAGGTGACGATGCCGGGGGATTCGACGCTGCCGTGGCCCAGGCCGGTGCCGCCGATGTTGTGGTGGCCGTGATGGGGGACCAAGCCGGACTGTTCGGCCGCGGCACGGTGGGAGAGGGCAACGACGTGGACAGCCTCGAGCTGCCCGGTGTACAGCGCCGCTTCGTCGAGGCGCTGCTGGACACCGGAAAACCTGTTGTCCTCGTCCTCATCACCGGCCGCCCCTATGACCTGTCCTGGGCGGCGGACCGCTGCGCCGCTATCGTGCAGTCCTGGTTCCCCGGGCAGGAAGGAGCATCGGCTGTGGCGGGCGCCCTGTCCGGCCGCATCAATCCGCGTGGCCGCACCACACTGTCCTACCCGGGACCCGCCGGCCGCCAGCCAGCTACTTATCTGCGACCGGCTCTCGCCGGAACGTCGGCGGTGACCTCGTTGGGTGCCGAATTCGTGTTTCCGTTTGGCCACGGCCTGAGTTACACCACCTTCACCCACTCGAGCCTGATACTCGATGCACATGAGATTGACAGCACCGGCACACTGCAGGTGGCCGTCAAGGTGCAGAACACCGGTGAACGGGACGGCACTGACGTGGTGCAGCTATACCTCCGCGAGGTCACGGCACACGTGACGCGTCCCGTCTCGACCCTCATTGGTTATGCCGCTGTGGACATCGAGGCCGGCGGAAGCCGGACCGTCACCTTTACCGTGTCTGCTGATCGCCTCAGCTATGTGGGACAGACGGGACAGTGGGAGATCGGTCCGCTCGAAGCCACTCTCGCCGTCGCCCACAATGCAGAGGACGACGGCCAGAACGCACGCATTGCCGTGACGGGTCAGCGACGGATTCTCGGCAGCGGCCGGGTCCTGACCACGCCGGTCGCCGTATCCAATGAGTAAAGTCCCGGCCCCGGAGCAGTCCCTTACCTTCACGAACCCCCTGTTGGAGGGCATGCACCCGGACCCGTCGATCTGTCGACAGGGTGACACCTTCTATTTGGTAAATTCCACGTTTGAGTACCTGCCGGGACTTCCTGTCTACGCCAGCACCAACCTGGTGCACTGGGACTTGATCGGGCACGCCATCACACGGCCGGAACAGCTCGACCTTTCCTCTGCCAGGGCCTCCGGCGGCCTGTTTGCGCCGACAATCCGGGAACACAACGGCCTCTTCTACATCGCCTGCACCGCGGTGGGGGTTGACGGACCGTCGGGAAGCTTTTACATCACGGCCGCCAGCGCTGCGGGACCGTGGAGCAACCCCGTATGGCTGCCCGACGCCGCTGGCATCGATCCCACCATCTTCTTCGACGGTGACGATATCTGGTGGGCGGGCTGCAGACAGGTTGCTGAGCCGGAATACGAGGGACAGACCGAGATCTGGTTGCAGCGCCTTGACCCTGTCGAAGGCCGCCTGACGGGGCCCGAACACATCCTCTGGACCGGGGCAGTCAAAGGGGCCATATGGGCGGAGGGGCCGCACCTCTATAAACACGGTGAGTACTTCTACCTGCTCGCCGCGGAAGGCGGCACGGGCGACAACCATGCCGTCAGCGTGGCGCGCGCGAACCATGTCACGGGTCCGTACCTTGGCAATCCCCGTAACCCGGTGCTCACGCATCGGAACTTCGGCGGCACCGCCGCCGTTCAATGCGTCGGCCACGCCGACTTGGTTCAGGCAACCGACGGATCCTGGTGGGCCGTGGCGCTCGCGACGAGACCACGGCACAGTCTGACGCTGCTGGGCCGGGAGACCTTCTTGGCGCCGGTGGCGTGGGAGAACGATTGGCCGGTATTCAACCCCGGTCTGGGATGCCTGCCTGAATCGGGAAAAGTGCCTGCGTTTGTGACTGCTGAAACCGTTGCAGCGGCTGAGCAACCTCTCATCACCTCCCCCAACCCGGTGCGCAGGGTCCTGGGCCGGGACGAACCGTGGATAACGGCCCGGGGATTCCCGGCTCAGCATATGGGGGAGGCGGGCAGCGAGAACAGGATCGCCTTGCTGTCCACGGGGGCGCGCGTCGACCGGACGGAACCTGCCGCGGCGCTGGGGGTTCGCCTCTCCCACCACACGGCCGCGTTCGCCGCCACCGTCGAACGCCTGCTCAGGTCCCCGGCGGCTGGCGGGCCGATGCAGACCCTGGTGGGAATCAGTCTGTCGCAGAGCCCGGAATCACAGATCCGGGCCGAGCTCAGCGTGGAGAAGGCGGCTCGTATCGACATCGTAGAGGTGGCGGGCGGTGTGAGCCGGATAGTTGAATCCCGGAACCTCGACGACGAAACGTTCGACCGTCTTGTGGCTGGTGAACCTGCCGGTATCGAACTGCGGATGGCCGTTCTCGATGGTGCCACGGTGCGCGTGGAAACCGGAACAGACGGGGCCGTTGTTCTTAGCGCAGACCTCCCGGCACGGGTGCTCAGCACCGAAGCCGCCGGCGGTTTTGTCGGTGCCGTGGCCTCGGTCTACTCGATGGGAACAGCCGGTACCGGAGCGGTTTTCGCGGAGATGGTCTACGAACACTGACCTCGGGGCTAGCTGGAGTTGCCCGAGCTAGCTGCTCACCCCAAGGGCCTTGCCCACGCTCGAATCGTCAGTAAGCAACCCGAGCATGCAGGCGGCTAGGTCACGGCGGGGGATCGACCCGCCCAGCCGGCCGCCGTCGCCCGTTGTCAGCGCCTTCCAGGAGCCGGTCGGCTCCTTGTCCGTGAGGCCGGTGGGACGGACGATCGTCCATTCCAGGCCGGAACTCTGCACGGCAGCCTCCTGCTTGTTGTGATCCGCCAGGGCCTTGGCGAGCACTGCCTGCATGACGAGCCGCAGCGGTGCGGCCATCTGCGAGCCGGAATCTCCGGCACCCAGCGAGGACTGCACCAGGAGCCGGTGCACGCCGGCTTTCTGCATCGCACCGATGACGCTTTCGGTGACAGCCGTCCGCTGCCGGGAAACACCCTTGGCGCCGCCCACGGTGACAACGACGGCGTCGGCTCCCGCCACCGCCCGGGCTGCTACGGCGGGGTCGGTCGCATCGCCGGTGACCGCGTGTACGCCTGCGGGTGCGTTGCCGCTGCGGGAAACGACCGTAACCTCGTGGCCTGCTGCCTGCGCGAGCGCGGCGAGCTGTGCTCCGGTGCCTTTTGAGCCGCCGACAATGGTGATCTTCACAGGGTCCTCTTATTCGTTGTGACGTGCTCTCAGAGCCTGAAACTATCTTATCGGCGCCTAGGCCGACTACGCCTGACTCCAACATCGGCTCACCCGGCTGATGCTCGTGGGAACAGGGCGCCGTGTGTCATCATCACAGGGTGTGCGATCAACGCCATAACGTCCCGGGGAGCAACTATGCGTTTTGACCGCCTGACCAAACTCATCGCTGCGTGCGCCGCAGGGGTCCTGGTCCTGGGTGCCTGCACCGCTGAGCCGGATGCCGTCGAGGAAGTGCCCGGAACCTCGCCGACTCCGGGAGGTGAGATCTCCGTGGCGGAGACCAGCTCCTTCAGCTCCTTCAATCCGCAAACTGCGGACGGGAACACGGACATCAACAACCGCATTGCCTATGCCACCCACTCGGGCTTCAACTATGTGGACAACAACCTGGACGTTGTTCCGCTGGAGGATTTCGGCACCTACGAAAGAATCTCCGAGGATCCGCTGACGGTAAAGTACACGGTCAATGAGGGGGTGGCCTGGTCCGACGGAGCTCCGGTGGGTGCGGATGACATGATGCTCGCCTGGGCCGCAGCATCCGGGCGGTTCGATGACGAGCTCACGGCCAGCAACGGCACTGTTCTCTCAGGCACGCGCTATTTCGACTACGCGGGGTCCACTGAGGCCCTGGCCCTGACCGGCCTTCCGGAAATCGGTGATGACAACCGGTCCATCACCCTGACCTATTCGCAGCCGTACGCGGACTGGGAGACAGCGTTCGGATCACTGGCCGACGACGGCGGGATCGGCGTCCCGGCGCACGTCGTCGCCCAGGGTGCAGGGCTGGCAGACGAAAAAGAACTGACCCGGTTGATCCGGAACACCCCCGCAGGCGATGCCCTGGATCCTGCTCCGGTCAACCCGGAACTGCGGGCTGTCGCAGACTACTGGAACACAGCCTTCACCACCGACGGACTTCCGGATGACCCGGCGCTTTATCTTTCCAGCGGCCCTTACATAGTTCAGAGCATCGAACCGGGAACGTCCCTGACGCTGGTGCGGAACGACGATTACCGGTGGGGTCCCCAGCCGGAGCTGGACCGGATCACGGTGCGGTTCCTCCAGGATTCTTCCGGCCAGGCGGCAGCCCTGAAAGACGGCACCGTGGACATCATCTCTCCGCCGGCGGACAGCGGCACGCTGACGGAACTCGAGTCGATGGGCAACATCAACCTGCACCGGGGAAACCAGCTTGCCTATGACCATCTGGACCTGAAGTTCGACGGCATCTTCGCAGACAAGACTGTCCGCGAAGCCTTTCTTCATACCGTGCCGCGCCAAGCCATCGTGGAGGCAACTGTGCAGCCGCTGCAGCCCGAGGCGAAGCCGTTAGACTCCGAAGTGTTCCTCACCGACCAGTCCGCCTATGAGGAGGCAGCCGCCACAAACGGCTCCCGGGAGTTCGCCGCGGTGGATCCGGACCGTGCGCGGGACCTGCTCGACGGCGCCACACCCGAGGTGCGCATCCTTTACAACCGTGACAACACCAACCGGGCGGCTGCGTTCAAGCTGATTCAAGAGTCAGCGTCCGAAGCCGGGTTCACCGTCGTCGACGGCGGACTTCCCGCCTCTGACTGGGCGGAACAACTGGGAACGGACAGCCATGACGCTGCCATCTTTGGCTGGACTGCCTCCGGGGTCGGGGTGTCCGGAGTGCCTCAGGTCTTCCGGACCGGCTCGGCCTCCAACTTCAACGGTTTTTCCAGTCCCGCAGCGGATGCGCTGATGGACGAACTCGTGACGGAGACTGACGCCCAGCGCCGGGATGAGCTTCAGACCCGGATTGACCGGCTCATCTGGGACGCGCGCTACGGACTGCCCCTCTATCAGGTGCCGGGGCTGCAAGCTTCAGCGGACACCATCGAGCATGTCGAATACATGCCCAACCAGACCGGACTGTGGTGGAACTTCTGGGAGTGGTCCGTAGCCCGGTAGTGACGTTGGTCATGGCATGCCCCCGCGACCGTCGGCATAATGGCAGGTCGGAAGGCAAAAGGACACCATTGTGTCGTAACACGTCAGGGGTATGCCAAATCGTTATCTCGACATGTCTTTCTATATAATTCCAGACGAGGGGCACCTTTTTGCCTTGCTATGGGCCGCCGGAGGCGTCCCGGGAGTCAATCACGGCTCCCCGTGGTGAGTACGGTGTACTCCAAAGCAATATGCTTTTGACCTTGTGAGTCGGCTCACTGTCTGCGAGCCGCAATGCCGACGCAACACGTTGGCACCCATAGACAACATAGGAGGCGGAATGCGCTTCACACGCACTTCCAAAATGCTGAGCGTCGCGGCCGTGGCCGTTCTGGCGCTGAGCGCCTGCGGCGGGGGAGATGGTTCCTCGGAATCCGGCGCAGAAGGTGACACCAGCCGTGTCATCATTGCCGACGGCTCAGAGCCCCAGAACCCGTTGATCCCCACGAACACCAATGAGGTGGGCGGCGGGGCGGTACTGGACCTGCTTTTTGCCGGCCTGATCAGCTACGACGCTGACGGCAAGCCGCAGAATGAAATGGCCGAGTCGATCGAGACCGAAGACGCGCAGAACTACACCATCAAGCTGAAGGAAGGCAAAACCTTCAGCAACGGTGCGCCGGTAACTGCTTCGTCCTTCGTGGATGCCTGGAACTACGGCGCCGCGGCAAAGAACGCCCAGCTCTCCAGCTACTTCTTCGAGAGCATCGAGGGATACGACGAAGCCAGCGCCGAAGGCTCGGAAGTGGACACCATGTCCGGGCTGAAGGTCATTGATGACACCACGTTCGAGGTCACGCTGAAGCAGCCTGAGTCCGACTGGCCGCTGCGCCTGGGCTACAGCGCGTTCTACCCGATGATCCCCGAAGCCCTTGCCGACCCGAAGACCTACGGCGAGAACCCCGTGGGCAACGGTCCGTACAAGTTCGACGGAGAAGGCGCCTGGGAGCACAACCAGGAGATCAACCTGGTCCCGAACGAGTCCTACGAAGGACCTCAGAAAGCCCAGAACGCCGGTATTACGTTCAAGATCTACCAGAACGACACCACGGCCTACCAGGACCTGATTTCCAACAACCTGGACGTCCTGAAGACCATTCCGACGTCAGACGTCAAGAACTTCAAGAATGACCTCGGCGAGGAACGCTCCATCGAGTCCCCGTACGCGGGCAACCAGACCATCGCCATCCCCTACTACCTGGAGAACTGGAGCGGTGAAGCCGGCAAGCTGCGCCGCCAGGCTCTCTCCATGGCGATCGACCGCGAAGAAATCACCTCGGTGATCTTCAGCAACGGCCGCACCCCGGCGGAAGACTTCACAGCACCCGTGCTGGATGGCTACTCCGCGGACCTGCCCGGCAGTGAAAACCTGGAGTTCAACCCTGAAAAGGCCAAGGAACTCTGGGAAGAAGCCGAGAAGATCTCGCCGTACGACGAGTCCCAGCCCCTGACCATCGCGTACAACGCGGACAAGGGCGACCACAAGACCTGGGTTGAAGCCGTAGTCAACGGTCTCAAGAACAACCTCGGCATCGAGGTCACCGGCAAGCCGTACGCGACGTTCAAGGAAGTCCGCACCGAAGCCAGCGACGCTGTCCTCACCGGAGCCATCCGCTCCGGCTGGCAGGCAGACTACCCGTCGCTGTACAACTTCCTCGGCCCGATCTACGCCACCGGAGCCGGCTCCAACGACGCACGTTACGAGAACCCCGAGTTCGACGCTCTGCTGAGCGAGGGTCTCTCGGCATCCACCGTTGAAGAAGGCAACGAGAAGATGAACGAGGCGCAGGAAATGCTCCTCGAAGATCTTCCCGCCATCCCCCTGTGGTACCAGGTTGCCCAGGGCGGCTGGAGCACCAACGTGACCAACGTTGAGTTCGGCTGGAACGGCGTACCCCTGTACTACGCCATCACCGGCAAGTAATTCCTCACAGCTCGGGGGCCCGGCCGCACACCGCAGCCGGGCCCTTGGGCCGCTCCAATGTAAAGGTGCTCTTAATATGAGTTTCACCAACCAGCGCCCCCGTGTGCGCACTGTGCCAGAGGCAAACATCTGATGGCCGGATACGTTCTTCGGCGCTTCCTGCAGTTAATCCCCGTTTTCCTGGGTGCAACACTGCTTCTCTACTTCCTGGTCTTCAGCCTTCCCGGCGACGCGACGGCCGCCATCTGCGGCGATAAGGGCTGCACCCCCGCCGTCGAAGCATCACTGCGTGCCCAGTACAATCTGGACCAGCCGTTCTGGATGCAGTACCTCCTGTACCTCAAGGGCGTTCTGACCTTCGACCTGGGAACAAACTTCGCCGGCCGCGAGATCTCCACCATCATCGCTGAGGTCTTCCCGACCACCGCAAAGCTGGCTGTCATGGCCCTCGTCTTCGAAGCCGTCTTCGGCATCGTCTTCGGCCTCTTCGCCGGCCTGCGCAAGGGCAAGATCTTCGACTCCACGGTTCTCGTGGTGTCCCTGGTGGTCATCTCCGTCCCGATCTTCGTGCTCGGCTTCCTGATGCAGTTCGTCTTTGGCGTCAAACTCGCCTGGACCAACCCCACCGTGAGCGGTGACGCGTCCTTTACCGAGTTGCTGCTGCCTGCCATTGTGCTGGGCCTGGTTTCCTTCGCCTATGTGCTGCGTCTTACCCGCACGAGCGTGATTGAGAACGCCAACGCTGACTATGTCCGCACCGCAACGGCCAAGGGCCTGAGCCGTCCGCGCGTCGTCACGGTGCACATTCTCCGCAACTCCATGATTCCGGTTGCCACTTTCCTGGGCGCCGACCTGGGTGCCCTGATGGGCGGCGCGATCGTGACCGAAGGGATCTTCAACGTCAACGGCGTCGGCAACACTCTGTACCGCGCCGTGCTCAATGGTGAAGCTCCGGTGGTCGTCTCCATCGTCACCGTGCTGATCCTGATTTTTTGCCTCGCCAACCTGTTGGTAGATCTTCTGTACGCGTGGCTGGACCCGAGGATTCGATATGCCTGAGAATGACAAAGCACTGACCCCCGCTTCACGCGGCAAGGTCTCTCCCTACCCGATCGAGCATTTTGTGGCGGACGTGGAGGAGACTCCGGTCCAGCCCGTTGACAGCTCGACCGCAGACGGCGCGCCCCGCAGCATCTGGGGCGAAGCCTGGCGCAGCCTGCGCAAGCAGCCCCTGTTCATCATCAGCGCCCTGCTGCTTCTGGCCGTAATTGTCGTGGCACTGTTCCCCGGCATCTTCACCAGCGAACAGCCCAACGACAACTGCCTGCTGGCCAATTCAGACGGCGGTCCGATTGCGGGCCACCCGCTCGGCTTTACCCAGCAGGGCTGCGATGTTTTGGCCCGAGTGGTCTATGGAACACGCTCATCGCTGATGGTCGGCCTGCTGGCCACCCTCGGCGTGGTTGTTGTCGGCGGCGTCATTGGCGCCCTTGCCGGTTTCTTCGGCGGCTGGGTTGATGCCATCCTGGCCCGCGTCAGCGACATCTTCTTTGCGCTGCCGATGATCCTTGGCGCCATTGTTGTGGTGCAGCTTCCGTTCTTCCGGGAGAACCGCAACGTATGGACCATCGTCTTGATCCTGGTCACGTTCGGCTGGCCGCAGGTTGCCCGCATTACGCGCGGCGCCGTGCTTGAGATACGCAACGCGGACTTCGTCACGGCAGCCCAGTCGCTGGGCGTCTCACGGATGTCTGCGCTGATCAAGCACGTCATTCCGAATGCGATGGCACCCGTCATCGTCATCGCAACCATTTCGCTGGGCACCTTCATCGTGGCCGAGTCAACACTGTCCTTCCTGGGCATTGGCCTGCCGCCGGACGTCATGTCCTGGGGCAACGATATTTTCTCCGCGAAGCCCTCCCTGCGCACCAATCCGATGGCCCTGTTCTGGCCGGCACTTGCACTGTCGCTGACCGTGCTGTCCTTCATCATGCTCGGTGATGCTCTGCGGGACGCGCTCGACCCCAAGTCGCGTAAGCGATGACTAAGGATGGAACCATGTCCACGCATTCCATGGACCAGTCGCAGCCCCTGAACGGGTTGCCCAAGCCGCTGCTCGAAGTGCGGGACCTCGCCATTACGTTCAAGACGAACAACGGCGACGTCCCGGCTGTGCGCAACGCCCACCTGACGATCATGCCCGGAGAAACGGTCGCGATCGTGGGGGAGTCCGGCTCCGGAAAGTCGACGACGGCGCTGGCCGCCATCGGTCTTCTGCCCGCCAACGGTGCAGTCTCCGGAGGCAGCATCATCTTTGACGGTGAAGACATCACCCATGCGAGTGAGAAGCGCATCGTTGAGCTGCGCGGTTCCTCCATTGGCATGGTTCCGCAGGATCCGATGTCCAACCTGAACCCCGTGTGGAAGATCGGCTTCCAGGTCAAGGAAACGCTGAAGGCCAACGGCCTGCCGCACACCGCGAAGGATATTGCGCAGGTGCTCAGCGAGGCCGGACTGCCGGACGCCGCGGAGCGGGCCAACCAGTACCCGCACGAGTTCTCCGGCGGCATGCGCCAGCGTGCGCTGATTGCCATTGGCCTGTCCTGCCGGCCGCGGTTGCTCATCGCCGATGAGCCGACGTCGGCCCTGGATGTCACGGTGCAGCGCCAGATCCTGGACCACCTGGACCGCATGACCGACGAGCTTGGCACTGCAGTCCTGCTTATTACCCATGACCTCGGCCTTGCAGCCGAGCGCGCCCACAAGGTTGTCGTGATGTACAAGGGGCAGGTGGTGGAATCCGGTCCCGCACTGGAAATCCTCACCAACCCGCAGCACCCGTACACCCGCAAGCTCGTGGAATCCGCGCCCTCGCTCGCCTCCCGGCGGATTGAGACGGCGAAATCACTGGGCCTGGATGACTCGGCGGAACTCCTCGCGGCACATCCCGACGGAGTCAAGACCGAGAACGTCATTGAGGTGAAGCAGCTTTCCAAGGTGTTCAAGCTGCGCGGGGCGCTGGGCAAGTCCACCGACTTCAAAGCCGTCGACGACGTGTCCTTTACGATTCCGCGCGGCACCACCACCGCCGTCGTCGGCGAATCCGGCTCCGGCAAATCCACGGTGGCACGGATGGTCCTGGGCCTGGAAAAGGCAACGGAGGGGCAGATCCTGTTCGACGGAGTGGACATCACCACTCTGAACCGCAAGAGGATGTTCGATTTCCGGCGCCGTGTGCAGCCCATCTTCCAGGACCCGTACGGTTCGCTGGACCCGATGTACAACATCTTCCGGACCATCGAGGAACCGCTCCGCGTTCACGGCATCGGCAATTCCAAGAGCCGCGAGAAGAAGGTCCGGGAGCTGCTGGACCAGGTCTCGCTGCCGGCATCGATGATGCGGCGCTACCCGAACGAGCTGTCGGGCGGACAGCGCCAGCGCGTGGCCATTGCCCGCGCACTGGCGCTGGACCCGGAAGTGGTCATTTGTGATGAGGCTGTTTCGGCCCTGGACGTCCTGGTCCAGGCGCAGATCCTGAACCTGCTGGCCGATCTTCAGTCCGAACTGGGGCTGAGCTACCTGTTCATCACCCATGACCTGGCCGTGGTCCGCCAGATCGCGGACGAGGTGTGCGTGATGCAGAAGGGCCGGATCGTCGAAACCGGGTCCACGGACGATGTCTTCGACAATCCGCAGCAGGAATACACGAAGGCGCTGCTGGCGGCCATCCCGGGTGCCGGGCTGATGCTTCCTCCGGAAGTTGCCTAGGGTATTTCCCGATACCGGCGGAAGGCAGGCTGCCCGCGGGCGGCCTGCCTTCCGTGCGTCAGGATCCGCGCAGCGGCGGGGACAAATCGGGTCCATTAGGGAACTTATGGTCTTCGGACTAGAATATTAGCGTGCCCGCTGACGGCGGCGCCTTCGGTACATTCTTACGGAGCATACGTGCAGAGCGGGATTCGTACAGAACGGCCGGATTAGCCCGGTCACACGACTGGGCTACTGTGCACCACCTTCGAACTTATCTCCTATGAATTGAGTCCTCACGCATGTCAGAAACCAACACGGCTGTAAATACCGCAGTACGAAGCGATCTCCGCAACGTTGCGATTGTGGCCCACGTTGACCACGGTAAGACGACTCTCGTCGACGCCATGCTGAAGCAGACGAACTCGTTTGCCGCCCACGGAAACGTGGAAGAACGCGTGATGGACTCCGGTGACCTGGAGCGCGAAAAGGGCATCACCATCCTGGCCAAGAACACCACCGTGTTCTACAACGGTCCGGCTGCCAAGGGTGAAACCATTACCATCAACGTGATCGACACCCCCGGCCACGCCGACTTCGGCGGCGAGGTTGAGCGAGGCCTGTCCATGGTGGACGGCGTTGTGCTGCTCGTTGATGCTTCCGAGGGCCCGCTGCCGCAGACCCGTTTCGTGCTGCGCAAGGCGCTGGCCGCCAAGCTGCCCGTCATCCTTCTGGTCAACAAGACCGACCGTCCCGACTCCCGCATCGACGAGGTCGTCAGCGAAGCCATGGACCTGCTCCTGGGCCTGGCCTCGGACCTCGCGGACGAAGTTCCGGACCTGGACCTGGACCTGGTGTTGAACGTTCCGGTCGTTTACGCAGCCGCCCGCGTCGGCGCTGCTTCCCTGGAACAGCCGGCTGACGGCTCCGCTCCGGCCAATGACAACCTGGAACCGCTGTTCCAGACGATCATCGACCACATCCCGGCGCCCACCTACGATCCCGAGGGCGTCCTTCAGGCCCACGTGACCAACCTTGACGCTTCTCCGTTCCTGGGTCGCCTGGCACTGCTGCGCATCTTCAACGGCACCCTGCACAAGGGTCAGACCGTTGCCTGGGCCCGTGCCGACGGCACCATGAAGTCCGTCAAGATCACCGAACTGCTGGCCACCAAGGCCCTGGACCGGGTTCCGACCGAATCCGCCGGCCCCGGCGAAATCGTTGCCGTTGCCGGTATCGAGGACATCACCATTGGTGAAACCCTCACCGACATCGACAACCCCAAGCCGCTGCCGCTGATTACTGTCGATGATCCGGCAATCTCCATGACCATCGGTATCAACACGTCGCCGCTGGCCGGCCGCGTGAAGGGCGCCAAGGTTACGGCCCGCCAGGTCAAGGACCGCCTCGACAAGGAACTGATCGGTAACGTTTCGCTGAAGGTCCTTCCGACCGAGCGTCCGGATGCCTGGGAAGTTCAGGGCCGCGGCGAGCTCGCCCTGGCCATCCTCGTGGAGCAGATGCGCCGCGAAGGCTTCGAACTGACCGTTGGCAAGCCGCAGGTTGTCACCAAGCAGATCGACGGCAAGAAGTGCGAGCCGATGGAGCACATGACCATCGACGTACCCGAGGAATACCTCGGTGCGGTCACTCAGCTGATGGCCGTCCGCAAGGGCCGCATGGTCAACATGTCCAACCACGGTACCGGCTGGGTTCGCATGGAGTTCATCGTTCCCGCCCGCGGCCTGATCGGCTTCCGCACCAAGTTCCTCACGGAAACCCACGGTGCCGGCATCTCCTCCTCCATCGCTGAAGGCTACGAGCCTTGGGTTGGCCCGATCGAGTACCGCACCAACGGTTCCCTGATCGCTGACCGCTCCGGCGTTGTTACCCCGTTCGCGATGATCAAGCTGCAGGAACGCGGTTCCTTCTTCGTGGAGCCCACCTCCGAGGTTTACGAGGGCATGATCGTTGGCGAGAACTCCCGCGCCGATGACATGGACGTGAACATCACCAAGGAAAAGCAGCTCACCAACATGCGTGCCGCTTCCTCGGACACCTTCGAGAACCTGACCCCGCCGCGCAAGCTGACTCTGGAAGAGTCCCTCGAATTCGCCCGCGAAGACGAGTGCGTGGAAGTTACTCCGGAGTCCATCCGCATCCGCAAGCTGGTCCTGGGCGCTTCCGAGCGTGCCAAGGTCACCCGCGCACGCGCCAAGAGCTAATCCCATTAGCTCGGCAACAGTGCCGCTGAGTCGGGCCCCGCGCTGGCGGGGCCCGCTGTCAGCTGTGCTTGGCGGTCTGCTGGCCTCCGTGCTGGGAACAGGGCTGCACGCCCAGATTCTCTACATCGGAGACACGCCGCTTCCCCTGGGAGCAGCGGCTGCCATAGTGCTTAGCTGTGCGGCCACGGTGTTTGCCGGGCTTTGGGCAGGTGCAGCGCTGTGGAGCGCGGCAGCCGGGCTGCTGGCCTACGTGGTGCTCGGCCTGTTCACCCTTGACATCTGGGACACTCCGCTGATCATCACGGGAACCATTCTGGAGGAGCAGCCGGGGATTGTCCTGGCCGGCCGGATCTGGCTCTTTGGGCAGGCACTGGCGACCATTGCCGCTCTACTGATCACCTCGCGTGTGCTGGCCATGGCCCGCCGCGCAGGGGCGCAGCAGGAAGCTTAGATAACCGAAGGAAGGCCGCCGCGGGACACCGCGGCGGCCTTCCTTCGGTTTAAGCGGGTCATAGGCTCAGCGGGTCAGCGCCGCGGTGCACGGCGCTCCGGCGGCGGAGGTACCTGCTTGGCTGCCGTAATGAGTGCACAGGGAACCGTGACGTTTTCCAGCCGGCCCGCCACCGTAACGGACTCCTCCGTGGCCTGAACCAGATAGCCCAGCACATCCGTGAAACCGCCGTCTATGCGGTAACGGACCACCACGCGGGCGCCGTCGGGAAGGGACCGGAGGACGGCCGCAGGGCTCGAAACGTTCACCGTTCAATGGTACGCGGGCAGGGCCCGGCTGGGAGATAATGGTTCGGGCTACTAACGTGGAACCAACACTTCGTGGATTTTTCCCGTCCGGGACGGTCCGCAGATCAGGAAGGCAAGGGACGTGACGTACGTAATTGCGCAGCCATGCGTAGATGTAAAAGACAAGGCATGTATTGAGGAATGCCCGGTGGATTGCATCTATGAAGGTGAACGCTCCCTCTACATCCACCCCGACGAGTGCGTGGACTGCGGTGCCTGCGAGCCGGTCTGCCCCGTTGAGGCCATTTACTACGAGGACGACACTCCCGAGGAATGGGCCGATTACTACAAGGCCAATGTTGAGTTCTTCGATGACCTGGGCTCCCCGGGCGGAGCTGCCAAGATCGGCAACACGCACAAGGACCATCCGATCATCGCCGTGCTGCCTCCGCAGAACCAAGAGGCATGAGCTCCGTTCCGTCCCGCACTTTTGGGCTGAATCTGCCGGAGTACCCGTGGGAAGCCATGGCTCCCTACGTGCAACTGGCCTCACAGCACCCTGACGGGGCGGTGAACCTGTCCATCGGAACCCCGGTTGATCCCACTCCCACGCTCGTTCGCAAGGCCCTGGCAGCGGCCGCTGATGCGCCCGGTTACCCCACCACCCACGGCACGCAGGCCCTCCGCGAAGCGATAGCTGCCTGGTACGCACGGCGCCGCGGAGTTCCGAACCTGAATCCGCAGGACATTATGCCCACGGTCGGTTCCAAGGAACTGGTGGCCTGGCTGCCGCTGCTGCTGGGACTGGGTGAGGGCGACGTCGTCGTCCGCCCCACGGTTGCCTACCCCACCTATGACATGGGTGCTGTCCTGGCCGGCGCCACCCCGGTGGCCGCCGATGATCTGGAGGAGCTCGACGACGACGTCCGGGCCCGGGTGCGCCTGGTCTGGGTCAACTCGCCCGGCAATCCCACCGGAATTGTCCGCTCAGCGGCCTCACTGCGTTCAGTGGTGGAATCCGCGCGGGCCCTCGGAGCGGTGGTTGCCTCCGACGAGTGCTACGCGGAGCTGGGCTGGGGCTCCTGGGATCCCTCGCGTGGAGGGTCTCCGGTGCCGAGCATCCTGGATCCCGCCGTCAGCGGGGGCAGCAATGAGCTGCTGCTCTCCGTCTACTCGTTGAGCAAGCAGTCCAACATGGCCGGTTACCGTGCCGCTTTCGTGGCCGGTGACGGAGCCATCATGGCCAACCTGGTCAACAGCCGCAAACACGCCGGCATGATCGTGCCCGCCCCCGTGCAGGCCGCCATGGAGGCAGCGCTGGGGGATGACACCCACGTGGCAACGCAGAAGGACCTGTACCGGAAGCGGAGGGAACTCCTGGTTCCCGCCTTGGAAGCTTTTGGGCTGCAGATCCATCATTCCGAGGCAGGGCTGTACCTGTGGGCAACCGCGGGCGAGGACACCTGGACCACGGTGGAGCGGCTGGCGAAGCTGGGCATTGTGTCCGGACCGGGCAGCATTTACGGAAGCGCCGGTGACGGCTTTGTCCGGATTGCGCTGACCGGTTCGGATGAGCGCGTGGCAGCCGCCGCCCGGCGTCTGACCGCTGCCGGCGGATAAACCCCGTCGCGGATAACCCGGGGCCGGGCGGGTTGTATGTTTCGCTTAGACAACAACCCGGCCGCCGATTAGTCCTAAAGCCCGGCTAAAGTGTAGCGTTTTGCGTAAATAGATCTAGCGGAATTGACCCTATGGGTGGCCCGGAACCAGCGGGGCCCATAGCTCTGGTTTCTTCAAACTCCTGAAGGAGACTTAATGACTGAGCGTCCCAGTGCACAGCTGCGCTATGGGGAAAACACCGAAGACAGCCTTGAGCTTCCCCGCGTTGACGCGGTGGAAGGCAATGGCGGCTTTGATGTCTCCAAACTGCTGAAACAGACCGGAACCGTCACCTTTGACCCGGGCTTCATGAACACTGCATCCACGAAGTCCGCCATTACCTACATTGACGGTGACGCCGGAATTCTGCGGTACCGCGGCTACCCGATCGAGCAGCTGGCCAAGCAATCAAGCTTTCTGGAAACGTCTTACCTGCTGATCTACGGAGAACTGCCCACTGAGGCCCAGCTGCAAGACTTTGACCAGCGGATCCGCCGGCACACGCTGCTGCACGAAGACCTCAAGAGTTTCTTCGGCGGGTTCCCGCGCGACGCCCACCCGATGCCGGTGCTGTCTTCGGCCGTCAGCGCTCTGTCGACCTTCTACCAGGACTCCCTGGACCCGTTCGACGAGGAGCAGGTGGAACTTTCCACCATCCGCCTGATGGCCAAGCTTCCGGTCATCGCTGCCTACGCGCACAAGAAGAGCCTCGGACAGCCGATGCTCTACCCGGACAATTCCATGAACCTCGTGGAAAACTTCATGCGTCTGAGCTTCGGCCTGCCGGCCGAGCCGTACGAGATTGACCCGGATCTGGTCAAGGCACTGGACCAGCTGCTGGTCCTGCACGCTGATCACGAGCAGAACTGCTCCACCTCCACTGTCCGCCTGGTCGGCAGCGCCGGTGCCAACATGTTCACCTCCGTCTCCGCGGGCATCAGTGCCCTGTCCGGACCGCTGCACGGCGGGGCCAACGAAGCCGTGCTGAACATGCTCCGCGAGATCAAGTCCACGGGCATGGCACCGGAAACCTTCATGGAGAAGGTCAAGAACAAGGAAGACGGCGTGAAGCTCATGGGCTTCGGGCACCGCGTCTACAAGAATTACGATCCCCGCGCCAAGATCGTCAAGGCAACCGCCCACGACATCCTGGCCAAGCTCGGCGGCAACGACGAGCTGCTGGACATCGCCATGCGCCTGGAAGAGAAGGCCCTGGCCGATGATTACTTCATCGAACGCAAGCTGTACCCCAACGTGGACTTCTACACCGGCCTGATCTACAAGGCCATGGGCTTCCCCGAGAAGATGTTCACGGTCCTGTTCGCCATCGGCCGCCTGCCGGGCTGGATTGCACAGTGGCGTGAAATGATGCTGGATCCGCAGACGAAGATTGGCCGTCCGCGCCAGCTTTACACCGGCTCCCTGGAGCGCAGCTACCCCGTCCGCTAGGCGTCAAAGCCTGCGGCAGGACAGTAACGGCAAAGGCCCCCGGAATCCGTTCAGGATTCCGGGGGCCTTTTTGCGTTTCGCCCGTCAGGGCCGGCGGGTCAGGATGCGGCGTAGCCCTGGGGATTGTTCTTCTGCCAGCGCCAGTGGTCCTCGCACATGGCATCCAGCGTACGCTGCGCGGACCAGCCGAGGTCTGCCAGGGCTGCCGAGGGATCCGCGTAGCTGACGGCGGCATCTCCGGGACGGCGGGGAGCAATCTCATACGGGATGTCCCTGCCCGCGGCCTTGGAGAAGGCGGCCAGCACCTGGAGGACCGAGGAACCGTTGCCGGTGCCCAGGTTCCAGCGGTGCACGCCGGGCTTTACGGTGATGTATTCCAGTGCGGCGAGATGGCCGGCGGCCAGGTCCACCACATGGATGTAGTCCCGCACGCCGGTGCCGTCCTCCGTGGGGTAGTCATCGCCGAACACCATGACCTTCTCGCGGCGGCCCACAGCCACCTGCGCAACGAACGGCAGCAGGTTGTTGGGCACGCCTGTGGGATCTTCACCGATCCGGCCGGACTCGTGGGCGCCGGCGGGGTTGAAGTAGCGCAGCAGCGCAATATTCCAGCGTCCGTCGGCAGCGCCCAGATCCGCCAGGATGTCTTCGATCTGCTCCTTGGTGCGGCCGTAGGGATTCACCGCGTCCATGGGCATCTTTTCGGTCAGCGGAACTTCTTCGCTGGCGCCGTACACCGTGGCCGAGGAGCTGAAGACAAGGGTGCGGACATTGTGCTTGTCCATCATCCGCAGCAGATTCAGGGTGCCGCCCACGTTGTTGTGGTAGTAGTACAGCGGCTTTGCGACGGATTCGCCGACAGCCTTCAGTCCGGCAAAGTGGATGACGGCGTCGATCGCGTGCTCTGCGAATACGCTGTCAACAGCGCCCTCGTCCAGCAGATCCGCGTGCACGAAGACCGCGCTGCGTCCGGCCAGCTCCTGAACCCGCTTCAGGGATTCTTCGCTCGAGTTGGCCAAATTGTCCAGGACCACTACGTCGTGGCCCGCTTCCAGCAGTGCCAGTGTCGTGTGGGAGCCGATGTATCCCGTGCCTCCGGTAACTAGTATTCGCATGGTTCCAGAGTAGTGGATCCCGTCGCGGGCCCCGGTTCAGGACTGTTCAGCGGCCCGATGGACCGTAAGGACCACGGCGTTGTCCGGGGCGGGCGCGGGATCCCAGGAGCCGGTTGCGCGCGTCCACCGCAGTTCGTCGAACGCAACGGAGTCCAGCGACAGGGCTTCGGCGTTGGCAACCGCCCACTGAGCCAGGGACCAGCCGTAGGTTCCGCTGCCGGCAACCGTAATGCGGTCTCCTTCGACGGTTGACTCTACCGGCCCGTACACGGTGGTCATTGCCGCCAGGACGGCTTCCGGGCTGCCGGAGGACGACGGCGGAGCCAGGGCGCAGGTCAGCGCTGCGGGGGAGTGCCCGGTCAGGGCGGAAGCGAAGGCCTTGGCCTCGGCTTCGTGATCGGCGTAGGCGTCAGGGAAAGCGCTGCGCTGGACCGTCTGTGCCGCCACCGTCAGCGGGAGGTCCGCGTAATTCGGAACCTTTTCCAGCGCATCGTAGAAGGCATTTGCCGCATATACCGGCTCCATCACCTGCTCTTCGCTGCCCCATCCCTGGGACGGTCGCTGCTGAAACAATCCGCGGGAATCCGGTCCGGCGTCGTCCCCGTAATCGAGGTTCCGCAGCCCGGATTCCTGGATGGCTGTGGCCACGGCAATGGAGGCGGCGCGTGCCGGCATGCCCCGCCGAACGGAGATCCCGGAAATCAGGGCCGCCGTCGATGTCCGGGCGGGTGTCAGATGGTAGGCCGTACCGTCCGCTGTGGCCGTGCAGGCTGCGGGTTCCGGCCTCTTGTCTTCCGGCTCCCGCAGGACGGAGACCGCGTACACGGTGACTGCTGCCAGGAAGAGCACCACCAGCAGCAGCACCGGAACAAATCCGGTGCTGCGCCGGCAGCTGGGGTCGGAGGCCAAGGGGCGAACGTGCTAGTTGGCGTGCAGGGCGTCGTTGAGTTCCACGCTCGCGCCGCTGCGGGCGAGGGCCTCCACCGCACCGGTGGTGGAATTACGGCGGAAGAGCAGATTGGGCACGCCGGAGAGCTCCACCGCCTTGACGGTCTGCGGCTCCTCACCGGGAATCAGCACGGCCACCCGGGTGCCGGCGGTGATGTACAGGCCGGCTTCCACGACGGATTCATTGCCGATGCTGATGCCAACGCCGGAGTTGGCGCCCAGCAGCACACGCTCGCCAAGGGTGATTTTTTCCCTGCCGCCGCCGGAGAGGGTGCCCATGATGGAGGCGCCGCCACCCACATCGGTGCCGTTGCCCACCACCACGCCCGCGGAGATGCGGCCCTCCACCATGGAGACGCCCAGTGTTCCGGCGTTGAAGTTCACGAAGCCTTCGTGCATGACCGTGGTCCCTTCGGCAAGGTGCGCACCCAGCCGGACCCGGCCGGCGTCGGCAATCCGCACACCGGAGGGAACCACGTAGTCCGTCATCCGGGGGAACTTGTCCACGCCGTACACAGTGACCGGCCCGCGGGCCCGCAGCCGCAGGCGGACCGTCTCAAAGCCTTCCACCGCGCACGGCCCGAAGTTGGTCCAGACAACGTTGGGGAGCTTGCCGAAGATGCCGTCCAGGTTCAGCGTGTTGGGCGCGGCAAGGCGGGTGGAGAGCAGATGCAGGCGCAGGTACGCATCGGCGGTATCCGCCGGCGCCTCGTCGAGGTCAATCTCGGTGCGCAGGACCTCGCCGTGCGTGCCGCGCTCGGCATCGGTCATGGCGGCGGCTGCGGCTTCCAGCTCTGCGGCAAGGGAATTGGCGTCAGCCGAAGCGGCCGCGTCCCGGGCTTCGAGCACGGGCCGGGGGTACCAGACATCCAGCACTGTGCCGTCGTCGGTGATCGTGGCCAGGCCGAGGCCGGAGGCGATGCGGGCAGTGGGGGAGGAGGAGCTTGAAGTCATGGATTCAAGTCTACCGATTGGTGTCCGCCGGACGCGGGCGCAGGGGGTTGCTTCCGGCGCCCAGACATGGGATCGGTAGGGTGGAGACATGACTCAAACGCCATCCCGCACCCTGGACCTGACCCGCGACGTTGCCCTGCTGACCGCAGACCTGATGGACATTGAAAGCGTGTCCGGCAATGAGACGGAGCTGGCCAACGCCGTGGAGGCTGCGCTGCGCTCCTTGGCGCACCTGGAAGTGGTGCGCGACGGCGACTCCATCATGGCGCGCACGTCGCTGGGCCGCGCCGAACGGGTGATCCTCGCCGGGCACCTGGACACCGTTCCGCTGCCCACCGTCCCGGGCTCGCGCGGAACCGTTCCCTCCTCCTGGGACGGCGAGGTGCTGTACGGCCGCGGAGCCACGGATATGAAAGGCGGGGTGGCCGTGCAGCTGGCGCTGGCCGCAGAGCTGGCCAACCCGACACGGGACGTAACGTTCATCTTTTATGACCATGAAGAAGTGGAAGCGTCGCTGTCCGGTCTGGGCCGGCTCCAGGAGAGCTTCCCGGACTGGCTGGAAGCAGACTTCGCCGTACTGCTGGAACCCACCAACGGCACGGTGGAGGGCGGCTGCAACGGCACCATGCGCTTCCACGCCACCACCACCGGCCGGGCCGCGCATTCCGCCCGTGCCTGGATGGGGGAGAACGCCATCCACGCAGCAGCGGAAATCCTGACCCGGCTGCGGGACCATGAACCTGCCACCGTCTCCGTGGAAGGGCTGGAGTACCGGGAATCGCTGAATGCCGTCAAGATCTGGGGCGGAACCGCCGGGAACGTCATTCCGGATGCAGCCACCGTGGAAATCAACTACCGCTTTGCCCCGGACAAATCGGTGGAACAGGCCGAGGCATACGTCCGTAACCTGCTGTCCGGCTTCGATCTGGTCCGCACTGATGCCGCCGCCGGTGCCAGGCCGGGACTGGACCGGACTGCGGCGGCGAGTTTTGTCGCCGTCGTCGGGCAGGAACCCAAACCCAAGTACGGCTGGACCGACGTTGCCCGGTTCAGCGCCCTGGGCATCCCGGCCGTGAACTTCGGTCCCGGGGACGCCCTGCTGGCGCATACGGACAACGAGCACGTTGAGGCGGCGGCTGTGCGGGCCTGCCTGGCCGCACTGCGGACCTGGCTGAGCTGAGGCTGCGCAAAGCATAAAGAAGCACGGCATACAGAGGCACGGCATAAAGAAGGGGAGGACCGGCGGTGCCGGTCCTCCCCTTCTTTATGCCGGTTCCGGCAGCTACTTGGCCGGAGCCGGAGCCTCAATGCCTTCGGGCTCGATGGTGTCCTCGATCTTCAGCACCTTGCCGGCACGCGCGCCCAGACGGCGTGAAAGACGCTGGGCGGCGAAGGTCAGCAGCCAGTTCAGGAGGATGAAGATCGCCGCGGTGACCAGCAGCGCCGGCAGGATGTTGCCTTCGCCGCTGGCCAGGCGGCGCGCGTACTCAAGCAGTTCCGTGTAACCGATGAAGGTACCCAGCGCTGAGTCCTTCAGGATGACCACAAACTGGCTCAGCAGCGCCGGCAGCATGGCAACCAGGGCCTGCGGCATCTCGATGCTGCGCAGCGACTGGCCCGGGGTCAGCCCGATGGCCAGGCCTGCCTCGCGCTGGCCCTTCGGCAGGCCAAAGACACCGGAGCGTACCAGCTCGGCGATGACCGAACCGTTGTACAGGGTCAGGGCAATCACCACGGCCCAAAACGGAACCTGTGCCGAGTCCACCGGGGTGGACTTGGAGAGGAACTGGTAGAAAAACACCATCATCAGCAGCACGGGAACCGCTCGGAAGAATTCCACCACGATGCCGCAGACCCACCTGATGGGTTTGAAGGGTGAAAGCCGGCCGATACCGAAGAGCAGACCGAAAGCGATGGACGCCACCACTGCTACGGCGGCAGCCTTCAGGGTGGAGAGCAGGCCGGGCAGGAGATAGTACTGCCAGGTGCTCCATTCCAGGAACGGCGTCCACTTGGCGGCCTCGAACTGGCCCTTCTCCGCCAGCCCGGAGACAGCGAACCAGAGCAGTGCCGCCACCAGCAGGACACCCAGGATGTTTGCAATTCGAATGTTGCGCCGGGCCTTGGGACCCGGGGCGTCAAACAGGACGTTCTGTGTCATCGTGCCACCGCCAGTTTCTTCGAAGCCCAGGTGGTAAGCAGGCCGATGGGGATAACGATGATGACGTAGCCAATGGCAAAGGTCAGGAAGATCTGTGTCATCAGGTTGGGATAGAACTCGATCATGGTCTTCATCGTGCTGGAGGTTTCCACGGCAACACCGGCTGTGGCGGCGACGGTGGTGTTTTTCACCAGGGCGATCAGCACGTTGCCGATCGGTGCGATGGCGCCGCGGAAGGCCTGCGGCATGATGATGATCCGCGCCGCCGCAAAGAACCCCAGACCGATGGCACGGGCAGCTTCAGCCTGTCCCAGCGGAACGGTATTGACGCCGCTGCGGATGGCTTCACAGAAGAAGGCTGCGTGGTACACGGTGAGGGACAGTACTGCCAGGCGGAAGAAGTTGGTGTTGAAGTCCGAAGACAGGCTGACGTTCAGCTGTGACCAGAGAGCCAGTGAACCGAACACCATGATGATGGTCAGCGGAGTGTTCCGGAAGATATTCACGTAGGCGGCACCGAACCACTGCAGGCTGGGGATCGGCGAGATCCGCATCAGCGCCAGGACGGTACCGAGTATCAGCGACCAGAGAGCCGCCCAGAACGCCAGCTGGATATTGACCCAGAAAGCGCCGACGACGTCGTACTGCTCGAAGAGGGCAGTAAAACCCTCCATGTTTCACCTCTTTATGGTGGACGAAGCCCGGGCCGGGAGAGCGCAATGCCCTCCCGGCCGCGGGGTGGAACGGGACGGTGCCTCAGGCGCCGGGGGTACCGGTTAGGCGCAGGCGTCGGTCTCCGGCGGGTTCAGCTCGGCCTTGTAGGTGTAGTCGACGCCCTCGGTGTTCTTCTTGATGGCTTCTTCCCAGGCACCCTCTTCGACCATCTTGGTGATCGCGGTGTTGATGTCCTCGCACTTGACGAGTCCGTCTTCCTTCGGAAGGCCCACACCGTAGCGCTCCTCCGAGAAGGTGTTGCCGATGACCTTGAACTTGCCCTTGTTGGCGTCCGTGGACGCCAGGCCGGCGAGGATGATGTCGTCAGTGGTGACGGCGTCAATGGAGCCGCCCTGCATGGCGGTCACGCACTCGGCGTAGCTGGGCTGCTCCAGCAGGTTCACGCCGGCGGCGTAGTTGTCCTTGATCTTCTGGGCGGAGGTGGAGCTGGAGACTGAGCACAGGTTCTTGCCGTCGAGCTCGTCGGGGCCGCCGATTTCACTGTCGGTGGGAACCAGCAGGTCCTGGCCGGCAACGAAGTAGGGGCCGGCGAAGGCAATCTTTTCCTTGCGGGTATCCGTGATGGAGTAGCTCGCCAGGATCATGTCCACCTGGTCATTTTCGAGCATGTTTTCGCGCTGCGGGGAGGGCGTGGAGATGAACTCAATCCGGTCCTCGGGGTAGCCGAGCTCATTGGCCACGTACTTGGCGACGTCAACGTCGAAGCCCGTGTACTCGTTACCGTCCTTGAAACCGACGCCGGGCTGGTCGAACTTGATGCCGATGCGGATCTTCTCGCCGGCACCTTCGGTGCTGCCGGAATCCGAGCCGGAATCTCCGCCGCAGGCGGACAGGGTCAGGGCAGCCACGGCAGCCATGGCTGCTGCGGCGTAACGGGTCTTGCGCATGATTTCTCCTTGCATTGCGGTGCTCCGGTGGACGGGGCACCTAGCCTCATAAGGATTTCCCCCAACTGGTGAAATCCCGGTACTGCGGTACTGCCGGTACTGCTGTGGACGGTCTAGTGCGAAAGGATCTTGCCGAGGAAGTCCTTGGCCCGGTCGCTCTTCGGGTTGGTGAAGAACTCTTCGGGGGTGGCTTCTTCGACAATCTGTCCGTCAGCCATGAAGATGACGCGGTCAGCGGCCTTGCGGGCGAATCCCATTTCGTGGGTTACCACGATCATGGTCATGCCCTCCTTGGCCAGGCTGACCATGGTGTCCAGCACCTCGTTGATCATTTCGGGATCGAGGGCCGAGGTGGGCTCGTCAAAGAGCATGACCTTGGGCTTCATGGCCAGGGCCCGGGCAATGGCCACGCGCTGCTGCTGGCCGCCGGAAAGCTGCGCCGGCAGCTTATTGGCCTGGTTGGCAACGCCAACCCGCTCCAGCAGTTCCATGGAGAGTGCCTTTGCCTCGGCACTCTTCATGCCTTTGACCTTGACCGGGCCAAGGGACACGTTGTCGAGGATTGTCTTGTGGGCAAACAGGTTGAAGGACTGGAACACCATGCCGACGTCGGCGCGGAGTTTTGCCAGTGCCTTTCCTTCGGCCGGCAGCACCTTGCCGTCGATGGCAATCTCGCCGTCGTCAATCGTCTCCAGCCGGTTGATGGCACGGCAGAGCGTCGATTTTCCGGAACCGGAGGGGCCGATCACTACGACCACTTCGCCGCGGGCCACATTGAGATTGATGTTCTGCAGAACATGCAGGTCGCCAAAGTGTTTGTTGACGTTCTTGAGTGAGACAAGAGGTGCGGCGGAATCAGGCGTTGCGCCTTCGGTTGTGTCACGGGTCATAAGAAGAAGATAGCCAACGATTGTGTCCGGAATGTGTCAGAGTCCACAAAACGCCGATAATCGTGACGCAAGAGCAACCAAACGTACCGGGGGAGTCCTGTGAGGCCCGGAACACACATGTGGCTACCCTTGAATCATGGAATTCAGCGACAACAGCTCCCGGGGCCGGGATATCAGCCCCCGCAAACGCGGACCGGTGGAACTGCGCAGGGCGCAGGCCCGTGCGCCGCAGTCGGACCAGTACCTGCTTGACTCTTCGGACCATACGCACTTCACGCACACTGATCCGTGGCGGGTGCTGCGCATCCAGAGCGAATTTGTGGAGGGATTCGGCAGCCTTTCGGAGCTTGGGCCGGCTGTCAGCGTCTTTGGTTCCGCCCGCAGCATGCCGGGGTCTGCCTATTACAAGCTCGGCGAGGAAGTGGGGCGGCTGCTCGCGGCAGAGGGGCTGGCCGTCATCACGGGCGGCGGCCCGGGGTCGATGGAGGCGGCGAACAAGGGCGCGGTCGAGGCGGACGGCCTGTCTGTTGGCCTGGGCATTGAACTTCCCTTCGAAACCGGTCTGAACGACTGGGTGGATCTGGGAATCAACTTCCGGTATTTCTTCGTGCGGAAGACCATGTTCGTAAAGTACGCGCAGGGGTTCATCGTCCTGCCGGGCGGCTTCGGAACCATGGACGAGCTCTTCGAAGCCATGACGCTGGTCCAGACGCAGAAGGTGACGTCCTTTCCGATTGTCCTGATCGGCACGGACTTCTGGGGTCCCCTGATGGACTGGGTCAAGGGCACGCTGCTGGCCGAGGGGATGATCTCCGAGAAGGACCTCGCCCTGATCCATATCGTGGATGATCCGGCGGAAGCCGTGGAACTGATGATTACCGACAGCGCCGGGCACGTCTCGCCCTAACGCACCGGCTTCCGGTGGGGGGAGCACGGGGTGCTCTCTGGCACGATGGTCCTGTGACAACCTTCCTAATTATCGTGGCCGTTCTCGCAGCAGGTGCAGTGGCGCTTGCCGCTACCGGGCTTCCGCCTTTCCGCAGACCCGGGACGGCGTCCGGGGAGCCCGCATCGGCGGGGGATCCCGGCTTGGCGGAACCGGATCCAAGGCTGCCTCCGGTCCTCCTGCCGGAGGACGTGCAGCCCGCTGACCTTGGGCGGCTGAGGTTTTCGGTGGCGTTCCGGGGTTACCGGATGGACCAGGTGGACGCTGTCCTGGCGCGGCTGGAAGAGGTGCTGGCGGAAAGAGATGCCGCTCTGGCTGCCGTGCAGGCTCCTGGAAGGGTTCCGCCGCGGCCGGGGAACGATGCGCGGCAGGATCCGGGGATGCCGTCATGAGCACTGTGGCAGGTTCCGACGGGCTTTTGCGCTGCCCCTGGGCAGTCAGCAGCCCCGATTATCAGCAGTACCACGACGAGGAATGGGGCCGCCCGGTTACCGGCGAGGCAGCCCTTTTTGAACGCCTGAGCCTGGAGGCCTTCCAAGCGGGATTGAGCTGGATCACGATCCTGCGTAAGCGGCCAGCGTTCCGCCGTGCCTTTGCAGGCTTCGATCCTGCGGCCGTGGCCCGGTTTACGGACGAGGACCGGAAACGGCTGATGAATGATGCGGGAATTGTCCGTAACCGGGCAAAGATCGACGCCGTCATCGCCAACGCCCGGGCACTCCTGGACCTGCCGGCAGGGGAGAGCCTGGAAAAGCTGCTTGAGGCACACCGCGCTGACCCGCAGCGCCCGGCACCACAGACTATTTCCGACGTTCCGGCTATCACGGAGGATTCCGCTGCGCTGGCAAAGGCCCTGAAAAAGCGCGGTTTCCGTTTCGTGGGACCCACCACTGCCTACGCGATGCTGCAGGCCACCGGGTATGTCAATGACCATCTGGCAAGCTGCTGGGTCCGCAATGGCGGATAGCGCGGCCCGGCAGGGGGACACCCGTCCGGCGTCGGCCGCCAACACCGCGCTGGTGCGTGCATCAGCGCGCCTGGCCGCGGCCTTCAGCCGCTGGCCCTGGTACATCAAGGTCCTGGCCGTCTGGGCGGCCGCGCGCTTGTTTTCGTTCACGGTGTTCGTTGCCGTAGCGGCGCAGCAGGGACTGAACCCGTGGGGATGGGAGGGAACGCCGTCGTACCTGCAGTTCATCGGAGCCTGGGACAGCGAGTGGTACCAGCGCATTTTCGCCGGCGGCTACCCGTCCGAAATTCCCCGTGATGAAACGGGCCGGGCGCAGGAGAACCAGTGGGCGTTCTACGCTCTCTTTCCGGGACTGGTCCGGGCGCTCGCAGCCCTCACCGGGCTGGGCTGGGAAGTCCTCGCACCCATAGTGGCCACCGCCGCCGGGTTCGGCGCCGCTCTGATGGTGTACCGGCTTTTCGCGCTGCGGGCCTCGTCCGGCACCGCCCTCTGGGGTGTGGTGTTTGTGGCGGTCAACCCGGTATCCCCGATCCTGCAGGTTCCCTATGCGGAGTCGCTGAACCTGCTGCTGTTGGCGGCATCGCTGTACCTGCTGATCACCCGCCGCTACCTGTCCGCAGTGCCGGTGGTTCTGGTGATGTGCCTGTCCCGGCCGGTGGGTGTCGCTTTTGCCCTGATGATGGGGATCCTGTTTGTGCGCCGCTGGATACTGCGCCGGAAGGAAGCCTTCCCGCCGGCCGAGGCATGGCGGATGGTGGTCTTGGGAATGGCCTCCGGAGCCGGCGCCCTCGCCTGGCCCGCACTGGCGTGGTGGTACACCGGGGAGGCGGGTGCCTACACGGACACGGAAACGGCCTGGCGGGGAGACACCCTGCTGGTCTTCAAACCGTGGTTTGTCGAGGCGGAGCGGCTCTTCGGTCCGGTCATGGGGCCGGTGGCACTGATCGCCCTGGTGGCTCTCACCGTCCTGTGCCTCAATTCCGAGCCTGTGCGCCGGCTCGGCGTGGAAATGCAGGTGTGGTGTGCCGCCTATGTGCTGTACCTGCTGGCCTTCCTGAATCCGCTGACCAGTACGTTCCGGTTACTGCTGCCGCTGTTCCCGCTGGGGCTGGCCCTGGCGTCCCTGAGCAGTTCCCGGGCCTACCGGACCACGGTCGCAATGGCCTTTCTGGTGCTGCAGATTGTCTGGGTGGCGTGGCTCTGGCGCTGGACTCCGCTTCCGGGCGGAGGGGATTATCCCCCCTAGGATTGTGGCGCGGAACACAAGAAATTTCGTTTGGACGATGTTTGTGCGGAATAATGAAGGCAATTGCCGCCGGAGCAGGTTGTAGGCCGTGCGACAGAGGTTACATGTGTGACTGGGGGATCGCCCGCAGCGCACTGTGAAAGGGGAACTGGAACATGGCAGCGATGAAACCGCGTACGGGTGACGGACCCATGGAAATCACCAAGGAGGGGCGTAGCCTCATCCTGCGGGTGCCGATCGACGGCGGCGGACGGCTCGTCGTCGAACTCAATGCTGAGGAAGCCGGCAAGCTCAAGGATTGCCTGCTGGGCGCCACGAGCTAGGAAGCGAAACCAATGCAGCGACTCCCCAAAGGATCCTCACCGGCCACCTCCTCCGCGGGGGAGGCTCCGGGGACCGATTTGTCTGGCATTGCCATGACGGCGGTGACAGCGGTGGATCAGCTGCTGACCGGTGCCGGTGCCCCCACCGCCGGCACCGGGCTGCGGCCCGCCCCTGAGGAAGAAGTTGATGTCCTGGCCGTTGCCATGGCCGCCGCTCCTGATTCCTCGCCCCGAGAGGACTCCGAGGAGTCGCTGCATCCCACGCCGCAGCCCAGGCGGGGCGCTGTGGAAACAGCCCTCTGGTACGGCGTGGACGTCGCTGCCCGCGCGGCCGCGGCCGGCGTTACCGGCAAAGCCGGTGAAACACTGCTGGTGGAACCGCCGTCGGACAGGGCCGCTGACCTGCCGGCCAAACTGATTTTTGTAGGTGTCGGCGATGAGTCCGTCCAAAACCTGCGCCGTGCCGGAGCGGCACTGGCCCGAGCCACCAAAGGTGCGCGCCGGATACGCGCCGCGGTGGTTGACGGACTCGGTCCCGCCGCGCAGCAGGCCTTTCTTGAAGGCTTCCTGCTGGGCGGATACCAGGCGCCCCGCCAGGGAAAAACGCCAGCCGGCCCTGCCATGGCCCGCGCCATGGAAGTCACCGGGCTGGATTCAGATGCGCAGCGCCAGGCACAGATCACCGCCCGGGCTGTGTGGCTGGCCAGGGATCTCACCAACCTTCCGCCCGACGTCGCAACCCCCGCCTGGATGGCGGCACAAAGCCGTGCCGTTGCGAAGCGTGCCGGCCTGGAGATCACTGTCCTGGAGGAGACCGAACTCCTGCGGCAGGGATTCGGCGGCCTGACTGCGGTTGGATCCGGTTCTGCGAATCCGCCGCGCCTGGTGCAGGTTACTTACCAGCCCTCCGCCGAGACCGCGGAACACGTTGTTTTGGTTGGCAAGGGGATCACTTTTGATTCCGGCGGCATCTCACTGAAGCCCCGTGACGCAATGATGTCCATGAAGATGGACATGGCCGGCGCCGCCGTGGTGCTGGCTGCTGTGGAGGCCGCTGCCGAACTGGAGCTGCCGCACCGTGTTACCGGCATCCTGGCCCTGGCGGAGAACGCCATCGGCGCTTCCGCTTACCGGCCCGGCGACGTTGTCACCACTTACGGCGGCACGACTGTGGAGATCGGGAACACGGACGCCGAGGGCAGGATGGTCCTCGCTGACGCGCTGGCCTATGCAGCCGCGGGCCTCGCCCCGGACGTTTTGGTGGATATTGCCACCCTGACGGGAGCTGCGGCCCTGGGTCTGGGCCAGCAGTACGGTGCAGTGTTCTCCAATACCGAGCTTCTGCTGGATGCACTGGAGGAAGCGGGGGAGGCTTCGGGGGACCGCGTCTGGCCGCTGCCCCTTGTCCATGAATATGACTACGCTCTTGACTCGGTGACAGCGGACGTGGCGCACGTGGCTCCGCCGGCGCTCAAGTTCGGTGCCGGGGCAATCGTGGCCGCACTGTTCCTCGAAAAGTTCGTTGACGGTGTTCCCTGGGCGCATCTGGACATTGCCGGGCCGATGAGCGCTCGTGCGGACAGGCATGAGATCGCCAAGGGTGCCACCGGATTCGGAGCCAGGCTGCTGATCAGTTTCCTTCAGAACCTGCCCGGCCTCCGGCCCTGACCGCCGCCGCTGGGGAGCCCCGGACCGCTAGCTGGTCTTGACCGCCAGCAGCAGGCCGTCACCGGTGGGCAGCAGTGACGACACAAGAGCGTCATTGTCCCGGATCGCTTTTCCGACTTTCCGCATGGTGTTGGTGGTCTCTTCGCGGATGGCCGGATCGGAGACTTTTCCGTGGTCCAGGGCGTCGTTGACCACCAGCAGTCCGCCGCGCTTGAGCAGACGGACGGCCTGCGTCACATAGAGCGGAAAAGACGGCTTGTCGGCGTCGATGAAAACCATGTCGTAGGCTCCGTCGGTGAGCCGCGGAAGGACCTCGGCGGCACGGCCCGAAATGGTGCGGGTCCGGTTGCCGGCCACGCCGGCTTCGCGGTAGGCCTCACGCGCCGCCCGAAGATGGTCGACGTCGGAATCAATGGTGGTCAAGACGGACTGGCGTCCCAGACCCCGCAGCAGGCAGACGCCGGAGACCCCGGCACCGGTGCCCACTTCCACCACAGTCTGGGCCTTGGACGCTGCGGCGAGAACCGTCAGGGCAGCGCCGACGCCGGTTGAGACGGGCGAGACTCCCAGTTCATAGGAGCGCTCCCGCGCGCGCAGCAGGACCTCGTCCTCGAAGGGCAGTCCCTCCGTGTAGGACCAGCTGGTCTGCTTGTCGGCGCTCATTCGTGTCACTTTCGTTTGTTGGGGAACCATGCTCAGTCAAGCTTAAGGCCCGGCGGCGGCCGGGTTGGCTTTGCGGGACGCGGGCCGCGGCAGCCGGTAAAACACCGCTCTTGTGTGCGCACGGCAAGAGTGCTAACAGCGAATTCCCAGACTGATGCGTCAACATAATTATGCAGGACGCTAACAAGGGCTTCGTTTGGCCGCGGGCCGGATGACATCACTTCACGGGAAGGAGGGCAGCCATGTCCACGACCTCAGCAACCGGCGGACCGGCTGACTCCGAGTGGGTGCGGCCCACCTGGGAAGAAGTAGTGCAGGCGCACTCAGCCAAAGTGTACCGGCTGGCCTACCGCCTGACCGGCAACCGGCACGACGCCGAAGACCTCACGCAAGAGGTGTTTGTCCGTGTCTTCCGCTCCCTGGAGAATTTCCAGCCCGGAACCCTGGACGGGTGGCTGCACCGCATCACCACAAATCTCTTCTTGGACCAGGCGCGGCGCAAGAGCCGCATTCGGTTTGACGGCATGACCGAAGAGGCTGAGAGCCGGCTCCCCAGCAACGGGCCCGGACCCGAGCGAAGCTTTGAGTTCAATAACCTCGACGTGGATATTGCCCGGGCGCTGGATGAACTTCCGCCCGACTTCAGGGCTGCCGTAGTCCTGTGCGACCTTGAGGGCCTGTCCTATGACGAAGTGGCCCGTGCCCTGGGCGTCAAGCTTGGAACGGTCCGCTCCCGGATTCACCGCGGCCGCACCATGCTGAAAGAGAAATTGGCGCACCGCGATCCCCAGGTCCGCCCCCAAACCGGACCGCGGCTCAAGCTGCCGCGCGTGGCAGGCGCCAACTGATTTCATGCGACACCCCAAACGCCTTTTGCAGGAATACCTGGACGGTCAGGCCAGCCCGGCCCGTGCCGCTGTACTGCAGGCACACCTTTCGCGGTGTGCCCGGTGTCGTTCCGAAGCGGCCAGGGAACGCCGGCAGCGGGCACGCCTGAACGCATTTGCGGTTCCTGAACCGGATCCGGTGCTGCGCGAACGCATCGAACGCACGGCACACCCCGCAGATGACGGGACACCGGCGGATTATGCACATGCTCCCGGACCAAGCCGGAACCGCCGACGACGCTTCGCAGCTGCCACAGGAGTGGTGGCTGCCGCCGTCGGGCTGGTCCTTTCCACCGCCTACCTGCTGGGAGGCTGGGTCCAGCCTCCGGTAACGCAGCAGGCGGCGCCGGGTCTGGCCGATGTGTGGAACGACGTAACCGGAGGAGGCCGGGATGACCAGCTGGCTCCTGAACAGCTCGCGGAACTGCGGTCCCGCGGGTGGGCCTGCCCGGAGCTCGCATCGGCGGGAATGGCCGTCGCAGGGGCCCGGGCTGCCCTGGTTGACGGGGAACCGGCGGTCATCATGACCCTGGAAGGCGAGGGGACCAGCGTGAACGTGTATGAGACCCACCCCGCTTCCTGGTCCGAAGAGACCGTGGTGGACGGCGTCAGCGGGAAACCGGTCACGGAGGAAGGTTTCATCCTGCAGGAAGAGCGTCCCGGACGCCCGCAGATATGGATTCATCCCCAGCGTCCCCATCGCGCTGTTGTGGCCTCGAAGCGGGTTACCTACACCGTGGAGGTGTCTTCGTCCGGGGACGTCCTGAACGAAGCTGTCAGCGAGATTTCCCTCACCGAGTCATCGAGGCTGGCGCTTCATGCCCGGGAGAAGGCCCATGGGGTATGGGACCGCATCAAGAGCGGTTTCACCATCATGACGGGCACCGGGGGACAGGATTGACCGGACCGCAGGAAAACCGTCCGTCCGGAACGGGAACTGGCCTGCGGTGCAGCATGAAAGGTAGTCTTCACAGGTGATCGGAATCAACGGCTATGAGCTGCTCGTCCTGGCGATCCTTGCCGTAGCGGTGCTGGGTCCCGAAAGGCTGCCGGAATACGCCTCCCAGCTTGCACGTTTGGTCCGTGAAGTGCGGCGGATGGCCACTGGTGCCCGGGAACAGCTCCGGGACGAGGTTGGCCCCGAAATTGACGAGGTTGACTGGCGCAAACTTGATCCGCGGCAGTATGACCCGCGCCGGATCATCAAGGAAGCACTTCTGGATGATTTCGAAGATGCCGTCAAGCCCGTCAGTGCGCGGCCCGCGCCTGCTGCACCGCAGGCAACCGCAGGTGCCCCCGGACGCGCCGCTGCACCCAGCGGAGCTCCGGCTGTGAAGCCGCTCATGCGGCTGCAGGACGGGGACCGGGCGCCCTTTGACACCGAAGCCACCTAAACACGCTGAGAAGCCAAAGCGGCGGAACAGGAACTCCTAGCGCGGTGTAACACCGAGCTTCAAGCCCGAGAGTCCCCGGGGACGCCTGGCCAGGGCACCGGCGATGCGGCGAAGCTCAGCGCCCGCCGAACCTTCCACCAGGGCTGATTCCGAGAGCACCACGGGTGCACCGGAATCGCCGCCGGTCCGCAGATCAACATCGAGCGGGATGCTTCCCAGCAGCGCAATGTCCTTGCCCAGTGCTTCGCTGAGCCGTTTGGCCACGATGTCTCCGCCGCCGGAGCCGAACAGCTCCATCCGTTCTCCGGTGGGCAGCTGCAGCCAGGACATGTTCTCAATAACGCCCGCCACGCTCTGACCGGTTTGGGAAGCCACTGTTCCCGCACGTTCGGCGACGTCCGCTGCGGCTGCCTGCGGGGTGGTCACCACCAAAATTTCCGACTGCGGCAGGAGCTGCGCCACAGAAATGGCAATGTCTCCGGTGCCCGGCGGCAGGTCCAGGAACAGGACATCAAGGTCGCCAAAGTACACGTCGGTCAGGAACTGCTCCAGAGCGCGGTGGAGCATGGGTCCGCGCCAGGCCACCGGAGCGTTGCCGGCAACGAACATGCCAATGGAAATCGTCTTGATGCCGTAGGCCACGGGCGGAAGGATCATTTCATCCACACGGGTGGGCGGCTGGGTGATGCCCAGCAGCCCGGGGATGGAGAAGCCGTGAACATCAGCGTCCACGATCCCCACGCGCAGTCCGGAGGCGGCCATGGCCGCGGCGAGGTTCACGGTGACACTGGATTTCCCCACCCCGCCTTTCCCGCTGGCCACCGCGTACACGCGGGTCAGGGAACCGGGCCGGTTGAACGGAATGTCCTTGGCTCCGCCGGGACCGCGCAGTTTTTCCTTAAGCGCTGTCCGCTGCTCCGCGGTCATTACGCCAAGGTCAACACGGACCCCGGTGATGCCCTCAACGCCGCCCAGGACGCGTTCGACGTCGGCGGTAATGGTTTCATGCAGGGGGCACCCGGAGATGGTGAGCAGGACGCCCACGGAGGCGACGCCGTCGTCGTCCACGGACACCCCGCTGACCATTCCCAGCTCAGTGATGGGGCGCCGGAGCTCCGGGTCAAGGACCGCGTCAAGCGCAGCCAGCGCACGGTCGGCTGTGTGTTGCAGTGGTGCCACGCTCTAGTTTTCCCTCCCGCCCGGATTGAGTTTGGGCATGTGTTCCGTGGCCGCGGAAGATCCTGAGGAATCAGGACGACGGCGCTGGCTGCGCTTTGCGGGAGCGTCCTCGGATGATTCGCTGTTGTTGGCTTCGAGCAGTTCCTCGAGGAGGCTTCTTAGCTCCGACCGTACGTAGTCGCGGGTGGCGACTTCGCGCAGGGCGATCCGCAGCTCGGCGATCTCCCGGGTCAGGTACTCCGTGTCCATCAGGTTTCGCTCAGCGCGTTCGCGGTCCTGGCGGACCGACACACGGTCCCGGTCATCCTGGCGGTTCTGTGCCAGCAGGAGCAGCGGGGCGGCGTAGGAAGCCTGCAGCGAAAGCATGAGGGTCAGCAGCGTAAAGCCCAGGGCTATGTCGTCGAAGCGCAGGGGCTCCGGTCCCCAGGTGTTCCAAATCAACCAGACGGCACAGAACACCGTCATGTAGAGCAGGAACTGCGGGGTGCCCATGAAGCGGGCAAAGTTCTCGGTGGCGTGGCCGAAGGCGTCCGGGTTTGGAGACAAGCGCGGAAGCCAGCGTGCACGGGCGGTCCGGGGCGTATCCAGGCCGCTGGTCTGCGACTTTACTTTTTCAGCCATGGGTCCTTCCCTGCTTCACATCGGTTGGTGCGTCGTCGGAGGCACGCCAGTCGTCCGGAAGCAGGTGGTCCAGGACGTCATCCACGGTCACCGCCCCCACCAGACGGCCGGCGTCATTGACGACAGGCAATGAATTGAGGTTGTAGGTGGCGAGCATCCGGGACACTTCGCTGATGCTCGCGTAGTCCCGGACCGGCTCCAAGTCCGTATCAAGGATATTCCCCAGCGCCTCCGGGGGAGCCGAACGCAGCAGCTGCTGGATGTGCACCACACCGAGGTACCGTCCAGTGGGTGTTTCCAGCGGAGGGCGGCACACGTAAATCGAGGAAGCCAGGGCCGGGGTCAGCTCCTCGCGGCGCACATGGGCCAGCGCTTCGGCAACCGTAGCCTCCGGCGGCAGGATGACGGGAACCGGGGTCATCAGGGAACCGGCGGTGTCTTCCTCGTAGTTCAGCAGCCGCCGCACATCGCGGGCGTCCTCGGGTTCCATCAGCTGCAGGAGCTCTTCCTTCTGGTCCTCCGGAAGTTCGTTGAGCAGGTCAGCGGCGTCGTCGGGGTCCATTTCCTCCAGGACGTCGGCAGCGCGCTCCACATCCAGGGACTGCAGGATCTGGACCTGGTCGTCGTCAGGAAGTTCCTGCAGGACATCCGCAAGGCGCTCGTCCTGGAGTTCGCTGGCCACTTCAATCCGGCGCTTGCCGGTCATCTCATGCAGGGCATCGGCGAAGTCGGCAGCCTTCAGGTCATCATTCTGGGCCACGAAGGAGGTGGCGGCCTGGGGGCCGGAGGTGTCCCAGTGGATGATGTCCTTCCAGTCCACGATCATCTGTTCACCGCGCCTGCGCAGGGGGCGAAGGCGGGATTCCGGACCGCTGCGGCGGACGAAGAGGTTGGACACGTGCCAGTCGCCGGCACGGTTCTGCTCAATGGCAATGTCTTCAATGGTGGCTTCGCCGCTTCCGTCCCGCAGCGTGACCTTGCGGTCGAAGAGCTCTCCCACCACCAGCATCTCCGCGCCGCGCTGTTCGAAACGGCGCAGGTTGACCAGTCCGGTGCAGATGATCTGGCTTGGATCCATGGAGGTGATGCGGGTCAGCGGCACAAAGACGCGCTTCTTGCCCGGCACCTCCACCACAATGCCTACGGCCTGCGGAGGACGCCCGGGCCCGCGGTCCAGCACGACGGCGTCGCGAAGGCGGCCCAGACGGTCACCCAGGGGGTCGAATACGTCGAGGCCGAGCAGGCGTGCGATGAAGACGCGGGTAGGATTTTTGCTCACATTCTTAGGCTACGGGGTGCCCGGCGCTTCCGCCGTATCGGCGGCTCTGCCGCGGCACCGGCCGGGGAGGAATGCACGGCCGGTCCCGGCACCGCCGCGGGATGAAGTTCACTTCGAGCGATACGGCCCCCATGGGAGCGGTAAGTGGGACAGAATGGAGGGATGTCTACCCTTTTCGGTTCAAAGCCGCCACGTGATGAAGGCCGCGCCCTGCCCCAGGGCGAAACGGTGGGCCGCTACACCGCCTACCTGGATGCCCAGAAGGCGGTGGACTATCTGGCAGACAGCAAGTTTCCGGTGCAGATGGTCTCCATTATCGGCAGCGAACTGAAGTCGGTGGAACGGGTGACCGGCAGGTTGTCCTACCCCAGGGTTGCGCTGTCTTCGATGGCTACCGGTGCCTGGTTCGGGTTGTTCGTTGGACTGGCGCTGATGCTCTTTGCCGGCGGGGAAAGCTATGTTTCCCTGATCCCGTCCATGGCTCTTGGTGCAGTGTTCTGGCTGTTGTTCGGTGTGCTCGCCTACGCTCTCCAGCGGGGCCGGCGGGACTTCACCTCCACAAGCCAGGTCATTGCCACGAGTTACGACGTGATTGTGGCACCACAGGCAGCCAATGACGCCCGCCGCCTGCTGCAGCAGCTGCCGATGATCGGCCAGCACGGCCACCCCCAGCCTCCGCAGTACCGTCCGCCGTACACCGGCCCCCAGGGACCTCATGGGCAGCAGGGGCCGCCGCAGGGCGGGGCCGGAGCAGCTCCGGAGCGGCCGGCCGGATGGGCCAACCCGTACGGGGCGGCAACCGGCGGGCAGCCGAACCAGCCAACCCAGCCGGCGGACGCCGGGCAGGAAGGGCAGGCGCCGGGCAGAGAGCAGGCCCCCACCGGAACCGTCCCCCGGGGGCAGTTCCCGGATCTTCCCGACGGCCGTCCGCAGTACGGAGTGCGGCTTCCCTCCGCCCCGGCGGCAGCCCCGCCCGCTGCGACGCACAGCGGCGAAGAGAAGGAGCACGGCGAAGGAGAAGGCGGGGTTCCCCGCCAGCAGGCATAAAGACCAAACAGCGGAAGGCTCCGCACCCTTGGGTGCGGAGCCTTCCGCTGTTTAGTCGTCTGTCAGGACACCGTCAGTTACTCGGCGAGTCCGGCCATCCAGTCTTCCACATCTTCCGGATTGCGCGGCAGAGCGGCGCTGAGGTTCACCGGACCGTCGGCGGTGATGAGGATGTCATCCTCAATGCGCACACCGATGCCCCGGTATTCCTCGGGAACGGAAAGGTCCTCGTTCTTGAAGTACAGGCCCGGTTCGATGGTGAACACCATTCCCTCGGTGATGATGCCGTCCAGGTAAAGCTCTTTGCGGGCCTGGGCGCAGTCGTGAACGTCGAGACCGAGGTGGTGGCTGGTGCCGTGCGGCATCCACCGGCGGTGCTGCTGGCCGTTGTCCGAGAGGGCTTCCTCCAGGGAGACCGGCAGGAGGCCCCAGTCGGCCAGCCGCTCGGCCAGAACCTTGACGGCAGCCTGGTGCACGTCGCGGAACTTGGCGCCGGGCTTGGCGGCGGCAAAGCCTGCGTCGGCGGCATCGAGGACGGCCTGGTAGATCTTGCGCTGCACCTCAGAGTAGGTGCCGTTGACCGGAACGGTGCGCGTGATATCGGCGGTGTAGAGGCTGTCGGCTTCCACTCCGGCGTCGAGGAGCAGGAGCTCGCCGGCGTTGACGGTGCCGTTGTTGCGGATCCAGTGCAGCACGGTGGCGTTGTTGCCGGCCGCGGCAATGGTGTCGTAGCCGAGGTCATTGCCCTCTTCACGGGCACGGGAGAAGAATGCACCCTCCACTACGCGCTCCCCGCGAGGGTGGGCGATGGCGCGGGGGAGGGCCTTGACGACCTCGGTGAAGCCGTTGACCGTCGCCGCTACGGCGGCTTCCATCTGCTTCACTTCCCACGCGTCCTTGATCAAACGCAGTTCGGACAGAGCCTCGGTCAGCTCGCCGTCCAGGGCGTCAAGCGCGCTGAGGTCAACGTTTTCGGGATCCATGGCGGTGTTGTAGCGGACGGTGTCCACCAGCGCATCCACCATCTCATCGACTTTGCGCAGCAGGCGCACGGAGATGCCGCCGAACTGCGGATCGCCGACGTTGGAGGTGATGGCTGTTTCAGCCTCGTCCAGGTGGCGGGTGGGCAGGTCCAGCAGGGCGCTGACCTGTTCCAGGCCCAGCCGTGAGCCGATCCAGAACGCGCCGTAGCGGGCGTTGGAGTAGAACTCTTCGCTGTCCGTGCCGGCGAGCGGACGGAAGTAGAGGACGGCAGTGTGGTTGCCGCCGTCGTCGCCGGTTCCCGGTTCAACCGGCTCCATGATGAGGATGGCGTCGGGTTCCCGGTCCAGGCCAAGACCGGTCAGGTGCGCAAAGCCGGAGTGCGGGCGGAAACGGTAATCGGTGTCATTGGACCGGACCTTGAGCGGGCCGGCGGGGATCACGAGGCGCTCACCCGGGAATCGCTCGGACAGGGCACGACGGCGCTTGGCGGCGTAGGGGGCAACTTCTGCGCGCGCGGGAAGCTCGGCGTCGTCCTCGGCCCATCCTGTGGCCATGAAGGCCTTGTAGGCCTCATTGGACGGTTTCTGGGAGCGGTTGTTTACGCGGTCATCCAAGGGCTGCCCTTCGGACAACTCCCCGAGACCCGACGTGTCGGCGGTGGTCATTGGATTCGCATCAGTAGTCACCCCTCCATGGTCTCACTGTGCGGACGGGGCGGCCAAACATGCGCAGAAGCTTCCTGCGGCAGCGTGCAATCCCGCAAGGGCCTGAAGCAAGTACATTGATGGGGTGAGAATCGACCTGCACACGCACTCCACAGTCTCCGACGGAACAGAGCCGCCGGCGGAGGTGATGCGTTCGGCGAAAGAGGCAGGGCTGGACGCGGTGGCCCTGACCGACCATGACTCCACCTCCGGGTGGACAGAGGCAATGCAGGCCGCCCGTGAGGAGGGCCTGATCCTGGTGCCCGGGATGGAAGTCTCCTGCCGGAGCAGCGAAGGGATCAGCGTTCACGTGCTGTCCTACCTGCATGATCCGGCGAACCCGGAACTGTTGGCGGAAATCGCCAGGTCCAGGACCGCACGGGTGTCACGGGCGGAAATGATGGTCCAGCGGCTGGCGGAAGACTTCCCCATCGACTGGGACCTGGTACAGCGCCATGTTGCTCCGGGGGCGACCATCGGGCGGCCGCATATCGCTGATGCGCTCGTGGCCGCCGGAGTGGTGCCCAACCGCTCGGCTGCCTTCTCCGGCATCCTGACGGCACGCTCGCGCTACTTTGTGGCGCATTATGCGCCGGACCCGGCCCACGCCGTCGAGCTGATCCGCGCGGCCGGGGGAGTGCCCGTGTTTGCCCACCCGGTGGCGTCCTCCCGCGGACGGGTGGTGGGCGAAGAAACTTTCCGCGAAATGATCGACGCCGGGCTGCTGGGTGTGGAAGCGGATCACCGCGACAACCCGGAGGAAGGCCGGGCGTGGCTGCGCAGCCTGGCAGCGGAGCACTCGCTGCTGGTCACCGGATCCAGCGACTACCACGGGACCGGCAAACCCAACCTGCTCGGGGAGTTCACCACGGACCCGGAGGTGCTGGACAAGATAGAGTCCCTGGCAACCGGGACCGCCGTCGTCCGGCCGTAGGATCAGGCGCTGGCCACGGACTGAACCGCGTCACCGGAAACAATGTCGGCCGCATGCCCAAGCCGCTTGGACATCACTTCAATGGCCTGGGGATTGGCATCCACACAGACAAACTTCCGGTTCAGTTTGGCGGCTACCGCGCCCAGCGTGCCGGAACCGGCAAAGAAGTCCAGGACCCAGTCGCCCTCACGGCTGCTGGCGGCCACGGTGCGACGCAGCAAACCCTCGGGCTTTTGGGTGGGGTACCCGGTTTTTTCCTTGCCGGTGGGGGACACGATGGTGTGCCACCAGACGTCGGTGGGCAGCTTGCCCAGCGCCACCTTTTCGGGAGTGACCAAACCCGGCGCCATGTACGGCTCGCGGTCCACCTCGGCATTGTCGAAGTGGTACGCCGCGGGATTCTTGACGTACACGAGGATGTTGTCGTGTTTGGCCGGCCAGCGGTTCTTCGCCCGTCCGCCGTAGTCATAGGCCCAGATGATCTCGTTAAGGAAGCAGTCCCTGCCGAAAAGGGCGTCCAGCATGACCTTGGCGTAATGCACCTCGCGGTAGTCCAGATGCACGTACAGGGTGCCGTCGTCGGCCAGGAGGCGCCAGGCTTCGGCCAAACGTGGTTCCAGGAACGCCCAGTAGTCCTCGAAGGCGTCGTCGTAGCTCGAAAGCAGACCCTTGACCGTGCTGTAGCTGCGGCCCTTGAACCCCACCCGGTCGCCGGTGCCGTCGGTGCTGCGGACCATGGTGGTCTGCTGCCGCCGCTGCGAGCGGCCGGTGTTGAACGGGGGATCCACGTAAATCATGGTGAAGGCGCCGTCCGGCAGGGTTGGCAGGAACACGGCATTGTCCGCGTGTACCACCAGCGACCTGCCGGACGGTGACCAAAGGGGAGTGCTCATAAAAAGGAGTGCTGCCCGGTTATTCGGCTGCGGGTGCGGAGTTGCCGACCACTTCGCCGTTGCGGCGGCGCGTACGGGTGCGGCTGCGGCGGGGCCGCTCTGCAGCAGTGTCAACGGATGCCGACGGCGCTTCGGCAGCGCGCGCCGGGGCAGCCTGCTGGTCGCCGGAACGCCGGGACTCTTCACGCTTGTCGGAGCGTCCGCGGTCGCCGCCGCTGCGGGGCCGGTCGCCGCGGGTGCCGCCCGTACGGGTCCGGTCACGGCCGCGGGAGCTGTCACGGGCGCCGTCACGGGTGGGAGCGGAACCGTTCTTCTTGCCGGTCTCGCCCAGGTCCTCGATCTTCTCGGCGTCAATACCCGCATGCGTGCGCTTGTTGCGCGGCAGCCGGCCCTTGGTGCCTTCGGGGATGTCCAGATCAGTGTAGAGATGCGGGGACGAGGAATACGTTTCCACCGGCTCGGCCTGGTCCAGGCCCAGAGCCTTGTTGATGAGGCCCCAGCGGGGGACGTCATCCCAGTCCACGAACGTCACGGCAGTGCCCTTGTTGCCGGCGCGGCCGGTGCGGCCCACGCGGTGCAGGTAGGTCTTCTCGTCTTCGGGGCACTGATAGTTGATGACGTGGGTGACGTCATCAACGTCGATGCCGCGGGCAGCCACGTCGGTGGCTACCAGTACGTCAACTTTTTCATTGCGGAAGGCGCGCATGGCCTGTTCGCGTGCGCCCTGGCCCAGGTCGCCGTGCATGGCGGCAACGGCAAAGCCGCGGTCCGCCAGTTCCTCGGACAGCTTGGCGGCCGTGCGCTTGGTCTTGGTGAAAATGATGGTGCGTCCGCGGTTCTTGGCCTGCAGGATGCGGGACACCACTTCACTCTTATCGAGGTTGTGGGCACGGTAGACAACCTGGCGGATGTCCTTCTTGGTCATGCCCTCGTCATCAGGATCCGCTGCCCGGATGTGGGTGGGCTTGGTCATGTAGCGGCGGGCCATGGCGACGACGGCGCCGGGCATGGTGGCCGAGAACAGCAGCGTCTGGCGCACTGCGGGCGTGGCGGCCATCAGGGTTTCCACATCCGGCAGGAAGCCGAGGTCCAGCATCTCGTCGGCCTCGTCGAGGACCACGATCCGGACGTTCTTCAGCGAGAGGTGCTTCTTGTTGTAAAGGTCGATCAGGCGGCCCGGGGTGCCGACCACGATTTCGACGCCGGCGGCCAGGGCCTCCGTCTGCGGCTCGTAGGCGCGGCCGCCGTAGATCGTGACGATCCGTGCACCGCGGCGCTTAGCAGCGGTGGACAGGTCGCCGGCAACCTGAACGGCGAGTTCACGGGTGGGAACCACAATGAGGGCCTGCGGGGCGCCGGGCACGGCCAGGGAGGCGTAGGCCTCGTCGTCGGGCGCAATGACACGCTGGATGGCAGGAATGCCGAATCCCAGTGTCTTTCCGGTACCGGTCTTGGCCTGGCCAATGATGTCATGGCCGCCCAGCGCCACCGGCAGGGTCATCGACTGGATCGGGAAGGGATGGGTGATCCCCGCTTCGGAGAGGGATTCCACAATGTCGGAGCGGACGCCGAAATCCGCGAAGGTCAGTTCCGGGATTACGGCCGCTGCCTGCGTAGTGGCCAGGGTTTCAGCCACGTTCAAAGCTTCATTGCTGTCATCGGCGGTGAGGTGACGGGTGTCGTCCACCTGGGAAAGTTCAGTGTTCAATTAAGTACCGTTCAGTTAGGCATCGCGGCGCCAGGCTCGACGAGTGGCTGCAAGAGTCCACACCGGAGCGGATGGCGGGCGCATGATGCGTCCAGCGGAAGCCGATCGCGGGCTAACAACTGCAGGTCCGCCGCGGTGCATCGGGCACGGGCGACGGCCAAAAATTTCAAGATCGCGTAGGTATTGCGGGTCTGGCTAAGGTCTATCAGACGACCGGGCATCCTTTTACTACCAACCAGTCTACCCGGTGGGTGCCAGCCGCCATGCATTGGCGGGGCGCGGCGCGCAGACGACTGTCCGGTGCCGGCGGTACGCTGGGGTCCATGACAAACGGGACCCGCACTGAACCAGACTCCGCCTACGGCCCGGGATCCTCAGATGACGGAGATATTTACCGCCGCTTCCTCGCGGACCTCTTCGGCGTCATGGCGTATGGAGAGCTTTCAGCGTTTGAACGAATGTCCTCCGATGCACGTTTTTCACCCACCCTGCATGACCGCACGGTCCTGGGCCGGCTGGCCGTGCGCGAATACGAACACTTTGAGTGCGTCACGGAGCACCTGGTGAAGCTGGGCCTTGATCCGGAGGCGGCCATGCGCCCCTTCCAGCCGTCAGTGGATGCCTTCCATGACCGGACCCGGCCCGCGGACTGGTTTGAGTCCCTGATGAAGTTCTACGTCACGGATGCCATTTCAGATGATTTCTATCAGTCGGTTGCCGCACGGCTGGATCCCGCCACGGCAGAACTGGTTCTTGGGCTGAAGGAAGAAGCGGAGCCCGCGGGAGAAGTCCTAGAAGCCAGGCTGCAGCAGGCACTAGCCGATGATCCCCGCCTCGCGTCCCGTCTGGCCCTGTGGGGGAGGCGGCTGGTTGGTGAAGCGCTGACCCAGGCCCAGCGCGTGGTGCTTGAGCGTGCGGTTGGAGGCGGGCACCTGCAGGGACCAGCACAGGGAGTGTATGGGGATGAGCTCAAGACTCTGTTCGCCGAACTGACCCGGAACCACTCCCGGCGGATGAGCCGGCTCGGTCTTACCGCCTGACAGCGACTCCCGCAGCCGCTGCCGCACAACAGCCGGCAGGCGCGGATGATCGACAGGCGCTCTACAACGCATGGGGGAGCATCATGAGCAGATCTGTGGCTAAACGCGGCCTTTTGCTGGCCTGCGCCGCGGCGCTCGCCGTCTCGGCCGGGGCAACGGACACCTCCGGCCTGCAGCAGCAGACGCAACCGCGCATCTCGCTGCTGGCCGGGTATCTGCAGGAAAAGAACAGCGCCGAACCGGCCGGGGGACTGCCGCAGACGGCTTGGAAAGACATCAGGGCGTTCCAGCTGCTGCGGGCAGCGGAAGGACATCCCCTGGAGCCATCCGTATCCGGCTTGTCCTGTCCTGAACCGGCCGTATGCCGCAGGCAGTTTGGCGACGAAGTGGTTTTCTGGACGGCCGGAAACGGAGCGTTGGCGCTTCACAAATCAGTGGATGCCCTCAGCAAACGAAGCGATTTTTCCTCATTGGGCAAACCGCTGACCTCCGAGTACGCCCAGGGAACCGTTTACCGTACGGATTTCGAGAACGGTTCGCTGATCCGCGTCCCGGAATTGGACCGGGTGATGACCTGGGATCCCGAAATTGCCGGTTCCGCAGTCGTCATCGGAGACTCACAGGCAGGGCCGGGCACCTGGGTGGATCAGGGGTTGGCCGAGCTGGGCTACCGGACCGTGCTCCGCGGCGCCGGAGGAACAGGCTACGTCCAGGGCAACGGCACTATTGGCAACTACTACACAGCCCTGACACGGCAGCAATGGGTCCTGCCATGGGGAACCCCAAAGCTCGTTGTCCTGGAAGGCGGAGGAAACGATGCCTCAAACGCGTCGGACACAGAGATTGCCGAAGCGGCGGAGAACATGATCCGGGAAGCCCGGCGCACTTATCCTCAGTCCCGGCTGGTCATGGTGGGCGTCATTTCCTCCGGCCTGGATTCGGCGGGCAGCAGGCGCACGGCGGTTGACACCCTGCTGGCCGGGGTGGCCCGGAGCCAGGGGGTGGAGTTCCTTAGTGTGGGGGACTGGTGGAGCCGGTTCTCGCTGGGGGAGCACCGGGAGCATGACGGCCGCCATTTCACGGAGGCGGGGCACCAGGCCGCAGGACACATCCTGGCCCGCGAGCTGGGCACCCTCCTGTCCTCCGGCTAGCCGCGGGCCGTCAGAACCGCAGCACCCTTTCCAGCTCTGCCGCATCCCGGGCTTCGCGCCCGGGACCTGTGACAACCGCAGCAATGACAGCAGCGGCCGCCCCGGCAACCGGCGGCAGGACCCAAGCAAGCCAAAAGAGGTCAGGATGGGAGCCGACACCGCCCAGCTGGAGGCCCACCCACAGGATCATGGCTGCCGCCAGCGACAAGCCCGGCAGCAGGAAAAGACCGTACCGGGTCCGGCGCCGGTCCGCGCCCCGGACGATGAAGCCGGCCGCCAGCGCGGCCAGGGCGGCAACAATCAGGCTGATCACCGTCCGGCCTGCCGGGACCTAGAGGGCGCCGAAGCCGACGCGGCGAACCTCTTCGGCGCCGATTTCCACATAGCCGATGACGCCGGCGGGAACCATGATGAGCCTGCCCTTGTCATCCTTCAGGCGCAGTTCCTTCTGGTTGCTCAGGGCTTCGGCCACGACGTCAGCAACGGCGTCGGCGTTCTGGCTCGATTCAAAGACAATTTCGCGGCCAACATTCTGAATGCCGATTTTTACTTCCACCGTGGTGCCTCCTGTATTAATGAAACATATCCGCTTCGAAATCTACTCTAAATCTCCTTGGGGAACCGACTGATTCCGCGCCAAGCTAAACGGTAGATAAGCTCGGACGCCGCGTCGATGTCCAAGTCCCCATCTGTCTCCAGCCAGTAACGGGCACTGACCTGGGCCATTCCGGCCAGAGCCCGGCCCAGCAGCGTGGCCTCCACAGGTGAAAGCTTGGTGTCCTCGGCGATGACGCCGGCAATATTGGACGCGAACCGGGCGTTGAATTCCTCGATGCGTGAGCTGACTTCCGCGTCATTGGTCATGTCGGATTCAAAAACCAGCCGGTGGCCCTGGCTGTCCTGCGCCACGAAGCGGAAATAGGCGCGCATCGTTTCCCGGACGCGCAGCTTGTTGTCGCTGGTGGAGTTCAGGGCACTGGTGAGAAATTCTGTCAGGGTGCCCAGATGGTCCTCGAGCAGCGCGAGATAGAGCTCCCGCTTGCCCGGAAAATGCTGATAGAGAACGGGTTTGCTGACCTGGGCCGCTTCGGCAATGTCATCCATGGCCGCTCCGTGGAAACCGTTGCTGACAAAAACTTCCTGCGCGGCGTTCAGCAGTTGGCGCCGCCGTTCCTCCCGGGGGAGCCGGGTCGGCTTGCCTGTTTGCTGGTTGCTCACGTGTACGGACCTCTCAACGGCACCGGGCCAAGGTGCCCGGTCAACGGCCTTCAGTTTACCCGCGGGTAATACATCCGGCAGGTTCCGCAGCACGTTTGGGTACTAGATTGGGATCCATGATTGAGCCAAACGCCGCACTGCCGCCGCTGGTTGAGCCTGCGGCAGCGCTGACCCACGAGGAAACCCGGCGCTATTCCCGGCACCTGATTATTCCCGAATTCGGGATGGTTGCCCAGCAGCGGCTGAAGAACGCCCGTGTCCTGGTCATCGGGGCAGGCGGCTTGGGCTCCCCGGCCCTGCTGTACCTTGCCGCCGCCGGCGTGGGAACGCTGGGAATCGTTGACGACGACACTGTGGATGAGTCCAACCTGCAGCGCCAGGTCATTCACGGTGTGTCGGATATCGGCAGCTCCAAAGCCGAGTCTGCGCGGCGGAGCATCCACGAGCTGAACCCCCTGGTTACGGTCCAACTGCACCCGGTCCGCCTGGATGCGGCCAATGTGCTGGAGATCTTTGCCGGATATGACCTGATCCTGGACGGCACCGACAACTTTGCCACCCGTTACCTCGTCAATGACGCTGCGGAAATCCTGGGCAAGCCGTATGTCTGGGGATCAATCCTCCGGTTCGACGGCCAGGTCAGCGTGTTCTGGGGGCAGCACGGACCGACGTACCGCGACCTTTATCCGCAGGCACCGCCGGCCGGCTCGGTTCCCTCCTGCGCAGAAGGCGGAGTTCTGGGAGTGCTGTGCGCGCAGATCGGGTCCGTCATGGTCAACGAGGCCGTGAAATTGATTACCGGTACCGGTGTGACGCTTCTGGGACGGGTCCTGGTGCTCAATGCGCTGGACATGTCCTGGCGGGAGATCCGGGTGCGCAAGGATCCGGCTGCTGAACAGGTCACCGAACTGGAGGAGGATTATGAGGCCTTTTGCGGATTGCCGGTCCGTGCCGGCGTGGAAGGGGACCAGGAACCGGCCGTCGATGTCCGCGAACTGCAGCGGCTGCTGGCCGCCCGCGCGGCAGGGGAGCGAGATTTTGATCTGATCGATGTTCGGGAGCCCGGCGAACACGCCATTGTCAGTATTGACGGCGCTCAGCTGATGCCCCGTGCCGGCATCCTGTCGGGGGAGAGCCTGCCGGCGCGCGGCAGGGAGCTCTATGTGCACTGCAAGTCCGGGGGACGGTCAGCGGAAGTGGCCGCTTTCCTCAGGGCCCAGGGTTATGACCGGGTGTTCAACGTGGACGGCGGCATCCTGGCATGGGTGCGGGAGATCGAACCGGCCAAGGTCCTGTACTGAGTTTCACTGCTTAGGAGACGGGTTTTACTGCTCAGGCGGAGGCTGCAGTGTCAGCGCCGTCTTCGGAATTGTCCGCTTCGGTACTGCCGTGATGGGCGGGGCCGTGCGGGGCGGACGGGCGCCGGCGTTCCACCGGCTGATCCAGGGTGATGCCGAACAGGGCTTCGAGACCCTTGATGTAATCATCCTGCTGGCCGCTGGCGGCAAGCTCGCGCGCCCGCACAGTGGGAACATGCAGGAGCTGCTTGACCATGCGGCGCATGGCGAACTCCACTTCCTCCGCAGCTCCGGTGCAGCCGTGCTGGGCACGAACCTTTTCGAGCTCGGAGTCAAGGACGTTGAGGGTGTGCCGGCGCAGGGCCACAATGGCGGAGTCCATTTGACGGCTCAGCTGGAGTTCAGAGAACGCCTTGGCGGCGTCGGCCACGATGCTGCTGGCCTGCTTCAATGACTCGACCTGCTCTGCCGGAGCCGCCAGACGCACCGATTCCAAGGTGATCAGCTCCACGCCGTCCACCTCGCGGACGTCCGGATCAAAGTCATGGGTCAGGGCCAGGTCGATGATGATCAGCGGCTTGTTGCTGGACTTGCGAACACGCCTGATGTCCCCGGCGCTGACCTGGCTTTCGCTCCCGCTGCAGCCAATGACCACGTCCGCCGCAGCCAGGGCATCCGGCAGCGACTCGCGGGTCAGCGGTGTTCCGCCGCGCGATGCAGTGAATGACTCGGCCCGTCCGGACGAGGAATACACGCTGATGCGGGTGCAGCCGCGTTCCTTGAGCAGCGCCATGGTGGCTCCGGCATAGGCGCCGGTGCCGAAGACAACAACGTCCTTGGCGGACCAGTCCGTGTCCATTGAGAGATCCGTGGCCAGTTCCAGCGCCACGGAGACAATGGAAAGCCCTCGTTTACCGAGGGCTGTCAGTGCTCCAACATCTTTGGCTGTCCGGGAGGCTGTCTGGAAAAGGCGGGTTAGTCCTCCGCTGGCCGTGCCCTTTTCCTGCGCTTCGATCAGGGCCCGGCGAACCTGCCCCGCAATTTCGCGCTCGCCCACGACGGCCGAATCCAGGCCCGCGCCGACGGCGAACAGGTGCTTGGCCACGGATTCGCCGGTATTGGTGTCCAGGGACCGGGAGACCAGGTCCTTGGACAGGCCGGAGTGCCGGCTGATTTCTGCGACGACGGCGGAACGGGCTGCTTCAATGTCCGCCTCCGACTTGGCTTCGCAGTAAACCTCGAACCGGTTGCAGGTGGCCAGGACCACGGATCCGGTCACCGCCGATCCGGTTTCGAGCAGGGAGGAGGAGACCTGGGAGGCGCCGGCGCTGAGGCGGGCAACGGTTTCCAAGTCAACATCGGAGTGCGTCGCAATTAAGGAAAGTAGAACCACAGTGCCTCAATAGTAGCCACCGTCTCTGTGCGAACCCCAATAGGGCGGCCTTACCTGAACCGTTTCGGCATGTGTTTCCCCTCACCTGTCCGGCCGATGCGGTGCATCAGGGCGGCCCGGTTATCCATCGGGGAGGATTTTGGAGAGAATCAGGGTATGACTCTTAGCGCCTCTCATCCGCTCATGGATGGCCGCACGGCCGACTCCCCCCTGATTACCGCCTACCGGGGTGGAACTCCCTCCCGCCGGCCGGTCTGGTTCATGCGCCAGGCCGGAAGGTCGCTTCCGGAATACCGCAAGCTGCGGGAGGGAATTGCGATGCTGGATTCCTGCCTGGACCCCGCGCTGGCCTCCGAAATTACGCTGCAGCCCGTCCGCCGGCATGACGTTGACGCCGGCATCTTCTTCTCTGACATCGTCATCCCGCTCAAGCTTGCCGGTGTCGACGTCGACATCGTTCCCGGCGTCGGACCCGTCCTGGGCACACCGGTGCGCACCGCGGCGGATGTTGCCGCACTGCCGGTCCTGACCGAAGAGGCACTGGAGCCGATCCGCGAAGCAGTCCGCCTCACAGTGGCGGAACTCGGCAAGACTCCGCTGATCGGTTTCGCCGGCGCCCCCTTTACGCTGGCCGCCTACATGGTGGAGGGCAAGCCTTCCCGTGACCACCTGGGCCCGCGGACCATGATGCATGCTGATCCGGACGCCTGGCGTGCACTCACGGAGTGGGCCGCGGATGCCTCGGGAATGTTCCTGCGCGCCCAGCTCGAAGCAGGTGCAAGCGCCGGGCAGCTCTTTGACTCCTGGGCCGGTTCACTTGGACTCGCCGACTACACCCGCCATGTGGCGCCGGCATCGACCCGCGCCTTGGATCATGTCCGGGATCTTGGTGCGCCCCTGGTGCATTTCGGCACCGGCACCTCCGAGCTGCTGGGCGCCATGCGCGATGTTGGCGTCGATGTGGTGGGAGTGGACTACCGGTTGCCGCTGGACGAGGCCAACCGCCGGCTCGGCGGAGCGACGCCCCTGCAGGGAAACATTGACCCCGCCCTGCTGAATGCCCCGTGGCCGGTGCTGGAAGCGCATGTGCGCGAGGTCCTGGCCGCCGGAGCCGCCGCGCCGGGCCACGTGGTGAACCTGGGACACGGCGTGCCCCCCGAAACGGACCCGGACGTCCTGACGCGGGTGGTACAGCTCATCCATTCGGTGGAGCCGTAACCATGCCGCACCGTCCGGTTCTTCCTCATTTGCCCGCTGCCCTGTCCCATTTCCCGACCGCACGGAAAGCCGTTCCCGACGCTGTTCCGGAAGCGCCCGGACCTGCCCCGAGAACTGCAGTGGTGGTGGGCGGCGGCATCTCCGGCCTGATCGCCGCCCGGGACCTGGCCCGCAGCGGCATATCCGTAACCCTGCTGGAGGCGGGAACCGAGCTTGGCGGCTGTGTTGGCGCGCATTCCGTTGCGGGATTGACCCTGGACAGCGGCGCCGAATCCTTCGCTACGCGGTCCCGTGCCGTGCCCGAGCTGATTGAGGAACTGGGGCTGGGCGACGCCGTCGTCCAGCCCAACCGGGACGGCGCCTGGCTGCAGTTGGCCGGCGAGGACACCGCTGCGGCCGCCCAGCGGATGCCGCAGAGCGGTCTGCTCGGTATTCCCGCGGATCCGCGCGCACCCGAAATTGTCCAGGCCATCGGACGCACGGGTTCCGCGAGGGCGGCACTGGACAAGGTGCTGCCCGTGGGTAGCCTGGCCCGCCGGGAAACTGTGAGCCTGGGCGAAGTGGTCCGCGCCCGCATGGGCGACGCGGTGCTGCGCCGCCTCGTTGCGCCTGTGGTGGGCGGCGTGTACTCCTCGGATCCGGATGTGCTGGACGTGGACTCAGTGGCTCCGGGACTCCGCACCGCCCTCGCCAAGCACGGGTCCCTGGCCGGGGCGGTGGCTTCCATGCGGGCGTCAGCACCTGCCGGATCCGCCGTCGCCGGGCTGGCCGGAGGTATGGGAATGCTCACCCGTGCCCTGGAGAAGGACCTGCTTGCGCTGGGTGTAAATGTCCGCACCGGAGCGGCCGTCACGGCCGTGGGGCACAGCGGCAGCGGCTGGACGGTCTCGGTCGCCGGAGACCAGGCGCCCGAGGCGGAAACAATCGCCGCAGACAGTTTGGTTATGGCAACGGACGGCCCCTGCGCTGCGGACCTGCTGGCAGGCACCGTTCCGGAACTGGCAGCCGCCCGCCCGGGCCCCGGGCCCGGCGTCGCCCTCGTCACCCTCGTAGTGGACCAGCCGGACCTGGATGCCCACCCGCGCGGCACCGGAGTGCTCGTTGCGGCGGACGTTGATGCCGTTGACGCCAAGGCCCTGACTCACGCCACTGCAAAATGGCAGTGGCTTGCCGACTCCACCGGACCGGGAACGCACGTGCTGCGGCTCTCCTACGGGCGGGCCCTGAGCGCAGCCGATGCCGCTGCCGCAGCACGGCCAAGTCCGGTGGAGCGCGACGACGAGGATCTTTTTGCCCAGGCCCTGGCCGACGCCTCGGTGCTCCTCCAGGTTCCGCTGGGGGTGGACGACGTGGTGGGCTGGGACGTGGTGCGGTGGGTCGGCGCCCTGCCTTCCGCCGCCGTCGGGCACCGCGACCGGGTCGCGGCGGTCCGCGCCGCCGTGGAGAAGGTTGCCGGGCTGGAAGTGGTGGGGGCCTGGCTGGCCGGCACCGGTCTGGCCGCCGTCACGGCCGATACGCGCACCCGGATTGCCGGACTGGTGGACCAACTGGACCGGCAGTGATCTTGACCACTTTCTACAAGAAGTAGAAGTGGAGTATTTCGCCTAAGCCTGCCCGGAAGGGCAGACTGTTAATCATGAGTGAGCCCATGGGTCAGAGCACCGCAGAAACAGCCGCCACCGAAGAACAGTTCTTTACCCTCTGGACCGTTTTCAAGCGGTCCGCGACGGGTGGGGCATCAGGTGCAGCTGCCGATTCCGAGGAAAACGTCAAAGCCTTCGAGGCATTGACCGAGAAACTGTCAGAGCGCCATGTCACCCTTCGCGGGCTGTATGACGTCTCTGCCATGCGGGCCGACGCCGACGTCATGGTGTGGCTGCACGGCGGCCGCGCCGAAGACCTGCAGTCAGCCGTCCGCGACATCCGCCGCTCCGGCCTCTTCGCCGGAACCGAAATTGCCTGGTCTGCCATGGGTGTGCACCGCGATGCGGAGTTCTCCAAGAATCACTGGCCGTCCTACGCCCGGGGCATTGATCCCGAAGCCTGGATCTGTGTCTACCCGTTTGTCCGCTCGTACGAGTGGTACCTGCTGCCGGCCGAGGAACGCGGCAAGATGCTGCGCGACCACGGCATGCTGGGACGCGAATTCCCGCAGGTCCTGGCCAACACTGTTGCCTCCTTTGCCCTCGGTGACTGGGAATGGATCCTGGGGCTGGAAGCTCCCAACCTGGTTGACCTGGTGGACATGATGCGTCACCTGCGCTCCACCGAAGCCCGTAACCACGTCCGCGAAGAAATCCCCTTCTACACCGGCCGGCGCATCGACGCCGCGGAAGTTGCCGAGGTACTGAAATGACATCTGAGCCCTCCAGCGAGTCCGCAGCATTCAACCCGCTTGACGGCGTTGACGAGAACGGACGCATGGCCCCCAAGCACTACGACGCGATCCTGCTGGCCTCCTTTGGCGGCCCCGAAGGACAGGAAGACGTCATTCCGTTCCTGCGGAACGTCACCCGCGGCCGGGGGATCCCGGACGAGCGGTTGGAGGAAGTGGCCACCCACTACCGCGCCAACGGCGGCATCAGCCCCATCAATGAGCAGAACCGTGCGCTGAAGGCAGCCCTCGAGGCTGAGCTGAAGCGCCGCGGCATCGACACCCCGGTGCTGTGGGGAAACCGCAACTGGGCCCCCTACATCAAGGACGTGCTGCAGGAAGCGTATGACACCGGCTACCGCCGCCTGCTGATGGTCACCACCAGCGTGTACTCCTCCTACTCCAGCTGCCGCCAGTACCGCGAGGACCTGGGCATGAACCTGCTGGCGACCGGGTTGGATAAAAAGCTGCAGGTGGACAAAGTCCGCCAGTACTTCGACCACCCCGGGTTTGTGGAGCCGTTTGTCGAGGGCGTCCGCGATTCCCTCGCCCAGGTCCGCGAACAGCTGGCCGCCGAGGGCAAGACGGACGGGAAGATTGAAATCCTGTTCTCCACGCACTCCATCCCCACTGCCGACGCCGAAGCGTCCGGCCCGCGCGACCGCGAGTTCGAGGAAGGCAGCGCCTACGTGGCGCAGCACCTCGCCAACGCCCGCGCCATCATCGACCGCATCCCGGAAGCCGCCGGGCTCGACTGGCAGCTTGTCTACCAGTCCCGTTCCGGATCCCCGCACACGCCGTGGCTGGAACCGGACATCAACGACGCCATTGCGGAACTGCCCGCCAAGGGCGTCCAGGGCGTCGTCATTGTGCCGCTGGGCTTTGTCAGCGACCACATGGAAGTCCTCTGGGACCTGGACACCGAAGCCATGGACACCTGCAAAGAACTGGGCCTGGCAGCCCACCGCACGCCCACCCCGGGCATCCACGACACCTTCGTCGCAGGACTGGTGGATCTGCTCTGCGAGCGCACCGTCGAGAACAACATTGCCGACCGTCCCGCCGTGACTCCGCTGGGCCCCTGGTACGACGTCTGCCGCCCCGGCTGCTGCGCGAACCTGCGCGGCGAAAAGCCGACGATCGCAGGCGCCGATTCCACGGTGGGTGTGCAGTAGTGGCGCATTCGCCCGTCCTGATCGGCACCCGGGGCAGCGCCCTGGCCGTCACCCAGACCACCACAGTGGCCAACGCGCTCTCCGAACTGGGCGGTTTCGACGTCGAACTGGTCCGGGTGCGGACCGAAGGGGACATCAACCGGGCCGCCCTGTCCCAGATTGGCGGCACCGGTGTCTTCGTGGCCGCACTGCGGGACTCGCTGCTGCGCGGAGACTGCGACGTAGCCGTCCACTCCCTCAAGGACCTGCCCACCGGAGCAGCGGACGGCCTGACCATCGGGGCCATCCCGGGCCGGGTGGACGTCCGTGACGCGCTTTGCGCCCGCGACGGCCTGACCCTGGCGCAGTTGCCGGAAGGCGCCCGCGTGGGCACCGGCTCTCCGCGCCGGGCCGCACAGCTGCGTGCCGCCCGTCCGGACCTGGAGGTAGTGGATATCCGCGGCAACGTGGACACCCGCCTGGGCCGTGTAGCCGGCCTGGTGGAAGGCGCTCCCGGCGACCTTGACGCCGTCGTGCTGGCGGCCGCAGGTTTGGCGCGCCTGGGCCGGCTGGAGATGGTCTCGGAATTCCTGGACCCCTCCGTCATGCTGCCCGCTCCCGGCCAGGGTGCCCTGGCAGTGGAGTGCCGGACCGCTGACGCCGCCGAAGGACCGCTGAGCCGGGCACTGGCTGCCTATGACAACAACGCCGCCCGCCTGACGGTCACTGCGGAACGCGCGCTGCTGAACCGGCTGGAAGCCGGCTGCACCGCACCCATTGGTGCCTTGGCCACCGTGACTGAGGTTCGCCTGCATCTGGAGGCCGTGGTCTGCAGCGACGACGGTGCCAAGGTGATGCGGCGTTCCGCGGCTACGGCGGAGCTGGACGAAGACGGCGCCCGTGCCCTGGGCGTCCGCCTGGCAGAAGATCTGCTTGCCGCCGGTGCCGCGTCCCTGACGGACCTGGCGGTCAGCTAATGCTGCCTTCCGGAAACAGCTGAGATGAGCGGGGCTAAACTCCGGGAACTGGCGGGGCTGAACGTGGTCCTGCTGCGCAGCCCGGACCGGGCCGCGGCAATGACCGCCGAACTGGAATCCCGCGGTGCTGCCGTGGCGCTCCTGCCGCTGATTGATTTCCAGTTTCCCGCTGACACCAGTGAGTTGGACTCGGCGCTCGTGTCCCTGCGCTCCGGACGGTTTGCCTGGGTGATCTTCACCAGCGTGACCACCGTGCGCGCCATGGTGCGCCGCTGCGCCGCCCTGGGGGTGGCGGCGGCATCCGCCGTGCCTGCCGGAACCCGGATCGCCGCCGTCGGTACCGGAACCCGCAGGGCGCTGGAGGACACCGGTCTGGCCGTGGACCTGATGCCCGAGGGGGATCATTCCGCCCGCGGGCTGGCTGAAACCTGGCCGCACCCTCAGGATTCGGATCCTGAGGGCGGGGCACTGCGCATCCTGCTGCCGCAGGCGGACCTGGCCGATCCGGCGCTCCGCGACAACCTCACATCGCTGGGCTGGGACGTCCGCGCCGTCACGGCCTACTGCACCGTGGACTATCCCGCCCCGGGCGTCCGCTTTACGCCCGCAGCCGACACCGGCGCTGACGGAACGGCTCCGCTGATCACCGCCCAGGACTTCCTCGGCGCCGCACCGGCCGGTCCGCGCGCCGTCGTGCTGACCTCGCCCAGCATCGTTCGCCGCTTCCTGCGGTTGTGCGCACCCGTTCCGCGGGGCACACTGCTGGTTGCCATTGGAGACAGCACGGCTGCCCAAATGGTTGAGCTGGGCTGCCCGCCCGATGCTGTGGCAAACCAACCCACGCCCGAGGGAATAGCGCAGGCCCTCGTTATTGCTACGTCTACGGGTCCTACAAACTAGTTCCCCGTCATTACCGGAAGGCAGATTTATCCATGAGCTTCCCCCAGCACCGTCCCCGCCGGCTGCGCACCACACCTGCCATGAGGCGGCTGACCGCCGAATACCGGCTGGATCCGGCCGAACTGATCCTCCCCGCCTTTGTCCGCGAGGGCATCACCGAGCCCAATCCGCTCACCTCTATGCCCGGCGTCGTCCAGCACACCATGGATTCCCTGAAGAAGGCCGCCGCGGAAGCGGTTGAGCTGGGGGTGGGCGGCATCATGCTCTTCGGCATCCCCGCCGAGCGCGACGCCGTCGGCAGCGCCGGGACCGATCCGAACGGTATCCTCAACCGCGGCATAGCCGCCGTCCGCGAGGAAGTGGGCGATGACCTCGTCATCATGAGCGACGTCTGCCTGGACGAATTCACCGACCACGGGCACTGCGGCGTCCTGGACGAAAACGGCGTCGTGGACAATGACAGCACCCTGGAAATCTACGGCCGGATGGCTGTGGAGCAGGCCCGCGCCGGCGCCCACGTACTGGGCCCGTCCGGCATGATGGACGGGCAGATCGCCGTGATCCGCCATGCACTGGACACCGCCGGCTATCAGGACGTGTCCCTGTTCGCCTACGCCGCGAAGTATGCCTCGGCGTTCTACGGCCCCTTCCGCGAAGCCGTTGATTCCCAGCTCAAGGGCGACCGCAGGACCTACCAAATGGAGGCGGCCAACCGCCGCGAAGCCCTGCTGGAGGTTGAGCTGGACCTTGAAGAAGGTGCGGACATGGTCATGGTCAAGCCGGCCATGAGCTACCTCGACGTGCTGGCCGACGTGGCCGCCATGTCTCCGGTCCCGGTGGGCGCTTACCAGATCTCCGGCGAGTACGCGATGATTGAAGCTGCCGCCGCCAACGGCTGGATTGACCGCCGCCGGGCCATCGAAGAGTCCGTGCTGGGCATCAAGCGGGCCGGCGCAAACATGATTCTCACCTACTGGGCCACCGAGCTGGCGGCCTGGCTGAAGGAAAGCAAGTAATGTCCTCACCTGTCTCACCGTCGTCCAACGAAGAACTCTTTGACCGTGCCCGGGCCCTGATGCCCGGCGGCGTGAACTCCCCGGTCCGGGCCTTCGGCTCCGTGGGCGGCACGCCCAAGTTCATGGTCTCCGCCAAGGGCCCGTACATCACGGACTCCGAGGGCCGCGAGTATGTGGACCTCGTCTGCTCGTGGGGGCCCGCCCTGGTGGGCCACTCCCACCCGGACGTGCTGGCCGCCGTGCACGCCGCCGTCGACAACGGACTGTCCTTCGGTGCGTCCACCCCCGCCGAAGCCGAACTGGCGCAGCTGGTGATGGACCGGGTGCCGGGCGTGAAGCGCCTGCGCATGGTCTCCACCGGCACCGAAGCCACCATGACCGCCATCCGGCTGGCCCGCGGCTACACCGGCCGCAACCTGGTCATCAAGTTCGCCGGCTGCTACCACGGCCACCTGGACGGGCTGCTGGCCTCTGCCGGCTCCGGCCTGGCCACCCTGGCCCTGCCCGGGTCCGCCGGCGTCACCGAAGCCACCGCCGCTGAAACGCTGGTGCTGCCGTACAACGATGTGGATGCGGTCGAAAAGGCCTTCGCTGAGCACGGCGCGAACATTGCCGCCGTCATCACCGAGGCAGCGCCCGCGAACATGGGCGTGGTGACCCCGGAGCCGGGATTCAACGCCGCCCTGTCCCGCATCACCGCAGAAAACGGCGCCCTGCTGATCCTGGACGAGGTCCTCACCGGGTTCCGTACCGGACCGGCCGGCTACTGGGGCCTGACCGGCGCGAAGGAAGGCTGGACGCCGGACCTGTTCACCTTCGGCAAGGTCATTGGCGGCGGGATGCCCGTGGCCGCGCTGGGCGGCCGCGCCGACGTGATGGACTACCTGGCTCCGCTGGGCCCGGTCTACCAGGCAGGTACCCTGTCGGGTAACCCAATCGCCATGGCCGCCGGTGTCGCCACGCTGAAGGCTGCCACCGCAGAGGTCTATGCCACTGTGGATGCCCGCAGCGCCGAGCTCTCCGCCGCGGTTTCCGCTGCACTGACCGACGCCGGCGTGGACCACAGCATCCAGCGTGCCGGAAACCTGTTCAGCGTTGCCTTTGGCACCTCGGACACCGGCGTGCATAACTACGAGCAGGCCCAGGCGCAGGAGTCCTTCCGGTATAAGCCGTTCTTCCACTCGATGCTGGAGAGCGGCGTGTACCTGCCGCCGTCGGTCTTCGAGGCCTGGTTCCTGTCCGGCGCGCACGACGACGCCGCCATGGAGCGCATCTACGCTGCGCTTCCGGCGGCCGCCAAGGCTGCGGCTGACGCACAGCCGTAACGGCCCGAGCCACGAAAAACCCCGCCTCTTCCTTTCGGGAGGGGCGGGGTTTTTCGTTGTTCAGCGGGCGGCAGTCAGTGCCTAGAAAGCAGCAGTGACGTCACCGTTGGGCCAGGTTTCCTCGATGAAGGAAGAGACCTCGGGGGAGTGGAGCAGCTCTTCGAGCTGGTCGATGCGGGCGTCCTTGTTGCCGGTCTTCCAGGCCAGGAAGTTGGCGTACGGGTTCTCTTCGACGGATTCCACCAGCAGGGCGTCGTCGGTGCTCAGGCCGGCGGCCAGGATGTAGTTGCCGTTCAGAATGGCCAGGTCCACGGTGGGATCGCTGAGGTCATTGACCAGCAGTTCCGGCTGGTTCTCAACGAAGTCCAGTCCCTTGGGGTTCTGCTCGTCCGTCAGGGCCAGCACCGAAGCGTCGTCTTCAACGTTCTCCAGCAGGCCGGCTTCTTCCAGCAGCGTCAGCGCGCGGGCCTGGTTCGAAGGGTCGTTGGTGATGGCCACGCGGGCGCCGTCGCCGACGGCGGAGATGTCCTCATGCTTTTCGGAGAAGACGGCGTACGGCTCCACATGGACGCCGGCGCCGTGCTCAAAGTCGTAGCCCTGGGACTCGACCTGGGACTCGAAGTACGGCAGGTGCTGGTAGTAGTTCGCGTCCAGCGAGCCGTCATCCAGGGCGATGTTCGGAGTGACGTAGTCGTCGAATTCCTTGATTTCCAGCTCGAGGCCGGCATCGGCCGCCAGATTGTCGGCGACGTACTGGAGGATCTGCGCGTGCGGCAGCGGGCTGGCACCCACCGTCAGGGTTACCGGGTTTGCCGGATCCAGACTGTCAACGGATTCGCTGGAGGTGTCGGAGCCTCCGCAGGCGGATAGCGCCAGGGCAGCGGCCACACCGGTGGCAACGAGAGTCAGTGATTTACGCATCGGGTGCGTTCCTTTCAGGGAACCCGGGCCGGAAGACATCCAACCCGGACAGTGGGCAGCTAGCGGCTACTGGCTGCAGATTCCGGTCCGGACCGCGGCCGGCAAGGCAGCGGACGGCGGGAAAAACTTCAATGGTCAGCGGCGGATGTCCGCTGTGTCCGGGACGCTGCGGCCGGGGACGTGGTCCGGGCCGGCGGGCGGCGCGACAACGCTGACATCGAGGGCAGCGGCACCGGGGGCGCCGGCGGCAGCGGTCCGGCGGCGGCGCCTGGCACCGCCGTCGGCCGAGCGGTGATCCACGCGGCGGGCCACCATGTCGCCGGCAATCTGGATGACCTGGACAATGGCCACGATCACGATGATGGTGACGATCATGACGCCGCTGTCGAAGCGCTGGACACCGTAGTTGTAGGCCAGCCGGCCCAGCCCGCCGCCGCCCACGATGCCGGCCATGGCGGAGTAGCCCACCAGGGTGACCATCGTGGTGGTCAGCGCGGCAACCAGTCCCGGCATCGCTTCCGGAAGCAGGACCTTGGAGACGATCTGCATCTTCGTGGACCCCATGACCAGGGCGGCATCGATTTTGCCGCCTGACACATCACGCAGCGCGGTTTCCACCAGCCGGGCGAAGAAGGGGATGGTGCCGATGCTCAGGGCCACGCAGGCGGCGATCGGTCCGATGGAGGTGCCGGTGATGATGCGGGCCAGCGGGATCAGCGTCACCATCAGGATGGCGAACGGAATGGAACGGGTGATGTTCACGATGACGCCGCTGACAATCCGGTTGGTGACGGGCAGCGGGCGCAGGCCTCCGGGTGCACTGGTGTGCAGGAAAATACCCAGCGGAAGGCCGATGAGCAGCGTGACAAGGCCGGAGATGCCCACCATCTGCAGGGTTTCCAGAATGGATTCCGGCAAAGCCTTGGTGATTCCGGGATTGTCCAAAAGTTCGGTCAGGAAGTTCATGCGGCCACCTCCACGGCAACGCCCTGGTCGGCGAGATAGTCGGTTACGGCGGTCATGTCCGTATGGACGTCGAGCTGGATGCGCAGTCGTCCGAAGCGCCTGCCTGCCAGGGTTTCAACGCTTCCCGCGAGGACGTTCACATCAGTGTCGAAGCGGCGGGTCAATGCCGAGAGCACCGGTTCCGTGGCGTTGCCGCCCGTGAGCAGCAGCTCCAGGACCGGTCCGGTGGGATCCCCGGGCAAAAGCGGAGTGGCGGGCAGCGGAATCAGCGCCTTGGCCAGCCGGCCGCCGAGGTTGGAAGCGACCTCGTTCAGCGGTCCGTGCTCGGCAACCCGCCCTGCTTCGAGCAGGGAGACGGAATCGCAGATGCGTTTCACGACGTTCATTTCATGGGTGATGATCAGAACCGTCAGTCCCAGCCGGTGCGAGAGGTCCGAGATCAGGTCCAGGATGTCATCGGTGGTGCCGGGGTCCAGGGCCGAGGTGGGCTCGTCGCACAGCAGGATGTCCGGATCAGAGGCCAGGGCGCGGGCAATGCCAACGCGCTGTTTCTGGCCGCCGGACAGTTGTGCGGGATAAGCACCCGCGAAGCTTTCCAGTCCCACCAGGCGCAGGAGATCGGACACCTTGTCCTGGATGACCTGCTTCTTGGCGCCGGCCAGCTCCAAAGGATGCGCGATGTTCGCTGCTGCCGTGCGGGAATCCATCAGGTTGGCGTGCTGGAAAACCATGCCGATGCGGCGCCGGGCGCTGCGGATTTCGGAGTCCTTGACCGCGGTCAGCTCCCGCCCGTCGATGGTGACCGAGCCCGACGTCGGACGGTCCAGCAGGGTGAGGCATCTCACCAGGGTGGACTTGCCGGCACCGGAATGCCCGATGATCCCGTGGATGGATCCCTTCGGCACGCTCAGGCTGACGCCGTCGAGCGCAGTGACGTCTCGGTCGCCCTGGCGGTAGACCTTGCGCAGGTCGGTAACTGTGATCATTGATCCTCGTGGTCTGTGTATTGGTGCTGGTCAGCGGGCGGTTGCCGGACGCGGAAAGTACCGGGCACGTCTGGGTGCCGGCCAACCGGGTGGTGTCTGCCAATCACGTGGCACAAGACGCCGGATCCCTGCGAGATGCCCTGCCACGGGGTCTCCGGGTCGCGCCTGGGGCGCCATCAGCGCCTAACACAGCTGTCAGTATCTCACGCAGGGGGCTGCTGTCTCGATTCGGGCGGACTATGTGAAGCATGCTTCCAATATGTTTCCTACCGTGACGCGATGTTGCTTCCGGACACATGGCTGTCCGGGAAGGCAGCCAGTTAGTTGCGCGCGGGCCAGGTGCCGTCCACCACGGCGGATGGATCCCTGCGCCGCAGGTACTCCTGGAAACTGGCTGCCTGTTCACGGGCCCAGTTGACCTGCGCCTCATGCAGCAGGGTGGCTTCACGGTGCAGGACGGGGAACTTGCCGGCCATGGCCCGGGCAACCCCGATCGTGGCCATGACATCCGCGGCTGAAGTGTGCGCGTTCTCGAAGCCGACGCCGTAGTGTTCCGTCAGCGCCGTCAACGTACGCTTTCCGCGGCGGTAACGGTCCACCTGCTTGTCCAGGATGTAGGGATCGATGACGGGGGCAGGGGCCGGCGGCGTCAGCCCGAACCGTTCACATTCCCGGTTCAGGACGGTGAAGTCATAGGAGGCATTGAACGCCAGGACCGGGATGCCCGCTGCGAAGAGGCTTCCCAGCACTCCGGCAATTTCAGCCGTCACCGCGGCTGCGGGCTGACCCTGTGCACGGGCGTGTTCGGTGCTGATGCCGTGGATGGCGGCAGCCTCGGCGGGAATGTCCTCCTCCACGGCGGCGAGCCACTCATGGTGCTTCAGGACTTCCCCCTGACCGTTGACCAGAATGATGGAAGCGGTGACGATGCGTGCGGTCTGCGGGTCGCGGCCGGTGGTCTCAAGATCAAAGGCCGCGTGGGGGAGTTCATGCCAGCTGTTCATGAAATAAACGTACCGTTGGGCACTGACAATCCAAGATTCCGGTACGGCGGGCGCTCGGCTTACGCTGGTCATATGCGCAATGACTACGTCGAAGCCGTGCGCTCGGTGGTTGAGCTGATACCGCCCGCGCATGTCCTCTCCTACGGGGATGTGGCCGAAATCCTCAGCCACGGCGGTCCGCGCCAGGTGGGTGCCGTCCTGTCCCGTCACGGAGCCGGCCTGCCCTGGTGGCGCGTGATCCGCGCCGGCGGTGAACCTCCCCGGTGCCACGGCCTGCGCGCCTGGGAGCATTACGCGGCCGAAGGTACCCCCGTGACGGGGACCCCGGACGACGACGGCGGCGGCTACCGGGTGCGGATCGGTGCAGCACGGTGGTTCCCTTCGGAAACGGATTGGGCCGTCTTCGAGGTCCTGCGCGCCGGGCTGGGCGGCATCGGGCCGGAAGTGTCGGCGGGACGTGATGAAGTAGAGGCATGAGCGTAAAACTGCATTTGGTGGGGCCCTCCGCGGCAACCGCACAGGCCCCGGAACTGACCCCGGACCAGCAGGCGGTCGTGGACCTGCCCGCCGGCAGCGGACCCGTCCTGGTGCTGGGCGCTCCCGGCACCGGCAAGTCCACGGTTCTGGTGGAAGCAGCCGTTGCCCGGATCAGCCGCGGACTCGATCCCGCGGGACTGCTCCTGCTGGCACCCACGCGCCTGGCCGCCGCGGCGCTGCGCGATGCGCTGTCCGCGAGGCTGCAGGGCACCCTGAGCACGTCTCCGGCCCGCACCTGGGCTTCCTACGCCTTTGATCTGATTCGGCGGGCCAAAGCCGAAGGCCGGTTGCCCTACATCACGCGGGCACCCAAGCTGCTGTCGGGCGCCGAACAGGACGTCATCATCAAGGAACTGCTGGAGGGGCACGGCCAGCAGGGGATCCCCGCCCTGCCGTGGCCTGAGTCCCTGGACCTGGCCCTGCCGACGCGGGGCTTTCGGCAGGAGATCCGGCAGCTGTTTGACCGCATCATCGAGTACGGCATCTCCTCGGAGCGGGTGGCGGATCTGGGCCGCCGGCACAACCGGCCGGACTGGGTGGCCGCGGCTGCCCTGTATGCGGAGTACCGTGACGTCCTGGATATCCGGATGCCGGAGGCCTTTGACCCGGCGGGCATCATCACCAGCGCGCTGCAGATACTGGAGAGTGATCCAGAGTTCCTGGCTGCCGAACGGGCCCGCTTCCAGCTCATCCTCGTGGACGACCTGCAGGAAGCAAACCCGGCCATCCACGCCCTGCTACGACTGCTCGCCGGAGGCGGGGACGCCGTGGTCACCGCGTGCCCCGACACCGTTGTGCAGGGCTTCCGCGGAGCCCGCCCCGACCTGCTGGGTCAACTCTCCGACACCTTGGGCGAAGGGCTGCAGACGTTTGTGCTGTCCGGGCAGCACCGGCTTACCGGTTCCATTGCCACAGCCTGGCTCCGGACGGCCTCGCGCATTTCGGTGGTTGGGCAGCTGCCCCGTTACCGGGCTGCTGTTCTTCCCGCCGCTGATCTTCCCGTTACCGGGCCGGAGGAACCGGCAGAGGATGCAGTTTCGGACGAGGTACCGGCTGACGCGTTGGTTTCCGGCCGGGCTGAGGCACACGTCGTCGATTCGCCCATGCATGAACTGCGCTACATAGCCCAGCGCATCCTCCAAGCACAGCTGCTGGACGGGCGGAGGCTCGAAGACATGGCCGTGATCGTCCGCACCGGCGGCCAGCTGGCCCGGATCCAGCGCTACCTCAGCGGACAGGGCATCGACGTCAAAGTGCCCGTTGCGGAAAAGGCGGTGCGGGATGAAGCCGCGGTGCGGCCGCTGCTGGACGCTTTCGCCGTCGTCCTGAATCCGGACCTGCTGACACCCGAATCGGCCGTTGCCCTGCTGACCTCGCGGATCGGCGGCGCCAGTTCGATTGAACTGCGCCGGCTGCGCCAGGCACTGCGGCGGGAAGAAGTCCGCAGCGGAGGCGGACGCACCAGCGATGTCCTGCTGGTGGAGGCGCTGCTGGACCCGCTGTCGCCCAGCGGCCTGGCGCTCGCAGGATTGTCGTGGGAAGCACGGGCAGCCCAGCGGCTGGCCGCCATGCTGCGCGCCGGGCGCACCGCGGCGGATCAGCCCGGTGCCACAGCCGAAACAGTGCTCTGGGCCCTGTGGTCAGCCTCGGGCTGGTCCAAAAAATGGGCTGAAGCGGCGCTCTCCGGAGGGGCCTCCGGGGCACGGGCCGACCGGGACCTGGATGCCATCATGGCGCTGTTCCAGACCGCTGAACGCTACGTTGACCAGTTGCCGGGCTCCACGCCGGCCCAGTTTCTCGACTACCTGACCAGCTCCGAACTGCCGATGGATACCCTGGCCGCCCGTGCCCAGCGCCGCGATGCCGTGGAACTGCTGACACCGGCCAGCGCTGCGGGACGGGAATGGCCCATGGTCATTGTTGCCGGCGTGCAGGACGGAGTCTGGCCCAATCTCCGGCTCCGCGGAGAATTGCTGGGCAGCGGAGACCTGGTGGCGGCTATAGAGCATGGTGACGGCTTTGCAAAGCACCGGAGCCCGCAAACGTTGATGCACGCCACCCGGCACGATGAGCTGCGCAGCTTTTCCACCGCCGTCTCGCGTGCCCGCGATCTGCTGATCTGCACAGCGGTGTCCTCGGACGATGAACAGCCCTCCCCGTTCCTGGACCTGGTGGAACCGTTGCCGCCCGAAGCGATGAAACGGGATCGCACCGAGGTCCTGCGTCCGCTCACCCTGCGCTCCCTGGTGGCGGAGCTGCGGGCCCATGCACAGCAGCGGGAGGAAAAACCGGAACTCGCCCGTGAAGCAGTCCATCATTTGGGCACCATGCTCAACCACCCCGTGCGCGTGCCCGGCGCTGCGCCGTCCGAGTGGTGGGGGCTGGCGCCCCTGTCCACGGAGGATCCGGTGATTCCCGAGGAAACTCCCATTCCGGTGTCGCCGTCCAAGGTTGACGCTGTGCTGAAATCCCCGCTGAGCTGGTTCGTTTCCGCTGCGGGCGGGGAGCAGGCCACCGACTTCGCCCGTTCCCTGGGCACTCTGGTGCATCAAATCGCCCAGGACCTGCCGGACGCCTCCGGCAGCGAATACGTCTCCGAACTCCAGCGGCGCTGGCCGGCGCTGGGCATGAAGGACAACTGGGAAGGCAAAGTGGATTTCAGGCGCGCCGAAACCATGGTGCGCAAACTCGCCGAGTACGTCATCAGGATGCGGCAGCAAGGCCGCTCCCTGGTGGACGTGGAACGGGACTTCGCCGCGGAAATCCCGGTGGAAATCCGCGGACAGGAGAGGACGGCCCTGCTGCGCGGGCAGATCGACAGGCTGGAGATCGACGCCGAGGGCAGGCTGTTCATCGTTGACTTGAAGACGGGAAAGTCAGCGCCCAAGAAGGATGAACTCGAAGGTCATCCGCAGCTTGCCGCCTATCAGGAGGCCGTCCGGGAAGGTGCCGTCGCCCGGGAAAAGCCTGAGGAAGGGGACGCCCCCGCGACGAAGCCTGCTGTGCCGTCGTCCCTGCCCGGCGGGGCGGCACTGGTTCAGCTGGGCACCACCAACAAGGGAGTGTCCGTGCAGGAGCAGGAACCGCTGGACCCCGAAGACACGCGGGCGCAGGACATGATCCGGACAGCCGCGGCATACATGTCCGATTCCAAGTTTGAGACCGTGCACGAACCCACGCGCAGCGGATTCGGCGGCCACGGCTGCCGTCTTCCGGAAATCTGCCCGCTCTGCCCCGAAGGAAAGCAGGTCACTGAATGAGTGCCGCCATGACCGAAGCCCTTCCCCCCGAGGTTCCCGGCACTCCGCGGTATTCCGCCCGTGAATTGGCCAAGCTGCTGCACACCGATCCCAACAGTGCGGTGCTGTATCCCACTGACGATCAGGTCGGCATCATCGAAGCGCCCCTGGAACCGTTGCTGGTCATTGCCGGCGCAGGGTCGGGCAAGACCAAAACCATGGCCGACCGGGTGGTGTGGCTGGTGGCCAACCAGCTGGTGCGCCCGGAACAGATCCTGGGCGTAACCTTTACCCGCAAGGCAGCCGGTGAACTGGAATCCCGCATCCGGCAGCGGCTGGACCTGCTGCACCGGGTCCTTTCGGTGGGCACTGCCGATCCGGGTCTGATTCCGCCGGGAACCGATCCCGACGAAAGCGCCGACGCCCGGCTGGATCCCACCGTTTCCACCTATCATTCCTACGCGAACGGCATCGTCAACGACTACGGTCTGCGCCTGGGCGTGGAACGGGATTCCGTGATGCTCGGCGGAGCCCAGTCCTGGCAGCTGGCCACCGAAGTGGTGGAGGCCTACACCGGAGAGTTTGAACATTTCACGGCCGCCAAGTCCACCCTGGTCAACGGCGTGCTGCAGATGGCCGGCGAATGCGCCGAACACCTGCAGACCCCCGGTGACGTTCGGGAGCACCTGGCGGCCCATCTCGCCGTCGTTTCCGGGCTGCCCTACCAGGCTGGTAAAACCAAGGCCGCAACCGCAGCGGTGCAGAAGCTGATGGACCGGCTGCGCACCCGCATCTCCGTTACGGAACTGGTCGAGAACTACCGCAGGGCCAAATCCGAGCGCCGGCAGCTGGACTTCGGTGACCTGGTGGAACTGGCGGCCAGGATCGCCGCCACCATCCCCGAGGCCGTTGAAATGGAGCGGGCAAAGTACAAGGTGGTCCTCCTTGATGAATTCCAGGACACCTCCCACGCCCAAATGGTGCTGTTTTCCCAACTGTTCGGCGACGGCCGTGCCGTGACAGCCGTGGGAGATCCGCATCAGTCCATCTACGGTTTCCGCGGCGCATCCGCCGGTCAGCTGGGTACGTTCCGTGACCAGTTCCCGCTATTCCTGCCCGACGGTTCCCGGGCACTGGCGCCGGTAGCTAATCTGTCGGTGGCGTGGCGCAACTCAACCTCCATCCTCGCCACCGCCAACGCCGTCTCGGCACCCCTGAACACCACCGCACCGTGGCTGAAACACCAGAGGCTGCCGCACGTTCCCGAACTGCAGGCCAAGCCGCGGGCACCGTTGGGCGAGGTCCATCTCGGGCGTTACCTGACGGACGTCTCCGTACCCGGGACCGGAGATGCTGAAGACATCCCGGGCGAAGCCGACGCCGTGGCCGAACAGATCCTGCTCCACCGCCGAGGGCGGTTCGAAAAGGACGACGCAGGCAAGGAGCTCCAGCCCACCATGGCCGTCCTGTGCCGCGGGCGCAAACAGTTCGGCCCCATCCGGGAGGCACTCGAAGCGCGCGGAATTCCAGTGCAGATCGTGGGCCTTGGCGGTCTGCTGTCCACGCCTGAAGTGGTGGATCTTCTGGCCGTCCTGCGTGTCCTGGGCGACCCCGGACGCTCGGACTCAATGCTGCGGATCCTGGCCGGAGCACGCTGGCGGATTGGTCCCGCAGACCTGATGGCACTGGCCGACTGGTCGCGGCACCTCGTCCGGGTCCGGGAGCGCGCTATGTCCGTGGCTGATGCAGCGGACGTCCACCGTCCCGATGAGGCGCCGGACGGCACCGAAACCGTGGTGGAAGCGGACATGGCGGAAGCCGGTTCCCTGGTGGAAGCCGTTGATGCGCTTCCGCGCCCGGATTGGGTATCCAACGCCGGCCGGTCCATTTCCGCGGAAGGGCTGCGCCGGCTGACCCTGCTGCGCGACGAACTGCGGGACCTGCGCAGCTATGTCGGCGAAGACCTCACCACTCTGATCGGCGAGGTTGAGCGCCGGATCCTGCTGGACATCGAAGTGGCAGCCAAGCCCGGCGTCACCATTCACGAGTCGCGGCGGAACCTGGATGCCTTCGTGGACGCAGCAGCCACCTTCAGTGCGTCGAGCGACAGGGTGGACCTCATGGCCTTCCTGGCGTGGCTGGAGGCTGCCAACGAGGAAGAAAACGGACTGCCTGTCACGCAGCTCGAAGCCAGCCGCGACGCCGTGCAGCTGCTGACCGTCCATGCTTCCAAGGGACTGGAATGGGACGTTGTGGTGGTTCCGGGATTGAACGAGGGCCAGTTCCCCAATGACCGTGATTCGCGCTGGAGCAGCGGGGAAGGCGCCATTCCCTGGCCCCTGCGGGGGGACGCCCCCGATCTTCCGCAGTGGGACTGGGAGCAGGAGGATCAGAAGGGCTGGGTGGACAGCGAGAAAGCCTTCAGCGAAGACGCGCGCGGACACGCGGAGCGTGAAGAACGCCGTCTGGCCTACGTTGCCTTTACCCGGGCCAAATATGTGTTGATCTGTACCTCCAGTGCGTGGGGAGGCGGGCGGTCCAAACCGACGGCGGTCTCCCGCTATCTCCAGGACCTGTACGACCTCGGAAAGGCCGGAGCTCCCGGATTCCATCTCCTGTCATGGGTGGACGAGGGGAACGAAGGGACCTCCAACCCGGCCAATGCCGACGTCCAGCGCCGGAGCTGGCCCGTCGATCCGCTGGGGGAGCGGCGCGCAGATATGCAGGCTGCTGCAGCGGCAGTCCTCGGCGCAGCGGCCCGGCAGTCGGGACGGGTGGGGCAGTCGGAGATCGACATCCTCACAGGCGCGGATGCCCTTCCGGAGGAGGAACCCCGGGAGTCGTCCGGCAGCGTGTTTGAACCCACTCGATGGGCAAAAGAGGTGGAGCTCGTCCTGGCCCGGCACCGCCCGCCCAACGAGGTGGTGGAAGTTGAACTGCCCGCCCACATTTCCGCCTCCCTGCTGGTGGATCTGAAAGACGATCCCCAGGAAGTCACCCGGCAGCTGCGGCGTCCCGTACCGCGGGAGCCGGGCATGGCGGCGCGCAAGGGAACGGCGTTCCATGCCTGGGTTGAGGAGTTCTTCGGGACCAGCGGCATGCTGGACATCGACGAGCACCCCGGCGCAGCCGACGCCTACGTGGACGAGGCTTATCAGCTCGAAGACATGATCGCCATTTTCGAGGCTTCGCCCTGGGCACGGCGTACTCCGGCCTTCATCGAAGTGCCGGTGGAAACCCGGGTGGACACGGTGGTGGTGCGCGGACGCATCGACGCCGTCTTCCAGGATGCCGACGGAACCTGGGACCTTATCGACTGGAAAACCGGAGCGCCGCCGTCCAAGGACAAGCTGGACATCCGCTCGGTCCAGTTGGCGGTGTACCGGCTGGCGTGGGCCCGACTGAAGCAGGTGCCGCTGGAGAAGGTCAACGCCGCGTTCTATTACGTGGCAGCCGACAAGCTCATTCGTCCCTTCAACCTGCTGGGGGAGAAGGAATTGGAGGACATCATCCGATCGGCGAATTCTTCGGACCGGAACTGATCCCGGACAACGGAGGTGCCGCCGCCCCGGTGAAGGGGCGGCGGCACTTCTGTTATTTAGTCGCCTTGTTTTGCCGGCGGCAAAAGCCTGCCTACGGCGTGGCCCGGCGAAGGGTTCCGTATGAACCCGCCGCCAGCACGACGCCGCCCAAGAGGAGCCAACCCGTCAGCGCGAGAGGCGTCAGCTGGACAAACCAGGCTCCCACCGCTGCCCAGGAGTCCGTCCAGGTGGCCGATGCCACGGCCCCCAGAAGAATCACGGCGAACCCTATAAGGGCGACCAGCAGGCCCGTGGTGCGCCACCGCTTGTAGACCGTGGCAAACCAGAAGCCGAACATAAACAGCAGCGTCGACAGTGCGAAGTAGAGCAGGATCTGCGTGTACCAGGCGGACTGCACTATCCAGGGAATCGCGAAGATGGCACCGTTCACTCCCCAACCGTTCGTCGCTTTTTCCACCAAGCCGAGGAGCCAGTAGAGCACACCGAGCCCGAGGGCCATGACGGCGAACAGGCCCAGGGTTCCAATGTAGAAGGAACGCCTGCTGACGCTCATGGCCTGCGAGAACGGGAAGGTGAGGGTCAGAGCCTGCACACCGATGCCGAGAAAATACCACATGACGGACTGGCCGGAGAGGGCCATCCTGGTGCCGCCGGTGTCCGGTATAACCGCCAGAATCGCCACTGCGATCAGCGTGGAGGAAACGAGGATGATCGCCGGGATGCCGAAATAAATCCATTTGTTGAGCAGCTGCATGCGAGCTACTGCCAGCGGCCGGTTCATCGCAGCACCTCCAGATCCTTGTTGTAGGTTTCGTCCGAAGAACCGGAGCTTTCATTCGCTTTGAGGGTGCGCCGGACAATCAGCTGCTGCAGTGAGACCGGTGCAAGTTCCAGTCCCAGCGTCCGCGCAAGCTTACGGTCGTCCGCGGTCAGCGTGCTGTCCACCGTCACCGAGGAAAGTGCCCCGAGCGAGTCCCTGTGCAGAATGGGCCGTTCACCTACAAACCGTTCCACCGCGGCGGCGGAACCGGCGACGGCGAAGGCCGAACCTGTGACGGCATCCACTTCGTCATCCATAACGATGCGGCCGTGGTCGATCACGATCACATGTTCGAGCAGGTTTGCCACTTCGTCGATTAGGTGGGACGAAAGGATGATGGTCCGGGGATGATCGGCGAAGTCAGTCAGCAACCTGTCGTAGAAGAGTTGGCGTGCCACGGCATCCAAACCCAGATAAGGCTCGTCAAAGAAAGTCAGTTCGGCGCGGGAAGCCAAGCCGATGATGACTCCTACGGCCGAGAGCTGTCCGCGTGAGAGCTTTTTGATCCGGTGCTTTTTCGGAGCGGGCAGCTGGAAGTCAGCCAACAACACCTCCGCCAGGTCTTTGTCCCAGTTGGGGAAGAAGAGGGCCGCTGCGTCGAGGGCGTTGCGGATGGTGAAGTCCTCAGGGTATTTCTGCGACTCACGGACAAAGCACATTCGGGACAGGACAGATTCATTCTCGAACGGGTGTGCACCAAAGATCCGGACGTCCCCGGAGCTGGCGAACGCCTGTGCGGTGAGGATGGACATCAACGTGGTTTTTCCGGCGCCGTTGCGGCCCAGCAGGCCATAAATGCGGTTGGCCGGCAGTGAAAGGGTCACGTTGTCCAATGCCGTCTCGTCTCCGTAACGGCGGGTGAGGTTGCGGGTTTCTACGACGTTCATGGTGCCGGGGTCCCTTCGTGTTCGGCGGCACTGCGGTGGATGAGTTCGGATAACTCGTCAATGCCGATACCCAGCTTTCGCGCTTCGTCGGCGACGGGTTGGATGTACTGGCGGTAGAACTGTTCACGTCGCTTGGCCAGGACGACGGCGCGGGATCCGGAGGCAACAAACATTCCGATGCCCCGCCGTTTGTACAGGAGGCCCTCGTCGACCAGCAGGTTGACGCCTTTGGCGGCGGTTGCCGGATTGATGCGGTAAAAGGCAGCGAATTCGTTGGTGGAGGGAACCTGGGCTTCCTCCGCAAGGACACCGTCCAATATGTCGGCCTCGATGCGCTCGGCTATCTGCACAAAGATGGGACGGCTTTCATCGAAAACGTTCACGGATGCGGCCTGAGGGTCATGCCTGCCTCGGTTTCACGGAGTGGGATCAGAAAGCGCCTGATCTGGTTACTTGGTTAGTTGGTGGTGTAACTAACCATAGAACCAGGATAGCCCGGTGGCAAGGGCTGAGTGACAGAATCCGGGCAGCAGAAAACCAGGAGGGTCGCAGAGAGCCCTCCTGGTGTGGGGTGTCAAGGGGTGCCGTGCGGCATCAAAGGGGCCAACGGATGCCGGACCGGGTTTGCCGCGCGCCAGGGGAAGGCGGATGCGGCCGCCTGTACCTACTTCTTCTTTATCGGTCCAAACTTCTTTTTCGCGGGACCGGAATTCTGCTGCTTTCCGTGTGAATCATCAGCTGCGGCCGGCTTTGCCGCTTCGGAACGTGCGGCGGAGGATGAATCCTCGTTCCGTGTTTTTCCGGACTCTGCCTCGGTCCCGCTGCTTGCGTCGAGGACGGTGACCTTCGACGAGGCGGTTTCTGATACGGAAGCACCCGCTGAAGGAGTACCGCTTGAAGAGACGCCCTGCGGAACGGCAACCGCGGAAATGGCCCCTGTGGCCGCCGCCGGCGGTTTGCCTGAATCCTGTGCGCCGTCTGTTTCGGATTTAGCAGGCATAGTCTCGATGGGCATGACCGTGACGCGTGAAGAGCCTGCGCTCACCGTACCGCTGACCGTGGGACCCTTGGCCGGAGCCGGATGGGAAGCGGGAAGCACAACGGCAGGTGCGGCGGCCTGGCTGGCTGCCGCGGCATCGGCTGCCGCGGCTTTTTCCGCAGCGGCGGCCTTGTAGGCTGCGGCGCTTTCCGCCGCAAGGGCTTCGGCGTCGTCCTGCTCGGCCTTTTCCGCGGCTTCCTGCTCCAGAATGTCCGCTTCAAGGGTGGCGAGCATTTCCTCGGCCTCGGCAACCATTCCCGGGTTTTCGGCTGCCACACCGCGTACCAGCCACTGAGCGAGTGCGAACTCCGCGGAGAGGGCCGCCCGGCGGATCAGATGAGGATCAGGCGCTTCCGGACGTGCGGCGTTGTAAGCAGCATGCACGGCGTCGGTAAAGGTGGGATCGTTGGCGGCGATCAGCCAGGCAAAGTCGTCTGCCGGGTCGCCGATGCGAAGGTCCGTCCAGCCCGTGACGGCGCTGATGCGGCCGTTGGAAACCAGCAGATTGTCTTCGTGCAGGTCACCGTGAACCACTGAAGGGTTGAAACGCCACAGGGTGACGTCCTCAAGGGCGTGTTCCCAGCGGCGCAGCAGCACCGGGGGGATTTTGCCCGTGGTGGCGGCCTGGTCCAGTTCGTTGAGTTTGCGCTGCCGGAACTCGTTTGCCGAATAGCTGGGCAGGTCGGCGTCATTCACCAGGTCATGCGGCAGGCTGTGGATGGCGGCCATGGCACGCCCCACCTCGCGGGGCAGCGGCCCGCCTTCGGCTACGAGTGAATCAATGTCCCGGGTGGAACCGGGCAGATGCGAGTAGACAAAAGTGCAGAGGTCACCCTGCCGTACGGTGCCGGCCACGTAAGGCAGGGCAAACGGGAGCTCTGCCCGCACCGCCGGCACGAAGGCCCGCAGTACCAGGAGCTCTGTTTCCAGCCGCATGCTGGCATCGATGTGCTTGGGCGAACGTACCCGCCACTGCTTTCCGGCTTCGTCGACAAGGACGGCGGAGTCGAAGTCCGCGGCGTCGTCGGGGGAGCCTGCGACGCCGGTGGGGGCCAGCCCGGGGACGGCGGCGCTGGCCATTGCTGCCAATTCCATGGGGGTGCGTTTCACATCTTCAACCGTAGAGGCAGATGTGGTGCGAATAACCATAAGCTCACGGCGAGTCGCCGGATGCGTGAGCAATAACTCAGCCGGGCGGGTAGTCCGGGGGCGAACTACAGGTTGGGGGGTGCAAGTCAGTACGGTAGGAACATGAGCAGCTCAGCACCGGTAGCAGTTGTACCCCCTTTAGGATTATTGCCGCTGGCCCGCACAGCAGTGGACCGCGGTTCGGACCGCCGTGTCGCCGCGGACCTCTTTGAACAGATCCGCACAAATCCCGCCACCCGCGTCATGTACATGGCCGGGGGCAAGGCCCTGATCAACAGCACCGAGGTGGTGCTCGCCCCGGTCGCGGAGACCGGATTTGGGGACGTGCCCATCTACCTTGGCCGCACTCTGGCGGACGCGCAGGAGCCGGCAGGCACCGACGTCGTACTGGTGACTTTGGCTCAGGAAGATCCGCTGCTGGAGATCGACGGCGCCCGCTGGGCATCGCTGCGCGAAGTCGCCGTCCTCCTGGGTGAGCTGGACGCCGCCCTTTTCGTGGAGGCAGCTGCCGTCTCCAACTGGCATGCCGCCCACACTCACTGCCCGCGCTGCGGTGCCGCCACCGTTCCCGAGCAGGGCGGCTGGGTCCGCCGCTGCCCGCAGGACAACAGCCAGCATTTCCCCCGCACGGATCCGGCGATCATCGTGGCCATCACCGACCCGCAGGACCGCATCCTGCTCGGCTCGGCTGCCGCATGGAAGGGCAACCGCTACTCCACATTGGCCGGGTTCGTGGAGCCGGGAGAGTCCCTGGAAGCGGCCGTCATCCGTGAGGTGGCCGAAGAGTCCGGGGTGACCGTCCACTCTCCGCAGTATTTGGGTTCACAGCCCTGGCCCTTCCCCTGCTCCCTGATGCTGGGGTTCACCGCCCGCACCGAGGACACCGCCACGACACCCGACGGCGTTGAGATTTCAGACGTGCGCTGGTTCACCAGGGAAGAACTGGGAGAGGCAGTAGCCAGCGGTGAAATTACGATTGCCAGCGGGATCTCCATTGCACGGAATCTGATTGAACGCTGGTACGGAGGACCGATCACAGAACCGGAGGTCGAGGCGCAGGCATGAGCGGCGACACCGTTGAAGCCCGAATCCTCGCCGGACTGGATGATGAACAGCGTGAAGTGGCCACCTCCCTGACCGGCCCGCTGTGTGTCCTCGCGGGTGCCGGTACCGGTAAGACCCGCGCCATTACCCACCGCATGGCTTACGGGGTGCACACCGGCGTGTACAAGCCCCAGCGTGTCCTGGCCGTGACGTTCACCGCCCGCGCAGCGGCTGAGATGCGTACCCGCCTGCGGGACCTGGGGGCCGGCGGAGTGCAGGCCAAGACCTTCCACGCCGCTGCCCTGAAGCAGCTGCAGTACTTCTGGCCGCAGACCGTCGGCGGCCAGCTCCCGGACCTGCTCAGCCACAAGGCCCAGTTCATTGCCGAAGCCGCCCGGCGCCTGAGGCTCTCCACCGACCGCGCCGCCATCCGGGACGTCGCCGCCGAGATCGAATGGGCCAAGGTGTCCATGCTGACGCCGGAAAGCTATGTGTCCGCTGCCAAGGGACGTGAAGCTCCGGCAGGTTTTGACCTCATCACCATTTCCCGCATCTTCCAGGCCTATGAAGACGTCAAGGTGGACCGCAACGTCATCGACTTCGAGGACGTCCTGCTGATCACCGTGGGCATCCTGCAGGAGGACGAACGCGTGGCCGCCACCGTGCGGGACCAGTACCGCCACTTCGTGGTGGACGAGTACCAGGATGTGTCCCCTCTCCAGCAGCGGCTCCTGGACCTGTGGCTGGGCGGGCGTGACGAGCTGTGCGTGGTGGGCGACTCCAGCCAGACCATCTACTCGTTCACCGGCGCCACGTCCAAGCACCTGCTGGGTTTCCCGTCTCGGTTCCCCAACGCTCCCATCGTCAAACTGGTGCGGGACTACCGCTCCACGCCCCAAGTGGTGGGACTGGCCAACCGGATCCTTGCCGCCCGCACGGCGGAGGGGGAGCGCTCGCGGTTCGCTCCGCCGTGGCCCAAGCCGCTGGAACTGATCGCCCAGCGTCCGGCAGGTCCCGAGCCCACCTTTACGGAATGCGCCGACGACGACGCCGAAGCCGCCTCGGTGGCCGAACGTATCAAGGCGCTGATCAAGGACGGCGTGAAGCCCGCGGAAATCGCCATCCTTTTCCGCACCAACGGTCAGTCCCAGGCCTACGAGCAGGCGCTGGCCACCGCCGGCATCGGCTACCAGCTGCGCGGCGGGGAGCGGTTCTTCGCACGGCGCGAAGTGCGTGATGCCATGCTCCAACTGCGGGCAGCCTCGCGTTCGGTGGGCAACGAGCCGGTGCCCCAGCTGGTCCGGGACATCCTGGTGTCCCTGGGCTACAGTCCTGAGGCTCCGGCCGGCGGCGGCGCCGTGCGGGAAAAGTGGGAGTCACTGGCAGCCCTGGTGGCACTGGCCGATGAACTGCACGCCAACCGCACACAGGATCCCGATGCCATCTTCACGCTGATGGACTTTGTTGCAGAGCTCGACGAGCGTGCCGCCGCGCAGCATGCCCCCACGGTCCAGGGCGTTACGCTGGCCTCGCTGCACTCAGCCAAGGGCCTGGAATGGGATGCGGTGTTCCTGGTGGGGCTGAGCGAAGGGCTGATGCCAATCTCCTTCGCGGACACCCCCGAGGCAGTGGATGAAGAACGGCGTCTGCTCTATGTGGGCATCACCCGTGCCCGGGAACACCTGCATCTTTCCTGGTCCACTGCCCGCACCCCCGGCGGCCGTGCCAACCGCAAGCCGTCCCGGTTCCTGGACGGCCTGCGGCCGCAGACCCCCCGCGACCTGCAGCGCACTGTTACGCCCAAGGCTCCGGCACGGCGCAAATCCAGCGGCCCGGCCAAGTGCCGCGTTTGCGGAACCCTGCTCACCACCGGAGCCGAGCGGAAGGTGGGCCGCTGCGGCGAATGCCCGGTGACCTATGAAGAGAGCACCTTCGATGCCCTGCGGGAATGGCGCCGTGAAGCCGCGTCCGAGGCCGGGATTCCTGCCTTTGTGGTCTTTACGGACGCCACGCTGGTGGCCATAGCCGAGGACCGCCCGCCGTCGCTGAACCGGCTGGCAACCCTGCCCGGTGTCGGACCGTCCAAGCTGGAACGCTACGGAGAAGCCGTGCTGCGGGTGCTGGCGGACAACTAGCCGGCACGTCAGCGTCACGTCACAGGGGTTTGCAGTCTCCGGCGTCGGCGCGGAAACGCCTGCCGCTTCGGCCTCTTCGCGTTCCTGGTGCGCGGAAAGAGTATCGGGACGCTAGCCCTCGCCCGGGTTCGAGCCGCGGCCGCGTCCGTAGCCCTGCTCCTCTGCGGATTGCGGGTCTTCCAGCGGATGCCCGCCAGCCTGCGTGCGGGCGACGTCGGCACCGTACGGCGCGCGCGGACGCGGCGGGAGTTCGTCGATGAGCTCGTTCGCGGCATGGGCGAGGATGTCCCGCTGCAGCGGAGGAAGCGACAAAGAGCCGTTGATGTAGGCATCGACTTCGTACTCGCCCACAATGCCGCCGAGGCTGACGTACTGTATCCACACATCGGGCACGCACAGCCGGGCGTCGTCGAGCGCTTTCTTGAGCAACTGCCGCTGCTCCGGCTCAACTGCCTCGAAGACCATCTTCTGCCCCTAGCCGCGCTGTCGTTTACCAACGCTCTTGATGACGTGCTCTGAGACGCTGGGCAGGATATTCGCCGCTGCGTGACAGAACATCAAAGACTCCTCCCCACTAAGGAGTAACCCTTGACCTTAACCCTGTCCCGGGTGCCGGGCCACAGGGACTTACGGATACTCGTGGTCGTAGATCTTCGTGGTGCTTTGGCCTGCGCCGGGTCCCGTGCGACGGGCCCATTCCCCGCACAGCGCGCTGTACCACTCGAGCGCGAAGGCAGATGGATGATCGGAATCCAACTGGTGAAAAACCCGGTCCGTCAGGGCCTGCAGAGTGCGCTGGGGAAGGGCTGCCAGAGCCTCGGTGTCCAGTGGATCCGTCGGCAGGTCCATCCACGACAGCGCAGAGGGACGGTGGGCGGGGAATAGCTCGTGATGCACCCGGTGTGCCCGCGGGGCCGTTTTCGGTGCTGGGCATTGGGGCAGAAGATCCGGGCATTTGACCACGACTTCGGACTTGCCGAAGCCGGTGCCGCTGCGCAGAAGGGAAACAGCTTCCCGTTCGATGTGCCGTGCCCGTGTCAGGTCAACCGTGATCCGGTTTCCGTGGAGAAGGGCAGCGGCTTTGTGAACGATGGGAGGCAGGGCCTGGCAACTTTCGGCCGTCAGGCAGCCCGATACTTGCAGGACCGCCTCGGCGGGATCGGCATCAAGCTGGACGAGGACATGCAGTTTATGTTCCACGGGTCTCCAAAAGAAGAGTTCCTGGGCGCACTGCTGAGCCTCTGCTTTAAGCGTAGAAGGCCGACCTTGGCGGGAGCAAATCGGGAGGAACGGACGGCTGCGTCAGGAATCGAAGTGCGTCCGTGGCGCTCTTTCGCCCACTGAGGCCACCAAAAGAGCCGCCAGGTCCCGGAGCTTTATGTTGCGGCGGCTGCAGGCGGACCGCAGGATGGTGAAGGCTTCGTCCTGGCCGCAGCGGTTCTGTCCCATCACGATTCCCATTGCCAGATCGATGGTGGTGCGGGACTCCATGGCCGCCCTCAGGTCCGAGGACTGCTCCTCCCTTGACGCCAGGCGTGCGGCGATGCGGAGCGGCTTGAGGATCCGGCGGCCGTACGCCTCGGCGCGGGAAACGGCGTCGGCATCGAACCTGTTTGGCCGGGCCGAGTACAGCGTGAGCCCGGCACGTCCTTCGGTGTCGAGATTCAGGGGAACGAAGATCAGGGAGCGCACGCCAAGCTGCTGCCCGATGTCGGCGTAGGCACCGCCGGCGGGGTCGTTCCAAAGGTCGGATATGTGCACGGTGGACTCTTGGCTCACGGCTGCTTTCGCCGGTCCCCGGCGAAAGGCATACTCCAGCTTTTCGACGGACGGGGGCGGCTCGCTGCTGAACCCCATGCAGACGGGCTTGCGGTCCCGGAGCAGGGCTATGGCGGTGAGTATCGGGTCGGTGTCCGTCGAAAAAGTCTCTGACGTGAGGACGGCCAGCCGATGCAGGAATTCCGGGACGGTGCAGCTCGAGAGAATGACGTCTTCCAGCCGGTCCAGCAAGAAGCTGTCCAGGGTCTCGGGTGATCCGGCATGGCTCTCGAATGCATGCCTGACCTCTGTATGCATCCCCTGCATCTGTTTCATTTGGTGGTCCTCTCCACCCCTACTGCCGTTACCAAGTGTGCTTATTAGTTGCATGCCGGTTCAGATGTCAGTCACTGGCCCGGCCCGGTGTCGGCATCAGAGGCGCAACTGTCGGGCCTGACAAAGGCGAATAGTGTTTTTCATAAGCAGGAACTTCAGTTCAAGGCAACGCCGGATAAGCCGGATGCCGTCTACGCACGAAAGCTTCAGGAAGTGCTCGGCGGACAGCACGGTGAAATTACCGTAGTAATGCAGCACGGCTTCCAGTCCTGGAATTCGCACCTGTCCGGCAAGCACCGACATCTATTTTACGGGATTGCGGCTGAGGAGACGGGGCATGTGGAGATGCTCGCCGTCATGATCGCCCAGCTGCCCGAAAAGGTGGCCGGAGCCGGTGCCCGCCCGGTGTGGTCAGCAACGACGTCGAATAAGCGCTAGGACGCCTGCGCCGGAGTGTTTTTCCGTTGCAGCCGGCAGCCGCACTTCGGGTGGAACGCAAGTCTTTTCAGGCCGGCATATCCGTCGGCCGCCCGCAGCGAAAGCACAGCGGACCAAGTCACCGGTTGCACCACGCCGTCCAGAAAGGACAGCACCTGGGCAGCAGCGGTACCGGCGGCAGAGACGGCTCCGGCTGTTTCCTCGCCGGCGGGCCTGGCCTCCACCTGCTGCCGCCCCAAGGCCTCCGATGCGTCGTGCCACGTGCTGTCGCCGTCGATGAGCTGCAGCTCGAGACATTCCAGGCACGGTGTCAGCCCCGGAACCACCAGCGGCCCGACGTCTATGCCCGCCTCATGGACAGTCACGCTCAGGAGGGGGTGTTCCCGCGTTGGCAGGCCCGTCTGGCGTCCGGCAATGGGTGGGCCGCCGACCACGACCGCCAGGTCCAGGTTCCCCGCCCGCAGACTTTGCTCCGGGCTGGTGGTGGGAAGAACCTGCACGGTGGGATCCAACCGGTAAATGTGCCGTTTCACTGCCTGCGCACGTCCCATTCCCAAATCAGTGAGGGGATAGGCGGCGCCCACATCGGAGGGCAGCACCACTCCGGGGTCGCTCAGGACCAGGGTGCCGACGCCGGCGCCGGCCAGAGTGCGGGCAAGAAGGGCGCCGGTGCGGCTTAGCCCGCTGACCTCCACCACTGCACGGGCACGGGAACGGGCACACGCGCCTGCATTCATCCGATACGACGCCGACAAATGGTCCAGATCCCCGGCCAGCCGTTCGAGGCGCAGCGCCGGAACAGCCTGCCCGGGCGGCTCCGCCGTATCGGCATACGACACAAGTACGGGGGAGAGGGCGGAGACCAGGGCGCGGGCACGCTGTGCCGGGACGGAGCACTGCCGGGCGGCTGCAGTCTCCGCACCGTCCGGGACTCCGGCGCGGAGAACCGCCAAAAACTCCACATCACCCGCCTGCAGCCCGCGGACCACCAGAGCATCCGGCCCCAGCCCGAATTGGCGGGCTGTCAGCGAGAGCACCAGGACATGAATTCCGGGGTTGATCCGCATGGAAACCTCCAAAGGGGACATCCGCTCGGCAGCGGGCGGGATGGGCCTGCTGAGCCATCTTGGCATGCGGTTGGAAAGAGGGAGCGGTTATCCACAGGTGCGCGTGCACACCGGTGCCTCGCCTAGGGTTAAGACATGCCTTCAGGAGATTTACCCCGCTCAGCACAACGCCGGCTCCGCTCCGGCGGGACAGCCGTGCCGTCGGTAACCAGCACCGGCATCCCCATTGAAGTGCGGCGCTCAGCCAAGCGCAGGCGTACGGTGAACGCCGCCTTCCGGGACGGAAAAGCGGTCATTTCGATCCCCGGCCACTTCACTACGGCGCAGGAAGCGGAGTGGGTCCAGCGCATGGTGATGCGCCTTGAGCAGCGCACGGCTCCGGCACAGCTGCCCGATCCGCAGGCCCGTGCCAATGAGCTTGCCGAGCGTGCGGCCCAATTGTCACAGCGGTATCTGGGCGGGGCTGCCCGGCCGGTGTCGGTGCGGTGGGTCAGCAACCAGAATTCCCGGTGGGGCTCCGCCACCCCGGCCCGGGGAACCATTCGGCTTTCCGACAAGCTGCAGGGAATGCCCGGGTGGGTGGTGGATTATGTGCTGCTGCACGAATTGGCGCACCTGATTGAGGCTTCCCATTCAGCCGCGTTTTGGCAGCTGCTGGAGGCTTATCCGCAAACCGAAACTGCCAAGGCGTACCTTCAGGGGGCGGCCTTTGCCTCCGCGCGGGGGCTTGACGGCGCCATGCAGGAGGACCAGGGCGCCGAAGAGCCGGGCGACTAGCTTTCGCCCGCCGCCCGGCTCTTCAATTCGTGCCTGTCAGGGCCGGTCAGGGCTTGGGCGCTTCGCCCTCGTCCGAACCGTTTCCTTCTTCACCGTTTACGGGTCCCTCGTCCGCGCCGTCATCCGGTGTTTCATCCGAGCCGGCGGGATCTTCAGCGGGCGTGTCAAAACCGCCGTCGAGCAGGCGCTGCAGAGCGGCGTCCACGTCGGAATCCGAGGCCTCGAGCAGCTCACGGCGCTTGCTGAAGCCCTGCGGGTCATCCAGGTCCTTGGACGTGGGAATGAGATCCGGGTGTTCCCAGACAGCGTCGCGGCCTTCGATACCGCGCTCTTCACGCAGCTGGGACCACAGGGCGGCGGCGTCACGAAGACGGCGCGGCCGCAGTTCAAGGCCAACGAGCGAGGAGAAGGTGTGCTCTGCCGGACCGCCGCTGGCACGGCGCCGCCGGATCATCTCACGCAGGGCACCGGCGGAGGGCAGGTTGACCGTGGCAGCTGCGGTGACCTCGTCAACCCAGCCTTCCACCAGTGCCAGGGCCGTTTCCAGGCGTTCCAGTGCCGCTGCCTGCGCGGGCGTCTGCTCGGGTTGGAAGACTCCGCCGGAGAGGGCTTCCTGGATGGACTCCGGGTTGGACGGGTCCAGGTCCCGGGCCACTTCCTCAATCTTGGACATGTCGATGTGGATGCCGCGTGCATAGCTTTCGATGGCACCGAAGAGGTGGGCACCCAGCCATGGAGCGTGGGTGAAAAGCCGGGCGTGGGCCGCTTCGCGGACCGCCAGGTACAGCCGGATTTCGGTCTCGGGAACGTCCAGGCCTTCACCGAATTTGGTCACGTTGGCCGGCAGCAGCGCCATGGTTCCGGCAGCCAGCGGAAGACCGATATCGGTGGAGCTGACAACCTCCTTGGAAAGCGCGCCAATGGCCTGGCCAAGCTGGATTCCGAACATGGCCCCGCCCATATTGGCGAGCATCGAGGAGGCCCCACCCATCATGACCTTCATTTCCTCGGGCATTTGAGTGGTGATGGCGTTGGAGAGGGCCTGCGAAATGCTGACCGCCACCGGCTCCGTCAGGCGCTTCCAGGAGTCCATGGTGGCTTCCACCCACTCGGCCCGGCTCCAGGCCTGTCCCAGCGTGGACGTGGAAGCAAAATCCGTCACCGGATCCAGCCAAAGCTGGGCGAGGTGCAGGGCTTCGTCGACTTCGCGGCGCTGCGCAGCCGACACGGAGGGATCGCTGTCTGCCGCAGCAACACGGCGGGCGTTGTCCTTGGCAAGCTGCCAGTTGACCGGGCCGTCGGAAGGAGCGCTGAACATTGCCTGGACCTGCTGGAAGATCATGGCCATGGCATTGGGGTCAGAGGGAAGCCCGGCTGCCTTTGCCAGCTCGGACGGATCCATGCCGCCGGCACCCGCGCCGCCGAAGAGCTTGGCAAGCATCTCGGAAAGCGGATCCTGGGGCGTATCCCCGGAGTCGGAAGGGTTGGAGCTCATGGATACCACCGGTCCTGTGGAAGATTGAAGTGCATTGCAAGGTGCAGAATTGTCAGCCGGCCAGCGGCCGGCAACTGCCCCGAACCATGGACCGCCGAACAGCGACCATGGTTTCCTTACGTTACCGGCATGCCCGTATGCCTGTCCCGCGTTCACCCGATTCGTTCGCTGTTGGCAAAGCGCCTGGGCGTGGATGCCTGCAGGGCAGAGCACGCGGGCGTAGGCTGGGTGGCAGTCTTCGCCGTTTCAGCCTCTGTGGGTTGCCTCGGGTTCCCGCCTCAGCAGAAAAGGGTTGGCCACTTGCGCCCCTCAGATACTCCGCACGACCCCGCTGCCGGCGGGCATGACCCGGCGGACTGGAACGGCCCCGTGCCGCCGCCGTCCCGTCCCGACGCCCGCCACAGGGACCCGCGGTCACGCGCGCTGGTGATCTCGGGGGCGCTCACTCTGGCTCTGGGCGCCGTTGCCGTGTTCCTTCCGGCACCCTATGTGGTGGAATCGCCCGGCCCCACTTTCAACACCGTCGGAACCGTGAAGACGGGGAACGGGGAAGACTCGCCCCTCATCGAGATCGACGGTGCCACCACTTACCCCACAGAGGGCGAGCTGGACCTCACCACGGTCTATGTTGCCGGTGGTCCGGGCAGCGCCATGAGCTTTCTGGAAGCCGTTGGAGCCTGGTTGAGCCCGGAAGACTCCGTGGTTCCCGAGGAGTTTGTCTACCCCCGCGGAACCACCGGCGAGGAGGTTGATGAGCAGAATGCAGCAGCCATGACCTCTTCCCAGGAGGCTGCCGTTGCTGCGGCACTGCGCGAACTGGACATCGCCTTCACCGAGGAGCTCGCCGTGGCGGATCTCGTGGAGGACTCGCCGGCCGCCGGCGTGCTGCAGACCGGAGACACCCTCATCCGGGTGGACGGCACCGATATTGACGGGATCGACACCCTCCGCACCAAACTGCAGGAAAGCGGCGGCGATCCGGTGGACGTCACCTACCGGCGCGACGGGGAGGAACAGACAGCGGCGCTTACCCCCGCTCCCGGTGATGCCGGTTCCTATCAGCTCGGCATTTATCTCGCCACGAGTTTCGAGTTCCCCTTCGACGTCAGCATCGCGCTGGACAACGTGGGCGGCCCGTCCGCCGGCATGATGTTTGCCCTGGGCATCATTGACCGGCTGACCCCCGAAGAGCTGACGGGAGGGAAGCACTTTGCCGGAACCGGAACCATTGACTCGGCTGGAAAGGTCGGGGCCATTGGCGGAATTGCCCAGAAGATGGAGGGCGCGTCCGACGCCGGCGCGCAGTTCTTCCTCGCACCGGCCGACAACTGTGGTGAAGTGGTGGGGAACATCCCGGACGGGCTGGCCGTGGTCCGGGTGGCCACGCTGGATGAGGCCCGCAGCGCCGTCGAGGATCTGGCCGCCGGAGCAGACCCGGCCGGTCTGGCACAGTGCTTGGTGGACTAGGGACGGACAGGAAAAGGCGGCAATATAGCTGCCAAACGGCGCCGGATTTTCCGGGCGGCCCATCACGATCTTGAAAAGGTTCTTGCCGATAGGCCCGGCAGGTGGCCCGCCGCAATAAAGACAAGGCAGAATGAGAAAGCACGGCAACTTGCAAAGGGGACGAAAAAATGTCCTGTAATACCCGTTGCAGGCGCCGTGGACCGACGCACCGAACGATGAGGTAACAGTGACTTCCGGACCTAATGGCCCATTTTCCCGACCCAGCCCCAGCGCGGGCGCCCGCCCCGGCAAGCGGCGCGGACCGAGCCCGCTGATTGCCACACTGATTGTTGTGGCGATCCTCGTAATTGGATTCGTCTACTTCTCCCAGGTCTACGCGGACGTCCTCTGGTACAACCAGTTGGGCTACCTCGAAGTCTTCGTCAAGGAAAACCTGACGCGAATCGCGATGTTCCTCAGTGCCTTCATCGTGATGGCCGCGTGTGTCTTCCTGAGCATTAGGGCCGCGTACGCCTCACGGCCTGTCTATGCCCCGGACAGCGCACTGCAGGACAACCTGAACCGCTACCAGGCCCAGCTTGAGCCTGTCCGCAAGCTTCTGATGATCGGCATCCCCGTCGTCGTTGGCGGGTTCGCCGGCACCGCCGCCATGTCCATGTGGCAGCAGGCGCTGCTGTTCTTCAACAGCCGCAACTTTGGCCAGCAGGATCCCGAGTTCGGCCTGGACTTCAGCTTCTACCTCACACAGCTGCCGTTCATCGGCTTCATCGTCGGCTTCCTCATCAGCGTCGTCGTCATCTCGGGCATCGCCGGGCTGCTGACCCACTACCTTTACGGCGGCATCCGCCTGGAGGAAAAGGGCATCTTCACCTCCCGCCAGGCGCGAATCCACATTGCCGTCATTGCGGCCAGCTTCCTGCTCCTGCAGGCCGCCAACTTCTGGCTGGACCGCTACGACACCCTGCTGAGCACCTCGAGGACCTGGACCGGTGCCCTGTACACCGACGTCGAAGCCGTCATCCCCACCAAGACCATCCTCACCGTTGCCTCGGTCATCGTGGCGCTGCTCTTCATCGTGTCTGCGGTCATCGGCCGGTGGCGCCTGCCGATCATCGGTACGGCCATGCTCATCATCACGGCCATTGTTGCCGGCGGCGTTTACCCGTGGATTGTGCAGCAGTACCAGGTAAAGCCCTCCGAGCTCAGCAAGGAAGCGCCCTACATCCAGCGCAACATTGATCTCACGCGTGAGGCCTACGGCCTGGATGAAACAGAAGTCATCGACTACAAGGCCACGGTTGAGGCAAATGCCGGCGCGCTGGCCGCTGATTCAGGTACCACCTCCAACATCCGCCTGCTGGATCCGAACGTCGTGTCCCCGGCGTTCTCGCAGCTGCAGCAGTTCCGTCAGTACTACCAGTTCCCGGAAACACTGAACGTGGACCGCTACGACATCGACGGCGAAACCCAGGACACGGTGATTGCAGTCCGTGAACTGAACATCGACGGCGTTCCCGACGGCTGGGTCAACGAACACATTCTCTATACGCACGGCTACGGCGTCGTTGCGGCCCGCGGATCAACGGTCCAGGCCGACGGCAAGCCCAGCTTCATGGAATCCGGCATCCCCTCCAGCGGCGTTCTGGGCGACTACGAACCCCGGATCTACTTCGGCGAATCCTCACCCGACTACTCGGTGGTCGGTGCACCCGAGGGTTCGGCACCGCAGGAAATCGACCGCCCGCAGACGGGCGACTCGGACACCGAGTCCCAGACAACGTTCGACGGCGACGGCGGACCCAGCGTGGGCAATTTGTTCAACCAGCTGGTCTACGCCATCAAGTTCCAGTCCACCGAAATGCTGCTCTCGGACGCCATCAACCCCGAGTCGCAGATCCTCTACGACCGCGATCCCCGCGAACGCGTCGAAAAGGTTGCTCCTTACCTGACGGTGGACGGCAACGCCTACCCGGCGGTCGTCGACGGCCGGGTCCAGTGGATTGTGGATGGCTACACCACCAGCAAGTACTTCCCCTACTCCACCCAGCAGGAACTGCAGGCAGCCACCACTGACTCCCTCACCACGGGTGCCGCAGCCCTTCCGGCGGACAAGGTGAACTACATCCGCAACGCGGTCAAGGCCACCGTCGATGCCTACGACGGTTCCGTCACCCTGTACGCCTGGGACGACAAGGATCCGCTGCTGCAGTCCTGGCAGGCAGTCTTCCCGTCCACGCTGAAGCCGTACAGCGAGATGTCCGCCGAGCTGATGTCGCACGTGCGCTACCCGGAGGACCAGTTCAAGGTCCAGCGTGAGCTGATGGGCAAGTACCACGTCACCAATGCGGACTCGTTCTTCAAGAACGACGACGCCTGGTCCGTGCCGAACGATCCCACGGTGGCCAACGCCGAGGTGAAGCAGCCTCCGTATTACCTGTCCCTGCAGATGCCGGGCCAGGATGACACAGCGTTCTCCCTGACCACTCCGTTTATTCCGTTTGTGTCGCCCAACGGCGAAGCCCGCAACGTGCTGTACGGCTTCCTGTCTGCCGAAGCTGATGCCGGCACGGGCGAGGCGGGAGTCAAGAGCGAGGACTACGGAAAGCTGCGGCTGCTGTCGCTGCCCACCGACACCGTGGTCCCCGGTCCCGGCCAGGCCCAGAACCGGTTCAACTCGGACCCGACGGTTTCCAACGCGTTGAACCTGCTGCGCCAGGGTGCTTCCGAGGTCATCAACGGCAACCTGCTCTCCCTGCCTGTGGGCGGCGGCATGCTCTACGTGCAGCCCGTTTACGTGCAGTCTTCCGGTGACGCGTCCTACCCGACGCTGCAGCGCGTGCTCGTGAACTTCGGCGAGACGGTCGGCTTCGCTCCCACACTGGATGAAGCACTGAACCAGGTCTTCGGCGGTGACTCCGGTGCCATTACCGGTGACTCCGAGAATGTTGGCCAGACCCCCGACGCCGGGACCGGCGAGGTGCCGGGCGACACGACGGCAGCTGCTGACCTGGCCGCTGCTCTGGCTGATGCCGGAGCCGCCATCCAGGAAGGCCAGGCGGCACTGGCAAACAACGACTTCGCTGCCTACGGTGCGGCGCAGGACAAGCTCAACACAGCAATCCAGCGCGCCATCTCTGCACAGGAGGCCATGGACGCTGCCGCCGGGGAAACCGACGGCGGGGAAACCGGTGCCACGGAGGGTGCGACTCCCGCGCCCACCGAGGGTAACTAACGCGCTGAGGCTGCGGCCCGGCTGCCGATTTGCAGCCGGGCCCCGCGGCGGGTAGAGTTAACTATCACGCCGCGGGGTGGAGCAGTTCGGTAGCTCGCTGGGCTCATAACCCAGAGGTCGCAAGTTCAAATCTTGCCCCCGCAACCAAATAACACAGAATCATCAGAGAATCCCGGTTGGCAGAGATGCCAGCCGGGATTCTCTGCTTTCCGGGAACTTCCCCTGTTCCCCGGCACTGGTGCCATCAGACCCGCGGCATGGGAAATCGGGCACGGACGGCGCGCGCTTCTCCGCCGGGGGTGGCTAAGCCCCGGTAAACGGAGACGGGCGGCACTCCCGCAGGGGAGTGCCGCCCGTAGGCCGGCAGCGCCGCGAGCAGCGGCGCTTAGTGGTTTCTTAGTTCTGGCCGATGGCGGACTGTCCGGAGCCGGAGCTCTTCAATGCGGCCAGACGGGCCTCAACCTCGGTCTGCTCGCCCAGGTCTTCAAGGCTCTCAAACTGTGCATCCAGGCTGGACGCAGCAAGCTCGTTTGCGCCGCGGACGCGGGCTTCTTCGCGGCGGATCTTCTCTTCGAAGCGGCCAACCTCCGAGGTCGAGTCCATGACGTCGATGCTCTTCATGGCTTCGTGCATCTGGGTCTGCGCGTGCGCGTTGCGGGCACGCGCGATCAGCTCGTCCCGCTTGCTCTGCAGCTGGTTAAGCTTGCCCTTCATCTGGTCCAGGCCGGTCTTGAGCCGCTCCACAATCTCTTCCTGCGAAGCGATCGTGGGTTCTGCACCCTTGGCCTCGTTCTCCGACGCCATCTGGCGCTGAATTGCCACCTTGGCCAGGTTGTCGAACTTCTGCGCGTCGGCTGTGTTGCCCGCGGCGCGGAACTCGTCAGCCTTCCGGGAGGCAGCAAGGGCCTTGTTGCCCCAGTTGCGGGCATTCTGGATGTCCTCGTTGTAATCATCCTGAAGCATGCGCAGGTTGCCGATGGTCTGGGCAACGGCGCTCTCAGCCTCAGCGATGTTGTTGCTGTAGTCCCGAACCATCTGGTCCAGCATCTTCTGCGGATCTTCGGCCTGATCCAGGATGGCGTTGATGTTGGCTTTGGCCAGCTGGGTGATGCGTCCAAAGATTGACTGCTTTACCACGGTGTCTGCCTTTCGGTTTGTGGAACTGAATCTGCTGAAAAAACTGATGGTGCACCTTCACTGATGTTGCGTCCTGCTGTGACCGGCTGTGCTTACAGCCCGAACCTAGACCTAGAAGCTGGTGCCGCCGCCGCCGAAACCGCCGCCGCCACCGCCGCCGCCGAAGCCACCGAAACCGCCGCCGCCCCAACCGCCGCCGCCGAAACCGCCGCCTCCGCCGCGCAGGATGGAATCGATGAGGATGCCGCCCAGGATCGCTCCGCCGAGGCCTGAGCCGCCGCCACGGCCGCCGTACATGCCGCCCCCGCCTCCGCCGAAGCCGCCGCCGAATCCGTCGACATCCTGCTGGGCCATCTCAGCTGCCTGCGCGGCCAAGGCATTGGCCTGCTGGGCGTAGGCCAAAGCGCTGACCGGGTCGGACGACTGGAGGGCGATGGCCTGCTGGAGGTTGCGCTCAGCTTCGGCAAGCCGGGTCCTGGCCTCACTGCCGACACCGCCGCGCCGCGCACGGATGTAGTCGGAGGTGCCCGAAATCTGCGCCTGGGCTGACATGACGGCATGCTGAAGGGCATCCCGGGCGCGGCGTTCCTGTTCCTGCCGGTCCCGGATGCCCTCAAGGGCGTTGTCGAGCTGTGTGTTGGCCGTCTCCAAGCGCCGCAGCAGGTCCACGGGATTGTTCCGAACCGAGGATTCGCGCTCAATGGCAGCCAGCGCGGCTTCCACTCCGGCCATCGGTCCAGCGAGTCCGGCGTTGGCGCCGCTGGCTGCAAAGGCCCGGGCCTGGGCCAGGTCCTGCCGGGCATCTGCGACGGCACGCTGCAATTCGTTGCGCGCTGCGTCGAGTTCGTGTCCGGTCTTCTCGATGGCATCCAGCAGGACGTTGGCCTGGTGCACGCTTTCCTCTGCCGCGCGGACAGCTACGACGGCGGAGGCTGTGTCGCCTTCGTCAAGCTTGGCCTGGGCTGTTTCTTCGGCGTTATCAACGAATTCGAGCCGCTGGCGTGCCTGTTCGATGTTGTCCGCGATCTGGGCCAGGGCGGAATCGGCGTAACGCTGGCGGAGCCCGGTGATGGAGGCCTCTGCTGCCTCCAGGCGCCCGCCCGCCGACTGTGCGCTGCTGCGGGCCGCGCTCAGCGCAGCGGGTGCATTTTTCTCCAGCTCGCGGAGCGCATCAAAGTCTTCCTTGTGCGCCTGGAGGGACTCATTGACCGCTTCACAGCGGCGGATGATGTCCTTGAGCCAGGTGCGCTGCTGGGCTTCGGTGTCCGGAATATGGTCATCCAGCTGCTGCTGCATCTTGAAGGACTCGCTCATGTGGTTCTTCGCTGCTGCAAGATCCTCGGTGAAGGTCTTGACGGCGTCATCACCGTAGGAAGCCATGGCGAAGGCCAGTTCCTGCTCGCTGGACTTGATGGCGTCGTCGGCGGCCACCAGAAGGCTGCCGGCACGCTTGCGCAGGTCTTCCACGCTCAGTTCGTCCAGCGGATCGACCGGCTCCTGCGGTCCTGAATTGGCCGGCCCGGCGGGGAGTGCGCCCTTTCGCCTGCTGCGGACGAAGAGGAAGGCTGCGCCGCCGCCGAGCAGGATGATCCCGCCAATCAAAATGACCGGAGCAAGGCTTGCTCCGGAGGATGATGAGGAGCCGGTGGAAGAGCCGGTGCGGCCCGATTCGAGGGCATCCGCGGCGCTGACAGCTGCTTCGGCCCAGTCCTCGGAGGTGAAGCTCTCCTTGCCAACCAGCGGATCGGCGGCTGCATCAATAACGGCGTCGCCTTGCTCCTGCGTCAGCGGACTGTTATCAGCGACCGAGACGTTGATCTGCCGGCTTTCCGTGGCAATGCTCAACAGTACGTCCTGAGAGTTCATGCCCTTCTGCGCGACAACCTGGTTTCCCCAGGCAACGGGATCCGAGGGGTTCGTGAACTCGTCCACGTACACCACAAACAGGGTGTAGCGGCTGTCCTGCCGCACTTCGGAAATGGCTGTCCGGACCTCGCCGGCATCTGAGCCCAGGACGCCGGCGTCGTCGACCAGGAACTGCCCGGGCGGAATGGTCACCGGAGGGACCGCGGAAGCGGCTGCAGCCGGAACCAGAAGCGCCGAGACACTCAAACCGAGCACGGCAGCTAGCCGCATGGTCTTCAACCGCATAAATTTGTCCTCAGGATCGTGTGGTGCGTGGCAACTGCGCTTCGTTCCGCCGGATTCGGTCCCTCCGCGGGGGAAGGCCGGTTCCTGGTTTGATTCTATTGTTCGCCAACATACCGAGTCCACCATGGAGAAGGCTGGATGTCTTTCGGCAAGCTTTCAGGAACTGTTCAGGAACCTCCATCAATCGTCACAGAAAGTACTGTCATAGTTGAGGAAGCCTCACACTTCCACGGGCACATTGATTTGGAAAGGACAGCACATGTCTGAGCAATACGGGGGCACCGAGGGTCCGCAGCGTCCGATTCCTCCCCGTCCGCCTGCCCCGCCTGCTTCGTCCGAGGGTGCAGCGGCGGGTGAGGCAAACGAGGGTCAGACCCAGCAGTTCCCCGATGCTGCGGCCAGGCATGCTCAGCCACAGGCGCCCCAGCAGCCGCCTGCCCATGCGCCGTCGGCCTCCGGCAGCAGCAGTTACGGCGGCAGCTTTGGCGCCACCGGTAACGGCGGCGGAGGGTCAACCGGCGGTTATTCGACCGGCGGCTACGGGCAGGATCCCTACGGCTCCGGTCACCAGCCGGCGCAGGAGCGTTCGCCGCGTCGGTTCGGAGCCGGCACCCTGATCACCGGCATGGTGCTGGCCGGTCTGCTGGGCGGCGGCGTTGCAGTGGGTGCTGACGCACTGATGGACAACGATTCCTCTCCGCAAAGCACAGGCCAGGCACAGACTGTTGTGGTCAACAACGATGACAGCGTCAACGCGGTGACTGCGGCCGCCGTGAAAGCCTCGCCGAGCGTTGTCACCATCGATGTCTCCGCCAGCGGCAGTTCCGGCACTGGCTCCGGGATCATCCTGGACGATGAGGGACACATCCTGACCAACACGCACGTAGTCACTCTGGGCGGGACTGCTGCATCCCCGTCCGTCGAAGTTCAGACCCATGACGGCCGTGTGTTCTCCGCCACAGTAGTGGGAACCGACCCCGTCTCCGATTTGGCTGTCATCAAAGTGGACGCGTCCGACCTGACCCCGGCCAGCCTGGGTGACTCAAACGACCTGAACGTGGGGGACACCGTCATTGCCATCGGTGCTCCACTGGGACTGGCGGGCACGGTAACGGACGGCATCGTGTCAACGCTGAACCGGACCATCAGCGTTCAGTCTTCCGCGGCCCCGGAATCCCCGGCGGACGGCGGAACCGGCCAGGACAATGACGGCAACGGGTTCCGTTTTGCTCCGCCGGACGGGTCCAGCCAAAGCCAAAGTGCGGCTCAAGGCTCCATCTATCTGGACGTCATCCAGACGGACGCGGCGATCAACCACGGAAACTCCGGCGGCGCACTGGTCAACACGGAGGGCGAGGTCATCGGCGTCAACGTGGCCATTGCGTCCGCCAGCGAGGACAGCGGAAGTATCGGCGTCGGTTTCGCAGTGCCGATGAGCTACGCGGAACGGGTGGCCAATGAGATCATCGACAGCGGCTCTGCGACCCACGGCTTCCTGGGTGTCTCGGTCACTCCGGCGGTGGCCTCCAGCTCCTCGGCCTTTACCGTGGGCGCCGAGGTGGCCGAGAACCCGGCCAGCGGAACCCCGGCGGCCCGGGCAGGACTCAAAAAGGGTGACGTCATTACGGCAGTAAACGGAATCCCGGTCACCGATGCGCAGTCCCTGACCGCCGCCATCCGGATGCAGGCAGCAGACACCAAGGTCACCATCGATTACACCAGCGGCGGCCGCACGGACAGCACGGACGTGACGCTGGGCAACTCCGCAGACCAGTAACTCCATGCACTACGGACCCGCTCTTCTTCGGGAAGGGCGGGTCCGCCCGTGTTCGGGGGCGGGCACGGGGCTGCCTCCCGGTGTGATTAGCTTAAGTTTGCCGCCCCGGCGGCTGGTCCCGGACCCGGCGAAGCCGAGTCCGGAAGGATCTCACACGCAGAAAGGTTCCGCATGCAGGAATCAGCCGACAGGCCGCTAAATATTGTTGTCCTGGTAAAGCACGTGCCCGATGCCCAGTTTGACCGGCACCTTTCCGGTCCCGCTCACACGCTCGACCGTTCCGAGAGCATCCTCTCCGAGCTGGACGAGTACGCCCTTGAAGCGGCGCTGCAGCTGGCCGAGGCGCGCGGGGGCCAGTCGGCCGGGAACATGGTGACTGCACTGACCATGGGTCCGGATGCCGCGGTTAACGCGGTGAAGAAGTCCCTCCAGATGGGTGCCTACCAGGGTGTTCACGTGAACGACGCCGCTCTGGCCGGTTCCGATGCCGCGGCAACTTCGCTGGTGCTCGCCGCGGCAGTGCAGCACGCCGCCGGTGCGCCGGGTGCCCCGGCAATGCCGGATCTGGTGCTGACGGGAATGGCGTCCACGGACGGAGAGACGTCCCTGGTTCCGGCGCAGCTGGCGGAGCGTCTCCAGCTGGCTCAAATCACCTTTGCCTCCGAGATTGAGGTGTGCGATGTTGACGGCGCTCCCGCGGTCCGTGCCCGCAGGGACGGCGATTCCTTCTCGGAGACGCTCGAAGCACCGCTGCCGGCACTGGTTTCGGTGACTGATCAGGCCAACGAACCGCGCTACCCCAATTTCAAGGGCATCATGGCCGCCAAGAAAAAGACCATCACGGTTCTTTCCCTGCAGGATTTGGGCATCGAACCGGAGCAAACAGGGTTGGCCGGGTCCTGGACCTCCGTGGCCGCCTCCGCGCCCCGACCGCCGCGTTCAGCCGGAACCATCATTACCGACGACGGCAGCGCCGGGGTTGCACTGGTGGACTTCCTGGCCGCTTCCAAACTGATCTGACAATCCTTTCACCGGCGTTGCCCCGGCTGCGCCCGAAGCACTAAGGAGAGCCCACCATGGCCTCTGTCCTCGTCTTTATCGATGTACCGGGCCTGCCGCTGCCGCGGGCGAGCCGCGAATTGCTGACCATTGCCCGCGGGCTGGGGGAGCCTGCGGTGGCCAGCCCCCGTGCCCTCAGCGATGAGGCGCTGCAGGCTCTGGGGGATTACGGCGTCGCAGCCGTCTACGAACCCGCAGAGGAACTGCCGGACGTCCTGATCGCGGCCAAGGCCGCCTTCCTGGCCGAAACCGCGCAAAGCGCAGGCGCTGCAGGGGTACTGCTGGGGAATTCCTTCGAGGACCGCGAGGTGGCGGCCCGTGCAGGCATAAAACTGGGTTCCGGCGTCATTACGGACGCCGTGGCCGTTGCTCCGGACTTTTCAGTGACGAAATCGGTGCTGGCCGGGTCCTACACCTCCACCTGCCGGGTACAGGCCGGAATTCCCGTCATCACGGTGAAAGCCAACAGCGTTGAGCCGGTTCCGGCGCAGGCTCCCGCGGCTCCGGAACGCCGCCGGGTTGCCGTCCCCGACGCCGGTCCCGCTGCACGGGTCACGGGCCGCACCGAGAAGCGGGTCAGCGGCCGTCCCGAACTCTCCGAAGCCAGGGTGATTGTGGCGGGGGGACGCGGAATGGACGGTGACTTCACGCCGGTGGAAAACCTCGCGGACGCGCTGGGCGGTGCCGTGGGCGCCTCGCGTGCAGCCACCGACGCCGGCTGGATTGAACACTCCGCCCAGGTGGGCCAGACCGGGAAGACGGTCTCTCCGCAGCTCTACATCTCGGCAGGCATCTCCGGCGCCATTCAGCAGAAAGCCGGAATGCAGACGGCAAAGGTCATTGTGGCGGTCAACAAGGACGCCGATGCACCCGTGTTTGAAATTGCGGACTTCGGAATCGTGGGGGACGTGTTCTCAGTCCTGCCGCAGGCCACCGAGGAAATCAAGAAGCGCAGGTCCTGATTCCATGACCCAGGCACAGGAACAAGAGCAAGAGGTTCCCCGGGTGCAGCGTGTGCTGGCCTTCGCCGCCCATCCGGACGACATCGACTTCGGTGCCGCCGGAACCGTGGCGGGCTGGACCGCGGCAGGAGCCGAGGTCACGTACTGCATCATGACCGCCGGTGACGCCGGCGGTTTCGAGCCCGGAGACCGAAACAAAGTAACGGAGCTGCGCAGCAGCGAACAGCAGGCAGCCGCGGAACTCGCCGGTGTGCGGGACATCCGGTTTCTGGGTGAACGCGACGGCTTCCTGGCGGTGACCCCCGAAGTGGTGGAGCAGGTTGTCGCGCTGATCCGCGAAGTCCGCCCCGACGTCGTGCTTTCCATGCACCCCGAACGCAACTGGGACCGCATCCAGGCCAGCCATCCCGACCATCTGGCCTGCGGCGAGATCGTCACCCGGGCGGTATATCCGGCGGCGGAGAATCCCTTTGCCTTCCCGCGGCTGGCGGAACAGGGCCTGGAAGCATTCAAGGTCCCGTGGCTGTGGTTCTACGGTGCTCCGCGGGAACGGGAAAACCATGCCGTGGATATCAGTGGGCTGGTTGAAACCAAACTGGCAGCGATCCGGGTACACGCCAGCCAGCATCCGGACATTGGCAGGATGGAAGCTGCGGTGAAGTCCATGCTTCGTGATAACGCCCGCCGTTTTGGGCTCGCCGACGGAGCCAGTGCCGAAGTTTTTCATGTGGTGGGAGTCAACACCGAGCAGACCATCGCCGGGTTCTGACGTCTGTACCGGCTCCCTCATGCCGACCGCGGCCGTCCTTGTGCTGTACCGGTGGAAGGGGTCCTTGATCCGCTACAGGTTTGCCTCGGCCCAGGCACCGATGGCCTCAGCCAGGTAGGCTGCCAGCCCCTGAGCTTCATTGTCGTAAAAAGCGGTGAAGCGGCTGTCCTGCACATACAGCTCACCCAGACCCTTGTAAGCTGCGCGGTCGGGAGTCCAGCCGGCGCAGACCCACCGGTAATGGCGCGCGACGACGGCACCGGCCTGAGGATCCGACGGTGCCAGTCCGGCGCGCAGGCAGGCGGCAAGCTCCGCGTTGATGGCTCGGGCCTCCTGCAGAAGTTCCTGCTGCCGGTCCTTTCCCAGCGATTCCAGTTTTTCTTTGCTGGACTCGACCCGGGCATGGCCCCAGCGCTGCCGGGCTTCGTCCTCATAGGGGTTCTCTTCGAATCCCCGGAACAGTTCCTGCGCGTCCATGGTTCCTCCTTGTGCCAGCGTGTCCAATGTAGCCCGTACCGTCGCCGCCATCTCCGCCAGGCGCCGGCTCTCCTCCTGCAGCCACCGGTGGTGGACCGCCAGTGCCTCAGCCTCATCGATCTGCCCGGCCAGGACGGATCGAATGGAGTCCAGTCCCAGACCCAGCCGGCGCAGCAGCAGGATCCGCTGCAGCCGCAGCAATTCCTCCATCCGGTAGAACCGGTATCCGTTGGAGCCGGTAAAAGCCGGGGAGAGCAAACCGCGTTCCTCGTAATGGCGCAGCGTCCGGGACGAAACCCCGGCCATGCGTGCGACCTCGGTGATGGGCCAGGCATCCTCATGCCGGGACTTCACAGCCGTCCCCTGGACATCATTTTCAGCTCCTGCCGCGATGCGCAGCCGGGGGATCCGGCTGCTTCTCCTTACGGTAGGCGTTGACGCAGCGTCAACGTCAAGCGGCCGAAGGGCTCAGGCCGCGAAGGGGATGACCAGCAGGATGGGCGGTGTGGGCGTCGGCGAACCGCCGTCGGGCTCCACCGTCAGCGCCACCGCACTGTAGGGATCAATGTCCGTCAGCTCCGTGGCCTTGGTTCCGGAGACTTCCTCGCCTGTCATGACACCCACCGACACCGGATCGGATCCGTCGGCCGGGACGCGCCACATCTGGTAGACCGATCCTTCCGGCGGGGCCGGGACTCCGCTGAGGGTGACGACGGCGGCGTCCTTGCCCTTGGAGGTGGCCACTTCCGCGGTACCTCCGGTGGGAAGGTCAATGGTGCGCTGCTGCACGTCGGAGGCTTGCAGCACTTCCTCGCTCACCGAATCCGGTTGTCCAAGATTGCTGACGGTCACGCCTCCCACAATGATTGCGGCGGCTGCGGCGCCGGCAAGGATCCAGCGGCCGGCGCGGCCCAGGGGTGGGCGGCGGCTGCGGCGGGCGGCAAGCTCGTCGCCGGGATCCGGGGCGGGAGCGGAATCCTCCTGCTCCGGCAGTCGGGCCATGATCCGTTCCAAGAGGTCTTCGGGCGGAGCGGCTTCGGCCCGGTAGCCTCCGGCCAGTGCTTCGCGCGTGGCCCAGACACGCTGGAGGAAGGACCGGCGGACGCCCGGGTCTGCCCGTTCCAGGGCGGCATCCACTGCCTGCCGGTCGTCGTCGGGCAGGGCGTTCAGGGCATAAACCTCAGCCCATTCCAGCAGCCGGCCGTCGGCCAAGTCTGTGTAGAGGGCATCTGAGGAGGCATCAAAGCTGTTTTCAGGCATTTGCGGGCACCCCCAGACATTTCTTCAGTCGTATGAGTCCGTCGCGGATCCGCGACTTGATGGTTGGTACTGCGGCATTCAGTTTTTCCGCGACCTCGCGGTAGGTGAATCCGCCGTAGTAGGCGAGGCGAACCGATTCCCGCTGGGTGTCGGTCAATGACTCCAGACACTCCACCACCGCTTCGGCATCGAGCCGCTGAGCGACGGTGTCCGCCACATTGTCATAGTCCGGTTCCTGCATGGCGGCGCCGAAACGGGCCTCCCGGTTGGCGGAACTCTGTTCGGAACGGACCCGGTCAACGGCGCGGCGGTGGGCGAGCGTCAGCAGCCAGGCCAGGGGCGAACCGACGGCGGGATCGAAGCGGGAAGCGCTGGTCCACACCTGCAGGTAGACCTCCTGCGTGGTGTCCTCGCTGAGCTCGGCATCAATGAGCACCCGGCGGGCCAACCCGTAGACACGACGTGATGTCAGTGCATAGAAGCGCTCGAAATCACCACGGCTGCCGCCGGCAATCCCCGCCAGCAGTGACTCCAGCGAAGGCTGGGGGACGGGCTGTTGCCCGTGGTTCTGCGCGGCTTCGGCGGCGCGCTCCGGAATGGAGGCCTGCGCGGCGGAGGGCCGTCCCTGGTTCGGCTTGTCCATAGGCTTCCAGCATAGGGGGAAACCCGTGGCTGCGGCTCCCTGAGTTTCCATGCCCCCTATTCGTTGCCGGAGGCGGAATGGATGGGGCGGTCTCCCGGCGGCAGTTCCCGAAGGATTCTAGGGGAGGCGGGCGGAGGCGATCAGTGTATCGGCATTCAGGTTGTACTCCTCACCCAACTGCGCCAAGAAGGCGGTCTTCACCCTTGCCGCGGCTTCCTCGTCCTCCGGCAGGAGGAAGCGCAGTCCGCTGCCCATCACCAGCGACCAGGCCAGGGACTGGTTGAGCTGGACCTGCGCCGGAGTGGAGAGAACCTTGATGTCCTGGAGTCCGAAACCCTCGAGCCAAGCGGTAAGTTTCTCCGGCGTGTTCAGGCGTTCGGTGTTGTCCCGTGCCCCGGAAATCAGTCCCGTCAGCTCGGGCCGCTCGCGCCGGCACTCCTGCACCAAAAGATCGGTAAACGGGCTCAGGGCACCTTCCGCCCACGTGCTCAGGGCCAGCATGCCACCCGGGCGCAGGTTCGAGACCAGGTGAGCTGCTCCCTTGTCCATGTCCGGAAGGAAGAAGATCGAGTAGGCGGACAGCACGACGTCGTACGGCTCGTCCCCGGTCCACGCACCGGCGTCGCCCAGATGCAGGACAACATTCTCGAGGGAGAGGGTGCTGGCTTTCGCCTGGGCCAGGGCCAGCATCTGTGCCGAAAGATCGACGCCGTCCACCCGCCCGTCCGGGCCGGCGTACTGTGCCGCGGGGATGGTGGTTGCTCCGGTGCCGCAGCCCGCATCCAGGATCCTGTGGCCAACCTCAATCTCGGCAGCTGCCACCAGGGCGTTGCCCATCGGGTTCCAGAGCGAAGGTGCCAGGCGCTCAAAGTCGGCGGCACCGTCGTCGAACGCGGAGCCAATCGTGATCTCGGGCATGGGAGTCCTTAGAGCTGGGCACCTGCGAAGCCGTGTTGGCGCCAGGCTTCGTAGACGGCGATGGAGGCGGAGTTGGCAAGGTTCAGGGAGCGCAGGGACGGCAGCATGGGCAGGCGGACACGCGCGGTAACGTGCGGGTCCTGCTTTACCTCTTCGGGCAGTCCCACGGATTCGCGGCCAAACATCAGCACATCGCCGGGCTGATAGGCGATGTCCGTGTAGGACGTGTCACCGTCGGAGGTGAAGGCATAGACCCGTTCCGGAGCAAGGGCTTTCCACGCGGCCTCCAGGGTGGGGTGCACGTGGAGGACGGCCAGGTCATGGTAGTCCAGCCCTGCGCGGCGCAGCTTGGAATCCTCCAGCTCAAAGCCCAGGGGCTCAACGAGGTGGAGTTCGGCTCCGGTAATGGCGGCCAGGCGGATTGCATTGCCGGTATTGCCGGGGATTTCAGGGGTGTGGAAGAGGATGCGGAACACAACCCCATCCTAAGCCCGGCAGCTAGCGGACCGTTGCATCGAGGAGTCCGCCAAGCACGGGGAGCTGCACCGCGTTGGCCTGTGGTCCTTCGCTAAAGAACCGCTTGAGTTCGCGCTGGAGGGTTCCGGCATTGGCGACGTGAACCATGGCGGGGGCGCTGCGGCTCAGCGACGGCGGATAGTCGATCACGGGTTCAAAGGGATTGCCGTTGGGGCTGTGCAGCACCACCCAGCCGCTGACGTTGCACTCCGGGAAGCGGTCCTGGAGGGTGCGCACGGCATCCGGAAGCCGGTTAATGGACACCTCCTTGCCGCGGTAGCGCAGGTGCCGGCCGTCCCAGCTGTAATTGCCGGGAGAAGCAACCTGGGATTCAAGGACGGCCATCCGGTAGCCGCCCAGGAGCACATGGCCCACGTTGAGGTTGCCGCCGCGGGGAGAGCGGTCCGGCAGATGCAGGCCGTTGACCAGCCGTCCTGCCGGATAATCCGGCAGCAGGGTGCGTTCAAGCAGGCGAATGGTGAGGACCTCGCCGTCGTACCGGGCGCCCGCACCGGAGCCCAGGCGCGCCATGAATCCGGGCCTGCGGGGGGATCCGTGGACCTGCTGTCCGGCCAGTGCCAGCGGCAGCACCGGCGGGGAACCGGGGGAGAAGTCCGGGACGAAGCGCGGGGTCTTGGCCAGGGCCTCGTCGGGGGAGGGTGATCCGCCGCGGGTGTAGCCGGTGCGGGCGGAGGACGCCGGTTTGGAAGCGGCTCCGGGCCGCCCGCCGGAGCCGCGGCCCAGGCTCAGGTCATACGCCGCTTTTTGCTCCGGGTTGGACAGCACCTCGTACGCCTCGGCGATGACATGGAACGTTTCGGCACTGCCTCCGTGATCCGGGTGGGTGGCGCGAGCGGCTTTGCGGTAGGCCGTCTTGATCTGGTCCGTTGTGGCCGAGGGGGTAAGACCCAAAACCTCATACAGCGTCTTGGGCGACGGGCTCACAGCGGATCCTCTCATTGGGCCGGAAGACCCGGCAGGCACAGCGCGCGGATGGCGCCGCAGGTTTCACAGCGGTTGCATTCTCTCAGGTTGGCAGCGTCACCGGCCAAACCGGCAGCCATAAGGCTGCACCAGCTATAACGCTGGAAGGGTGAACTATGTTTCCCGGACGGACCGGGCAACTCTGCGGACAGAGTGATAACTCGCCGCGGCAGCGGGGATGACCCGCGGGCGGTCCGGATCGGTGTTGTCCACGACCACCGTGGCCCGGCCCGCGGGATCCGTGTCAGCGAAGTAGAGAAGCTGGCCGCCCACGTAGCGGTGCATGGCCGGATCATTCGGATCCGTCGGCGTTCCGTCGCGCTGAGCCATCCGAGCCGCGGTCACGGGAAACGGCACGTCGAGGAACAACGAGAAGTCCCAATCCGCCGCCAGTTCGCGGCGGTGCAGGAAGAGTCCATCCACCAGCACGACGGCGTTGGCCGGGGCGGGCAGCTCGGGCGGGGACAGGACGGCGTCGGTGACGAGGCTGTGCCCGGCGGGCCGGTAGCTCCCGCCGCCTCCCGGCTTCAGCGGGTCGAGGACGTAGGCCCGAAACTGTTCCACGTTGTAGGAATCATGGCGAAAGCCGGCTGCCGAACGTCGGCCGCGTCGGTACCGAATGCCTTGGCGGTGATGAAAGTCATCCAGTGACACCCGGATCACCGGCCGCGGGTTCACGGCACCGGCCAGCTCGGCAGCCAGGGCGTCTGCAAAGGTTGTTTTCCCGGAGCCGTCAACGCCGTCCACCGCCGCGAATACCCGGCAGCCGGGGGACCTGCCGGACAAGCATGCCGCCAGGTTCTGCAGGAGCGCAGCCCGGCGGACAGGCACAGGGCAAACCGGGAGCGCCGGCGGGGGAGGCGGAGTGGTCACAGAGGCATTGTGCCAGTTCCAATCGGCATCGGTTGCGATCCCCGTTAGAATGATCAGGTGCCCGTGTACCTAGATCACGCGGCGACCACGCCTATCTCGGCCTCGGCCCTCGCCGCACTCACGTCAGAACTTAGCCGCAGCGGCAATCCGTCCTCGCTGCACGGCTCCGGCCGCCGCGCCCGGATGGTGGTGGAGGAATCGCGCGAAGCGCTCGCCGCCGCCGCAGGCTGCCACTCCTCGGAGATCATCTTCACCTCCGGCGGAACCGAGGCGGACAATTTGGCCGTCAAGGGGCTGTACTGGTCCCGGCGTGATGCCGACCCGCGCCGCACCCGGATCCTCTGTTCCCCGATTGAGCACCATGCCGTCCTGGACACCGTCCAGTGGCTGGAAAAGCATGAGGGTGCCACCGTGGTGTGGCTGCCGGTGGATCAGGACGGCGTGGTCTCCGAGGAAGCCATCCGGGCCGAGCTTGCCGCCCACGCAGACACCACCGCCCTGCTGACCGTCATGTGGGCCAACAATGAAGTGGGCACGGTCCAGGACATTCCCGCGCTCACTGCGCTGGCACACGAATACGGGGTGCCGGTGCACACCGACGCTGTGCAGGCGTTCGGCGCACTGCCGGTGGACTTCCGGGCGGCCGGTGTGGACACCATGGCCATCAGCGGTCACAAGATCGGCGGACCGGTGGGGGTCGGGGCGCTCGTGGTTGGACGGGCCGTGAAACTCACGCCGGTGATGCACGGCGGCGGGCAGGAGCGGGACATCCGCTCCGGAACCCTGGACACCCCCGGCATTGCGGCCTTCGCCGCTGCAGCCCGTGAAGCCACGGAAAGCCTTCCCGCTGAGTCCGCCCGCCTGCGGAACCTGAGGGACACGCTGATCGCCGGGGTGGAGCGCGAAATTCCGGACGCAGTGCTTCGGGGCGCACGGGAGGACCACAGCGGGGATACCGGCCAGCAAGGCAGGCCACGCCGGCTGCCGGGCAACGCCCACTTCACGTTTCCGGGCTGCGAAGGCGATTCGCTGCTGTTCCTGCTGGATCTGGCCGGGGTGGAGTCCTCCACCGGCTCGGCGTGCACTGCGGGAGTTCCCCGGCCCTCACACGTTTTGCTGGCCATGGGACTGAGCGAGACCGAGGCCCGCGGTGCGCAGCGTTTCAGCCTCGGGCATACAACCACGGCCGCAGACGTTGACACCTTGTTGAACGCACTTCCCGAAGCCTATGAGCGGGCCAAAAAGGCCGGTATGGCTTCCCACGTCAGCAGCATCCAAACAGCAGGAACAGGTTTTACTTCATGAAGGTTTTGGCAGCAATGAGCGGCGGAGTGGACTCCGCTGTAGCCGCAGCACGAGCAGTGGAAGCCGGGCACGACGTCGTCGGCGTCCACCTGGCGCTGTCCCGCATGCCGGGCACCCTGCGCACCGGCAGCCGGGGCTGCTGCACCATCGAGGACTCGCGCGACGCCTGGCGGGCCTGCGACATCCTCGGCATCCCGTACTACGTGTGGGACTTCTCCGAGCGGTTCAAGGAAGACGTGGTGGATGACTTCGTGGCCGAGTACGCCGCCGGCCGCACCCCCAACCCCTGCATGCGCTGCAACGAGCGGATCAAATTCGCCGCCCTGCTGGAAAAGGCACTGGCCCTGGGCTTCGACGCCGTCTGCACCGGCCACTACGCCAAGGTGATCACCGACGCCGACGGGAACCCGGAGCTGCACCGCGCCGCGGACTGGGCCAAGGACCAGTCCTACGTGCTGGGCGTGCTCACGCATGAACAGCTCAAGCACTCCATGTTCCCGCTGGCCGAAACCCCGTCCAAGGCCGAGGTCCGCGCTGAAGCCGAACGGCGGGGCCTGTCCGTGGCCAACAAGCCGGACAGCCACGACATCTGCTTCATCCCCGACGGTGACACCCGCGGCTGGCTCGAAGAGCGCATCGACATGACGGAGGGCGACATTGTCGATTCCTCCGGCGAGAAGATCGGCACGCACCCCGGAGCCAACGCCTTCACCGTGGGCCAGCGCAAGGGCCTGAAGCTGGGCCGCCCGGCCGACGACGGCAAGCCCCGCTTCGTGCTGGAAATCAGGCCCAAGGAAAACAAGGTGGTCGTGGGGCCGGAGAAGCTGCTGAACATCGACCAGATGCGCGGCATCAAGATCTCCTGGGCCGGCCTGCCGATCCCCGAGATTGAGGCCCGCACCCAGTTTGACTGCATGGTCCAGGTCCGTGCCCACGGCGATCCCGTGGCCGCCCGCGGCTGGATGGAAGATGTTGCCTCCGATGAGGCCGACGGCGGCGTCCGCGAGGAGCTTGTCGTCCGGCTGAACGAACCGATGCGCGGCGTTGCTCCGGGCCAGTCCATGGTTATCTACCAGGGCACCCGCGTCCTGGGCCAGGCCACGATCGATTCGGCACGTTCGCTGGAATGGGATCCCGCCGCGGTGTCCTGATCCGGGCGGGCCGGCGTAACGTGCTCTGCCGCACGCGGGCCGGACTCTAGACTGGAGCCATGACTGAAACATCCGCAGATGAGTTCGACCCCGCTGCCAGTTCCCTCGCCGGTAAAATTTCCGACGACGTTATGCAGGAACTGCTGGCTGTCCGCAGCAGCATCGACAACATCGATGCAACTCTGGTGTATCTCCTCGCGGAACGTTTCAAGGCCACCCAGCGGGTGGGGTACCTGAAAGCGGAGCACGATCTGCCGCCTGCTGACCCGGGACGGGAAGTGGCCCAGATTGCCCGGCTGCGCCGGCTCGCCGAGGACGCCCACCTGGATCCGGCCTTCGCGGAAAAGTTCCTGAACTTCATCATCAGCGAGGTCATCCGGCACCACCAGGCGATCTCCGACAACCACAACGGCGGCAACAGCAATGCAGCAGGACTCTAACCAGACGGACACTAAGCAGCCGGAATCCACCACCGTCACGGCCACTGCCTTAGGCTCGTGGCCGGGCGATGACCCGGTGGAAGCCACCCGAATCATCCGCGGTGAGCTCGGTGCGCCGCATCTTCCGTTCCTGGTGGAACTGCCGCACCGCGGTCCGGGCGCCGACGCCCTGGGGCGGACCGCCGCACTGCTCGTGGACCTCGCCGTGGACCTCCAGCCGCACGGTTGGCGCCTGGTGCCCCGGCCCGGAAAGGACCACCGCAGGGCAGTCTCCCTGCTGAGCCAGGATCTCAATGCCCTCGCCGATGTTGTGGGCGCCGAGGAATCCCCGGGCAGGCAGCTGAAGATTTCGCTGCGCGGTCCGTTGTCCCTGGCCGCCGGTCTCTACCTGCACAACGGCGAACGTGCCCTCTCTGACGCCGGAGCCCGCCGGGAACTGCTGCAGTCACTTACCGCAGGCGCAGTGGACTATGTGGCGCGTGCACGCACAGCCGCACCGGACGCCGGCATTATCGTCCAGCTCGATGAGCCCGACATCGCCGAAATTCTCGGCGGCGCCATTCCCACGGCCAGCGGCTACCGGACACTGCGCTCCGTGCCGGCCACGGAAGTGTCATCCGCCTGGGCCCAGCTCATGGAGGCACTGACCCTTGCGGGGGCTGAGCAGATCGTCCTGCGCCTGCCGGAGACCGGACGCTCCGCGGTGCTTCGCCCCGGAGCCCAGACACCTTTTGCCCTGGCACTGGGGGCGGGCGCAACCGGCGCGGCCCTGCCTGCCGCCGGGCTTACCGGAGCGGATTGGGAAGGAATTGCGGAAGCGGTCGAAAGCGGAAAGTCGCTGTGGCTGGGAATACTGCCGGAACCGGCAGGGAACGCTGAGCCCCGCCAAGTGAAAGCCCTGGTGGAGGATGTACTGCGGCCGTGGACCAAAATCGGCCTGTCGGCCAACGCGCTTCCGGCGCTTCGCCTGACACCGGCCGCCGAGCTGGCGGAGGTATCGCCGTCGTCCGCCCGGAAGGCCCTGAGCCGGCTCACGCAGACTGCGCAGGCGCTGTCCCAGGTGGCCGCCGAGGGCTGGGGCACCGGAACTTAACCGGCTCTTATACCCGCCGCTCCCAGCGGGAAGGCACTGCCTCGGCCGGAAGTTCGCCGTCCCAGGGCTGCTGCCGGTAAGTGAAGCTTCCTTCGTAGACGAAGATGGTACCCACCTGCCGCTGCACCACCCGCGTGCGGATGCGGAAGACGCCCTCGCCGTCGTCGTACCACTGCTCCACATGTGCGTCCGCAGCAGCAAAGCCAGGCAGCGGAAGCCGCAGCGGGCCCAGGAACAGCCGGCTGCGCGGAGAATCCATGAGCAGATGCCCTTCCCCGGTCACGGACAGCACCAAATCAGTGGCCAGATTTCGTTTCCGTCCCAGATAATCAGTCAGATGCCCCGGACCGGTCAGCGTGGTGGTGTCCTCAAAGGTCCGGTTGCCGCCGGGAAACCGGAAGGTCCGCACCGCGGTCAGCGACGGCCTGCCCTGTGGATCCTGATGCGGGTAGTTGCGGATGGTAAAGGGAATGCCGGTGCCGTAATCGGGGAAGAACGCATTCGATACCGGAACTAGTTTGAGCAGCGGCCGCAGCCAGGGCCGGGGACAGCCGGCGGTTTCGAAAACGCCCTCTCCCTCGCCGTACACGCCGCCGCCGGCCGCTGCTGAGAAGTACTCCTGCAGCGCGGGCTGGAGCCGCTCGAAGTCCGATCCGAGGACCTGGCGGTAAACGGAGCGGGGAACCGCTGCTGGTTCGGCTGGAGCCATGATCTAGAGCCTTCCGGAAGCTTTGAGCCGGATATAGAGGTCCGCGAGCTTGGGCGGCAACTCGTGCGGGGTTTCGTCAACCACCTCGGCACCCATGGACCGCAGCTGGGCGCTGACCGCTGCCCGGTCCAGAAGGGCACGCTCCGCCGCTGCTGCGCGGAACACCTCGGTGGCCGTTGTCCGCTGCCGCCGCAGTTCCTCCAGCTCCGGGTCCCGGACCGAGGCAACCACCACCACATGCTTGTCCAGCAGCTGCGGCAGCACCGGCAGCAGCCCTTCTTCGAGTGCGCCGGAATCCAGGGCAGTTATCAGCACCACCAGCGAACGGCGGGTGGAGACGGATTGGACGGCACCGGGCACCAGGGAAAAGTCAGCTTCAATCAGCTCGGCGTCCAGCGGGGCAATCGCCGAAACGAGGCGGTGCAGGAGGTTGCCCTTTCCCCCGGACTGGACACGTGCCCGGATCCGCCGGTCAAAGGCCAGGAAGTCCACCCGGTCGGCACCGCCGGAGGCCAGCATGGCCAGCAGCAGGGCGGCTTCGATGCCGGTGTCCAGCCGCGGTTCATCGCCAATCCGGGCAGCCGACGTGCGGGAAGTATCCAGCAGCAGCACCACGCGCCGGTCACGCTCCGGACGCCAGGTCCGCACCACGGTGTCCCGCCGGCGGGCCGTGGCACGCCAATCGATGGACCGGACATCGTCCCCGCGCACATAGTCACGCAGGGAATCGAATTCCGTTCCTGCACCCCGCATCTGCACCGTGGTGTTGCCGTCCAGCTCCCGCAGCCGCCGCAGTTTCGACGGCAGGTGACGTTTGGCGTGGAACGGGGGGAGAACCCGCAGCACTGCGGGGCACGGCAGGGTGCGCTGGCGGGCGGCCAGACCCAGCGGACCGAAGCTGCGTACAGTGACGGATTCACTGTGCAGGTCACCCCGGCGCTCCGGAAGGAGCCGCACCTCAAAGCGGCGGGCTTCATGCGCGGGTATCTGCATCCGCTGCACAGGGTCCAGGGCACCGGCCGAAGGCTGCCAGCCGTCCCGGAAGCTGCCGCGAAGGGTACGGGTGCCGGTGTTGCGGACAGTCAGGACCGCGGCGGCAGGCTCGGTCAGCCGAACGCTTCCCGGAACGGTGCGCTCCAGGGTGAGCGAGCGCGGCGATGCAGCCGCCACCAGATCAACGCCGACAGCGGCGCACAAAAACACCAGCCACAGCGTGATCGAGGCAGCGCCCGGAAAGAGCAGGACCGCCACGGAACCCGCTGCGGCAAGGAAGACCAGCCGGCCGGAGATCGCCATCAGAGACCGGCGACCTAGCGCGGTACCGGAACGGTGGCCAGGATGCTGCCCAGCACGCCGTCGACTAAGACACCGTCCATCTGTGCCTCCGGGCGCAGCGACACCCGGTGCCGCAGCGCCGGCAATGTGAGTGCCTGGACGTCGTCCGGCGTGACGAAGGGCCGCCCCGAGAGCCAGGCCCAGGCGCGGGAAGTGTTCAGCAGTGCCGTGGCGCCGCGCGGGGAGACACCAAGCTGGAACGACGGCGCACTCCGGGTTGCCCGGACCAGGTCCACGATGTAGCCGAGGACTTCGGGGGAGACCTCCACCTCGGCGACGGCGCGTCTGGCTGACTCCAGATCGGCAGCAGAGGCAACGGGACGGACTCCGGCGGCACCAAGGTTCCGGGGATCGAAACCGCCGCTGTGCCGGCGGATGATCTCAATTTCGTCGTCCCGCCCGGGCAGGTCCATGGTCAGCTTGAGCAGGAACCGGTCCAGCTGGGCCTCCGGCAGGGAATACGTGCCCTCGTACTCCACGGGATTGGAGGTGGCCGCCACAATGAACGGATCGGGCAGCGGACGAGACACTCCGTCCACTGACACCTGCCGCTCCTCCATGGCTTCCAACAGCGATGCCTGGGTCTTGGGCGGGGTGCGGTTGATTTCGTCCGCCAGCAGGATGTTGGTGAAAACAGGTCCTTCCCGGAAGGAGAATTCCGAAGTGCGGCCGTCATAGATCAGCGAGCCGGTGACATCTCCGGGCATGAGGTCAGGGGTGAACTGCACCCGCTTGGTATCCAGGGACAGGGCGGCGGAGAGGGAACGCACCAGCAGAGTTTTTGCGACGCCCGGAACCCCCTCCAGGAGCACATGCCCCCGCGCCAGCAGCGCAATGATCAGCCCCGTCACCGCGGCATCCTGGCCCACTACGGCCTTGGCCACTTCCCTGCGGACGTCAAGCAGGGCCTGGCGGACCGGATCGGTGCCCGGGTCAACATCCCGGCCGGCGTCCGGCCCTGAGGAAGCGGCCTGCTCCGCAACTCCGGCTCCCGGCGCTTCCCCGGTCCTGATTATTTTGGCACCGACCTGGGCCGTGGGTGACGGCGGGGCTCCCGGGGGCTGCGGCTGGTACTGCTGGCTCATGATGCGGAGACCTCTTCCTCTAGGGCTTGCAAATCCTGTGACCACTGAACAAGCGCGGCATCGCCTGCAGGCAGAGCCCCGTTCAACAGTGAATTAACCTCGTCCTCAGGCCGGCCGGTGGACGCGGCGACCGCCCGGACCACCGTGTCGGTGCTGCTTCCGGGCCCCAGCCGCAGCCGGGCGGCAAGGCGGGTGAGCGCGGCGGCGCGAAGTGTTTGGGCCGCGCGGTCCGTTGCACGGGCGTCCTGGTACAGCCGGGCGCGGCCTTCCGCCGTCTCTGCGGACCGTACCACCACGGGCATCGGTTCGGCGGCCAGAGGCCCCAACCGGCGTCCGCGCCAGAGCATCGCCAGTGCCGCCACGACGAGCAGCCACAGCAGCAGCGGATCCACCCATCCGGGCAGCAGCGTGCGGAAATCGGCAGGTGCCTCCGCGGGCGGCACATCCGAGACAGTGGGCAAAAACCAGACCAGGGTCTCGGTGGAACCCAGGGTGCGCAGCGCCAGTGCCGCATTGCCCCGGTTGGCGAGGGACTCATTGGCCAGCAGTGCGGAATTGCCCAGGACAATGACGCTGCCGTCGTCGTTGCCCGCGTACGATCCTGCCCCGGTACCGCCGTCGGAGGCGGGGAAACAGGTGACCGGCCCGCGGTAGGCCAAACCGCCGGCGTCGATGCTTTGGGCGGCGGAGGCGTCCGCAGCATCGCACTGCGCCTCCAAACCGGTGTCCTGCTCCGGCAGCACCCCGGCGGAGCGGATCTGCGGGGCGAGCTCGGTGAGCTGGACAAAGCCGGGTTCCACCAGCACCTGCCGACGGGCAAGGCCGTTCAACTCCGCGAGCTGGTCCGCCCCCAGGAAGCCGTTGGGGTCGTACAGAAACAGCGTTGACTGCCCGCCCCGGCGTTGGAGCATGTTAACGGCTTCCTGATAGGAGTCCGGCGCTTGAACGTCCACGCCCCGGTTGCCCAGGATCGTTGCCGCTGCCTGTGCACCGGCGGGGGCGGGGTTTGCGGGGGAGAGCGCTGTATCGTCATCGCCGGATCCCCCGAGGACGGCCAGGAGGACAACGAAGCACAGCACCAGGCCCAAAATGACCCACAGTCGCCACGCCCGCAGCCGGGTCCGCACGGTTTCGCTGAGCGTCGGACTGCGGTCCGGACCTGCCGGGGGTACCGGAACGGCTTCCGGGGGTGCGCTGCCCGCGTGCGGGGCGCTCACCGTGGCACCGCCAACGTGTTACGGGCCGGGGAGGGAACTGCGGGAGACAGGCGTTCCAGCAAAGCATCCAGAACGCCGGCCCGCTCCGCGTCACCGGAGGTGGCCGGCAGATGGCCGTACCGGACGTCGTCGAACCGCCGGGCCAGCCAGATGATTTCGTCCGAGGCTGAGGGGAAAGACCCGGCCAGGATCTGTCCCGCCTCTGCAGCCGTGCGGCCGGGACGGGGCTCGAGGACAACACGTTCCTCGGCCGAACGGATGATGGCACGCAGACGTTCGGTCACCGCCGTGTCCCATTCAGCGCGGGCGGCTGCCTCCTCGGCGAGCCTGCGGTGATCCACTGCGATCCGGACTTCGCCTGAGTCGAAAACCTCCCGGCGGCGCCGCGCATTCAACCGCGGGCGGACCAGGAACACCGCTGCGGCCAGCACCGCTGCCGCCCCGACAACCAGGAGAACCACGCCAACGGTGGGATCGAAACCGGCAATGCCGTTGAGGAGCTCGGTAAAGAAGTTGCCCACCCACCGCCAGAAACGCTCCAGCAGGGTGGGCTCGGCGGCCTGGTACACGGGCCGGGACAATTCCTGCTCGGCCCATTCCCGACCCTGATCCGCATCGGGAAGCACCGGGACCTCCCGCACCCCAAACCCCTGCACCGGCCCCGCCGCCCGCAGCATCATCCGCCGTAGCCCGTGCCGGGAGGTCCGCCGTAGGGTGCCGGTCCCGCTCCGGGCGGTGTTATTCCGCCGAAGCCGTCACCGGGCTTGCCGCTGTGCCGTCCGGGCACCAAATCCGGGGTGACCCCGGCAATCTCCTGCTCCTTCATCAGGGTGAGGTCAAAGCCCTCGCGCCGAATTCGGAGATCAACATACAGCAGCGAAGTCACCGCGGCCTGAAAGGCGTAACCGATGGCGCTGAAGAAGGTGGTGAGGGCCGCATTCAAGGCAAACAGCGCCACCACTGTTCCGGCATCTGTGCCGGAGCCGCTGCCAAAAGCTCCGGCAAGGCTGGTGATGAGGAGCACCGGAACGCTGATGACCGAGGAGATGATGGAGACCAGAATGGCCGTCAGCGCAAGGATCCCGAAAGAACGCCAGAAGTTGCGGTTGGTCAGCTGCCAGGAACGGCGAAGCGACGCGAAGATCCCCGCGGGTTCCAGGACCAGTGCCGCCGGAGCAAAGGCCAGCTTGACCCCCAGCCAGACGAACACGGCGATCAGGGCCAGGAAGCCCAGAATCAGGACAGGAACGCCCGCTGCGCCGAGGACACTTACCAGCAGTCCCACCAGCACACCGAAAACCGCGAGCCCGATAACGAAGGCCACGGTCAGCAGCAGCCCCATTCCTGCCAGCGCAAGCAGCCGGGAGCGGCAAAGCCTCCACGTTTGCGCGAAACCGGTCTTGAGATTCAGGATGGACCGCGCCAGGGGCACCACCAGCACTCCCTGCAACAGCAGGACTCCCACTACGGAGATAACACCCAAAAGGGACAAACCGGTCACGGACCAGGCAGCGTTCGACTCGACGGACTCAAAGTCGGTGTCGTCGAAGTCCGGACTGAACAAGGCATCGGGCACAAGGCTGCCGATAAACAGGTACGTCAGTAGTGAGATGACGGCCTGGATCAGCAGTGCCGTTCCGAACGTTGCGGCAGGGTTCTTCCGGCAGGCCTGGAAAGCACCGTCCAAAAGCTCGCCCAGGCCGAGAGGCCGCAGCGGAATGATGCCGGGTTTGGGCGGAGGCGTCCAGCCGCCCTGCGGCAGGGCGCCGGGGAACCCCCAGGGCTGGTTGGGCTGGTGGGGCGGGAAGCCGCCGGGCTGGTTCCACTGTGTGCCCGGCTGGTTCCACTGGTTCTGCTGCGGAGGCTGGTTCCACGGGTTTTGCGGCTGCGGGGGCTGGTTCCACTGCGGCGGCTGCCATTCCGGGGAGCCGCCCGGACGCGGCGCCGGCGGGATGCCGGGGATCCCGCCGTCGTCATTTTGCTCCCGCGGATCTCCGCCGCTGTGATTGTCCTGACCCAAGGTGTCCCCCCAAAAGAGTTGTTTGGCCTTATCCCACCATAGTTCCAGAGCAGTCCGGACAGCCCCTGTAGAAATAGCCGGAAACTCCGTCCCTTAGGATGATAGGGATATTGCCAGCTGTCGCGGTGTCCCGGGACGCACCCGGGGAACCACCTTTTCCGGACAGCGGGCTGAAGCGCGGTGCAGGCACCGGGCAGCCGGAAATTCGTCCGGCACCGCAACGATGGACCGGTGTGAGAAGTCATCCGGGGACAGGGAGATATGAAGGCACGCATTCTGGTCGTGGATGACGACGAAGCACTGGCCGAGATGATTGGCATTGTGCTCCGCAACGACGGGTTTGAGCCTGTCTTCTGCGCGGACGGCTCGAAGGCTCTAGAGGTCTTCCGCAGTTCCAAGCCGGATCTGGTCCTGCTGGACCTCATGCTGCCCGGCATTGACGGCATCGAGGTGTGCCGCCAAATCCGCGGTGAATCCGATGTTCCCATTGTCATGCTGACTGCGAAGTCTGACACGTCCGATGTTGTGCGCGGCCTGGAATCGGGCGCGGACGACTACGTGCCGAAGCCGTTCAAGCCGGCAGAGCTCGTGGCCCGCGTGCGTGCCCGCCTGCGTCCCGGCGACACGAAGTCCCCTGAAACGCTCAGCATCGGAGAAGTCACCATCGACGTCGCCGGACACGTAGTGACGCGCGGCACCGACATCATTTCGCTGACCCCGCTGGAATTTGACCTCCTGGTGGCCCTGGCCCGGAAACCCTGGCAGGTTTTCACCCGCGAAATGCTGCTGGAACAGGTGTGGGGTTACCGCCATGCCGCGGATACCCGGCTGGTCAACGTCCATGTGCAGCGGCTTCGTTCCAAGATCGAGCGCGACCCCGAAGCACCCGAGATAGTTCTGACGGTGCGTGGTGTCGGTTACAAAGCCGGTCAGAGCTAGGCGCTCGCGGACTGCGGTCCTGAAACATGACATCCTGCCGGTGGTACTGCGGACGCTTCGGCGTCTCCGCAACGGTTTGCGAAAAGCGACGTTCCACCGGGTTGCCCGCCTCTGGCGGCGTTCCATGCTGTTCAAGACTGTGGTCTCCACGCTGCTGCTGGTGACCCTTGCCTGCGGCGGCGTGGGTGCTTTCCTTTCCCACCAGATTGCCGGCGCGCTTTATGAAGAGCGGCAAAACCAGTTCCAGTCCGAAGCCACAGCCGGACTGATTTCGGCGAAGGAAAACTTCCGGACCACCGCGGCAACTGACCGTGAAGGCACTGAACGGCTCGTCTCGAACACCCTGTCGCTGCTGGAAGGGCAGGGCGCCGATGCACGGCGGCTGTACCTTCTCACGCCCCTGCCGGACCAGGAACAGAACCTGTTCGTCTCCCAAACGCTCGGAGAAGGCATCACCGCCGGCAGCATTCCGCTGGCCTTGAGCGAGTCCGTGAGCAGCATCAACGTCAACGAGGACCTGGACACCATCCACTGGTCCCCGCTCGCGCTCTCCCATGGGGAGCCCGGCCTGGCTTTTGGCACCAAGGTCACGCTGCCGCCGGACAGCGCCGAGTACGCGCTCTACCTGATTTACGATCTGTCGTCCATGCAGCACACTCTCGATGACATCCACCGCATCATGTGGATCGCCGGCGGGCTGCTCATGGTCATCATCGGAACCATCGCATGGCTGGTCACCAAGGCCGGTGTGGGCGCCGTCGGTGACGCCGCGGCGGTGTCTGAGAAACTGGCAAACGGTGAGCTGCAGGAACGCATGGTGGTCAAGGGCGAGGATGACGTGGCGCGTTTGGCTGCGTCCTTCAACCGCATGGCCGCCACCCTCCAGGACCAGATCACCCAGCTGGCCCAGCTCTCACGCATGCAGCAGGTCTTCGTTTCCGATGTTTCCCACGAACTGCGCACCCCGCTGACCACGGTGCGGATGGCTGCCGAAGTGCTCTACGACGCGCGGGACGGCTTCGATCCGATCAGCAAACGGTCCACAGAACTGCTTTACCACCAGGTCGAGCGCTTCCAGGCGCTGCTGGCGGACCTGCTGGAGATTTCCCGGTTCGACGCCGGTGCCGCGTCACCGGATCTGGAACCCACCGACATTTTCACCGTGGTGCGCGACGTCATCGACGCCACGGAACCGCTGGCCCTGAACATCGGGTCCGAAATCACGGTGGTCTCGAAGGAAGTCAGCTGCATGGTGGACGCTGATCCGCGGCGGATCGAGCGGATCATCCGCAACCTGGTGGTCAATGCCCTGGAACACGGCGAGGGGCAGCCCATCGAGATTGCCATCGGCTCCAACGTTGACGCCGTCGCGGTTGCCGTCCGCGACCACGGCATTGGCATGACCGACGACGAAGCCTCCCGGGTGTTCGACCGTTTCTGGCGTGCCGATCCGGCCCGTGCCCGGACCACGGGCGGCAGCGGACTTGGCCTCTCCATCGCCGTCGAGGACGCGCTGCTGCACGGCGGCCTGCTTCAAGCATGGGGGCGACCCGGAGACGGAGCCTGTTTCCGTCTCACGCTGCCCCGCCGGCACGGAGTTCCGTTCTCCGATTTCCCGGTGCCGCTGTCGCCGTACGACGGCGCCTCCGGGACCAGGGCACTGGCCGCACCTGCACCTGTCACACAGGAGATGAACGATGAAGGGTAACAGTCCGGCCCGCCAGCGGCCGTTCGCACGCCTGATCCTGATGGCAGCACTGGTACTGGCTGTGCTGTCCGGATGCTCGTCCATTCCCACCACAGGCCCGGTGGGAACAGCCTCTGCGGACAGTGACGGCAGTTCGCTGGTAGACACCTTTGCCGTGGCTCCGCGCGGCCCCGGCCAAGGCGGGGGAGAAACGCCGGAAGAAATCCTGCAGGGCTTCATCACTGCGGGAACGGGGGCCGCAGACGACTACAGTGTTGCCCGCGAGTTCCTCACCGACAGCCTCGCCGACACCTGGAACCCCACCGACCGTGTGCTGATCTACGGCGCGGATCCCAACATTGTGGCGGCGCGGGACGGCAACACCTACTCCATTCAGCTCGAAGTGGTGGGCGCCCTCGATGCCCGGGGAATCCGCACCGACAAGGCATCAGGCACCACGGAAACCCTCTCCGCCTCCATGGAGCAGGTGGACGGGCAATGGCGCATCAGCGCCATTCCGCACGGCATCATGATGTCCGAAGTCAATTTTTCCTGGCTGTTCCTTTCCCACAACCTGTACTTCTATTCGAGCAACTTTGAGTTCTGGGTGCCGGACACGCGCTGGTTCGTGCAGAAATCCGGAATCGCCGCCAATGTGGTCAAAGCAATGCTCGAGGGCCCGGCTCCCTACCTTCAGGGGGCCGTAAGCAGCGCATTCCCGGCGGGCACCGCGCTTGCCCGGGATGCTGTGCCTGTGGTCTCCGGGGTGGCCACCGTGGATCTTTCCGCGGACGTCCTGCAGGATTCCAGCGACCTGAACCGGCAGCAGATGGCCCTGCAGCTGCAGCAGAACCTGACCCACCTCAACAACGTGAATACTGTCAGCATGACCGTCAACCAGCGGGATGTGGATCTCGGCAAGGAAAGCGGCGCCCTGGTGGAGGCCGTGGCGGACCCCGAAGCGGGAAGCACACAGATAGCCGTTTACGAGAACGAACTGGCCTACTTCAAGGGAGTGGAACCACAGGCCATCGAGGGCATCCCGAGCGTGGCGGAGTATGGTCCCCGGGATCCGGCCCTGTCATTGGACCTGGCCACCATTGCGTTCCTCAACGCCGACCGGACCTCGTTGTTCCTGACGGGGCCCAATCAGGAGGTGCGAAAAGCGGCCGACGGCGCGTCCCTGACCGCGCCCAGCATTGATCCTGAAAAGTGGACCTGGACTGCCTCGAACGCCGGAACGGCCGCTCGAATCCTGGCCCTGCCGCCGGGCGGCGACGCAGACCAAATCCTGACGCTGTCCGTTCCGTGGCTGGACGAGGCAACCATTTCCGAGCTTCGGATCTCACGCGACGGTGCACGCGCGCTGCTGGTCACGAACTCCGGCGGCAGCAGCCACGTCCTGGTGGCCGGCGTTGTTCGGGATGCGGGAGGGGTTCCGAAAACCCTCACGACTCCGCTGGAACTCGCTGTTACCACCGAGTCAGGTTCGGGAATTCCGGCAACACAGCCGGTGGACCGCGCCAAGTGGGTCTCCGAGGATGCCATTGCAGTCCTGAAGACCTCTGCCGAAGGCCAGGTGACTCCGCTGATCCTCAGGCTCGGTGCGGATCCCGAGCCTCTGGCCGGTCTGACCGGGATTACCGGTCTGAGCGTCGGCAAGGGTGAGCAGGAAATCTACGTACAAACCCAAGCTGCAATGTACAAACGCATGGGTAACAGCTGGTACGAGGTGGGGGAGGGGCTGCTGGACCCGGCGTTCCCGGGGTAGGCGCTCCTGCACAGGCCGGCGCCCGTGCCGCTTATCCACTGCCGGCCGTTTCGCCCAGCTTCGGCGCAGATCCAGGCGGATGCTGGGCGGATGAGCGCGTTTTCCTGCTTTTCGGACCTGGCCCGCCGTGTGGACCGGTGGCGGCTTCAACCATGGGCAGCCTCGGTTGGAGCCGCGTGGGCAGACCTCCTGGCGGTGCTCCTGCCAACGTCCTGCGTGGTCTGCGAAACCGCGGATTGTTCACTCTGCCCCGGCTGCCGCCGCGTGGTCCGGCGCAGCGGAACGCGCCCCTACTATGCACAGGACGCAGCGGAACTGCTGCCCGGCAGGGAAAACTCGGCGGACAGCGCCCAGGGGTTGGAGGCCGATGAGCCGGCGCTGCTGCCCGTCATCGCTGCCGGCCGCTATGCCGGCAGCCTGGCGAGAGTGCTCCTTGCCTATAAGAATCACGGCCATACTGATCTCGCGGATGTGCTGCGTCCGATGCTCGCCGGTGCACTGCATCAAGCCGCGGCCGACGTCGGCGGCCTGATGGGCGGTGATAACACCGAGATCGTCCTGGTCCCGGTCCCCGCAACGGGGCGTGCGCGCCGCCGGCGGGGCTACAACCCGCTTGGCATGCTCCTCTCCACTCTCCAATCCAAGAGTCTCCTACCGGCCGGAACAGCCCTGGAACCTTTGGTCAGATTCAGAGGACGGCGTCCACGGGACCTTGTGCGTCCCTCCGCCCCGGCTGCGGCTGCCGGCGGGGTGCGAAGCCAAAAGACACTGGGACGCAGCGGGCGCCGCAGAAATGTTTACGGGACTATGACGGCCGGGGAGAAGGGGTCGCTGGCCGGAACACGATGCCTGGTAGTTGATGACGTCCTGACTACCGGGGCAACCATAGCGGAAGCCACTCGTGCGCTAAGGGCTGCTGGAGCGCGGGTTGAGGGCGCTGTTGTACTGGCTGCAACCACACCACCCTCATGTGACGCATCTAACACAGGGGAGGATCCTAATCCAGTTTCCGGCGTCTTAGGTAATCGGAATGTCCGGAGGTGAATAACGTCCGGCAGTGATCTAACGTGTTGGTATGGACAGCTTCAAGAAGCGGAGCTGTCCTGCGGCAGCGGTCGCAAGGGTTTTGGCAGCGGCCGTTGCTGTGTCACCGAAATCTATTGGAGGGCACCATGGAATTCATGATCAGCGGACGCAACGTTGCAGTATCCGACCGGTTCCGGGAGTATGCCGAAGAACGAATCGCCAAGGTGGAAAACCTGGCGAACAAGGTCCAGCGTGTTGATGCGCGCGTTACCAAGCAGCCCAACGTCCGTGAGGCCGACAGCTCTCTCACCGTGGAATTGACCGTTGTGGGCCGGGGACCCGTGGTACGGGCCGAAGCCACCTCCGGGGACAAATTCGCAGCCTTTGACCTTGCCTATGCCAAGCTCCTTGAACGCCTGCGCAGGGCCAGCGACCGCCGCAAGGTCCATCATGGCCGCCATACCCCGGTAGCAGTAAGGATTGCTACCGCAGACCTGGACACGGTCAGCACCAGCGAACCGCTCCATGTTCAGCTGGAAAAAACCGCCGCTGAGGCTGAAGCTTCGGCCGATGCCGTGACCGAAGAGAACGATGCCGCGGAAGCCGCGGATGACTGCCCTGTATTGATCCGGCGCAAGGTTTTCCCGGGTGCCCCCATGAGCCTTGACGATGCCGTGGACAACATGGAGCTGGTCGGCCACGATTTCTATCTCTTCGTGGATTCCGCCACCGGAGCACCTTCGGTCGTGTACCGGCGCCGCGGCTGGACCTACGGCGTGATTACGCTCGATTCCCGGTGCGCGGAGGGCGCTGAGGACATCAAGGAAGAAATTCGGCCTTACCGCGCGTCTGCCGGGTCTGCCAAGACCGCCTGACGTGGTGAGCGCCTGACAGGCGCTCACCACCGTAATGCAGCAAAAGGCCTCCGGAGCAGCTGGACGTTTTGACGGTCCACCGGCCCGGGGGTCTTTTGCTGCCGGCAGCAGGTTCCCGCCATGGACCTAGGATGGGGCGTATGAAAACCACCCTCACGCTCAGGCAGGCGCGGCTGGCAGCGCTTGGGGCGCAGGGGCTGGTCAGGCGGCGGCCGGAAAACCCTGCCGGCAGATCGGTTGAGCGGACGCTGCAGAGGCTGCAGCTGCTGCAGATCGACTCAGTGAACGTCCTTTCCCGAAGCCACTATCTACCCCTTTTCTCACGGCTTGGTCCCTATGACACCGCCATCCCCGACAGACTGGCCTCCCGGGCGCCGCGACGGATGGTGGAGTATTGGGCCCACGAGGCCAGCTATATCCGCCCCGAACTTTTCGCGGATCTGCGGGCGGTCCAGCGGCGCGTTTGGATGACGGCGCACTCTCTTCCCGCCGAGGTTCGGAACAGGCTCAGCGAAGAAATTATGGCGGTCCTCGACGGCGGTCCGCCTCTGACCTCCAGGGAGATTGCACTCAGGCTCGACGGAGGGAAAGCCAAGGACTCCGGCAACTGGGGCTGGAACTGGAGCGCGTCCAAGCGGGTGCTGGAGGACCTTTTCGCGGCCGGAACCATCAGCTCCGCCGGGCGTACGCAGCAGTTCGAGCGGCAGTACGCTCCCACGGCCTGCGTGCATCCCGCAGGAGAAGCTGCGCTGGAAGCCTCCGATCCGCAGGAAGCGGTGCTGCGTCTGACCGAGCTCGCGGCCCAGGCGCACGGCGTGGGCTCCGTGCGCTGTTTCGCCGATTATTTCCGGCTTCCGCAGCGCGCCACCGCCACCGCCGTCGCTGACCTTGTCCGGTCTGGGACACTGCACCCGGTGCAAGTGGCGGGCTGGAAAACGCCGGCCTACCTGCATGCAGACACCGCCATTCCGCGCCGCTCCGCAGCCCGTGCCCTTCTGAGTCCCTTCGATTCCCTGGTGTTTGAACGGAAACGGCTCGAGGCGCTCTTTGGCTTCCGCTACCGGCTGGAGATCTACACCCCGCTGCCCAAGCGCCGGTACGGCTACTATGTGCTGCCGTTCCTGCTGGGAGAGCAAATCGCGGCCCGGGTGGATCTGAAGGCGGACCGGGGGAGAAGGGTCCTGCTGGTGCAGGCTGCCCACCGGGAACCGGACGCACCGGCCCACACTGCCGTTGAGCTTGCCGCGGAACTACGTATGATGGCAGATTGGCTGGGGCTTGAGGACGTTATTGTAAAACCGTTGGGGAATCTTGCGGAGGAACTGAAACTGGCAGTATGCCGGGAATAGCCCCGCTGCGGGAATTCCGGCACCTTGCCAAACGTCTCTCACGTAGACTGGGGACGCCAGAATTAGGCAACACTAGATTGGGAGCAAATCAGTGGCATCACTACTCGAACGGGTTCTTCGTACAGGCGATAAGAAGACGCTGAAGACGCTGCGCAACTACGCCGATGCGATCAACGTGCTCGAGGACGAGTACAGGGGCATGTCCGACGCCGAACTCCGGGGGGAGACAGAACGCTTCAAGGAGCGGTACGCCGACGGAGAGAGTCTGGACGATCTGCTCCCGGAGGCTTTCGCCGCGGTGCGCGAAGCCGCGGGCCGGACCTTGGGAATGCGCCACTTCGATGTCCAGATGATGGGTGGTGCTGCACTGCACCTGGGCAACATTGCCGAAATGAAGACCGGTGAGGGTAAAACCCTCGTGGCAACGGCGCCTGCCTACCTGAACGCCCTGACCGGCCGCGGTGTCCACATTGTGACTGTCAACGACTATCTGGCCGAGTACCAGTCGGACCTGATGGGCCGTGTCTTCCGTTTCCTGGGCATGACCAGCGGCTGCATCCTGTCCAACCAGGACCCGGCCACCCGCCGCGAGCAGTACAACGCGGACATCACCTACGGAACCAACAATGAGTTTGGCTTCGACTATCTGCGCGACAACATGGCCTGGAGCGCTGCCGAGCTGGTTCAGCGCGGCCATCACTTCGCCATCGTCGACGAAGTTGACTCCATCCTCATTGATGAGGCCCGCACACCGCTGATCATCTCCGGTGCAGCGAGCGGTGACGTCAACCGCTGGTACACCGAGTTCTCCAAGGTGGTGCAGCGGCTGAAGCTGGACACCGACTATGAGGTGGATGAAAAGAAGCGCACGGTTGGTGTGCTCGAAGCCGGCATTGAGAAGGTCGAGGATTACCTCGGGATTTCCAACTTGTACGAGTCCGCCAACACGCCCCTGATCGGTTTCCTGAACAACGCCATCAAGGCGAAGGAACTGTTCAAGCGGGACAAGGACTACGTGGTCCTCAACGGTGAGGTGATGATCGTTGATGAGCACACCGGGCGTATCCTCGCGGGCCGCCGCTACAACGAAGGCATGCACCAGGCCATTGAGGCCAAAGAAGGCGTGGCCATCAAGGCCGAGAATCAGACACTGGCCACGGTGACGCTCCAGAACTACTTCCGGCTTTACGAAAAGCTCGCAGGCATGACCGGCACGGCCGAGACCGAAGCCGCCGAGTTCATGAGCACCTACAAGTTGGGCGTGGTGCCCATCCCGACCAACAAACCGATGTCCCGCATCGACCAGTCGGACCTGATCTACAAGAACGAAATCGCCAAGTTCGACGCCGTTGTCCAGGACATTGCCGAGCGCCATGCCGCGGGCCAGCCCGTGCTGGTGGGTACCACGAGCGTGGAGAAGAGCGAATACCTCTCCAAGCAGCTGGCCAAGGCAGGCATCCGCCATGAGGTCCTCAACGCCAAGAACCATGCGCGTGAAGCCGCAATTGTGGCACAGGCCGGACGCAAGGGCGCCGTCACCGTAGCGACCAACATGGCCGGCCGAGGCACCGACATCATGCTTGGCGGAAACGCTGAGTTCAATGCCATCGCCGAGCTGGAACGGCGCGGACTGGATCCGAATGAGAATCCGGACGAATACGAAGCCGCCTGGCCTGACGCCCTCGAAAAGGCGCGGGAAGCCGTGGCAACCGAGCAGCAGGAAGTCATCGACCTCGGGGGCCTGTACGTGCTCGGCACCGAGCGGCACGAGTCCCGGCGCATCGACAACCAGCTGCGCGGACGTTCCGGCCGCCAGGGAGACCCGGGGGAGTCACGCTTCTACCTTTCGCTCACTGATGACCTGATGCGCCTGTTCAACTCCGGTGCCGCGGAACGCATCATGAACAGTTCCTCGATGCCCGACGACGTCGCACTCGAGTCCAAGCTGGTTTCCAAAGCCATCCAGAACGCCCAGGGACAGGTCGAGGGACGCAACGCCGAGCAGCGCAAGAACGTCCTGAAGTACGACGACGTCCTCAACCGCCAGCGCGAAGCCATTTACGGCGACCGCCGCCGGATCCTGGAGGGCGATGACCTGCAGGAGAAAATCGGATTCTTCCTGGAGGATGTCGTGACTTCGATCGTCAACGAAGCCACTGCCGAAGGGCACGGCGACGATTGGGACTACGAGCAGCTGTGGACCAACCTCAAGACCCTCTACCCGGTCGGACTGACCATTGACGAGGTCATTGAGGAAGCCGGCGGACGCTCCAAGGTCACCCGCGAGTTCCTGCAGGAAGAGATTCTCTCCGACGCCAGGCTCGCCTACCAGGCGCGGGAAGAGGCATTGGGCGCACCGGCGATGCGTGAACTGGAACGCCGGGTGGTCCTGTCGGTAATTGGGCGCAAGTGGCAGGAACATCTCTACGAGATGGACTACCTGAAGGAAGGCATTGGCCTGCGGGCGATGGCCCAGCGTGATCCACTGGTGGAATACCAGCGCGAAGGGTTTGTCATGTTCCAGACGATGACCGAAGCGATCCGGGAGGAGAGCATCGGATACCTGTTCAATGCCGAGGTGAAGGTCAACCAGCCGTCAGCGGACGTTCCCGCAGCGCTGGCCGGGCTGAAGGATGGGCGGTCAGTGGTTGGCCAGCCGACCATCACCGCCGCCGGGCTGGAGGCTCCGCAGCGCCCCGCCAGTCTGCAGTTCTCAGCCCCGAACAGCGAGGGCGGAGTGGAAACCCGCGTGGAGCGGGCCACCTCGGACAAGCCGGGGAAGCCGGAAGGCCAGTCGCGGAAGGGCGGAAACTCCGCCCCGAAGAAGAACAAGCGCCGCAAATAGGTCCGAAAACCTCCGGCGGGCCGCTTAGGCGATCTCCAGGACGGTGATCTTCCAGAGTCCGCGCCGCAGCTCTATACGCAGAGCCGCGGCGCGGACTCTGTTTTGTTCTGCCGCTACGACAGATGCTTCGTAGACCCCCTCCGAAACAGGGCATAGCCGGCAGCAGCGGATCACAACCTGCCGGTGCAGGCGCAGCGGCGCGGGAGCGGGGGTTCCTCCCCGGGTGTTCCTGCGGCCCGCAAGCGCCGCTTCCCTGCTGCGAACGAGGTTAGCCCGCAGCTGAAGCCGTTCGTAACTTTCCGGATCCAGCCAGCGAACCATTTGCTGCAGCGGACGGGTTCCGCCAAGCACTTCCAGCGCGGCCTGGGTGACGGATCGTGCGATCGCGTCCACCCGTGCGTCATCAACCGGGTCGCTGTGCCAATGCTGCTGCTCCAAGGGTTCCGGAGCCGGCACTGCCTCGGAGCAGTCAGGCTGCGCGGCGGGGCGCGGACGCAGCTTGACCGGAGGCGCACCCAGCGGCGCATAGCCGGTAACGGGAATTCGGTGGACGGTGAGCGGACGGGGCGCGCCGGAAGCGGCAGCCAGTTCGCCGGCTTCTTCTTGGACGGGAAACGTGATCACGGTGGTCATGGAACTGTCCTTTCCTGCAGGCTGCTCCACGGAGCGGCAGTGATTGGATGTACGTAGAAACTGGTGGTTCACGCAACCGCGCTTGTTACTGCCGGGGAACTTCCGGGACTTCCGGAACTTCCAAAATTTGACCGGGAAGAATCAGGTCAGGATGATCACCGATGATCGTCCGGTTGAGCTCGTACCAGCGGGGCCAATGGGCAGCGATCTGGGTGTCAGTGGCGAGAGGGCCTAGCTGGGCCGCGGCCAGGCTCCACAGCGAATCGCCCACCTGGACTACGGCCTGCTCCGGGGCGTCAGACCGGCCCGGACGGATAAAAACGTTCTCTGCGGACGGCGCAGTTCGCGGCTTCCAGTGCGCAGAGGGCGGCTCGCCGCTCTGGTCTGCCTCCGCTGCAGCACTCAAACCGTCCGCCGGTTGCTGAGGGTCCGTTCCTGCGCGCAGCTGCGCGGTTGGTTCCCACTGTGGATGAACCGCAGCGTCACCCGGCCGCTGCAGTGCGGAGATGCTTTGCGGCGGGCTGGCGGGAGCGAAGGATTCAGCGGCAGCGGCTGCTCCCATCCCGGAAACGAGGTTCAGCCCGATCGCGGCTGCGGCCAGCCGTTTCATAAACGAGGGGGCCAGGGCCCCCGCGGCGGCTGCGGCTGCCGCGTGCCCCGCCTTGTGCAGTACTGCGGATACCACAGCCAGGATCATTCCCAGACTCCACCACAGGGCGACGACGAGGCCGAAGGCGGCGGCGGCGAATCCGGCGGCGTCCTGCAGGGAGGAAACGGAACCCCTGAACAGAGTTGCCGGGTCCGGCCGGGTTGCCAGTCCAGCCCAGATCAGAATTGCTGCCGCAGCCCCGACGGCGGCAAAAGTGAGCAGGTCCTTTCCATGGTTGCGCACAGCTGCCTTCCTTCCGCCGTCGCTGACCCGTTGGATGACCAGGTCAGCCGCTATCCGATGTTGTTTGATGTCATTTGGTGTTGTTTGATGCGGTTTGAACTCAGTAACTTCGTTTGGTGGGACTTGTCTACAGGTCCGGAAGCAGTGTGTCTAGGGTGATTTGGAGAATGTTTGTCGCGCTCTGCACTGGGTGACATCGATGAGAGCCGTTAGCCTGTGCACATGCGATGGGATGCCCTTTTTGCCGACATGGAGGCCCAACTGGCTTCCGCCCGGGATGCTGTCCAGGAATCCGAGGTTTCGGAACGGCTCCGGACGGACTTTGCCGGAATGGAGCTGTCGGGACGGCTGCAAAGCCAGATGGGCAGGCCGCTGAAAGTGGATCTTGGGCTTCCCGGATCCTTTCAGGGAGTACTGAGCCACGTGGGCCGCGGTTGGCTGGTCCTGGAAGGCGGCGGACGATCGTCCGTCATTGCCCTCGCTCACACGGTGTTCATCGCTGGAATGGATCGTTTCTCCACCTCCGGGGCACCCGTGCCCCGGTTAGGTCTCGCATCCGCGCTCAGGGGATTGTCCCGGGACCGTGCGTCGGTACGGGTCTATCCGGCAGGACAGCCGCCGGCTGCAGCCTTGGACGGCAGCGTGGACCGGGTGGGCAAGGACTTTTTTGAGCTGTCGCTAATACCCCGCGGAGAAGCGCGCAGGCAGGAAAACGTGCGGGGCGTTTACGTAGTGCCCCTGCAATCGGTCGCCGTCGTCTCTTCGTAAGGGCTACTGCTTGGCAGCCTGACCCTGGGACGCTTCCTCGCGAAGACCGGAAGCCGAACGGCGGTACGCGTCGGCAATGAATTCTTCGAGGACCCGTGATTCCACCCGCCACTGGCCCCGTCCTCCGATCTGGATGGCCGGCAACTCTCCGGAACGCACCAGGGCGTACGTCTGTGACGAGGATATGTTCAGCACCTCACCGACATCAGCCAGTGTCAGGAACCTCTTTTCATCCACGTTTCTACCTCTGTATTCCTCGGGCGCGTGTTCCTTTTCCAGAACGCTGCCATTAGTCTCCCATCTCCAACGCCGGGATGGGCAGGTTATCCACACTTTGAACTTTTCGCAGAAACACCGTGTTCTTCCACGGAATTGTGGTTAACAATGGCACCGATTGCCAATCCGGAGCTCTGCAGCCCGGATTCCGGTGCCACCAGGGGGAAGAATGAGTCTCGCAACAAGCATGCAGGCGTCCGCGCCGCGTCTGAAAAAACCGTCGTGGAAGGATCCCCGGCTTCTGCTGGGAATACTGCTGGTGCTTGCCTCAACGGCAGGAGTCGTTGGGCTTGTCGGTGCAGCGGACGAAACCACCGATGTGTTCGCCGTTGAGGAGGCGATCCCGCTGGGAACACGGGTCACCGCAGAGGACTTCGCGGTGGTACCGGTTCGGCTCGGCGAGGTTTCAGGGGCCTATCTGCCGGCGGCAGACGGCATTCCTGAAAACATGGTGGCTTCGTCCCTGCTGAGGAAGGGCGAACTGCTTTCCCGGGCGGACCTGGGCAAAGCGGATGAGCTGGACCGGAAGCCGGTGGGCCTTCGCATTGATGATCCGTTGCCGGCGGGAACCGAGGCGGGGTCGCGGGTCGATGTGTGGGTTTCCATGCCGGATGAACGAAACGGATTCAAAGAGCCCAAGCAGATCCTGACGGCAGCAGAAATCTCCGAGCTCAGCGTTGACGAATCCGTACTGGGAGCCAACCGCGCCATGCAGATACTGGTTCTCGTAGAGGATGACGACCTCCCGTCGCTGCTCAGCGCCCAGTCCAATGGCGCCAAGATTTCGGTGGTCCTCAACCCGGCTGCCGGGTCATGAATATTCCCGTCGTGACGGTGGGCAGCGGCGTCGGGAACCTTGTGCAGGACCTGGAACGGCTGCACGGGCCGGTCACCGTGGTGCGCCGCTGCGCCGAGCTGCCCGAACTGATTGCAGCGTGCCAGAGCGGGATAGCGCGGGCAGCCATCGTGTCCGACGACGCCGGAGAAGTCACTGCGGCACTGGCAGAGCGGCTGGCGGCATCGGGTGTGGCACTGCTGGTGCTGGCAGATGAGGAGGGTGCCCTGCGCCGCCTTGACGCACTGAACATCGTCCATGCACCAAGGGGCTCGGCGCCCGAGATGCTCTCTGACCTCGTCGCGGATGCAGTGGACCGGATGAAAGCCGGCGGCGGTTCTTCCGTTCCGGCCGATCCGGCGGCAGCTTTGGACACCTGGGCGGTGGAAGCCGACGGCGGGCGGAGCCGCAGCACGGGGACGGCGGAACGGGCACCGGGATACCGCGCGGCAGGGAACAACTGGGAAGACGGACAGGAAAGCGTGCCCGGCGGCGGCCGCGTGGACGGTTCGGTGATTGCAGTTTGGGGTCCGGCGGGAGCACCGGGCAGGACCATGCTTGCCGTCAACTTGGCAGCGGAGGCCGCGGCGGCAGGCAAAACCGTGCTCCTGATTGATGCGGATACCTACGGTTCCTCTGTTGCCGCACACCTTGGCCTTCTTGATGAATCCGCAGGGGTGGCCCAGGCCTGCCGTTTAGCGGATCAGGGACTTCTGGATGTTGATTCCCTGCTCCGCAGCACCCTCAGTGTGTCGATGAAGGGGGAGCGGCTGCTGGTGCTTACGGGCATCACCCGGTCTGACCGCTGGATCGAGCTGCGCCCCACGGCGCTGGGCCTGGTGGTGGAACAGGCACGAAAGGCAATGGATCTGATCGTCATCGACTGCGGGTTCAGCTTGGAGGCCGATGAAGAGCTGAGCTTCGACACCATGGCCCCGCGGCGGAACGGCGCCACGCTGCGGGCCCTTGAACTTGCTGACACCGTCTTTGCCGTCGGTTCAGCGGATTCAGTGGGGGTGCCCCGGCTCGTCCGGGCACTCACCGAATTGGAATCCGCTGTCCCCGGGGCGGCCCCAAAGGTCGTGCTGAACAAGGTCCGTGCTTCCTCCGTGGGGCGTTCCCCCGAGCGGCAGCTGCGTGATGCCTGGGAACGCTTCGGCCCGGGAACCCCTGTGACGGCTTTCCTCCCGGCAGAGTTCGCCACGGTTGATGCGGCGCTGCTGGCGGGATCGGCGCTGCTGGAAACGGCGCCCTCATCGCCGCTGCGACACGCGATAGCAGCGCTCGCCAACGTGCGGGTCTCCACTCGGCGGCGTGCCAGGAAGGCGGCGGCCGCGGCAAAGTGACCTTTTCTTTCTTGCGGGATAGGCTCGGGTAAGGCCATCCGCAAAGAAGCGGGTCGCAAAGAAGGCTACAACGGAGGCGTATTACATGTCGTCTGGATCCCGTATTCCGGATCTACCAGGTACCGACGATTCCCTGGACGAATTCATAGGGAACTACTACGAACATCTGGCGGGGGAAGACGCAGACGGATATCCGCCGTCGGCACTGCAGGAAAGAGCCCAACGCCACCGGGCGCTGGGCGCCGTGCGGCCGGAGGGCCAGGCGTCTGTGGACATGTTTGATCAGGATGATTCCAGCATCATCCTGATCGTTACTGATGACATGCCGTTCCTCGTGGATTCCGTGACCGCTGAAGTGGTGCGCCGCAATGCTGCCATCCGGCTCGTGGTGCACCCAACCTTTTTGGCCAGCCGTGACCGTGAGACCGGCGAGCTGCAGTCAGTGCACCGCGTTCCTTCGGCCGCCGGTGTTTCCAGCGGAGACACCGCAGCCCTGCCCAACCTTTCCAGCCTGCTGGGCAGCCAGGACGAGACCACCCGGGTAGAGTCCTGGATCGCCGTCGAAATTGGACGCGTGAGCGACGAAGCGCAGCGCACCGAGCTTATTGAAGGACTCCGGAAGGTCCTCGAGGACGTGCGGCTGGCCGTCACTGACTGGCCGGCAATGCGCGCGAAAGTCCATGAAGTTTCCCGCTCTCTGGAAGCTGCCGGCAACGCAGGCAACATTCCCGATCTTCAGCAGGCCCGCGAGCTGCTCTCCTGGCTGGACAACGGCAACTTCACCTTCCTGGGCTACCGGGAGTATGACCTGATCACCGAAAACGGCGAGGACCTGCTGCAGGTCAGCGAAGATAAGGGCCTGGGGCTGCTGAGCCGCTCCTCGGGCGCCCGCCGCGTTCAGCACCTGACCAGTGCAGGCCGGGCCAAGGCACGGGAAAAGCGTGCGCTGGTGATTACCAAGGCCAATTCGCGTTCCACCGTTCACCGTGCCGCTTACCTGGACTACATCGGTGTCAAGCGATTCGACGCGCAGGGGAACGTCAACGGTGAGCGCAGGTTCATTGGGCTTTTCTCCACGGGCGCCTACACCGGTTCGGTGCGCAACGTGCCGATCGTGCGGGACAAGGTTCGCGAAGTCATGCGCCGTGCAGGTTTTCCTGCCGACTCGCATTCAGGAAAGGATCTGCTGTCCATCCTGGAGACCTATCCGCGGGATGAGCTCTTCCAGATTGACGTGGAAACACTGCTGGAGACTGCCCAGAGCATACTGCGGCTGCAGGAACGCCGCCGCACCCGGCTGTTCCTCCGTCCCGATGTTTACGGCAGGTTCATGTCCGCGCTGGTCTTCCTGCCGCGGGACCGGTACAACACCTCGGTCCGCCTGCGCATCCAGGATGAACTGCGCTCCAGCTTCAATGCGGAGTCCATCGACTTCGAAGCACGGTTGACCGAGTCCGCACTGGCCCGCCTCTTTTTCCGTATCCGCCTGCCGCGCGGCGTCGAAATGAAGAACCTGGATCCGGCTGCTCTGGAGCAGCGGCTGGTCAAGGCCGCCCGGTCCTGGAGCGAGGGGATCAGCGAAGTTGTCCGGGCAAAGTACGGCAGCGACGCCGAAAGGCTGGCCGGCCTGTGGGCTGAAGCCTTCCCCGAAAACTACCGTGTGGGCTATGAAGTCGAAGACGCCCTGGAAGACATCGCCCGCTTCGAGGCGCGTCTCGCGGCGCCGGATTCCGCCCCCGAACTGTTTGTCTACGTTCCGGAGCGCACCGGTGTCACCGGCGACGAAGACGCACGGCTCAAGCTGTACCTTCTGGAGCCGCGCTCCCTGACACAGCTGCTGCCGACCCTGCACAACCTGGGCCTGGAAGTCCTCGACGAACGTCCTTACGAGATCCGCCGGGGAGACGGCACCACCGTGTTCCTGTATGACCTGGGACTGAAGTACCCCGCCGGGCTGGATCCGGTGAAAACCGGTTCGCTGCTGGCCGAGGCCTTCCGCGCCGGAATGTCCGGAGCCAGCGAGTCTGATTACTTCGACCGCCTCATTCTCGAACAGGGACTTTCCTGGCGCCAGGTGGTGATCCTGCGTAGCTACGCCAAGTACATGCGCCAGCTGGGGAACACCAACTCCTACGGTTTCGTAGCGGGCACGCTGCGCCGGAATCCGGACGTGGCACGTGCTCTGGTTGCCCTGTTTGAAGCCCGCTTTGATCCGGATCTGTCCGAGGACGAGCGCACTGCAGCCGAGGAAACGGCCCGTGCCGCACTGGACTCCGGTCTGGAACAGGTTCCCACGCTGGACGCGGACCGGGTCCTGCGCACCGTCGCCAACCTGATCAACTCCACCCTGCGCACCAACTTCTACCAGGACAAGCCGTACGTCAGTTTCAAGCTGAACACGGCCGCGATTGAAGGCGCTCCGTTCCCTCGGCCCAAATACGAGGTATGGGTTTACTCCCCTCGGGTGGAAGGCGTGCATCTGCGCTTCGGCGAAGTGGCCCGCGGCGGTCTGCGCTGGTCAGACCGGCGCGAAGACTTCCGCACCGAAATCCTCGGCCTGGTCAAGGCCCAGACGGTCAAGAACGCCGTGATCGTGCCCACCGGCGCCAAGGGCGGATTCTATGCCAAGCAGCTGCCGGATCCGGCGGCGGACCGCGCCGCCTGGATGGAAGAGGGCAAGGAAAGCTACCGCACCTTTATCCGGGCGCTGCTGGACATTACCGACAACCTGGTGCTGTCCGAGGACGGCGCGGAACAGGTGGTCCCGCCAAAGCGCGTTGTGCGTCATGACGGCGATGACAGCTACCTCGTAGTGGCGGCGGACAAGGGCACTGCTTCCTTCTCCGACATCGCCAATGCCCTGTCGGCTGAATACGGTTTCTGGCTCGGCGATGCTTTCGCCTCGGGCGGCTCCGTTGGCTACGACCACAAGGCCATGGGCATCACGGCCCGCGGCGCCTGGGAATCCGTCAAGCGGCACTTCAGCGAGCTGGGTGTCGACACGCAAACCGAGCCCTTCACCGCCGTCGGCGTTGGAGACATGAGCGGCGATGTTTTCGGCAACGGCATGCTCCTGTCCGAGCAGACCAAGCTGGTGGCGGCGTTCGACCACCGTCACATTTTCCTGGATCCGAACCCGGATCCAGCGGCATCCCACGCGGAACGCCGGCGGCTCTTTGAGCTTCCGCGTTCCTCCTGGGCAGATTACGACGCGTCGCTGATCAGCGAGGGCGGAGGAGTGTTCCCGCGCCAGTCCAAGAGCATTCCGCTGAGCCCCCAGGTCCGCAAGGTGCTGGGCCTGGAAGACAACGTCACCAAAATGAGTCCGCCGGATCTGCTCCGCGCCATCCTCAAGGCGCCTGCGGACCTGCTCTACAACGGCGGCATCGGCACCTATGTGAAGGCCTCCACGGAAACCCACACCGAGGTAGGGGACAAGGCGAACGACGCGATCCGAGTCGACGGGCGCGACCTGCGGGTCAAGGTGGTCGGTGAAGGCGGCAACCTGGGCATGACCCAGCGCGGCCGCATTGAAGCCGCCCGGGCCGGAGTCATCCTCAACACCGATGCGATCGACAACTCCGCCGGTGTCGACTGCTCGGACCACGAGGTCAACATCAAGATCTTTGTGGACCGGATGGTTGCCGCCGGCCGGCTGGACCCGGCAGAGCGCGCCGAGTTCCTGCATTCCATGACGGATGAAGTTGGGCGCCTGGTTCTGCAGGACAACAAGGACCAGAACATGCTCCTGCTCAACGACCGCCGGCATGTCATCGAATGGAACCCGAGCTTCGAGCGGCTGATGGACTGGCTCGAAAAGCACGCGGACCTGAACCGCGAGCTGGAAGCGCTGCCCTCCAACGAGGAGCTGCGCGCCCGGGTGGCGGCCGGCGAGGGTCTGACCTCCCCGGAACTGTCGGTGCTGGCGGCCTACGCCAAAATCGAGCTGACCAAGGCCCTGACCAACTCCGATCTGGCCGATGACCCCTACTTCAGCGGCACGCTGCGCCGGTACTTCCCGAAGCAGCTCGTGGAGCGGTTCGAGGACCAGCTGGACACCCACCCGCTGCGTCGGGAAATCATCTCCACGGTGGTGGCCAACGACATCATCAACATCGGCGGCATCACGTTTGCCTTCCGTGTCATCGAAGAGACCTCGGCCACCGAATCCATGGTGGCCCGGGCCTTCACCGCACTGCGGGAAATCTACGAGATCGACGGCGTCGTGAAGGAGCTGAACCACCTGCCGGCCAGTTTCCCCACGGAGAACTGGACCACCATCCACCTGGACATGCGCAGGCTGCTGGACCGTGCCGTGCGCTGGTTCATTAACCATGTGGGACGCGGAAGCTCCATCGACGAGGACATCGAAGCGTTCAAGCCCGTCATGACCCCGCTTCGCGCAGACCTGCTCGAGTACCTGCAGGGAGAGGACCTGGAGCGGTTCCGGAGCGCACTTGACCGGTCCCGCCAGTGGGAGCTCCCCGAAGGCCTGGGCACTTACTGGGCTGAGCTGTTCGAGAGCTTCGGCCTGCTGGACATCGCGCTGCTGGCCGCCAAGCGGGTGGATGAACCGGCTGCGAACGTTGCCGGCGTGTACTTCGCCCTCTATGAGCGGTTCGGCGTGGATGACCTGCTGGAGCGGATCACCAAGCTGCCGCGCGGTGACCGTTGGCAGGCTCTGGCCCGGGCAGCGCTGCGTGATGACCTGTATTCGACGGTGGCTGACATGACGGTGGCCGCGTTGACGGCAACCGCGGGGCAGGCGGAGCAGGACCCGCTGAAGCGGGTGGAATTGTGGGAAGAGCAGAACGCCGACAATTTGGAACGCGCCCGTGTCATGTTCGAAGATGTGAACAAGCTGGAGCACGAAGACATGGCATCCCTCTCGGTTGCCCTGCGTCTGCTGCGCTCCATCGTTCGACGCTAGAAACGAAAAGAAGACGAGACTGTGGCCATATTCACCGACCCCATCAAGGATCATGCCGATTTTGGACCGGGAGACGCGGAATGGCTGCACCTCTTGGTCGGCGACTGGCAGCTGGTCGCCGACCTGGCGTTCTCCGATCTGGCGCTCTGGTTTCCGGTTCCGGACGGAAGTTACGTGGCCCTGGCGCACGCCCGCCCCTCGACGTCGCACACTGTATTCCACAGTGACTTCGTCGGGGAGCGGATCCGTGCCGATCTTCAGCCGCTGGTCGACAGGGCCTGGACCAGCCAGGTCATCGAGCGTTCACCCGAAACAAACTGGACCGCGGAGACGGCAATGCGGGTGGAAGCCATCCCCTTTGTCCGCAACGGCCGAACCCTTGCCGTGGTCACCAGTCACATGGATTTGTCCTCCTCCCGCATGCCCTCACGGCTGGAACTGACCTACCGGCAGTGTGCCTATGACCTGCTGCGGATGGGCACGCTGGGTCTCTGGCCGGACTTTGCCACACCCACCGGTTCCCGCCGCGGAGCTCCGCGGGTAGGGGACGGACTCATCCGAATGGATGCCGACGGCATTGTGCAGTACGCCTCGCCCAACGGAGTCTCCGCCTTCCGCCGGCTGGGGGAGATGGAGAGCCTGGAGGGGCGGGCCCTCGCGGAGATTACGACGGCGCTGCTTAAGGACCGCCGCATGGTGGACGAGACACTGCCGCTGGTGGTGACCGGCCGGATGCCGTGGCGCACCGAGATCGAGTCCCGCGGGGTAAGCCTCTCCCTGCGTGCCATTCCGCTGCGGGACGAGAAGGAGCGCTTTGGTGCCCTGGTACTGTGCCGGGATGTCTCCGAGCTGCGCCGCCGGGAAATGGAACTGGTGTCCAAGGACGCCACTATCCGTGAAATCCACCACCGGGTAAAGAACAACCTGCAAACCGTGGCAGCCCTGCTGCGGATGCAGTCGCGGCGGATGGAGAGCGAAGAAGGCAAACAGGGGCTGGCGCAGGCAATGCGCCGGGTCGCCACGATTGCGCTGGTGCACGAAACGCTGTCCCAGGGACTGACACAGAACGTGAACTTCGACGAGCTGATCGACCGGCAGTTCCGGCTTGCCGCGGAGGTCGCTTCCCCCACGCAAGAGGTGAGCACTGAGAAGGAAGGCTCTTTCGGAGAGCTGCCCAGCGATTTTGCAACACCGCTGGCCCTGGTGATCAATGAACTGGTGACGAACGCCGTCGAGCACGGACTTTCGGACCGCAAGGGTACGGTGTGGCTCAGTGCCGCCCGGCAGAGGGGTGCCTATGCCGAGGAAATCCTCACGGTCACCGTGGCCGACGACGGCGCCGGGCTGCCGCCGGAGCCGCGGCGGGAGGGGCTGGGGCTGCAGATTGTGCGCACCCTCGTCCAAAGCGAACTGGACGGCACCATTGAATGGTCTGCCCGTCCGGGCGGAGGCACAGAGGTTCGGATTGAAATGGGACTGGACAATGAGTCACGCAGGAGCTGACGCCCCGGCGGACGGTGCGCTACGGAGCACCCGGGGTTAAACAGGAATGGCCGCTGCGCGTGGCAGCGGCCATTCTGAAGTCTTGTAGACGAGATCAGTCCCGTGGGACCGCCAAGCGTCCGTGCTGAATTACGAAGCGCGGCGTGCTCGTGCGGCACGACGCTTCAGTGCGCGGCGCTCATCTTCGCTCATACCGCCCCAGACGCCTGCGTCCTGGCCTGTTTCGATGGCCCACTGGAGGCAGGTATCCATGACCGGGCACCGCCGGCACACACTCTTGGCTTCTTCAATCTGAAGAAGAGCCGGGCCGGTGTTGCCCACAGGGAAGAACAGCTCCGGATCCTTGTCCAGACACGCTGCGCGGCTCCGCCAATCCATGTTAATCACAATCTCCTCTAAATAGTTGACTCCCACGTGTTTGTGAAAACATTCACGAGCAACTGCAAACGAAAGGGGCCAGTTCCGGCCCCTGATTTCCCCAACTACTAGGATTCCACGTTACGGAAACTCAGACAAGGGTTAATCTGCCCTCAATCTGGCCAAAGGCGTGAGGGATGCGTCACAGCATCCGTTATCCGGGCCCCATGGGCCGGACGCTCTCCGACTATGTCCGGTAGTGTGCCAGTGTGTCAAGACCCCAAGAACCACAGCCCCCGGCCGGTCGCCCTGCGTCCGTTCCGGCGGCCGTCATTGTTATTTCGGCAGTCCTCGTCCTCGAAGCAGCGGCCCTGCTGGCGCTGGCAGGTTGGTTTGTCTACAGTCTCTTCACCACCGAGGCGGCATCCCTGGGCGGAGCGGTTTTCACGGCAGTCATCCTTGCCGCCGCAGGTGTGTGGCTGCTGGTCCTCGGCCATTTTTTCTTCCGCGGCTTCCGTTGGACCCGTGCCGGAGCGCTGGTGTTCCAGCTGTTCGCGATAGTCCTTGCCGTTCCAACTCTGCAGGGCGGAGTGGTCCTCGTTGGCCTGCTCCTGCTTTTGCCCGCGGCAGTTGTGCTGCTGCTGCTGTTCACCCGCCCGGTGCTGGAACACACCAGCCGGATCTCGGGTGAGCCGAAGGCCTTCTAGGAACGATCTCAAGCGGGGCCCAAAGGCGGTATCCGCTGTCTGATCGGACACAGGCGCCGGCGTTCCGCCGAGAGCCGGAGAGCATCCTCTGTTGGCCGGTTCCTCGCGTGTTGGCCGTCAAACCGGGTCAGCAAGCCGCATAAAATGGAAGCTGGCGGGGACTGTGGGCGGTCCCGCGGCCGAAGCCTAAGCTCAGGCCGCAAGGCTTTGAGGGTATTGTCTATGGCTGGAATGCCTGTACTGACGAGAGGACTATGTGTCTAGGCTAGAAACGGAAACCGTACCGGTCTCCCCTGACACCCCGGCTCCGTCGGCAGTAAAGTCCACCTACCGCCCCGAAGTGCAGGGCCTCAGGGCCCTCGCAGTGCTGATGGTCGTCACCTATCACATTTGGTTTGGGCGTGTCTCCGGCGGTGTGGATGTTTTCCTCCTGATCTCCGCCTTCCTGCTGACCCTCTCTTTTATCCGCAAGGTGGAGGGTGGGCGGGCCCTCCAGCTGGGAAGATATTGGCTGCACCAATTCAAGCGCCTGCTGCCGCCCGTGGTGGTGGTGCTGCTCGGAACACTGACGGCAACGGCGCTGTTTGTTCCGCAAAGCAGGTGGACCGAGATTCTGTCCCAGAGCTGGGCTTCGCTGCTGTATTTCCAGAACTGGCTGTTGGCGGCCGAATCCGTGGACTACTACGCTGCGGACCACAGCACCGCGAGTCCGCTGCAGCATTTCTGGTCGCTGTCCATTCAAGGCCAGGTTTTCATTCTGTGGCCCCTGCTGCTCGCCGCGTCGGCGCTTTTGGCCAAAGCCTTTAGGCTCCGTTTCCGTGCCGTGGTGCTGGCCGTCTTTGGTGCAGTTTTCGCCGCTTCCTTTACCTTTTCCATTATTGAGACCTACGGAAACCAGGCGCACGCCTACTTCGACACCCGCACCCGGTTGTGGGAATTCGCTTTCGGAACCCTGCTTGCACTGGCCCTGCCGTATCTGAAGCTGCCCCGGGGCCTGCGGGTTGTCGCCGGGTGGCTGGGGCTGGCCGCGATGCTCAGCGTCGGCTTCCTGCTGGACGTGCAGGGGCAGTTCCCCGGCTATGTCGCGCTGATGCCGCTGATGGCGGCATCGCTGGTGATCGTGGCCGGGCAGACAGGCAGCCGAATCGGTGCAGACCGGTTCCTGTCCTGGAAGCCGTTGATGCGGCTGGGCGACATGTCCTACGCCTTGTATCTATGGCACTGGCCCGTCCTGGTGATCTACCTGATCTGGCGGGACAGGCAGGAAGTGGGACCGGTAGGCGGAACAGCGATCATCATGCTCTCCCTTGTCCTGGCCTACCTGACTACCAAGCTGGTTGAACGCCCGCTTCGTTCCTCGGCCTGGGTCAATCGAAACTCGATGCGGGCCGCCGTAGTGATTGGTTTGTGCGTCGCCCTGGTGGCAGCCCCGGTAGCGGGCTGGCAGTACGGGCTGAAGGTCCAGGCCGAGCGGCTTGAAGCCGAGGCGCTCAAGAACAATCCCGGGGCGCGTGTGTTGCTGGCAGGCTTCAATGACATGAGTACTCCGGATGCCCAGCCCATTCCGTTGCTGAGCGCGCTGGGCAAAGAATGGGGTGTCCTGGAAACCGACTGTTCGGACCTTGATACACGGCCGTCCGATCCCGTGCTGTTGGACTCCTGCATGGCATCGGTGCCGAAGGGCGAGGCAGAGAAAACTGTTCTCGTCATCGGGGATTCCCATACCGAGCAGTGGCTTGGGGTGCTGGAGCCGATGGCGAAGGAGCACAACTACCAGCTGATCTCTCTGCTGATGGGCGCCTGCTCATTCGGGGAGTCCTCCGAGGGCCGGAGCCCTGGATGCAATGACTTTAACGCTGCAGCGCTGGACTACGCACTGGAGCTTAATCCCGACGCCGTCTTCACCGTGGCGACGGCCGCTGACCCGGTGGAGGCTGCCGATCCGCCCGTCGACGGGCTGCCGGAAGCATCCGAGGTGCTGCGGCAGGCCGGGATTCCAATGGTGGGCGTCCGTGACAATCCTCGGTACAGCTTCGATATGCTCCGATGCGCCGAGGCCAATGGCCCGCATTCCGAAGAATGCAGCGCCGATGTGAGTGAGAAACTCTCAGATCCCGTCTCCACTGCCTCTTACTTCGCATCGGTGCCGGGGGTAGAGCTGATGGATATGACGGACCTGATCTGCCCCTACGGCACCTGCGTCCCAACGGTGGGCAACGTCTACGTCTACCTGGACGACAATCACCTCACAACCACCTATACCGCCTCAATGATTGACGCATTCGAGAGCCGATTCCATGCAGCTCTGAACTGGTAGCGCCGGAGCGTGTTGCCAAAAAGTGCCGGTGTGCCGATTCTCGGATAACCTAGACCGTCGGGTCCGTGCCCGCATGGGCCGTACCGAAACAAACAGGAGAAGCAAGTGAACGTTGACCTCGTCGTCGTCGGATCGGGATTTTTCGGTCTGACCGTAGCCGAGCGCGCTGCAAAGGAACTGGGCCTTAAGGTCGCTGTCCTGGATCGCCGCCACCACATTGGCGGCAACGCCTACAGTGAAAAGGAAGCTCAGACGGGCATTGAGGTGCACCGCTACGGGGCGCACCTTTTCCATACGTCCAATGAACGCGTCTGGGAGTACGTCAACCGGTTCACCGAGTTCACCAACTACGTTCACAAGGTGTACACCAGCCATAAGGGCGAGGTGTACTCCATGCCCATCAACCTGGGCACGATCAACCAGTTCTTCCGTTCCTCCATGGGCCCCGCCGAGGCAAAGGCCCTGATCCAGGAGCAGGCCGGCGAGCTCGCCGGAACTGATCCGGCCAACCTCAATGACAAGGGCATCCAGCTGATCGGCCGCCCGCTGTACGAGGCGTTCATCAAGCACTACACCGGCAAGCAGTGGCAGACCGATCCCAAGGACCTGCCGGCCGAAATCATCAGCCGCCTGCCGGTCAGGTACAACTATGACAACCGGTACTTCAACGACAAGTACGAGGGGCTGCCCGTTGACGGGTATACCGCCTGGATCGAGCGGATGGCGGACCACCCCAATATCCAGGTGCACCTGAACACCGATTTCTTCGACGCCGGACATGAGTTCTCCCGCGACGCCACCCGGGGCCAGGTGCCGGTCATCTACACCGGCGCCGTGGACCGCTACTTTGACTATGCCGAGGGCAACCTCTCCTGGCGCACCATTGACCTCGAAGAAGAGGTCCTGCCGATGGAGGACTTCCAGGGCACCTCGGTCATGAACTATCCGGATGAGGACGTTCCCTACACCCGGATCCATGAGTTCCGTCACTTCCACCCTGAGCGCGACTACACCAAGGACGCCACGGTCATCATGCGCGAATTCTCCCGGTTCGCGGAGAAGGGTGACGAGCCGTACTACCCCGTCAACACGGCGGAGGACCGGGCCAAGCTCCTGGCCTACCGCGACCTTGCCAAGGGCGAAAAGGAAGTCCTCTTCGGCGGCCGCCTGGGCACCTACAAGTATCTGGACATGCACATGGCGATCGGATCGGCATTGTCGATGTACGACAATAAGATCAAGCCCCACTTCACCGGCGGGGCAAAGCTCGAAAGCGGAGGAGTTGACGCGTGAGCCAGCTGAAGACTGAAGAAAAGCAGGGCACCACCGGGGAATCGGAGCAGTGGCATACACTGCAGCGCATTATTTTCCCGGACCAGAGCCAAATGGACACGGCACTGCTGTACGTCGACAGCGGCTCTGCCATGGGTGCGCAGTTCAACACCATGGACGGCTCCATGATGAAGTCCACCAAGACGCAGAGCACCGAGGCCGCCGCATCCGGCGGTGAAGTGCATGTGGAGGACTTCCTCTCCCGCACCGGCACCATTGCCCGCCCCGGGCAGCGCCTGTCCTTCGGCACCTACTTCAACGCGTTCCCGGCGAGCTACTGGCGCCGCTGGACCGACGTTGAAAGTGTCCGCCTGCATGTGGAAACCAAGGGCGCCGGCGCCGTCAGCGTCTACAAGTCCAACGCCCGCGGTTCCCTGCAGCACGTGGAGACCCGGCGGGTGGACGGTGACACGGTTTCCGACTTCGACCTCACCCTGAAGCCCTTTGGCGACGGCGGCTGGTACTGGTTTGACCTGGTGGCGGGCGCCGAGCCCATGGCCCTGGTTGAAGCCAACTGGATGGCCGAAGGCGAGGCGCAGAAACCCGGTTCAATCACGCTGGAAATCACCACGCTGAACAAGAACGAGTTCTGCCTGAACAACCTCAAGATTCTGGCGGACAATCCCGAGGCACTGGAAAACGTTGCCGAGGTGCTGATCGTTGACCAGGGAACAAAGAAGCTGGTCGATGCAGAGGGCTTCGCCGAAGCCGAAGCAGCGCTTGGCGGCAAGCTGCGAATGATCCACCAGGGCAACCTCGGTGGCTCCGGCGGCTTTGCCCGCGGCATGTACGAGGCGGTCGAGAGCGGCAGCGACTACGTACTGCTGCTCGATGACGACATTGTCATGGAGCCGGAGAGCATCACCCGGATGCTGACGTTCGCTGACCACTGCAAGACGCCCACCATCGTCGGGGCGCACATGTTCGACCTGTACAACCGCTCGGTCCTGCACACCTTCGGCGAGACGGTGAACGTCTTCCGTTTCCAGCCTGATCATCCCTTCAAGGAACAGGTGCTCGGCCACGACTTCGCGCGCTCCAACCTGCGCACCACCTCGTGGATGCACCGCCGGGTGGACGTGGACTACAACGGCTGGTGGATGTGCATGATCCCCACCGAGGTTATCCGCAACATTGGGCTTTCCCTGCCCGTGTTCATCAAATGGGACGACGCCGAATACGGCCTCCGCGCCAAGGCCGCAGGCTACAACACCGTCTCGCTGCCCGGTGCCGCCGTCTGGCACATCACCTGGGCTGACAAAGACGATGCCGTGGACTGGCAGGCCTACTTCCACAGCCGGAACCGCATCATCACCGCCCTGCTGCACAGCCCCTATCCGCGTGGCGGACGGGTGGTGCGTGAGGGCAGCTTCATTGATATCAAGCACCTGATTTCCATGCAGTACTTCACGGCACAGGGACGCGTCATGGCGCTGAAGGACCTGATCGCCGGTCCGGAGCAGCTCCACGACATCCTGCCCAGCCGGCTCCCTGCCATCCAGGCGATGCGCAAGGAATACTCCGAAGCACAGTTCGAAGCCGACCCCGAGGCGTTCCCCCGCCCGGGCATGGTCAAGCCGCCGCGCCACGGGCAGGGTTTCAAAGCACCGTCCTACGTCACGCTCGTGCCCTGGGCAGCCAAGACCATTGTCCGGCAGCTGACCAAGCCGGTGGCGAAGTCCAGCATCGAACGGCCCCAGGCCCGGGTTGCCCACATCGACAACAGGTGGTGGCGCATGTCGCAGTACGACAGCGCGGTGGTCACCAACGCAGACGGTACGGCAGCCTCGTGGTACCAGCGGGATCCAAAGAAGCTGCGGGCACTGCTGGCCGAGGGGGCACGCCTCAACGCAGAAATCCTGAAGGACTGGCACAAGCTGAGCCAGAAGTACCGCAAGGCGCTTCCGGAAATTACGTCCATGGAGGCCTGGAAAGCGACCTTCGAAAAGCACTCGGAAGAGAGTAAGTAAGCTTGTCCACCGGCGCGCTTGAAACCCCGGGGCGGGGAGCAGGACTGGCTGATATTTTCCGGTCCCGCTTCCTGCTCAAACTGCTGGTTTCGAAGGAACTTAAGGTCCGGTACCGAGGATCGGTTTTGGGGCTGCTGTGGTCCTATGTGAAGCCCGGCGTCCAGTTTGTGGTCTTCTACATTGCCCTGGGCGTCTTCCTCGGACTGGAGGAAAGCGACCGGAACCCCGACGGCCTGCCAAACTACGCAATCTACCTGTTCTCCGGCATTGTCCTGATCAACTTCTTCACCGAAGCGCTCGGCAACGCGTCCAGATCCATCGTCGGCAACGGAGGCCTGATCAAGAAGATCTACCTTCCCCGCCAACTTTTCCCGATGGCTTCCGTGTGGGTTTCCGGAGTGCACTTTGTGCCGCAGATAGTCATCCTGGTGGTCGCGTGCCTGTTCAACGGTTGGCGGCCATCACTACTGCAGCTGGCGGCCGCGGCGGCAGGATTCATCATCGTGACCCTGCTTGCGACCGGTCTGGGCCTGCTTTTCGGAGCGGTGAATGTCTACTTCCGCGATGCGGAGAACCTGGTGGACATGCTCCTCATGATTGCCACCTGGGCCTCGCCGGTGCTCTATTCCTGGATCATGGTGCGGGACAAGCTGGGGGAGACGTACTTCAACATCTACCAGCTGAACCCGATCACAGTAGGCGTGGAAACCTTCCACTACGCGTTCTGGCTTCCCACCACGGACGGCGCCGAGGCAATTCCGCCGCATCTGCTTTCCGTGTGGATTCCCGTTGCACTGGCCATTTCGGCAGCTGTGCTGCTGCTGGGCCAGCTAGTCTTCCGTCGCCTTGAAGGCCGTTTCGCGCAGGAGCTGTAAACCGTGGTAAATGCCATTGAAGTACGCAATATCAACAAGCAGTTCGTCCTGCGGCACACCCGCTCCATGAAAGAAGCGTTCGTCTGGCTGGTCAAAGGACGAAAAGGCGACCTGTCCGAGAAGTTCCACGCGCTCAAGGGTGTCTCGCTCAATATTGAGCAGGGCGAGACGGTGGCACTGCTGGGCCTGAACGGGTCCGGCAAGTCCACCCTGCTCAAGCACATCTCCGGCGTCATGCGCCCCGACAGCGGATCCGTGGGGACCAGGGGACGGGTGGCCGGGCTCATTGAGGTGGGAGCAGGTTTCCACCACGACCTCAGCGGCCGGGACAATGTCTACCTGAACGGCGCCATCCTGGGGATGACCGAGCAGGAGATCGATGAGAAGTTCGACTCGATTGTTGAGTTCTCGGAGATTGGCCAGTTCATTGATACCGAAGTGAAGTTCTACTCCTCGGGAATGTATCTCCGGCTGGCCTTCTCGGTGGCGGTGCATACCAACCCCGAGGTTTTCCTCGTCGATGAAATCCTCGCTGTGGGAGACGAACCGTTCCAAAAGAAGTGCATCGCCAAGATCCGTGAGCTGGCTGATGAGGGCAAGACCCTAGTTGTCGTGAGCCACGACCTGGACCTGGTGTCCAAGATCTGTGAACGCGGCGTACTGCTTGAACACGGCCAGGTGGTCATGGACGGGCCGGTGATCGACGTTGTCGCCCGCCTGCGCGGCCAGGGCTAGCAGGCCGCCGAACAGCGCACACCCGGCCATGACGGCATAAGAAAGGGCGGGCCCCGCGGGGCCCGCCCTTTCTTATGCCCGCTTTCCGCAGCGGGACCTGTCAGTCGCAGCCCGTAATACGGTAGAGGTTTGCGTTCTCGCCCGTGGAGGCAACGAGTTCGAAGCCCGGTTCACCGGCCACATCGGTCACACCGATGTACTCGTCTCCGGCGAGGTCGGCCAGGACCTGGCTGCCGAAGTCCAGGACATAGCCAACATTTTCATCCTCCACGGCGGTGCAGACCTCCGGCGAGAAGCTGTCGAGGTCATACGAAATGAGTCTGCGTTCGGGGTCCGGATTAGCAAACAGATGCGGCGTGAGGACTTCCTCGCCGCCGAGGGCATAGGCCATGGAGCTGCCGTTCCAGGGATTGACGGCCAGTACGGTGCCATCAGGAACGTACTCATCCAGCTGCTCAATAAGCTCAAGCTCTTCGGGAGTGACCAGAGGCGATGCCTCATTGAAGTAGTACAGAGACATCTTTTCCTGGATGTACTGCTGGACCGGGCCAAAGTAGCCAAGGAGCGCAACACCGGCCGTGGCCGCGGCAAGAGTGCCGGCGCCCAGCGCCCTGAGGTTCCGTGCCGGGACCGGGCGGCGCAGCCGGGCGTTGCGCTCCCCGACAACCTTCATCAGGTACTGCGCGATGGCCCATGCACCTGCGGCTCCCAGCACTGTTGCGAAAATGGGGAGGAACCCGGCCAGCCGGTAGGTGTCCTGGTACCAGTTTCCGGTCAGGAAGTTGCGCAGGAAACCGCGCTCCACTGCAGCATCGACCACGTACAGGGTCACGGAAATGGCATAGCTGACCACCAGCCAGCGGTGCCGGCGGATACGGAACAGATGGACAATGCCGACAAAGGCCAGGATGGTAACCAGCCAGTTGACCGGTGTGCCCATGGGGCCGTTGGTCAGGGCCTCGCCAATGGCTCCGCCCATGGTTTGGGAAGTTCCCCAGGAATCGTAGAAGGCAGGCCGCAGGAAAACCCACAGGGCCAGCGCCACTGCTGCACCGGCTACGGACAGCACCGAGAACGTTGTCAGCCTTCGGGCGTTGGCGCCCGTACTGATCAGTTTGCGCAGTTCCTGCCACCACACAGCGAGGAGCAACGGGAGGACGAACACCAGGAGGGCATTCACGGAGCTCATGTGCGCCGTGGACATGCCGGCGAGACCCAGCAGGAGCGCGAACCACCAGGACCGGCGGAGCGACTGGTCACTGTCCAGCCGGGCTCCGCGGGTCAGCATGACCACGATGCCGATGAGCAGGGGGATCATGCTCAGCGCCAGGGTGTTGGGGAACAACGGTCCCCACACCAGAAGCATGAAGGGGAAAGCAATCTGGACTGCTGAGAGGACAGCGGCGGCCAGAGTGACAACCGGGCTGCGCCCGAAGAGCGTCCGGGCCAGGAAAATGCAGGACAACGTCCAGATGATACTGGCGGCGACGATGTTGATGGAGTTTTCAGCCAAAGGCACCGACGCACCGGTGAGCTGGACGGTCAGGGCGGCAAAGGCATGCCAGGTTGCCGGATACACGCCCAGGGAGCCTTCCCCCTGAAGCTGGCCAAGAGTGAGCGAGGAGGCGTTGCCGGTTTCCAGCACGTACCGGATGGCATTGAGGTGGAAAACATTGTCGAAGTTCTGGGCAAAGTTATCCGGCTGGCCAATGAGCTGCTGCAGGCGTCGGGCCACCATGGCCGCAGCTAGCCCGGCAGCTGCAATCGGCAGCCAGACACCGCGCCAGGGACTGCCGGGCTCAGCCTGGGGCGAAACATCGTCCGCAATCGCGGTGTCCGGCGCCTGCCGCCCTTTGTTCATGGTGAGCAGGTAGGCAGCAACGGCGGTGATGGCCGTTCCCGCGAGATAGACCCAGATGCTCCAGCTGATGTTCAGGATCCCGGCGAGGACGCCGAAAGCACCAACGATCGCGGCTGAAAAGGCCGGCGCCAGGGCGAGGACCGCAAAGCCCTTAAAGCGGAGGCAGAACGCAACGACCAGCCCCGGTATGAGCACCAGCCCCGCCGTTGTCAGCAGGGCAGGTAGTGCGGGTATCCAGGACAAGTGGCCTCCTTGAGTGCATAAAATCCGGCCTGAAAAGGCCAAGGGCCAGTTTAGCCGGTTGCTCCCGGAGCCAAGCTCACTACTGAACGGTTGTGAGCAAAGCCCTATTTCCCGTGAGTTAGCAGGTTAAGCAGGTAATCCCCGTAGCCGCTCTTAACCAGCGGTTCCGCCCGCTTGCGCAGCTCATCGTCCGAAAGGAATCCGAGCCGCCAGGCAACTTCCTCGGGCGAACCGATCTTCAGGCCCTGCCGGCTCTCCACCGTGCGGATGAAGTTTGAGGCGTCGTTCAGGGAATCGAAGGTTCCCGTGTCCAGCCATGCCGTTCCGCGGGGAAGGATGTCCACGCTCAGCTTGCCGCGTTCGAGATAAACCCGGTTGACGTCGGTGATTTCCAGTTCGCCGCGGGGGGAGGGCTTGAGCGATTTGGCGATCTCCACGACGTCGTTGTCGTAGAAGTACAGGCCGGGAACGGCGTAGTTGCTCTTGGGATGTGCGGGCTTCTCTTCCAGGGACAGCGCCTTGCCGGCCGCGTCGAACTCCACCACGCCGTAGGCGCTGGGGTCCTGGACCCAGTAACCGAAGATGGCGCCGCCGTCCACGTTTTCGAAGCGGCGCAGCTGGGTTCCCATGCCGTGTCCGTAGAAGATGTTGTCACCGAGCACCAAAGCCACGGAATCGCTGCCGATGTGCTCTTCACCCAGGATGAAGGCCTGGGCCAGCCCGTCCGGGGAAGCCTGCTGGGCGTAAGTGATGTTTATGCCGAACTGGCTGCCGTCTCCGAGCAGGCGCTCAAACTGATCGGCGTCGTACGGGGTGGTGATGATGAGGATGTCGCGGATGCCGCTCAGGATCAGAGTGGACAGCGGGTAATAGATCATCGGCTTGTCATAGACAGGGACAAGCTGCTTGCTGATGCCGTGGGTGATGGGGTGCAGCCGGGATCCCGTGCCGCCGGCCAGTATTATTCCGCGCATGGAATCATCTTCTCCCAGCCCTTGGCACCGGCAAAATCACAGGACGCGGACAGGCCGCGGTGTTTCGAGCACAGAGGTTCCGAGCGCAGAGCACGCACAGGACGCAGTGTGCCCCGGGTGAAGCTCCGGTAGGGTTGATCGGTGGGAGTTTTGTCTCCGGGGCGGCATCTCTGCCCGGCATCCTCCGCATAATCTTCTCCGTCCCGCTGCGGGCCGGAAGGAGCGGCTGACACGAGGTGAAAAGCAATCAGGTTCAAGTTGGGTAAAACTACGGGGGCTCAAACCCCTGAAAAGGGCATGGGCCAGGCTTCGGCCGCCGGCGTGGGAGCTGCCTCGCTGGCCTCCGCCGCCGTGGGTTACGTCGTGATCGTGGTGGCGGCCCGCACGCTGGACAAGCAGGACAACGCTGCCTTCCTGACCTTTTGGTCTGTGGTGTTCCTTGTTATCGGCGTGCTGGGCGGCATCGCCGTCGAGACCACCCGTGCCGCCAAGACCGCACGCAATCTCGAGGTTTCCGGTTCCGTGCCGGCAGAAACGCCTGACGGCCGGCGCCGGCCCCGCATGGGCCCGGTTGCTCTGGCTGTGGGCCTGGGGACGGGCCTTGTCCTCGCCGCAGCGTCCCCTCTGTGGGCACCGCCGGTCTTTGGCACCTACGCCACCGCACTCGTCCCCGTGGTCTGTGTGACCGCGGTGTTTTACGCCGGCCATGCTGTCATGATGGGTCAGTTCGGCGGGCTGGGACGCTGGGGGACTTATTCGAGAATGATCGCCTCCGAGTCAGCGGTCCGTCTCGCCGTCCTGGTTGTGGTGGTGCTGATCGGGGCAACGGTAGCGGGACTGGCCTGGGCAACCGCCGCGGGCACCGCTGCCTGGCTGCTGTTCATGCTCCTCTCACCCCAAAGCCGCAGAGCCTTCCTGCAGCGGTCCGATACGAGCCTGCGGCCCTACCTGCGCACCGTGTGGCATGCCTGCATGGCCGCGGCGGCCAGTGCATCACTGGTGGTTGGGTTTCCCGTCCTGCTGCGCCTGACCACCACGGATTCCGTGTATCTGGAATCTGCTGCCCTCCTGATGGCGCTGTCGCTGACTCGGGCACCGCTTATGATCCCGCTGCAGGCTTACCAGGGCGTCGCCATCACCCATTTCATGTCCCGGCGATCGGAGGGGCTGAAAGCAGTGGCTCCCATTTTTGGTTTGGTGATTGGAGTCGCCGTGGTGGGTGCTGCGGCGGCGTGGCTTCTTGGCCCCTGGCTCATGGTGGCCTTCTTCGGCGAACACTATGACATGTCCCCGGCGGTGCTGGCTGCACTGACGTTCGACGCCGGATTCCTGGCGCTGCTCACCCTGACCGGTGCGCTGACCATCGCCAGTAACCGGCACCGTGCCTACTCGCTGGGCTGGGTTACGGCCTGCGTGGTGTCCTTTGCCCTGCTGTGGCTGCCGCTGGACATCGAGACACGGACGATTATCAGCCTTGCCGCGGGTCCGCTCTGCGGCATCGCGGTGCACCTGTGGGTCATCGTTCGCTCAGCGCCCGCGTCCGGTGCCGCCGGCGGCACAAAGCGCAGCACTGCAGCCCCCTGAGCGAAGGACTGCAGGCCTGTACAGACTCGGACAACGGCGCCCTGACGGGCAGGTAGGGTTAAAATCATGCAGAAACTTCTGGTGACCGGCGGAGCCGGTTTTATTGGGTCTAACTTTGTCCATTACGTACTCGAGCACACCGATGCGCAGGTTACGGTGCTGGACAAGCTCACCTATGCCGGCAACCGTGCCTCCCTGCAGGGCCTGGACCCGGCACGGTTCACCCTGGTCGTGGGCGATATCTGCGATGCCGCCCTGGTGGATCCGCTGGTGGCTGAGGCCGACGTCGTGGTGCACTACGCCGCTGAGTCCCACAACGACAATTCGCTGCATGACCCGCGCCCGTTCCTGGACACGAACATCATCGGCACCTACACGCTGATCGAAGCGGCCCGCAAGCACGGCACCCGGTTCCACCACATCTCCACGGACGAGGTCTACGGCGACCTGGAACTGGATGACCCGGCACGGTTCACCGAAGCCACCCCGTACAACCCCTCCAGCCCGTATTCCTCCACGAAGGCCGGTTCGGACCTGCTGGTGCGCGCCTGGGTCCGGTCCTTCGGGCTGCAGGCCACCATCAGCAACTGCTCCAACAACTACGGCCCGTACCAGCACGTGGAAAAGTTCATTCCCCGCCAGATCACCAACGTGATCGACGGCGTGCGGCCCAAGCTCTACGGTGCCGGGGAGAACGTGCGGGACTGGATCCACGCCAACGACCATTCCTCGGCCGTGCTGACCATCATTGAAAAGGGCGAGATCGGCCAGACCTACCTGATCGGCGCTGACGGGGAGAAGAACAACAAGGAAGTCGTGGAACTGATCCTGACGCACATGGGGCTGCCCGCGGACGCCTATGACCAGGTCATCGACCGGCCCGGGCACGACCTGCGCTACGCCATTGATTCCTCCAAGCTGCGCTCCGAGCTGGGCTGGGCTCCGCAGTTCTCCAATTTTGAGCAGGGACTGGCGGACACCATCGCCTGGTACCGGGAACACGAGCAATGGTGGCGGCCCCAGAAGGACGTCACCGAAGCCAAGTACAAGGTCCAGGGCCAGTAACGCCATGACCGTAGAATTCTCCAAGCCGCTGGCTGCCCGCTCCACGCCCATTCCCGGCGTCGTCCTGTATGACCTCCCGGTCCACGGCGACAACCGCGGCTGGTTCAAGGAAAACTGGCAGCGGGAAAAGATGCTTGCGCTGGGGCTGGAAGACTTCGGGCCGGTGCAGAACAACATTTCCTTCAACGAAAAGGCCGGCACCACCCGCGGCATCCACGCCGAGCCCTGGGACAAGTACATTTCCGTGGCCACAGGCCGAATCTTCGGCGCGTGGGTGGACCTGCGCGAGGGCCCGTCCTTCGGCACGGTCTTTACCGCCGAGATGGGCCCGGATACGGCCATCTTCATCCCGCGGGGGGTGGGCAACGCCTTCCAGACCCTGGAGGACAACACCGCCTACACGTACCTGGTCAATGACCACTGGAGCGCCGGTGCCCAGGGGCAGTACACGTTCCTGAACCTCGCTGACGAGACCGCGGCCATCCAGTGGCCGATCCCGCTGGAACAGGCGGAGCTCTCGGACAAGGACAAGGCCCATCCGCGGCTGGCCGATGTGGTGCCGATGCCGCCGAAGAAGATCCTGGTCCTCGGGGCGGACGGACAGCTGGGCCGTGCCCTGCGCGCTGAGTACGACGGCGCCGGGAACGTTGAGTTCGCTGCCCGCACCGACTTTGACCTCACCGATCCCGCGTCCTTCGCGTCACGGAACTGGAAGAATTACTCAGCGGTGATCAACGCGGCCGCGTACACGGCCGTGGACACCGCTGAAACAGCCGAGGGCAGGGCGGCGGCCTGGGCCATCAACGCCGAAGCCGTGGCCCGGCTGGCCCGGGTTGCCGTGGAACACCGGATCACGCTGGTGCAGGTTTCCTCGGACTATGTTTTCGACGGCACTGTTGAGCCGCACCGCGAGGATGAACCGTTCTCGCCGCTGGGCGTGTACGGGCAGTCCAAGGCCGCCGGGGACACCGTGGCGGGGGCCGTGCCGGCGCACTATATTGTCCGCACGTCCTGGGTGATCGGGGACGGCAGCAACTTTGTGAAGACCATGGCCTCCCTGGCCGCCCGGGGGATTACACCGTCAGTGGTGGATGACCAGATCGGCCGGCTCACGTTCACCGAGGACCTGGCCGCAGGTATCCGGCATCTGCTGGAATCCGGTGCCCCGTACGGTACGTACAACCTCACGAACACCGGGCCCGCTGTTTCCTGGGCGGAGATTGCACGGGAGGTGTTCCGTCTCTGCGAGGCGGCACCGGAGTCCGTGACGGGTGTGTCCACGGCGGAGTACTTCGCGGGCAAGGAGGGCGTGGCTCCGCGGCCGCTGCTCTCCACCCTGGACCTGGGCAAACTTGAGGCCGCCGGGTTTGTGCCCGAGACCGCGGCCAAGCGCCTGGAGAGCTATGTCCGGGATTTGGGAGAAGAATCATGACCGCCGAGCCGGAAGTGCTGGGCATTTACATCCCGTTCTGGGGAGACCTTGGCTATTTGCGGACCGCGGTGGAGAGTGTGCGCAGCCAGACAAGCCCCCATTGGCGCCTGACCGTCATCAACGATGATTACCCGGACCGCGCCGTTGACGAGTACTTTGCCGGGCTGGCGGAGGAACCGCGAATCCGGTACATCCGCAATCCGGAAAACTGCGGCATTACCGAGAATTTCCGCCGGTGCGTGCAGATGGCCACCGAGCCGCGGCTGGTCATTATGGGCTGCGACGACTTCATGCTGCCCGGCTACGTCGAGACGGTGATGGCGGCTCACCGGGCGGCTCCACGGGTCGGGATCATTCAGCCCGGGGTCCAGGTGGTGGATGAGCACGGTAAACAGTCCGCCACGCTGGCGGACAGCGTCAAGCAGAAGATGCTTCGGCCGCGGACTCCGCCCGTCCGTACGCTCCACGGAGACCGCCTGATGGCGGGCCTGATGCATGGAAACTGGCTGTACTGGCCGTCTCTGGCCTTCCGGCGGGACGCCGTCCAAACCCATGATTTCCGTGACGATTTTTCCGTGATTCAGGACCTCGCCCTCATTCTGGACCTGGTCATGGACGGCGAAGACCTGATGGTGCTTCCGGACCCCGTATTTTGTTATCGCCGACATAGTTCCAGTGCGTCTTCACTGGAACTGGTGGACGGCAGCCGGTTCGAGGGGGAGCGCCGGTTCTTCTCCCTGGCAGCCAGCCTGACGGCAGACAAGGGGTGGTCCCGCACCCGGCGGGCCGCCCGGCTGCACCTCACCTCGCGTGCGCACGCTCTTGTCTTGGTTCCCGGAGCCCTGCGCTCGGGGAACACCCGTGCGGTTCCGATTCTGCTGCGGCACGCCTTCGGCAGCTAACTGCTCTTCGGGCCTGCCCGGAGAGAGGGTGCCCCCCCGGTTCCCCACGCTATGGCAGCGGCCCGGACAGACCTGGGATACCTTAATAAGGGGACACCACAGATAATGAGGCGACGTCGCACAAGCTTTTGGGATGCGGCGGGTTTGATCACGCTTTCAGCACTATGTAGGAGTTGGAACCACTGAGCGGGCAGAATAATCACGAGACAGCCACGGACAGGCTTAGTCTTCCGGCCGTTGAAGACCGTATTTTGGTCATCATGCCGGCATGGAACGAGTCAGAGTCCGTCGGCAACACAGTGACGGAAGTCCTTGGCGCCGTCCCCAACGCCGACGTCCTTGTCGTCGATGACGGATCTGCGGACGGCACAGCCGATATCGCTGAAGCAGCCGGTGCTACCGTGCTGCGGCTGCCGTTCAACCTCGGCGTGGGCGGAGCCATGCGGGCCGGCTTCAAATATGCCAAGAGGCACGGTTATGAACGGGTCATCCAGGTCGATGCAGACGGCCAGCATGATCCCAAGGACCTGATCAACGTTGTAGACGGGCTGCAGCACGCGGACATTTCCATCGGCGCGCGGTTTGCGGACAAGGGCAGCTACGAAGTGCGCGGCCCGCGGAAGTGGGCCATGTCATTTCTCGGGTGGTCCATCTCCAAGATCGCCAAAACCCGCCTCACCGACGTCACGTCCGGATTCCGCGCGGGCAACGCGCGCGCCATCGACCAGTACTGTGAGCATTATCCGGCCGAGTACCTGGGTGACACGATTGATTCATTGGTTGTTGCCGTCCGGTCCGGACTGACCGTTACCCAGGTGCCGGTGGAAATGCGGCCCCGCCAGGGCGGGCAGCCCAGCCACAACCCGGCCAAGGCGGCCATCTACCTGGCACGCAGCGGCTTCGCCCTGCTCATTGCCATGTCACGCAAGAAGACCAGCGTGGGAACCGACCGGAGCGCAGCGAAATGACCACCACCCTCTTACCGTTCCTCCTTGCCCTAGCAGTGGTCTGCTGGGTGGTCCTGCTTCTGCGCCAGCGCAAGCTGAAAGAAAAATACGCTGTCCTGTGGGTCATTGTCGGCCTGCTGATCATCGTCCTGGCAGGGTTCCCGCAACTCCTGGGCTGGGCATCCGATCTGGCAGGGTTCGCTATTCCGGCCAACCTCCTCTTTACCCTGGCGATCTTCCTGGTCCTGGGTGTGTGCCTGCACCTGTCTCTGGAAATTTCGGTGGTCGAGGACGAAACGAGAGCGCTGGCCGAAGAGGCAGCCATCCTTCGAGCCGCCCTGGACAAGCTCACCGCCCGTGTCGAAGCCCTGTCTGTGTCGTCCGGCCAGGACGGGACTGCGGACGGAAGTTCACCGGCGCCTCATCACGGTGACGGCCTGCAGGGACCGCGCCACGGCTAAGACACCAGTGACCGCCCGGACAGGACCGAGGTTCTCGGTCCTGTCCGCAGCGGTCTGTGCCCTGGTCCTGATTCTGGGCGGAGCTCCTGCCGCCGTCGCTTCACCGGCAGCCCAAACAGGCGCTGAGCGGGCAGAAACAGCCATCGACCGGGAGTATCAGCGGTTGGGTGGAACGGACAGCGGGCTTGGCAGGCCCACGGGGGCAGAGACCTGCGGCCTGCGCGACGGCGGCTGTTACCGCAACTATGAACACGGCGGAATTGTGTGGTCCCCGGCCACGGGCGCCCAGCCCTCGTGGGGAGCCATCCGCGAGGCCTGGGCCACGTATTCCTTCGAGAATGGCCCGCTGGGTTATCCGGTTGCCAGCCCGGCCTGCAGCGGCGGTACCTGTTCGCAAAGCTTCCAGCGCGGCACCATTTCGTGGCGTCCTGCCGAGCCGGCCACAGTGGACCTGGACATCGACAACCCGAAGAACACCGCCGTCGTCGTCAACAAAGAACGCCCGCTGGAGCCGGAAGATTATGCTCCGGAGGATCTCCTGAGCGTCGACGGACAGCTTCTGCGCGCTGAACCGGCGGAAGCGCTGATCCTCCTGCAGCAGGCGGCCGCCGCCGACGGAGTGACGGTCCGGGCCATCAGCGGCTACCGTCCCTTCGAGACACAGTTCGAGCTGTACAGCGGCTACACCTCGCAGTACGGCCAGGAACAGGCAGATGCCATCTCCGCCCGGCCGGGCTACAGCGAGCACCAGACCGGACTGGCCGTGGACATTGCCGCCGCGGATGGCGCCTGCTCTTTGCAGGCCTGCTTTGCAGACACCCCGGCCGGGGCGTGGGCGGCAGAAAATGCCCATCGGTTTGGGTTTATCGTCCGGTACCCTGCCGGAGCCTCTGCCGTGACCGGCTATGCCTATGAGCCGTGGCACCTGCGTTTCGTGGGTGTCGACTTGGCCTTCGCCGTTCACTCATCAGGTGTCAGCACGCTGGAGGAGTACTTCCATCTTCCTGCTGCTCCCGGCTACCCGGCCCGGTAGCGCCGCCTTCAAGCCGCCGTCGTCATCCCACGATGTGACGGGTCATGTTCTGTGCCGTGCGCACGGAGGGATGCCGCAGGGACGCCAGAAGCACCGTCAGGGCGTTCAGTCTTGAAGTCCAGTGGAAGCGGGCCGCCCGTTCCGCACGAGGCCAGCCCAGGTCCCGGAATCGGTTGGTTTGTTCCCGAAAGTACCGGCGCTCTTCGTCGAAGCGTCGACCGTCTGCTGCCCGCACAGATGAGTCCGAAGATGCATGGCGCCGGTACTGGAAGGAAACCGGGCCGTCCACCACTATGGATCCGCCGGCGGCGGCGATGTCCATCAGGAGCGCGAGGTCCTGAACAACGTCAAACTCGGGGCGGAACCCAAAATGCGCTATGGCTTCCCGGCGCCAGGCCAGGGCGGGGAAATAGTGCCAGCCGGCCCGCAGGAGGCTGGCGGCCATCCGCTCACCGCCAACCAGCGCCGGATACGGACCGGAGGGGGCGGTCAGGGACTTCACCGAGTCGGTCAGAGTCTTCGCCCGATGTCCCGTGCCGTCGATGATCTCCACGCCAGGCTGTGCCACTGAGGCTTCCGGATACTCGTCCAGGAGGGCCGTAACGTGCTCCAGATAGGACGGCAGCATGACGTCGTCGGCCCCCATGATAACGACCACCGGGGCCTGGGCCATGTCCAGGGCCTTCCGGTAGTTACCATTGGCGCCGAGGTTGGTTTCGTTGCGCAGATAGGTGACGCGCGGATCCTCCAGCGACGCGAACCAGCGCTGCGGCTCCGGGTCCGGGTAGGCGTCGTCCAGCACTGTCAGGAGCCAGTCCTCGCGGGTCTGCGCAAACACGCTGCCCACTGCGGCCTTCATAAGGTCCACGTCACCGTAATAGGGCAACAGGATATCGACGGCAGGCATGCCAGGGATCCCTCCTTTCCGGCGTCAGAATCCCACTGGGAGTGATTCAAGGGTAGGAGCGGGCTTCTACCCGGGCAATGCTCCAGCCTCCGGAACGGGTCCCGGGTACGAACTACCTGCTTATCCACAGTTATGAAAACACTCTCGTATCTGGACAGTGAGTCTCCTAATCTGACCCCCGTGGCCGCAACCAGGCTGCACCAGTCTCACGGCGAGGATGGCAACATCCGTCCTTTCCGTGCTTAGTCCGGGGGAAGCTAGTGGACGCCGTTGCAATTGTGGAGGATGAGGTCCGGGAACTGATCCGTCTGCGCGGCCTTGACCCCGCCAGCCAGCTCGCGGAGGTACGGCGCCTGGTCGAGGACGCGGTTACCGATTACGACGAGCGTTCCCTCCTCGGTTCGCTGCCACCGCTGGGCGCATTGGAGCCCGCCCGCCGCCGCGTCTTTGACGCCGTAGCCGGGTTCGGAGCCCTTCAGCCGTTGCTGGATGACCCCACGGTGGAGGAAGTCTGGATCAATTCACCCACTGAGATCTATGCGGCACGTGACGGGCGGTCGGAGCTGACCTCTCTGGTCCTGTCCGCGGACCAGGTGCGGGACCTCGTGGAACGAATGCTCAAGAGTTCAGGCCGCAGACTGGATCTTTCCTCCCCGTTTGTTGATGCATCATTGCCGGACGGCTCACGCCTGCACGTGGTGATCCCGGACATTACCCGGCGTCACTGGGCGGTCAACATCCGCAAATTCATTGCCCGCGCCAGCCGGCTGGAACATTTGGTGGAACTGGGGACCCTGACACCGCAGGCGGCAAGGTTCCTGGGTGCCGCAGTTGCCAGCGGCCTGAATGTCCTGGTGTCCGGAGCAACGCAGGCCGGGAAGACCACCATGCTGAACTGCCTGGGCGCTTCCATCGGCCCACGGGAACGTGTCGTCACGGTTGAGGAAATCTTCGAGCTGCAGCTGCCGCTGCGGGACGTGGTGGGGCTGCAGTGCCGGCAGTCCAACCTGGAAGGTGTCGGAGAAATCCCCTTGCGGAGGCTCGTCAAAGAAGCTCTGCGCATGCGCCCGGACCGCCTCATTGTTGGTGAGGTTCGGGAAGCCGAAAGCCTGGACATGCTGATCGCGCTGAACTCGGGTCTGCCCGGAATGTGCAGTGTCCATGCGAACAGCGCCCATGACGCGATCACGAAAATCTGTACGCTGCCGTTGTTGGCCGGAGCCAACATTTCCAGTGCCTTCGTGGTGCCCACCGTGGCATCCTGCATTGATCTGGTCATCCATTGTGCCCGCAACGCTGCCGGTAAGCGCCAGGTAGTGGAGATCATGGCGCTGGGCAACAGGGTGGAGAACGGCGTGATTGAAGCGTCATCCATTTTCCAGCGGACCGACGGGCGGCTGGAAGTGACGGCCGCGTCCATGCCGGCACCGGAGAAATTCGCCCGCGCCGGCTACAACGTGGCCGAATTGCTGGAAGTGCGGCCATGAGCGCCGCGGCGGGACTGCTGCTGGGCCTTGGACTGTTCCTGGTATGGCGGTCCTTCTGGGTGGTTCCGCCCGTGCCGGCCCGGCGCCCGCGGAGCAGACGGCTGGAGGATGAACTGCTGCAGGCAGGAATCCAGCGGGTAACTCCGCGGGCAGTAGTAGGGTCCAGCGTCGCCGCCGGACTGCTGGTCGCGCTGCTGGTGCTGGCCGGCACAGGCGCCGTACCCATTGCCGCCTGCTTTGGCCTGTTCGGTGCCGGTGTGCCGCTCTTCCTGATCCGTTGGCAGGCGCGGAAGCAGCGAACCTCACGTGCGGAATTGTGGCCGGACGCCGTGGATCACCTGCGGTCAGCCATCCGGGCCGGGTTGTCCCTGCCGGAGGCGTTGATCCAGCTGGGGGAGAACGGTCCGGAAGAGCTGAGGCAGCCTTTCCGTGAGTTTGCAGCAGATTACCGATCCGGAGGACAGTTCGATCACTCCCTGACACGGCTGAAAGCCACCTTGGCGGATCCGGTGGCAGACCGCATCGTCGAAGCACTGCGCCTCACCCGCGAGGTGGGAGGCTCAGACCTTGGACGTCTGCTCGGCACCCTGAACGAGTTCCTGCGGGACAACGCGAGAACCCGCAGCGAACTTCTGGCCCGCCAGTCCTGGACAGTCAACGCTGCACGGCTCGCCGTCGCCGCCCCATGGATCGTGCTGATTCTGCTTGCCGCCCGTCCGGAAGCCGTTGCCGCCTACAACACTGCCGGCGGGGCAACCGTGCTGGCGGCCGGCATTGTCATTTCCGTGATCTGCTACCGGCTCATGCTTCGAATCGGGGCGCTCCCCGAAGAAGAGCGGGTGCTGCGGTGAGCGCGCCGTGGTTCCTGGCGGTCGCCTTGGGTATCTCCCTAGGGGCCTCCCTCTGGTTTGCCGTCCTGCGGGTGCCCTGGCTCCGGCCCGTGACATTCAGCGAACGGATTGCTCCGCAGCTGCGCACGGGCGGCCAGGGATCCCGCCTCCTGATTGTGCCGGCAGGCGACCTCACACCGTTCGGCCCGCTGCAGCGGATCCTGCGTCCGGCCCTGCACCTGGCAGTTCGCCGGCTCAACCGGATCAACCCGGTCACCCGGGACCTTGAACGCCGTCTGGAACGCGCTGGGCAGGGCCTGAGCGTGCTGGATTTCCGGGCCGAACAGGTGGTGTGGACAGGCGGAGGTTTCCTGTGCGGCGGCGTGGCTTCGGTGTGGTTGGCCAGCATGGACCGGTTAGGCGTGGCCGGTGTCATTTTCGGCACCGTCATGGGGGCGGTCCTGGGGTTCGTCCTCCGCGACTACCGGTTGAGCTCCCAGATTTCGAGCCGCGAGACCCGTATGCTCGCCGAGTTTCCCAGCCTGGCGGAGATGATGGCCCTTGCCGTGGGCGCCGGAGAAAGCGCCAACGGCGCCCTTGAGCGGATCGCCCGCACAGCCCACGGTGAACTGGCCGGGGAGTTTGCCCGCATCCTCGGTGAAACCCGTTCCGGAGTGCCCCTGACCAACGCGCTGCAGCATTTCTCGGACCGGGTCCGGCTCGCACCGCTGTCCCGGTTTGTGGACGGCTTGACTGTGGCGATCGAACGCGGCACCCCTCTGGCGGACGTCATGCGGGCACAGTCCCAGGACGTGCGGGACCTGGCCAAACGCGAACTCATGGAAAGCGCCGGCAAGAAGGAGATCGCGATGATGATCCCCTTGGTTTTCGGGGTCCTTCCGCTGACAGTGCTCTTCTCGATTTTCCCCGGTCTTTCCCTCCTGGGAATCGGACTCTAGGACAACCCCAATGAAAGGAACATCCCATGCGCACCATTCACGCACCGCGGCTCCTGCTTCTGCTCGGCACCTCGCTGATCGTACGTCTCGGACAGACGCTCAGGAGCGAGGACCGCGAACGCGGCGACGTCCCCGGCTGGGTCATGATCACCCTGATGTCGGCCACGCTGGTCGCTATGATCCTGTTTCTGGCAGAAGATGCCCTCCGCAACATGTTCAACGCGGCGATCGCCAAGGTCAACCCCTGACGGTCTCGCCTCCCGGCGCCCACAGCCGGGAGTCAGGATCAGCCGTAGTGGACTTTGTCATGGTGGGCGCCCTGGTGACTCTGCTGTTCATGTCGATCATCCAGCTGGCCCTGGTCCTGCATGTGCGCAATACGCTGATTGACGCAGCGGCTTCCGGCGCACGGTACGGCACGCTGGCTGACCGCACCCCGGCCGACGGCGCGCAGCGCACCGCAGAACTGATCGGACTTGCACTGAATGACTCGCTGGCGGAAAACGTGACGTACGAGGAAACGACGGTCAGCGGCGTCCGGACGCTGCAGGTCACGGTTCGGGCTCCGCTTCCCGTGATCGGTTTCCTGGGCCCGAGTGACGGGTTGGAGGTGACCGGTCATGGATTCTGGGGGTAGGAGGGAGCCGCAGCAGATCTACGCCGCAGCCGGCAGCGGTGAAGAAGGCAGCGCGGTGGTGGAGTTCATCTTCCTCGGATTGGTGCTGCTGGTGCCCGTGGTCTATCTCATCGTCACGGCCGGGCAGGTCCAGGGCGCAGCGTTTGCCGCAGTGGGCGCTGCTGAAGCGGCTGCGAGGGTGTACGTGGATGCGGAGGACCCGGTCAGCGGCGAACAGCGGGCCAGGGCGGCGGCTGAGCTGGCGTTCACTGATTTCGGGTTCGAGCCGGAGGAAATGCTGTTGGACATTTCCTGTTCGGCAGAATGCCTGGCAGCGGGGTCGACGGTGACCGCTTTGGTGCGCTTTGACGTTCCCCTGCCGCTGGCACCGGGAGTTCCGGGAATGGATTTTGCGCCCGTGACTGTGGACTCGTCGTCCACCCAGATAGTGGAGCGCTACGGATGAGGAGAACTGCGGATGCTGCCGCACCAACGGGTAGCCAACGGTTCCTTCTTCGGGGAGAGGAAGGCCAAATCGGCGTTCTGATCATCGGATACATGCTGGTGAGCCTGCTGGTGGTGTCGGTGGTCATGGGCGCCTCTGCCCTCTATCTGGGACACAAGAAACTGCTCTCCGCAGCGGACGGAGCCGCGCTCGCGGCCGCCGACACTTTTTCGCTGGGGGATGTTGCCGCGCCGGGGGAGGGACCGGCGGCTGTGCTGGCCCCGGTAGCGGTCCAGGCCGAGGTGAACCGTTATCTGTCGCTGACGGACGCCGCAGAACGGCTTCCTGGTCTGGCCGTTGACTCTGAGACCGGAACGGCTGACGGCCGCACCGCCAAGGTTGTGCTGACCGGCGTCGTGCATCCGCCGCTGGTGAATTTTCTGGTGCCGGACGGAATTCCGATCACCGCGGTGAGCGAGGCAAGGGCGCAACTCAGCCAGTAGCGGCAGGATAATCCAGTGCGGCTAGGACGCCTTGGCCTGGACCTCAGCGGCGGGCGGGTGGCCCCAGCCGCCGTGGTCGACGTCGAGCAGTTCGCCGTCTTCTCCGTAGCACAGGGTCACCGGCTCGCCGTACTGGTCGCACTCCGGATCGGGACAGCGGTCCGTCAGCGAGCCCTTGTACTCGTTGGAGAAGGACAGGTCCCAATCGTCCATCTTTCCCAGGGCCCAGGGATCACCTTCGGCGGCCAGCGCCTCAAGCTCTTCCAAGGAGTATCGGCGCCCAGATTCGGGGTGGCGGACGGGCAGGGATTTAGCGTCTTTGGCGGCTGTCTTCGTTGCGTTCCGGTTGCTCACATTTGGCTCCTTCGGCATGTGCTGACAGTTCTAATTTACTTCGATCCCCCGGCAAAGCCTGAAAGCGGGAGTGCGCATGTCGGGCACCGGACGGGCGGTGGACAACAGCTCAGGGGAGGCGGTTCCGGACACCCGGCCCGTGGGCATCAGGCTCGACAGGTGCAGTCGAAACGGCTGCGGAGGCCGCAGCGTCGGACTTTGCGGCGGGGAAGATCCAGTACTTGTAGATGAAGAAGTTCCACACCATCGTGAGTGCGGTAGAGACCACCTTGCCGACGGCGTATGTGAACTCGGTTTGGGCGAACAGCAGCACAATGGCATCAGTGGCGAGGATGTTGAACACCACGAGCGTCCCGTACTTTGCGGCGCTGACGTGACCCTTGTTCGTGGCCCTAAAGGTGTAGATGCGCTGCATCAGGAAATTGAACACCAGGCTGGTGATGAAGGCGACGGGCGTGGCGATCCACAGAGCAACCCCTGCCGCCTCATGCAGGATCATCAGCAGGCCCAGATCGATGGCGAAGGAGAGTCCTCCGACAATAAGGAACCTGACGACCCGGTGCCTCAGAAAAGTAGCCACCGCCGAGTTCACGCGGTGCATTCTGCTTTGAACCATTGCATCTTTCTGACTCGCCAAACCGGATCTGATCCCTCCACGGACCGGCAAACAGACCTCTGGAGTGCACTAAGACTAACGCCTGCCCGGAAATTCGCTGAACCGAAAGGGTGACCCTGTGGCCAAGTAGACTGGACATCCTCAAAGGCGTCGGCTCCCAGCGCCGGGGTCGACCGGACCATTTCACTGAGTAGGACACCGACGAATGAATGTGCTGCACCGCCGTGCGCGCCCACTGCCCTTTACCGGGCGGATTTTCCTTCCCCTGGCCTTCTTGGTCCTCGCCGCGCTGTCTACCCTGTGGGCGCTGGCCTCTCCGCTGATGGCAGTGCCGGACGAGCCGGCACACGCCATCAAGGCAGCGTCTGTGGTCCGCGGCGAGCTACTCGGGGTGTCCGGGGGCGAACAGGGTGATCGGGCCACCGTTCAGGTTCCGGGCTATATCGCCAGCCTCCCGGCGCAGGCCTGCCACGCGTACGACGGACGGATTACCGCCGACTGCGCCCCCGTGGTCGATGCTGATGACACGGCACTGACAGCAGCCGAAACGAGCGCGGGCAACTACAACCCGATGTATTACTTCCTGGTGGGCTGGCCCTCCCTGTTCATGTCAGGAGCGCCGGCAGTCTACGCCATGCGTATCGTCAGCGGACTTATCGGGGCTGCCTTCCTCGCGGTGTCGCTGGGGGCTGCGGCGCGCCTCCGCCGCCCCCGGTGGCCGATGGCCGCCGCGATCGTTTCGATCACTCCCATGGTGCTGTTCCTGAACGGGTCGATTAATCCCAATGCCCTGGAAATCGTCACCACAGCCGCGCTGTTCCTCAATTTGTGTGTTGTCCTCGAGAACAGTGCGGCGCTGAGGTTAGTGCGGAGCAACATCGTCCTGGTGGGAGTCTCAGGAGCCGTACTTGCCAATACCCGTTCGCTGTCACTGGTCTGGCTGGCCCTGGCCGTAGTTGTTCCGCTCATCATGTACGGGTGGAAACCGATGTTCGCCATCCTCCGGAACCGGCTCGGCATAGCCATGACCGCCCTGATCGGTGTTGGTTGCGTACTGGGCCTCCTTTGGGTGCTTCAGGCAGACAGTCTCAAGAGTCTGACCGGCCGTCCCGTGGACCTGAGCCGGTGGGACGCGGCCCAGATCATGCTGGATCGAAGCTTCGATTACGTGTCCGGTTACATCGGTTATATGGGGTGGCTGGACACACCTCTTCCCGCGGGCGTCTACATTTTCTGGCACGCGGCCATGGGAGCAGTCCTGCTGTTGGGGCTGGCAGCCCCCAAGCGGCGGGACCGGCTGGCAATACTGGTTCTGGTGGCCGCGGCCATAGCACTGCCGCCCATCCTCCAGGGACAGGTCATTGCGCAGCTTGGCTGGATTTGGCAGGGACGCTACCTGCTGGCCGTCATCGTACTGTTGCTTCTGGCCTGCGGCGTAGCCTTCCGCACTGTTCCCTTCCCCACGGGCCCGGTAGCCCGCAGGGCCGGGGCATGGCTGCTCGCCGGCACGGCTGCGGCGCAGCTCTACGCTTTCATTTACGTACTCCGCCGCTACACAGTCGGGCTGGAGGAGAGTATCCGCTGGGCTGGCATGTTCAAGGACACGGCTTGGCAGCCGCCGTTCACGTGGCCGGTGCTCGTCACACTGTATGCGCTGGTGCTGGCCGCCGGCGCCGTCCTGACTCACCGGGCGCTGTTCCGGCCGACGCCCGATCCCGCTGCGGCGGCGGACGCCGACGGCGGGTCAGGTGCGGAAAACCCTGTTGTGTCGCCGCCGGCAAATGCGATTCCGGCTGCGGGCGTGCTGGCAGGTTCTGCCGGGACCGCCGGGCGGCACCGTGAATCCGGTACAGAGGGGCGCTAGCCCGGACGCAATGCCCGGAGGCGGCCGGCAGGGCGCATGGCGTAGGCTGTAAGAACCATGGCTGAAATAGATTTTCCCGCGGAGATCCGCGCCCTCAGGTCCACTTTTGCTTCCATCGAGGAGGTCTCCGATGTAGCCAAAATCAAAGAGGACATCGAAGAGCTCAGTGAAATGGCCGGCGTTCCGGATCTCTGGGATGATCCGTCCGAGGCGCAGAAGATTACTTCCAAGCTCTCGCACCGCCAGTCGGAGTTGGAGCGCCTGGAGAGAATCCAGTCACGCATCGATGACCTCGAGGTGCTGGTGGAACTCGCCCAGGACGAGGCCGATGCCGACTCCAAGGCCGAAGCCGTGACGGAACTGGAATCACTGCGCAAGTCCCTGTCCCAGCTCGAAGTGGTCACCCTGCTCTCCGGTGAGTACGACGCCCGCGAGGCCGTGGTGACTATCCGCTCCGGTGCAGGGGGAGTGGACGCGGCCGACTTCGCCGAAATGCTGCTGCGGATGTACCTGCGCTGGGCCGAGCGCCACGGTTACCCCACCACGGTCCTGGACACCTCCTACGCCGAAGAGGCCGGCCTGAAATCGGCCACCTTCGAGGTCAAGGCGCCCTACGCCTTCGGCACGCTGGTGGTGGAGGCCGGCACACACCGCCTGGTCCGCATCAGCCCCTTCGACAATCAGGGCCGCCGCCAGACGTCGTTTGCGGCAGTCGAGGTGATCCCGCTGATCGAGCCCACTGACCACATCGAAATCCCGGACAATGAGATCCGCGTGGACGTCTTCCGTTCCTCCGGCCCGGGCGGACAGTCCGTGAACACCACGGACTCGGCCGTGCGCCTGACCCACATCCCCACCGGGACGGTGGTCTCCATGCAGAATGAAAAGTCGCAGCTGCAGAACCGCGCCGCGGCCATGCGGGTGCTGCAGTCCCGCCTGCTGCTGTTGAAGAAGGAACAGGAGGACGCCGAGAAGAAGGCGTTCGCCGGGGATGTCAAAGCCTCCTGGGGAGACCAGATGCGCTCCTATGTGCTCAATCCGTACCAGATGGTGAAGGACCTGCGCACTGAGCACGAGGTCGGCAACACCTCAGCGGTGTTCGACGGCGAGATTGACGACTTCATCGACGCCGGCATTCGCTGGCGCGCCCACGGGAGCGTATCCGCCCGGAAGTAGCGCAGGACCGGCACGTTCGCGGGGGACGCTCGCGAATTCGCGGGTCGGATGGCATGATGCTGGCCTAGAGGCTGGGCGGACGGCACAGCCCGGGCTCAGGGGGCGGTTTCGTGGCAAGTGCGGGCAAGCCGGGCAACGGCGGCGATCTCAGCGGACTTCGGGCGGTAGTCACCGGTGGAGCCGGCGGCATCGGAGAGGCATGTGCCCGGCAACTTGCTTCTCAGGGTGCCAAAGTCACTGTTGCTGACATCAACGGTGAGGCCGCCGGCAGGGTTGCAGACGACATCGGCGGCGCGTTTTGGCAGGTGGACCTGAGCGATACCGCCGCGTTGGACGACCTGGATTTGGACACGGACATCCTGGTCAACAATGCCGGAATTCAACGTATCGCCGCTATCGGGGACTTCGATCCCGCAGCGTTTCGGCTGATCCAGCGCCTCATGCTCGAGGCGCCGTTCCTGCTGATCCGGGCTGTGCTCCCGGGCATGTACGCCCGGGGTTATGGCCGCATTATCAACATTTCCAGCATCCACGGCCTGCGGGCTTCGGCTTTCAAGAGTGCCTATGTCAGTGCCAAACACGGCTTGGAAGGGTTGTCCAAAGTGGCAGCTCTCGAAGGCGGTCCGCACGGAGTAACTTCCAACTGCATTTGCCCCGCCTACGTGCGCACCCCTTTGGTTGAAGCCCAAATCCAGGACCAGGCCAGGATTCACGGTATTACTGAGGAAGAGGTACTTTCCTCGGTTTTGCTGACCGAACCGGCGGTGAAGCGATTGGTCGAGCCCGCTGAAGTGGCTTCCCTCGCCGGCTGGCTGGCGGGTGCAGACGCAGGCATGGTCACTGCAGCCTCCTACACCATGGACGGCGGATGGTCCGGACGGTGAGCGCCTGTGGCGACACACCGGCCCTAATCGCCGTTTGTCGAGGGAACCGCCGATATAGTCGAACAGCCGGCGCCCTTTTCCCAAACCAAGGCCCGTGTTCCGGCCGATTGATGGGCGCTAAGCAGACATGATCACTTTCGACAACGTCACCAAGGTCTACGACCGCAATTCCAGGCCGGCACTGAATTCCGTGAACCTCGAAGTGGACCGCGGCGAGTTCGTGTTCCTGGTCGGGGCATCCGGGTCCGGCAAATCGACCTTTATCCGGCTGGTCCTCAAGGAGGAGCACGCGTCCCGGGGCACCGTTTACGTGGCCGGGTCCAACGTGGCGAAAATCCCCAGCTGGCGCGTTCCGCGCCTGCGCCGGGGAATCGGCGTCGTTTTCCAGGATTTCCGCCTGCTGCCGAACAAGACGGTCTTTGCCAACGTGGCCTTTGCCATGCAGGTGATTGGACGCAGCCGGGCCGTTATCCGCGATTCCGTTCCCGAGGTCCTGAAAACCGTGGGCCTTGAGGGCAAGGACAACCGCTTGCCGCACGAGCTCTCCGGCGGTGAGCAGCAGCGGGTGGCCATTGCGCGCGCCATCGTCAACAAGCCCGGAATTCTCCTTGCCGACGAGCCCACGGGAAACCTGGATCCCACCACGTCGCTGGGGATCATGAAGGTCCTGGACCGGATCAACCAGAACGGAACCACCGTGGTGATGGCCACCCACGATGACGACATCGTCAACACGATGCGCAAACGCGTGGTTGAGCTGCACCACGGAAAGATAGTGCGCGACGAGCGTGAAGGCATCTACCTGGGCGCGCCCCAGACACAGCAGGGACCTGTGATCCCGCAGCCCGCAGTCATCAAGACCGCCGACGGTGTCAAGGCCGACGGCGTCCGTTCACCGGGCGGGACCGGCGCGGCGGGAACGGGGGACATGGAATGAGACTGGCATTTGTCCTGGGTGAAATCGGTTCCGGCATCCGCCGAAACCTGTCCATGGTGGTCTCCGTCATTCTGGTGACCTTTGTATCCCTGACCTTTGTCGGTGCTGCCGGACTCCTGCAGCTGCAGATCGGCCAAATGAAGGGGTATTGGTACGACAAGGTGCAGGTGGCGATCTTCCTCTGCGGAGACACTGTTACCACCGCCTCCTGCGCAGCCGGTGCTGTGACGGATGAGCAGCGGGAGGCCATTGAAGACCAGCTTCAGTCACCGGCTTTCTCCCAGTACGTGGCGTCGGTTGACTATGAGGACCAGGCGACGGCGCTGAGCCATTTCCGTGAGCAGTTCGCCAACTCTCCGCTCGTTGATTCCGTGACGGCTGAGCAGCTGCCCGAATCCTTCCGCGTATCCCTGGTTGATCCGGAAAAGTACGAGGTTATTGATGAAGCATTCTCGTCGATGCCCGGCGTGGAGACCGTCAGCGACCAGCGTGAGCTTTTGGAGAAGGTCTTCTCGTTCATGAACATGGCGTCACTGATCGCGCTCATTATTGCCTCGGTGATGCTGGTTTGCGCCATTCTGCTGATTGCCACAACAATCCGCTTGTCTGCCTTCAGCAGGCGGCGCGAGACCGGTATTATGCGGCTGGTGGGAGCGTCCAAGGCCGTCATCCAGCTGCCGTTCATCTTGGAGGGGGTCATCGCAGCCGTCATTGGTGCCGTCCTGGCATCGGGTACGCTGTGGGCAGTGGCGCACTTCTTTATCGGTGCACTTGCCGAGGCCTACCCCGCGACTGCTTTCATTTCCGCACAACAGGTACTGGTCTTGAGCCCTGTTCTACTTGTTATTGGGGCTTTGCTGGCCGGAGGATCCTCACTACTAACGCTTAGACGCTACTTAAAGGTTTAGAGTGTTGCTCACTTTGAAGAGAAAGCTGACAGACTCCATGGACGGTTCCATCAATGGTTAGTGCCCAGCCGGCAGCGAGGCCGGTCCTGCGCAAAACCACCGCAGGCGTGGTTGCCTCCGCCGTACTCGCGTTGACGCTTGCTTTTAGCGGAACCGCCTCCGCTGACGAACTGGATGACCGCAAGGCAGCCATCGAGGCCGAGCAGCAGAAGGTGCAGGAAACGTACGAGTATCTGGACGCCGAAACCAGCAGGAAGGTCGCCGAGCTGGCGATCTACCAGCAGCAGCTTCCCGGAGCCCAGCAGGCCTTGGCTGATGCTGAAGGCAGAGTTTCTGCAGCTGCGGGTAAAGTCAGCGCCCTTACCGACCGGGTTGCGCTGGCGCAGGAAACCCGCAACACCATAGCTGCCCAGATCCAGCAGGATCAGGCGGCCATGGATGACACGGAAGAAGTGATTGGCCAAATTGCCGCGCAGGCTTACAAGAGCGGCGGGGTGCCCTCCAGCTTTTCGCTGATGCTGGGAGCAGACGGTGCGGACAGCCTGACTGATTCCATGGGGCTGGCGGAACAGGTACTGCGCAACCAGAACGCCGCCATGCAGCAGCTGTCCCAGCAGAACGCCACCAACGTGAACTCTGAAGCTCGCCTCGCCGCGGTTGAAGAGGAGATCTCCAACCTCAAGGCCCAGGCGGAAGCGGCACTGGTCCTCGAACAGGAAGCCAGAGACTCCGCTGCGGCTGAAAAGGCCAAGGTGGATGCCCTGATCGAGCAGACCGCGGCAGCGAACGCTGCGCTGGAAGCCCGAAAGCCGGTCATCCAGGCGCAGCTCGCTTCCCTGGAAACGGCCAAGGCCAAGGCAACGGCTGATATCGCTGAACGCCAGCGCGCCCTCCTTGAGAAGGCACGCAAGGAAGAGGAAGCCCGGATCGCTGAGGCGAACCGCCGAGCCGCCGAAGAAGCGGCACGCAACAACCGACCGGCGCCTGTGGCTGAAGTGCCCTCCGTTACGCCTACCAATCCGTCTGCCTTCGGCCTGAGCCACCCCGTGCAGGCCTCCATTTCCTCCGGGTTTGGTTGGCGGGCCACGCCTCCGGGCAGCATCGACTTCTTCGGCACCGGCGGATACCTGCACTCAGGAATCGACTTCGCCGCCAGCTGCGGCACGCCCGTCTACGCTCCGGCAGCCGGCCAGGTTTACCGCGCCGACCAGGGCCAGCCCGACGGCATGATCGGAACCGGCAACCGCGTGGTCCTCGACCACGGCGTCATCGGAAACAGTGCCCTCGCAACGAACTACTACCACCTGACCAGCTTTGTGGTCTCCGTTAACCAGTGGGTCAATGCCGGCCAGCTCATTGGCTACGTCGGCACCACCGGCAACTCCACGGGCTGCCACCTGCACTTCGAGACGGTGCTGAACGGTGCGCTGGTTGACCCCATGGGCCTGCTGTAGGCCTACAATAGAGTTTTCCGTTTATCGACAAGGAGTTCCCCCGTGCCCAAAGAAAGTGGCCGTAAGGTTGTGGCCACCAACCGCAAGGCCCGGCACAACTATGAAATCCTCGATACCTACGAGGCCGGCATGGTTCTGATGGGTACCGAGGTCAAGTCACTACGGGAAGGCCGCGCGTCCCTGGTGGACGGCTTCGGCACCTTCTACAACGATGAGCTTTGGCTCGAGGCAGCTTATATTCCGGAGTATCTCAACGGGAGCTGGACCAACCATTCGGCCCGCCGGCGCCGGAAACTCCTGCTGCACCGGGAGCAGCTGGACAAGATCATGCAGAAGACACGGGAATCCGGCTTTACCATCGTTCCGCTGCAGCTGTATTTCCTGGACGGCCGGGCCAAGGTGGAGATCGCCGTGGCGCGCGGCAAGCGAGACTACGACAAGCGCCAGACGCTGCGCGAAAAGCAGGACAACAGGGAAGCCCTGCGGGACATGCGGGAGAAAAACCGCGGCGCCTGACCCGCTTCGCTCATGGGCTACACTTAACGCACCGGTCCGGTTCATGGGGCCGGTTTGAAAAGTACATATGGGTTAGCAATACATTGGGGATGACAGGTTTCGACGGTGTTAGTCGAGACAGGTGAAGCGGGCCGAGGATACAGGGTTATCTCGTAAACGCTCCTTGTAAAACAATAAGTGCCGATTCAAAGCGCACTGACTTCGCTCTCGCTGCCTAAGCAGCGGGCATAGTCCGTCAGCCCGGGAATGCTCTCGTCCCGGATCCTGGCGTCATTTAGAGGGCCACTGCTGAACATGCTCGCCGTTGGCGTGTTCGGGACTCTTAGACGGCTGGGCCCGGATCAGCTGCTTGTCTGCATGACAGCTGGGGCCGAGAAAATCCACCGCAGACTGCGCCCGGAGAAGCCCTGACAACACGACATCGGACGGGGGTTCAATTCCCCCCATCTCCACCCAATAGTAAAAAACAGGGAAGCTGCCACAGGCAGCTTCCCTGTTTTTGTTTTAACGACTTCTTTGTCCCGGCGTCGGGCGAATAGCCGGACTGCGGGGAGTTCTTGGTCACAGCACCCCGGTTTTTCAGTCCCCGGTCTGCAGAGCCGGGAAGGAGGGACCACAGGAATTGCTAGACTGGCAGGAGCCGGAAACCTGTTGCCAGGAACCGCGTCCGGCCTTCCGCTGTCGGCGGTCGTGAATACCGCCGCCTCACGGCGCTGCGGGATACGGCAGCATCCGCCCGTACGCGCTCCGTCCGGGCACATGAGCTATAACCGGTCGATACGACCCTGTAGGAGACGCACCACCTTATGCAAAGCCTGGACAATGGAACACAATCCGAAGAACTCTGGAACCGTCGCTATGACGACAACGTAGCTGAGGTCAATCAGCTCTGCGACTCACTCAAAGCGCTGAAGCCGGGCACCGAGGTGCCCTACGTTGATCCCATGCACGACGTGGGCGAGACCCGCATTGTGAGCCTTTTCTCCAATATCGGCACAGCCCACCCATCGGGCTTCATCACCGCGGGCGATGACGACGCCGTTGCCCGGCTTCTCGGAGTCCACTGGCAGGTGGGGCTCCGGCCGGAGTACGTCATGCCGTGGAACACTTATCCCTGGTACGTTCCCGGCGAGCCCAACGGCAAACTGACCAAGGAACAGATCCAGGAAGGGCTCAAGCCTCTGCTGCGCTTCCTCGCCCTGGTGCCGCGTGCCTCAGCCATCGTGGCCCACGGCACTGAAGCACAGCGCCTGTGTGCAGCCTTCCTCAAGACTGAGAACCGGATGATCTACCGGCGCAGCTTCAAGATTTACAAGGCCCGCTCCGTTGACGGCCGCGCGTTTGGGGCAACGGCGGAACGTCAGGAAGAAGGCTTGGCTGCCATGCGGATCGCGTACAAGGACGCGATGGCACGCACCGGTTTGGCCATTCCCGGGAACTGAGACTCTCGCCGGTTTTTCAACCCGGTACATAAAAAACCAGGTGCGCCCGCGGCGCACCTGGTTTTTTGATGTCTGAAAGTTTTGGGCCCCGCCCCTGGATGTCAGTGGCTGTCGGGCGATTCCGTGCGGCCGGGAACCTGATCCGCCGGCACATGAACATATCCGGTAAAGCGGGTTCCGATGCCGTCATATTCGCCGCGCGCATGTCCGGCCGGCACCGCGGGAAGCTCGCGAAGGGCATGGTCCGCACAGGCCAGGAAGGAAAAGTCCGGCCACCACTTCTTTGGCCGGGCGTTTTCGCGGTAACCGCACACCACACACTCCAGCTCCACCCATACGGGGCGTTTGCCCGTCCGATTGGCGCGTGACTGGACCAGCCAGGCAGGGGGATCAGTTTGCAGGCGGTCCAGTTCCTCTTCTGAGAGGCGGGCAGGGATTCCATGGCGGGTGGCCATTTCAAGCGGAATATCTAGGGCAAGTGCAGCTTGGCGTCTGGTAATCATCTCCATTAACGATACGGGAACCGGGGCGAGCGTGCCGCGCAGGGGCGGACATGCGTGAAGGCCGGGCCGTCCAGTCGGACGATCCGGCCTCCACGAATTGGGTCGGCGCGGTCATGCTGTCAGCATGTTTGCGCCGAACGAATTAGTCCGCGAACGCCTGGCGCAGGTTGGCTTCCTGCTCCTTGGAGAGGTTGGTGAAAATCAGCTTCGCGTCGGGGAAGCTGCTCTTGAAGGTATCCAGTACCCTGTCCTCCACAGCGTCCGAGGTGAGGACGAACAGTGCCGAGGTTCCCGGGGTGACTTCGCTGCGAACCTGCTTAATAAAGTTGTCGTCGATCCCCACGTCAACCATGGAAGCCGAAAGTGCACCGACGGCTGCGCCCACGACCAGACCGATGAGTGGAATGAAGAAGATCAATCCAAAGAGGAGGCCCCAAAACCCGCCACCCAGAGCGCCGGCTCCCACCAGATGATGTTCCTGATGAGTGCTTGGCTTCTTCTTGTCCTCGGGCCAGGTTACGTAGGCCTCGTCCTCGACACTGATCAAGCCCTGTGACTGCAGGCTGGACAGTGTCTCGGTTGCCTGTTCCGCAGAACCTGAATCCGGAAATTTCCATACGGTCAGTGTTGTCATCGCGTTGTCTCCAAACGTGGGGATCCAGAAATCGTCCACCATAAAGGGACGAAGTAGCGCCCACACTAACGACGCCGGAAAGTTGGGGGCAAGGAAATCGTCCTGACCGGGTGAGGACTGGGGGAGTGTGTCCCGCGGCACTGTCCGACCGGCCGGGGCCGACGTAGAATGCACGAACCCGCGTGTCCGGATCACATCTGGGTCCGGCCTGGTGCGGGCCGCACGCGAGCGCGGCGGGCCAAGTGAGAGGCGCCAGCATGAGCGATCCTGACCGTCCGGCATGGTGGACCAACGCCGTTGTCTATCAGGTCTATCCGCGCAGCTTCGCGGACAGCAGCGGAAACGGAACCGGTGACCTGGCCGGAATCACAGCGCGGCTGGATTACATTGCCGAACTGGGCGTAGACGTTATTTGGCTCTCGCCGGTGCACCAGTCCCCGCAGTTCGACAACGGCTACGACATCAGCAACTACCGCCGGATCGACGCCATGTTCGGCTCCGAACAGGACTTTGACGATTTGCTCGACGGCATCCATGCCCGGGGTATGAAACTCATCATGGATCTTGTGGTGAACCATACCTCCAGCGAGCATGAGGCTTTCCGCCAATCGTCCCGTTCACGGGACAACGCGGAACGCGACACCTATTGGTGGCGTGATCCACGGCCCGGCTTTGAACCCGGAGAGCCCGGGGCGGAACCCAACAACTGGGGCTCGCACTTCAGCGGATCCGCCTGGACCTATGATCCCGGAACCCAACAGTATTATCTGCACCTTTTTACCCCGCAGCAGCCGGACCTCAATTGGGAAAACCCCAGGGTGAGGGAACGCGTCCACGCCGTGATGAACTGGTGGATCGACCGGGGCGTCGACGGATTCAGGATGGACGTCATCAACTTCATCTCCAAGGATCCGGCGCTGCCCGACGGCGTAGTGGAGCCCGGCGGCGTATGGGGTGACGGGACGCCGTATTTCACTTCAGGTCCCCGGATCCACGAGTTCCTGCGTGAGATGCGGAGTGCGGTGTTTGCGAACCGCACCGGGGACTTCCTGACCGTGGGGGAGACGCCCGGGGCAACCGTAGACCAGGCGCTCCTGTTCACTGATCCGCACCGCGGAGAGTTGGACATGGTTTTCCAGTTTGAACACGTCAGCCTTGACCAGAGCCCCGGAAACAAGTGGGACTACCGGGAACTGGACCTGAGAGATCTGAAAACAAGCTGGAACCGTTGGCAGCGGGGACTTTCCGCAACGGGTTGGAACAGCCTGTACCTGGGAAACCACGACCAGCCGCGTCAGGTGTCCCGGTTCGGAGATGACGGAAAATACCGCTACGAGTCGGCAACGCTTCTGGCTACCCTGCTGCATCTGCACCGTGGAACCCCTTACATCTATCAGGGTGAAGAACTCGGAATGACCAGTGCCGGGTTCACATCCATCGATCAATACCGCGACGTGGAATCTCTGAACTACTACGCTGATGCACTCAGCCGCGGGTCCGATCAGGACGCAGTCTTGGCGGCGCTTGCCGCCATGAGCCGGGACAACGCCCGCACCCCCATGCAGTGGAGCAGTGAACCGAACGCCGGGTTTACCACCGGAACGCCCTGGATACCGGTGAACGCCAACTTCCGCCACATCAACGCCGAGGCGGACCTGGCCTCGGAGAAGTCCGTTTACCGCTACTACCAGAAGCTGATCCGTCTGCGGCATGAATCCGCAGTTGTTTCACTCGGTGATTTTCATTTGCTGGACCCGGATCATCCCACTCTCTATGCATTCCGGCGCAGCCTCGGCGACCAGCAGTTTTTGGTCGAGTGCAACGTCTCCGGTGCTGTGCTGGAGCTGCCTTCCAACCTCGGCAGCGGAGACCTGATCCTGGGCAACTATGAGGAAGCCGGTGAGACGCACTGGCTGCGCCCCTGGGAGGCTCGCATCGTGGATATTTCCACCTACGAGTTCGGGTAACCGGATTCCCTGCCGCTGGGGCTAAAGTTGCTTCTGTGACAGAGGACGAGACATCCCGGACCCGCACCGCAACGAAGCCCGCAGGTGAGGGCCGCTCCCGACCGTGGACACTAATAGTCCGGCAGGTGCTGGCCTTCGCCCTGGAAACAGCATTCCTCTTTGCTGTTACGTACTGGGCTATTACCGCTTTTCCCTCGCACCGGGCTCCCGCCGCCGTTGTTGCACTGGCACTGTCGGTTGTCCTGTGGAGCCTCGTACTGGCACCCCGCGCCAAGAACCGGTTGCCGTGGCCGGCGCTTCCACTGGTAGCCGGCGGTGCCTTTCTTGCCGGTGCGGGCGCACTCATGGTGAGCGGTCTGGCCCTGGCTGCCGTGCTGGTTGCAGCGGCTGCCGTTGTGAACCTGGTGTGGGACCTTGCCGCCGGGTACCCGGCCGTGGCTTCGGCGCCGCGTCGTTCCGGCCGGCGGGCCAAATAAACCGGTTGTCAGGACGCCGTCAGTGATGTTGCAAAGAGCGGCCTGAGCGCGGCGAAGCCACCGTGGCGTACCGCCTCCCGCTGCCGCTGCGAGCCGGTTCCCGTAGACAGTACATGCGCCAGACCCGCCCGGACAAAGGAATCATCGCCTGACTCCTCAAGGGCAGGCCGAATATAGTCCAGCAACGCGCCCACCTGGGCGGGGGCAGCACGGCTCAGATCACCGCCGTTGGGTCCGTGATCCAACAGGTTCCCCCGCAATCCAAAGCGTGCAGCCTGCCATAGTCCGGCATCAAGGATTTCCGGATCGGCCAGCGTGTCCGGGCTGCCGTCAACGCTGGCAGTCTCCTCGGACAGCGCGGTGCTTACCAGCCCGCGGGCAACGAGGGCCAGCAAAACCGCGTCCCGTGCCTCCAACTGCGTATCGGCCACCCGAATCTCGATGGTGGGAAACCGGTTGGAAAGGCGGGCAGTCCAGCCGACGTGGCCGGAATCAAGGACAACGTCGGTTGCCATAAGTTTGGCCACTCGTGCGTCGTAGTCCGCTGAACTTTGGAAATACGGCGGGCATCCTTGCACCGACCAGCGACGGTACTGGACAAGCCGCCAGCTTGCAAAGAGGGTGTCCCTTCCATGCCAATAGGGAGAGTTCGCGCTGATGGCCCCAAGAGTGGCCAACCAGGGGCGCAGGCGGTTAAGGACTTGGACGCCCTCTTCCCGGCTGGGAATGGCAACATGGACGTGCGTTCCGTTCACATAGTGCTCGTCGGTTACAGCGCCGGCCATGGCACCCATGTCCTGATAGCGTTCCGTGCCGCTCACAACGGCCGGGGAAGCCTCAACCAGAGGAGCTGCTCCGGTGGGCGCGACGGCGAGTCCGGCCGCTGCCGCTGCCTCCTGAAGGCGGCCGCGGAAATCGAGCAGGGAGGTGAGAGCTGCGTCCCGGTCGCTGCAGATAGGAGTGGCACTCTCGACTTGGCAGGCCAGAAATTCCGCGGAGCTGGTAAGACTGACGCCGTCGCCGGGGATCAGCGCCGTGATCACCTCACCGGCTCGGGAGCTGGGCATTTCGCTGTCAGGGTTGACGAGCAGGAATTCTTCTTCGATTCCAAAGGTGACCACGTGCGTGCCCCCGTTCCGCAGCAGAGTATGTTGCTGGATAAGTCCGGGCACCCATCGGAGCCGGAGGCATCAGACTACATGCCGCGGGGTCTCGGCGAACAGATACTACCTGAGCTGTTAATCAGCCCCCGGACAGCACCATCCGCCAGGAGAGCGTCAGATAGGGCAGCTCCAGGATTTGCCCTGGACGGTATTCCAAATGTTCGAACAGGTACCAGGCCAGGTTCGCCATCACCTTGTCCCTCACCGGTCCGCCGGCGCTGAGGTAGTAGGAACGGGACTTGGCGAGCTCCATCAGGTCCTCGGGGGTCATCTGCTGCGACCACCGGGTGACGTGGGAATCATCAGGGGAGAACTCGGGGCCGACAACCGGCCGGAATCCGGGTTTCAGGACGTCTCCGGCATGAATGATGCGCGAATAGCGGTGGACCCAGGGGACGCTGACGTCCAGCTGATTCCAGACCAGCCCCAGGATTCCGCCGGGCCGGAGAATCCGTGCCAGCTCGGTACTTGCTGCGATGGGATCGCACCAGTGCCAGGCCTGTGCCACGGTGGCGGCGTCCATGGAGGAGGAGGGAAGTCCGGTGGCCTCAGCAGTGCCCTGCAGGACGGGTACTCCGGGCAGTATCTGCTGCAGCTGGCTGAGCATGTCGGCGGAGGGGTCGACGGCGGTGGGCCGGTAACCGGCGGCGGCCAGGGAACGTGTGTACTTGCCGGTACCGGCCCCGATGTCGGCCACACGGGCGCCGGGCCCGGCAGCTGCGTTCCGGGGCCCGGCAAACAACCACTGGACCGCTTCGGCGGGGTAGCCGGGACGGATGCGGTCATAGTGTTCCCCGCCGTCCTCATAGCTGCGCGCCAGTTCCTGCCGGCGCAGGGATTCCAGCCGGGGGCCGGACCTTGACGGGGCCACGGTCAGAGCAGGTCGTCCAGCGCCGGGTTGAGCCGGCGCAGGACGTCACTGTGCAGTGCACCGTTGGTGGCCAGGGCGTTGCCCCCAAACGGACCGTCTTCACCTTCCAGGGAAGTGAATCTGCCACCGGCTTCGGTAATGATGGGGACCAGCGCCGCCATGTCATACAGGTTCAGTTCCGGCTCGCAGGCAATGTCCACGGCGCCCTCGGCTACCATGCAGTAGGACCAGAAATCTCCGAATGCCCGGGTGCGCCAGACCGATTCCGTCAGCCCAATGAACTCGTCAAAGTTGCCGCGTTCCTTCCAGCCTCCGAGGCTGGAATAGGACAGCGAAGCATCTGAAAGTTCGGAAACGTTGGACACCCGCAGCCGGGTGGCGGAGGCGAGGGAGCGTCCCATATAGGCGCCGGTTCCGGTGGCGGCCCACCAGCGCTTGCCCAGCGCCGGTGCACTGACGACGCCCAGGACGGGAACGCCGTCGTCGACCAGGGAAATCAGGGTGGCCCAGACGGGGACGCCGCGGATAAAGTTCTTGGTGCCGTCGATGGGATCAATCACCCAGCGGCGCGGCCCGGATCCGGTGGAGCCAAACTCTTCACCAAGCACCGCGTCCCGGGGCCGGGCGCGGGAGAGCTGCCCGCGGATGGCATCCTCCGCAGCCTTGTCGGCGTCGGTGACGGGCGTCAGGTCCGGCTTCGTTTCAACCTTCAGGTCCAGCGCCTTGAAGCGGGACATTGTCTGATCGTCCACGGAATCGGCCATGACGTGGGCGAGTCGCAGGTCATCGTTGTAATTCTGGGCGAACGGCATACTGTTCAACTTATCCTTATTCGGTGGGCGGTGCCCACGATTACGCGGCCCGGGACCTGCCGTGGCGCGCTCTCATGGACGCCGCGGCAGTCTTCTGGTGTGTTCCCGGCAAGCGTCACTGCGCGCCGAGCTCCTTGGCAGATGCCCGGTTTTCCGTCCGGGTGCCCGAACCCAGCAGCCGGCGCAGGGAGGCGAGCCGTGCAGGCCCGGCAGCCCCGGCCCGCCCCGACTCCACCCACGGGTCCAGCCCGCAGTTCTTGGCCTGGTCGTCGTGCCGGCACCCGCGTTCACAGCTTTCAGTTCCCGGTTCAAGGTCCGGGAAAGCCTGCAGGATGCGGTCGGGGTCAACATGCGCAAGCCCAAAGGAGCGGATACCGGGAGTGTCAATGATCCAGCTGCCCGATGGCGCCTCCAGGACTTTCAGGGCCAGCGCAGAGGATGAGGTATGCCTTCCGCGGCCGGTCACTGCGTTGACGCCGCCGGTGGCGCGGTCGGAGCCGGTCAGGGCATTCACCAGGGTGGACTTGCCGACACCGGAGTGCCCCACCAGGACCGAGACCTTGCCCTCGAGGTGGCGGTGCAGCTGCTGCACGGCGTCTCCATGCAGGCGGGCGGACAGGCCATCGTCGGAGCGGGCATCGATTCCCGACGCGTCGTCCGCCGCGGTGCGGCTGATGATGACATCCAGGTCCAGATGCTCGTAATTGGCCAGCAGTTCAGCGGGGTCCTTGATGTCGGCCTTGGTGATGCACAGCAGCGGCGAGATGCCGGCGTCGTAGGCAGCAACGAGGGCGCGGTCGATGAACCCGGTGCGCGGCTCGGGGTTTGCTGCCGCCACCACGATGACCAGCTGGTCAGCGTTGGCAACGACGGCGCGTTCCACGGGATCGGTGTCATCGGCGCTGCGGCGCAGAAGGGTCCGGCGGTCCTGGATGCGTACGAGGCGGGCAAGCGTGTCCGGTCCGCCCGACACGTCTCCCACCAGCGACACGAGGTCGCCGGCAACCACCGGGTTTCGGCGCAGTTCACGGGCACGGGCTGCGGTGACGATGCGTTCCGTGGGGGTGTCTTCGTCCACGACGGCGGTGTATCGTCCGCGGTCCACGGTGATGATGCGGCCCGTGACGGCCTCGTCATAGGCGGGCCGGTCCTTGGTGCGGGGCCGCGACCCCTTTTTGTTGGGACGGATGCGGACATCCGATTCATCCCAGCTGCCGGTTGAGCGGGCCATCAGCGCGCACCTTCCGTCCGGCCCGGAGCCGCGGCAGAGCCTGGTTCCGCTGCAGCCGGTGGTTGGGCCGTGGCGGCGAGTTCACGCCACAACTGAGGAAACTCCGGCAGCGTCTTGGCGGTGGTGCCGATGTCCTGCACCAGGACTCCCGGCACCGCCAAACCGATGAGAGCGCCTGCCGTTGCCATCCGGTGATCGGCATACGTTTCGAAAACACCGCCGTGCAGCGGCGCGGGACGGATGATCAGGCCGTCTTCGGTCTCTTCGGCGTTTCCGCCCAGCCGGTTGATCTCGGTCACCAGGGCAGCGAGGCGGTCGGTTTCGTGGCCGCGCAGGTGGGCAATGCCGGTGAGTGTTGAGGGGGAGTCTGCCAGGGCGCACAGCGCGGCCACCGTGGGAGCCAGCTCGCTGGTGTCAGCAAGCTGCGCTCCGGTGATGCGGCCGGAGCCGGTCACAGTCAGGGTGCCCTGGGACAGGGTGGCTGTGCCGCCAAGGGCGGGCAGGATGCTCCGCCACCGGTCGCCCACCTGTGTGGTGTGTTCGGGCCAGCCGGCCAGGCGCACGGTGCCGCCTGCCACGAGTGCTGCGGCCAGGAACGGTCCGGCATTGGATAAGTCCGGCTCGATGGCTACGTCGAAGGCATGGATGTGGCCGGGCGCCACGCGCCACTCGTTCGGGACGGAATCGTCCACCTGCACACCAACCCCGCGCAGCACCTGGACTGTCATGGCAATGTGCTCACGGCTGGGAAGGGTGGAGCCCACATGGACCAGGTGCAGTCCGTCCCTGAAGCGCGCGCCTGCCAGCAGCAGGGCCGAGACGAACTGGGAGGACGCCCCGGCGTCAATTTCCAACCGGCCCCCGGCTACCTCTCCGGTGCCGGCCACGCTAAAGGGAAGGGCACCTCTGCCGTCGTCGTGCACCGTCACGCCCAGCGCGCGGAGCGCATCGATGATCGCGGCCATCGGCCGCTGGCGCGCGTGGGGATCGCCGTCGAAGTCTGTGCTTCCGGTTTTCAGTGCGGCCAGAGGAGGCACGAACCGCATGACTGTTCCCGCCAACCCGCAGTCAATGCCTGTCCCGGATGCGGTCCCCGAATCCATCGGCCGGATCTCGAGATCCGGTCCGAAGGCGCCGTCGCCGTCGATCTCGGTCACCGTGGCGCCCAGCGCCCGGAGTGACTGGACCATGAGGGCGGTGTCCCGGGAATGAAGGGGAGCCCGGAGCCTGCTGGGGCCGTCAGCCAGGGCAGCAAGGACCAGATACCTGTTGGTCAGGGACTTGGAACCTGGTACCCGGACGTCGGCGTCCAGCGGTGCCGACACCCGGGGAGCGGGCCAGGGAGAGACGGTCTGCGGATTGGCGGGGAAAGACATGGAGCTAGGAACCCACAATGCCGGCTGCGGTGGTGCGGACGGTCTTGTTGGCCTTCTTGAGCTGCTTGGCGGCGTCCTTCTGGACTGACCGCGACTTGCGGCCGGCATCCTTGCCAAGGGAGGCAACGCTGCGGCGGGTGTCATCAGCAAGATGACCGGCACGCCACGCCAGGCCGGGACGGCCGTTGGTATCCACGGCGACCAGGAGGACGGCGCCGATCAGGGAGAGGTTCTTCAGCAGGGCGGCACGGCGTGCCTTGCGCTCATCGGCAGTGTCTGTTTCGGCATTCTTGTACTCAACGACGGCGTTCAGCACTGCGGTGCCCGTCAACAGCAGGCCGGACAAACGGGGGAACTTGCCCAGGGCCAGCAGCGAACCGGCACCCACCTGTGTGGCGCCGAGAACCTTGGCAACGAGCTGGGCGTTGCCGGTAACGGGTGCAGCGGAAGGCACCAGTGCACCGACACGATCCAGGGTGGGCCGCAACTGCTGCGCGGTTTGGTCGGTATCCCGCAGGCGGTCAACTCCGGCTGCAATAAAGCCGGTGGCTAGCAGCGGGCGGGCGAGCAAACGGACAATCGACATATTGACCTCCTGGTTGCTGCCCGGTCTCGGAATAGCCGGGCAGAATACTCCTAGTTTGGCACTTTTACCGGTCGCGCACACCTTATGCCGCGCGGCGGCGCCAAAACACCGCGGCGGAATAAGCGGCCGCAGCCGGGCGTTGTGCGGGGTATACGGCATTCTTCGCGAAGCGGGGGATTACCGGGTTCGGGGGCACCGCGGTGCCCTTGAAGCAAAGCAGCCCCAAGTGAGGAGAGTGTTCGTGCCGGGTACTTTAGCGATGGCAGATGCACACCCGGAGGCTTCATCACCAGCCGTCCAGTTGCGTGTGGGTCCGGCAGCCCGCACCGTAGACTTGGAAGTGATGAGAACTGATGCGCCGGAAGGCAGCCCCCAGGTGGAAGACTCCGAGCTGGATGTCGCTTCCGAATCGGAAGAGGCCCGCAAGATACGCTTTGAGCGCGATGCCATGCAGTATGTGGATCAGCTCTACTCTGCGGCCATGCGCATGGCCCGCAACCCCTCCGATGCCGAGGACCTGGTCCAGGAGGCCTACACAAAGGCCTTCTCGGCGTTCCACCAGTACCGGCCGGGGACCAACCTGAAGGCTTGGCTCTACCGGATCCTGACGAACACCTACATCAACCTGTACCGGAAGAGGCAGCGCGAACCGCTGCAGGCCAACTCCGACGGTGTGGAGGACTGGCAGCTTGCCCGTGCGGCCGAACACAGCTCCACCGGGCTGCGCTCCGCCGAAGCAGTGGCGCTGGATCATCTTCCCGATTCCGATGTGAAGAATGCCCTGCAGTCCATTCCCGAAGAATTCCGTTTGGCAGTGTATTTCTCTGATGTTGAGGGATTTGCCTATAAGGAAATCTCGGAAATCATGAATACTCCCATCGGAACAGTAATGTCGCGCCTGCACCGGGGCCGTAAAATGCTCCGTGAACTGCTGGCCGAATATGCACATGAACGCGGTATCCGCGGCAAGGCAGCACCTGCACCCGCCGCGGCCAGCCAGAACAAGAAACAGGGGAACACGCTATGAGCGATTGCCAAAGCCTGGGTGATTGCGAGGATACCCGCATCGAACGGCTGTACGAATACCTGGACGGTGCTCTGTCCCACGATGACATTGTGGAAATCAAGGAGCATCTGGACGGTTGTCCCGAGTGCGCCGAGGAACACGACCTGGAGTGTGTCATTCGATCCGTGGTGAAGCGGTCCTGCACCGAGGCCGCCCCGGAAACACTCAAAGCCAGCATCCTGGCGAGGATCAGCCAGATCCAGACCGCTGAGCACTAGCAAGCCGGCGGCTGTAACCAAAAAAGAACCCCCGGCGGCCGTAAGGCTCCGGGGGTTCTTTTCTTAGTGGCGATGGGCCACACGGTTAGTCCAAGACTTAAGTGTTGGGACGCTTACCGTGGTTGGCGCCGCCGCGCTTACGGTCACGACGCTTGCGTGCACGCTTGCTCATAGCTGCCTCCTTCGATTTGCTGAAAGTTCTGCCCTCCAGTGTCCCACAAGGTGAGCCCGACAACCTAAACCGCGGCCCGGACCGGCCGCGGAATAGGCTTGCTTAGTCGATTGAGCTGCCGGCGGCCATGAGGGCGTTGCGTTGTTCCCGCCGAAGAGCCTGCTCAGCCGGATCAGGCACGGGTGCCGCGGCGAGCAGGCGGCGCGTATATGCATCCTGCGGATACCGCAGCACCTGCTCGGTGGAGCCCTGTTCAACCATGATGCCCTTGTTCAGCACTGCGATATGGCTTGCCAGGATCTCCACCACCGCCAGGTCGTGGCTGACAAACAGGCAGGCGAAACCGTACTGCTGCTGCAGGTCCTGAAGCAGGGCAAGCACCCTGGCCTGTACCGAAACGTCCAGTGCGGACGTTGGCTCATCGGCCACCAGCAGCGACGGCCGCAGGGAGAGGGCCCGGGCAATACCAACGCGCTGCCGCTGTCCGCCGGACAACTCATGGGGATACCGGTTGCGGAAGCTGGTGGGGAGCTGGACATCGTCCAGCAGGCCCTCAACCCGGGCGTCGAGGTCCTTGCGCGAGAGCTTCTCATGCAGGAACAACGGCTCGCCGATGGATTCGCCGATGGACATGCGCGGGTTCAGCGACGCCGCCGGATCCTGGAACACGATCGCAAATTTCCTGCGCAGCGGCAGCATCTGTTTCGGCGACAGGCCGGCGATGTTGGTGCCGTTGATGTCAACGCTGCCGGCGCTGACCGGAAGCAGTCCCGTTACCGCCCGGGCGATGGTCGACTTGCCGGAACCGGATTCGCCAACCAGCCCCATGACTTCACCGGGGTTGATGACGAAGGAAACGTCGGTCACTGCCTTGAAGGCGGGCTGGCGGAACCGGCCGGGGTACTCAATGGATACCCCGGTCAGCTGCAGGGCAGGCACGACGCCGGCGTCCGGCGTCGTCAGATCCTCGGAATCCCGGAGGACCGCCCGGGGAGCCGCGGATATCTGGAGCGAGCCGTCATTCTCCACCTCAACGGCCGACAGCACTCCGCCGACTACTGACCCCAGATGCGGTACAGCTGCCAGCAACTGGCGGGTGTACTCCTCCTTCGGATTGTTGAAGAGCTCAGCCACGGGCGCCGCTTCCACAATCCGGCCTTTCTCCATGACAACCACTTTGTCAGCGAGGTCCGCCACCACGCCCATGTCGTGGGTGATGAGCATGACAGCACTGTTCAGGCGCTTGTTGAGGTTCCGGAGCAGTTCCAGCACTTCAGCCTGAACGGTTACGTCCAGGGCCGTAGTGGGCTCGTCGGCGACCAGCAGGATGGGGTCATTGGCGATGGCGATGGCAATCATGGCCCGCTGCCGCTGACCGCCGGAGAACTGGTGCGGATAGGAATCGTACCGCCTCTCCGGCTCGGGGATTTCCACCATCTGCAGCAGCTCGATGGCCCGTGCCTTGGCCTGTGCCGGAGAAGCATCAGTGTGCTGTTCGATGATCTCCTTGATCTGCTCGCCCACGGTGAGCACCGGGTTGAGCGCCGTCATGGGTTCCTGGAAAATCATGGCAATGTCATTGCCCCGGATTTTCCGCAGTGCCGACTGCGGAGCACCAATCAACTCCTTGCCCTGAAGCTTGGCGCTGCCCTTGGAACGTCCGTTGCCGGGGAGGAGCCCCAGCAGCGCCATGGACGACATGCTCTTACCTGAACCTGATTCACCCACGATGGCCAGGATCTCGCCGGGGGAGACGGTGAAGGAAACGTCCTCCGCCGCCATTACCCATTTGTTGTCCACGCTGAAATCGACGCCCAGGCCGGACACTTCCAGAATCGGAGCCGTGCCCGCTGTTGATGTGATGTCGCTGTACAGGGGTGCCGAACTCATTGCTTGTTCCTTGTCTGTCGGGGATCAAACGCGTCCCGGAGGCCGTCGCCGATAAAGTTCACGGTGAGCGCAATGGCCACAATGAAGATGCCGGGCCAGAAGAAGAGCCACGGACGGGTGGTCATGGCCGCCCGGTTCTCATTGATGAGCTTGCCCAGGGACGTATCCGGCGGCTGTACACCGAGGCCCAGGAAGCTCAGCGCGGTCTCCAGCAGAATGGCGCCCGAGATTGCCAGAGTTGCGGACACGATGATGACCCCAACGGTGTTGGGCAGGATGTGCTTGAAGATGATGCGGCCGGAGCTGGCACCGACGGACTTGGCAGCCTCGACGAATTCTTTTTCCCGAAGGGAGAGGAATTCGCCGCGGACAATACGGGCCAGCCCGGTCCAGGTCAGCAAACCAAGGAAGATCGCAAACACCACGATGCCGTAGTCCGAGACGATGCTGGCCAGCACCGCGGCCACCACCAGCAGGGGGATGGTGATGATGACGTCGGTAAAGCGCATCAGGACGGTTTCGATGAAGCCGCGGAAATACCCGGCAAGGGCGCCGACGACGGTTCCCACGACGGTGCCTACGATTCCGACAATGAAGGCGATGGTCAGGGAAATCTGGGCGCCGCGCATCGTCATGGCAAAGTAATCGCGGCCCAGCGTGTCCTGGCCGAACGGGTGGTTCCCCAGGCCCGTCCAGGACAGGGTGGGGGCTCCGCCGTCTTCAAGCGGCATCACCGTGGAGAACGTGTGCGGCCACCAGCCGGGGATGCGCAGCGGGCCCACGGAGAGCCCGATGGAGGTAAACGCGAGCAGCACGATGAACACCAGACCGCTCAGGCCGGCAATGGCACCCTTATGGCGGAAAAACCGTTCGCGGACCAGCTGGCCCTGGCTTTTCGCAGCGGTGATCTGTGGATCCGCCGTGACGGCCCGGGTTGCGGGCGCGTCAGCGATATCCGTCCTCTGGCTTTCCAGAGTCATGCTCGTCAGTTCCGGGCTGCTGTCCGTGGTTCCGGACGGTATTTTCTCAGTCATGTCTTCCGCCTATCAGTTCAGGCTAATGCGCGGGTCGAGGAACGCGTACGCGATGTCGGCCAGCATGTTGAAGGTCACCGCGGCCACACCGGTCACCAGGAAGAAGGCCATGATGACGTTGGGATCCACATTGCTCAGGCCGTCCGTAAACATCTTTCCCATTCCGCTCCAGCCGAACACCGCCTCGGTAATGACCGCCCCGCCCAACACTCCGGCGAAGTCGAACGCCATCAGGGTGGTGATGGGGATCATGGCATTGCGGAAGGCATGCTTGACGATCACAGAACGCTCGCTCAGGCCCTTGGCCCGTGCGGTGCGCACATAATCCTGGTTCATCACCTCGAGCATGCTGGCGCGGGTGTAGCGGGTGTAGGTGGCAAAGGAGATCAGCATGATCGCGATGGTCGGCAGGACCAGGTACAGGGCGTAATCCAGGTTGATCTCCCAGAAGGTGCCCTGCAGGTTTGGAGTCGAGGACCCCGTAGTGGGAATGGGGCGACCGCCGTTTTTGCGGGACAGGGAGGGATAGGCGCCCAGCAGTGCGTCAATAAAGACGAAGAAGCCTATGGCCAGCCCGATGACTGCGGTCAGGTTACGGGTCTGCCTGGCATAGGGACCGCCCACAAAATGACCGATGGCCAGTGACACGAGAAGGGTGAGTACCGCGAGGCCTGCAATGATGCCCCAATTGGGATCCTGCATGAGCGGCTGGGTCACCAGATAACCGATGAAACCAACCGCCGCAGTTGCGAGAGCGGCATAGACAATCCGGCGGCGGCGGAAACCTGCCAGCAAGGCTGTAAGTCCCAGGGCCAGTCCAAAGGCGGTAATGAACAGGCCAATCGGGCCCAGGCCCGGTGTCTTGAACCAGTTGGAGATGAGCAGCAGGTAGAACGTGACCGACGTGGCAACGGCAACAATGGCGAAGACACGAAGGCGGCGGTTCCTGTCGCCGCCGACAGCGACTGCTCCAATGAGTCCCACTATGAGTCCCACGGCCGCTATTCCCAGATAGGACATTTGCGGATCGGCCAGCCAGGTGTTCAGATCAATCGCCAGGTACTGCTTGAGCAGAGTGGAGAGCCAGAACAGCGGCATGGAGAAGAGCAGGAAAGAAATGAAGGTAATGGAGTAATCGAAGGTGCTGTACTGGCGAAGGGCAGTGATCAGGCCTACGGCGACGCCGAGAACGATGGCCACCAGGACAGCTACGACGACGAGCCGGAAGGTGGAGCCGATCGCTGTCTGCAGCTGGTCGATCACGGGGCTGCCGGCACGGTTAAGCCCAAGTGTGCATTCGGCACCGCCGGGGATCATGCATCGGCCAACTTCCTGCAGCCAAAGGAGGTAGCGGACGGCGACAGGCTGATCAAGATGCAGTGCTGCCGTTCGCTGGGCAATGCGCGACTCGCGGTCGGCGCTCTGGAGCTCGATCAGGTCATGAAAGGGATCGCCAGAGTTGACGGCAAGGATGAACATCAGCACCGTGGCGGCGAGAAGGACGAAGAACGAGGTCACCGCTCTTCTGAGGATGAAAGAGAACACCGAAGGCTCCTATTGGGGGTGGTACGTAAAGCCGTAGCGGGGCAAAAGTTTGGGATGGGCAGACCGTGGGTCTGCCCATCCCGCTTTCTAACCGTTATGGCGTGATGCCTTGGTTAGGCCTGCTTGGTCCAGTTGAAGGCGTTCCAAGTGACGCCGCTCTGGGTGGGGTTGTACACCACTTCCTCCATGGAGGAGTTGTGGGCGACGATGTCAGCGTTGGCGAAGAGGAGGACGTTGTAGACGTCCTTGGCGAGTTCCTCTTCGAGCTGGATCTTCAGTTCCTTCACCTTGTCGGCGTCTGTGGTCTGGGCAATTTCATCCCACAGTGCGTCGACCTTTTCGCTCTTGTACTTGCCGTAGTTCTGCACACCCTCGGAGTCGTAGATCGACTGGCCGCTGGCTACGAGGCCGGAACCGGCCCAGCCGAACAGTGCAGCGTCCCAGGAGCCAAGCTCGTCAAGCTTCTTGGTCCACTCGGCATCCGGGGTGGCAATGATGTTGAAGCCGGCCTGATCGCAGGAATCCTTGATCAGTGCGGTCATGTCTGCGCGGACCTGGCTGGCTGAGGAGAACAGCACGCGGACGTCAACGGGCTCGGTCTTTCCGGCTTCAGCCATGAGGGACTTGGCGCCTTCGAGATCGACTTCGTCGTATTCGCTGGCAGCGGGTGCACCCTCGAGGATCTCGTCGTACTCGGGCTGGGAGGGCTGGTATTCGCGCAGGTTGACCACGGTGGATTCGGGGTCAACCGGCTTGACGAACTTGTCAACGATGTCCTGGCGCGGAACGCACTTGGAGAACGCCTGGCGAACCTTGATGTCCTTGAACACGCCGTTTTCGGACTGGTCCAGGTCAATGTGGGAGAAGGTCATGCCGGTGCCGGTAAGCATGGTGACTGAATCGCCGATGGCTTCGATCTGATCCTTGGTGTCACCGGTGGGACCGGAAGGCTCAATGATGTCCACGTCGCCGTTCTGCAGCGCCTGCACAGCCTCGGTGTCGGCGATGGTCTTGAACACGATGCTCTCGGTGGCGGCCTTGCGGTCTTCGCCCCAGTAGTTCTCGTTCGCGGTCAGCGTCAGGTTTCCGCCGGCTGCGTTGTCCAGCTTGTACGGACCGGAGGACGGGATGAGCGCGGAGTCCGGCAGGGAGGGGAGGCCCTCGGCGTAGCCCCAGCCGGTGTTCCAGAACTCGGCCACGGGCTTCAGGGACGCGAGGTCACTGTCCTGGATGGCGGCAACGAGTGCTTCGCCATTGTTCTCGGTGCTCAGTCCGCCCTGCTCAGCCGCAACGTGGGCCGGCATGAGGGAACCGATCATGAGGTTTTCCCAGTCAGCGTACGGCTGGTCGAAAACGTAGGTGAATTCCTTGTCGCCGGCTTCGCCTTCAGGCATGGCCAGGTATTCGTAGCCGTTGTTGGAGGAGGGCTCGAAGATTTCCGTCTCGCCGTCGACGACCTTGCCGGAGAATGCGGCCCAGTTCAGGAGCACGTCATCGAAGTCGATGGGCGTACCGTCGGACCACTGGGCGTCCTCATTGATCGTGTACTTCACGGTCAGGGGGTCATCGCTGGTCTTTTCGAAGGTGCCAAACTCTTCATTGCGAATGACGCCCTCGGGGCTGTACTCCGAGAAGTTGCTGTGAACCAAGTTGTCCACGTACGTGTTGTACACGCTGTTGGACTTGGACGTGCCGCCGTTGTAGAAATCGGGGGCCTGGCTGATGGCAACTGAGATGGACGACGCGAGGTTGGCGTCCTCAGTGGTGTCGCTTTCGGCGGTTTCTCCGCCTCCGGCTGAGCCGCAGGCGCCCAGGAAAAGGGCCCCCACGGAAAGTGCGGCAAGAGTTGCCGTGCGCTTTGTACGCATTCGTAGTCCTAACTTGTGATGAAGTCGTCAGGAACCACCGCTGGCGGCTCCCCCAAGCGATCGTGATGACCGCCACATGTTCCGAAAGACTAGTCACTAATTGTTTCCACTGTGCTAACTGTGAGCGGACGTTAACTGATTGTTACTTGTAAAGCACGGCGGCAGGGTTGTGCAGGAAGGTGCTTTAGTTGCAGTTGCAGGCCGGAAAGGCGCGGCTTTGCACGGATTTTTCGCCGCCTGCATCAGGGATGGAGGAGAAAATTACTTGGGGCAATACGTCTTAATGTGTAGAGGGCCTCCGGCGTGTCGCCGAAGGCCCTCATGAGGGGTTCTCGTCTATTCAGTTCATGTCCGGAAGGTCCAGCCAGCGGTACCAGCCGCGGTGGAGAACCAGCCAGGCCATCAGGCCGTATCCGGCCTGTCCCGGAGTCCCGCCGTTGGAAGCCAGGTCAGTGCGCCACTGTTCATGGTTTAGCAGGGGAGTCAGCGTGTCCACATACACGTGCTTGCGCCGTGTGGTCACATCGCCAAAGGCGGCAGACAGATCCGACAGACGGCGGTTCCGTTCGGCATCGAGCCCCGGCGGGGGACCGACGACAAAGACCTTAATGCTCATTTGTGCGGCCCCGTCGAGGATATTGGCCAGGTTGAGGCGGCTTCGCGCCGTTGACAAGTCAAGGTCCAGGTCCCGGTCGGACAGGCCAATTACCAGCCGGTTCTCGCACCTGTCGTCAAACCGGCGGCCGGCCTCCTGAAGCCAGCGGTTCGCCAGGGATTCGGTTCCCTCCTGGGGTGCTGCAAGGGTATACGCCTGTACGCTCACGTTTTCGGGGGTGGTGCGGGCCAAAACGCGGCCCAGCCAGCCCAGGGCGCGAGGGTCGCCGTGCCCGGCCAGCAGCTCGTCGCCGACGGCTGCCAGCCTGATTTTGCGTTGTTCCACTAGTCACCTTCTCCGGTCACAAAAAAACGGGGTGGGGCGCCGCGGCGCCCCACCCCAACTTAGCCTACTGACGCTCGAAGGCCTTCTTGACGAGAATGTCCTGCTCCACGGCGTGCCGCTTGGCTGAGCCGGTGGCGGTGGACGCGGACGCCGGACGCGACACCAGGCGCAGCGGGCGGTCCAGCTGTGCCGGCAGGTTCAGGCCGATGAACGGCCACGGACCCTGGTTGGCGGGCTCATCCTGTGCCCAAACGATGTCAGCGTTCGGGTACTTGGCGACAGCTGCCTGGATCTCCGCAACGGGCAGCGGATAAAGCTGCTCGACCCGGACAATGGCTGTCTTTTCGTCACCCGTCTTCTGCCGGTTGGCCAGCAGATCGTAGTACAGGCGGCCGGAGACCAGCAGCACGCGGTCGACGGCGTTCGCGTCCAGGTCTGCGTGCTCCGGGATGACCGGCTGGAACGAACCCTGGGTGAAGTCTTCCACCGACGTTGCCGCAGCCTTCAAACGCAGCAGCTGCTTCGGGGTGAAGATGATCAGCGGCTTCCGCGGCCGGCTGTAGGCCTGGCGGCGCAGCAGGTGGAAGTGGGAAGCGCCCGTGGTGGGGTTCGCCACGATCATGTTGTCTTCGGCGCACATCTGCAGGAAGCGCTCGATGCGGGCCGAGGAGTGGTCCGGACCCTGGCCTTCGTAGCCGTGCGGGAGCATCAGCACCAGCGAGGAACGCTGGCCCCACTTCTGCTCCGCCGAGGAGATGAACTCGTCGATGATGGTCTGCGCGCCGTTGACGAAGTCGCCAAACTGCGCTTCCCACAGAACGAGGGCATCCGGGCGTTCCACGGAGTATCCGTATTCGAAGCCCATGGCGGCGAATTCCGACAGCAGCGAGTCGTAGATCCACAGCTTGGCCTGGTTCGGATCCAGCTCTGCCAGCGGCATCCATTCCGCACCGGTTGCCCGGTCGTGGAAGACGGCATGGCGCTGGGTGAAGGTTCCGCGGCGGGAATCCTGGCCTGCGAGGCGTACGGGGACGCCTTCCATGACCAATGAGCCAAAGGCTGCGATTTCAGCGAAGCCCCAGTCGATGCCGCCTTCGCGGGACATCTGCTCGCGCTTTTCCAGCAGTGCCTTCAGCTTCGGGTGCACCGTGAAGCCTTCGGGCACTGCTACGTGGGCCTTGCCGATGTGTGCCAGGACCTCGGCGGAAATAGCCGTGGACGCCGGGGACACAATGGTGCTGCCTTCCTGCTGGGACGCCGGGCGCTCCAGATCGGAGACGGCTTCGGTGTCCTTGGTGATGACCGGCAGGGGAGAGGTCTGGGCAGCGTGCGTCTCAGCGAAGACCCGCTCAAGGCGGCCCTGGTAGTCGCGCAGCGCCTGTTCGGCCTCTTCCTGGCTGATGTCGCCGCGTCCGATGAGGGACTCGGTGTAGAGCTTGCGCACCGAGCGCTTGGCCTCGATCAGGCTGTACATCATCGGTTGCGTCATCGAAGGATCGTCGCCTTCGTTGTGGCCGCGGCGGCGGTAGCAGACCATGTCGATGACAACGTCCTTGTGGAACCGCTGGCGGTAGTCGTAGGCCAGTTGCGCAATACGCACAACCTGCTCCGGGTCATCGCCGTTCACGTGGAAGATCGGAGCCTGCACCATCTTGGCAACATCGGTGGAGTACACCGAGGAGCGCGACGACGTGGGCGAGGTGGTGAAGCCCACCTGGTTGTTGACCACAACGTGGATGGTTCCGCCGGTGCGGTAGCCCCGGAGCTGCGAAAGGTTCAGGGTCTCCGCCACCACGCCCTGGCCGGCGAAAGCGGCGTCTCCGTGGATGAGGATCGGCAGGACAGGGAACTCGTCTCCCTGGTCCAGGCGGTCCTGCTTGGCCCGCACGATTCCTTCGAGTACGGAATCCCCGGCTTCGAGGTGGGACGGGTTGGCGGCCAGGTACACCTTGGTCTGGTTGCCGTTGTCCGAGGTGAAGGTGCCTTCGGTGCCGAGGTGGTACTTCACGTCACCGGAACCCTGGACGCTGCGCGGGTCCTGGGTGCCTTCGAATTCGCGGAAGACCTGGGCGTAGGTCTTGCCCGCGATGTTGGTCAGGACGTTCAGGCGGCCGCGGTGGGCCATGCCGATGCCGACTTCTTCAAGTCCGTCGTCGGCGGCACCGGAAATCACGGCGTCCAGCAGCGGAATCAGGGACTCGCCGCCTTCCAGGGAGAAGCGCTTCTGCCCGACGAACTTCGTCTGCAGGAACGTCTCAAAGGCTTCAGCGGCATTGAGCTTGCCCAGGATGCGCAGCTGTTCTTCGCGCGTCGGCTTGCTGTACTTGGTTTCCAGACGATCCTGGAACCACTCGCGCTCCACCGGATCCTGGATGTGCATGTATTCGATTCCGGCGGTGCGGCAGTACGCGTCGCGGAGCACGCCGAGGATCTTGCGCAGCTTGAGCATCGGCTTGCCGCCGAAGCCGCCGGTGGGCCATTCCCGGTCCAGGTCCCAGAGGGTCAGGCCGTGGTTGAGGATGTCCAGATCCGCGTGGCGGCGCTGGACGTACTCCAGCGGGTTGGTGTCGGCCATCAGGTGGCCGCGGACGCGGTACGCGTGGATCAGCTGCTGGATGCGCGCAACCTTGTTGATCTGCTCGTCCGGGTTGACCTGGATGTCGGGGCTCCAGCGCACGGGCTCGTAGGGGATCCGCAGGGATTCGAAGATCTCGTCGTAGAAACCCTGCTCGCCGAGGAGCAGCTGGTGGATGATCCGCAGGAACTCGCCGCTGCCGGCACCCTGGATCACGCGGTGGTCGTAGGTGGAGGTCAGGGTGATGATCTTGGAGACGGCGTTCTGGGCCAGGATCTTCTCGTTGGAACCCTGGAACTCAGCCGGGTAGTCCAGGGCGCCGGCGCCGATGATGCAGGCCTGGCCCTTGGACAGGCGGGGGACGGAGTGCACCGTTCCAATGCCGCCCGGGTTGGTGAGCGAGATGGTGGTGCCCTTGTAATCGTCCGCCGTGAGCTTGCCGTTGCGGGCCTTCTTCACGAGGTCTTCATACGCCTGCCAGAACTCCGAGAAGTTCAGTGTTTCGGCCTTCTTGATGTTCGGCACGACGAGCAGACGGGAGCCGTCCGGCTTCGGCATGTCAATGGCCAGCCCGAAGTTCACATGCGCGGGCTGCACAGCCACAGGCTTGCCGTCCACGACGTCGTAGTACACGTTCTGGGACGGGAACTGGGCGGCGGCGCGGATGATTGCGTAGCCGAGGAGGTGGGTGAAGGAGACCTTGCCGCCGCGGGCGCGCTCCAGATGGCTGTTAATGACAATGCGGTTGTCGATCAGCAGCTTTGCGGGCACGGCACGCACAGTGGTTGCCGTGGGGACGCTCAGGCTCAGGTCCATGTTGGTGGCGATGGCCTTGGCCGGACCGCGCAGGACGTTGACCTTGTCCTCTTCGGAGGGCTTGCTGTTGGGCTGGGTCTTGGGCAGCTGGGCCGGAATCGGCGGGGTCTTGCTGTCAGCTGCCTTGTTCTCGGCTGCTTCGCCCTTGCCGGCGGCCGGCTTGGAATCCTTAGCAGCAGAGTTGGACGCTGCGGATTCCTTGGCAACCGGAGGCTTGCCGGACTGCTGGGTGGAGGCGGGGGACTCGCCGGAAGCCTTCGGCTTGGCGGATTCGGCCTGCACTACCGGAAGCTGGCGCGTTGTGGGATTGGCGCCAAGTTCGCTGGGGGCTGCCGATCCGTTTCCGTTGGAAGTGCTCGAACCGGAGGCCTGGGCCTCCTCGTTCTTAAAGGAGTCGAAAATGCTCCACCACTTCTTGTCAACCGAGTTCTTGTCCTTGAGGTACTGCTCGTAGAGTTCATCGACAAGCCACTCGTTGCCGCCGAATTCTTCCGGCAGCCGGTGGTTGGATTGGTCTGGCACTGTTAATACGCCTCTTCCATGAGTTGCCTTTTGCCCTGATTGGCACCATGTCTGAGGGCAAGAAGCCTCAAAGCTCACTGGTGCGGCCCGGCCGGTGCGCAGTGACCGAGACTTCATGCCAGTCTAGTGACATTGCGGGACAACTGGCCAATTCTGTTTGACATCCGTCATGCAGCGGGGCCTCCCGCGCGCAAGCTCGCCAGTGGCGCGTGCGGCCGTTCCGTTTCACCGGTGGCGCCCAAATGCCAAACCTGTAAACTGAAAATCTCATGGACAGTTTCTCTAGGCGCCGGCCTGCGTCCGGTTCCGCAGCTTCTGCGGACCGCACGCACAGAGCCGGCCACGCCCGCACCCATTCACCCCGCACCCCCGGCGCCGCATCGGAGCCTTCCAGACCGGCTTCGGCCGATCACCCTCCGCCTGCCGCCCGCAGCGGGCACTTTCCCGCGGTACTTCCTTCCGCGCTTCCCCTGATAAGCCGCGCAGCGCTTCACAATCCGGCGGTGGGAGCCTAAATGGAATGGTTATATCTCTTCTTTGGCCTGGTGCTGATTCTCGGCACCGGCTTTTTTGTGGCTGTTGAGTTCTCTCTGGTGGCCCTGGACCAGCCCACGGTCCGGCGGGCCGTGGAAAACGGCGACAAGGGTGCCGAGCCGCTCCTGCGCTGCCTGACCTCCCTCTCCACCCAGCTCTCCAGCTGCCAGCTGGGTATTACCCTCACCACACTGCTGACCGGATTCGTGATGGAGCCGTCAGTGGGCCGCCTGTTGAAAACCCCGCTGTCTGCCCTGGGCCTGCCGCCGGTTGCCGTGGATTCCGTGTCCGTGGTGACGGCCATGATTCTGGCGACGTTCCTGTCCATGCTTCTGGGAGAGCTGATCCCCAAGAACATGTCCATCTCGCTGCCGTTCCGGGTAGGGCGCGCCCTCGCCCGGCCGCAGCTGGCGTTCACCGTGGTGTTCAAGCCCGCCATCCTGGTGCTCAACGGCTTCTCCAACAAGGTCCTGAACCTGTTCGGGTTGGAAGCCAAGGAGGAAGTGAGCGGAGCGCGCACCCCCGCCGAACTTTCCTCCATGGTCCGGAGGTCGGCCGAGATGGGCACCCTGGACCAGGGCACGGCCAACTTCCTGTCCCGGACGTTCTCCTTCGCGGAGCGGACGGCCGCAGATGTCATGACGCCCCGGATCAGGCTGGAGACCATCGATTCCGAGCAGTCCGTAGCGGATGTCATTGAAGCTGCACGCCGCACCGGATATTCACGCTTTCCCGTCCTGGGCGATTCCCCGGATGACATCAGGGGAGTGGTCCACGTGAAAAAGGCAGTGGCTGTGCCCCGCAGCCGGCGGGCGGACCTGCCGGCCGGGGCCATCATGAGTGAGGTCCTCCGGGTGCCCGAGACGGTGCACCTGGACAGCCTGCTCTCCGAGCTGCGGGGCGCGAACCTGCAACTCGCCGTCGTCCTCGATGAGTGGGGCGGAACAGCCGGCGTCGCAACCCTCGAGGACCTGGTGGAGGAAATCGTCGGCGAAGTGTCCGACGAACACGACAAGATCAAGCCGGGCGTGCTGCAGAGTGCCGCCGGCGCCTGGTACTTCCCGGGCATCATGCGTCCCGATGAAGTCTCCAGGCTCGTGCCGCTGCTGCACATTCCTGATGAAGCCGGCTACGAAACGGTGGGCGGCTACATTATGGCCGAGCTGGGCCGCATCGCAGCCACCGGTGACCGCGTCAGCGTTGAGGGCGGACTCCTGGAAGTTGAACGCATGGACGGCCGGCGCATTGACCGGGTCAGTTTCATTCCCCGGTACGACGACGACGATCCTGCCGCTGTCGACGAAAGCGCGGCGCCCGCGCCTTCGAAAAAGCCGGAACCGAAGAGCGCAGCCGGAGCTGATGCTCCGACAACGGATGCTGCCGGCAAGGGGGATCGGCGATGAGCGACCTGATGGGCATCTTCTGGCTGGTGGTGCTGTTGATCGGCAACGCCTTCTTCGTGGGCGGCGAGTTTGCCGTTATGTCCGCGCGCCGCAGCCAAATTGAACCGTTGGCCGAAGCCGGGTCCAAACGGGCAAAGACCACGCTCTGGGCCATGGAACACGTATCCCTGATGCTGGCCTGCGCGCAGCTGGGCATCACGGTGTGTTCGCTGCTCATTCTCTCCGTGGCCGAACCGGCGATCCACCATCTGCTGGCGGCTCCGCTGGAAGCCCTTGGGCTGCCGGTGGAATTCGCAGACGGCGCCGGATTCCTGGTGGCATTGCTGATCGTGACCTTCCTGCACGTGACCTTCGGCGAAATGGTGCCGAAGAATATTTCCGTGTCCGTGGCGGACCGGGCGGCGCTGCTTCTGGCACCTCCGCTGGTCTTTATCTCCCGGCTGGTGCGGCCCGTCATTTCCAGTTTGAACTGGCTGGCGAACCACGCGCTGCGTGTCATGGGCATTACCCCCAAAGATGAGGTGGCCTCGGCTTTCACACTGGAGGAAATGCAGTCCATTGTGGAGGAGTCCACGAAGCACGGGCTGGTAGCCGATGATTCGGGCGTGATTTCAGGAGCACTGGAGTTCTCCGGGCAGTCCGCCGGAACAGTGATGGTGCCGCTGGAGGAGCTTGTGACGCTGAGCACCGACACCACACCGGCAGAGTTCGAGAAAGCCGTGGGGCGCACGGGCTTCTCCCGGTTCGTGCTGATGGATGACCACGGAAACCTGACCGGGTATATGCATCTGAAGGACATCATGGCCATGCCGCTGGATGCCTATGACCGCCCGCTGACCGAAAACAAGGTGCGGACCCTGGCGAACCTGCGGCTGGAGGACGGGATTGAAGATGCCTTGGCCACCATGCAGCGCACCGGATCCCATCTGGCCCGCGTGCTCGGTCCGGACAACCAGACCCGCGGAGTGCTCTTCCTGGAAGACATCATCGAGCAGCTCGTGGGCGAGATCCGGGACGCAACGCAGGCCCAGGGATTCCGGCGGTCCGGGGAAAGCTATTCGGAGTAGCTCCGGCTCGTAACGCGCATTCCTAGATGCGAATGATTCGCGTTTACGTTATGCTGGGGGAGTTCCCCCGCGGAACTCCCCCTCCATCTCCAAGCACTTCCGCTCGACAGGGAAACAAAAACTTATGCGACGACCCTCCGTCCGTCTTGCCGGCATCTTCCTGGCCGGGGGAGCCCTGATGCTCTCCGGCTGCACCGGGGGCTCCGGTGACTCCGGCTCCGGTTCCTCCGCTGGGGGAGGCGACGGTGCTCTTGAGGTGGTGGCTTCCACCAATGTCTACGGGAACATCATGGAGACCGTGGGCGGGGACCGGGTCAGCGTCACTTCGATCATCGACCGCCCCAGCCAGGACCCGCACTCCTACGAAGCGACGGCACGGGACAAGCTGGCCGTCTCAGAGGCGGACGTGGTGGTCCTGAACGGCGGGGGCTACGACACCTTCATGGAAACGCTGGTTGCCGATTCCGGCATTGACAGTGCGGACGTCCTCAACGCCGTGGAGATCTCAGGGCTGGGGGAAGCTGACGGCGAAACGCACGACGACGACCCCTCGCACTCCGCCGAGAGCGGAGACGATCACGCCGACGATCACGGCGGACACTCCCACGGATCCTTCAACGAACACGTCTGGTACAGCCCCGAAGCAATGGGGCTGCTCGCCGAAGCGGCCGCAGAACGCCTGGCCACCCTGGACCCCGACCATGCCTCCTCCTACCGGGACAATGCCGCAACCTTCAACAGCGGCATCGAAGAGCTCACGGCTGACCTGGCCGAAGACAAAACCGCGGCCGGCGGCAGGGATGTGGCGGTGACGGAACCTGTTCCTGAATACCTGTTTGAAGCTGCCGGCCTGCACAACGTGACGCCCGCAGACTTCACCTCAGCCGTCGAGGAAGGGTCAGACGTCCCGCCGGCGGTTCTGAAACAAATGCAGGATCTGCTGCGCTCCGGTGACGTGGCCTTCCTGGCCTACAACACCCAAACCTCCACGGCGCAGACCGAAACTGTCCGCGCCGCGGCGGAAGACGCAGGCGTACCCGTGCTGGACTTCTCCGAGACCCTGCCCGAAGGCCAGGACTACCTTGGCTGGATGCGCGCCAACGTGACCTCAATTGATGACGTGCTGCGGTGACCGGTCCCGTTGTCCGGCTCCGGAACGCCGGCCTGACCTACGGGCAGCGCACTCTTTGGGACGGCCTGGACCTGGACATCAAGCCCGGTGAATTCCTTACGGTGCTGGGCCCCAACGGTTCCGGCAAGACCAGTTTCCTGAAAGTCCTGCTGGGTCTGCAGCAGCTGAGCCGGGGAACCGTGGAGATCAACGGAAAACCCGCCCAGCGGGGCAGCGCCGACATCGGTTATATTCCCCAGCAGAAGGCCTTCGGCCCCGGGACGCCGCTGCGGGCGCGCGACCTCGTGGGACTCGGCGTCGACGGCAATAAATGGGGGCTTCGGCTGAAGCGCGCCCCGGTCCGCCGGCGGGTGGATGAACTCCTGGAACAGGTCGGTGCCACGCGTTACGCCAATGAACCGGTGGGCCTGCTCTCCGGCGGCGAAGTCCAGCGGCTGCGGGCCGCGCAGGCACTGGCCACCGATCCCGACCTCCTGCTGTGCGATGAACCCCTGCTGTCCCTTGATCTGCACCACCAGCAGGCCATCAGCTCACTGATTGACCGGCGCTGTCATGAACAGGGTTCGGCCGTGGTGTTCGTGACCCACGAGATCAACCCCGTCATTGATTACGTGGACCGGGTGCTGTACCTGGCGGGCGGCACCTTCCGCACCGGAACGCCGTCTGAGGTGCTGCGCTCGGACGTGCTCTCGGAGATGTACGGAAGCCGGGTGGAGGTACTGCGCAGCCACGGCCGCATCGTGGTCCTCGGCATCCCCGATGCGACCACCCATGTCCACGGCGAGAGCGAGGATGACCATGGACTTGCGTGATTACTTCTCCGCCATCTTTGACTTCAGCGACTACGGGCAGCTGCTGCCCCTGGTGGCCAACTCCATCTGGGCGGCAGCCATCCTTGGACTGGTAGGCGGCCTGATCGGCACCTTTGTCCTGATGCGGGACCTCGCCTTTGCTGTGCACGGCATCGCCGAACTGTCCTTCGCCGGCGCAGCCTTTGCCCTGCTGATCGGCGCCAACGTGGTGATCGGGTCCCTGGCAGGCTCCGTGGCCGCAGCAGTGCTGCTCGCCGTGATGGGGCTCAAGGCCCGTGACCGGAACTCCGTGACCGGAGTAATCATGCCCTTCGGCCTGGGCCTGGGCATCCTGTTCCTGGGCCTTTATGAGGGCCGTTCGGCCAATAAGTTCGGTTTGCTCACCGGGCAAATCGTTGCCGTCGACACCGTGCAGCTGAACCTGCTGGCCGGCACCGCCGTCGTCGTCATAGCCGGACTCGTCCTGATCTGGCGGCCGCTGACCTTTGCCAGTGCAGACCCGGAACTGGCAGAAGCCCGCGGTGTTCCCGTGCGCGTTTTGTCCATTGTCTTCATGATCCTGCTGGGGCTCTCAGTGGCCCTGTCCATCCAGGTGGTGGGTGCGCTGCTCGTGCTCTCGCTGCTGATCACGCCGTCGGCCGCCGCACTGCTGGTGACATCCTCGCCGCGGCTCGTCGTGCTGCTCAGTGTTGCGTTTGCCGTGACCTCGGCGGTGGGCGGAATCCTGCTGGCGCTGGGCGGGCGGATCTCGATCAGCCCTTACATCACCACCATCTCGTTCCTGATCTACATCGTCTGCCGGCTGATAAAGCGGATGCGGGCAAAGGGACGGGCACAGACGGGCGCAACAGTCCGGGCGTAGCCCGCCCTAGGCGCTGCAGTCCGGGCAGAGGCCGAAGATCTCCACCGTGTGGGCCACGTCTGTGAACCCGTACTGGGCCCCGAGCCCGGAAGCCCAGGCCTCCACGGCGGGCGCCTCCACTTCCACAGCCTTGCCGCAGTTGCGGCACACCAGGTGATGGTGGTGGTGCTCGACGGCGCAGCGGCGGTAGAGCGCTTCGCCGTCGCCGGTGCGGAGGACATCCACCTGGTTTTCTTCCGCCATTGACTGCAGGATGCGGTAGGTGGTGGCCAAGGAGACGCTGTCTCCGCGCTCGTGCAGCAGCCGGTAGAGCTCCTGGGTGCTGACGAAATCATCCAGCTCATCCAGGGTCCGGCCGACGGCGAGCCGCTGGCGGGTGACCCGCTGCTCCGGTTGCCGCTTCACTGGGCGGGACGTCTCGGATGACATGCTCCTCCTTGGAACAGTGGTGGCGGTGCCTGCAGGCCCCGGGGGACAAGCCCAACATGGACTCTCCGCAGCCGGTACCGCCGGCGCAACTTCCAGATTATCGCACCGGGCCTGCGGTCGGCCCCGCGGGTCACGGGGAATTGTCCGGCCAAGGACAGGTGCGCAGGGGTACTGTGACCCTATGAATCTGACCAAGTACACCCATTCCTGCGTGCGTCTGGAGCGTGACGGCAACGTCCTCGTCTTGGATCCCGGGTCCTTCTCCGAAGTGGAGGAAGCCCTGGACGGCGCTTCAGCGGTCCTGATTACCCACGAACACGCCGATCACCTGGACCGGGACCGTGTTTTGGCCGTGCTGGCCGCGAACACGGAGCTGGTGCTTCACGCGCCGGCAGCCCTGGCCGCAGAGCTGCGGTCGGCATCAGCCGCGAACGGCAACGACGCTGATGACCGGATCATCGACGTCGAACCCAACAGTACTATTTCGGCAGCGGGCTTTGAGGTGCGGTCCTTCGGCGGCCAGCACGCCCTCATCCATCCGCTGGTACCCCTGGTGGCCAACGTCGGCTACCTGATTGACGGCACCCTTTATCACCCGGGGGATTCCTTCGTGATTCCGAACGGGCTGACGGTGAAGACCCTGCTGGTCCCCATTCATGCTCCGTGGTCCAAGGTGGGGGAGGTCATCGACTTTGTCATCGCTTCCGGGGCCGAGCGTGCCTATCCCATCCACGACGCCCTGTTGAATGAGCGCGGCCTGGGGATCGCGGAGAGCCATGTGACCCGTTTCGGCGAACTGTACGGAACCGTGTACCGGCATCTGTCCCCCGGAGAGTCGGTCGAGGTATGAGCGGGCCGGTCATCAGCGTTCAGTCCCTGCAGGAACTCCTGGCCAGCGGTGAGCCGGTGGTGCTGCTGGACGTGAGGTGGGCGCTGGGACACACCGACGGGCACAAGCAGTACGAGCGCGGGCACATTCCGGGCGCTGTCTACGTGGACCTGGAAAAGGAACTGGCCGCTCCGGCGGGGAACGGTTCCGCGGGCCGGCATCCGCTGCCCGCGCCGGAAGACTTTCACCGCACGGTCCGCGGCTGGGGCATCAACCCCGGGGACACCGTGGTGGTGTACGACGCCGTCAGCGGCACGTCGGCAGCGCGCGCCTGGTGGCTGCTGCGCCACGCCGGGCTGGACTCCGTCTACCTGCTCGACGGCGGCGTCGTCGCCTGGCACCGGGCCGGTTTCGCTCTGCAGGGCGGACCTGTGGTGCCCGACCCCGGGAACGTCGAGCTCTCCTGGGGCCGTATGCCGGTGGTGGAAATGTGGGACGTCCCCGCAGTTGTGGCAGGCGGGCGCCTGATCGATGCGAGGGCAAAGGAACGCTACCGCGGAGACCGCGAGCCGGTGGATCCCCGGGCGGGGCATATTCCCGGAGCCGTGAATGCTCCCGCCGCGGGGAACCTTGCCGAGGATGGCACCTTCCGCCCGCCGGAGGAGCTGCGGACAGCGTACGAGGCACTGGGCGTTCGAAAAGGCGATCCCGTGGCCGTGTACTGCGGGTCCGGTGTCAGTGCTGCCCACGATGTCGTGGCCCTGGAGCTGGCCGGCTACCGGGCGGCCCTTTATCCCGGGTCCTGGTCCCAGTGGTCCTCCACCAAAGGATCCCCGATTGCCCTGGGAACCCAGGCGGGGGAATGGCCGGGGGCGGTCAAAAAGCGATAGCGTCTAAGCATGATTACCGGCCGTCCCGTTCCGCCGCCCCTGCGCTTGAAGGTGCCTGCAACCAGGCAGCCATCCGATGTATCAAGCGGCGCCGCAACCCCGCCATCCACTGCCCAGCCCCCGCAAGGAGCACCCATGCCCACCCTGTTCACCAAGATCATCAACGGCGAGATTCCCGGCCGCTTTGTCTGGAAGGACGAGGACGTGGTGGCGTTCCTCAGCATCGGTCCGCTCACCGACGGACACACTCTGGTGGTGCCCCGGCTCGAGGTCGACAAGTGGACGGATGTCCCGGCTGATCTGGTGCAGAAACTCACTGCTGTGGCACAGGTTATTGGACAGGCGCAGGTTGCCGCCTTCGGCTCGGAGCGGGCCGGACTGAGCATTGCCGGGTTCGAGATTGATCACCTTCACCTGCATGTCTGGCCCGCGAACTCCCTGCAGGACTTTGACTTCAGCAGGGCCGAGTCCAATCCCGACCCGGAACGCATGGACGCCAATGCCCAGAAGCTCCGCGGGGCGCTGCGGGCCGCCGGACACGGGGAGTTCGTGCCGGAGGCGTAGCGGGCAGCTCAGATCGGCAAAGGGGCGGGGAAACCCGCCCCTCTTTTATTGCGCCGCAGCCTGGCAACCGGTTTGGGATTCGGCAACCACTTTGGGCCTTTGCTGCCGGTGCGGACCGGCAGGGATTTCCCGAACTGGCAGCGATTGCCCAAAGCGGAGGGATCTGCGGCCTAAGACGGAGCCAGAGCCGCGTTCAGGGCCGTGCGGATCCTCTTTTCCGATACCGACCGCACGGTTCCCAGTTCCTGTGCGAAGAAGCTGATCCGCAGTTCCTCGATCATCCAGCGGACTTCGGTCAGCGCAGGGGGCGTCCCTGCGCCGGGCAGCAGCGCCGCAACGGCGTCGTCGTAATCGTCCTCCAGTGCCTGGACCACTGCCATCTGCTGGGCGTCACGCTGCACATTGGTGGGCAGTTTCTCCAGCCGCCGTTCGATGCCTGCCAGATAACGGGGGAGGTGCGTGAGCTGCGCGTAGCCGGTGCGCGCCACAAACCCCGGGTACACCAGGGAATCCAGCTGCGCGCGGATGTCATTCAGGGCGCTGATGAGGGCCAGCGACTGCGTTCCCTTGAGCGCCTTGGTGATCCGGCGGGTGCTGGAGAGGATTTTCTCCACTGTGGCCGTCACCGTGAAGACGGTGTCGATCAGCTCGGCGCGGACCTTTTCGTAGAGTTCATCAAACTCTGTGCGGGTCCACGGCAGCGCTTCCGGCGTCAGCTTGTCCACGGCGGCCAGGGTGCAGTCCTCGATCAGGGCCGCCACCGATCCGTGCGGATTCTGGCTGAACGTCAGTTTCTCGGCATTGCTCAGGTGTTCCAGAACGTATTTCGCCGGGCTGGGAACCCGCAGCACCAGCAGCCGGATCACACCGCCGCGCATCGCCACTGACTGTTCGCCGGCACTTTGGAACATGCGCAGCCCGGCAGTTTTTCCTTCATCCACCAGTGCTGGATAGCCGGTGACCATGTGCCCGGCCACGAGCCGCTGTACCTGCTTGTCGATGGTGCCGACACTCCACTCGGTCAGCCCGGTCTGTTCGGCCAGTGAGGGGCCCGACGACGCCGCACCCCCCGGCTGCCCTGCCCCGGCGTTTCCAGCCGGACCGGAAGGCTTGCCTCCGCGCTTGCCGGCCGCCTTGGGAGTAACGGTTTTGGGCGTGGCGCCAAGGGATTCGGCAATGGCACGCCGGGTGGCGGGGGCGAGGGATTCCTGCAGTGCGGCCAGGTCCTTGCCTTCGTCCAGGACCTTGCCGGAGCCGTCCACCACGGTGAAGCTCATGCGCAGGTGCTCGGGCACCGCATCCCAGTTCCAGGAGCCGGGCGGAATGATGTGGCCCTTGAGCCGGCGCAGCGCCAGTTCCAAGGAGGGCTCCAGTGCGTCCTGCGCGGGATCGAAGTCAGCGGCCAGGGCGGCCGCAGCCGCACGCGCCACATCCGGTGCCGGGATGAAGTTCTTCCGGATTGCCTTGGGCAGGGACTTGATCAGCGCTGTGATGAGCTCGGCGCGCAGCCCGGGGATCTGCCACTTGAACGGCTCAGGGTCCAGCTGGTTCAGGAACAGTACAGGGACCTCAACGCTGACGCCGTCGCCGGCTCCGGCTATGCCGGGGGAGAACTCGTAGGACAGCGGCAGGTCAAAATCGCCGTAGCGGAAGCTCTTGGGGAAGTCGTTTTCGTCCAGTCCGGAAGCGTCGTCGGTGCGCAGCGCATCAGGGTCGAAGTCCAGCAGCGCCGGGTTCTCGTGGCGGGCGCTCTTCCACCACTTGTCGAAGTGCCGCTCGGAGACCACGTCCTTGCCCACGCGCTCGTCATAGAACTCGAACAGTGTCTCGTCATCCACGCGCAGGCCGCGGCGCCGGACGCGGTTTTCCAGTTCTTCCACTTCGGCCAGCAGCGCCTGGTTGCGGTGGAAGAACTTGTGGTGGGTCCGCCAGTCACCTTCCACCAGGGCATGGCGGATAAACATCTCCCGGGAGAGTTCCGGATCCACGCGGCCATAGTTGATGCTGCGCTGGGGGATGACGGGGACACCGTAGAGGGTCACCTTTTCATAAGCCATGACGGAGCCGCGGCTCTTGGACCAGTGCGGTTCACTGTAGGAACGCTTGATCAGATGGGGAGCCACTTCCTCCACCCACAGCGGGTCAAACTTGGCGGCCACGCGGGCCCAAAGCCGGGAAGTTTCCACCAGCTCGGCGGCCATCACCCAGTCCGGTGTCTTCTTGAACAGGGCCGATCCCGGGAAGACCGCAAAGCGCGTGCCGCGGGCGCCGGAGTACTCCCGCTTGCGCTGGTCGTAGAGGCCGATGTGGCTGAGCAGGCCGGCCAGCAGGCTCATATGGATTTCTTTGTCGTGGGCCACCGGGTCCACCGGGCCGGGGGAGAGGGTGATGCCCAGCGGCTTGGCGATCTGGCGCAGCTGGGTAAACAGGTCCTGCCACTCGCGGATGCGCAGATAGTTCAGGAACTCGTTTTTACACAACCGGCGGAAAGCCGACGACGAGAGTTCCTTCTGCTTCTCCTGCACGTAGCGCCACAGGTTCAGGTAGCCGGTGAAGTCCGAGTTTTCGTCCACGAAGCGTTTGTGCAGCTCTGCGGCCTTTTGGGCGCGGGCGGCGTCGTCCTTCGACGGACGCTCACGCGGATCCTGGATGGTCAGCGCGGCGGTGAGCACCATGACTTCCTTGGCGCAGCCCCGCGCGCCGGCCTCCACGATCATCCGGCCCAGCCGCGGGTCAACCGGCAGCTGGGAGAGCTTGCGGCCCACCGGGGTGATGCCGCCGGCCGGCTGCAGGGCGCCGAGTTCCTTCAGGAGAGTGGCGCCGTCGTTGATGGCTTTGGAATCCGGGGGCTGGACAAACGGGAAATCCGCCACGTCCTTGGGCCCCTTGGCCACGCCCATGGCGGCCATCTGCAGGATGACGGCGGCAAGGTTGGTGCGCAGGATCTCGGGATCCGTGAATTCAGGACGGGACTCGAAATCCTCCTGGGAGTAGAGACGGATGGCGATGCCGTCGGAGACGCGGCCGCAGCGGCCCGAACGCTGATTGGCGGAGGCCTGGGAGATGCGCTCGATCGGCAGGCGCTGAACCTTGGTGCGGTGCGAGTACCGGGAGATGCGCGCGGTGCCGGTGTCGATGACGTATTTGATGCCCGGCACGGTCAGCGACGTCTCGGCAACGTTGGTGGCCAGGATGATGCGCCGGTGCTTGCCGGGGTGGAAGACCTTGTGCTGGTCTGCCAGGGAAAGCCTGGCGTACAGGGGCAGGATTTCAGTGTTGGCCAGGCGGGGCACCCGCTGCACGGAGGAGCGCAGGGCGTCGGCGGCGTCACGGATTTCGCGCTCGCCGGAGAAGAAGATCAGGATGTCCCCGGGAGCCTCGCGGGAGAGTTCCTCCACAGCGTCGCAGACTGCGTCCACCGGATCGCGGTCTTCCTCCAGCTCATCATCAATCTCTTCGTCGTCCGATCCGCCGTTGGCCGGCTGGTTCAGCGGGCGGTAGCGGATTTCCACCGGGAACGTGCGCCCGGACACCTCGATGATGGGGGCGGGTTTGCCGTCCGCGGCGAAGTGCCCGGCGAAACGTTCCGGATCAATGGTGGCCGAGGTGATGATGATCTTCAGGTCCGGCCGTTCCGGCAGCAGCCGGCGCAGGTAGCCGAGGATGAAGTCGATGTTCAGGCTGCGCTCGTGGGCCTCATCAATGATGATGGTGCTGTATTTCTTCAGCTTGCGGTCATGCTGGATCTCGGCCAGCAGGATTCCGTCGGTCATCAGCTTGACCTTGGTCTGCCGGCTGGTCTCGCCGGTGAAGCGCACCTGGTAACCCACCTCGGCGCCCAGTTCGACGTCGAGCTCCTCGGCAATGCGCTCCGCCACGGTGCGGGCGGCGAGCCGGCGCGGCTGGGTGTGCCCGATCAGGCCCTTCTCCGCCAGCCCGAGTTCCAGGCACATCTTGGGGATCTGGGTGGTCTTGCCGGAACCGGTTTCGCCCGCAATGATCGTTACCTGGTTGGCGGCAATAGCCGCCATGATGTCTTCGCGGCGCTCAGAAACGGGCAAAAGCGCGGGGTAGGAAATAGTCAGTGCCATGATTGCTCCCAGTCTAATCCCTGGAATCCGCGGCCTTCCCGTATTCCGCCGAGGGCTGGACATCGGCGGCACGCTGGAGCAGCGCTGCCGCAGCCCGCGCCCGATCGCGCATCTCGGCCGGTGCCAGGATTTCGAAGTCGATGTCCAGCGCGGCCAGACGCATCAGCGGCAGATCCAGGGAATCCCACCCGCCGCGCAGGATGGTGTGCCCCGGGCCGTCGGCTTCCAGGCTGGCTGCATCCGGCGGTATCCGGTCCCGGAGATCGGCGATGGGCGCCGCCAGCCGCAGTACGACGTCGTACCGGTAGGGAAAGCGCGTAATGGAGTCCTGGACATAGGCGGCCATGTCCTTGGCGGGCAGCGGGCGTGGGAAGAAACGCTCACGGATGGCCGGAATGCTCTGGCAGCGGTCCATGCGGAAGGTCCGCCAGTCCTGCCGTTCAAGGTCCCAGGCCGCGAGGTACCAGCGACGGCCGGTGCTGACCAGTTTGTAGGGTTCCACCAGCCGCCTTCCCGGTGCGTTGCCCGCCGCCGTGTAGCGGAACGAGACCACGCGCTGTTCGGCAATGGCCCCGGACAAAGCGGTCAGGGTTTGCGGATCCACTGTGGCTGCACTGCCGCCCAGCACGCTGACGGCTTGGCGAAGCGCAGAAAACTTGGGGCGCAAGCGTCCTGGCAGGACCTGTTCCAGCTTCGCGAGCGCACGCACTGAGGCTTCGCCGATACCGGACACCGGACCGGTGGCAACGGCGGCCAGCCCGAGGGCGACGGCGAGCGCTTCGTCGTCGTCCAGCAGCAGGGGTGGAAGCTGCGCACCGGATCCGAGCTGATAGCCCCCGGCAATGCCGGGGGAGGCGGAGATGGGGTAACCCAGGCTGCGCAGCTTGCTGATGTCGCGCCGCACCGTGCGCTCGGTGACCGTCATCCGGTCCGCCAGGGCTGCCCCGGTCCACTCGCGTCTCATCTGCAGCAGCGACAGCAGGTGCAGCAGCCTGGCCGAGGTTTCCAACATGGTTTCAAGATACGCCCGGAAGCGGACAGAAGCTGTCCTGATGTGCTTTTAGGGTGAGGGGAGCTGAGTGAAGGGGCGCCGGGACCCCGGCAGCCCCGTTGCTCTACGAGGGAAGGGGACGGTAATGGAGCAGGACAGGGACATGGTTGAGGAAGCCGCTGCCGAGGATGAGGGGAGAGGTCCGTCGGGCGGCGAGGGGCTGACACGCGGCGGCGCACTGGACATTCCGCGGCTGCTTGTCGACCAGATGCAGTGGCACTGGGACAACCAGGCGCGCCCACGGCTGGAGGGGCTTACCGACGACGAGTATTTCTGGGAACCCGTGCCGGGAGCCTGGAATGTGCGTCCGCGGCCCTCCGGCACGGACGCGGAGGCAGCCGGTAAGGGAAATTTCACGATCGACTTCGAGTATCCGGAACCCGTTCCCGCTCCGGTAACCACCATTGCCTGGCGGCTCAGCCACATCCTTGTGGGAGTGCTGGGCATGCGGAACGCGGCGCACTTTGGTGCTCCCGCGGTCAGCTACGAAACCTTTGAGTATCCGGGAACGGCGGCGCGGGCTCTGGAGGTGCTGGATGAGTATTACGGGACCTGGATCCGGTCGGTTGCCGCTTTGGACGAATCCGCGCTCGCCGCACCAGTGGGAGAAGCGGAGGGGAACTGGGCGCAGGCGCCGATGGCGGAGCTGGTCCTGCACATCCACCGCGAGATGATTCATCACCTCGCCGAGGTGGCACTGCTGCGGGACCTGTACGCACACCGGACCCCGAAATAACCAACGTGACCCGGCGAGTTGTGGAGCCGGGCACTGAAGACGTTGCGTGCGTACCGTCCGGTCGGTACGCTCAGCGGGACACCATGATGCAGCTCACACACCAAGGAGAAACATGACCGAAGCCCAGGACCCTCCGGTTCAGCGAACCGCCATTGTCACCGGATCAGGACGCGGCATTGGCGCGGCCATCGCAGCGAGGCTGGCGGCCGACGGCCACCGCGTGGGCGTCATCGATTTACGGGAAGAAGACACCGCAGAAACGGTGGAGGCCATCAACAACTCCGGCGGCAAGGCTGTGGGCGTTGGTGCTGACGTCGCGGATGCGGGCGCCGTCGAAGCGGCTGTGGCCCGGATCGCGGACGAGCTCGGCGCACCAACCATCCTGGTGAACAACGCGGGCATCCTCCGGGACAACCTGTTGTTCAAGATGAGCGACAGCGACTGGGATGCGGTCATGGGCGTGCATCTGCGCGGCGCTTTCCTGATGAGCCGTGCCGTGCAGGCACACCAGGTACAGGAGAAGTGGGGGCGGATCGTCAATCTCTCCAGCACCTCTGCCCTCGGCAACCGAGGCCAGGCCAACTATGCCGCTGCCAAGGCCGGGCTGCAGGGATTCACTAAGACGCTGGCGATCGAGCTGGGCCGGTATAACGTCACGGTCAATGCCATTGCGCCGGGGTTTATTGAGACTGACATGACGCGGGCCACCGCGGAACGGGTCGGAGTGCCGTTCGATGACTTCGTCAAGCACGCCGTGGCCGAAATCCCGGTGGGGCGGGCCGGAACACCGGCCGACATTGCCGCTGCGGCGTCCTTCTTCATCCGGGAGGAAGCGTCCTTTGTCTCCGGTCAGGTGCTGTATGTTGCCGGCGGACCGAGGGCTTAGCGATGGCGCACTTTAACTCCGTACAAGAGCTGGAAGCTGCCGTGGGGCAGCGCGAAACCAGTGAATGGATCACCATCGACCAGGACCGGATCAACCGGTTCGCTGACGCCACCGATGACCATCAGTGGATCCACACGGATCCTGAACGGGCTGCCGCAGGTCCGTTCGGCTCCACCATCGCCCACGGTTTTCTGGTCCTTTCCCTGTTGCCGGCGCTGGCCGCGGACCGGGTGAGCGTGGACGGAACCGTGATGGGCATCAACTACGGACTGGACCGGGTGCGGTTCCCGCACCCGGTGCCGGTGAACAGCCGCGTCCGGGCGGTATCCGAGCTGTCCAAGGTCGAGACCACAGGCCAGGGCGTCCGCGTTGTCACCGCGGTCACGATTGAACTGGAAGGGGCGGACAAGCCCGCGGTGGTTGCAGAGTGGATCACCCTGTACGTGCTGGCCTAAGCAGCAGGTGCAGCCAAAGAGACGGGCCCGCCGCTGATCATTTCAGCGGCGGGCCCTTCACTTGTTTATGCACTTGTTTATGCGGTTGGCGTCCCGGCGGTGGACAGGGAATGTTACTGCGGGATGCCGTTTTCCGGCATCGCGGGACGTTCTTCGGTGTAGGCACTGACCGAGTCACCGTCCGCGGAGTACGGCGTTCCCGTGTAGGCCTGCACACCGTCCGAAATCACAGTGATCATGCCACCGGTGTACCCGGCATGGCTGTCCCCGCTGAAGCCCAGCGGCACATGTCCGTTGCCCTGCACGTTGCCGGACTCCAGTGCCTCCAGCAGCGACTCCCGCGTGGGGTTCTCGCCGGCCTCGTTCAGGGCTTCGGCGAAGAGATAGCCAATGGACATGCCGAAGATCGTGTTTCCGTCGAACTCCGCGCCGGGGTTGTACTTCTCGTTGATCTCCTTGAATTTGGCCGTCCACTCATCGTCGGCGTCGGTATTGGCCGGGAGGTAGTTTGAGCTGATGAAGCCCTCCAAGAGCGCGTCGGTGTTCTCTCCGAGGTAACTGGACAACGTGTTGTAATCCCCGCCGGCAGAGGACGCCGCCCACTTCGGCATGTAGCCCAGCTTGGCAGCGGTTCCGATGGCCTGCGCGGTGAAGCCGTTGATCGAGGCCAGGAAATTCACATCGCAGCCGGCCGCCTGCAGGGCACTAATCTGGGCTGCCACGTCCGTGTTCGCCGTAGAGTAAACCTGCGCACTGGCCAGTCCGTCGCTGCCCAGCGCCGACTCGAGGCCGGTTTTGAAGTCCGCTCCGAAGTCGTCGTCCTGGCCGAAGAGACAGTAAGTGGCGTCCGGGAATTCTTCCTGCACATACGCAGCCAGGCCTTTGGCCTCGGTGTCATAGTCCTGCATGAAGCCGTACGTGTAGGGGTAGTCTTCGGGCTGGTTCCAGGTGGGGCTGCCTGAGGCGACAAACAGGTCCGGGACTTCATTGTCGTTCAGGAAGTCCAGCACGGAACTGTGCGGCGGTGTGCCGAGACCGCCGAGGATCGCGAACACTTCGTCCTGGAGCACCAGTTCGCGCACCACGCTCTGAGTGTTGGCCGGGTTGTAACCGTCATCCTTGACCGTGTATTCAATGGTGCGGCCGTGGATTCCGCCGTTTGCGTTCACATGGTCGAAGTAGGCCTTGGTGGCCGGCGAAATTGAGGCATATCCTGCCGCTGCCGGACCGGTCAGGGGCTGATGCGTGCCCACTTTGACTGTGCTGTCGGTGACACCCGGAACGTCTTCCGCCGCCGTCGAGGTGCCCTCTCCGGAGGACCCGCACGCCGCAAGAGCCATGGCAGCCACAGTGACTGCCGCGGCGAGGACATTGCGCCTGGACCGGCTCGTGCGCCCGGGAGCAGAGGTGCTGCGGACAGAACCTGAGTGCTGGAAAATAATCATCGTTGACCTTTCGTGGTGGACAGTGTTTCCGATGGAGGCTTGTCTGTTCCTGATGGCGGCTTGTCTGTTCCTGATGGCGGATTACCTGCTGGTGTGCGGGACTGCTGAACGGGTACGACGACGGCGGGGGCAGGGTTTGAGGGACCCGGCCCGGGAGAGACACGGGCCCGGATCCGCCGGCCCGCAGCGGAGAGCAGCCCCTGGATGCCGCGCGGGGCAAGCAGGATCACCAGCACGAGGATGGTGCCGAACACCGCTATGGCGAGATTCCCGTCCAGTCTGGAGGCGACGTCGGCGGAGACCGGCAGATCAGCGGTGAAGGAATTGACCGCGTAGGGCAGGAACACCATGACCAGGGCACCCCAGACCGCGCCGGTCAGCGACCCAATGCCGCCGATGACCGCTGCCATCAGCAGATAGAGGGACAACACCAGCGAGTACGCACCCGGACTGGCGCTCTGGGTGACGTAAGCGAGCAGGCCCCCGCCCAGGCCCGCTGCTGCAGCGCTCACGGTGAAGGAGATGATCTTGGTTCTGGCCACGTTGACACCGGAAAGCGCGGCAGCGGCGTCGTTGTCGCGCACGGCCCGCAGCTGGCGCCCAAAGCGTCCGCGCAGGAGGTTGTTCAGCACCACCATCACCGCGACCGCACAGATAATGGCCAGCCAGGCCTGCCACTGTTCGTTGCTGACGGTGCCGCGCAGCGCGGCCGGACGCTTCTCCACCGTGATCCATAAGCCCTGGTCCCCGCCCAGAACATTCGAGAACGTACTGGTCACCGCGGGAATGGCCACCACCAGGGCAAGGGTGAAGCCGGCCAGATAGGGGCCGTGCAACCGTCCGGCGGCGCATCCGATGATGAGGCCGAGGACGCCTGCTCCCAGCACTGCGGCCCCAAGCGGAGCCAGCAGCAGGAGGGGCCCTTCCACTTCTGCTTCGGCCAGCGCATTGGCACTGAGCGCGTAGCTGTAGGCACCGGCGGCCATGAGCGCCGCCTGGCCGAGGGAGAGCTGTCCACCCGCTCCGGTGAGCAGGGTCAGGCCGGCAACAGCGCACAGGTAGGCGCACGCGGTGGCCAGCTGGTAGGACCGAAAGGGATCCACGGCAAAGGTGAGGCCGATCAGTATTGCTGCCGCAGCAACGGCAACCAGGAGGGAAGTCCCCGGCTTCAACGGTTTCATGCCGTGCGCTCCTTCGTCATGGAGAACAGTCCGGCCGGTCGGAGCAGCAGCACCGCCAGCAGGAGGACCAGTACAGCGATGGGTGCGAGGGTGGCGCCCAGATATCCGCTGACCCAGCTGAGCACCACGCCTACGGCCAGCCCGCCGGCAACGGCTCCGCCTGCGGAGTCCAGTCCGCCCACCACGGCAACGGTGAATGCGTAGACGAAGACGGTGTCGACGGCATGCGGGTTCAGGCCCAGCTCGGTGGGAATGATCAGCAGTGCTGCCAGGGCGCCGACGGCGGACGACAATGCCCAGCCGAGTGTCAACATGCGGGAGGACCGCACGCCCAGCAGCCGGGCCAGATCCGGAGCGAAGGCCGAGGCGCGCAGCCGCAGCCCCAAGGCGGTCTTGGTGAACAGCAGGGCCAGTCCGCCGACGATCAGGCCGACACAGGCAAAGATGAACAGGTCGTAGGGGGAGACGGCGCTGACGCCGCCGATGGAAAGGGGTGTTGTGCTGAACGGTGTGGCCATTGATTTGTATCCGTTGCCGAAGATCATGCCCAGGACTGCTTGGATAACCAGCAGTATTCCCAGCCCGGCAATGACCGAGTTCAGGGGATTGGTGTTTCCCACAAAGCGCATGACCGTCCGCTCCACCAGAGCCCCGAGCAGCAGGCCGGTGACCACGGCGGAGGCCAGGCCGAGCCAGTAGTTGCCGGTGGCGCTGGTGACGGTATAGGCGATGTACGTGGTGGCAACGGCCATCGCCCCCTGCGCAAAGTTCACGATGCGGGCGGCGCGCCAAATGATGACCAGTGAGAGGGCAAAGGCAGCGAGCACAGCGCCGCGGGCCAGTCCGTCGACGGTAAGGAAAAGAAATCTGTCCATGTCAGAACCCCAGATAGGTGTGGCGGAGGTCGGTGTCCGCTGCCAGGTCGGCGGCGGGACGGGCGGCGACGACGGAACCCAGGTTGAGGACCACGCCGTCGTCGGCTACGGCAAGGGCGCTGCGGACGTTTTGCTCGATCAGAAGGACGGTGAGTCCGGTGTCGTCGCAGAGGCTGCGCAGCAGTCCCAGGATTTGTGCAGTGATGCGCGGTGCCAGGCCCAGGGACGGTTCATCAAGGAGCAGCAGCCGGGGACCGGCCATCAGGGCGCGGCCCAGGGCGAGCATTTGCCGTTCACCTCCGGAGAGCTGGTGCCCGGGTGCCTTGCGGCGCCGGTCCAGCGGTTCAAACAGTTCGTACATGCGTGCCAGCAGGGCTGCGGCCGCGGCCCGGTCACGGCGCCACAACCCGCCCAGGCGCAGATTCTCCTCCACGGTCAGTTCCGTGATGACTCCCCGTCCCTCCGGCACCAGCGCGATGCCGCGCCGCACCATGTCCTCCACTTTGGTGGCCGCCAAGTCGGTGCCGTCGAAGCGGATGTTTCCGGACGCCGGTCTCAGCTGGCCGATCACGGTGCGGAGCAGCGTGGTTTTGCCTGCGCCGTTGGCGCCAACGACGGCGGTGATGCTGCCGGCCTCGACACTGAGGCTGACGCCGTGCAGGACGGGAACCTGGCCGTAACCGGCACTGACCGAGTCCAGGACCAGCAGGCCGCTCATGCCGGCTCAACTCCCAGATAGGCATCGGTGACGGCCTGATTGGCGCCGATCTCCGCGGGGGTGCCGTCGGCGATCAGCTTGCCGAAGTCCAGGACCGCAATGCGCTCGCAGACGTTCATGACCAGGTCCACATGGTGTTCCACCAGGACCACGGAGCAGCCGGTCTCCGGGACCGAGCGGATGATTTCGGCCAGTTCGTCAATGTCTTCGTGTGCCAGTCCGCCGGCGGGTTCGTCCAGGAGCAGGAGGCGGGGAGAGCCGGCGAGGGCACGGGCCAGGGCCACCTTCTTCCGGATCCCGTAGGGAAGGGTGTCCGGCAACGCGGACGCGAAGGACACGATGCCGAGATCGTCCAGCGTCTGCAGCCCGCGCACGCGCAGCCGGGCTTCACCGCGCCGGGAACGAGGCAGGGCCAGGGCATCCTCCACGGGGTTGTGCCGGGCAGTGCTCTCCAACCCGAGCAGAACATTCTCCAGCACGGTCAGCCCTGGAAACAGGCCCAGTCCCTGCAGTGTCCGGGCGACACCCTGGCGCGTGAGCCGGTGGCGCCGCGGCTGGAACTTTTCGCCGTCGAGCTCCAGGGACCCGGACGCCGGAGTGTTGAAACCGCAGATCACGTTGAACAGCGTGGTTTTGCCGGCGCCGTTGGGCCCGATGATGCCGACGACGGCCCCGGGCGGAACGGTGAAGGACACCGAGTCCAGGGCAGTGAGTCCGCCGAACCGCACGCTCACGTCACTGAAGCGCAGGCGAGGGGTCAAAACCGACTGGTCGGTATGTAAAACTTCCATGAGTACTCCGTTGTCTCGAGAAGATTGCTCCGGTGAGTGGCGCGGTGCCGGGAACGCGGGCGCGTGTTCAGTTACAGGGTCAGCACCACCCGCCCTGCAGTCTTGCCGTCGCCCAGGCGCTGGACGGCGTCGGGAGCGGAGTCGAACGGTACGGTTTCGCTGACCACGGGCCGGATCAAGCCCTTGTCTGCCAGGAGCGTGAGCTGTTCATGGACCTCGGCAACCAGTTCAGGGGCCTTCTTGGTGTAAAGCGCCCAGTGGAGTCCGAGGAGTGAGTAATTCTTGACCAAAGCGTGGTTCATGCGGGCGGTCTGCAGGGTACCGCCGGCGAACCCGACGACGATGATCCGCCCTTCAAAAGCGATGCAACGGGTTGAACGTTCAAACGTTTCACCGCCCACCGGGTCATAGATGACGTCGGCTCCGCGGCCCCCGGTTGCCTCTTTGACAGCGTCGACAAAATCTTCGGTGCTGCGGTTGATCACGATGTCCGCTCCGGCCTTTTCGGCAATCCGGCGCTTGGCTTCGTTGCCCACCACCCCGATCACGGTGGCGCCGGCAGCCTTGCCCAACTGCACGGCTGCCGTTCCCACGCCTCCTGCTGCCGCATGGACCAGCAGTGTTTCGCCGGGCGCAATCCGTGCCCGGCGGTGCAGTCCGAAGTAGCCGGTCTGGTAGCCGATGCACAAAGCCGCGGCTTCCGCGTCGGAGAGGGACCCGGGCGCAGGGAAGGCCGTTGCGGCTGGAACCTGCACTTCCTCCGCCATGACGCCCAGATGCGTGGCAATCACGCGGTCGCCCAGCCGGAAGCCGGTGACGCCGTCGCCGATTCCCGTGACGGTGCCGCATAGTTCGATGCCGGGCACGAAGGGCAGCCCGGGCTTCTCCTGGTACTCCCCGCGGCACAGCAGCACATCAGGGAAGTTCAGGGCCACGGCAAGGGTCTTCAACACCAGCGAGCCCGGTGCGGCGGCGGGGGAGGGCTGATCCGTGAGGCGCATCGCGTCACGGGGTTCGGCGAGGGTGACGACGTTCCAGGCTTTCAATGTGCTGATCCTCCTGATGTGGCAGGCCGGAGCCCGGCGAGGTACAAATCGGTCAGTTGCTTCGCGACTTGCTGTTTGGTCAGGGGTCCGTCCGGCTGGTACCAATACGAGAGATAGTGCGGATTGGCGAAGAAATTGGCCACCAGGACGGCGGTGGGGATGTCGCTGCGGAAAACACCTTCGGCTTGGCCGCGGACAATCAGGGCGGCGAAGACTTCGCTGTAGCTGCGGCGCCGTCTCTTTACTTCTTCCAGCCGATCCGTACTGAGCATGTGCTGGGAACGGAAGAAGACGGCCCCTTCGCGGATCCATTCGATCGAAGTAATGAGGACGTCTTCACACGCCATTCGGACCGTTTCCTCCACCGGAAGATTCCGCGCCGTGATTTCTTCGAGATTGCGGTGCTGCAGTGTAAGGATGCGGTCATAGATGTCGAAGAGCAGATCGTCCTTGGAATCGAAGTAATGGTAGAGGGCGCCCTTGGTGACTCCGGCCGCGTCAACAATCTGCTGGACGCTGGTTTTGGCATAGCCTTGCGTGGCGAAGAGGTCCACGGAAACGCGGGCCAGCTGTTCTTTGATGTTCAGGGTCTTCATGGGGCGGTGATCCGTGTTTCTCGTGGCGGTGGTGTCTTGCCCGGTCGGGACGCTCCCTCAGTGAAGGAACCGACCGGTTGGTATGTGCCACACCCTACCGCTGACCAGACCGCCTTGCGCAAGGGTTTTCAGAAGTTTTTCGCCGGCACGCGAGAGGAAATACTTGGTGCTGCCCGCGGTTGCCGTGTCATCTCGGCAGCAGGAGCCCCCTCACAGCGGGCAGCGTGAGCTGCGGTTGATCCGTAACGCAAAAGGACCCCGCAACTTGTGCGGGGTCCTTTCGTGTCTCAATGTGCCCTCGATAGGATTCGAACCTACGGCCTGTTGCTCCGGAGGCAACCGCTCTATCCCCTGAGCTACGAGGGCAAGGACACCGGTAAACCGGCAGGTCCTGTGGGACTCAAGAAGCTTAGCAGGTCAGGCGCGCCGTGTGAAAACGCGGCGGAAATCAATAGCCCAGGAAGGCGTCCGTCTTTACGGAACGGGCGCCGGCACCGCGGACCGCGGCACGGGCAGCGGCAACAGCCGACGGCGATCCGGACACGTACGCCGCACGCCGGGCAGCGTCCGGAACCTCTTGGGCGAGCGCCTGAGCGTCCGGCAGCCCTGGGCCCAGCCAGGTCCATCCGCTGATCTTCGGATCGGTGGGCGTACAGACCAAAACGCGGATTCCCATCCCGTGCAGTTCCGCCGCATACGCCAGCTCCTCCACCGAGGACGCCGCATAGACCAGAACCACGTCGCGTCCGAGGGAACCCCCGGTGCTCTCCCCGGAACTCCCGCGGGCAGCAAGGGAACGCAGATGGCTCATGAACGGCGTGATGCCGACGCCGGACGCCATCAGCAGCAGCGGAACGTCCGGATCGCGGGGGAGCAGGAAGTCCCCGGCCACCGTGGTTCCGGAAATTACGGCCCCCGGCTTCAGCTTCAGGAGGGTGGACTTGAAGGAGCTGTACGGTTCTGTGGCACGCAGTCCCACGGCCACTGTGTCCGGCTTTTCGGGCGCCGTGGTGAGGCTGAAGATGCGGCGGGCGCCGCGGGCATCGGGGCTGGCGTGGGGCAGGCTCAGCTCCACGTACTGTCCCGGCCGGAACGTCAGCGGTCGCAGGGGCTCGAACACCAGCTCCCTCGCCGTGGGTGTCAGGGCCCGGTTTTCGCGCAGCCGCAGTCTGATGCCTGCACGCGGTGCCAAGGCAAAGGCCAGCAGGTTCCCGATGAGCAGGGCGAGCTCCGGGGACATATATACGGGTCCAAGGTTCAGCGGCACGGCGAACAGGACGCCGACGACGGCGGCCTCCAGCAGGCGCTGGACGCGCCGGGGCGGCAGGGTCAGCGGCTCGGACAGCATGAAGCCGGCAAAGAACAGCACCGGATAGGAAGCGATCAGGGTGGCAAGCGCCGTCGTCAGCGGTTCCCCGCCGGACAGGAACCGTGCCACGATGATCGCCCCCGAGGCCAGCAGGAACACGCCGGCCATCGGCAGCAGCCGGTTGCGGTAGAGGATCAGCGCCGCGGCGGGCAGGACCACTACGAGCATCAGCGGAGCCGCAACCCACCACACGGCGCTGTTGAGGCCCGTCACAGCCAACACTGCGGCACCGAAAGCGGCGGGGTTGAAGATGTGCCGGCCGTGCCACACCAGCAGGTACTTTGACGCGGTGGCGGCCCCGGCCGCGAGCGCCACTGTCAGCAGCTGGGATCCTTCGGTGGTGGGCCAGAACAGGAAGTAGAGCAACAGCCCGGTGATGATGGAGGAGTCGGTCTGCGGGCGGGTCCGGAAGAGCAGTCCCATGACCCGGCTGGCCACCAGGGCGGACACGACGGCGGTGGCTGCGGTGGCGGCGAGCTCGGCCGGGGTGTAGAACAGCTGCCCCGCCGCGGAAAGCACAAAGGACCATGCCGTCATCGCCAGCAGGAGCAGGGTGGTCAGCCGGTACATCGTCCAGCGGCCGGCGAAAGCGTCCAGCCTGCGGGACGCGGCGGACAGGGAAAGACTCATGAAAAAAGAACTCCAGCCATGGCATCTGAGAAAGTGGCCCGCCCGTCCGAAAACATCCGCACATAGTCAAAGGCGAATTCTTCGGCGAGCGTGCCGGGGTCGGTGAAAAACAGTGCGGTGGCCAGCCCGTCGGCGGTCATGGCGTTATCAGCCAGCACCCAGGCGGCTGCCACCGTCTCCACGGGACGGCCGGTCCCTGCATCAACAATATGGTGCAACCCGTCTCCCCATTGCCGGCGGTTGGACGCCGAGGCGCACAGCGCGCGGTTTTGCAGCGGAAGCACGCCGATGGCCTGCGTGGTGTCATACGGGTGTTCCAGGGCCACCCGCAGGGCACGGGGGCCGCGGTGCCTCAGGTCGGAACCGGCGTCCACTGTCAGCTCCCGGTGCCCGGCCGCGCGCAGCAGTTCAAAGACCAGGTCAACAAGCTGTCCCTTTCCCGCGGCACCAATGTCGAAGGTCACCGGCACCGAGGTGCTCAGCACGGTCCGGTCACCAAGCACCTGCCAGGACACCGAGGCCGCCCAGTCCGGTGCCGGGGAGGGGGCCGCTGCGGCAAACGAGTACGCCGCATCGTAGCCGAGCTTCTCCAGCGACGAGCCCACCAAAGGATTCACGGCGCCCCCGCTGAGCCGGTTCAGGGTATCGAAGAGGGAAAGCAGCGGTGCGGCGGACACCGGAAGGTCCACGGTTTCCGGCGACGCGGCAAGCGGTGCGATGACCGAGTCCTGCCGGAAACGCGAGTAGGTCCGGTCATAGGAATCCACCAGCTCCGTGACGGCTGCCCGTTCCTGCTCAGTCACCGGGGCGGCGGTGCTCACGGTCCAAGCGGTGCCGATGGCCTCGAAGCTGAAATCCGGCATGGAAGCGTCAGCTCGCGGCTTCCGTCCGGATGGCGTCCAGCGCCTTGTTGAAACCGGAGCTGGTCAGGGACGAGCCGGCAACCTTGTCCACGTCAAGCTCATCAAGGTTTTTGCCCACGACCTGTTCCTGGATGCCGGAGGTGAATTCGCGCTGGTACTGCTTGGATGTGGGGTTGTTGCCGGACGTTTGAACGTCCAGGGAGGTGACCACATTGCCTTCCAGCGTCAGGGTCACGTCCACTTCCTCGGTTTGGTTGGACGGGGGAATGTAGCTGCCCTGCGCGGAGTATTCCCCGTCGGCGTAGTTGCCGGTCCGGACAGCTGATCCGGCAGCCGGGGGTGCAGATTCCGGGTCGGCGGAGGCGCCGTCGTCGGCCGCCGGTGCGCAGGCGGCAGAGGCCAGGGTCAGGGAAGCGGCGGCGAACAGCATGGTCTTGTGTGAGGGGGTCAATTTCTCTCCTTGGAGGCGGGATCCCTATCCATTACAACGTATTCGGTTGCGCTTCGCCTGTGCGCGGGGTGTTGATTTGCCCACCGGGCGGACCAGGGGACAGCCGGGGCAGTCCGCGGCGTCGTCACAGTTCGCGGACCGGCACCTGCCCGGAGGCTATGCTTAACCGGTGACTCCTGAAGAACTTTCCTCCGCCGTAACTGCCTGCCTCCAAGACGCCATCGATGCCGGTGATTTCAGCATCGACGTGCCCCGGGAGGTGCGCGTGGAGCGTCCGAAGAACCGCGACCACGGCGACTGGGCCACCAATATTGCCCTGCAGCTTTCCAAGCAGGCCGGAATGAATCCCCGCCAGTTCGCGGAAATCCTCAAGGGACGCCTCGAAAAGATCGACGGCGTCGCGAAGGTGGACATTGCCGGGCCCGGCTTCCTGAACATTACGCTCGACGCCGGTGCCGCCGGTGAGCTGGTCAAGACCATTGTTGATGCCGGCGAGTCCTACGGCACCTCGGAAGTCCTCAAGGGCACCCGGATCAACCTGGAGTTCGTCTCCGCCAACCCCACCGGGCCCATCCACCTGGGCGGAACCCGCTGGGCCGCCGTCGGCGACGCCCTGGCCCGGATCTTCTCCTCCCAGGGCGCCGAAGTCACCCGCGAGTACTACTTCAATGACCACGGTGCGCAGATTGACCGCTTCGCCCGGTCCCTGCTGGCCTCGGCCAAGGGCGAGCCGGCTCCCGAAGACGGCTACGCCGGCGGTTACATCGAGGACATCGCCAACCGCATCCTGGCCGCTGAACCGGACATCATGGAACTGCCCGACGCCGAAGCGCAGGAACACTTCCGGGCCGCCGGTGTGGACTTTATGTTTGCCGACATCAAGGAATCCCTGCACAACTTCGGCGTGGACTTTGACGTCTTCTTCCATGAGGATTCCCTGCACGAAAACGGCCAGGTAGACAAGCTCCTGGAACAGCTCAAGGGCTCCAAGAACCTGTACGAAAAGGACGGCGCCTGGTGGCTGAACTCCTCCGAGTTCGGTGATGACAAGGACCGCGTGGTCATCAAGTCCGACGGCAACGCCGCCTACATCGCCGGGGATATCGCTTACATCCAGAACAAGCGCGACCGCGGCTTTGACCTGAACTTCTACATGCTCGGCGCCGACCACCACGGCTATGTGGCCCGGCTCAAGGCCGCTGCCGCCGCCCTGGGGCACGACCCGGAGTGCGTTGAGGTGCTGATCGGCCAGATGGTGAACCTGGTCAAGGACGGCAAGCCCGTGCGCATGTCCAAGCGCAACGGCACCGTGGTCACCCTCGAGGACCTGGTGGACGCCGTGGGCGTGGATGCTGCCCGCTACACGCTGGCCCGTTTCTCCGCCGACTCCAACATTGACATTGACCTGGACCTGCTGACCAAGCGCAGCAACGAGAACCCGGTGTTCTACGTTCAGTACGCCCACGCCCGCACCTACGCCCTGGCCCGCAACGCCGAGGCCGCCGGCGTGGACGATTCAGGGTTCGACGCGTCGCTGCTGACCCACCCCACCGAAGGTGAACTGCTGGCCGCGCTGGGACAGTACCCCGGCGTCGTCGCGCAGGCGAGCGCCTTCCGCGAACCGCACCGCGTGGCCCGCCACCTGGAAGTCATCGCCGGCACCTACCACCGCTGGTACGACGCCTGCCGGATCGCCCCCCAGGGCGACGAGGAAATCACCGATGTGAACCGCACCCGCCTGTGGCTGAACCTTGCCACCCGCCAGGTCCTGGCCAACGGCCTGGGCCTGCTGGGAGTCTCCGCACCGGAACGGATGTAATTCATGACTGTTTCCCCGCTCGCCCCCGAATGGCTCAGCTACCCGGCGGACGCCAATGCGCTGCGCCCGCAAATGTGGGCCCGCGACGTCAGCCGCGGCGCCAGCGGCGAACTGGAAGTGGCGGGAGTGTCCGTCTCCGCCCTGGCACGGGAGTTCGGCACGCCGCTGTTTGTGGTCTCCGAAGCGGACTTCCGCGCCCGCGCCAGGGACTTCAAGGACTCCTTCGACGCCGCCTTTGCCGACCTGTGCGGGGGAGTGGACGTCTACTATGCGGGCAAGGCGTTTCTCTGCACCGCCGTGGCCCGCTGGGTGCGTGAAGAAGGCCTGCGTCTGGACACCTGCTCCGGCGGTGAGCTGGCCGTTGCCCTTCGCGCCGGGATCCCGGGCACTGAATTGGGCCTGCACGGAAACAACAAGTCAGACGCCGAGCTGACCCGGGCCCTGGACATGGGCCTGGGCCGGATTGTCGTGGACAGCATGGCCGAGCTGCACCGTCTGGACGCCCTCGCGGTGTCCCGCGGCGAACAGGCCAACGTGATGCTGCGGCTGACGCCCGGAGTGCATGCGCACACGCATGAGTTCATTGCCACCGCCCATGAGGACCAGAAGTTCGGCCTTTCCATGGCACCGGATCCGGCTGCCGGCGGCGTATCTCCGGCCGCTGCCGCTGTGGCCGCTGCGCTGGAAGCCAAGGGCATCCGGCTGCTGGGCCTGCACTGCCACATCGGTTCGCAGATCTTTGAGCCGGAGGGCTTCGAGCTGGCCGCCAAGCGGCTGCTCGGCTTCCTGGCGGACATCAAGGCTGCCCACGGCGTCGAACTGCCGGAGCTGGACCTCGGCGGCGGCTACGGCATTGCCTACACCGAAGCCGACACCCCGCGTCCGCCGGCTGAAATTGCGCAGGCGATGGCCGCCGTCGTCGGCACCACCTGCACCGAGCTGGGCCTGGCCGTGCCGCGGATCTCTATTGAGCCCGGCCGTGCCATTGCTGGCCCCACCACCTTCACCCTGTACCGCGCCGGCACCGTCAAGACGGTCCGCGTGGACACGGCCGACGGCGGGACCGCCGAACGCCGGTACGTTTCAGTGGACGGCGGCATGAGCGACAACGCCCGCCCCGTGCTGTACGACGCCGACTATTCGGCAGTGCTTGCCTCCCGGACGTCCGAAGATGACGCCGTTATGTCACGCGTAGTTGGCAAACACTGCGAGAGCGGGGACATAGTGGTTCGGGACGTCTATTTTCCCGCGGACACCGGTGACGGCGATCTGCTGGCGGTTCCGGGAACGGGCGCGTACTGCTGGGCCCTGTCCAGCAACTACAACTACATTGCCCGTCCGCCCGTGGTTGCCGTATCGAACGGCGCTGCACGGCTGATTATCCGCGGAGAAACCGAAGAAGACCTGTTGGCCCGGGACGTTGACACGCCGGCGTCCGACCGCCCGAATCGCTGAAGGAGTAGGCACGCACCATGAAGACCCTCAAAGTTGCCCTGTTGGGCTGCGGAAACGTTGGCTCGCAGGTTGCCCGGATCCTCCTTGACGACGCCGAAGACCTGGCCTCACGCACCGGTGCCCGGCTGGAACTGACCGGCATCGCCGTGCGCAATCCGGACGCGCCGCGCGACACGGACCTGCCGCGGAACCTGTTCACCACTGACGCCGAAAAGCTGGTGGAGGGCGCGGACATCGTCATCGAACTGATGGGCGGCATGGAGCCGGCCCGCACGCTGATGCTGCACGCCATCGGACACGGCGCCTCCGTGGTCACCGGCAACAAGGCCCTGCTCGCTGCCGACGGCGCCGCACTGTTCGAAAAGGCCGACGCAGCCGGCGTGCGGCTGGCCTATGAAGCCGCCGTCGCCGGAGCCATTCCCATCCTGCGCCCCATCCGGGACAGCCTTTCCGGCGACCGGATCACCAAGGTCATGGGCATCGTCAACGGCACCACCAACTACATCCTGGACGCCATGGACAGCACCGGCGCCCAGTTCGCCGATGCCCTGGCTGACGCCCAGCGCCTCGGATACGCCGAAGCCGATCCCACCTCCGACGTCGAGGGCCACGACGCTGCCTCAAAGGGCGCCATCCTCGCCTCGCTGGCCTTCCATACCAACTTCGACCTGGCCAACGTCTCCTGCGAGGGCATCTCCTCCGTCACCGCCGATGACATTGCCGCGGCGAAGGACGCCGGCTTCGTCATCAAGCTGCTGGCCATCGCGGAAAAGCTGGACAACGACGGCGAGCCCGGCGTCAGTGTGCGCGTGCACCCCACGCTGCTGCCGCGCACGCATCCTCTCGCCGCGGTGCACGGTGCCTTCAATGCAGTGTTCGTGGAAGCCGAAAACGCCGGCGAGCTTATGTTCTACGGCCAGGGCGCCGGCGGCGCCCCCACCGCGTCGGCTGTGATGGGCGACGTCGTCTCCACCGCCCGCCGTCTGGTCCTGGGTGGACCGCTCGGCGCTGAAACGCCCACCGGCTCCGTACCGGCACTGCCGTTTGCCAAGGTCACCACCAGCTACAGCATCGGCCTGCAGGTCACCGACCAGCCGGGCGTCCTGGCTGCGGTGGCACAGGTCTTCGCCGAGCACGGCGTGTCCATCGAAACCATGCGCCAGACCATCCATGCTGACGGCACGGCCTCGTCCGCCGAGCTGCGTTTCGTTACGCACCGGGCATCCGAAGCTGCGCTGGCAGCCACCGTCGAGGCCATCAAGGGCCTGGACATCATCAATTCAGTCACATCCGTCCTGCGGGTAGAAGGGGTCTAATACCGTGGCTCATCAATGGCGCGGCGTCATCGCCGAATACGCCGATCGTCTTCCCGTAACCGAGAGCACCGAGATCATCACCCTCGGTGAGGGCGGCACTCCGCTGGTGAAAGCGAAGGCCCTCTCCGAACTGACCGGCAATGAGGTTTACCTCAAGGTCGAGGGCATGAACCCCACGGGTTCCTTCAAGGACCGCGGGATGACGATGGCCATGACGGCCGCCGTCGAATCCGGTGCCAAGGCCGTGGTCTGCGCCTCCACCGGCAACACCTCCGCCTCGGCCGCCGCGTACGCCACGCAGGCCGGCATCACCTGCGCCGTGCTGGTTCCGGACGGCAAGATCTCCATGGGCAAGCTCAGCCAGGCCATTGCCCACGGCGCTGAACTGCTGCAGGTCAACGGCAACTTCGACAACTGCCTGGATGTGGCCCGCAAGCTCGCCGAGGCCTACCCGGTATTCCTGGTGAACTCCGTAAACCCCGCCCGCATCGAAGGACAGAAGACCGCTGCCTTCGAAGTGGTGGACTACCTCGGCGATGCCCCCGATTACCACCTGCTGCCGGTGGGCAACGCCGGTAACATCACCGCGTACTGGAAGGGCTACCGGGAATACTCCGAGCCTTACACCAACGTCGCGGGCGAGGAACTGGCACCGGTGGCCACGAAGACTCCCGTGATGTGGGGCTTCCAGGCTGAGGGCGCATCACCACTGGTAAAGGGTCATCCGGTGACGGATCCGGACACCATTGCCACCGCCATCCGTATTGGCAACCCTGCCTCCTGGGAGCAGGCCATTGCTGCCCGCGACGAGTCCGGCGGGCTGATCGAAGCCGTGACGGACACCGAGATTCTCGAAGCGCACCGCTGGCTGTCTTCCCGGGAAGGCGTCTTTGTGGAGCCGGCCTCCGCCGCAGGCGTGGCCGGACTGCTCAAGAAGCACGCCGCCGGCGAGGCACCCACGGGCAAGAAGATTGTCATCACCGTCACCGGCCACGGCCTGAAGGACCCGCAGTGGGCACTGCGCACGGCCGACGGTTCCGAGGTTGAACCCACCAAGGTGGAGTTCGACGTCGTCTCCGTTGCCGCCGCGCTGGGCCTGGAAGCACAGGCTGCGGGCTAACAGATATGCATGCGAGTGATTCCGCTGCCCTGCCCCGCGCTGCGTCAGTGCCTGCGCCGGGAGCGGTAACCGGAGCGGTGGCCGCCGGTCAGGACGTGACCGTGCGGGTTCCCGCCACCAGCGCCAATCTGGGCCCGGGCTTTGACAGCCTGGGCCTGGCCGTCGGCCTGTATGACACCGTGCGCGTGCGCACGTCCGCTCAGCCGGGCACCACGGTGCGCATCACCGGTGAGGGCGCCGGAACGCTGCCCACCGATGACACGCACCTGGTAGTCCGGACCATCAGGGAAACCGTGGAGTCCGCAGGGTTCTCCCTGCCCGGACTGCAGCTGGACGCGGAAAACGTCATCCCCCACGGCCGGGGGCTGGGCTCTTCGGCGTCGGCCATTGTTTCCGGTGTGCTGGCCGGCAACGCCCTGCTGCCTCGGGAGCACCGGCTGGATGCAGCTGCGCTGCTGGACCTGTGTTCCCGGTTGGAAGGCCACCCGGACAATGTGGCCCCGGCGCTGGCCGGCGGCTTGGCGATTTCCTGGGAAGAAGAGGGGATCTTCCGCTCTGTCAGCGCACCGGTGCACGGCGACATCATCCCCGTTGCCGCGGTGCCGGCCACTGAACTCTCCACTGAGAGCGCCCGCGGGCTGCTTCCCGCGCAGGTCCCGCATCCGGCCGCCGCTGCCAACTCGGGACGGGCTGCCCTGCTGATTCATGCCCTCGCCGCGGAACCCTCCCTGCTGCCGGCGGGAACAGTGGATTTCCTGCATCAGGACTACCGCGCTTCGGCCATGGAGCCCAGCGCGGCACTGATGCGGCACCTGCGTGAACACGGCATCGCCGCCGTCATTTCCGGTGCGGGCCCCACGGTCATGGCTCTGGCCAACGGCGAGGACCAGGCACAGCGGGCCGAGCATCTGATTGGCCGGCATCTTGCGGACGCTAAAACTGCTCATTTGTGGCGTGTTTTGCGGCTGAGTGTTGATCGTGATGGTGCTAGAGTGGAAGAGCACCAGCGGTACTAACCGTCATTTGTGCTCCCGCATCCAGGCCGTCCATACTTGGACCGCACTGAGTATTTGTTGAAAACTCGCTGTCAGGGGCATACTGTCCAAGCATCGTGTTTGAATACTCTTATTCAACTGCGGAAGCGCAATCCCCGGTGCAGCCTTCGGGTACTGCCAAGAAAAGGTCAGTTCCCTTGAATGCCGCGTAGTTCGGCAGCAAAGCTGACCAAACTCCTGTGGATTTCTTTCCAAGAGGCACCCAGTAGATTCGCCGTTGCCCGGCTCTTGCCGGAACCGGCGAACCCTGCCCCCCATGTCTGACCATAGGGGGACCAGGATCAAATCATCCGCGGCCGGCACTGCGCCGGACCGCCCGACGAGGGGGAAGGATCCTTCGTGACCGATACCACTGACCTGACAACAGGTGTGGACTCAGCTACCGCCGGAACCAACGGCGAAGCGACTTCAAAAAGCTCCGGACTGGCTGGCCTTAAGCTCGCCCAGCTTCAGGCGCTTGCCGGCCAGCTGGGCATTACCGGCGGATCCCGCATGCGCAAGGGAGATCTCGTAACTGCGATCTCCAACCACCAGCGGGGCGGCGCAGTTGCCGACCGGCCGGTCCGCGGTGCCAAGACCGAGACTGCGCAGGCCGACGTTGCCACAGCAGGTTCCGCAGCCCCGGCTGCCGCTGAGGCCCCGGCCGCAGAGCAGGCAGCCCCCGAGCGTCCGGCGCGGACCCGCAACCGCAACCGCCGCGCTGCCAGTGACGGAGTAGTCACTGCGCCTGCCGCCGAGGCACCCGCCCGGACCGCAGCTGAGCCCGCACAGGCTGAGGCTCCGCGGGAGGAAAACTCCCGCGAGGAGACTCCGCGCGAAGAGCAGCCGCAGCGCGAGCGCAGCAACCGCCGTTCACGCAGCCGCCGTGCGGACAGCGACGGCACCTCCGAGAACGGCCGTGCCGACAACAGCAAGGCCGAGCAGCCGAATGCCGATTCTGCGCCGTCCAATGCCGCAGAGAACGGTGCGGGCGCCCCGGCGAACAACAGCGCCTCTGAGGACCGCCGCGAGAACAACCGCAGCGACAGCCGTGAGAACAAGCGTGACAATAACCGCGAGAACAACCGCGGCGACCGGAATGAGCGCGAGAACAACCGCGGCGACCGGAATGAGCGCGACAACAGCCGCAGTGACAACCGTGACAACAATCGCAGCGACAGCCGCGACAACAATCGCAGCGACAGCCGCGACAATGACAATGAGGAGAACGGGCGCGGGCGCAACCGCCGCAACCGCAACCGCAACGACCGGAATGACCGCAACGATCGCAGCGACCGGAACGACCGTTTCCGCGACCGCAACGAGCGCCGCCGCAACCGGAACCAGAACCCGGACGTCGACGACGTCGAGGTCACTGACGACGACGTCCTGCTGCCCGTAGCCGGCATCCTGGACGTCCTGGAGAACTACGCGTTTGTCCGCACCTCCGGTTACCTGCCGGGCCCGAACGACGTCTACGTGTCCCTGGCCCAGGTCAAGAAGTACAACCTGCGCAAGGGCGACGCCGTTGTCGGTGCCATCCGCGCACCGCGCGAAGGCGAGAACCAGGGCGGCAACCAGCGTCAGAAGTTCAACGCACTGGTTCGCCTGACCTCGGTCAACGGCAAGCCCGCCGAGGACAACAAGGACCGCGTGGAGTTCTCCAAGCTGGTTCCCCTGTACCCCTCCGAGCGCCTGCGCCTGGAGACCTCCGCCAAGGTGATCGGCCCGCGTGTCATCGACCTCGTGGCTCCGATCGGCAAGGGCCAGCGCGGCCTGATCGTCTCCCCGCCGAAGGCCGGTAAGACCCTCATCCTGCAGGCAATCGCCAACGCCATCACGATCAACAATCCTGAGGTCCACCTCATGATGGTTCTCGTGGACGAGCGTCCCGAAGAAGTCACGGACATGCAGCGCACGGTGAAGGGCGAGGTTATTGCCTCCACCTTCGACCGTCCCGCCGATGACCACACCACGGTTGCCGAACTCGCCATCGAGCGGGCCAAGCGCCTCGTGGAAATGGGCAACGACGTCGTCGTCCTCCTGGACTCCATGACCCGCCTGGGCCGTGCCTACAACCTGGCCGCTCCGGCGTCGGGCCGTATCCTGTCCGGCGGTGTCGACTCCTCGGCGCTGTACCCGCCCAAGCGTTTCTTCGGTGCTGCCCGCAACATCGAAAACGGCGGTTCGCTGACCATCCTGGCCACGGCCCTGGTGGAAACCGGATCCAAGATGGACGAGGTGATCTTCGAGGAATTCAAGGGCACCGGCAACATGGAACTGCGCCTGTCCCGCAACCTCGCGGACAAGCGCATCTTCCCGGCCGTGGACGTCAACGCGTCCGGTACCCGCCGCGAAGAGAACCTGCTTTCCCCTGATGAAGTCAAGATCATGTGGAAGCTGCGCCGCGTCCTGTCCGGTCTGGACACGCAGCAGGCTCTGGAACTGCTCACCGGAAAGATCCGTGAGACGCAGTCCAACGTTGAGTTCCTGATGCAGGTCCAGCAGACCACCCTGGGCACCAAGGACAACTAGCTGCCTTACCAAGCCGCTCATATTCCGGCCTCCGCCTTCCGCGGACGGACCGGAGTCTGGGCGGCTTGGCAGTTAACGCGCAGGTCCCGAAGTCCAGGCACAGGTCCGGAGGCCGGGCACGGATAAACTGCTGTTGGGCAGTCGAAAATCTCCGCCGTGAAATTGCCATGGAACCGTCCGCTTTGGGCCGGTTCCAACCATCGAAAGAGGAATGTAAAAGATGTTTGAGTCCATACAGGGTCTGTTGGATGAGCACGCAGAGCTGCAGCTGCGGCTTTCCGATCCCGCAGTGCATGCGGATCAGGGCCTGGCCCGGCGGCTCGGGCGGCGTTATGCCGAGCTCAGCCGCATCGTGGACGCCTACAACAAGTGGCACGCCCTCGAGGACGACCTCGCAGCAGCGTCTGAAATGGCAGCGGAGGATCCGGAGTTCGCTGCCGAGGTTCCCGTGCTGAAGGAACAGCTGGATGAGGCACAGGAAACCCTGCGCCGCCTGCTGATTCCGCGCGACCCCAATGACGGCCGCGACGTCATCATCGAGGTCAAGGGCGGTGAAGGCGGCGATGAAGCAGCACTGTTCGCCGGTGACCTGCTGCGCATGTACACCCGTTATGCCGAGCACCGCGGCTGGCGCACCGAGATCATCTCCGCCACCGAGTCCGATCTGGGCGGCTACAAGGATGTCTCCATGGCCATCAAGGGCAACTCCAATGACCCGGCCGAGGGCGTCTACGCCCGCCTGAAGTACGAGGGCGGCGTGCACCGCGTCCAGCGTGTCCCGGTCACCGAATCCCAGGGCCGCATCCACACCTCGGCGGCAGGTGTGCTGGTGCTGCCCGAGGTGGACGAGCCCGAAGAAGTCGAGATCAACCAGAACGACCTGAAGATCGACGTCTACCGTTCCTCCGGCCCCGGCGGACAGTCCGTGAACACCACCGACTCCGCCGTGCGCATCACCCACCTTCCCACCGGAATTGTGGTGGCCATGCAGAACGAGAAATCGCAGCTGCAGAACCGCGAAGCCGCCATGCGCGTGCTCCGTTCCCGCATCCTGGCCCACGAGCAGGAAAAGATCGACGCCGCCAACTCGGACATCCGCAAGTCGCAGATCCGCACCATGGACCGTTCCGAGCGCATCCGCACGTACAACTACCCGGAAAACCGGATCGTGGATCACCGCACCGGCTACAAGGCCTACAACCTGGACACCGTCCTGAACGGCGAGCTGGAGGCCGTGGTGCAGGCTGCCATCGAAATGGATGAACAGGCCCGCCTGGACGCCATCGGTGACGAGAACTAAGTAAGCCGATGGAATCCACCACCCTGGCAGCGGCTTTGCGTGAGGCAACAGCCACTCTGGCCGCAGCCGGGGTGCCCACTCCGGCCGTGGACGCCGAACTGCTGGCCGCACATTTGCTGGGGGAGTCCCGCGGCAGGGTGAAGGCGCTGGCCTTCACCGATGCACCGGTCCCGGCAGGATATGCCGAGCTGGTGGCCGAGCGGGCCTCCCGCGTGCCGCTGCAGCACCTGACGGGTTCCGCGTCCTTCCGCTACCTCGAGCTGAAGGTCGGGCCCGGGGTCTTCGTCCCCCGGCCCGAGACGGAAACGGTGGCCCAGCTGGCCATCGACCATGCCCGTGCCGTTCTTGCTGCCGGGAAGCCTGCGGTTCGGGCAGTGGACCTTGGCACCGGTTCCGGTGCCATTGCCGCCGCCCTGGCCACCGAAGTTCCGGATGCTGAGGTATCCGCCGTCGAGCTGAGCCCGCTGGCCCTGGCCTGGGCGAGCCAAAACCTCGAACCGCTGGGAGTCCGCCTCCTGCATGCGGACCTGCGGACCGCTCTGGCGGATGAAAACGGCAGCTTTGACGTGGTGGTGTCCAACCCGCCGTACGTCCCCGCCGATGCTGTACCCAATGAACCGGAAGCCGCCGAGCATGATCCGGCCATGGCACTTTACGGCGGCGGGCAAGACGGACTTGAACTGCCGCTGGCCGCTGCCGCCTCCGCTGCCCGGCTGCTGCTTCCGGACGGGTACTTTGTCATGGAACACGCCGAAGTCCAGGCCGAGCGGATTGCTGCGCTGCTGTCGGCCGAAGCCTGCTGGCGCGCCGTTGCCACGCACACTGATCTAAACGGACGTCCGCGGGCAACCTCCGCCGTGCGGACTTCGTCCCCCGGCTGAAACCCACTGACCCCCAACATCAACCAGATGTACTGATCCCAAGGAAACAAGGAAACCCGTGACTACCACTTACGACTGCACTGATCCGCAGAGCCGAAGCGAGGGCCTGGCCAAGGCCCAGCAGGCTGTGGCCGCCAAGCAGTGCGTGGTCCTGCCAACCGACACCGTGTACGGCATCGGGGCAGACGCCTTTTCACCCCAGGCCGTGGCTACCCTGCTGGCATCGAAAGGCCGGGGCCGTTCCATGCCGCCGCCCGTGCTGATTCCGAGGATGCAGACCATGGATGGGCTGGCAGTGGATGTTTCCGAGGACGCGCGGGCGCTGGCCCAGGCCTTCTGGCCCGGCGGGCTGACGTTGATTTTCCATGCACAGCCCTCGCTGACCTGGGACCTCGGCGACACCATGGGCACTGTTGCGCTGCGGATGCCCGATGACCCCATTGCGCTGGAACTGCTGAACCTCACCGGGCCGCTGGCAGTCTCATCGGCTAACCGCACCGGCAACCCTGCGGCTCAGACTGCCGCGCAGGCCCGCGAACAGCTGGCCGAGTCCGTGGAGGTTTATCTGGAGGCCGGCCCCCGGCCGGAACACGGTGAGGCCGGAGTGCCGTCAACCATCGTCGATGCCACATCCGACACCCTGCGCGTGGTCCGGCAGGGCGCCATCAGCCTGGAACGGTTGCAGGAAGTCGTGCCGGGAGTTCAGGGGCAGTCAGCAGACGCAGCCTAAGGCGCATGACCGCTGCACTCGGCGGGATGCGGGCGGCTGGGGGGGCCGGATGCCGGGAGCCGGCGGGCTAGTGGTTTGCCGGTTCCCGGACCTGCACAGAGCGCAGGACTTCCTGCACCCGGGGCTCGGGAACGTTGCCGCTCGCTTCGGCCCAGCCGGGAACCTGCCGCTGGCCGAACCACATCATTTCCAGGCGGCGCAGGGGACCGTGCAGCCGCTCGCCCGCGAGGGCAGAGAGCCGGTAGCCGCTCCAGAGCGCGCTGCGGCACAGCCATTGAGGCAGCCGCAGCGGCTTCCTGCCGCCCGCCGCCTCCAGCACTCCTGCCACCGTGGCATGCTCCCACGGCTGCAGGACGACGGCGGGAACACGGCCCGCGTGCAGTCCCACGGTGCGGATGAACTGCACAAGTGAATCCACTGAACTGACCGGGGAAGGCGCCGTTCCCTCGCCCGCGACGGTGGCGAGCGGAGAGGCGGCCAAACGGGCAAGACTGACCGTTGTGGGCCGCTGCGGTCCCTGAACAGAGGTGGCCCGGATGGTCACGACGCCGCAGGCACCGGCAGACCGTGCCGCCAGACCGCGTTCGCCCAGGGCCTTGGACCGGGAATAGGCGGAAAACGGCTGGACGTAGCTGGTTTCGTCCAGGAACGGACGGTGTCCCTGCACGGCAGCGCTGCTCAGGTGGACGAAGCGGCGAACTCCGGCCGCGTCTGCAGCATCGGCAACAACCAGCGGCAGCAGCGCATTGGCCCCGCGGAGCGCGGGGGAGTCTGTTCCTCCCGGCGTGGCGAGGCCGGCCGCGTTGATGATGACGTCCGCGCCGGCAAAGGCGTCCGCGAGTTCCGTCCGCACTGCAGCGAGTGCGGAAGCTTCCTCAAGCAGCCCCGCTGCGTCCTCGGCGGCTGACTCGAGCCGGGGAGCTGCAACGGCGCGCACGGTAAGTCCGGCGGCACGCAGTGATTCGCATACGGCGCTGCCGATAAAACCGGAGGATCCGAGCACGGCCCAAACAGCCGACGTCGTCGGCTCGGCTGCGCTGGCGTTCTGTACTGCGGGATGGTGCGGAGAAATGTCGTGCGTCAAACCTGGTGTTTCCGATCGTTGGACGGGGCCGGATCAAGCGGCGGCATGGGCTGCCAAGATCCATCGTGCAGGATCAACCGGCTTTCCCGCCAACCGCGCCACAGGCTCGGCGCCCCGGCAACCCGGTGCTCCACGGCAAGCAGCCGCAGAATCTCCTTGCCGGCAGTCAGCAGCGTTCCCAGCGCAAACCCAAGGCGGTTGTACCGCCCGTGCGCCCGCAGATACTGGCCCGTGTGGCCGCGGTTGCGCATGGAATAGAAGCGGCTGAGATCACTTGAATCGTTCAAATGCCGGATGCCCAGATCGATCTGCTTCTGCGGACGGACCTTCTGCAGCACAAAGTCATTGACGTAGACCACGTCCGTCAGGCGCGAGGCAAGCCAGCCGTAGATCTCGTCGTCGCCGTTGATGAAGTACCGCTCGTCGGGAAGCCCGATGCTGCGCACGAGATCAGCCGAAATCAGCATGCCCTCAAAGCAGCCCACGTTAGTTGTGAAAGCTGCACTGTCCCGGAAGACATTGCCGCGGACCGGAATATGGATACCCAGGAACGGGAGGAACCGGTGCTGCCAGAAGAACGGGTTGCCGGCCTCGTCCAGGCGCCTGCCGTGGATGCACCCGTACGTTCCGGTCCACTTGCGAAGCGCCGTCACGGCACCCGGGAGGACAACGACGTCGTCGTCCATTAACCACAGCCAAGACGCACCTTCGCTGAGGGCATGCTCTACGCCGGCGGAGAATCCCCCGGCGCCGCCGGCGTTGACAGGCAGCCGCACGTTGATTAGCGGGATGGCGAGCCGGGAGGCAGCGGCGGTGATGACGTCCTGGGTGTCATCGGTGCTGGCGTTGTCCACCACGACAATCCGCTCCGGTGCCGGTTCCAGGGCGGCCACGGAATCCAGCAGTCCGCGCAAATATCCGGAACGGTTGAAAGTGGCGATGACCAGGGTCAGTTCATCGGCAGAGGAGGGCGTTGCGGGGGAGGGCACCTCGGGGCGGGCCATGTCAGAAGCCGAAGTCCGACGGCGGTCCGAAGCGGCGTCCGCGCATCCCGGCCGCGTAGGCACGCAGCCAGGCGGCGAAGCCCCGCGGATCGCGGGTCTTGGCGAAGTGGACGGGATAGCCCACCGCGTCAGCGGCGAAGGAGCGCAGCCGCTTGTATTTCCATGTCAGGTGACCGCGGTTGCGGTAGAAATAAAACTGTTTGAAGGCATTTTCGGGAACCAGCACGTGCAGCCGTTCACCGGCAACCTGCTGCACTTCGGCCCACGCCGCCGGGTGGGTCAGGGCTACGGAGGTCACGGTTCCGAACCGGATTCCGGCGCGCCGCAGCCGGATCATGAAATCGGTCTCATCCCCGCGGATGAACAGGCGCAGATCCGGGAGGCCCACACGGAAAAATACGTCGGCGCGGATCAGTGCACCGTTGAAGAAATGCCCGACGTCGGGGATGAAGCCCAGCTTCTCCACCTGCGCGCGGTCATGGGTCAGCTTGCCGTCCAACCGGAAGTGGAAGGACAGGGTATCAGGGTGCCCGGGAGCCACGACCAGCGGAAGGACCACGTCCATGTGGTGCTTCTGAGCGGCCTCAAGCAGGGCGGCGAGGCAGTTCGGATCCTCCGGATGTGCGTCGTCGTCCATAATCCAGATCCAGTCCGCCCCGGAAGCCATGGCGGTAAGGATGGCCAGCGAAAAACCGCCGGCGCCCCCAAGGTTTGTGTTGGACCGAACGTACGTAACGGGCGCGGACGAAGCTTCAGCGATATCCTGAACCGGCGTCTTCCCTGAATCCACCAAGGCCACCGAGGTAATGTTGGCGCTCTGGGCAGCCAGTGAGTCCAGCAGAGTGGACACATCGTCGGGGCGGTCGAACGTTACTGCTGCTACGGCCACGGAGTCCGGCAAAATGATCCTTTCGAGGCAACCCGGATGAGCGGCCCAAGCCGAACGGAGCAGGGTGTGCAGTTAGAATGCTGATGAGATTCCAGTCTATTACACCGGATTCTTCCGAACAGTGTTGCAATCACCGAGAAGAGAACCGGGGAACTACCCGTTGAGGATTATGAGGCAGACAAGCACGGACGAGAGCGGTCCTTTCCGCGGCGAAAGGCCCGCCCTGTGGCTGTGGACGCAGTACATTCTGGACTCTCTGGCCTGGATCGTGGCCATCGTCCTGGCGCTGGTGCTGCGGTACGAGCTCACGGTGGACCAGATCAATCCCGGGGGTGTCGCCGTCTTCTGCGGCGTGGCCGTGCTGGTGCAGCTGATCGTGGGTTACTCCTTCGCGCTTTACCGCGGCAGGTACAGCTTCGGAAGCTTCCACGAGATGCGGCTGCTGGCCATCGTCACGCTGGTTGTCTCCGCCATACTCGTCATCGTCAGTGCGCTCTTTGGCCTGGCCATCGACATTCCCCGCAGCACCGGCATGATCGCCTTCCCGTTTGCCTGCCTGTTCATGGCCGCCATCCGCTACCTCAAGCGGATGTATGTCGAGGGCAAGGCGCGTCCGGGCGACGAGGCCCAGCGGACGCTGGTGTACGGCGCCGGTTTCCTGGGCAGTTCCCTCGTGACGCGGATGATGAAGGACCCGGATTCGCCTTACTATCCAGTTGGCCTGATCGACGATGATCCGGCGAAAAAGCACCTCCGGCTGTCCACCGTGCCCGTGCTGGGACGGCTGCAGGACCTGCGCGAGGTTGTCCAGCGCACCCGCGCCTCCATTCTGATCATTGCTATCGCCGACGTCGAAGCCCGCCAGGTGCGCGAGGTCACCGACCATGCTGAGGGCTTGAACCTCCGGGTACTGGTATTGCCGCCGCTGAAGGACATGCTGAGCAAGGGCGCCGGTGCCGGCCTCACCGATTTCCGCGAGGTTGCCGTTGAGGACCTGATCGGCCGCCGTCCCGTGGATATCCATGTGGAGGAGGTGGCCGGCTACCTCACCGGCCGCAAGGTCCTGGTGACCGGAGCGGGCGGATCCATCGGTTCCGAGCTGTGCCGCCAGATCACCGCCTTTGATCCGGCCGAGCTGATTATGGTGGACCGCGACGAAACCGGGCTGCAGCTCACCCAGCTGTCCATCACCGGACACGGCCTGCTGAACGGCAGGGACACCGTCCTGGCGGACATCCGCGATCCCGCAGCGCTGGAGCAGATATTCACCGAACGCCGTCCCGACGTCGTGTTTCATGCCGCAGCGCTTAAGCATGTTTCCCTGCTGGAGCAGTATCCGCAGGAAGCCTGGAAGACCAATGTGCTGGGAACCGCCAACGTCCTGCGGGCCGCCAAGAAGGCCAAGGTCAAGTACTTCGTCAACATCTCCACGGACAAAGCAGCCAACCCCACCACGGTGCTGGGGCACTCCAAGCGAGTGGCCGAGAAACTCACCGCCTGGATGGCGCACAGCACCCAGGACCGCTACGTGTCGGTGCGGTTCGGCAACGTGATCGGCAGCCGGGGTTCCATGCTGCCCCTGTTCACCGAGCAGATCCGGCAGGGCGGGCCGCTGACCGTGACCGATCCGGAAGTCACCCGGTTCTTCATGACCATCCCCGAAGCCTGCCAGCTGGTGATCCAGGCCGGGGCCATCGGCCGCGGCGGAGAAGTCCTGATCCTGGACATGGGGGAGCCGGTGAAGATCCTCGACGTCGCAAAACGGATGATCGCCATGTCCGGCAAGGACATAGAGATTGTGTTCACAGGGCTTCGCCAGGGCGAAAAGATGCACGAAATCCTGGTGGGCACCGGTGAAGATGACTCCCGTCCGCTGCATCCCAAGATTTCCCATACTGCGGTGGATGAACTGAACCCGTCGGACCTGAAATTCGAAGACTGGCTGCACAAGTGCGGTGTGGATTCGCACGGTGAAATCCTGCCCCCGGTCACGGAAATCGGAGGCGCGGTTCCCGGCGAACGCACTGCCCGCCGCCCCCGCAGCGACGGAACAGCGAAACGGCGGACCGGCTAATGCTCCTTGCCCTGTGCATTGGGGCGGCCTTCCTCGCAAGCCTGCTGCTGCCCTTCCTCTTCATACCTTTCCTGCGCCGCCTTGGCGTCCTGGACATCCCCAACGAGCGCTCCTCGCACAGCAAGGTCATCATCCGCGGCGTGGGAGTCACCATCGCCGCGGGTGTCTTGCTGGGCACGGGCCTATCCCTGCTGACCGGACTGGTTGCCATTGACCGGTCCATCATGGCGATCCTGATGGCCGTTATCGCCGCAGCGTCACTCCTGGGCTGGGTCGAAGACTTCCGCGGCCTGTCGGTCCGGGTCCGGGCCGGACTTCAGCTGCTCCTTGGCATCTTGGGAACCACCGCACTTGTCTGGACCATGGAGCAAAGCTACTGGTGGGTTCCGGTGGGGGCACTTGCCATTGCCGCCTACATCAACGTCGCCAACTTCATGGACGGCGTCAACGGGATCTCCGGGCTGCACGGCATCGCCGTCGGCGTCCTCTACGCCGTTGCCGGCCAGCTCAATGACCACGTGTGGATGACGGTGGCCGGCGCCGTCACCGCTGCCGCTTTTGCAGCGTTCCTGCCGTGGAACCTGGGCCGCGGTTCGGTGTTCATGGGCGACGTCGGCAGCTACCTGCTGGGTGCCTGCATTTCCGGAATTGCGGTTGCCGCCTTCCTGGCCGGGGTTCCGGTGGAATATCTCCTCTTCCCGATCCTCATTTATCTCGCTGACACCTTCTCTACCCTCCTGCTGCGCATCAGCCGGGGTGAACGCTGGTATGCCGCGCACCGCCAGCATGTCTACCAGCGGCTGACCGACGTTGGTCTCAGCCATCTCCAGTCCGCCGGCGTGGTGACCGCCTGCACCCTGCTGACCGGGGGAGCGGGCCTCGTTCTCGCCGAAGCGGAGGATGTGCCCAAGATTGCGCTGACGCTCTTTGCCGCCGCCGTAGTGGTGTTTTACCTATTCTCTCCGAAGGTCTTCGGCCGGCGGCGCGCCCGGGTGTGAGCGTATGTGACGCCTCCCGGGCGGAGGCGACTTCTATGTGCTGTAGAATTTCAAGAGTCGCGAAGAATACGCGGCACAAATTCCCGCCCCAGCCCGAAGGATGTCTAAAGTTATGAGCCCCGCAGACGGTGCCCAGACTGGACGTCCCCTTGTCGCTTCAGGGCCCACCCTGAATCCGTGGCTGCGCATCTTCCGCACCGCGATGATGTGGACCGGCCTGGTTGCCGCAGTCCTTATCGTTGCGTCCCTGGTCGCAGACGGGACCGCAGGTGTCGGCAGCGTGCTGTTTGGCTGGGCCCTCGTCATTGCTTTCAGCGGCGTCAGCCTGCTGATTGTCCATGTGGTGGGCCGGGACAACCCGCACGGCGCGATGGCCATGTTTGCGCTCATCTACATCGTCAAAGTGGCTGTTTTTGCTGCGGTGCTGCTTCTGATCGGCAGGCCGGCCTGGCTTGAGGCAACGTGGTTCTTTACCGCTGCGCTTCTGACCGTGGTGGTATGGCAGGTTGCGGAAATCCGTGCCTTCTCCCGGATTCGTTTCCAGCTGTACGACGACAATGCGGGGGAAGAAACATCAGTCAAAGGGAAAATGGATGCCTGAAAAGCCTGATTACGATCCCGAAAACACGTACGACTCCGGCATGCGCGTCTTCAGCTACATCATTGGCGGGATCGTCGCCTGGGGTTTGATAGGGTGGTTTTTGGACAATCTGTTCGAGACTCAGTGGTTGGTGCTCGTCGGTATCCTTTTTGGAGCAGCCGCCGGATTCTATCTGACCAAAGTCCACGGCCTGACCGGAAGCAAACCTGCGAAAGCCAGCGTCGGCCATCCAGCCCACAACCGTGAAGAAGCCGAACAGTAATGCCACAGTTTTTAGAGCGGGCAACCAGTATTGCCCCGATTCACACGCCCGATGAAGGACACAGCAGAGAGGAAACGCGTTGATCGCGCTTGCACTCCCGGCCACTAATGAAGGTGGATTCGTTCCGCCGGCCATTGAAGAAATGCACCTCCCTGAGATTTTCCCGTGGGGCGCGGACTACGGCACCGGTGTCGGCAAGCAGATGCTGCTGGTCGTCCTCTCGGTCATCATCATTGCCGTTATCTTTGTTCGAGCTTCCCGGAAGGGGCAGCTGGTGCCGGGACGCCTGCAGTTCCTGGGTGAATTCGGTTACGGATTCGTCCGCAACGGCATCGCCAAGGATGTGATCGGCGAGCGGGACTTCCTCAAGTTCGTCCCCTTCCTCTTCGCGCTGTTCTTCTTCATCATCGTCAACAACATTTACGGTGCCATTCCGTTCATTCAGTTGCCGAGCTTCTCCCACCCGGGCGGTGCTTACCTGCTGGCCGCGATCGTGTACTTCACATGGATCGGTGTTGGCATCAAGAAGCACGGAATGAAGTACTTCGTGAAGGCCACAGTGCCCTCGGGCGTGCCGTGGTACATCCTCCCCGTTCTGGTTCCCATTGAGATCATCTCCAATTTCCTGGTCCGGCCGATCACGCACAGCCTGCGTTTGTTCGCCACCATGATGTCCGGGCACTTGATTGTCATGCTTGCCGGCGCCGGCATTGAATACCTCCTGGTTCTCCAGGACAACATCATCCTCCAGGCCTCGTCTGTCCTGGTGCTGGTTGGCGGCATCGCCATGTACATGCTTGAAGCACTGATCATGGTGCTCCAGGCCTACGTTTTCACCCTGCTTACCGCCATCTACATCCAGGGCGCACTGGCAGACGATCACTAAGCTTCCCCTCCGGGATAACTAAACTTCCCCTTCGGGGAAACCCCAAGCAACCTGCCCTCAGGGCATCTTGAAAGGAAAAATCAACATGGAAATCGCAGGTAGCCTCAACGCAATCGGCTATGGTCTCTCCGCAATCGGCGGCGCCATCGGTGTGGGTCTCGTCTTCTTCGCTTACATCAGCGGCGTTGCACGCCAGCCGGAGGCACAGCGCGTCCTTCAGCCCATCGCCTTCCTTGGCCTGGCACTGACCGAAGCACTCGCTATTCTTGGTCTGGTTCTCGCGTTCATTGTCTAGTCCGAACCGACTGACCCACCAAGCAGATAGGACGGGTGCATTATGGATCAGGTAATTATGTTGGCAGCCTCTGAGGGCGCCAACCCCCTGATTCCCAACGTCTGGGAAATCCTGGTGACGGGAATCAGTTTCGCCATACTGATGTTCATCGTCGTCAAGTTTGTGGTTCCGGGCTTCGAAAAGACGTACGCGGAGCGCACTGAAGCCATTGAAGGCAACATTGCCAAAGCGGAGAAGGCCCAGGCCGAGGCCAGCGCAGCGCTGGTGGAGTACAAGGCACAGCTTTCAGATGCCCGGGCAGAAGCCAACGCCATCCGTGAGGAAGCACGCGCCGAAGGCGCTCAGATTCTTGCGGACCTGAAGGCTAAAGCTGCTGCTGAATCCGCTCGGATCACCGAGCAGGCCCAGGTGCAGATTGCCGCAGAACGGCAGGCGGCCGTAACGTCGCTCCGTGCTGAGGTTGGCACCCTGGCAACCGAGCTGGCCGGACGCATCATCGGCGAGACGCTCGAGGATGACGCCCGCGCTGCCCGCGTGGTTGACCGTTTCCTTGGGGAACTGGAAAACGAGAACGCAGGTGCAGCTAGGTAATGGCAGGAGTATCGAGCGAATCACTCGCCGCGGCACGGCAGCAGCTGGAAGCCAAGCTTCCGTTTGCGTCCCTGTCGCTGGCAGAGGAACTCTTTGGAATCCTGGGCGTTCTCGACAGCAGCGCCGGTGTCCGGCGTGCGCTGACCGATCCCGCCCGTGAAAGCGATGCCAAGGCGGCGCTGGTTTCACAGCTGGTAGGCGGAAAGGTTTCAGCCGACGCTGAAGCCATTGCAGCCAATCTGGTCTCCTCGCGTTGGCGGTCTCCGCGTGACTTGGGTGATGCGCTCGAGGAACTGGCTGCCACTGTTGTTTCGGCAACGGCAGAAAACAGGGGATCAGGGCTTGTCGGCCTCGATGCACTGGAAGACGATCTCATCCGGTTCAACCGGGTGGTGGCTTCCAGCCACGAACTCCAGCGTGCACTGTCCGAGCCGCAGGCCTCGCCTGAAGCGAAGATTACGCTGGCCGAGAAGATTGTGCCCGGGGCCAGCCCTGCGGCACTGGTACTGATCCGCCAGGCGGTCACGCATCCGCGTGGCCTGAAGCCCAGTGCCCTGGTGGCACGCTTCCTGGAGCTCGTTGCCGGGCGCCAGAAGCGCTGGATCGCCGAGGTTCGGGCCGCCCGTCCGTTGACCCAAGAGCAGCTTTCGCGTCTGCAGTCCTCTCTTAATGGACTCTACGGCCGTGAGTTGAAGATCAACGCCGACGTTGACCCGTCACTGATCGGCGGCGTGCGGATCGCAGTGGGGGACGAGATACTGGATTCATCAGTAGTTTCCCGTCTGTCCGACCTCCGTCGGAAGCTCGCGGTCTAGCCGTCCCGCGGGACGGTTGAGACCAGTTCAAGATCATTTGAGAATTAATCACGGTCATCGGCACCAAGCGATGATCACAACACAGGAGAGCAGGGACTGCAGATGGCCGAATTGACCATCAACGCCGACGACGTCCGTAATGCGTTGAACGAATTCGCGGCGTCCTACGAACCCGGAAACGCAGAGCGCGTTGAAGTTGGCCGCGTAACAACCGCCAGCGACGGCATTGCCCGTGTGGAGGGCCTGCCCTCCGTCATGGCAAACGAGCTGCTTCGGTTCGAGGACGGCACACTGGGCCTGGCCCAGAACCTTGACACCCGTGAAATCGGTGTCGTTGTACTCGGCGATTTCGCCGGGATCGAAGAAGGCCAGGAAGTTCACCGCACCGGTGAAGTCCTGTCCGTACCCGTGGGCGATGCCTTCCTGGGCCGCGTTGTCGACCCGCTGGGCGAGCCCATGGATGACATGGGCCCCATCCAGGCCGAGGCACGCCGTGCACTGGAACTCCAGGCACCCGGCGTAACCCAGCGCAAGTCGGTTCACGAACCGCTTCAGACCGGCCTCAAGGCAATCGACGCCATGATCCCGATCGGCCGCGGCCAGCGCCAGCTGATCATTGGTGACCGCAAGACGGGTAAGACCGCCATTGCTGTTGACGCCATCCTCAATCAGAAGGCCAACTGGGAATCCGGCGACGTCCAGAAGCAGGTGCGCTGCATTTACGTAGCCATCGGCCAGAAGGCGTCCACGGTTGCTGAGATCAAGCGCACCCTCGAAGAGGCCGGCGCCATGGAGTACACCACCATCGTGGCCTCCCCGGCATCCGACCCCGCAGGCTTCAAGTACCTGGCACCGTACGCCGGTTCGGCCATCGGCCAGCACTGGATGTACGGCGGCAAGCACGTCCTGATCATCTTTGATGATCTCTCCAAGCAGGCTGAAGCCTACCGTGCCGTGTCGCTGCTGCTGCGCCGCCCGCCGGGACGCGAAGCCTACCCCGGTGACGTCTTCTACTTGCACTCCCGCCTGCTGGAGCGTTGCGCCAAGCTCTCCGATGAGCTCGGTGCAGGATCGATGACCGGCCTGCCGATCATCGAAACCAAGGCAAACGACGTCTCGGCTTACATCCCGACCAACGTCATCTCCATCACCGATGGTCAGATCTTCCTTCAGTCGGACCTCTTCAACGCCAACCAGCGCCCCGCCGTCGACGTCGGTATTTCCGTCTCGCGCGTCGGTGGTGCTGCACAGCAGAAGGCCATGAAGAAGGTTTCCGGTACTTTGAAGCTGGAACTGGCCCAGTACCGCGACATGCAGGCATTCTCCATGTTCGCTTCGGACCTGGACGCAGCCACCCGCCAGCAGCTCACCCGCGGTGCGCGGCTGATGGAACTCCTCAAGCAGGGGCAGTACGCTCCGTACCCGGTTGAGGAACAGGTTGTTTCGATCTGGGCCGGCACCAACGGCTACCTGGACGATGTTCCCGTGGAAGACGTGCTCCGCTTCGAAGGCGAGTTCATCGACCACCTGAAGCACAGCACGTCCGTCCTGACCACCCTGGCACAGACGGGCAAGCTTGAGGACTCCACTGTGGAGGAACTCAAGAAGCGCGTTGTCTCCTTCAAGGAAGGCTTCTTCGGGGAGGGCGACAACCACATGGTTGCCGCCGGCCACGAAGAGTACGCCGCCTTGGGCGAAGACGCTGTTGACCAGGAAAAGATCGTCAAGCAGAAGCGCTAGCGGCTTAGGTGTTCCGCGTCCGGGCCGCACGGCCCGGACGCGGAACACCTGGCCTATGCCTTAGCCCCTAGTTCAAACGCTAGGAACTGAAAGGAAAAGTATGGGAGCCCAAATTCGGGTCTACCGTCAGAAGATCGCTTCGACGACGTCGATGCAGAAGATCTTCAAGGCGATGGAGCTGATTGCTGCCTCTCGCATTGGAAAGGCACGCACCCGTGTGGCTGCGTCATTGCCGTACTCCAATGCGATCACCCGTGCCGTTTCTGCTGTGGCGTCCCAGTCGGAAATCGATCACCCGCTGACTACCGAGCCGGAGCAGATCCGCCGGGCAGCCATGGTGGTTATGACCTCCGACCGTGGTCTTGCTGGTTCGTACTCCGCCAGTGTGCTCAAGCAGAGCGAATCCTTGGTCGAATTGCTCCGTGAAGAGGGCAAAGAGGTCAAGACCTACCTGGTGGGACGTAAGGCACAGGCGTACTACGATTTCCGTGACCGGGAATCCGCACGTGTCTGGACCGGAAACACCGACGCACCTGACTTCGAAACGGCCCGCGAAATCGGCAGGGCCCTTCTTGATGACTTCAACACAGACTACGAAGACGGCGGCGTGGATGAAATCCACATTGTCTACACGCGCTTCAAGTCGATGGTTGTTCAGGAACCCACGGTGATCCGCCTGCTGCCGCTGGAGGTTGTTGAGGAAGAAGCACAGTCCGAGACTGAGCTGCTGCCTCTGTACGAGTACGAGCCGGAGCCCGAAAAGGTTCTTGACGCACTGCTGCCGCGCTACATCGAGTCGCGCATCTTCGCAGCCATGCTTCAGGCAGCCGCTTCCGAGCTCGCAGCCCGCCAGCGCGCAATGAAGTCCGCAGGGGACAACGCCTCCGACCTTATTAAGAAGTACACGCGACTTCGCAATAACGCCCGTCAGGCCGAGATCACCCAGGAACTGTCCGAAATTGTTGCCGGTGCCGACGCGCTCAGCGCGTCCTAGCCCCGGCTCCAGGACCCGTTCCACCAAAGCAAACTTAGTCCACACGCCATCTAACTGAGTGAAGTGAGAGAGATGACTGCCCAAACTGTCGAGCACGGATCTGATTCCGTAGCCTCGGGTGCCACCGGCCGTATCGCCCGTGTCATCGGCCCGGTTGTCGACGTCGAATTCCCGGCTGACGCAATCCCCACCATCTACAACGCCCTCACCACCGAGCTGACGCTCAACGGTGAGACCAAGACCATCACGTTCGAAACGTCCCAGCACCTCGGCGACAACCTCGTGCGCGCCATCTCCATGCAGGCCACCGACGGCCTGGTCCGCGGCGCAGCCGTCAAGGACACCGGCGCACCGATCTCCGTCCCCGTAGGCGACGGCGTCAAGGGCCACATCTTCAACGTCCTGGGCAAGCCCCTGGACGTCGCTGAAGATCAGCTGGAGATCACCGAGCGCTGGCCCATCCACCGCAAGGCTCCGAACTTCGCGGACCTCGAAGGCTCCACCGAGATGCTGGAAACCGGCATCAAGGTGATCGACCTTCTCACCCCGTACATCAAGGGTGGAAAGATCGGCCTGTTCGGCGGCGCCGGCGTCGGCAAGACCGTGCTGATCCAGGAAATGATCACCCGTGTGGCCCGCAACTTCGGTGGTACCTCGGTATTCGCCGGTGTTGGCGAGCGTACCCGTGAAGGCAACGACCTCTGGGTTGAAATGGAAGAGGCAGGCGTCCTCAAGGACACCGCCCTTGTATTCGGCCAGATGGATGAGCCGCCGGGAACGCGTCTGCGCGTGGCCCTGTCCGGCCTGACCATGGCGGAGTACTTCCGCGATGTGCAGAACCAGGACGTGCTGCTCTTCATCGACAACATCTTCCGCTTCACGCAGGCAGGTTCCGAGGTTTCAACGCTTCTGGGCCGCATGCCGTCCGCTGTGGGCTACCAGCCGAACCTGGCCGACGAGATGGGTCTCCTGCAGGAGCGCATCACGTCCACCAAGGGTCACTCCATCACGTCGATGCAGGCCATTTACGTGCCTGCTGATGACTACACCGACCCGGCTCCGGCCACCACGTTCGCGCACCTGGATGCCACCACGGAACTTTCCCGTGAAATCGCCTCGCGCGGCCTGTACCCGGCCGTGGATCCGCTGACCTCCACGTCGCGCATCCTCGACCCGCAGTACGTGGGCCAGCTGCACTACGACACGGCTGTCCGCGTCAAGCAGATCCTTCAGAAGAACAAGGAACTGCAGGACATCATCGCGATCCTCGGCATCGACGAGCTCGGCGAAGAGGACAAGATTGTTGTGGCACGTGCACGCCGCATCCAGCAGTTCCTGTCGCAGAACACCTACACCGCCAAGCAGTTCACCGGCGTCGAGGGCTCCACGGTCTCCATCAAGGAAACCATTGAGGGCTTCAAGGCCATCTGCGACGGCGACGTGGACCACATCGCCGAGCAGGCCTTCTTCAACGTCGGCAGCATGGACGATGTCATGGCCAACTGGGCGAAGATCCAAGAGCAGACCGGGAAGTAAGCCCTATGGCGAACACTGCTGAACTCGAAGTTGAGATTGTCGCAGCGGACCACTTCGTGTGGTCCGGCGCGGCAAAGATGGTCAAGGCACGCACCAGTGAGGGCGACGTCGGGATTCTTCCCGGCCACACCCCGCTGCTGGCCATTCTGGCCGAGGGCGAAATGGCCATCGAGCCGGTCTCCGGTGCCCGCTTCACGGTGAACGTTGACGGTGGTTTCTTCTCCGTCGACAGCAACCGCGTAGTGATTGTCGCTGACAACGCTCAGATGAACGACGCAGCCAACGCTGGGACTCGCTGACCCTTCCCAATGAGCAGCTCTTATTTGTTCATTGCGCTGGCAGGGCTCCTGTTCCTGCTGGTACTGGCAGTAGTTCTGTTCGGGGTGCGCCGCAGTCAGCTGCGGCGCGCCCTGGGTACTTTTGACGCCTCCATCTGCTTTCCGCCCCGCGGGTGGCAGATGGGGGTTTGTCGTTATACGGACACCCATCTGGAATGGCTGCGCCTTATCTCGCTCAGCCCGCGGCCGCCGCATCGGTTCCTGCGCAGCTCGCTGGAGATAGGAAGCTGGCGGCAGCCCACGGAGGCTGAGCGCGCCCGCATCCAGCCGGGCGCCATCATCGTCACACTGGAATACCAGGGCACGGAATTCCTCGTGGCCATGAAGTATGAGGTTTACACAGGCCTGTCCTCGTGGCTTGAAGCCGGCCCTGTCATTGGCATCGGGACCTGGCGCTAAGGAAATCAGCAACCGTCAACCGCCTTAGTATTGAGGAATGGAAGACGTCATTGTTGTTACCGGACCGGCCACGCTCAACGGAGCGGTCAGCGTCCCCGGAGCTAAAAACAGTGTCCTGAAACTGATGGCGGCAACGCTGTTGGCGCAGGGACGCTCCACGATCACCAACGTTCCCAACATCCAGGATGTCTGGATCATGGCCGAGCTGCTGCGCCGGCTGGGCTGCTCCGTCGATTACGACGTCGAAGCGGCCGCCGTTTCCATCGACGTTCCGGAACTGCCCCTGCACCAGGCGGACTATGACCTGGTGCGCGCCATGCGGGCCTCCATCTCGGTCCTCGGCCCGCTGGTTGCCCGCTGCCGCCAAGCCGAAGTGGCACTGCCCGGCGGTGACGCCATTGGCTCCCGCGGGCTGGACATGCACCGGGCCGGCCTTGAGCTGATGGGAACCACCATCACCATTGACCACGGGTACCTCGTGGCCTCTGTGCCGGACGGCCTGATCGGAGCCCGCCATCTTCTGGACTTTCCGTCCGTGGGGGCTACCGAGAACCTGATGATGGCTGCGACCCTCGCCGCGGGAACCACCGTCATCGACAACGCGGCACGCGAACCTGAAATCACGGACATTGCACTCATGCTCAACGAAATGGGCGCCCGAATTTCCGGCATCGGCACCAACACCTTGGTGATCGAGGGGGTTGAGCGGCTGGAACCGGTGATGCACCGGGTCGTGCCGGACCGGATCGTTGCCGGAACGTGGGCCTTCGCAGCGGCTATCACCGGCGGCTGCATAGAAGTGCGCGACGCGGACGCCTCCGCGCTGACCGTGGTGCTGGACAAGCTCTCGCAGGCCGGTTGCACCGTCACGGTGGGGGAGGACAGCTTTACCGTCAAAGGCAACGGACGCCCGGAGCCCATCAACGTCTCCACCCTGCCGTATCCGGGCTTTCCGACCGACCTGCAGCCCTTCGTTGTGGCCATGAATGCCGTTTCCACCGGCTCCGGAATGGTCACGGAGAATGTCTTCGAGGCCCGCTGGGGATTCACCTCGGAGCTCGCGCGGCTGGGCGCCGTCATCCGGCTGGACGGGCATCACGCCCTGATCCAGGGGGTTCCCCGACTGTCCGGGGCACCCGTCGAAGCCAATGACATCCGGGCCGGTGCTGCCCTCGTCATAGCCGGGCTGGCCGCTGAAGGCACCACCGAGGTCCGCGGAGTGGACCACATTGACCGCGGATACGAAAAATTCATGGAGAATCTTCGCGGGCTGGGCGCGCAGGTCATTCGCCGGCGCAGCTGACACCCGAGCAAATCCCGCCGGGACACAGCGGCAGGGATTTCCCAGGGATTTCCCCCTGGAAACCAAGAAAGTCCCCGGCAGATGCCGGGGACTTTCTGGTTACTAAGTTTTTTGGTGAAGCTTAGAGGGCGGTGACGCCGGTAGCCTGGGGGCCCTTGGCGCCCTGGCCGATTTCAAACTCAACGCGCTGGTTCTCATCGAGAGTCTTGAAGCCACCGGTCTGAATTTCAGAGTAGTGAACAAAGACGTCGCCGTCTGCATCATCGGGAGTGATGAAGCCGAAGCCCTTTTCAGCGTTAAACCATTTGACGGTACCCTGTGCCATTTTTGTTTCTCCTCATAAGTGGAACTTCAGACCGCCACACCCCGCGGCGGCCTCATTGTTACTGAAACGGGAAGGCTCAAGATCCTTGCCATTCAGCAGTTCCTTGAGGAGCTTCACGCTCGCAACGGTCTTGCGAGCATGAATAACACCTACACAAAGACTGGTTATAGGATTACACACACCCAAAGGCTGGTCAACGAATTCGGGCAAAATATTTACGAGTATTTTCGAGAGTGTTTTGCCCGCACTTCTTAGCGCGGTTGATCCGGCCCGTATGAACTTCCGGCGGCGTTATGTCTTGGGGATAACCGGGCTGATTTCAGGTGCAATGTCCGGTCTGCGGGACCCGGTCTCCGCCAAGCTAAAAGAGGCGCGATTCCGAATCGTCCACACCGCGCATGGCGTCATAGTCCAGGGTGAGGCACTCGATACCGCGGTCGTTTGCGAGCACCCGTGCCTGCGGCTTGATCTGCTGCGCGGCGAACACGCCCTTGACCGGAGCCAGAAGCGGATCCCGGTTGAGCAGCTCAAGGTAGCGCGTGAGCTGTTCAACGCCGTCGATGTCCCCGCGGCGCTTGAGTTCCACGGCAACCGTGGTGCCGGAGGCGTCCCGGGCCAGGATGTCCACCGGTCCGATGGCTGTCATGTACTCCCGGCGGATCAGCGTGAAGCCCTCGCCCAGCTTGGTGATCTGCTCGGCCAGCAGCCGCTGCAGGTCAGCCTCCACACCGTCCTTGATGAGGCCCGGATCCACACCGAGGTCATGGGATGTCTCGGAGAAGCGTTCATAGATGCTGATGACGAGTTTGTCGTCTGTCTTGGCACTTTGGACGTTCCACGTTTCGATGACGCCTGTTTCGGCGTCGTCATCCGAGGGAGCGGTGACCCGCAGGGTGGCCGGAGGGCTCATCCAGTTCAGGGGTTTGTAGGAGCCGCCGTCGGAGTGGATCAGGACGGAACCGTCGGCTTTCACCATCAGCAGACGGACGGCGAGCGGAAGATGGGCACGGAGGCGGCCGATGTAGTCAACAGAGCAGCGGGCTATTACTAAACGCACAGTTGCACTTTACCGGCTCTGCTTGAGGCAAAATAACTTATATGCCCCGTTCCAACCGTCCCCGCCGCCCGCCCGGCGCAGCCAACGCCAACTTGGGCCGCAGTGCCCGGAGCAAATGGGCAACGCCTGCCGCGGAGCTGGACCTGGAACGCACCCGGGCCGGGATACCGCATCGGGAAAGCGCGCCCGACGGTGAATGGTCAGTGCGGCAAATCACGGCCCGCAATGCGGCAAAAGAGTACAAGTGCCCCGGGTGCGGCATCACCATTCCGCCCGGAATCCCGCACCTCGTGGTGTGGCAGGAGGATTCGCTTCTGGGCCGTGAAACAGCCGTCGCGGACCGCCGGCACTGGCATGAGCGCTGCTGGCGCACGCGCAGAACCGGCGGCCGGCGGCGCTGAGCGGCTGCCGCCGCCGGGCGCCGCTGAGCGTCCCGTAGCCAGTGCTAGCGCTGGTCCTGGCGGGAAATAAAGACTTCCTTGAGCAGCAGCAGCACGGCTGCTGCGGTGGGAATGGCAATCAGGGCGCCCAGGACGCCCAGCAGGGTTCCGCCGGCGATGACGGCGATGACCGCCACGGCTCCGGGCACGGCGACGGCACGCTGCATGATGCGCGGGGATACGAAGTACGCCTCGAACTGCAGGTACGCCACGTAGAACAGTGCGAAGACCACGGCGGTCTGCCAGCTGACGGTAAGGGCCACGAGGGATACCAGCACCAGCGCGATGGGCGGGCCCACCAGCGGAATAAAGGCCAGCAGTGCCACCACAAAGGCGAGCAGAACCGAGAACGGCACCCCGGTGATGCTCATGACAATGAAGGCATAGGTGGCGTCCAGCAGGGCGACCAGCCCCTGGCCGATCACGTAGTTGCCCACACTGCCGCTGATTTCCTCGGAGAGGGCTTCGACGCGGCGGCGCCGGCTCTTGGGTGCCAGACGGTACGCCCACAACTTCATGGACGGCAGGGAGGAGAGGAAGTACAGGGTCAGCACCAGGATAATCAGCGCACCGAAAAGGCCGTTGGCAATAACCGTGCCCACCGAAAGCACGCCTCCGAAGACCCCGCCCAGCGCGTCCGCGTTGCTGAAGAACTTATTGACCTCTTCTTCGATCCTCTCCCGCACATGGAACTGTTCTTCAATGTTTACGAAGAAATCCGATTCCAGAAAGGTGTCCACATAGCCGGGGGCATTGTTGATGATCTCCGTGGTCTGCCGCACGATGGTGGGAATCAGGGTCGCGAAGAAGCCCATAATGATTCCGGCCAGGCCCAGGACAGTGATGGCAATTCCGGCGGGCCGGGGTATCCTCCGGGCCGCCAGCCAGCGCACTATGGGGTCCAGTCCCAGCGCAATGAAGAGTGCGGCTCCGATCCATACCAGGAGTTCACCGACGTTGGTCAGGATGAAATAGCAGAGAAGGGCAATTCCCACGCCCACGGAAAACATGAAGCCGAAATGGATGGGATGGCTGCTCATGCGGGTGGGGGAATCATCGCCGCTGCTGCCGGCCTCGACGGGTTGCTCGGGACCGGCCGGCGCTGTTCCCTCCGCCGCAGTCTCCGGCGGAAACTCGAACCGGCGCCGCGGACGGGCTCCGGGAATACCGCGGGGCGCCGCGTGCCGGATCCGTTCGGAGGCGGCGGACAGAAAACCGGGGCGCTTGCCTGACGGAGAATTCGTGCCCCCGGCCTGTCCGGAAATGGGACGGGATCCGTCAGCCGGCAGGTCCTGGTTCTCGGCCATTGTGCAGGTCTCCTAGATTTAGCGAACGCCCCGGTACGAAGCGCCACATTATCAGTCCCGGAGCCCCGGCGGCGGGGTGCGCGCACGCGGCGGCGGGCTTCGAATGTGTCCTGCCAGAGGATTTCGTTACCATTGGGTTATAAACCCGGCTACCGCCCTGACATTCAAGAGGCTCCACGTCCCGTTCGCCTGCCTATACGTGAGGCACTTGCACCGAGACTGAAGATAGGTAAGTTGTGCGAAACAAATTTGCAGTTCCGCTGATCGTCATCGGAGTGCTGCTGATGCTCATCGGCATCGGGCAGCGCACCGTCTGGGCACCGCCCAGCACCGTTACGGCGGCAGCACCGTCCCAAGACCAGGAAGCGCCGCTGACCGTCATCAGTTCGGACGTCCTCACCCAGCACTCCGACGGGGTGGATGTGACCGTCTCTGCGGACGGGCCGTTCCTGATGGCCGTAGGCCGGGCCGACGACGTCGACGCCTGGGTGGGGGACGCCTCCGTGCTGCGCATCGGTGCCGACGGCGAGTCGCTCACCTCCGAGGTAACGGACGGCACGGACACTGTTCCCAACCCTGCCGGATCCGACCTGTGGGTCTCCGAACAGGAAATTGAGGATGAGCTGACCTTCGGCTGGGAGCCGCCCGCCGCCGGGGACTGGCAGATCCTGCTGGCCACGGACGGGACCGCAGCTGCCCCTTCGGCTGTCTCGGTTACTTTCGCCAACGATGATTCCACTCCGTTTGCCGTCCCCCTGATCGTCCTGGGCGCGCTTGTCGCCGTTCTGGGCCTGGCGCTGACCTTCATGACCGGCCGGGGCAACAGCGGCCGCCGCTCCGGCGGGAACGGACCTTCCTCTTCGGAACCGGCCAAGCAGGCCGCGCCGTCGGGCGCCCATCCGGCAACCGGCGGCACCGGGGACCCCGCCGTCGTACCCGCCAAGGATTCCAAAGCGGGACCTGCCGGCAGTACGCAGGCCTTCGGTATCCTTCCCGCCCTCAGGCGCCGCGGTCCTGCAGCGGCTCTGGGCACCGTCATTGCCGCCGGCCTGAGCTTTGGCGCACCGGCTGCGGCACTGGCAGCGCTTCCGCTCACTGCCAGCCCCACAGCTGAGTCCGCGAGCCCCGCAGCAGAATCCGGCAGCGAAGCCACGCCGCCCGTGGTGCTGGATTCCCAGCTGGAACGGATCCTCTCCGAAGTCGCCTCTACCGTGACCGAAGCCGATGCGGCAAAGGATGCAAAGCTGCTCGCCACCCGCGCCGCCGGAAGCGCCGCAAGCCTGCGCGAGGCCAATTACGCCACCGCAGCGAAGGTGCCGGAAACTGACGCACCGGAACCGGTTGTCGCGGAACCGCTGATGACGGACCTGATCATGGGCGGAACTGAGTTCCCGCGCAGCATCGTGGCGGTCACCCAGGGTCCGGACAACGAAGTTCCGCAGGCGCTGCTCCTTGTGCAGGAATCGGCCCGCCAGAACTACAAGCTGGTTTCGGCCATCAAGATGCTGCCCGGCACCACCTTTCCCAAGCGTCCTGCCAACGGCACCGGAGTAAATCCGGCTCCGGCAGGCTCAGCTGACGGACTGGACATTGCCCCGCAGGCCGCCGTCGACGGCCTGGCGGACGCCCTGACCAACCCCGAAGGCGCAAACAAGGACACGTTTGCAGCCAACACCTTCGCCGAGGCCGTCACCAAGTTCCAGAAGACCGTCCTGTCCAGCCCGGATAACGAGTTTGCCGACATTACGTTCAAGCACACATCCGTGCCGGCCGACACCCGGGCGCTGAGGACCGCGGACGGTGGCGCCATCGTCTTCGGGTACATGGACAGCAGCTATGCGAGCGTTCCGCGGGAAGTGGGTGACTCGATCAATCTGGAGGGCACCGTCTACGAGAAGCTGACAGGCGAAACGAGCACGGAGGCCGGAATCGACGTGAAGTACGGCGAGGGCGTCATGCTGTATGTTCCGCCCGCCGGCAGCACGGACCAGATTCAGGTCATTGGCGCCGTCCAGGAACTGCTGTCCGCCACCCTCAAGTAGCCCTACCCTATGTCAGGGGTAACCGGGGTGCCGGTGACCCGAGTCCGCGTAATAAGGTGAAGCCATGAGCACTCCGAACCACCGCCCCGCACCGGCCCCTTCCTCGATGAATCTGCGGGGAGCCGTTGACTTGTCCGCGCTAAAAGCCAAGGCGTCTGCGCCGCCGGCACCCGCCGGTGCTTCGGGCGAACCGGCAGCCGCTGCGGGCGGCGCCAGCCCGTACATCGTGGAGGTGACCGAGCAGTCCTTCCCCCAGGTGGTTCAGCTCTCCGCGCAGGTGCCGGTGATTATTGACCTCTACTCGGCCCGCAGCCCGGAGTCGCAGCAGGTCAGCGCGGTGCTGCAGAACATCGTGGCGGAGCAGGACGGAAAGCTGCTGCTGGCACGGGTTGACGTGGATCAGCATCCCCAGATTGCCCAGGCATTCCAGGCCGTGGCAGTGCCCACGGTCGCTGCGGTCCTCAAGGGCCAGCCGGTACCGCTCTTTGACCGTGCAGTGCCCGAGGAACAGATCCGCGCCCTCGTTGCCGAGCTGCTCCAGGTCGCCGCGGCCAACGGTGTCACCGGTTCCCTGAATGAGGACGGAGGCGCTGAAGCTGCCGAGGATGCACCCCTGCCGCCGCTGCACCAGGAAGCCTACGACGCCATTGTTGAAGGAGACTACGACGGCGCTGCCGCGGCCTACCGCAAAGCGCTGGCCGAGCAGCCTGCCGACGCCGAAGCCAAGGCCGGGCTCGCCCAGGTGGAGCTGATGGCCAGGCTCAAGGGGGTTGACGCGGAGAAGCTTCGCACCGATGCCGCGGAGAACCCCAACGACGTCGACGCCCAGCTGGCGGTCGCTGACCTGGATGTCTCCGGCGGCCACGTTGAAGATGCCTTCACCCGTGTGGTGCGCCTGATCTCCCGGGTCTTCGGCGAAGACCGTGAGCGGGCCAGGCTGCGGCTGCTGGATTTGTTCGAAGTGGTGGGCACCACCGACCCGCGGGTGACCAAGGCGCGTTCCGCCCTGGCCCGGGCACTCTTCTAGGCCCGCCGGTATGACCGATGCGGCGGCACACCAGTTCCACGGCCTGTTTGATCCACTGACCCTCCGGGGCCTTGAGCTGGCACACCGCGGCTGGGTTGCCGCCATGTGCCAGTACTCCGCCGACGAGGTCAACGCCCCCGGAGTGCCGAATGACTGGCATCTGATGCATCTGGGCTCCTTTGCCGCCGGGGGAGCGGCTCTGATTGTCACCGAAGCCACCGCGGTCAGTCCCGAGGGCCGGATCAGCCCCCAGGACACTGGAATCTATAACCGGGAACAGGTTGACGCCTGGCGCCGGATCATCGGCTTTGTGCACAAATACGGGGCCGTGGACACCAAGATCGGCGTGCAGCTGGCCCACGCGGGGCGCAAAGCGTCCACCTACGCTCCCTTCGCTGAGGGCAGCGGCACTGTTCCGGAGGCCGACGGCGGGTGGCTCACCGTTGGTCCCACCGCCGAGCCGTTTGGCCGCTATGCCGCACCGGAGGCCTTGGACGAGGCAGGCATCCGCAAGGTCATTGATGACTTCGCCGTCGCTGCCAAACGGTCCGTTGAGGCGGGCTTCGACACCATTGAAATCCATGCCGCCCACGGGTACCTGCTGCACCAGTTCCTGACGCCGCTGGTCAATACCCGCACCGACGGCTGGGGCGGATCGGAGGAGGGCCGCAACCGGCTCACCTTGGAGGTCATCGACGCCGTCCGTGCGGTCATCCCCGAATCCATGCCGCTGCTGCTGCGCATATCTGCCACGGACTGGACCGCCGGGGGTGTGGACGAGCACACCTCAGCCCGGCTGGCCGCCCAGGCCCGTGACCGGGGCGTGGACTTTGTGGACGTTTCCACCGGCGGGGCAGTTCCGGGGGCTTCCATACCGGTGGCGCCGGGATACCAAACCGGGTTTGCGGAGTACGTGCGGAAGCATGCAGGCGTGCCCACGGGCGCCGTCGGCCTGATCCGCACGGCGGCGGAAGCCGAGCAGACGCTGCGCGAGGGACGTGCCGACGCGGTCCTTATTGCGCGGGCAGCGCTCAGCGACCCGCACTGGTGGCTGCATGCTGCCGACACGCTGGACGCCAAGCTGCCGTGGGCCCCGCAGTATGAACGGGCCCGCCAGCCGTAGCCTGCAAGCCCTTGGGTTAGCTTGGCCGAAGGTCCAATCCGATCCGCGTGGCTAGAAAAGGCGCCTTTCCCGGTTCGGTTGTCCCGGCGATGCGGCTTCGTTTCGGCCCCCTACTCCGGAAGGCGGGTTTCGCCGCCCGGACTCGGCGTGATTCTGGTCCTTGCGGCTGATCCGTGGACGGGAGCCCGGAGGTAGGTTGGTGGCATGACGAAAGTGGTGCTCACATGACCGATTCCCTGCCCCTGGAAACCTCGGCCGTTCCTGCTGCCCCCGCCCTGGCAATTCGGGGACTGGCGAAGCGTTTCGGCGAGAAAATTGCCGTCAACGGGATCAGTCTCGACGTTCCGGCGGGTTCCTTCTTCGGACTGGTCGGCCCCAACGGTGCGGGCAAGACCACCCTGCTGTCCATGGCAACCGGATTGCTGCGGCCCGAGCATGGCCAGGTGTGGGTGCACGGCACGGATGTCTGGGCGGAGCCGCTGAAGGCCAAGCGCCTGATGGGAGTGCTCCCGGACGGTGTACGGCTGTTTGACCGGCTCACGGGCGAACAGCTGGTGACGTATGCCGGCCTGCTGCGTGGCATGGACCGTGCGACCGTGGCCGAACGGGTGCAGGACCTGCTCGAAGCCATGGACCTGGCCAATGACGCCGGCACCCTCGTTGTTGACTACTCCGCCGGGATGACCAAGAAGATCGCGCTGGCATCGGCACTGATCCACGCGCCGCGGCTGCTGGTGCTGGATGAGCCATTCGAAGCGGTGGATCCCATCTCCGCCGCCAATATCCGAGACATTCTCGCCGGCTATGTTGCCAACGGAGGCACCGTCATCGTCTCCAGCCACGTGATGGACCTGGTCCAGCGCATGTGTGACCACGTGGCTGTGGTTTCCGGCGGCAACCTCCTGGCGGCCGGAACCGTGGACGAGGTCCGCGGCGGCGAATCCCTGGAAGACCGGTTCGTGCAGCTCGTCGGCGGACGCACCCACTCGGAGGGACTGCCGTGGTTGCGCACCTCGTAAGGCTTAAGCTGACCCTGCTGCGCAACTCCCTGCGCCGCAGCCCCTGGCAGATCGTGGGGATTGTCTTCGGGGCGCTGTACGGTCTGTCAGTCCTGGTGCTGCTCTTGACCGGGCTGTTCTTTCTGAGCACCACCGACCCCGAGCTGGCCCGGACAGTGACAGTGCTGGCAGGTTCCGCTGCCGTGCTGGGCTGGGCCCTGATCCCGATCCTTGCAACCGGCGTGGACCTGACCCTGGACCCGGCGCGCTTCGTTACGTTTGCCGTGCCCCTGCCGAAGCTGCTAACCGGCCTGGCACTGGGCGGTCTCATCGGGATTCCCGGCGTGGTCACCGTCCTGGCCGCACTCGCCTCGGCGGCAGTGTGGTGGCGTTCTCCGGCCGCAGTGGCGGCCGGTCTCCTGACCGCGCTCATCGCGGTTTTCACCTGTGTCATTGCTGCCCGGGTCACCGTGGCGGCGAGTACCTCGCTGGCTTCCTCCCGCCGGTTCAAAGACATCACCGGTCTTCTGCTCATCATTCCCCTGATGCTGCTGGGACCGATTATTGGCGGGATCAGCTCGGGTGTCAGCGGTGCAGGGGAGTACCTTCCTTCCCTGGCAGCCACTCTGTCCTGGACGCCGCTGGGAGCTGCTTGGGCCGTCCCCGGCGACGTTGCCCTGGGCCAGTGGGGAACCGCGGCCGCCAAGCTGGCCATCGCCGTCGTCTTTTTAGCCCTGCTGGTCTGGGCCTGGAAAGTCCTCCTCGTCCGGGCGCTGGTCACGCCTCCGTACAACGCCGGAACCCGGCGTAAGGGCGGCAAGCTGGGCTTCTTCGGACTGTTTCCGGGGACCCCCACCGGTGCAGTGGCGGCCCGGGCCCTGACCTACTGGATCAGGGATCCGCGCTACGGCGCCTCCCTGCTCATCATTCCGCTGCTGGTGGTGGTGCTGCTGTTCGTGAACAACACCGGCGGCACTCCTGTGGTGCCGCTGCTCATCGGCCCGCTGGTGGCTTTCCTCCTGGCCTTCGCGATCTCAGCCGACGTGGCGTATGACAACACCGCCTTTGCGCTGCACATCAGCACCGGGGTTACCGGCGCAGCTGACCGCGCCGGCCGCGCCCTTGCCTGTGCCGCCTTCGGCGTGCCGACGGTGCTGCTGGCCACCGTGCTGCCCTGCGTGCTGCTGGGGCAAACGGACCTGCTGCCGGTGCTGCTGGGTGTTTCACTGGGGGTGCTGCTCAGCGGTCTGGGCCTGTCCAGCGTGGTGTCCGCCCGCTACACCTACAACGTGCCGCTGCCGGGAGAGAACGCGTTCAAGACGCCGCCCGGTTCCGGCGGGCGCACCGTCCTTGTCCAGGGATTGGGCATGCTGGCTCAGCTGGTGATCGTGCTGCCGGTGCTGGCATTGGCCGTGGCCGCCCTCGTGACGGGCAGCGCACTGCTCGGCTGGCTCACCCTGGCCGCCGGCGTGGTGCTCGGAGTCGGGCTGCTGCTGGCCGGGATCCGGATCGGCGGCCGCTGGATGGACCGCCGCGCCCCGGAGCTGCTGGCCGCGGTATCCGTGAACAAATGACCCCTGGTACTAAGATGGGAGCCATGAGTCTTCCTCCCGATCCTTTCGAAAACGACCCTGCCCGCCGCCTCGACGACGGCGGCGGTTCCACCGCCGTTATCGAGCGCGAAGAACAGCGCGAGTACACCGAACCCGGTGACAGTGAGCGGTTTGCCCACTATGTCCGCAAGGAAAAAATCATGGAATCCGCGCTCTCGGGAGAACCCGTGATCGCGCTGTGCGGCAAGGTATGGACCCCGGGCCGCGACCCGAAGAAGTTCCCCGTGTGCCCCACCTGCAAGGAAATCTATGATGGGCTGAGCGCGCCCAAGGACGGCAAGAAATAATTCCGGTGCGTCCATGAGCGGTTCGGCTCCGCAGCGCCGGCCCGCCGGCGCAATGTCCGCAGAGTACCGGGCCCTCACCCTGGGCATTCTGGCGATCATCACCTGTTCCGCCTTCGAAGCGATGGCGGTGACGACGGCGATGCCCGTGGTGGCAGCGGAACTCTCGGCGGGTGCCGGCTACGGGCTGGCATTTTCGATGTTCCTCACCGCCTCGCTGCTGGGCACCGTGGTGGCCGGCAGCAGGTGTGACCGCGAGGGGCCGCTTCCCTCGCTTGCCGCGGGCATGCTGCTGATGACCGCCGGGCTGGTGCTCTCAGCCCTGGCCGGGGAATTCTGGATTGTCACCGCCGGACGGGCGGTGTCCGGGCTCGGCGGGGGAGCCATGATCGTGGCGGTCTACGTGATCATCGGCGAGATCTATCCGTCGGCGCTCCAACCGGTGATTTTTGGCTGGCTGGCGGCGGCCTGGATCCTGCCTTCCATGGTGGGTCCGCTGGCTGCGGGCCTGCTGGCGCAGTACGTGAGCTGGCGGTGGGTTTTTGCCGCTGTGATTCCCATTGTGCTGGTTGCCGGACTGATGGTCTGGCCGCGGATCCGCAGCCTGGGTCCGCCCGCCAGCCCCGCAATGGACGCAGCAGCAGGCCGCCGCCGCGCGCTCTGGGGCACGGTGCTGGCCGCTGCCGTGTTCCTCGCGCAGTGGGCGGGCAGCGCGGCCGCAGTGCCGTCGTCGGCCGCCGTACTGCTGTGGGCCGCAGCGGCCGCGGGAACAGGAGCGGCCGGCGTCGCGCTGGGCCGTCTGCTGCCGCCGGGCACCCTGCGCCTGTCCCGCGGGCTGCCCAGCGTGGTCGCCACGCGCGGCCTGCTTAGTGCCGGATTCGTGGCAGCGGAGGCCTTCCTGCCGTTGATGGTGCTGGCCACGCACGGTGTGGACCCCGCCACTGCCGGACTGGCCCTGACCGCAGGAGCGGTAGGCTGGGCTGTGGGTTCTTTCCTGCAGGCACGTGCCGGCGGGCGGCGTCACCGGCTTTTGGTGATCGGCGCAACCATGCTGGCCGCGGCCGTGGGAGGAATCGGGCTGCTTGCCTCGCCGTCGATTCCCTTCTGGGTGATCGTGGCGGTGTGGTCCTTCGCGGGAGCAGCCATGGGCCTGGCCCTGTCCAGCACTTCCGTGATGGTGCTGGCTCTGTCCACTTCCGCGGACCGGGGACGCAATTCCGCGTCCCTGCAGATTTCCGACCAGCTCGGAGCCGTTGCGGGAACCACAGTGGCGGGAATTCTCTTCGCCCTCCTGCAGGACCCCGCCGCTTCCGGACAAGTCGGCGTTTTCCGCGTCATGTGGCTTGTCCTGGCCATTTTTGCGTGCCTGGGGATTGTCTCCGGTGCCCGCAGTGCAATTGTTACCCCGAACACAGGAAAGGTGCCGTTCACAGCGTGAGCCCAGATACCCTCTTCGGCGGACCGGCCCTGCCGCCCGCCTACCCGGAGCGAGCCGCGTGGGGCACCGCCCCGAAGCTTCGCCAATGGCAGGCAGAAGCCCTGGAGAAGTTTTTTGCCTCCGACGCCGATGATTTCCTCGCCGTCGCCACCCCAGGTGCAGGCAAGACCACCTTCGCCCTGCGCGTGGCCACCGAGCTGGTGGACCGCGGGATCGTCAAGCGGATCACCGTCGTCGCGCCCACCGACCACCTCAAGCGCCAGTGGGCCGACGCCGCCGCGAAGGTGGGCCTGGCCCTGGACCCCAACTTCAAGAATGCTGACGGCCGCCACGGTGACGGCTTCATCGGCGTGGCAGTGACCTACGCCCAGGTGGCCTCCAAGCCCATGCTGCACCGTGCCAAGACCGAAGCGGCCCGCACCCTGGTGATCCTGGACGAGATTCACCACGGCGGCGACGCCCTGTCCTGGGGTGACGGCATCCGTGAGGCTTTCGAACCGGCCGTCAAGCGCCTGTCCCTGACCGGTACGCCGTTCCGCTCGGACACCGCGGCCATTCCCTTTGTGGAGTATGAGAAGGACCGCGACGGGATCCGCCGCTCCAAGGCGGACTACACCTACGGCTACGGGCAGGCACTGAAGGACCACGTGGTGCGTCCGGTGATGTTCATGGCCTACTCCGGCACCATGCGCTGGCGCACCAGCGCCGGAGATGAAATGGCCGCCTCCCTTGGCGAAGCTGCCGTCACCAAGGACATCACGGCCCAGGCCTGGCGCACGGCGCTGAACCCCACGGGTGAATGGATCCCTGCGGTGCTGGCCGCCGCTGACCGCCGGCTTTCCGAGGTGCGCCGGGCAGTGCCCGACGCCGGCGGGCTGGTGATCGCAACGGACCACGACGACGCGCGTGCCTATGCGGGCCAGCTGAAGAAGATCACGGGGGAGTCTCCCACGGTCATCCTCTCCGATGACGCCAAGGCCTCGGACAAGATTGACGAGTTCTCCGCCGGAGAACAGCGCTGGATGGTGGCTGTGCGCATGGTGTCCGAAGGCGTGGACGTTCCGCGCCTGGCGGTGGGCGTCTACGCCACCTCCACGGCAACCCCGCTGTTCTTTGCCCAGGCCGTGGGCCGGTTTGTGCGTGCCCGCAAGCGCGGCGAGACGGCGTCGGTGTTCCTGCCCTCCGTGCCTAACCTGATGGCCCTGGCCAACCAGCTGGAACTGGAGCGCGACCACGCCCTGGACCGCCCGGAGAACCACCTCGAAGAGGAAGGTTTCGCGCTGGAGGACAGCCTCATGGAGGCCGCCAACCGCGAGGAAAAGGCTTCGGACTCCCTCACCAAACAGAAGTTCGAGGCACTGGAATCCCAGGCGTCCTTTGACCGCGTACTGTTCGACGGCGGCGAATTCGGCACCGGCGGAGAGCTGGGCAGCGAAGAGGAACAGGACTTCCTGGGCATCCCCGGTCTGCTGGACGCAGACCAGGTGGGAATGCTGCTGCGCCAGCGCCAGCATGAGCAGCTGTCCCGCCGCGGCCGGAAGGCTGCTGCAGCACCCGAGCCCGAACCGGCTCCCGCGGTCATGGACCACCGGCAGCTCACCGAACTGCGCGGCCAGCTGGCCAAGAACGTCTCCGCTTGGTCTGCCCGTTCCGGTATGCCGCACGGCGTGGTGCACAGCGAGCTGCGCCGCATCTGCGGCGGACCGCCCGTGGCCCAGGCCAATGAGGAGCAGCTCAACCAGCGGCTGAAGAAGCTGCAGGACTGGTTTATCGGGCGCAAATAGCTGAAACGGACCAGAACAACGACGGCGGGTGCCGGTTCCTTCGGGAGCCGGCACCCGCCGTTGTTGTGTGCCGGCGCCGGCGCCGTGCGGGCTGGTCCGGGTCCATGGTTAGCGTCCGTAGAACAGATAACGGGCTTGCGGGGGGCCCGGCTCGCGTCCGTAGAACAGATAACGGGCTCATGGGGGACGTTTAGGCCCGTTATCTGTACTAGAGAGGTCTCAACCCGGAGCATCAGGGCAGACGGCGAGTCCAAAGCACCGGTCGAGCGACTTTGGGGCCCTGATCCGCACAAAGGACCCCCTGGCTACCATCGACTGTGCAGCGCTGGCGGTTCCAAGCGGCTGAGATCACCGTTTGTGCGTACCGGAGCCTTTGCGCCGGATCCTTGGTGCAGATAACGGGCGTAAACCGGGGCAGCGCGAATCCTTCGTGCAGATAATGGGCGCAAACATGCGAATTTGGCCGTTATGGGCCCGTGATCTGCACGAGAGATTTCGGCAAGCCCCGTGATCTGCACGAAGGATCCGTACGGAGGATCTGGTGTGCAGCTCGGCGGGTCTCTAGGGGTCGAGATCGCCATACGTGCACACCCAAGACACAGCAGAGGTGCCGGAGCAACATGCTCCGGCACCTCTGCTGCTGTTTGCCGACCGGCAGGGGTCAGCCTTGCCAGGCGCGAACGCTTACAGGTCCAGCAGCTCCACTCCGGCGTCTTCCAGCTCGGCGAGGGCGGCACGGGTATCCGCGCGGTCGATTCCGGCGCACAGTTCGGGGATGACATACGTGTCATAGCCGGCCGCGACGGCATCCAGCGCGGTGGCCCGGACGCAGTAGTCGGTGGTCAGGCCCACAATGACCACCTCATCGACGTCGTTCTCCCGAAGCCAGTCATCCAGGCTTACCGTTTCAGCCGGATCAACCGGTGCGGCGGCCGCGTCCAGATCGCCCGTAGGCACTTCGTCTTCCGGGGCAAGCACCCCTTCGAAGCCGGAATACGCGGCCTCGTACTGGCCTTTGCGGAAGAAGGCATCAATGTGTTCGGTGTCCAGGTCCGGGTGCGGGTTGGCTCCGGTTGTGCCGGCAACACAGTGCACCGGCCAGGACTCCTTGTAATCCGGGGTGTCGGAGAAGTGGGCGCCGGGCTCAATGTGCCAGTCCTGAGTGGCGGCCACAACGTCATAGCGGCCCAGCGTCGTCTCGATGTAGTCAGTGATGTCCGACGCCGTGTCGGCGCCGCCGGGAACGGCGAGAGGACCTCCTTCACAGAAGTCGTTCTGGACATCAACAACAATCAGGGCGCGCGTCATGCTTCCTCCTCGTATTCTGTCGGGATCACCGGTTCGCCGCGCTGCAGGCGGTGTACGGCATCGGGCAGTTCATCCAGTGACGCGGTGTGCCGTTTGACTGCACGCTCCACGCCTTCGGCCCCGGTCCAGCCGGGAAGGATTTCGCCGTCGGCAACGAACTGCTCCAGCAGGGGACGGTCATTGCCGTCATCCAGCGGACGGTGGCCAATGCCGATGACCTCTGCCGTGGCCGTTCCGTGCTCATTGAGCCGGCGCAGGGCGTACTTTCTCCCGCCGCGGGATGCCTTGTTCTTGGCTGCCTTGGCGACGGAGACAAACTCATGGTCGTCCCCTTCCCGGCTGACGAGCTTATAGACCATGCCGGCGGTCGGAGCCCCGGACCCGGTGACCAGGGAGGTTCCCACACCGTAGGCGTCCACCGGTGCAGAAGCCAGGGCGGCAATGGCGTATTCGTCCAGGTCCGAGGTCACCATGATGCGGGTTTCCGTGTTGCCGAGGTCATCCAGCAGCTCCCGAACCCAGCGGGCCTGGGCCACCAGGTCACCGGAATCCAGCCGGACGCCGCCAAGTTTCCGTCCCGCGACGGCGACGGCGTTGCGCACGCCGGCTTCGACGTCGTACGTGTCCACCAGGAGAGAAGTATTGGCGCCAAGGGAGCCCACCTGGGCTTCGAAGGCATCGCGCTCGGTGTCATGCAGGAGGGTGAAGGAGTGGGCTGCGGTGCCCACGGTCTTCAGGCCGTACCGGCGTCCCGCCTCCAGATTGGAGGTGCTGTCGAAGCCGGCGATGATCGCGGCGCGGGCTGCGGCGACGGCGGATTCCTCGTGCGTGCGGCGCGAGCCCATTTCGATGCAGGGGCGGCCGCCGGCAGCCATGACCATGCGGGACGCTGCCGAGGCGATGGCACTGTCATGGTTCAGGACCGAGAGCACCAGGGTTTCCAGGATGCAGGCTTCGGCGAAGGTGGACTCCACCGTAAGGATTGGCGAATTGGGGAAGTATGCCTCGCCCTCGGCGTAGCCGAAGATGTTGCCGGAGAACCGGAAGTCCGCCAGCCATTGAAGGGTAGGCCCGTCCACTACGGCGGTGTCCGCCAGGAACTGCAGCTGGTCCTCGCCGAAGCGAAAGGCCGTGAGGGCCTCAAGGATCCGGCCGGTGCCGGCCACCACGCCGTACCGCCGTCCGTCGGGCAGCCTGCGGCCGAAGACCTCGAACACTGATCGCCGGGAGGCCGTGCCCGAGTGCAGGGCGGCCTGCAGCATGGTCAACTCGTAATGGTCTGTATAGAGGGCGGCATTTGGTTGGCGCCACGTTGAAGGGCTGTTCACAGTCAAAACTCTATCCCCCGTTCGCTTATTGAGTAGAAGGCATCCGGTGGCGGTTCCGCAACCGGGTCCAACCTACAATTGGAGTCATGACGTTGAGCACTGCACCCGGCGCTGTCCTGAGCACTTCAGCGGGCACCGACACCCTCGAGCGTACCGATACGGAGTCCCTGGTTGGCAAGGATGTGCCGTGGGTGGTGATCGTGTGGAATGACCCGGTGAACCTGATGAGCTATGTCAGCTACGTGTTCCGCAGCTACTTCGGGTATTCGGAAGCCAAAGCCAACAAGCTCATGATGGAAGTGCACGAGCAGGGCAAATCGGTGGTTGCCGCCGGCTCCCGCGAGTCCGCGGAGCGCGACACCACGGCCATGCACTCCTTCGGCCTCTGGGCCACTTTTCAAAAGACCGACGAGCCCTAAACAGCGGTCCTCAACAGCGGCCAAAGCAGCACAGACCGGCACCGCCGGCGGATAGGAACAGACGTGGCTACCGGATTCAAATCCACCCGCAAGGGCATTTCGGCATCGCTGGATGCGGGGGAGCGGGAACTGCTGCGCAGCCTGTTTGCCGATGTGCTGAACATGCTGGAACCGGAGACCCCCGCCGATGCGGACCCGCTGGCTGCCATGGTGGGTTTGGACACGAGCGCACGTGTGCCGGATGACTCCGCGCTGCGCCGTCTGCTGCCGGACGGGGTGCAGGGCGACGACGGCGAAGCCCTGGAATTCCGCCGCCTCACCGAGCGCTCGCTGCGGGAAAACAAGACCGGGGCACTGCGGGCGGCGTCGGTGCATCTGGAGTCCAAGCAGCTGCTGCTCAACGCCGAGCAGGCCCAGTATTTTGCCCGTGCACTCAACGATGTGCGGCTGGTGCTGGCGGACCGGCTCGGGCTGGAGACCGATGAAGACACCGAGCGGCTGCACGGGATCACGGACCCCTCCCAGGCCAAGGACGTAGACGGCTATCTGGCCCTGGTTTACAACTTCGTCACCTGGCTCCAGGAGACACTGATGCAGGCCATGATTCGTTCCCTGCTGTGATCAAGAGCACGTTGTACTGAGTACGCGCCGGGGCCCGTGAGGGCTATTGTCGATACATTATGAGCTCTGACCCGGGTAACTCCACGCTGACGAAAGAACCGCTGAAGGACGCACAGCGCCAGGATGCACCCATTGGCATCTTCGACTCCGGAGTGGGCGGACTGACTGTTGCCCGCGCGGTGATCGACCAGCTGCCCAATGAGTCGATTCTTTACGTGGGTGACACCGCCAAGGGACCGTACGGCCCCCTGCCCATTGCCGAAGTCCGCGCCAATGCGCTGGGCGTGATGGACGAACTGGTGGATTCGGGCGTCAAGCTCCTGGTGATCGCGTGCAACACCGCTTCTGCCGCAGTGCTGCGGGATGCCCGCGAGCGTTACACCCGCCGCTACGGCATTCCTGTCATTGAGGTTATCCAGCCGGCGGTGCGGCGTGCCGTGGCGGCCACCCGCTCCGGCCGGGTGGGCGTGATCGGTACTGAAGCCACTGTGGGATCCCGCGCCTACGACGACACGTTCGCTGCGGCACCGCACCTTGAGATCGCGTCCGTGGCATGCCCGGCCTTCGTGCAGTTTGTGGAGGCCGGAGTCACTGCCGGCCCGGATCTGCTGGCCACCGCCGAAGAGTACCTTGCACCGCTGAAGTCCCGGGACGTGGACACGCTGGTGCTGGGCTGCACCCACTACCCGCTGCTGACCGGTGTGATCTCCTACGTGATGGGCGACGGCGTCACGCTGGTTTCCAGTGCGGAGGAGACCGCCAAGGACGTCTACCGGGCCCTCATTTCGCATAACCTGCAGCGCACCGCGGACACCGCCCCGCAGCACCATTTCGTGGCCACGGGGGACGCGGCGTCGTTTGAACTGCTCGCCCGCCGTTTCCTTGGCCCCGAAGTCCTCAGCGTTGAACACGTCGAGAACGTGGCCGCCCACTATCCAACCGGCAGCATGGCCCGGGTCACCCCGGAGATGGTTGCCGCAGCCCGCTCCATCCACCGCGAAAACGGAAGGCCGCACGGCGCCCTTCGGAACGGCACCTAAATGAAACTGACCATAGTGGGCTGCAGCGGATCCTTTCCCGGACCGGCCTCTCCCGCCTCCTGCTACCTCGTGACCGCCAATGACGGCGTGCGCGACTGGCGCATCCTGCTGGATCTGGGCAACGGTTCCATGGGTGCACTGCAGCGCTACATGGACCTGCGCGACATCGATGCGGTCCTGCTGACCCACCTGCATCCGGACCACTGCATGGATCTATGTGGCCTGCATGTGGCGGTGCACTGGGATCCGGCCGGCTGGAACCGGGACCGGATCCTTGTCTGGGGCCCCAGGGACACGGCGGACCGCATGGCCACCGCGTACGGGCTGCCCGCTGACCCGGGCATGCATGAGGACTTTGAGTTTCACCACTGGACCAGCGGCGAGCCGGTGACCATCGGCCCCTTCACGGTCACGCCGTATCCGGTGCGGCATCCCGCGGACGAAGCATATGCGCTGCGGGTCCAGGCCACCGGCGTCGACGCCGAAGGCAATCCCGTGGTCCACACCCTGGCCTATTCCGGAGACACGGATTCCTGCGCAGGCTTGGAGGAGGCCGCCCGCAACAGCGACGTCTTCCTCTGCGAGGCAGCTTTCCATGAAGGCCGCGATGACGCCATCGAGGGTGTTCACCTGACCGGAAGGCGGGCCGGTGCCGCCGCTTCCGCCGCCAACGCGCGCCGGCTGCTGCTCACCCACCTTCCGGTGTGGAATGACGCAACCGTGTCCGTTGCCGAGGCCCGGGAAACCTACGCGGGAGACCTGGCGGTCGCCGTCGCGGGCGTCTCCTACGACGTAGGCAGTCCCTTCACCGTGCCGCTGGCCATGAATCCGGGGGTTCTGCCGGCCGGTTAGGCCCGCGGGAAGCCTTATCGATGAGCCCCGCCGGTCAGGCGGGTCCGGAGGGAGCCGGCCGATAGACTGGGCTCATGACTACAGCAGCAAACAATGCCTCTTCCACGCCTTCCGCAGGCTCCGCCGTCGTCCGTTCCGACGGCCGCACCCCCGACCAGCTGCGCGACATCACCATCACCCGCGGCTGGTCCAAGCAGGCGGAAGGTTCGGCGCTGATCGAGTTCGGCAACACCAAGGTGCTGTGCACCGCGTCCCTGACCGCCGGTGTTCCGCGCTGGCTCAAGGGCGAGGGCAAGGGCTGGGTCACTGCTGAATACGCCATGCTGCCGCGTGCCACGAATACCCGCAATGACCGCGAATCGGTCAAGGGCAAGCTCGGCGGCCGCACACACGAGATTTCCCGGCTGATCGGCCGCTCGCTGCGCTCCATCATCGATACCAAGGCCCTCGGCGAGAACACCATCGTCCTGGACTGCGATGTCCTGCAGGCCGACGGCGGCACCCGCACCGCCGCGATCACCGGCGCCTACGTGGCACTCGCCGATGCCCTGACATGGGCCAGGGACAACAAGCTGATTGCCCGCAACGCCCAGCCCCTGCTGGACACCGTGGCAGCCATCAGCGTGGGCATCATCGACGGTGTGCCCATGCTGGACCTGCCCTATGTGGAAGACGTCCGGGCCGAAACCGACATGAACGTGGTGGTCACCGGTTCCGGCAAGTTCGTAGAGGTGCAGGGCACCGCTGAAGGTGCACCGTTTGACCGCGACGAGCTGAACGCCCTGCTGGACCTGGCCCTGCTGGGTACGTCCGAGCTGGCCGAAATCCAGCGCCGTACCCTGGGTGAATCGCGCGGGGACAACGAGTGAGCACCGGCGTTCCCGCCGGCGCCAGGCTCGTCCTGGCCACCCGGAATGCCGGCAAGCTGCGGGAACTGCGCGAACTGCTGCGCGGACGGATCGAGGGACTCGACGTCGACACCCAGGTGATTGATGCCGCCGCCGCAGGAGTTCCCGACGTTCCCGAAACCGGTGTGACCTTCGAGGCCAACTCGCTGCTTAAGGCCCGAGCCGTGGCGGAGGCAACAGGTCTGGCGGCCATCGCCGACGATTCCGGCCTGGCCGTGGACGTCCTGGGCGGAGCCCCGGGTATCTTCTCCGCCCGCTGGTCCGGACGGCACGGGGACGACGCCGCCAATCTGGACCTGCTGCTGGCGCAGCTGTCGGACATAGCGGACGAGCACCGAGGGGCAGCCTTCGTCTGCGCCGCGGCCCTGGCCCTGCCCGGCGGACACACCGTGGTGGAGCGGGCCGAGCTGCGTGGGACGCTTCTCACAGCACCGCGCGGAAACGGCGGCTTCGGCTATGACCCGATCCTGCGCCCGGAGGGATATGACCGCAGCTGCGCGGAGCTCTCGCCGGAGGAGAAAAACGCCATCAGCCACCGCGGACAGGCCTTCCGGGCCCTGCTCCCGGCGATCGTGGCGGCCCTGGTCTAAGGCCGCCCAGGGGGACGGCGGGCAGGTCCCTGCCGTGCCCCCGTTCCGGCCCCGGCCACGCCGGTAAAACCCGATGAGCAGGCTGCCGCGCAGTGTCGGGTTTTCACCGGGGGCCCTCCGTAAGGCAGAATTGGGGTCAATATGACTACACAGATCCTTGCCTCAGTTGCCACCGCCAATACCGACGGATCGGCGCTGGGAGGGGTCGCTGACTGGGCCGTCAACGTCATGGAGACCATTGGTGCTCCCGGCGCGGGCCTGGCTATCGCCCTGGAGAACCTCTTTCCGCCGCTGCCCAGCGAGGTGATCCTGCCCCTGGCCGGATTCACCGCCAGCCAGGGCAACTTCTCGATCATCGAAGCCCTGATCTGGACCACCCTCGGCTCCGTCGTGGGTGCCTGGGCACTGTACGGACTTGGTGCCTGGCTGGGCCGGAACCGGATGCGTGCCTTGGTCTCGAAGGTTCCCCTCGTGGACCTGGAGGACGTGGACAAGGTGGAGGCCTGGTTCAACCGCCACGGTTACAAGGCGGTGTTCTTTGGCCGGATGATTCCCATCTTCCGCAGCCTCATCTCCATTCCGGCCGGCATTGAACGGATGCCCATCTGGAAGTTCCTGGGCCTGACCACGGCGGGCAGCCTGATCTGGAACGCCATCTTTGTCTTTGCCGGGTTCTACCTGGGCGAGAGCTGGCACGTGGTGGAGGAATACGCCGGGATCTTCCAGAAGATCGTCATCGTGGCGTGCGTCCTGGTTGCTGCGTGGTACGTGGTGAGCAAGGTCCGCTCGCACCGGCGCAAGAAGGCAGCCCCTCCGGTGCAGCCGGTGGACGGCGAATAGGCTCCCCGGCCCCCTGCCGCAGCGCCTTATCAAAGGACCGCAGCACCGTCTGCCTTCACAGGCGTGTGTCTGCACAGAACCCGCTTGAACAGAACTAAGGAACCGATCACCGCGTGGGAATTGAATTCACGGCCATCGACTTCGAAACGGCCAACGGATTCAGGGGCTCGCCCTGTTCGGTGGGACTGGTCAAGGTGCGGGGCGGCGTCATCGTTGATGAAGTGTCCTGGCTGATGCGGCCGCCGGCCGGCCATGACTTTTTCGATCCACGCAACACCCGCATCCACGGCATCAAAGCCCCGATGGTGGCCGGCGCCCCCCGCTTTGGGGAGCTGTTTCCGGAGATCGGCGCGTTCATCGGCGAGGACCTGCTGGTGGCCCACAACGCCGCCTTTGACATGGGGGTCATCCGCTCCGCACTGGAGGTCTCCGACCTGCCCGGACCGGCCTATGACTACACCTGTTCCGTGGTGCATTCCCGCCGGACCTATTCCCTGGTGTCGCATTCCCTGCCGTTCGCGGCCGAGGCCGCGGGCGTACCGTTGAAGAACCACCACGACGCCGTGGAGGACGCCCGGGCCTGCGCGGGGATCATGCTGGACATCGTGCGCCGCAGCGGCGCCCCGGACATGCCCGGCTTTTTCGCCGTCCAGGGCATGGTGCCGTCCCGGCTGCCTGCCTACATCCCCGGCGTCGACGCCCTGTCAAAGGCAACCCGGGCTGCACTGGAACGCGGAACCGGCACGGAAACCAAGGCTGCCGCCACCGGATGGGCAGGCTGGCCGGTGGAAGGGGAGAACCCGCCGCCCAACCTCCTCGCTGACAGCAGCCACCCGCTGTACGGACAAACCGTGGTGTTCAGCGGAAACCTCGGCATGTCCCGCGAGTCGGCCAAGAAGCTTGCCGCTGATCTTGGTGCCAAGCCTGCGTCCAACGTCACCCGGGCCACCACCGTGCTGGTAATGGGAGACGGCTTTGAAGCCGGGGACCTGCGCAACGGCGTCCTGACGGGCAAGGCCCGCCGGGTCCTGGACCTGCACGGCAAGGGCCAGTGCATTGAGGTGCTGTCCGAACCGGAGTTCCTGCGCATGATCGACGGGACCTGGCCCGGAACGCTCCGGCAGGCTTAGCCCTGCTTAGCCCGCGGTGGTTGCGGCGGTAAACTGCCGGGCCAGTTCCTCAATAACCTCGCGGCCGTCCAGGGCGGCCAGCCATTCTTCCGGCAGCGCTTCGGTGCCGTACAGCGTGCCCAGGATGTTGCCGGTGACGGAGCCCGTGGAGTCGCTGTCGCCGTCGTGGTTCACGGCCAGTGCCAGGGCTGCACGGAAATGTTCCTGCGGCGTGGCGGCTGACGCCGTCGCCAGGGCCGCATAGAGGCCGATCGCCAGCGCTTCTTCAGCCACCCACCCTTCGCCCAGGGTGCTGGTCAGCTCCTCGGGCGGGACAGGGCCGGACCGGGCCAGGGACACGGCGGCGGCCAGCCGCTCTGCCAGCTCGGGCACTCCGCTTTCCCCGGCCCGCTCCAGCGCCGTCTCTGCGGCGTCCTGCAGGGAAGCCGCCGGATCCAGAAGGTCGTGGATCAGGGTCGAGAACACTGCCGCGCTGTGCAGCGCCGACGGATGCCCGTGCGTGAGTGCTGCCGCATCTTCGCTGAGCCGGTAGACCATTGCGGTCTCCACATAGGGCAGCAGCCCAAAAGGCGCCGAACGCATCACCGTTCCGCAGCCCTTGGAATCCGGATTGACCGGCCGGAACTTGGTGCCCATGTCCGGGCCCGACAGTCCGGACAGGCAGGCATTCCCCGGCGCGCGGCGGTGGTGGAGCACGGCCTGGGAATCAATCCATCGGGCCGGAGGGCTGGGCGCCCCCGGATCTAGCGCGACGCCCTGGGTCTTCAGCCAGCGCAGATAGGCCAGCCACAGGCAGGCTGTTTCGTCGGCTCCCAGGCCTGCGTTGGCCCATTCCAGCGCTTCCAGGAGTCCGTCCACCGTGTAGAGGGTCATCTGGGTGTCGTCGGAGAACAGAACAGGAGCCGGCAGGACGGAAAAGTCCCGGAGGCCGTCCGGACCGAAGGCGCTGCGGATCTCAGGCAGGCGGGAAAACTCCACCGCATAGCCCAGCGCATCACCCAGGGCTCCGCCCAACAGGCAGCCGAGCACTTTTCCTGACTGGCCATTGCGCGGATGATGGGAGGAAGCCGCGCCGGACCCGCTGAGAGAAGGGTCAGGGGCAGATGACTGTTCAGGGTTCAAGCTCACGGTTCCAGCATATCGAGCATGCAGGCCCAGCGAGTCCCCAGCTGGTTCACAGCGGGAAATGGAAAGCTGGGTTAGTTTGCTTTGCTTCGGAAGAAGCTAAGCTCCGCCAACGAGGAAGAGGACACCTTTGCCAATGAATCCCGAGCCCATCTCCGCCGGCGGCGCGCGCGCCGCAGAACCCGCCGCCCATACCGCACCCCGCAAGCGGCTGCACAGCTACGGGCTGCTGGGCCGCAGCATCGCGGAGGGCGTGGGATCGTTTCTGCTGGTCTTCGCAACAGCCGTGGCGATCTTCAGCGGAACCGGAGGAGTTTCTTCCCCGCTGGGTGTCGGGCTCGCCGCCGCCGCCGCCATGGTTGCCTTCGGCTACGTGTCCGGAGGACACTTCAACCCGGCCATTAGCCTGGGCAGCGCCGCTGCCGGCCGCACATCGTGGAAAGCACTTCCCGTCTATGTCGTGGCACAGCTCATCGGTGCGCTCCTGGCCTACCTGATCCTGTGGGTCCTCTTTCAGGGCCATCCTGAGCTGACTGACACACGCCAGATCTTCAGCGTGCTGGCCAACGGCTACGGCACCGATTACCAGCTGGGATTCCCGCTCGCCAGCGCACTGCTCGCCGAGGTGGTGGCCACCGCACTGCTGGTTGCCGTGTTCCTGGGCGCCTCCGCCCGCCGGATTCCCGCTGTCTCGGCGGCCTTCGCCGTCGGCGTGACCTACGCGGTCCTGCTCAGCATTCTGGCCCCGATCACCGGAGGCTCCCTGAACCCGGCCCGTTCCACCGCCGCAGCCATCTTTGCGGGCGGCGATTCCCTGGAGCAGCTGTGGCTGTTCTGGGCTGCCCCGGTTTTGGGTGCCCTGATTGCCGGACTGATCTACCGCAGCGTCCACCTGAGCGTGTCCGATGCGCAGCGCGGTGACGACACAGACGAGGATGCGGACTTGCTGGCCGACGAGGCTGACGAGGCTGACGGGGCTGACGATGCCAATCAGCTCGATAACGCCGACGTTGAGGAGGCCAAGGCACAGCACCCGTCCGGCACCGCAACGGGAACGGTGGCGGGCGCATCAGCCGCGGCACCGACGAAGATGTCCCGGGAAAACGACGACGACGCCCGCGGATTCTTTGACGGCGACGACGACGGCGGCCGCCCGGGTACCGGTCGGCGCTAAACCGGGCACCGGGACACGCCGGGGCTGCCTCGGCTCCGTCCCCTTAGCTCACCGCCAACGCCCGCCCCTCCCGCCGTCCTGCGGCGCACAGGGGTGGGCGTTGTCATGTCCGGGGTGTCCGGGGAGTGTCAGTGCAGCGATGTAGTTTTGTTGGTATGCGAATACTGCACACCTCCGATTGGCATTTGGGCCGTTCCTTCCACGGAGTGGGGATGCTCAGCGCCCAACAGCAGTTCATCGACCGGCTCGTGGAGACGGTCCGTGAGCGGGAGGTGGACGCGGTCCTGATCGCCGGAGATGTCTACGACCGCGCACTCCCGGGGGTCGACGTCGTCCGCCTGCTGGATTCGGCCCTGGACCGCATCACCGCTGCCGGCGCAAAAGTCATCCTCTCCAGCGGCAACCATGATTCCGCGGCCCGCCTCGGCTTCGGCAGCCGCATCTTCGAGCGCGGCGGCGTGTACCTGCGGACCCGGATCACTGAGATTCCGGACCCGGTCCTGCTGGAAACCGGCGGTCCACCCGTGGCGGTCTACGGCATCCCCTATCTTGAACCGCGCCTGGCTGCGCCGGAGCTGGGAGTGGACACCCCGCACCACGAAACCGTCATCGGCGAAGCCGTCCGCCGGATCCGGGAGGATGTGCAGCGCCGGGCCGCGGACGGAACGCCGGTGCACCCCGTGGTCATGGCGCATGTCTTCGCCAGCGGCGGCATCACCACGGACAGTGAGCGGGACCTCACCGTGGGCGGGGTGGGTGCCGTGCCGCTGGACCTCTTTGACTCGTTCGCCTACACCGCCCTGGGCCACCTGCACGGCCGGCAGGAACTGAGCCCGTCCGTCCGTTACAGCGGCTCTCCGCTGCCGTACTCCTTCTCCGAGGCACGCCAGCAGAAGGGCGGACTGATGGTGGAGTTCGACGCCGGCGGCCTGGCTTCGGTGGAACCTGTCCTGTGGCCTGCCCCGCGCCGGCTGGCGGTCCTGCGGGGGACGCTGGAGCACCTGCTCGCAGATCCCGGCCTCGCTGACGCCGAAGACGCCTACTGCCAGATCACCCTGACCGACGACGAACGTCCCGCCAAAGCCATGGAACGGCTGCGCACCCGCTTCCCGGACACTTTGGTGCTGTCCTTTGATCCGGCGTCCGGGCCGCGCACAGCCAACCAGACGTACAGCCAGCGGCTGGCCCGGGCCACGGATGACCTGGAGATCTGCTGCGGGTTCCTGGACCATGTCCGCTCCCGGCAGGCGGACGAGCAGGAGAAGAAGCTCTTCGCCGAAGTCCTGTCCAAGGTCCAGTCAGCGGAGGCTGCACAGTGAGGATCCACCGGCTGGAAATCCAGGCCTTCGGACCGTTCGCGGACCGGCAGGTCATCGACTTCGATGAGCTCGGCGCCCACGGACTGTTCCTGCTCAACGGCCCCACGGGTGCGGGAAAAACCAGCATCCTGGACGCCATTTGCTATGCCCTGTACGGATCCGTTCCCGGTTCCCGGCAAACCTCCAAGCGGCTGCGCAGTGACCATGCAGCACCGGACACCGCCCCGGAGGTCCTGTGCGAGTTCAGTTCCGGCGACCGCCGCTTCGAAGTGGTGCGCACCCCGGCCTGGGACCGTCCGGCCAAGCGCGGCGCGGGCAAGACCGTGCTCGAGCAGGCGAAGACCACCCTCCGCGAGCTCGTAAACGGGGAGTGGGTCCAGAAGACCGCACGCAATGATGAAGCAGGCGTCGAGATCAGGGCCCTGATGGGCATGGACAAGGAGCAGTTCACCCGCGTGGTTCTGCTGCCGCAGGGCGACTTCGCAGCCTTCCTGCAGGCCGACGCCGCCAGCAGGTCCGCGCTGCTGCAGAAACTGTTCGGCACCACAAGGTTCGAGAACATCGAAGCCCAGCTCAAGGCGGATCTAGCCGTAGCCGAGCGCGAGATGAACGCCGCCCGTGCCGAAAGCGAGCATGTGATGCGCCGGGCGCGCGATGAAATGGAGCGCTGGGCGGAGAGCACTGCCGGGGATGCGGACGGCGCGGCCCCGGACACAGGCGGGGACGCGGAAGCAGATCAGCCCGGAACCGGAGAGGCGGCCGGGGTGGAAGAATTCCGCCGGCTGCTTGCTGCGCGTACGGAGGCTGCACGGGAAGAGCACACCGTCCTTGCCGCTGCACTGCGGGAAGCGGAGCACACACGTTCGGACGTGGAAGCGCGCCGTGCCCGCGGAATTGCCCGGGAACAGCTCGAACGTGATGAACAGGCTCATGCCGCCCGCCGGGATGAAGTGGAACCTGTGCGCGATGCCCTCGAACGGCACCTTCGTGCCGAGTCATTGAGCGGCTTCGTCCGCGCCGTCGATACCGCCCGGGAACGGCTTCGGGTTCGGGAGGAAACGGCGGGGCAGGCACAGGAGGCGCTGCTGGGGCATGCTCTGGCAGCAGGGTTCGGGCTCACCGAAACGGCAGCGGCGGAAGGCGACTTTGCGCCGGTGCTGCTTGCCGCCGAGGACCGGTTGACCGCGGAGCTTGGCGCCGCCGAAGCTGCGCTGGCCGAGGAAGAACGCATCGGCGACCTGAAAGCGGAGCTCACTGACGCGGTTAACCGGGGCAGTACCAGCCGGGCCGCGGCCGCTGCAGCCGAGGCCGCGGGGGAGACACTCCGCGCCGAACAGTCCGAGGTGACCCGGGAACTGGAATCGCTTCGGCAGCAGGCCTCCCGGCAGGAAACCGCGCAGAACGAGGTGGACCGGGCGCGTGCCCTGACACATGCCATCAGCGAGTACGCGCATGCCTCTGTCACCGCTGCAGAGTCCGAAGCGGAGGCGGCACGCCTGCGCGGAACCTACCAGGACCTCCGCCAGGCATGGCAGGACCTGCAGCAGCGCCGGTTGGATCAAGCAGCAGCGGAGCTGGCGGGACGGCTGGAGGACGGGAAGGGCTGCCCGGTCTGCGGCAGCAGCGTTCATCCCGCCCCGGCTGCCCTGCCCGACGGCGAAAACGCCGTCACCAAGCAGGACGAGGATGAGGCACGCCGGCTCACCCGGTCCGCGGAAGCCGCGTTCGAAGCCGCACGGCTGCGCGCGGACAAGGACAACCGCCGCCTCGCCGAACTGCGGATCCAGGGCGGTGACGGGGATGCGGAGTCAGCCAAGGCACAGGAAGAAGCAGCGGAGAGTGCCCTGGCGGCGGCTGTGGCTGCTGCCGCAGCACTGGACACCGCCGTCGCGCGCTGCGCGGAGCTGACCCAAAAATTGGACGACCTTGCCGAGGAAGCGGCCGCAGCGCTGGTTGCTGCGGCGCAGGCGCAGGAGCAGCAGCTGTCGGCAGAGCGCCGGATCGCCGATTTCACCGGCCGTGTGCAGGCTGCCCGCGACGGTTTCGCGACACTCGCCGAGAGAGTGAACTGCCTTGCCGGGCTCCGCACCCTCATCAGTGCGGCGCGGCGATCCCTCGCCGAGCTGCAGACAGCGCGGGACAACGCAGCCGAGGCCGACGACGACCTGGCTGCCCGGCTGCGGGATTCCGACTTCGACACCGTTCAGGATGTGCGCGGAGCCCTGTTGGATGAGGGAACCGCCGCCGACGCCAAACTCACCGTGAGCCGGTACGACCAGGAGGGCCAGCGGCTGGTTCTGCGCCGTGAAGGCGAGGACTCGGCAGCCGATGTGGACGGGGACGGCGAACCCCTTCCGGTGCCCGAAGAGGAGGATCTGGTCCTCGCCTCGGACGCCGCTGCGTCCGCCCGCACCCGACTGACGGAATGCTCGGTCCAGCTGGGTCTGCTGGAAGCATCCACGAAGGCGCTGCAGTCCTATGGAGTGGAACTGGCAGCGGCCGCCGAACGGATCCGTCCCCTGGAGGAGCGGTACAACCTTCTGCGCTCTGTCACCGACACAGCGCGCGGGGGAGGGGAGAACGGCTACAAGATGACACTGAGCACCTACGTGCTGGCTGCACGCCTGGAGCAGGTGGCCGCGGCCGCCACTGAACGGTTGTCAGCGATGACGGGCGGTCGTTATGCGCTGGTGCACAGCGACTCCACCGCCGGCAACAGGAAGTCCGGACTGGGCCTGCACGTCACTGATGCCTGGACCGGGCAGCACCGGGACACCTCCACTCTTTCGGGTGGCGAGAGCTTCATGGCATCTTTGGCCCTTGCTCTGGGCCTGGCCGACGTTGTCCAGCAGGAAGCAGGGGGTGTGAGCATCGAGACCCTGTTCGTTGATGAGGGTTTCGGCAGCCTGGACGAGACCTCCCTCGAACAGGTCATGGACGCACTGGAAGGGCTGCGCGACGGCGGCCGGGTAGTGGGGCTGGTCAGCCACGTGGCGGAAATGAAGCAGCGGATCGGGGCGCAGCTGCAGATCACCAAGGGGCGCAACGGGTCTTCCGTCCGCTTCTCTGCCGGGAACCCGGTGGGGGTGTAGGCCGCCCTGCAGAGATCCCGATGGGAAGGTAAGCTGGATGCGTAACCGGGTTCGGCGCATCGGGAGGGGGGACGATGCGCGATGCAACGTATCTGGACATCGCATGAGTAATAACTTGTCTTCCCCTTCCATCTCCCCTCAGGCTCCCGATCAGGACCCTGCTCCGGACCAGGCCGCCGCAGAAACTGCCGGCCGCTACGCCCGGATATTCGCAATGGCGGGCCGCGGTTTTGTCCCGGTCGCCTTCCTGGCCCGGCTTCCCCTGGCCATGCTGACCATCGGTGCCCTGACCCTGGTCACGAGTGTCACCGGTTCCTACGCCACCGGCGGTTTGGCTGCCGGTGCTGTCGGCATCGGCTCGGCCCTCGGCGCTCCCATCCTTGGCTATGTGGCCGACCGTGTCGGGCAGCGGCCGGTTCTGCTGACCGCCGCCGTCGTCAACCCGCTGGCCATCGCATTAACCCTGTACATGGCCTTTCAGCTGCCTGATGCTTCCACCCCCTACGCCGCGTTCGCCACCGCCTTTCTGATGGGGGCCACGTGCCCCCAGGTGGGTCCGCTCGCGCGTGTCCGCTGGATGGCCATGACGGCGGGGAAAAACTCCACGGGCACCCGGGACCTGGACACCGCTATGTCCTATGAAGGAACCGCGGATGAACTGAGCTTCGTCCTCGGTCCGGCGCTCGTCGGGCTGCTCGCCGCTGCCGTCGCACCCTGGCTCCCGCTGGCCATCGCCGCTGTCCTGACCCTGAGCATGGTCAGCGCTTTTGCCGTGCATCCCACGGTCCGCACCGTGGTTCCGGCCCGTGCTGCACGTGCAGCCCGCGAAGGGCGGGAAACCGCTGCCGCTGCCGCCGGCGAAGAGACCGCGCCCGCCGCCGTGGAGCCGCGGGCCGACTGGCTGCTCATTGCGCTCCCCGTCCTCGGCATGGTGGCCATGGGAACGTTCTTCGGCGGAACGCAAACCAGCCTCACCGCTTTCGGCGGACTCTTCGACATCTCCTCTGCCGCCGGCCTGCTGTACGCCGTTATGGGAATCAGCTCGGCCGCCGCAGCTCTGTCCGTGGCCTTCTGGCCCGAACGGTTCGGACCGGCAGCTCGGTGGATGGCCGCAGCCGCTGCCATGACGGCGTTCTCCGTGCTCCTCTTATTCCCCGCGGACATTCCCACCATGCTGGTGGCGCTCTTTGTTCTGGGCATTCCGGTGGGCCCCACCATGGTCAGCATCTTTGGTATTGGAGCGGTGGTTGCGCCCCGTCACCTGATGGGCACGGTCATGACCATGCTGGCCAGCGGAGTTGTTACCGGAACCGCGCTGGGTGCCGCCCTGGCCGGCCGGCTCGCGGACAGCCACGGTCACCAGGCGGCCTTCATGGTCACGGTGGGTGCGGCGGCTGCGCTGCTGGTGCTGAGCCTGGTCACCCGCTGGGCCGTCGCCTCGCGCCGCCGTCGCGCCTGACTGTCTCAGCGGTCCGGTTCCAACCCGGCCAGCGGCACGTTCCCACGGCGGCCGCAGCGGCCGGTTTGGGAACGGTGCGGCCCGGCCGCTGTCCCGTCCATGCTCAGGTGCCTTAGTATCGAAGGAAGCGCCGGAATAGTCGGCGGGAGCCGCAGCGGATGAGGAGACCCACCATGGGCAGCGAAAAGAACCCCAACGAGGACCAGTCCAAGGGCGGGGAGAAGACCACGGGTCCCGAGGGCACCATCCCCGACACCGAGGACGGCGTAGCCGCCGCGTCCACGGATGAGCCCTCGAATTTTGAGCCGGAGGAAGACCAGGAGTCGGCCGAAGGTTCCAAGTAGGACAGATGGAGAAAGCCCGGACCGACATGAATCGGTCCGGGCTTCTTTGTGCCGTTCGCTGGCCCCGCCCCGGCTCTTCTAAAGGCTGGGTGCGTGTGCCGGCGGCAGCGGAATGTAAATATTCCCGGTGGTGACTCCGCCGGTGACGGCGTCGTCAGGGCCGAAGTCTGCGGAAGCAACAGCATGCTGAAGGGCGTCGGACTCTGCGGCCAGAGCCCGGAGGGCGCCCGCCGCATCGTGGGCTTCGGGACGGGCCTCCACAGTCCTTGCCGTCATTGACTTCAACAGGTCCACCCACTCGGTGCCAAGGTCCGCCGGAATCTCCGGATCTCGGACCAGGCGTGCGACGGCGGACTCGACGGTAGGGCCCGGAAAGGCTTTTTCTCCGGTCAGGCATTCCAGAAGCACCAGGCCCAGGGAGTAGATATCGGTGCGCGGCTCAACCGCACCGCCCAGTGCCTGTTCCGGGCTCAAATAGTTTGCCGTGCCGATGGTCGCGCCGTGTGCGGTGGCCATTGTTGCGTCAGTCATTCGGGCGATGCCAAAATCCGTCAGCTTCGGGTAGAGCCGGGTGTCGTTTTCATCCTGCGGATACAGCAGGATATTCGCGGGCTTCACATCCCGGTGAATGACCCCGTTGGAATGCACATAATTCAGGGCATCTGCCAGGTCGGCGCCCAATGAGGCGGTTCCGGACGGCGTCAGCGGACCGGATTTGAGCGTTTTGCGAAGGTCAGGTCCGTCCACGAGCTCCATGACCAGATAGGTTGATGCCCGGCCGTCTTCCTCTTCGAAGGTGCCTGCATCGAGCAAAGTCACCAACCCGGGATGGTTCAGCGTGGCCAGCAGCAGCGTCTCGGTCTGCTGGCGGCGGAACTCATCGTCATCACTGACGTCGGGATGGAAGCGTTTGACGGCAACTTCCCGGTTTAGGTTCTCATCCACTGCGCGGTAAACCGAAGCAGCGCCGCCGGTGCCCAAAAGCTCAACGGTGCGGTACCGGTGCCCAAGGAGTACATCCACGGGTGTCCTCCTTGAGGTGAATCGACATAAAGAAGAAAGAGCGGCAGGCGGCATTCGGGTGTCAGTCCTGTCACGGATAACCGAATTAATCAGTAGCCTGATTAAAACGCTTCTGCTCTGCTCGCCAAATCATCATATCCTGCTGACTTAGCGGCAGTGCGCACCCCGTTGCCGGTTTTATCAACTCGTAATATGCCATCACGCACATGTTCCCCGGCGCCGGGGGAGGCGACGTTCAGGCAAGGAATGAGACAGCCGCCTGCTTAAAGGTTCGTGAGGTGACGGCGTTGGCATGGGTGCGGCCAGGCAGCAGGAGCACCTCCGCCTGACCGGACAGTTCTGCCAGCTCCGGGATGCCGGTTGCAAAAGTGTCGAGGTCGCCGGCCACGAGCAGCAGTGGCATCCGGGGAGCGGCACCGGCCGGAACAAACCGTTCTTCCTTGATCGCTTCCACCATTCCCAGCAAGGCTGCCATGTCGTTGCCGGGAATCACCTGTGCCATTCGCAGCAACTCGGCCGTGACGCCGTCGGCCGTCTCAGAGCGCCCGGCGAGGATCTCCCGTGCACCCGCCAGATCAAAATCGGCAAGCGGATCGCTGCTGCCCGGACCACCCAGGACCATGCGGTGCACCAGATCGGGCTGGGTGGCCCCAAGCTCCCAGGCCAGCCGGGAGCCCAGGGAATAGCCGACGATGTCCACGCCTGACGCCGGGTCGTCGTCGGCCAGCGGGAGAACGCCGGCATCCGTCAGCAACTGCAGCAAGTCCGCCCGGATACGGCTGGGCCGGTAGGCTGCCGGATCGGCAGGTGCAGCACTGCGCCCGTGTCCGGGCAGGTCCACGGTGATTACCGTTCTGCCGGCGGCGGTCAAAGTGTTCACCCAGCCCGTGTTGTGCCAGTTCAGCTGCGACGAGGAGGCGAAGCCGTGCAGGAGCAGCACCGGTCGCATTGGCCGTGCGCCGCCGCCGGGCAGGACAACTTCGGCAAACAGGCCGGGATTGATGCCTTCCACGGCTCGTACCTGCAGGGGGACAGGGGTTTCGGCCACGCCGGTACTCCAATGCTTGCTGGGTCCAGGGGAGACGGGTTCGATGTACGGGGATTCGTCGTCTTCAAAGCCGTCCCGAGAGATACGGTACGTCGATTTTCCCGGAAGTCCCCCTGCCGCGCCGCGCGGTGTGGTCCTTCACGGAAGGAGCCGCCGTGGCCGGCCCCTTCCGTGAAGTGCTGCGACGGCGCCCTTTTCATGGGCTCCAGGGGGCATTTCTACGACAGTCAACTGTTGGGAGAGTATTTCTGCCGGGTCGGTGAAGTCGGAAGCAGTGAGGACTGGCTTTTATTTTTTTACCGGGTATGGTCGAGGCTATCCGTATTTGTTCTTTCAGAGGAGCCTAAATTGTCAGGTAAATCCCCGCAGGGTTCAAACGAGAAAAAGCCCGGCAAGTCCATCAAGGACAAGCGGGCCGAAAAAAGGGCCAAGATGAGTGCCGAGTCGGAGCTCGCACCCAAGAAGCGCAAGGGTCACTAACGCCAGGGCCACTAGCGCCAGGGGCAGCGCGCAGCAGGCAGCTCCCCGGAACGCCCGCAGCCGCGAAGTTTTCAAGAAAGTTTCTTCGCGGCTGTTGGCCACGGGGCAATAATGCCGGCCCCATCAATGGCGAACTATTTCTTACGGCTTTTATGCCGCAGTGAGATTCTGGATATCTTTCCGTGGTGTTTGCTAATTGCTGCAAATCACCCGCACGCATAAACGCAATAATGCGGGCCCGGTGAATTTCAGCTATTTAAGCTGGCGGCCGGACTTCACTGCGCTGCGGTCCATGAGCCACGCGGCAAAAGACAGTGCGCAGGTCAGGGCGAGTGTGGCCAGCAGCTGAATCCGGACCGCCGGGTCCAGGAAGCCGAGCACCACAATGCCGGCCAGCAGGGCCAGCGCAAAGTAGGAAAGCCAGGGGAACGCCCACATCTTGAACCGCAGTTCCACGCCTGCGGATTCGGCACGGCGCCGCAGGATAATCTGCGAAACAATTGAAACGCCCCAGACCACCAGGCAGGTGGAGCCCACCAGGTTCAACAGGATCATGAGAACCGTTTCGGGGTACAGATAGTTCAGTGCCACCGTCAGGAAACCGAAAGCCACCGAGGCAGCCACGGCGGCACGGGGGACACCGCTGGCGCCCTTGCGGGCGAGCGCCCGGGGAGCCCTGCCGCGCTCAGCGAGTGAGAACACCATCCGTGAAGCGCCGTAGAGATTTGCGTTCAGCGCCGAGAGCAGGGCCACCACAATCACCACGGCCATCACAACGTCGGCACCCGGAACACGTGCCTCCGCCAGCGCGGCCACAAAGGGCCCGGTGCTCAGGGACTCGCTGTCCCACGGCAGGATCGTGACGATCACCAGGACTGACCCGATGTAGAAAACCAGGATGCGCCAGACCACCGAGGTGATGGCTTTGGCAATGTTGGTTTCGGGCTCCTCGGTGTCGGCGGCCGCGACGGCCACGATCTCGGTGCCTCCGAACGCGAAGACCACCAGCAGCAGTCCGGCGCCGACCCCGCTCCATCCGTGCGGCATGAAGCCGCCGTTGCCGGTCAGGTTGCTCAGCCCGGGAGCCGGAACGTTGGGCAGCCACCCGGCAATGAAGGCGACGCCGATGGCGAGGAACGCCACGATCGCCAATACTTTGAGCAGTGCAAACCAGTACTCAAACTCTCCGAAGCTGGCGACGCCGCCCAAATTGATGGCCGTAAACAGGCTCATGAACACCAGCGCCAGCAGCCACTGCTGGGAACCGGGCCACATGGAGGCAACAATTGCCGCCGCAGCCGTTGCCTCGGCGGCGATGACTATCACCAACTGCAGCCACCACAACCAGCCGATGGTCGTTCCGGCCGGGCGGCCGAGTGCCTTCTCGGCATATACGGAGAAGGCTCCGCTGCTGGGGTCTGCGGCGGCCATTTCGCCCATCATCCGCATGACGAGGATGACCATGGTGCCGGCAATCAGGAAGGACAGCAGAACCGCGGGTCCTGCCGCCTGGATTCCGGCGCCGGAACCGACAAACAGTCCGGTGCCGATGGCGCTGCCCAGGCTCATGAAGACCAAATGGCGGGGGCGCATCTTGCGCACGGTGGGAGATCCAGACGGTGCCGGTGCGGCTGGTCCGGTTGAACCGGTCGCGGACGTTCGGGTGGTCATGAAAAAAGACACCTTTGAAGTTGGGGATGCCGTGAAGAGTGGAGTGCCGAAAACCGGCCGCGGCCATAGCTAACCATCTTATGCCGTGAGTGCACGTCGCTCAGTATGCGTATGATTTGTGCCACTATGCTTGCAGTTTGCACAGCAGTTCGCCGTGCGGGGGAAGGAAAGCATGCCCACAGATGCCTTGGACGCACGCATTATTGCGTTGTTCACTGACGAGCCCCGGATGTCCGTCCTTGAAGCCTCGCGCACGCTGCAGGTGGCCCGCGCCACCGTGCAGGCAAGGTTGGACCGAATGCAGAAGGCGGGAGTCATTTCCGGATGGGGGCCGCGGATTGATCCGGCGGCACTGGGCTACTCGGTGCTTGCCTACTGCTCGCTGACCATCAGCCAGGACATTGGCCACGATGCCGTGGTTGCCGCTCTGGCCCGTATCCCGGAGATCCAGGAGATTCACACCGTCTCCGGCGAGAGCGATCTGCTGGCCCGGGTCGCCGCCCGCTCCAACTCGGACCTCCAGCGCGTCATAGATTCCATCGTGGCGACACGCACCATTGTGCGGTCCTCATCCGTGATCGTGCTGAACACGCATTTTGACGGCCGGACCCTACCGCTGCTGGAGGCGGCGTCCGGCGCGGACCCGGCCGAGCAGCAGGCTGCTGATCCTGCCTAATCCTTGGTTCCCGTGCTACAAATGCCGCATGGAGCTGCAGTCCGCCACGATACGGAACATCCAATTCGCCTGGTCCCGGATTCTGGACATCGACGAAGAAGAGATGGCGGACGCAAGTACCCGGACGTACCGTGAAAGCAGGGACAGCCCGCTGCTGATGTTCGTTTCACTGTTCGGAAAGGGCGTGCTGGTGGGGCCGGCGTGGGCGATGGCCGCGGCACGCACCCTGACCGACGCCCAGCTGGCCCGGCACTCCGTCCTGCTGGAATTGAGTCGCAGGCCCTGGGAGAAGCCTCCCTCTTCTTTTGCGATACCGTGCCCCCGGCCGCCGATCCTTCGCTGCCGGTGAGCCTGGGACGCAATGACGCGGTCATGCTCGAAAGTGCCTGCCTGCCTGAGGATGCGGAGGAAGCTGGCCTCAGCGGCACTGAGCACGTCTGGATCCTCATGGATGGCAGGGACAGCCCGGCCCGGCCGGTCGCCGGCGCCGGCTATAACGTCTGGGCAGGCGCACTCGCTCACATGGGAGTCCTCACTGCCCCGGGTGAAAGATTCCGCGGACACGCTTTGCGTGTCTCCCAGCTGGCCGCGGAGGCAGCCATCACTGCTGGCCTCATCCCGCAGTGGCGTGCCCGGACGGACAACGCTGCGTCCTGCCGGACGGCCCTGCGGGCGGGCTTTGTCCATGCCGGCAGCCAGACAAGCGTCATCCTTCCGTCCGCAGGGACCTGATCCGGCCCGCAGTCAAATGTGACACACCTCGCACGCCTTTGGTCCGAAATGAGTTAGAGTCATCCTGACTTTTACTCTTTCCTCCAGGCTTTGGCCCGGGGGACCGGCCGGAAAGGGCCCAGTGGTTTACCAGCATCCGGCGCACAGATACGCGAACGTTTCCGAACGGGCACGGCAGCCCCCGGCACTGGCCATCTCCACCGTCATCTTTGCTCTCCGCCCGGACCCCGACACCGGACGCCCCGCATTGTGGCTGCCGCTGGTGCGCCGCATCCGCGAGCCGTTCCGCGGCCTGTGGGCGCTGCCCGGCGGACCGCTGGGCGCAGGCGAGTCCCTGCAGGAGGCAGCAGCCGGCAACCTGGCGCAGACCACCGGACTCGCACCGAAGTATTTGGAGCAGCTCTATGCCTTCGGCGGGACCGACCGGTCGCCGTCGCCGCGGGTGGTATCCATCGTCTACTGGGCCCTCGTGCAGCCCGACGAAGCAGCTTTGTCCCGGGAGGATGACAACGTCCGCTGGTTTCCGGCCGCCGCGGTGGGGGAGCTGGCCTTCGACCACAACGAGATTGTGGAGTACGCCCTGTGGCGGCTGCGCAACCGGATGGAATACGGCTCCATCGCCTATGCCTTCCTGGGCGACACCTTTACCCTGGCGCAGCTGCGGGAAGTCTACGAAGCCGTGCTGGGCCGCGAGCTGGAACCGGCCAATTTCCGGCGCCAGCTGCGTGCAGCCGCGGACATCGAAGCCACGGACCAGTATTTGCAGGGCGGCAGGCACCGTCCGCCGCGCCTGTACCGCTACACCGGAGCGCTCCTGACCGGACAACCCGAAACACCGGCGGACCCGCCAGCCCGGACCAACCCAGCAACGGAGCACTAACCCATGAGTAATGCCCCCGGTACCTCGACGCCCAGTGTCGCCACGGCCGTTGAACTGATTTTTGCCGCAGCTGCCGCCAACGGACAATCCTCGACATCCACCTGCACGCCGGCTCTGGCCATGCCGCCGTGGGAATTCGACGGCGCCCGGCTGCCGGACTACGGTCCCGGCGCCTCGATGCATGATCCTGCGCCCCCCGCCACGCCCCGGCAGGGCAGCCTGCCGGAGGAATACCGGCAGGCGTCCGACGCCGAGCTGCACCGGCGGATCGAAGCCGCCAAGGAAAAGCTCGGCGGGCGTGCCGTCATTCTGGGCCACTTCTACCAGCGGGACGAAGTGATCCGCCACGCGGACTTTGTGGGTGATTCCTTTCAGCTGGCCAAGGCGGCGAAGTCCAGGCCCGATGCCGAGGCCATCATCTTCTGCGGCGTCCACTTCATGGCTGAAACCGCTGACCTGCTCTCCGGACCGGACCAGGCCGTGGTGCTGCCCAATCTCGCCGCCGGCTGCTCCATGGCGGACATGGCGGACATTGATTCGGTGACCGCGTGCTGGGACCAGCTCACCGAACTCTTCGGGTCAGAGCCCGACGACGACGGCCGGCTTCCCGTCATCCCGGTCACCTACATGAACTCCTCGGCCGCGCTGAAGGGTTTCTGCGGCGAGAACGGCGGCATTGTCTGCACCTCATCCAACGCCGCAGCCGTGCTGGAATGGGCCTTCGAACGCGGGCGCCGGGTGCTCTTCTTCCCGGACCAGCACCTGGGCCGGAACACCGCCAAGGCAATGGGGATCCCGCTGGAGGCCATGCCTACGTGGAACCCCCGGCTGGCGCTGGGCGGAAACACCGTGGAGCAGCTGCGCCAATCACGGGTGCTGCTGTGGAACGGCTTCTGCTCGGTACACAAACGCTTCACCGTAGCCCAGATCGAAAAGGCCCGCGCCGACTTCCCCGGAGTGCGGGTGATCGTGCACCCGGAATGCCCCATGCCCGTGGTGGACGCCGCCGATGAGGCAGGCTCCACCGACTACATCCTTAAGGCCATCGACGCCGCCCCGGACGGCAGCACCTTTGCCATCGGCACCGAAATCAACATGGTCAACCGGCTGGCGGCGCAGTATCCCCAGCACACCATCTTCTGCCTGGACCCGGTGATCTGTCCCTGCTCCACGATGTACCGGATCCATCCCGGCTACCTAGCCTGGGTGCTGGAGGGCCTGGTCCGGGGCGAGGTCCTGAATCGGATCACGGTTCCCGCCACCGTTGCCGTGCCGGCCCGCACCGCGCTGGAACGGATGCTGGCGGCACGACCGTGATCGCCGTCGTCGGCGCCGGAATTGCCGGGCTGATGGCCGCCCTGAGTGCGGTGCAGGAGGACCCGACGGCCGAAGTAACCGTGCTCGCCAAGGGTACGGTGCAGCAGTCCAACACCTGGGTGGCGCAGGGCGGAATCGCCGCCGTCGTGCCGGAAGCTGCGGCCTCCGGGGACACGGCAGACGCGCACGCGGCGGATACGCTGGCCGCCGGTGCCGGGAGGGGCGACGCCGAAGCGGTGCGGGTTCTCTGCTCGGCAGCCGGCGAACAGATCCGCCGCCTGCTGGAACTGGGCACACCCTTTGACCGTGATCCGGCGGGGGTGCTGGCGCTGGGCCGGGAAGCGGCGCACTCGGCCGGGCGGATCCTGCATGTCAACGGCGACAGCACCGGAGCCGGCATTGCCGCAGCGCTGCTGCAGGCCGTGGCCGCGGAACCGCGGATCGCCGTCGCGGAGCACGTCTTTGCCGCCGGACTGCTGCTCGAACAGGGCGGCGTCACTGGAGTAAAGGTGCTCCGGAACGGAGTGCTGGTTCCGCTCGCGGCCGACGCGGTGATCCTCGCAGCCGGGGGAGCGGGCGCCCTGTACGCGCACACCACCAATCCGGAATCGGCAACGGGCGACGGCGTGGCCCTGGCGGCCGGTGCCGGTGCCGCGGTGCAAGATCTTGAGTTTTTCCAGTTTCATCCCACCTCGCTGGACGTGCCGGGGAATCCGCTGATTTCCGAGGCGGTCCGCGGCGAGGGGGCGGTACTGCGCAATGCCGCGGGGGAACGTTTCCTGCTGGCCGGCCTGGCTGCCCGGGCCGCCCACCCGGACGCTGAACTGGCTCCGCGCGACGTCGTCTCCCGGGCCGTCAGCGCCTATCTGCTGGATAGCGGGGAACCGTGCGTCTGGCTGGATGCCACCGGTGTTGCAGCCGCCCGCGGTCCCGGGTATCTGGCCCGGCGCTTTCCCGGCCTGGACGCCATGACCCGAAGTCACGGGTTGGACTGGGAACGGGACCTGCTGCCCGTGGTTCCCGCTGCCCACTACTGGATGGGCGGAGTGTCCACCGATCTCTGGGGCCGCACCACGGTGCCCGGGCTGTACGCCGCCGGCGAGTGTGCCTGCACCGGTGTGCACGGCGCAAACCGGTTGGCCTCCAATTCGCTGCTGGAGGGACTGGTATTCGGCGCCCGGGCCGGCGCCGCTGCGGTGGCGGACGGGCAAACCGGGGCCTTTCCCACGGCCCTGCCCACTGTCTTGCCCGCCTCCGGACCGGCCGCGGAAGGGGAAACTCCCGTCCCCGGCGACGAAGATCCTGTCCCCGGGGACGCGGGCCGGAAGGAGCCTGCTTTTAGCCGTGCTGCCCTTCAGGAACTCATGTCCGCCCGGGCCGGGGTGCTGCGCAGCGCCGACGGGCTGGCTGCCGCCGCCGCCCAGGTCGCCCGCTGGCAGCGGGACGCGGCGGGGAGCACGGTAACGAACCTTTTGGCACCGGAAGTGCGGGTGCTGGAAGACGCGAACCTGCTGACCTGCGCACGGCTGCTCCTGGCCGCTGCACGGCGGCGCACCGAATCCGTGGGCGCCCACTACCGGACCGACGCCGGGATCCGCCCGGCTGAGGAAGCCGCCGGCCTGCAAGCCGCCGGCGACACCCTGCACCTCACCGCATGAGCTCCCCGAAGGGAAACACCTCCATGACCACCAGCACAGCGCTTCCCCGTCAGTCTTATGTGCCGGCACCTGTTCCGCAGGATGCCGTGGACCGCATCGTTGCCGCGGCGCTCGCAGAAGACGCACCGTGGGGAGACATCACCTCCGAACTCCTGGTCCCGGTGGAAGCCCGGGCCTCGGCCGTCCTCACCGCCCGCGAACCCGGCATCTTCTGCGGAACCCAGGTCATCGAGGCAGCGTTCCGGCTCGCCTCTGCCCAAACATCAGTTCAATTCCCGGTCCGGGACGGCGAGTCCTTCGAAGCCGGAACCGTTCTGGCGGAAATCAGCGGACCCGCCCGCGCGGTGCTCACAGGTGAACGGGTGGCCCTGAACCTGGCTCAGCGGCTCAGCGGCATCGCCACCCTCACCGCAGCCTTTGTTGCGCAGGCTGCCGGCACATCCGCCCGGATTACGGATACCCGCAAGACCACGCCGGGCCTGCGCATCCTGGAACGCCACGCGGTCCGGTGCGGCGGCGGGCACAACCACCGGTTCAGCCTCTCCGATGCGGTGATGGCCAAGGACAATCACCTGGCGCTGCTGGCCGCCGGCAACATGGATTTGGGGCAGGCACTGGCAGCAGCCAAAGCGGGGCTGCCGCACACCGTGCACTTCGAGGTGGAGGTGGACCGGCTGGACCAGATCGAAGCCGCGCTGGCCGGCGGCGCGGACACCGTGCTGCTGGATAACTTCTCCCCGGCGGATCTGCGCCGCGGCGTTGAGCTGATCGGCGGACGTGCCCTCACCGAAGCCAGCGGCAATGTCCGGCTCGAAACGGTCGCCGAGATCGCCGCCACCGGGGTGGACCTGATTTCCGCTGGAGCGCTCACCCACAGCGTCCGGGCCCTGGACCTGGGACTGGATCTGAGGTGATCTACCTGGACGCAGCCGCCACCGCCCCGCCGCGGCGCCAAGTGCTGGAGGCCATGTGGCCGTACCTCACCACGGAGTTCGGCAATCCCTCCAGCTCGCACTCGGCCGGGGAATCCGCCGCCCGGGCGTTGACGGCAGCCCGGGAGACAGTGGCCCGGATGCTCGGCTGCCGCCCCGGAGAGATCATTTTCACTTCGGGCGGCACCGAAGCGGACAACCTCGCAGTGAAAGGCCTGGCCCTGGCGGGGATGGACCGGATGGACCGGCGAGACCGTCTGGTGCAGGAAGGCACAGGTGCCCCACCGCACCTGGTCTCCACCGCCGTCGAACATCCGGCGGTGCTGGAATCCCTGGATTACCTCCAGCGACGCCACGGCTTCAGCGTGACGCTGCTGCCGGTGGACGGGACAGGCCGGGTGGACCCGGAGGAGGCCGCCGCAGCCCTGACACCGGAGACGGTGCTCTGCTCGGTGATGTACGCCAACAATGAAGTCGGCACCATCCAGCCCGTGCGTAGGATTGCCGCCCGCTGCCGTGCGGCCGGCGTGCCGTTCCACACGGACGCGGTCCAGGCCGGCGGCTGGCTGGACCTGAACGTGACTCGCCTGGGAGTGGACGCGCTGAGCTTGTCCGGACACAAGCTGGGGACGCCCAAGGGGATCGGGCTGTTGTACCTGCGCGGAGCGCCGGCACTTGAGCCGGTGATGCACGGGGGAGGACAGGAGCGCGGCCGGCGTTCCGGGACCGAAAATGTGGCCGGGGCCGTGGGGATGGCTGCGGCGCTGGCGCTGGCCGCAGCGGAGCGCGACGCCGCCGCCCGGCACACGGTGACGCTGCGGAACCGGCTAATCGAGGCCGTGCTGCGCGGGGTTCCCGGCGCCCTGCTCACCGGTCACCGGAGCGAACGGCTGCCCGGTCACGCCTCATTCTGCTTTCCGGGCACCTCGGGGGAAGCGGTGCTATTGGAACTGGAACGGGCCGGAGTGCTGTGTTCCAGCGGCTCGGCCTGTGCCGCCGGATCCGATGAACCGTCGGCTGTACTCACAGCGATGGGGCTGGATCGGGCAACTGCTCAGACGGCCGTGCGGTTTACGTTTACGGCTGCCCTCACGGAGGACGACGTCGAACGGGCGGCACGCGCCGTGGCTGACGCAGTCGGGGCAGTGGGGGGACTGGCGCCGGGGCCCGCTTGCAGCGGGCAAGGCCCAACGAGTCAAGCGCCCGCCAGCAATCCCCGCCTCATGAGGCAGATGGTGCTCTAATCCGGTACACATGCTCGCAGTGCTGTGACACCTTAGCTGTACAACATGAGACTCATGGACGGTCCCAGAGAAGGAGTCAACATCATGACCAGCCCCAATTCCAAGCCGCAGGTCCTGGTGGGTGTCGTGCCCGGTACGGCTGCCGCGGTGGTCGACGTAGCGGGAGGGTTAGCCGACAGGCTCGGGGCGGACTTGGTCTGCGCCACTGTCGACGCCTCCAGCGAGGAAGTCAAGCAACGAGCCGACGGAACGGTGGTGTCCGAGCCCATCAATCCCGACCTGCCTTTCGAAGAGACCCAGGTGTTCGATCCCGGACTTCGGGCAGAGATTGCGGGAGCATTGGATTCGCACCCCGTAGCGTGGTCCGTCCGTGCACTGGCCGGTGGTCCGGTGCAGGAGCTTGCCCGGCTGGCCGACCAACTGGACGCGGCTATGATCGTTGTCGGCACACGCGAATCAGGTTTCCGGGGTTCAATTGAAGAGTTTTTCACCACCTCCGTCATGGTTCAGCTTGCCCACCATCAGCACCGTCCGGTGGTCGCTGTTCCGTTGCACCCGGTCCTCGACGACGGGTTGCTGCCGTGGCAAAGTCCAGGTGATTGAACGACACGCTCGCGACTTCCGAAAGCAGGTCCCGGCTGTGGCGGCGCTCTGACACGGGCGGATCAAACCGAGTGTCCTGCAGGGTTCCGCCGTCGTCCAGCCAACCCCGCCGGGTGTAGAAATCTATGGCCCTTTTATTGCTCGCTTCAACCCACAGGAACGCCCTGGTGTATCCCAGTGACAGGAGTTTTTCTTCCGCCGCGGCAAACAGGGCCGAGCCGACACCCTGTGCCCATGAATCCGGATGCACGTTGATTGCGTAGAGCTGGCCCGTTGCTGATGCTGAGGCTGACTCGGAATCCGATTCAGCCGCGCCCTCAGCGGGCCCGACAATACAGAACCCGGTGACCCCGCTGTCTGTTTCCGCGACCAAGTGGAACGTTCCCGGCCTGGGCTCCAGAATGTTCCGCCGCCACCCTCTGGTCTGCGCCTCGGGATTCAGGCCGTCGAGATACTCGTTGGACATGACATCCCGGTATGCGGCCCGCCACGCTGAAATATGGATGTCGGCCAGCCGGGGAGCATCGCGTTCAACCGGGGATCGAACAAGGACCGTGGCACTGGTCATTTCATTCTCCTGATGTGCGACGACGGCTGCGGTGTGGCAGCAAGGCTACCTCAACCGGGTCCCATGTGATGCCCGTTACACTCAGCGCATGCACATCAAATCCACGTCATCCCGCGTGCGGGAAACCGCCGGCAGGCAGGCGCTCTCCACCGGCACCGAAGCGGCCCCCAAGCTCTCCCGGCTTATTACCTACCGGACCGTCTTCTCCCGGGACCCGCGCCAGGTTCGCATCGATGAGTTCGACGGCTTCATCGATGCCCTCCCCGAGCTGTTTCCTCTGGTCCACGAGAAGCTGTCGCGGGAACGGGTTAACGGGCACGGACTGCTGTACCGCTGGCCGGGATCGCAGGGTGAGGGGCAAGGGCCGGTGGTCCTGATGGCTCACTATGACGTGGTTCCGGTGGAAGACCCTGCGTCGTGGACACATCCGCCTTTCTCCGGAGAGATCGCGGACGGCCGCATTTGGGGCCGGGGTTCACTGGATGACAAGGGCTCCCTGACCGCCATCCTGGAAGCGGTGGAACAGTTGCTGGCGGCGGGGTTCATCCCTGCGCGGGACGTGTACCTGTCCTTCGGCAACAATGAGGAAACCGCCGGCGACACCGCCGGAGCGGCCGCCGCACTGCTGGAAGGCCGCGGCATCCGCCCCTGGCTGGTGCTCGATGAAGGCGGCGCGGTGGCCGGGCAGGCCTTTCCTTTCGTGGACCGTCCGGTGGCGGTGGTCGGAGTCTCCGAGAAAGGCATTCTGGACGTGGAGCTGTCCACCGAGGATGCCGGCGGTCATGCCTCCACCCCGCACCGCGGCGGAGCCACTGCACGACTGGCCCGCGCCATCACCCGCCTGGACGCAAAACCGCTGCCCGCGGTCCTGCCCGAGCCCACAGTCGAGATGATCGGCAGGCTGGCATCCTCGGCACGGTTTCCGGCGCGGCTGGTGTTCGGCAACCTGCGCATCTTCCGGAGGCCGCTGACCCGGGTGCTGGCCCGGATGGGAGGCGAGCCCGGGGCCCTGACCCGCACCACCGTGGTTGTCACGCAGCTGCAGGGCAGCTCCGCCTCCAACGTCATCGCGTCCCGGGCCACGGCCAACGCCAACATCCGCGTTGCAGCGGGGGAGACGGTGGCCGGCACGGTGCAGCGGCTGGAGCGGATCATCGCCGATTCCTCGGTTTCCCTGCGGGTGGTCGAAGGCAACGAGCCGGCACCGGTCTCCGCCACGGACAATGCCCAGTTCGCCCTGCTGGAACAGGCCATTGCGGCGGTGTTCCCGGACGCCGTGACCGCTCCGTACATCATGCTTGGAGGTACCGATTCCCGCCGTTTCACCGGTATCTGCGACGCCGTGTACCGCTTCGCCCCGTTCCGGATGGGCAGACAGGACCGCGCGAACATCCACGCGGACAACGAGTCCCTGTGTATCGAGACTTTCGGCGAAGGAATCCTCTTCTACACCCGGCTGCTGCGCACTCTCGGGGACAGGCAGTGAAGCGGGCCGCCGACGTCGGGCACCGCAGCCTGCGCTCGCTGGGACCGGTGGTGCTCTTCCTGGCCCTGGTGGAAATCACCTCCGGCATCCTCCAGGGGTATTACACGCCCATCCTCACCGACATTGCGCGGAACCTGGGGATCAACGACGGCGACGTCAACTGGTTTGAAGCCGCCCAGCTGATGCTCAGCGCGCTCGCCGTTCCCGTGCTCGCCAAACTCGGTGACATCTACGGGCACAAGCGGATCCTGCTGGTCTCCACCGTCCTGACGGCGGCGGCGTCCTGGGGCGTCGCCTTTGCCCCTGACTTCTGGACCTTCCTGGCCGCATGGTCGCTGCAGGGCTTCTACGTGGTGTGGCTGCCGCTGGAAATCGCACTGATCTTCAGCCGTGCCTCCGCGGCTCCGGGCGGCGCTGCCCTGACCCGCAAAGCCGCCGGTGTCCTGGTGGGGGCCCTGCAGTTCGGAGTCATTGCCGGTGCGCTGGCCGCCGGTTTCCTGGTGGAGGTCTTTGCCGGACGGCTGCAGCTGACGCTCATGATTCCGGCGGTGGCCGTAACCCTGTGCATTGCGGCCGTGCAGTTCGGCGTTCCGGAAACGACTGAGCGGGCCGGCGGCATCCTGGACGGCAGGGGCTTCCTGCTGCTGGCCTTCGGGCTGCTGCTGCTCACCTCGGGTTTGAGCTTCCTGCGGATCAACGGCCCGGGCACCTGGTGGGTCTGGGGGATCCTGCTGGCAGGAGCGGCGGCGTTTGTGCCGTTTGTCCGCTGGGAACTGGGCCGCACGGATCCTCTGGTGGACTTCCGGATGCTGCGGGATCCGGCCATGTGGCCGGTGCAGCTCACCGCCGGACTGTTTGGCATCTCGGTGCTCGGAGCCCAGGCTCCCATGTCCACCTTCGCCCGCACTGACCGGCAGATGCACGGCTACGGGCTGGGACTGGATGCCGGAGATGTGTCCATCATCATCGGCTCCTACGTGTTGTCCGTGCTGATCGGCGCCCTGCTGTTCCCGGTGGTCTCGCGGTACGTCACGCCGCGGCTGACCCTCTGCGGTGCGGCAGCCCTGGTGGGATTTGGTTACCTGCTGTTCCTGCCGTTCCACGACACGCTGGCTCAGACCCTGACCAACATGATCGTTGCCGGGCTGGGATCGGGGGCACTCGTGGCGGCGCTGCCGTCGGCCGCCGCCACAGCAGCCCCGCCCAACCGCACGGGCATGGCCACCGGGCTGACCAACACCACCAAAACCATCGGCGGCTCGTTCGCCTCTGCCGTGTTCGGCATTGCACTGGCCAGCGCCGCTGCGGATGCCTTGGCAGGCGGGGCCCAAAGAGCGGAAACGGCGGCACCGCTGTCGGGCTATCTGGTGGTTTGGGCCGTGTGTTCGGTGACCGGGTTCATTGCTGCCGGACTGCTACTCCTGGTGCCGCGGCTCGCCTTCGCTGATCCGCCGCTGACGGCGGCGGATCCTGGGATCTCCGTACCGCCGGAGGGCCGGGGCGCAAACGGCTAGATGTTCGACGGCGTTAGTCGAGGCCGGGGAAACGGACGCCCGTGAGTTCGGTGCTGACGGCCCAGAGGCGGCGTGCCGTATCCGGATCCAAGGCCTGCGGAGCCGGTGTTACAAGCACGGGCCGTCCGCGGAGTTGGCCCGGACCACCCGGGCCGTAAAACTCCCCGCCCCGGACCCCTGGGGCAGTTGCCGCGTACAGCGTAGGCAGCGCTCCGAGTGACCCACTTTGGCCCAGCAGGCGGAAGAACGAACCTAAGATGTCCAGAGTGGCCGGGTGATTCATGCCGGAGGTGAGGTTGGTATTGGTAAAACCGGGATGGGCCGCGACCGCGATCAGCTTTTCTCCGTGTGCTTGGAGCCGTCGCTGGAATTCAAAAGTGAACAGCAGATTGGCCAGCTTGCTCTGGTTGTACCGCACCCAGGGGCGGTACCGGCGCTGCGCGGCGAGGTCCTCGAAATCGATCCGGCCCCCGCGGTGGGCCAAGCTGGAAACGGTGACGACGCGCGCGGCCGGAGCCTGGCGCAGCGCCGGCAGCAGCAGGCCGGTCAGGGCAAAGTGGCCCAGATGGTTGACGCCGAACTGCAGTTCAAATCCGTCAGCGGTGGTCCGGTGCGGCGTGGCCATGACCCCGGCGTTGTTGATCAGCAGGTCCACCGGCCCGTCCTGATCCGCTGCGAACCGGCGAATGGATTCCAGGGAGGCGAGGTCCAGTTGCCGCAGATGAACGTCGCTGTTTCCGGTTTCGGTGCGGATCCGCGTCTGCGCAGCCTCACCGCGCTGCCGGTCCCGGCAGGCCAGTTCCACGCGGGCACCTTTGGCGGCAAGGACGAGCGAGGTCTGCAGGCCCAGTCCGCTGTTGGCGCCGGTGACGACGGCGGTGGTTCCGGACAGGTCCGGGATGGACTCGATGCTGAAGTTCTCCACTTGGCTCCCGCCGCCGTTCGGGTAGGGGTGCTTCAGCGCTGCCTAGCTGTCGCTGTCTGCCAGGCTGGCCAGCACCTTGTCCGTCAGCGATTTTAGCTCCGCCAGTTCGGCCTCGGTGAGTGCCGGCGTCAACAGTTCGTAGATGCCGCGCACATGTGCCCGGCCCAGCCGCCGCTGCAGGGCAAGCCCTTCCTCCGTCAGGGAAAGCTCCACACCGCGCTGGTCGTGCTGGGCGGGCCGGCGCTGCACCAGCCCTTTTGCTTCCATCCGTTCCACCATGCGGCTGAGGCTGGGCTGGCTGATCAGCAGGTGCTCATTGAGCTCGTTGAGGCGGATCCAGCCGGTGGGGCAGCGGGTGAGGTTGAACAGGACGTCATACTCCCGCATGGACAGTTCCTTGAAGGCCGGATCCCGCTGCAGGCGGCGCATCACTCCCACTTGGGTCCGGAAGAGGGACTCCCAGGCCTCGGCTGCCTGTCGAACGGGGGTGCTGCTGGTATCCAGGGACATGTCTTTAGCCTACTGAAGAGTTGGGGCAGGGGCGGAACGTGACGACATCTGAGCTGCGGCTACCCGTGCGGCGTGGGTGGGCCCCTCGGGAACATCTGCCGGACGCCGGGCATCGAATTCACGCCTGAGCTCCGGCAGCACATATTCGCCGAATAGATCAAGCTGCTCCAGGACGGTCTTCAGCGGCAGGCCCGCATGGTCAATCAGGAACAGCTGGCGCTGGTAATCGCCGAAGTACTCCTGGAAGGACAGGGTCTTTTCAAGGACCTCCTGCGGGCTGCCGACGGTCAGCGGAGTCTGCGCCGTGAAGTCCTCCATGCTGGGGCCGTGGCCGTAGACGGGAGCGTTGTCAAAGTACGGCCGGAACTCATTGACGGCGTCCTGTGAGTTTTTGCGCATGAAGAACTGTCCGCCCAGACCCACGATCGCCTGGTCGGCTCGGCCGTGGCCGTAGTGCTCGTAGCGTTCGCGGTAGAGGCTGATGAGCTGCATGTAATGCTCCTTCGGCCAGAAGATGTTGTTCGCGAAGAAGCCGTCGCCAAAGTAGGCAGCAATCTCCGCAACCTGCGGCGTGCGGATGGAACCGTGCCACACAAAGGGGGCAACGCCGTCGAGCGGGCGCGGAGTGGCGGTGAAGTTGCGCAGCGGGGTCCGGAACTTGCCCTCCCAGTTCACCGTCTCCTTGTCCCAGAGCTGGCGCAGCAGGTTGTAGTTTTCCACCGTCAGTTCCACCGAGTCCTGCATGTTCTTGCCGAACCAGGGATAGACGGGGGCGGTGTTGCCGCGGCCCAGGACCAGGTCCACCCGGCCGTCGGCGAGGTGCTGGAGCATGGCGAAGTCCTCGGCGATCTTCACCGGATCATTGGTGGTGATCAGCGTGGTGGCCGTGGAGAGAATGATCCGGTCGGTCTGCGCGGCAATGTAGCCCAGCAGCGTGGTGGGGGAGGAAGCGTAGAACGGCGGGTTGTGGTGCTCACCGGTGGCATAGACATCCATGCCGATTTCTTCGACCTTCTTGGCGATGGCGACGGCGGCCTTGATCCGTTCGCCCTCCGTGGGGATCCGTCCGGTGACAGGATCGCGGGTGATGTCGCTGACGCTGAATACGCCGATCTGCATGGTGTCCTCCGATGTGGCTGGTGCAGCTACAAGTATATGCATTTGCATCTACATGTTTGACAACGATGCTCAACCGTGGAACATTCCCGGCGCCAGGATGCTTACCGGGGTTCCTGGCTCCCGGGCCGAACTGCTGACCATGTGGCGGCGTTTCCGGAGCCGGGGAAGACGATGTGCTTCATGACTCCGTCTCCGACCGCCCGGTCCGCGCTGTAGTAGGACGACAGATCGGGGACATTGGGGTCATAAGGCGCGTAGAGCCCCGGCGCAAGAGCAGTAACCCGGCCGTCGATGAGTCTGCCGCTGAACCACGCGGCGACCCGGTAGTCCAGAGATGCGGCGTCCACGATCAACGGGTAACCGGGGTAGGCGGCGCTGGTTGTGTCCGCGGTGACCTGGGCAGGGACCGCGGGGGATGCCGATGTGGATGCCGCACTGTCCGTAGCGGTCTCATAGGGTGCGCAGCGGGTCAAAAGTTCCGCGACGGCACTTTTCCACGTCTCGACGTTGACGTTCCAGGCAGAGTTCGGGTTCTCAGCCCGCTGGATGGCGGCGTCCATGGGGGAGGCCAGCTCTTCCAATGCGGCTTCCATGTCCTGTGGGGCGCGGCCGGTTATGCCGCGGATTTCCTCGCTCAGGTCGCGAGCGGTTTCGGCACTTCCCCCGAAGCCGCTCGTTCCGTCACCAATCTTGAGGAGATAGATGGCCCGGTAGAGAGGACCTTTACCGTTGGTCCCGAGGAGCTCGGAGCATGTCTGCTCGTCCGAGCCCTGTGCCGCTGCTGCAACTGCAGGTGCGGCAGACGGGGCGGCAGGTCCGGGGTCGGAGGCAGACAGTCCGTCGGGCTCCGCGGCACCCGAGCTGCATCCGGTGACGAACACCAGGGCAAGGGCAGAAACGGCGACGGCTTTTCTCATGGTTCCTCCGGGAATCGTAAACAGTCGTCCCACCCTAGCGGCTGAATCGCCCAGCTGCGCAAAGGTGTGCGCCTAGTCCGGATGAAGAAAAGCCGATCCCGCTACTGGTTTAGCAACCCCGACGAATCCTCCGCAACGACGAAGTCCCTATCCGTCTCCTTGACTAGTTTCACATTGAGTTGATAGGTGCCCGGCACCGTGAGATCCGGAACCCAGATCTCCTCCGTTGACGAAGAAGCCTGGTCTGTCTTGGCCTGCACTCTGTAGGCAAGTTTGTCACCGGACCAGGATTGGGGCACATCAATGCCTTCGAGGGACCAGGTGAGGGAGAGCTTCTCCCCAGACAGCTTCTCAAAGCTCAGATTCACGGGAATCACCCAGCCGCGCGGTTCCGGACTGGCATCATATGTTCCCTCGACCACATTGAGGGCTTCGATGATCTGTGGAGCCGCATCTTCAGAAGACGTTTGGGTAACCGCATCTTCGAAGAACTCTTGCGCAGCCGGATCTGCCGGCGGAGCGTCTTGGGCTGGGGCAGCTTGTAGGAAGATTCTCATGTCGGATGGCTCGAAGTAGCCTGGGTCATTAAAAAGGATTCCCCCAACGTCCCTGGCAGTGTTCTCCAGCACTACGTCCGTAACTGTGCCGGGAGGGCTCGTGGAAGGACTCTCCGGGTCAGTCGATTCGGTGGCTGACTCACTGGGGCCACTGGATCCACCGGTACCGGTATCGGATGATCCGGTGGGTACGGCGGGTTCAGGCGGAACGGGTGATATCCCGGGCACCGCCGGCGTCGGCGGGAGAGAGGGGACCACGGCAAGGGACGCCCCGGCCGCGCCGTTGATGCGTACATGATGAGCCGCGGCGCCCTCACTGTCGCGCACAAGGGTCACGTAATCGCCGAGGTTTTCCGTCATGAAATCACGCAGCGCCAACGACCTGCCCTCTTCGGTCACCTCAACGGTCGCTTTGTCTTCGGTGTCGCCAGGTTTGAAACGGTCCCAGAGCCCGACGACGGAGGCGGCTGCGGCGGCGAGGGCACCGACGGTGAGAATCAGGGACGTGCCGCGGCGATACCACGGCGTATTGGCTTTCGGTTTGGTTTCGTCATCCATAGCCTGCCTCCCCTACCACGGAGTGACCTCATGGGCGTCACGGCCGCTCCCTGGAAGGGCCGGGAACGGGCGTCCATGAGACTAACGCTCCTCCGCGGTCCGGCCTGCGTCAATCACTAATTAAACCGTTGGCGGCGTGATTCGCCGAGTGGCGGCGCCGGCCGGCCCGCTTTTCCCGTGCGCCTTCCACCAGCCGGTACAGGACCGGCACCAGAACGAGGGTCAGGACGGTGGAGGAGACCAGGCCGCCGATCACCACGATCGCCAGCGGACGGGAAATGAAGCCGCCTTCACCGGTGACACCCAAGGCCATGGGGGTCAGGGCAAAGACAGTTGCCAGCGCGGTCATCAGGATGGGCCGCAGCCGCTGCCGGGCGCCGCGCATGATGGCATCGGCCACGTTCATGCCCGGCTCCCCGTTGTGCGGGCGCCGGTACTGGTTGATCAGGTCCACCAGCACAATGGCGTTGGTGACCACAATGCCCACCAGCATCAGCATGCCCACCAGGGAGGGCAGACCCAGCGGCACTCCCGTGATCAGCAGCAGCAGGATTGCGCCGGTGGCCGCAAACGGCACCGATACCAGCAGGATCAGCGGCTGAATGAGGGACTTGAACGTGGCCACCATAATCACGTAGACAATGGCAATTGCCGCCAGCAGTGCCAGTCCCAGCTGGGTGAAGGACTCGTTCTGCTGGGTGGCGGCGCCGGAGAGCGTGGCCGTGACGCTGGCGGGCAGGTCCAGCTCCGCCAGTTTGTCCTGGACCTCGGTAATGGCCGCGCCCAGATTCTCTCCCGCCGGGGACACTGAGACGACGGCGGTGCGCTCGCCGCCTGAGGAGGATATCGACGTCGGGACGTCCACTTCCTCAACCGTGGCCAGCGAGCTCAGCGGAACGGTGCCGGACCCGGCGGGAACGGGAACCCGGCTGAGCTGCTCCACGCTGGTGATCTGCGTTCCTTCGCCGATGAGCACGGGGAAGTCGTCGGTGCCGATGCGGATGGTTCCGGCCGGCAGCGGGCTGAGTGTGGAGGCCACCAGACCGGCAATCTGCTGTTCATTCAACCCCGCAGCCACTGCCTTGGCACGGTCAATCGACACCTGGACCACGGGGGAGGAGGAGGACAGGTTGCTGGTGACTTCACCTGCGGCAGGCAGCGAGGACATCGCTTCCACTACCTCATCGGCCGCCGGCTGCAGTTCACCGGGATCGCCGGCGGACAGGCTGATGTCCACCGTGTTGGAGGTGCCGAAACCGCCGCCGGTGCTGCCCAGGGTGATGTTCCCGGCGTCGTCGTCCAGGGAATCCAATTCGCTGCTAACCGTTTCCCGCAGCGTCACCTGGTCAACGCCCGGCTCGGTGATGACCGTGTAGGAGGCCACCGCGGATCCGCCGGAGCTGAAGGCGGCGAAGCCGGCACTGGAGGTGCCCATGGTGACCTGGACGTCCTTGACGCCCTCGGTGCCGCGGAGCACCTCCTCCACCTCTTCGGCTGCAGCGGAGGTGGTTTCCAGCGAGGTGCCCGGGGGCAGTTCCTGCCGGACGCTGAAGGTGTTCTGCCCGGTGTCGCCCAGCAGGTTGGTCTGCAGCAGCGGGGTCATCGCCGCCGTGGCGGCAAGGACAATCACGCCGGCCACCACCGTGTACACCGGATGCCGCTGGGTGGTGCGCAGGATCGGCACATAGCCGCGCTGCAGGAAGGTTTTGGATTCCCGAGCTTCCACTTCGGCGCGGTACGCCGGCGGGTCTGCCACCGGCTCGCCGGACTTCAGGAACCAGTACGCCAGCACCGGCACAATGGTCAGGGAAACCAGCAGCGACGCCAGCAGCGCCAGGGAGGTGGTGATGGCGAACGGGCGGAATAGCTCACCGGCCAGCCCGCCCACAAAGGCGATCGGAGCGAAGACGGCAACGGTGGTCAGGGTTGAGGCGGTAATGGCGCCGGCGACTTCTCGCACGGCGGTGAGGATGGCCGTCCGCTTGTCCGTGCCGTACCCCAGGTGCCGCTTGATGTTCTCGATGACCACAATGGAGTCATCCACCACCCGGCCGATGGCAATGGTCAGCGCGCCCAGGGTCAGGATGTTCAGCGAATAACCGAACGCCAGCAGGCCAATGAAGGTCACCAGCAGGGACAGCGGAATGGAGACGGCGGTGACCAGGGTGGAGCGCACCGAGAGCAGGAAGACCAGGATTACCAGGACGGCGAAGCCCAGGCCGAGGATGCCTTCGGTGGTGAGGTTGGAGATGGATTCTTCGATGAACGGGGCCTGGTCAAAGACCACGGTGAACTTGGCGCCGTTGCCGAGCTCTGATTCCAGGGCGGGTAGGAGATCGGTCACCTGGTGGGAAATGCCAACGGTGTCGCCCGCGGGAGTCTTGGTGATGGACACCGCCAGCGTCGGCTGTCCATTGGTCCGGGTAATTGAGGTGTTCTCGTCTTCCACGATCTCCACCGAGGCAACGTCGCCGATGGTCACCGGATCCGCGGAAGCGTTGGAGCCGCTGCTGCGGGTGGACTCCACCGGCAGGGCTGAGACCTTCTCCAAGCTGTCCAGCGGACTGCCGATCTGGATGGACAGAGTGCGGGTGTCTTCAGCGACGGTACCCGCGGGCACCAGGGCGCCGCTGTTCTCCAGTGCGGAGGAGATCGCCGACGGCGTGACGCCCAGGGCGGCGAGGGCCGCCTCGTCGGGCAGGATGGAAATGCTCCGGGTGGATCCGCCGGTAACTTCAGCGGTGCGTACCCCTTCGATCTTTTGCAGCCGCGGAACGGTGAGCCGCTGCAGGTCGGCGTTGAGTTCGGCCAGCGGCTCATCCGAGGAGACCGCAAGGTACACAATCGGGAAGTCGCTGATGCTGCCGGCCAGGGACTGGGGGTTGGCGTCATCGGGCAGCAGCTGGCGCGCGTTGGAGATGGCGCGGTCCACCTGGCCGCGGGCACGGTCCAGGTCGGTGCCGTAGGCGAAGGTCAGGCTGATGGTGGAGATCGAGTTGCGGGAGGTGGCGGAGGAATCCTCCAGGCCTTCCACCGCGGTCAGTGCACCCTCCAGGGGTTCGCTGATCTGCTTGTCCACCACTTCCGGCGAGGCGCCGGGCAGTGCGGTGATCACGGTAATCTGCGGGAACTCCAGCGACGGAATGAGCTCCTGCTTCAGGGATCCCATGGAGATCACCCCGAAGACGGCAATGAACACCGTGATCAGGGCAATGAGCGCCCGGTTGGAGAGGGAAAACTTGGCCAAACGGTCCATGAGCCTGCCTTCGGAAGGGCTGAACTAACGCAGATCGGCAAAACATCCCGAAACCAACCCGGTTCCGGTACTTAACGTTCGTTGGACCGGGCCGACCGGATGGGTCAGCCCGGTCCAACGGGTAAAACTTTTTCGGAGAGTACCTGCGGCTTAGTTCAGGCCCAGAACACGGTTGGTGTCAGAGGTGAGTTCATCCAGCAGGGACTCGTTCTCATTGAGCTTGACGCCGTATCCCGGAATCATGTCCTTGATCTTCGGCTCCCAGCCGCCAAACTCGCGCGGGAAGGCACGCTTGAGCAGGTTGATCATGATGGGCGGGGCTGTGGAGGCACCCGGCGAAGCACCCAGCAGGGCCCCGATGGAGCCGTCCGCTGCGGTGATGAGTTCGGTGCCGAACTGCAGCACGCCGCCCTTCTTCGGGTCCTTCTTGATGACCTGCACGCGCTGCCCGGCGGTGATGAGCTCCCAGCCTTCGGTACCCGCCTGCGGCATGAATTCCTGCAGTGCCTTCGTCTTGCCCTCGCGGGTCTTCATCACTTCGGTGACCAGGTACTTGACCAGGGACATGTTGTCCTTGGCCACGGCCAGCATCGGAACCAGGTTGCCCGGCCGTACCGAAGCAGGCAGGTCCAGATAGGAGCCGGTCTTCAGGAACTTGGGGGAGAAGCCGCCGTACGGGCCGAACAGCAGCGAACGCTTGCCGTTGACGAAGCGGGTGTCCAGGTGCGGGACGGACATGGGCGGGGCGCCCACTGAGGCCTGGCCGTACACTTTGGCGTTGTGGCGGGCAATGATGGACTCATCCGTGGAGCGCAGGAACTGGCCCGAGACCGGGAACCCGCCAAATCCCTTGCCCTCGGGAATGCCGGAGGCCTGGAGCAGGTGCAGGGCACCGCCGCCGCCGCCGATGAAGACGAAGCGTGCGGACACCGTGCGGGAGGCCCCGGTAGCGCGGTTCTTGACCTTGACATCCCAGCCGCCGGAGGAGGAGCGGGTGACGTTGCTGACTTCGTGGCCGTAATTCATCTCCACGCCGCTGCCGGCCAGGTAACCGGTCAGTTCGCGGGTCAGCGCGCCGAAGTCGACGTCGGTGCCGCCGACGACGCGGGAACCGGCAACACGCTGGGAAGGGTCGCGTCCCTCCATGATCAGCGGAGCCCATTCGGCCAGCTTGGAGTGGTCTTCTGAGAATTCCATCGACTTGAACAGCGGCTGGGCGCTCAGCGACTCGTACCGGCGGCGCAGGTACTCGGAGTGCGCGTCACCCCACACAAAGCTCATGTGCGGCAGCGGGTTGATGAAGCTGTTGGAGATATGGCCGGATGAGACCATATGGGACCAGAACTGGCGGGACACCTGGAACTGCTCGTTGATGCCCACCGCCTTGGCCGAATCCACTGAGCCGTCCGCAGCTGCGGGGCTGTAGTTCAGTTCGCACAGTGCGGCGTGGCCGGTTCCGGCGTTGTTCCAAGGGTCCGAGCTTTCCAGTCCGGCGCGGTCGAGGCGCTCAAACAGGGAAATGTCCCAGTCCGGCGCCAGCTGCTTCAGGAACGCCCCGAGGGTCGCGCTCATGATGCCGCCGCCGATCAGCAGTACATCGGTTTTTGTTGCGGACGTATCCGCCGGGCTATTAGCAGTCAACTTCATATCTCCAGTCGCGTGGGCGCTAGCCATAGAAGCGTATCGCTCCAAGGGGCCTTACTAAAATCACCTGCAGTTTGCAACGAGCCAATACGCGCCCGTTACTCGTCCCGAAGCTCGATCCGGTTGAAGACCTCGTTGAGCAGCGGCGACGTGGGGTAGGAACCGATCCTGGGGGACAGGGCCAGCGCGGAAATGGGGAAGGCGAGCGGAACGGCCGGCACCCGGGTGGAGATGCGGTCCGTAATCGCGGTGTACGCTTCCGTCCGTTCCGGACCTTCCTGCAGGGTTCGTGCCCGGTCGATCTTGCTCAGCAACTGCGTGTCATCGTAGGCAAACTCTTCGGTGTAACTGCCGAAAAGGGTGCCCACAAAGTTGTCCGGATCGTTATAGGTGCCGCTGATGCCGAACAAATGCAGGGCCCGGTCCCCGCTGGTCTGCACGCTGGAGAGATAATCATCGGACCACTCCACCGGAACCGGCTTAATGTTCAGCCCCGCAGCGGTCAGCTGGCGGCTCAGTTCCGCGTACACCCGTTCGGGGGTGGGCAGATAGGCCCGCGTCACGTGACGCGGATAGTAGAAGGGGAGCTCGGCGCCGTCGTAGCCGGCTTCCTTGAACAGCTCGGCGGCCTTCTCGGGATCGTAGCCGTAGTTGGTGACGGACCCGGAGGAAACCCCGAGCTTTTCCGGGACAAACTGGTTCGCCTGCTTGGTGCCGTTTAGGAAGAGCCCGTCCAGGAGCGCGCCCTTGTCGATGGAGTGGGCGATGGCCTGGCGCATCTTGAGGTCATCCATGCCGGGGAAGGCCTGATTGATGCCGAGATAAAGCACCGAATAGGGGTCCCGCTGCAGGATCTGGAGGCCGTTGCGGGCCAGATCGTCCACATCCGCCACGGTGACCAGATCATAGCCGTCCACCTGCCCGGTTTTCAGGGCCCGCAGGCGGCTTTCCGGACTGCTGATGGTGGAGAAGACCACGGTGCCGATTTGCCCGCGGACACCCCAGTAATCAGGGTTGGCGGCCAGCCGCACCTCGTCGCCCTCCCAGGACTCGAGAGTGAAGGGACCCGTCCCTGTCGGGTGCAGCGCGTAGTCGGAGACTTTCTGGCCGTCCTTTTCCACGGTCAGCACGTCGGCTTTGAACTGCTGCAGAGCCTTGGGGGAGGAGATCGCAAATTCCGGCGATGCCAGGGCGGGAATGAAACCGCTGAGCCGGGTGGCCAGATCTATTTGGACGGAGTACTCGTCGATGGCAGTGCATGACTTGTACACAGCCAAATTGGGGGCGTCCGAGAAGGCATTGAAGACGGCTTTGTAGGCAAGGTTGCCGGATCCGCGTGCGGAGACAGGCAGGTTGTACCAGCGGTCAAAGTTGGCGCAGACGGCATCGGCGTTGAACGGCTCGCCGTCATGGAAGGTGACGTCCCGCCGCAGGGTGAAGGTGTATGTGCGTCCGTCTTCGGATTCGGTCCAGCTCTCGGCCAGCAGGGGAGTGGGTGCAGAGGTCAGGGGATCAACACCAACCAGCCCCTCCATGATCTGGCGGGTGACCCGGTGGCTTTCTGTGTCCGTCGCCAGGGCCGGATCCAGAGTGGACGGGCGGGCGGCGGTGGCGAAGGTGAAGGTGGCGGTGGGTTCTGAACCCGTTGCGCTTCCTGTCGCCGACGCTGAGGCCGTGGCAGTGCCCTCGGGCGGAGCGGCGGTGCATCCGGCGAGAGTTACAGCGGCAATCATTGCACCGGCCCGCAGGAAGGAACGGCGGCCCATGCCGGAATTTGTCACAGCTGTTGTTCTCCTCCGGAGACGCTCCGTCAACGGTGCGTTTGGTTCTATCGGGTGTATTTATACGAATTGCCAGTCTAAATGATAAAAATCCGGCAACAGCCGGTGAGACACGGCTCACAGCAGTCCTGCAAGTAGGGCAGGATAGGGAAATGACTGAAATCAGCCTTGATTCACCTCTGCTTGAGGTGACGGATCTCGCGGTTAATTTCCGCACCACCGACGGAGAAGTCCAAGCCGTCAAGAACGCCTCCTTTACCTTGCCCCGCGGAGGGACGCTGGCAATTGTGGGGGAGTCGGGTTCCGGCAAATCCACCACAGCCATGGCCGTCATCGGCCTGCTGCCCGGAAACGGCAAGGTGGCCGAGGGCAGCATCCGCTTCGACGGCACGGAACTGGTGGGCCTGCCCGAGGCGAAGATGCGTGCCATCCGGGGACGGTCCATTGGACTGGTGCCCCAGGACCCCATGTCCAACCTGAACCCGGTCACAAAGATTGGCACCCAAGTTGCGGAAACCCTGCTGGTCCACGGCATGGCAACGTCCAAGGATGTGGACCGGAAGGTCATCGAGGTACTGACGGCAGCCGGGCTGCCGGACGCCGCGGAGCGCGCCAAGCAGTATCCGCATGAGTTCTCCGGCGGCATGCGTCAGCGTGCGTTGATCGCCATTGGACTGGCCTGCCGGCCGCGGCTGCTGATTGCCGACGAGCCCACCTCGGCCCTGGACGTCACGGTGCAGCGGACCATCCTGGACCAGATCGGAAAAATGACCGAGGAGCTGGGAACCTCGGTGCTGCTCATCACGCACGACCTTGGGCTCGCAGCCGAACGCGCCTCGGAGCTTGTCGTGATGCACCGGGGCCTCGTGGTGGAAGCCGGACCCGCGCGTCAGCTGCTGGAGGATCCCCAGCATCCCTACACCCAGTCACTGGTGGCGGCGGCGCCCAGCGTCGCAGCGGTGCGCCTGAGCCCGGGGGCCTTCAAGGCCCCGGCGGCCCAGCGCCTGCGGCTCGCTGAGCAGGTGTACGCCGAACACTCGGACGGAACCAGCACGCCAGTGAACGACGGCGGTGCCCCGGCTGATGCGGTTCCGTCACCGAAGCACAGTGCCGGAGCGACCGCGGCGGGCTCGCCGGAAACCGCCGCACCGGACAACATTGTGGAGATCCGGGATCTGACCAAGGTCTACAAGATCCGCGGCCGTTCCGAGGACTTCTATGCCGCCCGCAACGTCACGCTGGACATTCCCCGCGGGCGTACCGTGGCCATCGTCGGTGAATCCGGCTCCGGCAAGACCACCACAGCCCGGATGCTGCTGAAGCTGGTCGAACCCACCAGCGGCACCATGACTTTTGACGGAATCGACGTCGGGTCCCTGGAGAAGGCCAAGCTGAGGGACTTCCGGCAGCGGGTGCAGCCGATCTTCCAGGATCCCTACTCCTCCCTGGACCCCATGTTCACCATTCAGCGCATTCTGGACGAGCCGCTGAAGACCTACAAGCGGGGTTCCAAGAGCGAGCGCGAGGCCCGCGTGCGCGAGCTGATGGACCAGGTGGCGCTGCCGCATTCCATGCTGGGCCGCTACCCCGCGGAGCTCTCCGGCGGGCAGCGCCAGCGCGTGGCGATTGCGCGTGCTCTGGCGCTCAAGCCGGAACTGATCGTCTGCGACGAGCCGGTCTCTGCACTGGACGTCCTGGTCCAGGCCCAGATCCTGAAACTGCTGGGGGACCTGCAGGCAGAACTGGGACTGAGCTACCTCTTCATCTCCCATGACCTGGCCGTGGTGCGGTTGATCTCGGATTATGTCTGTGTGATGAAGGACGGTGAACTGGTGGAGGCGGCGTCGTCGGAGGAAGTCTTCTCCAACCCCCGCCACCCGTACACGCGCAAACTGCTGGCTTCGATCCCGGGCAACGAGCTGAACATCGAGGAAGACGAACTGGCTTCCTAATCAGCTCGACGAACGAGAAAAGCGCCGCCCCTGTGAACAGGAGCGGCGCTTTTCTCGTGCTGCGGACCGGCTATTTCTTCCGGGTCTTGGGATCCAGGGCCTCCCGCAGGGATTCGCCCAGCAGGGTGAATCCCAGGGCCGTGACGGCGATGCAGATGCCCGGCAGGAACGCCAGCTGCGGTGCCACGGCCAGTTCATTCTGTGCGTAGGTCAGCATCCGTCCCCACTCCGCCGTCTGCGGCTTGCCGCCGCCGAGGCCGAGGAAGGACAGGGCGGCGGCGTCAATGACAGCCGTCGCCAGGGTCAGGGTGCCCTGCACGATCACCGGACCCATGCTGTTGGGCAGCAGATGGCTCATGGTGATGGTGCGCCGGCTCAGGCCCAGGGACTGCGCCGAAAGGATGTAATCGGCGCTGCGCTGGGAAATCATGGACGAGCGCAGCAGGCGGGCGAAGATCGGGATCTGGGAAACACCAATGGCGATCATGATGGCGTAGGTGTTCTGCCCCAGGATGGCGGCAATGCTCACCGCCAGCAGCAGGTTCGGGACGGAGAGCAGGATGTCCACGAAACGCATGATGACGTTGTCCACCCAGCCGCCGATTCCGCCGGCGATGATGCCCAGGAGCATGCCGCCCGCCAGTCCCAGCGCTGTGGAAATGACACCGATGATGAGTGAAGCGCGGGCGCCCCAGATGAGTTTGGACAGGACGTCGCCGCCGAACCGGTCCAGTCCCAGCGGGTAGGCGTCAATGTCGCCGGGCCCGGGGATGGACGTGGGGGTGATGTCCGTCCGTCCCGGAAGATCGTCACCGCCGAACGGTGCCAGTACCGGTGCCAGAATGGCCACCAGGATGAACAGGCCGATAATCACGGCCCCGGCAATGGCCGCCGGATTGCGGCGCAGCCGCTTGAAGGCGGAACGCCACATACCCGTTCCGCGGGTGTCGGCCTGGACCGGCGCTGCGGGCTCGTCGGGGCGGATGGCGCCGCCGGGAGCCGGTGGGAGAACTGTACTCATTGCACCCTCACCCTCGGGTCGATGAAGCCATAGGACACGTCAACAATCAGGTTGATCAATGAATAGGCGATGGCGATGAAAATGATGAATCCCTGCAGCACGGGATAGTCCAGGTTGAAGATGGCATCACGCAGGAATCTGCCGATACCGCTGAAGGCAAACACCGTTTCCGTCAGGACGGCACCGGAAATCAGCAGGCCGGTCTGCAGGCCAATGGTGGTGGTCACCGGAAGCATGGCGTTGCGGAGGACGAACCGGCCGCGGATGGTTTTCTCCATCAGGCCCTTGGCGCGCGCGGTGCGCACATAATCAGCGCCCTGGACTTCCAGGACGGAGGCGCGGGTGATGCGCACAATGATCGCCAGCGGGATGGTGCCCAGGGCAATTCCGGGCAGGACCAGGTGCATCAGTGCGTCCCAGGACGCGTCCCATTCCCGGGTTAGCAACCCGTCCAGCACATAAAAGTCCGTGATGTGGGTGGCGTCAATGCGCGGATTCTGCCTGCCGTCCGGGGGAAACCAGGGGAGCTGGATGGCAAAGAGCCACTTCAGGATGAAGGCCAGGAAGAACACCGGGATGGTGATTCCCACGAGCGAAAGCACCACCGAGGAATGATCCCAGAAGCGTCCGTAGTGGGTTGCCGCGAGGTAGCCAAGCGGGATCCCGATGCCGATGGCAAAGATGAGCGCCACCAGGGACAGCTCCAGGGTCGCGGGGAAACGGGTCGCGAATTCCTCCAGCACGGGCCGGCCGGTGACCGTGGAAACGCCGAAGTCGCCCTGCAGGAGCTTGCCGACGTAGACGAAGTACTGCTCCAGAAGGGGGCGGTCAAAGCCGTAGGCGGCGTTGATCCTTGCGATCGCTTCCGGTGTTGCTTTGTCGCCGAGCAGAGCGGTGGCCGGGCCGCCGGGAAGGCTGCGGACCCAGACGAACAACAGGATGGACAAACCGATGAGTGTGGGAATCAGCATGAGAAGACGTTTGCCGATGACTTGCAGCACAGGTGTCCTTTCTCAGCGTGGTAGAGGCGCTGGATGAAGGAAAAAGAAACAGTGAAAGGGCCGGGATCTCCGAAGAGACCCCGGCCCTGTGCTGCTTACTTGTTGAGTTCGATCTTGTTAAACACTTCGTCATTCACCGGGCTGGCGGGGTAGGAAACCACGCGCTCGTTGAAGGCGAGTGAGGGAGCCGGGTGTGCCAGCGGAATGGCCGGTACAAACTCGGCGATGTCCTCGTTGATCTGCTCGTAGAGCGGAGTCTGCTCCTCGAGGCTGCTGACCTGGCGGGCTTCCTCCAGGGCATCGAAGATCTCCGGGTTGTTGAACCCGAATTCGGGCTTTTCGCCGCCGAAGAACACGCCGACAAAGTTGTCGGTGTCGTTGTAGTCGCCGGTCCAGCCCAGCAGGTGGATGCCGTGGTCTTCGGAGGCCTGGACGCGGTCCAGGTAATCCGGGGACCACTTGTTCGGCTGGGGATTGACGGTGATGCCCACTTCTTCGAGCTGGGCGGTGATGTTGGTGTAGACCTGCTCCGGCGTCGGCATGTACGGACGGGAAACGTTGGTCGGGTAGTTGAAGTCCAAGGTGAAGCCGTCCGGGTAGCCGGCCTCTGCCAGCAGGGACTTGGCTTTCTCGGGATCGTATTCGTATTCGGTGACGTCTTCGTTGTAGCCGTTGACCATGTCGGGGATGAACTGGGAAGCCACCTTGGTGCCCTCGGGCAGGGTCTGGTCCACCAGCGCCTGCTTGTCGATGGCGTGGGCAATAGCCTGACGAACCAGCGGGTTCGCCAGCTGCTCCACCTTTTGGTTCATCCCGAGGTAGAGGATGGTAAACGGCTCGCGGGCCATGACGTTGTATCCGGCATCAGCCAGGGACTTTGTATCGGCCGGAGCCACGAGGTCGTAGCCGTCAATGGTGCCCGCCTCGAGGGACTGGCGGCGGGAGTTGGGATCGTCGATGACGCGGAAGATAATGTCCGTGACCTGGCCCTGCTCGCCCCAGTAGTCGTCATAGGCGGAGAGGGTGACCTGATTGCCCACTTCCCAGCTCTCGAACTTGAACGGACCGGTCCCGGTGGGATAGCTCTTGGCGTACTCGGTCAGCGTGGGAGCTTCGGCCGTGCCGGAGGCTTCGTTGGCCGCATACTTTTCCATCGCCGTCGGGCTCTGCATGGAGAAGGCCGGCAGCGACAATGCAGCGATAAACCCGGCGAACGGCTTGGCCAGCGTGACTACGGCTTCGGTGTCGCCCGTGGCTTCGCAGGACTCGTAGGTGGCGGTTTCCGGGGTATCGGCGAAGCCCTTGAAGAGCTTGCTGTAGTAGTAGGCCAGGCTCTCGGCCTGCTGGATACCCGTGAAGTTGTACCAGCGGTCAAAGTTGGCGCAAACGGCTTCAGCGTTGAAAGCGGTGCCGTCGTGGAAGGTGACGCCGTCCTGCAGCTCGAAGGTGTACGTCAGGGCGTCCTCGGAAGTCTCCCAGGACTTGGCCAGCAGCGGCTCCGGATCCGCGGTGCCCGGCTTGACGCCCACCAGGCCCTCGAAGATCTGGCGGCTGACGCGGAAGGACTCGCCGTCGGAAGCGAAGGCGGGGTCCAGCGACTTGGGATCCGAGGACGCTGCGAACACAAAGGTTCCGTCAACGTCCGACGACGCCCCGGCGTCGCCCGTTCCTTCGTCGCGCTCGCTCTGGGCACAGCCCGAGAGAATCAGGGCGCTGAGCGCGATCCCTGTGGTGATGGCCGCGGCGCGCCGTTTGGGGCGCGAACCGCTCGTAGATCGGCCGGCATATGACATGGTCGTACTCCTCTGGGGCGAGAGATACCCGTGCGTGTGGCGGGTGCCGTGCGGGGCGTGTCATCCGATGTGTGTCGTGTGACACAAACGTATGGACCAGAGCCTAATGGGTGACCGGGATTCCGACGGTATTTGAACGCCCGGCGGCGCGGTCACAATTCGGTCACACAGGAGGCGGGACGGGCACACAAAAGGCGGGCACCCGGAGGGGCACCCGCCTTTTGCTCGGCTGCGAAGGTCGGCACAGCCTGCCGGCGCTAACCGGCCGCTTTGGTTACATTCCGGGCATCAGGACGGTGTCCAGCAGGTAAACGGTGGCGTTTTCGGTCTGGACGCCGCCGCAAACCACTGTGGCGTCGTTGACCATGAGGCTGTCTCCGGAACCGGTGACCTCAACTTCTTCGCCGTTGACGGTGGCGTATGAGCCGGACAGTTCATCGGGTGTCATCTGGCCGGGAACCACGTGGTAGGTCAGGATGCTGGAGAGCAGTTCCGGATCAGCCTTCAGCGCCTCCACGGTGGCCGGATCCAGCTTGGCAAAGGCATCATCGGTGGGGGCGAAGACGGTGAACTCGGAGCCGTTGAGGGTGTCCACGAGATTCACATCCGGGTTTAGCTCGCCGGAGACCGCAGACGTAAGGGTGGTGAGCATGGGGTTGTTGGAAGCGGCGGTGACCACCGGATCAAGGGACATTCCTTCAATGGAGCCGGCGCCTTCGGGAACGGCCGCTGCGTAGTCGGCGCAGCTGGCGCCCACCAGGTTGGCCGCCGGGTCAGCGCTCATGGACTCGCTGGCGCCGGGGTCGGAGCTCATGGATTCCGAAGCCGAGGGGGACATGCTGGACTCTGATGCCATGCCTGATTCGGAACTCGTTGATGAGGTGTCGGTGGAGTCGGTGCTGCAGGCGGCCATGCCCAGCATGGAGACAGCGGCGATTCCGAGGATGGACATGTTTCGGCGGGTTTTGAAAGCCATGATTTTCTCCTTCTGGCGAGAGCCCCCGTTGCGGCGGAACCTCGTGGTTGGTGTGAACACCTCTTGGTGCGAGGTCTCAGAAGGTCTTCGGCCGGAGTCCGGAGCCGGATGGGTGGAATACCGGAAAAGTTTTGACCCGCGTCACAGGCTGCGGACGGCCGGGGGAGGAAGGGGCAGGAGGGGGCAGGGGCAAAAGAAAACACCCCGGTCCGAAGACCGGGGTGTTACCTGTGTCGCGACTCATCCGGAAACGATGTCTCGACGATTCCCTTTGGTGCGCGAGGAGGGACTTGAACCCACACGTCCGAAGACACTGGAACCTAAATCCAGCGCGTCTACCAATTCCGCCACTCGCGCGCACTGCTTTCAGGATGTTGCCGCAGTTGTTGCGCAAAGCCCTAAAACCAGCCTCCAGTGTACCCGAGGTTAGGCGAGTCCCAGATCACGGGATAGTTTGGCAACGTGGCCGGTGGCTTTCACGTTGTACTGTGCGAGGGAGACTTTGCCTTCCGGGTCCACCACCACGGTTGACCGGATCAGGCCCTCATAGGTCTTGCCGTAGTTCTTTTTCTCGCCCCAGGCTCCGTATGCTTCGGCCACGGCGTGGTCGGGATCGGAAAGCAGGGGGAAGTTGAGGTTCTCCGCCTCGGCAAACTTCTCCAGCTTGGGCACCGGGTCCGGAGAGATGCCGACGACGGCGTACCCGGCGTCCTGCAGGCTGTTCAGGTTGTCCCGGAAGTCGCAGGCTTCCTTGGTGCAGCCCGGGGTGGCGGCGGCGGGGTAGAAGTACACGATGGTGCTGCGTCCGCGGAATCCGGAGAGCGACACGGAAGTCGAGTTTGTGGCCGGAAGGGTGAAGTCCGGGGCTGTTTCACCGGGGGACAGGCGGGTCATAGGTCTCTCCTTGGTATCAATGCGCGGCTCACCACGCCTCGGCGAGACAGTGGGAGGCCATGGTGACTATCATAGTAGGTGGTGGATTTGCAGGTTATCCGATCGGCCGATGCCTCCTCACCCTGAAAGGAAGAGTTCTGTTTTATGCCCGATATGGAGCACTGGCCCACTGGTCGCCTCTTGTCTACGGCCGCACGTCTGGTCGAACATGCCTGGAATGAGAGGCTGGTCCGGATAGGTGTCACCCACGCGGGAGTGATCGCGCTTGGAGTCCTTGAATCCCAGGGACCCATGACGCAGGCACGCCTTGCGCAAATTGTCCGCGTGCAGGCGCAGACCATGGGTAAGACTCTCTCCCGGCTTGAAGCTCACGGACACGTAACCCGCGTCCGCAATGACCTGGACCGCCGCAGCCACATGGTGTCCATTACCCCGCAGGGCCATGAAGCGCTGCAGGAAGCCCAGGATATTGAGCGCACGCTGACCGAGGGCCAGGAACTCATGTCGCCCGAACTGCGCGGACAGCTGCGCAACGTTATCCGCGAGCTGGGCAATTCCCGGTGGCAACTTGCCGTGGATGTACCCGGGCTGCCTATTCCGGCGGTGGCCCCGGAGGAAATCGAAGCCATTGCAGCTCCGATCGATCCGGCGGGCGAGGTCCAGAGCGAGGCGTCCGGCAAAACCGAAGGCGTTGAGGCGGGAAAATAACCCCGGGCCTGGTATCTCTGAGGTAACAATTACAGAAAGGCACGCACCCTGACGGGAAGCGTGCCTTTCCTGTTTAAAGCCAGCCGGTCCGGGTTGCCGGCGGCAGGAGGGTTCAAAAGAGGCGGGGGTCGTGCCGACCAACACCCTGTGCCGACCCACACCCTGCCAACCAAAAAGGAGAGCGGCCCCGCCGGCATTCACCGGACAGAACCGCTCTCCTTGACGTGGTGCACCCCCCGGGACTTGAACCCGGAACCCTCTGATTAAGAGTCAGATGCTCTGCCAATTGAGCTAGAGGTGCATCTTGCCGGGACGCCGTACCGCCGGTCAAACCGGCGATTTGTCATCCGCAACGACAGACAACATTACCAGCCTTTTTCCCCGACCGCGAACGCGGGGGCGTGGAATCGGGCAATTGAGACGCAGTTCATACGGCGTCCCTGCATTCGCGGTATGCGGCGAGCAGCGGATGCGCAGCTTGACCGGTACGGGGGTGCGCCGGAGATCTCCCGGACAAAAGAAAAACCCCGGCTGCTTGGTCATAATGCCAAACAGTCGGGGTTCTCATTGGTGCACCCCCCGGGACTTGAACCCGGAACCCTCTGATTAAGAGTCAGATGCTCTGCCAATTGAGCTAGAGGTGCATTTGTCTCAGAGTGTCAACCGTGCTTTTTTGCTCGATTTGCTCTCCGCAACGACATGAAACATTACCAGTACTTCCGGGGAAAAGAGAAATCGGGTGGAAATTTCAGGGATTGGGCGTACCTGCCTTCCTGTGTCGGCCCGCCGGAACCACGAGTTCCAGCGGACTGCCGTCCCAATCCGCACTGTTATCAACAATCCACGTTCGGGAGGGAAGTCCGGGGGACCCGGAAGCCGGCTCGTCCGGGTCCTCCGGGTCCTGCGCGGCAGTGGCTGAAACGGTGTCGCGGGGGACCGGGGTGACCGGGAGGCCGCCGGCCTGCTCCACTACCTTGTTGTTCAGGAGCCGCCTCAGCAGGGCAAAAGCGGCACCGGCACTCAGTCCGGCAGCGGCAGCTGCGGACGTTGTAAGCCGAGACAAGCGTTTCACTCAACCCGCCCTTCCACTGGTGTGCCGCAGCAGGCATGGCCCGCGGGGACAACAACACTGAACCGGTCTTCGACGTTACGGCGGCGCCGCAGCGGTGTCCAGAGTGCACGGTGCGGAGCAGCCCCGGGGCTAGGCTGTCAGGCATGAATGAGCAATTCCGCCCCGTCCGCACCCTGACCGTGCCCAGCGAAGATCTCCTCGATGCGCTGGAACCTTTGCCTGACGGCTTCCGCGCCGGCGTCTGGGACCTGGTGGGGGAGCCCAGCGGGCTAACCTACGGCGAGATTGACGCCGTCGTCCTGCCGTACGCGGCGGGAAACGATTGGGGCGAGGCACTGGGCCGCGTACCCAACCTCAGGATGATTCAGGCCCAGACCACCGGATATGACGGGCTGCCGGAACTCGCCGGCCCCGGCGTTGCCGTCGCCAGCGCTGCGGGCGTCCATGCGGCCGGGACCGCGGAACTTGCACTGACCCTGATGCTGGCCAGTCTGCGCGGAGTTGATGACGCCGTGCGCAATGCGCAGACCGGCACGTGGGGCAGCAGGCGTTACCGCGGACTGGCCGACTCCAGGGTGTTGATGGTGGGTGTGGGCGGAATCGGATCCGCCATCGCGCGCCGGCTCGAGCCCTTCGAAGTTGAACTGACCCGGGTGGGAAGCCGGGCACGCACCGATGAGCACGGATTGGTGCACGGGGTCGATGAACTGGCCGAACTCGCTGCCACAGCGGATGTCCTGGTGGTCATCACACCGCTGAACGAGCAAACGCGGCACCTCATTGGCCGTGACGTCCTGGCGGCGCTGCCTGACGGGGCGCTGGTCGTGAACGTGGCGCGCGGCGCCGTCGTTGATACGGACGCGCTCACTGCGGAGGTGGTCTCGGGCCGTTTGTCAGCCGCGCTCGACGTCGTCGATCCGGAGCCGCTGCCGGCGGATCATCCGCTGTGGAAGGCACCCAACGCGATCATCACCCCGCATGTCGGAGGAAACACCGAGGCCTTTGTGCGGCGCATCCGCAAGCTGCTCAAAGAACAGGTGGACCGGCTGGCCCGGGGCGAGGAACCAATGAACCTTGTCCTGCGGGGGCCGTGGGCTTGAGCCTGCCGGGGCTGGGCGCGGCCAGGCCCGGCGTCAGGCCAGAGTCAGGAAGTGGTCGAGAAAAGCGCTGAAATCCTCCAGGTCCCCGGCCTGTTCGATGATCCGGCGCTCTCCGCCGTCGCTGTTTTTTGGCAGCAAAGCCGTGGACAGCACCCGGAACCGGAAAAGGCGCCCGGTGTTCGTTCCCACTTCGTAGTCTCCTGAATTCACTTCATCAGTGTGGGAGAGGTTGGTCGAATTGACTGCTGTGGGAGCTTCCGTGCCGGACAGCGTTTCGGGATCGAACGGCGCGAACACCAGCTCTGCGGGGCGCCACCGGTAACCCACCACATAGTAGGTTTCGGCATCGTCTCCGCCCGGGACGGCGCAGACCAGGTTGTAGTCCCCATAGTTGGGGATCTGAGATTCAAACACATGCCGGAGCACAGCCTTGATGTCATCGCTTGAGGGCTGGTCGCGGAATTCTGGTGCCGAAGTCATTTGCCCAGTCTATGAACATCAGCCCCGGACAATGGAAGCCCGCCACGGCAACGCCCTGGTTGGTCATCCACTTGTCACGTGCTCTTCACGCGCCGTAACAACCGGGGCATGCATCCGTCACATGCCCCGGAACGGCCTCCGATAGGTCCTAAGATCGGAACATGAGTGTGGAGAATACCCCTGACATCAAACCCCGCAGCCGAGTCGTCACGGACGGGATCCATGCAGCCCCGGCCCGCGGCATGTTCCGGGCCGTCGGAATGGGGGACGACGATTTCGCAAAGCCGCAGATCGGCGTCGCCAGTTCCTGGAATGAAATCACCCCCTGCAACCTGTCCCTGAACCGCCTGGCCCAGGGTGCCAAGGAAGGCGTCCACGCCGGCGGCGGTTTCCCCATGCAGTTCGGCACCATCTCGGTGTCCGACGGCATTTCCATGGGACATGAGGGCATGCACTTCTCCCTGGTGTCGCGTGAAGTCATCGCCGACTCCGTGGAAACCGTGATGATGGCCGAGCGCCTGGACGGATCGATCCTCCTGGCCGGCTGCGACAAGTCCCTGCCCGGCATGCTGATGGCTGCCGCGCGGCTGGATCTCTCCAGCGTCTTCCTGTACGCCGGTTCCATCATGCCCGGCTTCGCCAAGATGGAAGACGGCACCGAGCGGGAAGTGACGCTCATCGACGCCTTTGAAGCTGTGGGTGCCTGCGCCGCCGGCAAGATGAGCCTCAAGGACCTGGACACCATCGAACGTGCCATCTGCCCGGGCGAAGGCGCCTGTGGCGGCATGTACACGGCCAACACCATGGCCTGCATCGGTGAAGCACTGGGTATGTCCCTTCCCGGTTCCGCCGCGCCGCCCTCGGCCGACCGCCGGCGCGACGAGTTCGCCCGCAAGTCCGGCGAAGCCGTGGTCAACCTGCTGCGCAAGGGCATCACCGCCCGCGACATCATGACCAAAAAGGCCTTCGAAAACGCCATCGCCGTCACCATGGCCTTCGGCGGTTCCACCAACGCCGTCCTGCACCTGCTGGCCATCGCCCGCGAAGCTCATGTAGACCTCACGCTGGAGGACTTCAACCGCATCGGTGACCGGATTCCGCACCTGGGGGACCTGAAGCCCTTCGGCCGGTACGTGATGCACGACGTCGACAAGATCGGCGGCGTGCCGGTGATCATGAAGGCACTGCTCGACGCCGGCCTGATCCACGGCGACTGCCTCACCGTCACGGGCAAGACCGTTGCGGAAAACCTGGCCTCCATCAATCCGCCGGATCCCGACGGCAAGGTCCTGCGCGCCATGGACAACCCCATCCACAAGACCGGCGGCATCACCATCCTGCACGGTTCCATGGCGCCGGAAGGCGCCGTCGTGAAGAGCGCCGGCTTTGACGCCGACGTCTTCGAAGGCACCGCCCGCGTGTTCGAACGTGAACAGGGTGCACTGGATGCCCTGGACAACGGAGAAATCCACGCCGGCGACGTCGTCGTCATCCGCTACGAGGGCCCCAAGGGCGGACCGGGCATGCGCGAAATGCTTGCCATCACCGGTGCCATCAAGGGAGCGGGCCTGGGCAAGGACGTCCTGCTGCTCACCGACGGCCGGTTCTCCGGCGGCACCACGGGCCTGTGTATCGGCCATGTGGCGCCGGAAGCGGTCGACGGCGGTCCTATTGCCTTCGTGAAGGACGGCGACCGGATCCGCGTGGACATCGCCGCGCGCAGCTTCGACCTGCTGGTCGACGAGTCCGAGCTGGAAGCGCGCAAGGTTGGCTGGAAGCCGCTGCCGGGCAAGTTCACCACCGGCGTGCTGGGCAAGTACACCAAACTGGTCAACTCTGCCTCCACCGGCGCTTACTGCGGTTGAAAACCCTCCCCAGGCAGCAGGCGCCGGAGCGCCTGCTGCCTGGGGCCCCTTAGGGTTTTCAACCTTATTAAGCCCTGCCGCCTTGGGCGGGCAGGGAACCAGGGGAACTGGGCGTCCAAAGAACGGACACGTTGTCCACATAATGAGACGGAAGTCTCATAAGTTTGACACCCCCGCAGGGGACGGGAAGACTGAAGGGCATGCAGATCGTACCCGTCGTCCTTATCAAGCGCGTGGCCTAACCGCCGAGCTTGCAAGAACGTCACGCGCGAACCCCTACGGAGCCAACCGGCACGAGGGGTTTTTTTATTGGCTTCAGACAAAGCAGAAAAGCCGTCCCGGGCTAATCGTCCGGCCGGCCGCCGCAGCAGATCACATGAATAAGTATCCGTAAGGAAGAATTTATGAGTAAGGGATCGCCAATCAGCCCGTCGCTGATGGCCAACAAGGCCAGCGTTGCCGCCAAGGCAGCCGCTGCCAAGACGCGTGATGTTGCCTCTTCCGTTTCCGTTCCGTCCGAAGCCGTGGACACCCGGGTGCAGGGCTCCAACAATGTTGTTCCGCCCACCGAGATGACCGGCTCCAAGGCTATTGTCCGGGCGCTGGAAGAGCTGGGCGTTGAGGACATCTTCGGCCTGCCCGGCGGCGCAATCCTTCCGACGTATGACCCGCTCATGGATTCCACCAAGCTCCGGCACATCCTGGTCCGCCACGAACAGGGAGCCGGACACGCCGCAGAGGGTTACGCCATGGTTACCGGCCGTGCCGGAGTCTGCATCGCCACGTCCGGGCCCGGTGCCACCAACCTGGTGACCGCCCTCGCAGACGCACACATGGACTCGGTTCCCATGGTTGCCATCACAGGCCAGGTCTCCAGCGCCTTCATCGGCAGCGACGCCTTCCAGGAAGCGGACATCGTGGGCATCACCATGCCCATCACCAAGCATTCCTACCTGGTCACCAACGCGGATGACATCCCCCGTGTCCTGGCCGAGGCCTTCCACATTGCCACCAGCGGCCGCCCCGGACCGGTGCTGGTGGACATCTCCAAGGACGCCCAGCAGGCCAAGACCATGTTCTCCTGGCCGCCCCGGATTGACCTGCCCGGCTACCGCACCGTGGTGCGCGGACACTCCAAGCAGGTGCGCGAAGCCGCACGCCTGATCGCGGCCTCGCACCGTCCCGTGTTCTACGTTGGCGGCGGCGTGCTGAAGGCTGATGCCTCTGCAGAGCTGCTGGAACTGGCCGAGCTGGTGGGTGCGCCCGTCGTCACCACGCTGCAGGCCCGCGGCGTCTTCCCCGATTCGCACCGTCAGCACGCGGGCATGCCCGGCATGCACGGTTCCGTCTCGGCGGTCACGGCCCTGCAGCAGTCGGACCTGCTTATCACCCTCGGTGCCCGCTTCGATGACCGCGTCACCGGCGTGCTGTCCTCCTTTGCCCCCGGGGCGAAGGTCATCCACGCGGACATCGATCCCGCCGAAATCTCCAAGAACCGGCCGGCGGACGTGCCGATTGTGGGCTCGGTCAAGGAGATCCTGCCTGAACTGTCCGACGCCGTACGGGCTCAGTTCGCCGTCGAGCGCCCCGACATTGCCCCCTGGTGGGAAGTCATTGACCGCCTGCGCGAGATCTACCCCATGGGTTACAGCGAACCCGAGGACGGCCATATTGCCCCGCAGAAGGTCATCGAGCGCATCGGTGCGCTCACCGGACCGGAAGGCGTGTACGTGGCCGGCGTGGGCCAGCACCAGATGTGGGCCGCCCAGTTCATCAAGTACGAACGTCCCCGCGCCTGGCTGAACTCCGGCGGGCTGGGCACCATGGGCTACTCGGTGCCCGCAGCCATGGGCGCCAAGGTCGGCAACCCGGACCGCGTGGTCTGGGCCATCGACGGCGACGGCTGCTTCCAGATGACCAACCAGGAACTGGCCACCTGCCTGATCAACAAGATCCCGATCAAGGTTGCCATCATCAACAACTCCTCCCTGGGCATGGTGCGGCAGTGGCAGACCCTCTTCTACGAGTCCCGCTACTCCAACACGGACCTGAACACGGGCCATGACACCGTCCGCGTTCCGGACTTCGTGAAGCTTGCGGACGCCTACGGCTGCGCCGGACTGCGGTGCGAGCGCGAAGAGGACATTGACGATACGATCCGCCAGGCCCTGGCGATCAACGACCGCCCGGTGGTCATTGACTTTGTGGTCAGCCGCGACTCAATGGTGTGGCCGATGGTTCCCTCCGGCGTTTCCAATGACCTGATCCAGATTGCCCGCAACATGACACCCACCTGGGAAGAGGAGGACTAGGGCCATGGCACGCCACACCCTTTCCGTACTGGTTGAAGACGTTCCCGGTGTCCTGACCCGCGTCGCGTCCCTGTTTGCCCGCCGGGCATTCAACATCAATTCTTTGGCTGTCGGCCCCTCGGAGGTGCCGGGACTGTCCCGCATCACCGTGGTGGTCGAGGCCGAGGGTGACCTGCTGGAACAGGTCACCAAACAACTGAACAAGCTCGTCAATGTCATCAAGATTGTTGAGCTGGTTCCCGAGTCTTCCGTGCAACGCGACCACATCTTGGTCAAGGTTCGCGCGGATGCCGCAACCCGGCTGCAGGTAACCCAGGCAGCCGAGCTGTTCCGTTCTTCAGTGGTTGACGTGTCCACCGACTCGCTGATCGTTGAAGCCACAGGCACCGCCGAAAAGCTCAATGCACTCCTTGCAGTGCTTGAACCCTTTGGCATCCGCGAAATAGTTCAATCCGGAACGCTGGCCATCGGCCGCGGCTCCAAGTCCATGGGCGACCGCGCGCACCTGCGCACCGCCTAGGCTTTCGCTGCAGTTCCGCTTCAAACCTTTATCCAAGAACCCAGCAACAAACTTCAGTAGGAGAACACTGTGACTGACATGTATTACGACGACGACGCCGACCTGTCCATCATCCAGGGACGTACCGTCGCGGTCATCGGCTACGGAAGCCAGGGCCACGCCCACGCTCTCAGCCTGCGCGATTCCGGCGTTGACGTCCGCGTTGGCCTCAAGGAAGGCTCGAAGTCCCGCGCCAAGGCCGAAGCTGAGGGCCTGCGTGTCCTCAGCGTTGCCGACGCCGTTGCCGAGGCTGACCTCATCATGGTGCTCACCCCGGACCAGGTCCAGCGCTTCGTGTACGCCGAAGAGATCGCCCCGAACCTGCAGGCCGGCGACGCCCTGTTCTTCGGCCACGGCTTCAACATCCGTTACGGCTACATCCAGCCGCCGGCGGACGTCGACGTCGCGCTTGTTGCCCCCAAGGGTCCGGGCCACATTGTGCGCCGCGAATTCGAAGCCGGCCGCGGTGTTCCCGACCTCATCGCCGTCGAGCAGAACCCCTCCGGCAAGGCCAAGGAACTGGCCCTGTCCTACGCCAAGGCCATTGGCGGCACCCGCGCCGGCGTCATCGAGACCACCTTCACCGAAGAGACCGAAACTGACCTCTTCGGCGAGCAGGCTGTCCTCTGCGGCGGTGCATCACAGCTGATCCAGTACGGCTTCGAGACCCTGACCGAAGCCGGCTACAAGCCCGAGGTCGCGTACTTCGAGGTGCTGCACGAGCTCAAGCTCATTGTTGACCTGATGGTCGAAGGCGGCATCGCCAAGCAGCGCTGGAGCGTTTCGGACACCGCCGAGTACGGCGACTACGTTTCCGGACCCCGCGTCATTGACGAGAGCGTGAAGGAAAACATGAAGGCCGTCCTGGCTGACATCCAGAACGGTGCCTTCGCCAAGCGCTTCATCGATGACCAGGACGCCGACGCTACGGAGTTCAAGGCACTGCGCCAGAAGGGCGAAGACCACCCGATCGAGGCCACCGGCCGCGAACTGCGCAAGCTCTTCTCCTGGATCAAGTCGGACGACGATTACACCGAAGGCTCCGTCTCCCGCTAGGCAGATCCCGCTAAACGGAGGCCGGTAACCTGCCGGTAACACAGGGCACACGATTGAGTGCGCCCAACAGCGAAACGATAAGCTCGCAAGAGCAAGCCGTTTCGGTAAAGAGGCCGGGCCCGGTTGAACGGGTCCCGGCCTCTTTGCGCAGAAAAAGGTTTCACCAAGATCCCCACCAGAATCCACCACAGCTAAAGAGGTCACCGGTGACAGCCACCAAGCCCGTCGTACTTATTGCGGAAGAACTTTCCCCGGCCACAGTCCAGGCCCTGGGTCCGGACTTTGAGATCCGTTCCACCAACGGAGCGGACCGGACGCAGCTGCTCTCCGCCATTGCGGACGTGGATGCCATCCTGGTGCGCTCGGCCACCCAGGTGGACGCCGAAGCCATCGCTGCCGCGAAGAACCTCAAGGTCATTGCCCGGGCCGGTGTCGGCCTGGACAACGTGGACATCAAGGCCGCCACCCAGGCCGGTGTCATGGTGGTCAACGCCCCGACGTCGAACATCATCTCCGCCGCGGAACTGACCGTCGGACACATCCTTTCCCTGGCCCGCCACATTCCGCAGGCCAGTGCAGCCCTCAAGGGCGGCGAGTGGAAGCGCTCCAAGTACTCCGGCATTGAGCTGTTCGAAAAGAAGATCGGCATCATCGGGCTGGGCCGCATCGGAGCCCTGGTGGCCGCCCGGCTGCAGGGCTTCGGCACCGAAATCCTCGCCTATGACCCGTACATCACCCCGGCCCGCGCCGCCCAGCTGAATGTCCGCCTGGTGACGCTGGACGAGCTGCTGGAGCAGGCTGACTTTGTCACCATCCACATGCCCAAGACCCCCGAGACGGTGGGGATGCTCGGCGCCGAGGCCTTCGACAAGATGAAGGACACCGCCTACGTGGTGAACGTGGCCCGCGGCGGTCTGGTGGATGAGGATGCCCTCTACGCCGCGCTGACCGAGGGCAAGATCGCCGGTGCCGGTGTGGACGTCTTCGTGAAGGAACCCTCCACCGACCTGCCGTTCCAGGCCCTGGACAACGTCATTGTCACCCCTCATCTGGGCGCCTCCACCGAGGAAGCCCAGGAAAAGGCCGGCGTCTCCGTCGCCAAATCGGTCCGTCTGGCCCTCGCCGGCGAACTGGTGCCCGACGCCGTGAACGTGGCCGGCGGCATCATCGCCGAGGACGTCCGCCCGGGCATCCCGCTCATCGAAAAGCTGGGACGCATCTTCACCGCGCTCTCCTCCGACTCCGTCACCGCCATCGACATTGAGGTGGCCGGCGAGATCGCCGCGCTGGACGTCAAGGCCCTGGAACTGGCAGCACTCAAGGGCATCTTCACGGACATCGTCTCCGAGCAGGTCTCCTATGTGAACGCTCCGGTCCTGGCCGAGCAGCGCGGCATAGAGGTCCGTCTGCTCAAGACCCCCGATGTGGATGACTACCGCAACGTACTGACCATCCGCGGCGCCCTTTCGGACGGCACCCAGCTGGAAGTCGCCGGTACCCTAACCGGGCCCAAGCAGATCGAAAAGCTTGTGGGCGTCAACGGTTATGACCTCGAGATCCCGATCAGCGAGCACCTGCTGGTGCTCATCTACGCCGACCGCCCCGGCGTCATCGGCGCCCTGGGCCGGGTCCTGGGGGAGAAGAACATCAACATTGCCGGCATGCAGGTGGCCCGCAACACCGAGGGCGGCCAGGCCCTGTCACTGCTGACCGTGGATTCCTCCGTTCCGCAGGACGTGCTGGAAACACTGCGCACCGAAATCGGTGCCACCGTGGTCCGCGAGGTTGATCTGCAGGGCTGACAGCCCTGCCGGGTCCGCCCAGGGTAGGAGGCGCCTGGCACGGAGTTCATGCCGGGCTCCGAGGCGCCGCCTACCCGCGGCGGGACAACATGGAGGCATGACTGCATCCATGTCCGGTGCGCCCCTGCTGGCGGCCGAGAACCTTGTAAAGACGTACGACGGCGCTCCGGCCCTGGCAGGGGTCAGCCTCACTGTCCGCCCCGGAGAGTCCCTCGCCGTCATGGGAGCCTCCGGCTCCGGAAAAACCACGCTCCTGCACTGCCTGGCCGGCATCATCTCGCCCGACGCCGGACGGGTGCGGTTGTTCCGGGATACTGCGCTGCCGATCGAGGTCACAGCCCTGAACGACGACGCCCGGTCCGCCCTGCGCCGGCGGGAGTTCGGCTTCGTGTTCCAGCAGGGGCTGCTCATACCCGAGCTCACCGCCGGGGAGAACGTGGCCCTGGCCCTCATGCTTGACGGCACGGCCCGCCGGGAGGCGGAACAGGCTGCAGCCGGCGCATTGGCCGCCCTGGGACTGGCCGGCATGGAGGAACGGCGGATCGGTGAGCTTTCCGGGGGACAGGCGCAGCGGGTAGCCATCGCCCGGGCACAGGTCACCGGCGCCCGGATGCTGTTCGCTGACGAACCCACGGGCGCTCTGGACTCCCGCACTTCAGCAGAAGTCATGGGACAGCTGCTGCAAACGGTGCAGGGAACCGGACGGGCACTGGTGGTTGTCACCCATGATGCCGACGTTGCCCGCTGGTGCAGCCGGATCATCACCCTGGCCGACGGCGTCGTGGTGGCGGACACCGCCGGCGCCGCGGGAATCCGCCGATGAGCGCCGTGGCCTCCGCCCTGGTCCGTGCGGTGGACTCCTCTCCGCTGGCTGTACCCCTGCGGATTACCTGGCTGCTGAACCGCCCCGGTACCGCCGGGCGAACAGCGGCTCTGCTGCCGGCCGCGTCCTTCGCCGTGGTCACCACCTTGCTGCTGACGGTCCTCGCCGGTGCCCTGTCCTTCCTGCAGTGGGGGGACGAGGAGGGTGACCTGTACCTGCTGCTCGCGTGCTTTGCCCTCATTTTGCTGGTGCTTCCCCTGATCACACTGGGAGGTTCGGCTGCGCGGCTCTCCGCCCGCCGCCGCGACGAGCACCTCTCAACCCTGCGCCTGCTGGGTGCTTCCGCAAAGACGGTCCGCCGGGTGACGGTTCTGGAGGCCAGCGCCCAGGCATTCGCGGGCGCCCTGGGAGGCGTGGCCGGCTATCTGGTGCTCGCGCCGTTTATCCAGCTGATTCATTTCCGCGGTGCGGCGCTGGGCGCTGCCTACTGGCTGCACCCGGCGGCCGGTGCCGCAACGGTGCTGGCGGTGGTGCTCCTGGCGGCAGTCAGCTCCGCCGTCGGCCTGCGCCGGGTGACGGTTTCGCCGCTTGGCGTCCGCACCCGTGCCGTGCCGCAAAAGGTGCGGGGGCGCCGGGCCGTGGCGGCGGTGGTCATCATTGCCGGCTGTGTCCTCGCCCTGATGACTCCCATTGCTGTGGCCGCCCTGGCACTGGCCGTTTTGTTCGGTGCCTTTGCCGCCGGGCTGGCGGTCCTGAACCTGGTGGGGCCGTGGCTGGTGGCTGTCTCGGCCCGCCGACGGCTGCGCCGGGCGGCAACGCCGCAGGCCCTGCTTGCCGCCCGGATTGTGCTGGACGCGCCCAAAGCGGCCTGGCGGCAGGTCAGCGCACTGTCCATGGTTTGCTTCACCGCCGTCGTTGCCGGAGCGGGTGCCTCGGTCCTGCAGGGGGTGCAGGCGGAGGGACCTGAGGATTTCCTGCCTGGAGACGTAATGACGGGCGTCCTGATCACCGTGGTTGCCGGATTCCTCATGGTCGCCTGCTCGGCCGGCATCAACCAGGCCGCCACCGTGCTGGACCGTGCGGACCTGTACCGCAGCCTGGACCGGATGGGGATGCCGCGCAGCGTCATCGACGATGCCCGCATTGGAGCCGTCATGCAGCCGCTTCTGCTGGTGAGCGCGGTGTCTACGGCGGTGCCTGCCCTGCTGCTCTTCCCGCTCACCGGAGCCGCGGTGCTGTTCGCGCCGGTGTCCATGATCTTCCTGGCGGCGTCGGTTGCTGCCGGGGTGGCGCTGGTGCGCGCGGGACTCGCGGCGACGGGCCCGGTCCTGACGGGTGTCCTGGACGGTGAGTCTTAGCCAGGGGCCGCTGGATGCCCCGGTAGTCTGCCCTGAACGCACCTAGACTGGGCCCATGTCACAGCTTCCGGCGGAGCAGGCCGCAACACCGCTCGCTCGGTCATGGACCATGGCCTCCCTGCTGCTGGTGGGAATTGGCGTCTATGCCGCCGTCTTCATCAACACGCTGGCCTCTTCCGGACTGGACCACCGGAGCACTGAATTCCTGGTCTACCGTCTGGTGTTTGCCCTGGCAGTGCTCCTGACCGGGCTGATGGTTTTTGCACCCGTCCGCCCGCCTGCCGCGGGAGTTCGGCTGACGGTTTACCTGGTTCCGTCAGCCCTGCTGCTGTGTCTGATCCCGGCCGGTCCCATGGAACTCGTGCACGCTGCTCTCCCGCCCTGGGCATTGTTGACGGCTCTCTACGGGGTTCGGGGAGGATTGCCGAAGGGCTGGAAGTTCGTCCTGCTCTATGCCGGAAGCGCAGTGGCGGCGTTTCTGCTGGTCGCCACCGTCTGGATCAACGAAGCGGTGTGGCTTATGCCCGTTGCGCCCCTGCTGCTCCTGCTGTCCCCGCGCTACCGGCAACCAAAGCTGAGGATGACGGCGGAGCTTCTCTTCGCGGTCCTGCTTGCAGCGTGCATCGGGGCGGAGTTCGCCATCCTGCCCCAGGGGGACTCCTGGCTGCCGTACCGGGCCGTTGTCGGTACTGCCTGCACCATCAGCTGTTTCTACACCCTCGCCCTTCTCGGCCTGGGTCATTACGCCAGGCTCGACACTCCGGGGTATCAAACACGGGCCGAACGCCGCGGTGCCGCCCGGCAGGCGCGCTCCGGCATCGGGGCTTGAACGGACCGAAGCGACAAGCGCAGGCGAAACAGGGTAATTTTCTTATGTGACTTCTTCCGATTCCCAGACCCCGTTCTACATCACCACGGCCATCTCCTATCCCAACGGAGTGCCCCATATCGGCCATGCCTACGAGGCCATCGCCACCGACGCCATGGCCCGCTTCAAGCGCCTGGACGGGTACGACGTCTTCTTCATGACCGGCACCGATGAGCACGGCCTGAAGATGCAGCAGTCGGCGGACAAGGAAGGCATCACCGCCAAGGAGCTGGCGGACCGCAACTCCTCAGCGTTCCAGCAGATGAGCCGGGACCTGAACATTTCCCATGACCGCTTCATCCGCACCACGGACAAGGACCACTACGCCGCGGCGCAGGCCATCTGGAAGCGGATGGAAGAGAAGGGCGACATTTACCTCTCCAAGTACGCCGGCTGGTACTCGGTCCGGGACGAGGCGTACTACACCGACGATGAAACCGAAGTCCGCGAAGACGGCATCCGGTATTCGAAGGAGACGGACACCGAGGTGACGTGGACCGAGGAAGAAAGCTATTTCTTCCGCCTCTCCGCGTACCAGGACAAGCTGCTGGCACTGTATGAGGCCCAGCCGACCTTCGCCGCGCCGCAGTCCAAGTTCAACGAGGTCATCAGCTTCGTCAAGGGCGGACTCGAGGACCTGTCGATTTCCCGCACCACCTTTGACTGGGGCGTTCCGGTTCCGGGCAACCCGGAGCACGTGATGTACGTGTGGGTGGATGCCCTCACGAACTACCTCACCGGCGTCGGCTTCCCTGACACCGAGTCGGAGTCCTTTCAGAAGTACTGGCCGGCCGATGTCCACGTGATCGGCAAGGACATCTCCCGTTTCCACGCCATCTTCTGGCCCGCGTTCCTCATGTCCGCGGACCTGGAACTGCCCAAGCGCGTGATGATCCACGGGTTCCTGCACAACAAGGGCGTGAAGATGTCCAAGTCCCTGGGCAACGTGGTGGCGCCCAAGGAATGGGCGGACCAGTACGGTCTGGACTCAGTGCGGTTCTTCCTGCTGCGCGAAGTGCCTTTCGGCGGGGACGGCTCCTACAGCCACGAGGCCGTGGTGGGCCGGATGAACTCGGACCTCGCCAACAACCTGGGCAACCTGGCCCAGCGCTCGCTGTCCATGGTGGCAAAGAACTGCGGCGCCGCAGTTCCGCAGCCGGGAGAATTCACCGACGAGGACAAGGCCATCCTGGCCGCCGCCGGCGAACTCCTGGAGATCTCCCGCAAGGCCTACGACGTTCAGGACTTCCACGGTGCGCTCGAAGCCACCTGGAAGGTCCTCGGCGACACCAACGCCTACTTCGCCGAGCAGGCACCCTGGGTGCTGCGGAAGACCGACGTCGAACGCATGAACACGGTGCTGTACGTAACGCTGGAGGTGCTGCGCATTGTGGCCATCCTGATCCAGCCGGTGATGCCCGACAGCGCAGCCAAGCTGCTGACGGTGCTCGGCCAGAACGACGACGACGCGCGGCAGTTCAGTGCCATCGCCACGCCGCTGGTCCCGGGTACACCGCTGCCGGCTCCCGCGCCGATCTTCCCGAAGTATGAGGAACCCGCCGAGTAACGCAACCGGCAAACACCCGGATTAACAGCCAAAGAGTGCCCTTCTGACCTGGTCAAAAGGGCACTCTTTCGTTGGATGAAGCGCTGGAGTTTTAGGAATGCGCGGCGAGGGTACCCGTCAGGAACCGGGCCGGTGCGGTTTCCTCCATCACCCGGGCCACAGCATCCTGCTGCCGGCCGGCCATCTCGATCATTTCCTGAAGCCGGGCCGGATTGAACCTGTGGTCGTGCGCGGACAAGGCCAGCAGGGTCCGCCACAGGCACTCCTTGGCCCGGACGATGGACTGCAGGGTTTCCAGTTCAAACTGGCCCGTGGTGCCGCCTCCGGTGCTGAGCGGATTGATCGGTCCCAGCTTCCCGGTTACGGCGCCGGCCATCGCCAGGGCCTTCTTGAACTTGCTCCGCTGGTAGCCCAAAACCAGCATCAACTGCTCCAGCTCGTCCCGTTCCCCGGCGATTTCGGACTCCAGGTCAGCGAAGGTCTGCTCGTACTCGGACCCTTCCCAGGTTCGGCGGGCTGCGCTGAACAACCGAACCCCGGTTTCAGCGCCCAGCAGATGGTCATCCAGATATGCGGACAGGGATGCATGCTTGGGTTTCCAGGCGGCCCCGGGATTGGACATCTCATACTCCTTCGACTCATGCTGATCAGCTTGCTTACTATCCTGTCAGATCACCCTACCTGCCGCGAGTTCCCAGGCGGCGTGACCCGTCGGGGAACCCGCAGCGGCGGTTAGTCGGCGGCCAGTCCAGCCACCGGGGAGAGGCGGGCGGCACGGCGGGCCGGGAGGACCGAGGCGGCCAGTCCGGCCAACAGTGCCACGGCCAGGACGCCGAGCAGCTGCAGCCACGGGAGTGAGAGCGCCACGGAGGCAAAGGAGCCCAGCGCCGACTGTGCTCCGAGCCAGCCGTACACCGATCCCAGCACGCTGCCCATCAGCGCCGCGACTCCTGCAATGAGGACGGCTTCCAGCGCCAGCATGCCGCGCAGCTGTCCGCGGGTCAGGCCCAGTGCCCGCAGCAATGAGGATTCGCGGGTGCGTTCCAGGACTGACAGGGACAGCGTGTTGGCCACGCCCACCAGGGCAATCACCACGGCGACGCCCAGCAGCCCGGTGACCACCATCAGCAGGACATTGATGACCTGTTCGTAGGCGGCGCGCTCAATCGCGGAACCGTTCACGGTGTACTCCTCCACGTCCAGCCGTTCAGCCAGCTCGGCACGCAGATCGATCAGGGCAGTGGTATTCAAACCGTCCTCCACGGACAGCCAGAGCTGCGGCATCGGAACGTAGTCCGCGGAAGCGGCTACCGGCGCGGGGCCGCCCAGGGCCGCGGCCGTGTCGGACGTGATCAGCGGACGCAGCATTTTGTCCTCCGAGACCAGGACCTTCAGCTCCACGCTGGAGGTTGCCCCGGCAACCGTCAGGGTTTCGTCCTTGACGCCCTGCGGCATCAGGATGGTGTCATCCGCCAGGACCAGGTTGGAATCCTGCAGGACCTTTGCCGCGTCGGCAGGGTCCAGCGCGTAGACGTCGTACGCCCCCCAGTCCTTCGTATCGGTGGTCCCTGCCACAGGTACCAGGACGGCGTCCTGCACTCCGTCCACGGCACGGGCGGTATCCGCATCAGCTGCGGTAAACGGACGGTCCTGGCCGGCCACGCTCACATCCACCGGGAACTCCCCGGCCAGCATACTGTCCAGGGAAGTCCGTACGGTTGCGGCTCCGGTCATCATCATGGTCACGAGGGTGACGCCGATCAGGAGGGCGGACGCCGTGGCCGAGGTGCGCTGGGGATTCCGGACGGCGTTGACGGCAGCGAGTTTTCCGGGCACACCCAGCGGTGCGGCCAGCGAACCGACAGCCCGCACCAGCGACGGAACAAACAGGGTGGCGCACATCAGCACGCCCACGAAGCTGAGGATGCCGCCGGGAAGCGCCACCATGAGATCCGCGGACATGGCGCCGGCTGCCAGGAGGGCAGCTCCGCCGGCCAGCAGCACCAGCCCGGCGATCAGGCGGACCCGGCCGCGTTTCGTTCCGGCCCGCACGTCTTCGGCAGGCCGCAGGGCAGCCAGCGGGGCAACCGCGGTGGCGGCACGGGCCGGAACCAGTGCGGCCAGGACAGTCATCAGGACGCCGACCAGCAGGCCAACGACAACCGACACAGGGGAGACCGCCAGCGTGGCGAAGCCGCTTTCAGGAATGGTCTGCAGGTAGGCGATGATGCCGCCCACCAGGGCCACGGCGGCCACGACACCGGCAACTGACGCCACGATGCCCACGATCAGGGCTTCCGCGAGGACGGAGCGGCGGATCTGTGAACGTTCGGCACCAATGCAGCGCAGCAGGGCAAGTTCGCGGGTGCGCTGGGCCACCAGTACGGAGAAGGTGTTGGAGACCACCAGGGCACAGACCAGCACGGCTACGGCGGCGAAGGCCAGCAGGATGAGGGTCAGGGCGTCGTCTCCGCCGGTGTACATGGCTACGACGGCGTCGGTCTGTTCCGGGGCGGTGCGGACAACAACTTCGTCCATGCCGGCGGCTGAAAGTTCCTGCTCCACGGTGGCCCGTACCTCGTCCGCCTTGGCGCCGTCGGCCAGTGCCAGCTGGATGGTGTCGAACCCGTCTTCGGTGTTGGCGAACAACGCCGCGGTGGCACCGGCGGCGTAGAGCTGGGGGGTGCCCATGCTGGTCGGATCGTTGGAGGGTGCAACCAGGGCAGTGACGGTCAGCTGTGCCGCAGATTCATCGGGGCCGCCCGTGAGGTTCAGTACCGAGCCTTTCGAGAGGCCCTGGCGCTCTGCGGTGTCACTGTCCACGGCAACTTCGCCGTCGGATACCGGCAGTGAACCGTCGATGACTTCCCCGGGGAAGAGCGGTGTGTACTCGGGAATGCTGTTGACCTGGGCAAATACCGTGTCCCGACCCGTGCCAAAGCTGGCGTAGCCCCGGTGAACGGCATAGCTGCCCTCCACCCCGGGAAGGTCGCGGACGACGTCGACTGTGTCTTCGTTCAGCACCACCGGGTCGGCGCGGTACAGGTTTCCGTTGAGGACCAGATCCGCGTTCCGGAAACCCTCACCCACGCTCTGGGTCAGCGAGGCTTTTGACGAGGAGTTGATGACCAGCGTGGCGGTCAGGAATCCGACGGCGATCATCACGGCAAGTGAGACGGCGATGAACCGGCGGGCGTTGAGGCGCACCTGCGCCAGGGCTACCTGCAGCATGCTCAGGCTCCCAGTTTGGTCAGGGCTGCGAGCACGGTCTCCGGCGTCGGGTTGGCCAGTTCCCCCACCAGCGCGCCATCGTTCATCAGGACCACGCGGTCGGCGTAGGAAGCAGCCACCGGATCGTGGGTGACCATAATGATGCTCTGGCCCATTTCCCGGGTGGAGCGGCGCAGCAGGGAGAGTACCTCGGCGCCGGACTTCGAATCCAGGTTGCCGGTGGGCTCGTCGCCGAAGACCACATGAGGGCGGGTCAGCAGGGCGCGGGCGACGGCGACGCGCTGCTGCTGTCCGCCGGAGAGCTCGTGGGGGCGGTGCTTGAGCCGGCCGGTCAGGCCCAGGGTCTCCGTGATGTACTCCAGCCATGACTGGTCCACCTTGCCGTTGGCCAGGGCCACGGGCAGCGTGATGTTCTGTTCGGCCGTGAGGGTGGGCACCAGGTTGAAGGACTGGAACACAAAGCCCACGCTGTCGCGGCGCAGGCGGGTCAGCTCGGCGTCCTTCAGGGATGTGATCTCCGTGTCCCCGATCCAGATCCTGCCCGAGTCAGCCGTGTCCAGTCCCGCGAGGCAGTGCATGAGGGTGGATTTGCCGGATCCGGACGGTCCCATGATGGCGGTGAAGGTTCCGGCTTCAAAGGTGACGTCAACGTCGGACAGTGCGTGGACGGCGGTGTCGCCGGAGCCGTAAGTCTTGTTCAGGGACCGTGCGGCAGCGGCGGCCGTGGTGCCGCCGGGCACGGAAGATTTCTCAGTAAGGGTTGTCATACCCACTACGTTATGTCTCGGCCGGCTGCCGGAGCATCGGAGGAGGGGCGGGGATCAGCCCGGCTCCGTCTCATACCGTGGGTGGAAGCGGGCCTGCCAGTTGGTAGGACTCCAGCAGCAGTTCCTCGAGTCCACCGCGGTCCACCCGGTCCAGCCGCACCAGCACCAAGAGCGGGGAACGGTCGTGGTGCGGCGTCCAAAAGAAGGTGTCCGGGCTGGTGCCCGCAAGTGCCTCCCGTTCCGGAGACTTGACGGTCAGGACCCCGTCATCCCAGATACGCGCCATCAGAGTCCGCGCAAACCACGCGGGCTGCTGCCAGCTGAGGCGTTCGGTGACTCCGGGCAGCCCAAGGCAGAAGGAACGGACATCGTCTTCACTGGCCATGGTCACCTCCTGGTGGGGGGTCTGCCGCCGGCAGGGCACGAAGGAACTACGGTGCGACGATACCGGTTTCGTAGGCAATCACCACAGCCTGCACGCGGTCCCGGGCGCCGAGCTTAGCCAAGATGTGGCCCACGTGCGTTTTCACTGTGGCGTCAGAGAGGAACAGGTGCGCGGCGATTTCCGGATTGGAGAGTCCCTGCGCGATCAGTCCGAAGACTTCGCGCTCGCGGGGGGTGAGGCGTTCGACGTCGGCCGCATGCCGGCTGACCTCGGCGGTGGGCTCGCGGAGCAGGGGAGCCACATGGTCCAGCAGCCTGCGGGTGGTCGACGGCGCAATCACCGCGTCGCCGCGGTACACGGTGCGGATGGCGTCGAGGAGTTCTTCCGGCGGGGCGTCCTTGAGCAGGAACCCGCTGGCTCCGGCGCGGATCGCGGACAGCGCGTACTCGTCCAGGTCGAAGGTGGTCAGTACCACCACCTTGAGCTCGGCGTCGCTGGATCCCTTGGGCTGCGCCGCGGCGCGCTCCAGGATCCGGGAGGTTGCCTCGATGCCGTCCATCCCGGGCATGCGCACGTCCATGAGGACGACGTCGGCGCGCACGGCGGAGAGCGCGCGCACCGCTTCCTCGCCGTTGCCTGCCTCGGCCACCACGGTCAGATCGGGCTGGGAATTGATCAGCATCTTGAAGCCGCCGCGGACCAGCTGCTGGTCATCGACCAGGGCCACCCGGATGGGCGCGGGCTCGGGGATGTCGCTGCCGGAAGGGTTGGACAGGGTGCCGGTCATGCTCAGGCCTCCGTATAGGGAATGAATGCGGTAACGCGGAATCCTCCGCCGACTGCGGGTGCGGCCACCAGTTTTCCATCGTAGAGGGCCACCCGCTCCGTCATGCCATTGATGCCCTGGCCGGAACCGGCGGCCGGGGGAGCCGGCGGCGCGGCATCCGCGCCGGCGCCGCGTCCGTCGTCGAACACCCGGACCTCCAGGCCGCGGGACGTCCACTCCAGCTCCACGTCCGCCCGCACCGATGGGCCGGCGTGCTTGAGCACGTTGGTGAGTGACTCCTGGATGACCCGGTACGCGGTGAGCTCCGCTCCGGCGGGAAGCTGGCGCCGCATGGCTCCCGTCCGATGCACGCTCACCTCCAGGCCGGCGCGTTTGACCGCGTCCACCAGGGAATCGACGTCGGCCAGCGAGGGCAGCGGGCGCGTGGAAGCCAGCTCGTCGCCGCGCAGCACCCCGAGCAGGCGCCGCATTTCACGCAGCGATCCGCGGCCCGTCTCCGCGATGGTACCGAGAGTCTTGACGGCAATTTCGGGATCCTGGGCGCTCGCGTACCGGGCGCCGTCCGCCTGGGTGATGATGACCGAAAGGGAATGGGCCACAATGTCGTGCATTTCCCGGGCAATGTGGGAGCGCTCGTCAGCGGCGGCGAGATCGCGTTCCTGCTGCCGCTCGGTCTCCAGCCGTCGTGCCCTGTCCTCCAGTGCCTGGAGGGCCAATCTGCGGGTGCGGGCCAGGTCGCCGAAGGTCCAGGCCACCAGGATGACGGCGTCAAAGGCAATGACGTTGAAGACGAACATGGCCGCGGTCATGGTCCCAAGGCCCTCAAAGGGGTTGGCGAAGTAGCGGAAAACAAACAGCATCCCGCCGATCAGCGCCAGGGCCAACCCGCCCAGGCTCGCCCAGCGCGGTGCATAGGCGGCCAGCGCATAGACCGTTGCCAGGACCACGATGTCCGCCGGCAGGGGGAAACCGCTGAAAATTACCTGCATTAAACAGAAAAAGGCGGTGATGCTGCCGGACAGCACCGGCCGGGTCCGGCGCCATGCCAGGGGCACCACAATGCCCAGGGACACGACGATGTCGAATACCGGATGCGGGCTTCCGACCGCCGTTGCCGAAAGCACAAAGAAGAGCACACCGAAAAGCATGAGAGTGGTGTCTACCTTGAAGGGATTGGCCTGCAGCCAGGCTTGGATTCGGCGGTGCACGAGCATGGACAACAACTTTAGGGCCTGACCCGCCTGCAGGTCCTCATGCCAGGGGCTGATCTCCGGAAGCGTCCAGCATGTGGAACGGTTTGCCCGCGATATGGACACCCTTCCTAGAATGGCGGCATGAGCGAAGAGTCCTCCACTGTTTCCCTGGCCGTCATTCCCGGTGACGGCATCGGTCCTGAAGTCACTGCCGAGGCCGTTAAGGTACTCCTTGCGGTGACGGACGGCGGCCCCGTGCGCCTCGAGCTGACTGAGTATCCGCTTGGCGCCGAGCACTGGCTGGCCACGGGTGAAACCCTGCCGGACTCCACCCTGGAAGCGCTCAAGGGCCATGACGCCATCCTGTTCGGCGCCGTCGGGGCGGCTCCGGGGGATAAGAGCATTCCGTCCGGGCTTCTGGAGCGGGAAATGCTGCTCAAGCTGCGCTTCAGCCTGGACCACTACGTGAATCTGCGTCCGTCCCGGCTCTACCCCGGGGTCGCCAGCCCGCTGGCCAACCCCGGCACCGTGGATTTCATTGTGGTCCGCGAAGGCACCGAAGGCCCGTACACCGGCAACGGGGGAGTGCTCCGCGAAGGAACTCCGCACGAAGTTGCCACCGAGGTCTCCCTGAACACCGCCTACGGCGTGGAACGCGTGGTCCGGGATGCGTTCCGGCGCGCCAGCGAGCGTCCGCGCAAAAAACTCACCCTGGTGCACAAGCACAACGTGCTGGTCTACGCCGGCAGGCTCTGGAAGCGCACCGTGGAACGCGTCGCCGTCGAATTCCCCGAGGTCAGCCACGACTACCTGCACGTGGACGCGGCCACCATTTTCCTGGTGACTGATCCCTCACGTTTTGACGTGATCGTCACGGACAACCTCTTCGGCGACATCATCACGGACCTGGCTGCTGCTGTGACCGGCGGCATCGGACTGGCAGCATCCGGCAACATCAACATGGACGGCACCTTTCCCTCCATGTTTGAACCGGTGCACGGTTCCGCCCCTGACATCGCGGGCCAGCAGAAAGCCGACCCCACGGCAGCCATCCTCTCCGCGGCGCTGCTGCTGCGCCACCTCGGGCTGGAAAAAGAAGCCGCCCGCGTGGAACAGGCGGTGGAGGAGGACCTCGCCGCACGCACCGGGGAACCGCGCACGACGGCGGAAGTCGGCAATGCGATAGCCGCAGCGGTGTCATAAGCTCGGGGAGTATCAATAACCAATTCGTCGGACGGCCCGCGCCGCCCACCGTGGAGGAAAAATGTCTGTCAGCGCTCTGGAATTCTCCCAGCAGCTCTCTGCCCACCCAAAGTCGGCGCAGGAGCGTGCGGCCATACTGGCCAACCCCGGATTCGGAGACTACTTCACGGACCACACCGCGGTCATCGACTACAAGGCCGATGAAACCGGCACCGGTATCTGGCAGAACGCCCGGATTGAACCGTACGGTCCCATCGCCATGGATCCGGCCGCGGCCGTGCTGCACTACGGCCAGGAGATCTTCGAGGGTCTCAAGGCGTACCGGCATGCCGACGGCTCGGTGTGGACGTTCCGCCCGGAAGCCAACGCCGCCCGCATGAACCTCTCCGCCCTCCGTCTTGCCCTGCCGGAACTGCCTGAAGAGCTGTTCATGGAATCGCTCCGCCGGCTGGTGTCGGTGGATTCGGACTGGATCCCCGAAGGCGACGGCGCCGCGCTCTACCTGCGCCCGTTCATGATCGCCACCGAAGCGTTCCTCGGCGTTCGCCCGGCACGCGAGGTGTCCTACCGTGTCATCGCCTCGCCCGCCGGCAACTACTTCGGCGGCGAACTGAAGCCCGTATCCATCTGGCTCTCCACCAGGTACGCCCGCGCCGGCATCGGCGGCACCGGCGAAGCCAAGTGCGGCGGCAATTACGCTGCTTCCCTGATCGCCCAGATGGAAGGCGAGGCGCACGGCTGCAAGCAGGTGCTGTTCCTTGACGCGGCCAATGACAACGCGGTGGAAGAACTCGGCGGGATGAACGTCTTCTTTGTCTTCAAAGACGGCAGCCTGGTCACGCCGGCACTGTCCGGCACCATCCTGCACGGCGTTACCCGCTCCTCCGTGATCCAGCTGGGCCGCGATCGCGGACTGGACGTCCAGGAACGGAAGATCACCTTGGATGAATGGCGCGACGGCGTGGCCTCCGGTGACATCACCGAGGTCTTCGCGTGCGGCACTGCTGCTGTCATCACGCCGGTGGGCGAACTAAAGACTGAAACCGAGACCATTGGATCGGCCGACGCCGTTGCCGGCCCGGTCACCATGTCCATCCGCGAACAGCTTCTGGGCGTTCAGACCGGCACCGTGGAAGATACCCACGGCTGGCTGACCCGACTGGCCTAAACCCCGGCTCAACAAAGGAACCCGATGTCCACCACCACCCTGACCCGCAGCAGCCCGCTGACCCGCTTTGCCCTGGCGCCGAACCCCGGTCCCATGAGTCTGGAGGGAACCAACAGCTATGTCATTGCTGCCGAGGATTCAGACCATGTGGTGGTGGTGGACCCGGGGCCCCTGGATGAAGCGCACCTGCAGCTGCTGGCGTCCGCCGGGACTGTGGAACTGGTCCTCATTACACACCGGCACCCCGACCACACCGAGGCAAGCGTACGGTTTGCCGAAATGACCGGGGCGCCTGTCCGTGCCTTCCACCCTGCCTACTGCGTGGACGGAGATCCGCTCGTTGATGGTGAAGTGGTGCACGCCGGGGGAGTGGACATCACGGTCCTGGCCACCCCCGGCCACACCTCGGATTCCGTCTGCTTCCACCTTCCCGCCGACGGGCCGGGCGGATCCGTCCTGACCGGCGACACGATCCTGGGGCGCGGCACCACAGTTCTGGACTTCCCGGACGGAACACTCGGAGACTATTTCGCCAGCCTGGAACGGTTGTCAGAGCTGGGGCATGCAACGGTGCTGCCGGCGCACGGGCCCGTGCTCTCTGACCTCAGCACAGTGGTCCTGACCTACCGGGACCACCGTCAGGAGCGTTTGGAGCAGATTCGCGCCGCGCTGGAGGAAGCAGGAGAAGGAGCCTCCGTTTCCGAGGTGGCGGACCTGGTCTACGCCGATGTGCCGGCCAACGTCCGCGGAGCGGCGGAACTGTCAGTGGCTGCCCAGCTGCAGTATCTGCGGGGCAACGATCCGCTGTGAGCGAGACAACGGCCGCCGGACTTGCAGGGACCTGAACTTCCGTCGCAAACTATTGGAAGTTGGTTCGGCAACGCGCAGATTTAGCGCAGACGCCCCGGGGCCGGCAGAGTGCAGGAGGTCACACTCCGGCGGTTTGCAAGGACCGGCAAGTCTGTGTAAAGTTTAGTGAGTTGCCCCGGTGAGTGCCTGGCGGACATGGTCCGCTGGCAAGGCTCCCGGATCCGGCAACAGCCCAAAAACACAGCAGCGGATTTCATCCGAATGCTTTGTGGCGGGTTCAAACGGTTGTTTCAGCCAATTACCGCGAATACCGCGGAATTGCTAAAACGGTCCGGATGAAATAGAATAAAGAAACACTGCAGCGAAGAGAAAAGAAAAACATTCTTTGTTTTTCCGAGTATTTCGGATGCATCTGTTGTTTGAGAACTCAATAGTGTGCCAAGTTTATTGATACCAATTATTTTAATTGGTTGAACTGGTTGTTTCCG